>JBFWRU010000009.1:0-183855 GCA_050248735.1 Nitrospirales bacterium | reverse complement strand
TATACGCAAGCACAGCTCAACAAAGTGGCGCGGCAGTTGAACGAACGTCCGAGAAAAACCTTACACTACGAAACACCAGCAGAGAGATTTCAGGCCTGTGTTGCCGCGACCAGTTGAACTCACAGCCAAAAGCAGTCAGACATGCTTAATGGCTGAGAACTTCGTGTTGTCGTTCTTTGAAGTCTCCGGAATCACCCGAAGCACATCCCAGTGCTCGACAATTCTCCCATTGTTGGCAAACCGAAAGATATCGATCCCCACAGGGTCGTTGTCGCCCGGCCACTCTTGATCGCACTGGAACAACGGACAATGCCCCAAGGACACCAAAGGTCCCACATAAACCTAAAGCCAAGTTTATTTCACAAGCAGCTCATGGCGAAATAATGCCCTTGGTGTGCTCATGGAAGCGTCGACGGCTGAATGCTTTCAATGGCTTAGCGGCCGTGAAGAAAGGGCTGGTGAGCGAATTTTCCTCCAGCAGCCCTTTTCCTGAAGATGAGGGATGGTTGAAACGTGGTCGTCAAAAGATGGACTGGATTGAGATGCGTGTTACACCCTCACAGGCTAAATCTCCGTCCTGTCAGTGCGGCGCATCCTATGCCTTACCGACCGGAGTCAGGCTTTGCATGTGAATTTTCTCAATGATTTCTTTGAGCGTGCCATCAGCCGCTTCATTGGCCACCTGACAGGTGCCTGCATTCCGATGCCCGCCTCCACCATGCTCGAGGCAAAGCTCACCGATATTGACGGTTGAACTCCGGTTGACGATCGACCTTCCAATCGCGAACACGGTGTTTTGTTTTTTCAACCCCCACATCACATGGATGGACATGTTGCAGTCCGGATACAGGGCATAAATCATAAACCGGTTGACGGCATAAATTGTTTCCTCATCGCGCAGATCCAATACCACCAGATTCTCATGGACGGTCGAGCACCGCCGGATCTGTGCTTTCCCCAATTCAGCGTGGTTCTGGAAGAGCTGCACGCGCTCTTGCACATCCGGCAGGGCGATGATTTCCTCGACACTGAGGCTGATACATTTTTCGATGAGTTCCATCATCAACTGGTAATTGGAAATCCGAAATTCCTTGAACCGCCCCAGTCCGGTACGCGCATCCATGATGAAATTCATCAAGGCCCAGCCACGGGGGTTAAGAATTTCGTTGCTTTTGTATTGGGCCGAATCGGCTTTATCGACCGCATCCATCATCTCATTCCATGCGGGAGGAAAGGTTTTTTCCCCTCCATAATACCGGTAGACTACCCGCGAGGCAGAAGGGGCCGTCGGATCGATGATATGATTGTTCCGCTCGCCCTTATTCCGAATGGTCTCACTCAGATGATGATCAAACGCGAGATGAACTCCCTCCACATACGGAAGATTGGTGGTGATATCGTTGGCCGAGATGGCCACCTTGCCGTCCTGCATATCTTTCGGGTGGACAAACTTGATGTCCTCAATAATCCCCATTTTTTTCAGTAGTACCGCACAGACCAGCCCGTCAAAATCACTGCGGGTCACTAATCGAAATTTTCCAGTTTTCTCAGTTTTCATAGATAGGCCCTTATAAAGAAAGCGGGGTTGATAAGATGATGCCGCGAACTTGGTCATGTTTGACGGGAATACAAACTTCAGACTCCTAAGCCAAGACGGCCGGACTTACTCATGTTTCGGCCATACACTTTAGATCTTAAATTCAGGAGACGTCGAAGCTTGCAACGGTCTGCCGGAAAAATGTTTCAGGGTCCATGTGGGAAACGCTAGGAAAGGGATGCTGATTCGGGTAAAGGGCACTGGGCACACCATTTATTTCATTCCCCTTCTCCCTCGGCAGGCGACATTTTCGCCATGACGGCTTTAGAAAATTCAATTAATTCAAATAGATATGCCTCCATATTAATATTGTATTCAATATTAAATATTTATTATCTTATGTCCTTAACAATATTGTAATTTATTGATTTAATATTGTTTACGGTATATGATGATACAGTGAAGAAAAAGAATCAGACGACGATTGTCGATGATATTGCTTTATCAAAACTCACGGTTGCTCCCTCATCTGATGACCACCATTTCAAACCCAGCGATTGGATTCGTTTGTTGCGTACGTCTCTTCGAATGACACAGGCAGAACTCGCCAAACGCGCCAACATTACGCAAGCCAACCTGGTGGCAATCGAATCAGGAAAAGCCGACCCTCGCGTCAGCACCCTGCAGCGGATCTATGAAGGTCTTTTCTGCCACCTCAGCCTCGAACCCCGGCTCCAACAACCCCTGGAAGATATCCTCCGAGGGCGTGCCCAATCGATAGCCCTTCAACGGTTGAAAAAGACCATGGGGACCATGGCGCTCGAAGAACAGGCACCGGACAAAGAGATCTTTGCGAAACTTCTGGAAAAACGAACAGAGGAAATTCTACGTGATACTCGAGAACGGTTGTGGCGCCCTGACCATGACCGATGATGCCAGTCCCCTCGGCGCAACACCGGCAGGGGATATCTCAGGCCTTATCCTCCGCCATTTATCCACACGGGCTGACCGCAACGCCGCCGAGGCCGAAGCCATCAGCCGGGCGTATGACAAATATGTGTTTCGCGCACGCAGGAAAAAGCAAGGAGCCGAATGGCTCACGGATGATTTTATCCGCAAAGTGCATGCGGATATGTTCGGAACCATTTGGAAATGGGGAGGGCAGTATCGCCAGAACAAACGGAATCCTGGCGTTGAGCCGTCCTTGATTCGTGAACAGATTGAACGGTTAACGGCGGATTTTGGTATTTGGGACGGGACGAATTCCACCATGCCGGTTGTGGAGGTGGCCGCACGACTTCAGCACCGCCTGACCTCTATTCGACCGTTTATCCATGGGAACAAGCGGCATGCAAGGCTGATGACCGATATTTTCTTGCATTCACGTCACCAGGCCATTCCGCAGTGGCCGCAAATCCATCTCATGCCCCAGGGGAACCAGGTTCGCGAACGATATATCCGGGCCATGAAAAAGGCCGATGACGGCGACATGACCGAATTGATTCAGTTTATTGAAGGTTGCCTGAAAGAAGGCAACTAGAGATTCACCGTTAATTGTCCTATGTCAGGGACGAGACGGGGAGGACTTCGGCTCCTATGTACAGACATATACTTTTTACGATCTTCTGTTTTGTGAGGTATTGCCTACAGATCGGGCAATCCTGGCCTCGATTCTCAAAAACCAACTGCCGATTACCCTTCTTTGGGTGTTGTCCTCATGTCACGTTGCCACCGCCGACCAATGGAAAGTTGATGGCGGGGAGCCGATCATCCGATGAAAGCTTGCGTGCGGCCATGAGGTTTTTTTCCTCCGGCTTCTTAAGGTTTATCCGCCTTGGTCCTCTTCGAGCAGGGCACGCAGAATATATGCCTTCCGGCAGGTTCGCGAAGCCTCGATTTCCATTGAAATTTTATTTGCAATACGGGATTACTCTGGTTTATCGTGCGGGGTTTGCAAAATTCCCTCCATTGACCAAAGAGAGAAAACCGGATCGCCAGACATTGAATGATCGCACGGATGGATTTTACTGCAGTGTGCGCTGTCAATAGCTCGGATTCCCCATGCAGGAGAAAGGATCGTAACACGATGTCAGAAAATCGACGGGGCGGAGTCGGCTTCTTAAAACTGATGAAACGGTGGGTGGATAGTTATGAAGAGCCTGGATGGGCTTCGGACAAGGAAAGTCGCAAAGTGGATGTGGTGCGCACCTTTCCCTTTCTGGCCCTACATGTCGCCCTTGTCTTCGTCTTTTGGGTTGGGTGGAGTCCGGTGGCCGTCACAATGGCCGTGATGTTGTATGTCGTGCGGATGTTCGCCATTACCGGATTTTATCATCGCTACTTTTCACATCGGACGTTTCGAACCTCCAGAGTGATGCAATTTGTGTTTGCCTTCATGGGAGCCAGTGCGGTCCAACGAGGGCCCTTGTGGTGGGCGGCTAATCACCGCCTGCATCATGCCCATTCCGACCAACCCACCGATGTTCACTCTCCTGTCCAGCACGGCTTATGGGGAAGTCATATGGGATGGTTTCTCACCCATGGTCAGCTTTCGACGAAACTGAAGCGTATCAAGGATTTTTCCCGGTTTCCGGAATTACGGTTTCTGGATCGATTCGATACCCTGGTTCCGCTGATATTGGCGGTCAGTCTGTTTTTCTTTGGTGAATGGCTCGGCAACTTCTATCCGGCGCTTGGAACGAATGGGTGGCAGATGCTGTTTTGGGGATTCGTGGTTTCCACCGTGGCCCTCTGGCACGGCACCTTTACGATCAACTCGTTATCCCATCGGTTCGGCAGCCAACGGTACGCGACAGGAGATCAGAGCCGGAACAATTTTTTCTTGGCGATCCTCACGTTGGGGGAAGGGTGGCACAATAACCATCACCGGTATCCCAGCGCGACCCGTCAAGGCTTTCGATGGTGGGAAATCGATATTACGTACTATCTCCTGAAGGGGCTTCAGCTCTGCGGCATAATCTGGGATATTCGTCCCGTACCCGCCTGGGTGCTCAAACAACAGGATCGAAATCGGATGGATGAGGACACCGACGCGGAGCAGATTGCCGTATAAGACCATCCCCCACGTTACCGGGTCTGCCCGGTAATCCGGCGCTTCTGACCTGGCTATTGATATCCTGCCCTGTGCCGTAAATTTTTCGCTTCTTCCCGCCGGCCGCACACACGAGGCCATGACGAGAAGAAACTCGTTCTAACCCTCTCCGAATATCCGGGTGATTGCCGAGAGGAGCTCCTGGTCTTTGTAGGGCTTTTTGAAAATCGCGGAGGCTCCGGCCATCCTGGCGGCCTTCTGCAAAGGTTCCGTTAAATTGCCGGTGAGCAAAATAATCGGGAGCCGGCGGTTCTTGGGTTTTTTGGCAAGAGACTGAAGGAGTTCCAGGCCGGTCATGACGGGCATTTGGTTATCGGTAATGACCAGATCGAAGTGTTCCGCCTGAATGGCCTTAAGTGCCTCAGCGCCATCCTCCACTTCCTGACACACATAGCCATGCATCTCCAGTTTCTCCCGAAGCACCTGTCGCCCACTTACGTAATCATCAACTAAGAGAATCTGCTTCATACACAATCCCTTCCACTCCCTCTTGACCCCTTTCCAAAGGGCCCATCAGGATGGCTGAGCTGACCTCCCGATCGAGCCGTCGCCGTCGTCCGGTCTTGCTCCAAAGACGGCATGGCATTTCTTTGCAAAAAGGTCGAGATCAATGGGTTTTAGCAGATAGTCATTCGCCCCTCGTTCCATGGCCTGAAGAATTTTTTCCTTATTGAGTTCTGCGGTCATCACAATAACCGGCATTTTGGGAAATCGTTCGCGCACTTTTTCCAACATGGTTAACCCATCCATAACCGGCATCTGAATATCGAGCAGAATTCCATCGAATACCAGGATTTCAAACATGGCCATCCCCTCAGCTCCATGACTTGCCGTCGAAGCATGAAAACCAAGAAGCGTTAGACGGTCTTGCAACATCAGGGAGATATCTTGGTCATCGTCAACAACCAATATGGAAGGTGGCACGTCCAACCTCCGTTTCACAAAAACACAGTTATGCCCTTTTATCTCTATTGATAGGGTACTCGCTTGGGCCATAAAGGCACTATTCTTATTCGCGGAACCCCCTATAAATTGTTCATAAAGATTCCAACGGACCGCGAATCTTGACTTGAACAAAACAGATTGCGCTCAGTATCGAACCGGATTCCCACGGATCGTGATGTTTCTTTTTTTGTGGAAGGCAACACGCGTCAGGAACGGCATCATTCCTTATGGGTTGTGGCCATATAAGAATTTTCTGGAAATGAAAGAGGAGGGGGAGATCTTCGCCTTTTAGGGTCGCCTAGGCACTATCCTCCGGCACATCAGGAGCAAACCGATAACCTACGCCGGGATCAGTCAGAATGTATCGCGGGCGGGCCGTATTCCGTTCTAATTTTTTTCTGAGTTGGCCAATGAACACTCGAAGATATTGGGCTTGATCGGCATAAGCCTCCCCCCAAATCGCCGTCAGCAGTGTCCGGTGTGTGAGAACTTTTCCGGTTTGCTGAATCATATATTTTAGGAGATCGTACTCTGTCGGGGTGAGTTTGACAGGACTGCCGTCCAGTTGAACGACCCGCCGTTCAAAGTTGACGGAAAGGGCTCCGCTTTTGAACACGGGTTCCGTGCCGATCAACATGACCGATCTTCGCAAGGCTGACCGGACCCTGGCCGACAACTCTTCCATTCCAAATGGTTTCGTGACGTAATCATCAGCTCCGCTCTCCAGGGCCTCGACCTTTTTCCGTTCATCCCCAATCGCTGAGAGGACAATAATGGGGACAGGAGATCGTTCACGAATACGACGGGTGAGTTCGATTCCATCAATCGATGGCAGAATGAGATCCACAATCACCACATCCGGGGGCCGATGAACCATCGCCTCCAGGGCTTCTTCTCCGGAAGCCGCCGTCATCACCACATAGTGTTTTTTTTCTAAGCTGACCTGTAGAGAGCGACGGATTTGCGGTTCGTCATCCACCACCAATATTCTGGCGCCTTGACTCATCATGCTCCTTAGATTTTATGCAGCCCTTCAAGCGTAAAACTGGCCATGGACTCTGTGAGCGGCACCGTAAAGGTTATCTTCACCTCGGTCCCGGTCGACTGGGCCCAAATCCGACCTCCATGGGCTTCTACGATTCCTTTACAAATGGCCAAACCCAGCCCCGTGCCTCGGATCGGATGTTCGCGAGGTGACTGATGACGATAAAACCGTTCAAAGATACGTTCCAAGTCATGTGTCGGAATCGGTTCACCTTCATTGGCAACCTCAACTTCTATCAGTTGATCGCACACGCGAACCTGTATTCCAATCCGTGAATCCGGAAATGAATACTTCACGGCATTATCCAACAAATTGATCAGGACCTGCTGCATCTCCACGGCGTCGACAAAAACCGGTGGGACCTCCTCAGGAAAATGGATCTCAATGTTCCGGGTTTCTATGGTCAGTCCTGTCCGGCGGAGCGCTCCTTCCACCAGATCTTCCAGCGGATGCCACTCCCGGTGGGGCACCAGCGTTCCCGCCTCAATTTGAGACATGTTGAGAAGATTGTTCACCAATTGGGACATATAGTTGATCTCCTGATCAATCCCATTGAGAAATTCATGGTGCATGGGTTCTTCAGAATACGAAGCATGGTCCATCAGGTTGGACACAGAAGTTTTGATCGCAGTGAGGGGAGTTCGCAACTCATGAGACACGGATGAGAGCAAGGCTGATTTCAGAGTATCGCTTTGGCTGAGAGCCTCGATTCGTTTGCTCTCACTTTCCCGCAATCGTTCTTCCGCCTGCCGCCGTTCAGTGATATCATCGGTCACTCCGACTACTTTGAGTACCTCGCCATCACTTCCCTGAATGGGAATGAAACTCTTCCAGTACACATGTACCCCTTCAGGCGAGATCACCTTGAATTCGAAGTCCACCGGTTGACCCTGGACGGCCTGAAGAAAATGTTCCAGCAACCCCTTACCATCACCGCCTTCCACTAATTGTAAGTACGAACGGCCGAGCACCTGAGATTCATCCTGGGCCCCGATCATTTTCTGGCCGGCCCGGTTCATCGAACTCACCCGCCCGTCCAATCCAATTTCATAAATACAGAACGGCACATGATCCACCAACGACCGGAACCGTGCTTCGCTGGTCCTCAGCTCACCCTCGATGTGTTTCTGCTCGGTAATATCCACGTTTAACCCATCCAGATAGAGCAGGCTTCCTGTTTCATCGAATATAAATCGGCCACGAGCCAGGATCCATTTCTTTTTACCGTCACAGGTAATGATCTGATGTTCATTCTCATAGGGGAGGCGTTTTGCCAAGGCATCTTGGACAATTGGCCAGACCCGCTCATTTTCACCGGGAGCCATTAACGTATCATAGGTGGTCCTGCCGCTCAAAAAATCGGAGACCGGAACCCCTGTCACGTCTTCAATCCCGTCACTCACATAGACGATGGTCCATGTCTTGTCATTAAGACAACGGTACGCAAATCCCTTTGGCAACTGTCCCAGAATACTTTCCGTCAGCGCTTTCCATTCTTTCAAGGCTTTTTCCGTCACCTTACGCTCAGAAATGTCCTCACACACGATCAGCACAACGATCTCTCCCTCTTTATTATGCACCGCTCGTGCCGATTCTTTCACCCACAACACACTCTTATCCTTCCGCACCTTACGAAACTCCCAGGTAAACACCTCCAACGGATTTTGCAGGCAGTGTTCAAACCGTCGCAGAACCTGGTCCCGATCATCATCGAAAAACAAATTGATGACCGGTCGGCCGATCAATTCCTCAACTGAATATCCGAGTTCCTCGGCTCCAAATTTGTTGACAGAGCGCACCTGACCATTCTGCCCGACCGTGAAATACATCGAGGGATTGTCGTCATACAGTGCCCGATACCGTTCTTCGCTTTCTTGCAGAGATTTTTCCGCTCGCTTCCGGTAGGTAATATCTTCAACCATCGCAATATGCTGACGAATATCGGTAGGTTCCAGCCACAAGGGTACGCACGTCAGATTCACCCAAATGACGTCACCGTTTTTCCGGATATACCGTTTTTCCATTTGAAAATGACTGATTCGGCCGGCCAGAAGTTCCTGCATCTGATCCAAATCCGCTTGAAGATCATCCGGATGCGTGAGCACCTTAAACGTTCGATTGAGCATTTCCTCCTGCGAATACCCGGTAATGTCGCAATACTTTTGATTGATTTGAGTGAATTGCCCGCTGAGTGAATCCAAGGTTGCAATACCGGAAGGGGCCTGTTCATAAATGGCTCGAAATTTATTCTCGTCCTTGCGGGCCAGTTCATCGGCCTGTTTCCGCTCAGTAATATCTTCTGAGATTCCCAAAAGATATTGAGGATTCCCCTCGGCATCCAAGATCGGAATTTTTTTGGTGTGGAGATATCTCATACCCTGAGACTTGGTGTAAATCACCTCTTCTGGAATATCCAGGGGAATTTTCCCTGCCAAGACTTCCTGATCCTTCGAGGTATAGAAATCCGCTTCCGGTTCGTGGAAAAAGTCATAATCCGTCTTCCCGATCATGGCCTCCCGTGGATAGCCAAGGAGATTTTCCCCGGCTTTATTGAAGAGGAGAAATCGGAGATTAACGGCATCTTTCACGAAAATCATATGAGGAAGGTTTTCCACGATGGAATGCAGGAAGAGTTCACTATTCCGCAAGGAGGATTCGACACGTTTCCGTTCCGCCATTTCATTTTCCAGCCTTCGACCAGTTCTGACGCCTTGGCTGGTCACCACGATGCCGAATAATCCCACGCAAACGGCGATGAAAACTTCCCACTTCAGCATGGTTCCCAGAGTGGATTCAGAATACGCGTTTAATTGCTTGACGACATCATCCGCCATCCTAATGACCATGGAGTTCAGGGTCCCAAGGGTTTGAAGCTTCCGGGAAAACTCCGGATGATCAGGTGCCACCAGGAGGAAGTCATCAGACACGGCGATGATCTTGTCGAAAGCATTCCGTTGCTCAGCCAATTTGACCAACATGCCCTCTGTAGGAACGGCAACAATGGTTTGGGTCTGCCCCCGTTGGGCATCAATCACGACCGGTCCGCCATCCATAAGCGCATGAAGCGTCGAGAGGATCAATGTCCTTGTCCGTCCGTAGTCAGCATGGATCCCCTGCGACGTCAGCAAAACTTCGTTGATATGCTGCTGGAGAAGCATCCGTTGGCGGCCCGCCATATCGATGAGAATCGCGTGAGATTTTTCATTGTGTATGGTCGAGATCGTATAGGCCACAATACCGAGAAGGACACTCAAAAACATGACGGTAATAATCGTAAGGGGATGACCAACCGGTGATCTTCCGGAAATGTGAATGTGGGTGGGGGCAGTTGGATTCATGATGGAAGCCTCACAAGCAAGAATTATCCCATGGCGTTGAACAGGTGCTTCAACATTCAAAGCGCCATTCTCCAAGAACGGAGCCGGCTTGATAGTTCAAATCAGTCGTTTTCTCATCATAATACTGCCGTGTGGGTACTCGGCAACTCACCCACCCAAAGGTCATCCACCCCGTGGGCTTACGGAGGAACACCCGTCTCTCCAAAGTGTAAAATGGCAAGGAAATGCTTTGGTGCCCTGCCCGGCCGGTGAGATCAAACCACATCGACAGGTCAGGCCATTCTTGTGACACCCGAACACTTTCCCTAACGGTGAACAAATGAAAATTGGGGAGGTTTCCTGTTCCCTTAAGCCCGGACAAGAATGTTATGATAGAAGGAGCTGAACCGGATTCCTTGTGAGGTATATACATGTCCCGCGTTATGTGTTCTCTCAAGACTCTTAGCCTCCTAACTGCTCTTACACTGCCGTGGGGGGATCAATCCGCCTGGCCGTTCTCGATCAGCGAACCGAAACCCCTCAGTGTGCACCATTCTGGCCAGCACATTCCGGTCCTTCTGGAGTTGAAGGATCTCCCCGGTGTCACCAAGGTCAATTATTATTGGTATGGGGAAGATGAAGACATGCTGCAGGAATTTGTTGAACAGAAGCTAGCTCTTGTCGCCACGGCAAAGAGTACCCCTCCCTTTGGCGGCAGTATCCTGATCCCCGAAGAGGCCATCGGCATGTATCGCCTGCTTGCGGTGGCCGAACAGGGAGGCAGGCAATCGCAGGTGGCACTCCTGGCAATCTTTGATGAAGTTCTGGTCAACATCCAGCCCAAGGCCCAAGTCCTGGAAATCGATTTTCAAACGGATAAGCCCCTCCGGTTAGGACGGGCCGGAATATCTCAGGTATACGACCAGGTGGACTTCTTAGGAAAGACACTGGCCTTGCCGGTGATTGGACGATTCTCGGACGGCATCACGCGTGCTATTCGTCGTCATACTGCAGGCACCACGTACCAATCAGCCAATGAAAATATTATCACCGTCAACCAGGACGGAATGCTTCGTTTGACAGGAAATGGTGAAACCACCCTCACCGTCAAAAACGGCAATCAGGAAGCCACTCTGGGCATTCTGGTGGAAGTGGATGACACACCCAATCGTCCGCCGGTCTCCAATCCTGGCAACACCCAAGTGACCTCCGCAGGGGAACGCGTGACTTTAAACGGGTTAAAGAGCTACGACCCCGATGGCGGCTCACTTCAGTATCATTGGTCCCAGGTGCGCGGCAGCAAGGTCCCCTTGCTTGACCCGTACTCAGCGCAAGCCAAATTCTTAGCCCCGTTGGTGGCAGAAGAACGAACCTTCCGTTTTAAACTCCGAGTCACGGACATACGAGGAGCCGACAGTGTACCCGCCTATGTCGACGTGTTGGTCAGCCCATAGCCAAGGGTGAACTAATTATCCCCCTTCGGCGTCCGTGAATTTCCTCATCTACCTTTCGACCCGAACTTTAAGGTAGGTGACACCTATCCTCCGGCCATGGCCCCCACGATTAAAAAAGGCTCATCTCCTCGTACCACCGCATCAGGCAGCGGAGCATCCGGCGATTCATGCGAGAGGTCCTGCTCACAGGCGAAGAACCTGACGAATGGGCGACGGCGGTGTGTGACCTGATCGCGGATCGTTCCGCGCAGCATGGGATAGCGGATCTCAAGAGCGTTCAGGACAGAGTCTTGTGTGACCAAACTCTCAATTTCCAGCTTCACCTCGCGGTCGATCCGTGCGAGAGTTCGCAAATGGGCTGGAAGGATAACTCGAATCGTGTTCACGGTAACGCCTGGACCTCCACCGACAGCACGGGTGGAAGATCCCGGACGATGGGCGTCCAGCTATCCCCTGAATCTGCCGACGCATACACCTGCCCTCCGGTAGTACCAACATAGATGCCGCAGGGGTCCAAGGCGTCCACGGCCATGGCGTCACGTAAGACATTAACGTAGCAGTCTTGTTGCGGCAGCCCTTTGGTCAGTGCTTCCCACTCGTTTCCACCTGTCCGGCTGCGGTAAACACGCAGTTTTCCCTCCGGCGGATAATGTTCCGAGTCGCTCTTGATCGGCACCACGTAAATGGTCTCCGGCTCGTGCGCATGCACGGCAATGGGAAATCCAAAGTCGGAAGGCAGGTCTCCGCTGATTTCGTGCCAGGACTCGCCGGAATCGTCACTCCGCATGACATCCCAATGCTTCTGCATAAACAGGACATTCGGGCGGGACGGATGGTTCGCGATGCAGTGCACGCAGTGGCCGACCTCGGCATTCGGGTCAGGAAGTTCCATCTGGGACTTCAGCCCGCGGTTGACCGGCCGCCACGTCTTGCCGCCATCATCGGTCCGGAAGGCCCCGGCGGCCGAAATGGCCACAAAAATCCGTTTAGGATCAGTTGGATCCAGCAGGATGGTATGCAGGCACATCCCGCCGGCGCCCGGTTGCCACAGGTGTCCTTTGGCCTCGCGAAGCCCAGGAACCTCCTGCCAGGATTTCCCGCCGTTCGTGGAGCGAAACAAGGCGGCGTCTTCAACCCCGGCGTAGACTGTGTCCGGATCGTTCAGCGACGGTTCGAGGTGCCACACGCGCTTGAATTCCCACGGATGCTGAGAGCCGTCATACCACTGATGGGTAGTAAGGGGTTTACCCGTTTCCGGCGAACTATCATACACAAAATTGTTGCTCATGCCGCCAGGCGGGTCGTAGGGTTCGGGGATCTTCTCACCGCCGGGAATTTCCCACGTCTTGCCGCCATCATCCGAGCGTTGGATGATCTGGCCGAACCAACTGCTGGACTGCGAGGCATACAATCGATTGGGATCGGCGGGCGATCCTTTGACGTGGTACAGCTCCCAGCCTCCAAAGTGTGGACCCCTCACATCCCATTGTTTTCGCTTGCCGTCCGATGTCAGGACGAACGCACCTTTGCGTGTCCCGACCAGCACTCGTACTCGACTCATGCCTCACTCCTTTCTGAAAATTATGACGATCATCGCATAAAGTTTTTACACCGAATGAGGGCCTATGCCGTCCCTCTATCAATCGTGTCGACCATTATCATCGAGTCATCCTGACCTACTAGTGCCTATAAGCCTCCTGTAGGCGTTTGATATCAAGCTTTTTCATTTGCAAGAGAGCACGCATGACTCGATTCGTTTTCTCAGGATCGTGGTCTTGCATCATTTCGCTCAGCACACTTGGAACGATTTGCCAGGACAGACCATACTTGTCTTTCAGCCAACCGCACTGCCCTTTTTCACCACCTGCTGAGAGGTTCTCCCATAGCTCGTCTATCTCTTTCTGAGATCCACAATTTATGATGAACGATACGGCTTCCGAGAATGTAAAATGCGGCCCACCGTTTAACGCCATAAATTTTTGCCCGTCAAGTTCAAATGTCACGGTCATCACCGAGCCATGGGGTCTTCCCGAGACGGTTGCGCCTTCCTCACCATAATGGGTGACATTTCCGACCTTGGAATTCTTGAAAATTGATACATAAAAATGCACCGCCTCTTCGGCTGTATCATCGAACCACAAGCACGGAGTAATTTTCTGCATCACATATACTTCCTTCGTTAGGCGTGAGGATGATCCGTATTTCAAATTCATTCGGTGCCGAATGCCGGTTTACTCTTGCAGGCCTGACCTTATTCCGTTGGCAAACCTCCGATCTCTAAAACCGGTCGGATTTCAACCGTGCCCACCCGTGCTCCCGGAATCTGTTCTGCGATACCGATGGCTTCATCGAGATCTCCGGCTTCAATGAGGAAATATCCGCCCAATTGTTCTCGCGTCTCCGCGAATGGGCCGTCGGTAACGAGCCGTTTCCCGTCCCGTATACGAATGCTCGTCGCGGTCGTGACCGGATGCAGGGGAGCGGCTGCCAGATATTTCCCTGCGGTTTTGAGCCGATGGGCAAGCTGCGTGGATTCCTCGTAACACTTTTCCCGTCCGGCCTGGTCCCATGCCTGATCCGTCCCGTAAATCAACAGCATATATTTCATAAAATCTCCTCCGATGAGAAATGGAAAGCCCTGGCTCGATTGAGCCCCAGCGCTTGCAGCACAATATGGCCTCCGATGCTCCAGATAGCATCGGGGGGGTCCGTCCTGCAACGTGCTTCCCTACTGCTTCCTGATATAGGTGATCTCCATCATCTTCATTTCCTTGCCGCCGTGGTGAGTCCCGTACATGTCAAACGTCTGGTTATTGTGGTCGATAATCTTCCAGACCGCCCGATGCGACATCTGTCCGCCGCCCGGCTCATCATGCTGTCCCTCCAGTGTAATAGTCTTGCCATCGGCGCTTGCCGTGCCTTCCATCAAAAATATCCCCGTGCCCATGGTATCGATCCAGGCCGTGACGTATTTTTTTCGAAGATTGTCGTATCCGTCGATTCCAATCCCGGAGAAGGGTTGGCCCATCATTTCGCCGATGAATTTCTGCTTGAGAAAACGTCCGTCCAGCAGCATCTTCATTTCGGCGGTACCGGTTGATTCCATTGGGGGTTTGTCTGGGTCCATCCAGGACTTGGTTTTGGTCGTCCAGATCCCGGCCAAGCTGGCAAACAACTTGTGCGGTTCGCCGGGAGTGGCCAGTTTCTTGTACATCTCCATCATCGCTTGGGGGTCCACCTGCTTTTCTGTGTCTGTGGCGAACACTGGAATTGCCGTCAGGACCATACAGAGACAGGTGAATGTGATGGTTATAAATCGCATAGATGCCTCCTTGTGATTAGATAATGAAAACAGTTGAGATAAGTATGTCATGCTGTGAGCGACTGTTCACAGGTTACTTTCATGAAGACAAGTTTTTGCGCAGACGCTCCTCTTGCTCCCTCAGCTCAGGCGTGAACTCTGGTCCGAAGTCCTCGACCTCGAAGAGTTGGCGAATCTCAATCTCGCCTTCTTTGTCATCACCTGCAGGATTCGGACAACGCTTGACCCATTCGATCGCCTCTTCTTTCGACTTCACCTGCCAGACCCAATAGCCGGCGATCAGTTCCTTTGTCTCGACAAAGGGGTCAGCAATCACCGTACGCGTGTTCCCCGAAAAATGTACGCGAGTCCCTTTCGAAGTCGGATGGAGTCCATCCCCCGCCAGCAGTATGCCGGCTTTGACCAGTTCTTCGTTGAACTTGCCCATCTCTGTCAAAAGTTTCTCGCTCGGCATCACACCGGCTTCCGAGTCTTTGGTGGCTTTGACAATAATCATGTATCGCATGCCCCTGTCTCCTTTGCTTGAGTACTTTGAGCTGGATTAAAAAATAGCCTTATCCGGATTCTCCTTATTTGTCGAACGGAGGCCCGTGAAATCGACATAGCTCAGCATCTTTGGCTACCTCTTTCACCGGCCGAACCTCCATGCAATGCCCGAGCAGATCTTTCATGACCTCAGTCCTCCGATAGGGGGTGACTTGGTATTGATATCAGTTAGTCGTTCAGAAAGATTAAAATCGACAATTGGGTTCCAGGGATATTGGCGGAAAATGTGGGACTCTTGGAATTGTGCTACCTTCAGGGATTCCCTACAAGATATTGATGGTCGGCTTTATCACAGCCCATAGAATCGGAAAAACTCCAAGTTGGGCGAATTGTGACAGACGGGGGATGATTAACTGTAGTCTTGCAATTCGGCAAGCCGTTGTTCAAGAAATCTCCGCTCAGGCTCTAACTGGGTGAGATGGAGAGCCCGTTCGTAGGAGGCCTTGGCTTCCGTCGTTCGCCCCAAGCGGCGGCAAAAGTCCGCACGCGCGGCATGCGCCAGATGATAGGTCGACAATGCCCCTTGCCGGAGAATGGAATCGATGAGACTCAGACCCGCCAATGGACCGTCGCGCATGGCCACCGCGACGGCACGATTCAGCTCGACCACCGGCGATGGTGCAGCCTGCATCAGCAGGTCGTACAGTGCCACAATCTGGCCCCAGTTTGTGGCCGTGGGCTGAGGCGCCGCCGCATGCACCCCGGCGATTGCCGCTTGGATCGTATAGGGACCTACCGGATTTGCGGAAAGGGCCTGTTCTACCAGCGCCATTCCCTCAATGATTTGATCACGGTTCCACAGCGAACGATCCTGGTCGTCCAGAAGAATCAGTTCGCCTGTCGGTGAGATGCGTGCGGCCCGGCGGGAGTCGTGTAACAGCATCAATGCCAACAGCCCTATCGCCTCAGGATCTGGAAGCAATTCAATCAGCACTCGACCGAGACGGATAGCCTCAGCGGAGAGATCATGCCGTGTGAGCACCTCACCGGATGAGGCCGAGTACCCCTCGTTGAATACCAGATACACGACATGAAGCACCGCATCCAAACGATCCGGCAAATCGGTCTCCGAGGGCACCTGATAGGGAATGCGGGCGGCGCGGATCTTTCCCTTGGCCCGCACAATCCGTTGGGCGACCGTGGAGGGCTTCGTGAGAAAAGCGCGCGCAATCTCTTCGGTTGTGAGCCCGCAAACCTCGCGTAGCGTCATGGCCACCTGGGCTTCCGGGGAAAGCGCTGGGTGGCAACAGGTAAAGATGAGGCGCAGCCGGTCGTCCTCGATACTTTCATCGTCCGACTCTTCTGGGATGCTGGTGACGGATTCCAGTTGTTTGGCATGTTCAGCCAGGGATGCGTCAAACCGTGCGCGGCGTCGCATCCCATCGATGGCCTTAAACCGGCCGGTCGACACGAGCCAGGCCCGGGGATTCTTCGGCACCCCCTCACGAGGCCATCGCTCCACGGCCACCGCAAAGGCCTCATGCAACGCTTCTTCGGCAACTTCAAAATCGCCGAGTAACCGAATGAGGGTTGCCAGAACACGGCGGGACTCAGAGCGATAGACCGATTCGACTACCTCCGGAATCTGTTTGCCCATAGCTATGGTGTCGGTGGGTTATTCGGATACCATTTATTGAATATTGCATCCATGATTTTTACTCCATCAGGATTGGCGCCAAGGACGAGATTCTGTTTCCCGACTTCCATCAAATAGCCCGCCGTTTGGTTTCGGACGCGAACCGTTTGGTTATTGAGCTCTGAGGCCTTATAAATAGGGTCTGCCTCGATAACCCCCGCCTTGAGCTTTCCTTTTTCCTGAAAGAAGAAAATATTTTTCCGGTGAAGATCAGGTGCAACCAACCCCTTCTTCCCCAGCTCATCATACATCTGTTTTACTGCCGCCCGTTGTTGCGCATATGCACCATCTGCCGCATCAAACAGTTTTCCTCCTGGATACTCATGTATATCCTTTATGGTGAGAAAAGACGGCTCGTCGGGAGATCCGAGGTGAACATCCCGGATTTCAGGAGTGGGCACACCCACGCTTTTTAGGATCTTCGAACCCTTGACTTGGTTTTCCATGGCTTCTGTTGCATTCGGTAAATCCTTTGATACTTTCAATAACCACCCCTCCCCCGGAACCCCTTTTTGGGAAGGAATTTTATACACCACCCCGTAGTGCCCATCATCGACGAAGTCTCCGACCTGAATCTCTCCTACACCTGGTACCGTAATTTTTTTATTGGCGAGGTGGTTGACCTCATCAAGAATCGCTTTTCCCTTCAGGGGATTGTTAGAAGGCCCGGGAGGCGGACCCCGGGAAGCATTATCACCACTGTGGGTAGAGTCGGGTGGAACGTCGTCATCCGGAATATGGTCTTTTCCTTTTTTGCCCCCTTTTTCCCCAGTCTTTTTGGTTAATTTTTCTGCTATTTCTTTTCCCTTATCAAGCCCATTCTTTGTTCCCTTCGCAACCGTTTTCCCAATTTTTCCACAGGCCTTTCCCAGAATCCCTCCCACACATTTAGCCACCTTTCCGACGGGAATCGCCTCGCATATCCGCTTGGCCGCTGTGCGACCGTTTTGATGAGCGAGCAGGCTTACTTCCTCTGAAGTCAATTGTCCTCCGGCAGTGGACAACACAATGGGTTGATTGAAATCATCCCAAATGCCCTTGAGCACTTCTGCCGGAACGCCCAACAGCTTGCTCGCATCAGGAAAATTCCCAGACATCATGGCGTGCGTGGCCTGCCATAACACCTGCACACTTATTCCGTATCCATGAGCACAATCCTCAAAACCTCTTCCCAACCCTTTCACATAGGCAAACGCCGGCGGATCATGGGGATTGGGGGAAAAATTCGATTCCGGTGTCTTCTGAACCGGAAGGGCTTTGGGCTGCTGTGGTGATGGCCGGACAGTGGGAGGATGCGGAAACCCCGGCTTGGGTGTCTGGACAACCGGAGGCAATGTTTTGGGCGGCGGCTTCACTTTTTTTGATCGATCGTCGATCTGAACGTTTCCGAACCGGCAATGAAATGAGTCCGGACTTTTGGCGCAGATGTCGGAATCTCCTGTGGGCCCGACATCCGGTCCGCTTTGGAACACATCATCACGCACCGGATTGGGCTGATTGGTCTCATCGTCAATCCGCTTGCGGTCGCGTGCGATATCTTCTGGCTTACGACGGACCACCACCGAGATCCAGGTGGCACTGGCCCCTGATCCCTGGCACACACGATCATCGATGCCATGTGTGGCATATTGAATGTTTTCGCGTTGGAGGGCTTTGAGCTTTTCGGGAGTGGTGGCTTTGAGAATGCGTTCGGCTTCTGCCCGCTGGCGACTCTCGCTTTCCTTCGCGCTTTCCAATCGGATCTCTGCGCTCTCATTGTCTCTGGCGAGCCGCTTCACGGCTTGCAGAAAAAATGGCTTTTGTTCTTCCGGCCAGGAACAGCTCTCTATTTTTCCGGCCCCGATGACCTGCCCTCCCGAACGAGTAGACGCAAATGTATCAGTCGGGAGAATGCTACCCAAACACAAGCCTACGACAACGGTCAAAAAACCGGGGTGACTCTGCCAATACTTCATCATCAAATTCACGGTTACTATTCCGTTCGGCTATCAATCTTTACAAAGATTTCTTTCCGCTTCGTTTTTGTCGTGCCACGGGTTTTCGCACATGATTTGGGTTTGTTTTAGAAGTGCGCAGTCCTGTTGGTACCCTGGATGATTTTCATTTTGAAAGGCCAAAAAAGGCCGGCAATCCCACCTATCATATTGTTCCTTCTGAAAGCGCTTCTTCAGGTTCGCCACGGCCTGATTCCATTGCTTGTTGTAGTCCTCAATGGAGGCATCGCGCGTACCGAAATGGCGCTTGCCGGAAATCGCGTGCAGCGGTATTGCCTGTTTGCCAGCATGGAGAGTCCACAATGGACCGGGGTCCCAGACCCTGAGCTCCATTGATAGAATTGGATTCGTGACGCCTTCGGCGCGAGCCGTCTGGACGGCCGCCGGTAAATCGACGAAGTCGAGGGGAATGGCTTTGGTGCCCCAACGCGCATTGGCCACCTCCCTCCAGCCGATCCAATAGCGCTCCATCGGAATTTGCAACCCCGCACGGGTCTTTGGGGAGTAAAAGGTAAAAACCAGAAAAAATTCGCCATGCCCTTTGAGGCGTGCATCGATCACCACCGGAATCGCATCGTCGCGCCACCGCTGAGCGAGGAGAAAGGCAAACTTTCCCATGCCCGGCAGATTGGACGGGATGTTCTGCCCACCCAACGGCTTTGTGGCAATGAAACTGTCGTGTTTGATCCGGGTCAGCGTGCCGGACAAGGTGATGTGCGGGGGCCGGCCCGGTAAGGGGGGCACAGCCTTCGTCTGAGTGATAACCAAATGATCGGGGTCGGGAAGCTGGTAGGTGATCTTGTCCCCCCACCAGTATTTCTGACTGTTATTCCGGAAAGTCAGGACACCCTTCACGGCCGAATACCCGCCCCGCTCCCCATGAGTGCCCGCGCTGTAAATATAGGTGCCATCCTCCCAGAATTCGATAATATGAAGCTGAGGCGGGAGGATCCCCAAGGGCACCATGATCTGCCAGGCGCCGACGATCGTCTCGTTCGCCGTGGTGCTTCCCGGGTTACAGGCGCTGGTCCACAGCAGCAGAACAGCTAAGGACAGGGTTTGCCATTTCATCGTGGCCTCCCTTGATGTTCAAGGACGGAATGGTAGGTCGTTGCAGCGAAATGAGTGGTCCACAGGAAGGAGAACTCGAAAGAAAAGGTCAAGCACCTCATGTTCCCTTCCTCTGGAAAAGGTAGAGTCTGACGCGGCCAATTTACTCCATTTGGTCAATAATTGCCAAGATTCCCTATGGGAGCCACATGGCGGAGATAGGCCCTACAGCTTTTGTTTCAGACTCTTCGGGTAGGGTGGAGGTCAGGTTTTAATGGCGCCCATCTACCATTCCAAATGGTATGGTAAGAAATTATTTTCTTTAAATATGTTTCCTTACTTGGACTGAAATCATGAACCACTGGGGCGAATACATGGGTACATACTTCCTTACCCCTTGTGCCGGAATTTTTCTGATGATGCTGAGTGCCTGCGTCGGAACGATGGAAACCAAGCCCGCCCTCACGGCTATGTGTGAGATTGATTGGCAGGGAAAGGCCGGCATCACGAAAGCCGATCTTCCTGAATCATCGGCCAGCCAGGACCTTAATGTGTTGGTGTTTAATATTCATGACCGGCTGCTTCCCGGATCCCTCTTTTCTTCCGAGGCCCACACGGAGGAGGAGGTGGCTTGCATTGGAGACCTGGCTTCACGGTTCGACCTGGTATTTTTCCAGGAAGCCTTCGTGCGACCTGCGCAACTCGCCCGCTATACGGGCCATGCCTGGGCCGACCATCCCTTGTTTACCGAAGGTGGCGGTGGGGATTGGTGGCCACTCCGGTGGATGTGCGAAATCTGTCTCAGTCCCGGCTTGCTGATGCTTGCCAGGGAACATCCCAGGTTTGTTTATGCGGAACCCTACGAGGCCTTCGCAGGATGGTATACCGACCTGAATAAGGCCGACGATTTTTTTTCAAAGGGTTTTCAGCTCGTTCAATTCCAGAACTTCTGGGCCTTGAATAGCCACATGGACTCAGGCCGGGGGCAGGACAGCATTCAGGCTAGGATGCTGCAGTTCCGTCAAATCACCGCGGCACTCACGCGGATGGTCCCCCCTGATGCTCCACTGGTGATCGGCATGGACTCGAACCTCCGCCCAGATCAGGAGAAGCAGGATGGGAAGGTGTTAGAAGAATTTCTGCAGGCGAATGGATTAACCCTGGTGTACCAGAGTGGTCCGGACTTGATCGCTGTCAGACATGTACAAACCGAGCACCCCCGACCCCTTCCATTGAAAGGGGTATTGAGCGATCACAACGCGTTGTCGGTGATCCTGCATTCTCAAAACCTCTCCCATGGACCCCAAGACCTTAAAGAGTGATAGGTCTCCATCCAGATGGGAAGATCAACACATCAAGTCGGAGAGTGTTGAACGTTCCACCGTCGTTGAAGGAGTTGGCTTATTGCTTTGTTCATGTCACGATGGGGAAGGCGGACACGTTCTCCATGTCCCGGCAATACCCACTCAAATGAATGATTGAGTAATTTTCTGACCGACCGTTCCAGTTGCCCATCATCCCACACCAACCGCTCAGGTGTTCCAAGTTGCTGAAGATCCCGATCCCACCACAAATGATCACCCGAAAATAAAAATCGATTGTTATACAGGAGCGCCATGCTGCCTGGGGTATGACCGGGAACGGGAATGCAGGCAAACTCCGGCTCAACCTGAACAGTCTCCTCCCCATCAATGACCCGCTCCGCATCAGGCATGGCCGAAACATCGGCTCGATGAATGATCCGGGTGGCGCTAAAGGCTCGGGCATATCGTGCCGCATCCGCCACGTCATCTTCATGACTGAGAAAGAGGTATCGAATTCCTCCGTGTGTTTCAAAAAATTTCACCAGCTGTGTGAGGAAACGGGGAGAATCGACTAACCAGTTCCCTTCCGGGTGCTGAATGAAATAGCTATTGGCTCCAAACGATTTCTCCGAATTAAACCCCGCATAGTACACCCCATGTTCTATATGAAGCGGAAAAGAAGCCTGAGCATTTAAGAATATCTTGGAATCCTTCTTCTCCGTGCCGATGGAACCCACCGGACAAGCAATCAGAGCTTGATACGCCACAAATTCCTCCTGTGCCGTTTCCGGCTGACGGAAAACCGTTGAAAAATCCCCGTCTTCAATGAACGTGGCCGGAGCCAATTGCCGACAAGTATCGCAATCGATACAGGTGGAGTCGACAAAAAAATTACCTTCGACGTTGGTGTGTAATCGCTTGGAAATATTGGCCATGATCAGGAACTCTCGCTCTATCATTATACCGGCCTGTCAGCGATTCAATCCATTTTCAGAACAACGAAGGATAGGGTAAGTTGAGGGAGGAGCCCGGAAAGGTGAAACAACCTGACTTGAGAACAACAATCCTAGTTTTGTTCGTTTAGGCTTTGGCAACAAAATTTTGAAGAAATCATCTGGGTTCACTTCCCTTGCACACTATCAAGGAAGTTGTCTAATTGAACATGACCAGATACGCTAACGTCTGGTTCAACAGGAAATGAAGACCGACCCGTAGAAGGCAGGAAACCAGACTACGGACCCATTCACCTTCTAACCATGGAGGAATGTATGCAGAAGATCGCAGCCATTCTCGCGACAGCAGCTTTGATCACCGGACTCAGCGGATGTAGTTATATTTTCTACCCACGGGCAGATGACTATGCAGCCAAAGCGAAGGGGTCCACCAGCGTGGAAACCGTGCTGAACCTCACCACCATGATGGAAGCCAGTGCCGAAGCGTCCAAAGGGGGAACAGGATACGACCAGGCCTTGGACGACCTGCACAATCAATTTCATGCCTTCGACAATTCGTTGTGTTGCGTGGACGAGGCCAAACGTGAAACGCCAACCTACGCACTCGCAGTGACCCATAACAAGGAACTGTGGGCTATCTTTAAGCGGCTGTGGAAGTTTAAGGATATTCAACCCCAACGGGATGAACATCTCGCGTTATTTAAGACGGAGGTCCAGGAACTCCGGGCCACCCTTGAAGCGTTGAAATAATTGGCGGCGGTCCAGCCCTGGGATTATTTTTTGCCGTGGCACCTACGAATAGCGGGAAATACCGGTCTGTCGTGGACGTGATTTGAGAATCACCCCGATTAAGAGGCCGATGAGGACCAGCGCGCCGCCATACAGTAGCCATTTAAGTTGGATGTTTTCCTCCAGCTGCCTGGCTTTCGAGGATAGCTCTTCCACCTGACCGGCTAAGCGGGTGTTCTGCTGGGTCAGCTCAACATTACGGGCATGTTCTCTAATCGGGTCGGCGGATACAAGCTTCAATTCCGCGAGTTCTTTGGACAGCGCTTGCACCTGCGAAGTCAGAGCCTGGTTATCGGCTCCGGTTTCTTTGTGCTCGGCCTGGAGACTCGCCCGCGCTTCCCGTTCCTTGTCGATTTCGGCTTTCAGGCTTTGAAGGCGTTTTTCAGCCGCAGCCAGCTTCACCCGGGCGATAGGCTCCCCGATCAGATACTGTGACGTCACCCAACCTTCCAGCCCGCTGTCCGTCCGAACTTGTGTGAAACCAGCCTCTTCGTTGATGGCCAGAATAGTCAGTTTGGTTCCGCTTGGCAGCCCACGGTGGATAATGCGATGAGCTGTGGACGGTCCGCTCCGGAGCGGCACATTCAACTCGTCAGAGATGTAATTGACATCTCCCACGGCGCTGATTGATTGGGTAGTCAGCGCCAGGCATGAGAATGAAAATAAAAGAAGAGCAAGAAAAAATTTCAAAAGGTCTAACCTCCTTGTTGTCCGGCCCATCTCAAGAAAGGAGTGCTTCGCATGAAAGGTAGCGCACCATGACCACAGGAATGGGGGGAAATACCTGCCCTGTGGAACAAATGGATAAGTAGCAAAGGAGCCGCAAGGTGTCAATGACGCGAACCTCTCGACTCAAGGATTGGAGGGTAAATAAGTTTAAAAATGCAGGGGAACCCGAATATTTGACGAAAAAATTAGGGGCACAGGATTAAATCTGTCCGTGGGTATGCGTTTTTCGGTAGTCAGAAAAACCTCCAACAACCGGACTCGCTTTCCTTTAGTTATTCTCTCTGTCAGATTACTTGTCCCCATTGTTCAAGCCAGACGCTGATCTATGCCGAGCTTTCTTTCACTGTTCGGGAAACCGAGGGAAGACCAGTCTATAACCTAGGCTAAATTCTGCACTTCAAGGCCTCGCTTTTTAAATGATTTTGGCTTAAGCTTTTGACGGATTCAAAAACAAAAAACCAGGAGGAAGATTAGCCCTTGGAAAGTCAGGAGAGTAGCAATTAAGTATGGCAAAAAACGCCTGACCCCAGTTACTCATAATTACAAAAAGACCATGATTTTTGAAACATTATTCGAATCTGCAAAGCGAAAGGAATTGATGCTTGTCGATGGGGGTATTTGCCACTGGCATTTGAGGAAGGACGGCCAACTGACAATAAGAGAGATTATTAGCACTCGTCCAGGGGCTGGAACCGAAATGTTAGAAAAGTTAAAAAAAGTTCCATGTACGTCAATATTTGCCAGATGTCCTGATGACTTAGAGTCAAACCAATGGTACAGAAAAAAAGGATTCTCTTTAGAAGAAGTTCAAATTTCTAAATCAGGGCGGAAAATAAATAGCTGGCGTTTCAATTCATTTATTTAAAAACCAGTCAACTTAAAAGAAATATCGTGAAAGTCATCAAATACGTAGCTCACAGCAAATTGGTTTTAGATATTGCCGTAAAACTTGGTTGGTTTCCAGCTGCAAGATACACCAATATGAGAGATGTAAGAACGCATCAGTACGATAATGTGGGATTCCTGGACATTGACTGGAAAAACTATTGCTTTCATCAACATCTTAACGTGGCCTCTGAATACAAACCAAAAATAACTATAGCGAGAGATGTAGAATGCATCTTTCAACTAGATCGCATACTCAAAGAAGCTGAAATGTTAGGAAAACATTCGGAATACGTTGCTATCGTACCTAAAGATACTAGGCTTAATGGTCGCCTGAGTGAATTAATTCCTCGAGAATTTATTCTTGCGTATAGTGTTCCCACCAAATATGGAGGAACACAAGTAAGCATAGACAGTTTTGATCGGCCAGTTCACTTACTAGGTGGGCGCCCAGAGGTTCAGAGAAATTTAGCAAATAAGCTGAAAGTCATCTCCTTTGATTGCAATCGGTTTACCTATGATGCGAGGTTTGGCGACTATTTCGATGGAAAATATTTTAAGCCACATCCAGCCGGAGGCTATAAGAACTGCTTGGAAGACTCTATTAAGAATATTAATAAAATATGGAAGGGCTATGAACTCAACGAAAAATCAAAGGAACTAATCGAGGCTGCAGTATGAGTTTAGATGCACGACAAGAACTACTTTTGAGGTTATATGACCAACTTTGGAACAGTATAAACAGACAAATTGAAGTAGTTTGGCAAAGTGTTAGCGTCTTAGTAGGTGCATTCGCGATCTTAACTCTGGTTGAGAAGAATATAGTTCCATTAGATATTGCTGTATCTATAATATTACTGCTTAGTACGTGGCTTATGGCGCATGTTTTTGATTCATCACTTTGGTATAACCGCAACCTAGCCATTATCGCTAACATTGAAAGACAATTTCTTGCATCCAGCGACATTCAGAACGTTCATCATTTTTTTCGCTCACACCGATCAGCCAAAATGCTCGATCACCTAAAATTGCAAATGTCTTTGGGGTTAGGATTAAGTGCAATAGTCATTTTCTATCATTTTATGGAAAGGGTATACCCTGGTTTATCTGCTCCATGGTCGAATTTTCAAACCATTCGAGGAATGCCATACATGGTCATGTTAGTAGCTATACTGTATCTCATGGGGCTTAAGAAAAATAGCGAATCCAAATATTCTGAATTTTTGAAAAAATCCCCAGGAGCACAAATTGAGAGGCAAATAGCTCAAGGTGATACTAACAGCCAGGTTAATGAGGGATCCTAGGGTTGGAAAACTTACTCAATTCTGGGAAATGCATGTGAGAACTATAAACGCTTAGATGATCTTTTTATTTTTGCCTCCACTCCCACAGGGAAGACCACACAGAGGTGGTCTCAAAAATCTGGACAGTAGCTTAAGTGGATACGTTCTATAAGGTGCCATGATAGTGTCACGTGATGAAAGTAATAACGAAGGTGAGTCAGGTCTTGCACAAACACATCGCCATGATTGTAAGTAAGGTGAGTCTGCCCCCTATTAATTACTAGAAAAAAGGCTTCAGTGACCTTGATGTTGAACGACTGTCCTGCCACTATGGGAAACCCTAGAGGCTTTCTCGATGCTCCCGAACCAACCCAAATATCTTGTGCATCACCTGTTGGGATCGTCGTTCCTCTACTGAATTCAGGCTTTTCATTTCTTTTTTGCTTTCCGGATCGGGTCGCATTTTTTGATAATGAATGAAATCCTGGAGCACCGTTTGCATTTCGTCAAACGATAACCTCTTTCGTTCCCTCAGAATTTGTTCTGTCACCCCAAGAATGGAATTGCCGGTGATTCGATCATATTGGTTAATAACGTATGACCTCATCCCGAGTTCGAGTAAAATTTTTCTTGCCGTTTTTTTAAATGTTTTGGCCGTCTGCTGAACCAGGGCCATATACCCTTTTTGAAATTCATGGATTTTTCTGGTTTTCGCTTCATGTAACGTTCTATCCCTTTTGTTGGCATAGCTTGACGCAATCGTTCCCATAAATTCTTCAGGGGTCATGATCGCTTCTTTTGCAAAAAGATGAAGGGGAAGTTCCCGTAAAATATCCCTCATGCAATAAATGGCATCCCAGGTTCGGCCGTCCGGGACATTGTGCGGGCCTCTTTGTGACTTCGCCTTTTCAAAGTAACTAAACACTCTTTTAAAATTTCTAATCAGATCCTGTTGTTCGTTGAGCAGGTATTCCCGATGGGATTCGTTAAATCCGATTTTATACAACAGATGACGATACAAATTGTGTTCAAATTCCCGATCAAACACTTTCAGCAGTGTATGGCGAGTAAAATGGTGAATCGGTTTCCTTTTGCCTCTGACGAGAAAATCACTTATTTGAATGAACGTTTGCACGATGTATCTGGCTTTTCGTTTTTGTTCGGGAATGGTCGTGGACCAACGATCCGCGTCGTCAAACCGGTATTCATGGTGATAGAGACCAAACTGTCTCACTGACCCATAGTCAATGATTCCGCCATCCATCAAAATATTGTCCCCGTCCCAATCCATCCAGACAAACAGATAGTCCGATTCGAATCTGGCGGTAGCCTGCGCAAAACGTCTGGCGATGTATTCGGCGAGATAGGCATAGCGTTTCTTTCGAGAACGATGTTTGGGCCAATGACCATTCGACACCTGTCGATCGATGAAATAGTCCACAGCCGACCGAAGGCCTTCAAGATCCCCCTGCTTGAGGTATCGAAAGAGATGTGACGGGCGCAACAAGTTCGTTCCGGCTCGAACATTGATAGAGAGTCCTTTTGGATATTCAATTACCGCCAGGGTTCTCTCCGTCGCTATGCCGTTTCGGTGGAAAATTTCACTCAACAGGGCTGCGGCAATCCCATCGTCCAGGTCTGCATACCCACACCCATAGGATACGGAAGGGTCCCCGGTCTTAAAAAACTTCTTTGCATTGGCCGTCGCCGGGCTGAGGCACGTCGCCCCTGTCCCACAACTTGACACGTCCCATGTCGTCCCCCGATAGGAAATCTGGCCATTCCATATGCTTCGACCATCTCCGGAGGTGCGTCCGGTTTTGTCCGGGTGCTGCAATTGAAGATAACGGGTCGCCATGTACTTGTTCGGTTTTATCGTCTGTTTGGGAATGGGGGTGTGATGAATCACATCATATTCATTGATGATTTGAATGCCGAAGGTATCCAGAACGGTTTGAGACAGTGTGTGATTCATTTTTGGGGGGTGATCCCCGGCAATCAAACCCATCTCCTTCGCGAGGTCGTAGTTAAAATAAACAAGCTTTCCCCCTTTTCGCAGGCGAACGGAATATTCCACGGCCCCTCCAGGGACGGCTGTCTGAAAGTCATGCTTCCCATTGATCAGACGAAATCTGGCATACCGCCTCGTAGCCGGCTTCCTTGGACGCGCGGGAGTCCGTTTCGGTTTTGGTGTAGGCCGCATAGTTGTAGAAATCGGATATTTGCTTTCATTAGTTAAATAACCCTAGAACTTTTTATTGATTCCTCATCTCAGGATAGACGATACTGACGGGCGGAGAATGTTATGAAATTAGTCTTGTATTCCGGTGGTCAAGCACCCTCCAATCGTCTGATCCACCATGCCCTCTTTCAATTGGTGGATCTGAAAAAAAACAAATCCATGACCTATATTCCCTTTTGCCAGGACGGATCTGACCTTTTTTTTCAAAAGGCTATTAACAGGTACCAGGGAGTCGGCTTTAAGAGGTTTCACTGCCTTCCGGTGGACGTACCCTTTACACGTACAGATCTGAACAAAGCCCTCGGGAGTGACGTGATTTACCTGGCGGGGGGAAACACTTTTTACTTCTTAAAACACCTGAGAAAAAGCGGATTGCTCCCTCGATTGAAGCAATATGTCCAGAGAGGAGGAGTGCTGGCGGGTCTCAGTGCCGGAGCGATCATTCTCACCCCCAATATTGGAACAGCAGGTCCTCCCCTTCCGGATCCGGATGAAAATGACGTGAAGTTAAAAAATCTACGGTCCCTGGGTCTTGTCCGTTTTGAGTTCTACCCTCACTACGTCTCTACCCCCAAAACCAATCAAGCTATTCTTCAGTACAGCCGAAAGACCAAATACCCCATTTTTGCCTGCCCCGATGGGAGCGGCATCACGATCAATGAGAATCGAGTGACCTTCCTTGGGAAAGTTTTGATGTTTTCCGGGGGACAGAAAGTGGGAATCTTTTAATTGTGCCAAGGCGCAAAGGGTACCTGAACCTTTTTAAAGGGAGTACATGGAGTGAGGTTACCGATCAACCGATAATTTCTTTAATTGTTCCGAAGTACGGGATACCCCAATGTGTAAATCCATTTGTCGTCCTTGTTGGCATTTTGCGGTGCTAACTCTCTGGCCGGCGTATGACAAGGAATGCAGTCGATTTTATAATTCGTGGATACTGTGTGTTGGCGATCATCCGGGTTAAACAGCGACCACCCCCAGCCATCTCCCCAAAGACCCGATGCCTTAAATCGCCCCTTGGTATCCCTGACCAACACAAACCAACCTTTTATGGTGGTGGCATGGCCCACAGCAGGGCCTGTGGTCATCGGCATAGATTCGGCGTTAAGTAACTCTTTCACCAGCACCGCCCCATCAGGAAACCGCTTTTTCTCTTTGTAATATTTAATCGTTTCCGGCTGGGTATACACGACGTGGTATTCATGCAGGCCCGGCGGGCCTTCCACCTTCGCATGCGCCCAGGTCCCCAGCGTAGGCCATTCCCGGTAATTTTCGGGAACGCTGATGGCCCCGGTTTCAGGGTGCACATTAGGCGCAAAGGGGTTGGCCTCATTAGACATAGCCCATCCAGCCAAACTTCCCAATCCGAGCATGAACACCGACCCTATGATGACAACCTCTTTCATATCGTTCTCCTTCTAAAATTTTCCGGGATGGTTGAGGCCCGCCGCCTCCATGGCGACGGACCTCGCTCCTATTTCTTATAAATCCGATGGCGCCTTATCTTTGATCTCTTTCCAATTGGCCTCGGATTTTTTGATGTAGCCAGGGATATCCTTGGCCCACTTGCCTTGGATATCTTTATCCAGGTTCAGATACAGCTTTCCCTGAACGATCTTCCAGGCTTCGGGGTCGGACACGAATTTTTTCCCGACCGCCACCCCATAGGCGCAATAGCCGCCATAGGCCGGCACGTACTTTTCGGGATTGGCCTCAAACGTGGTCTTATGATCCTTACTGGCAAAGACATAGGTCACTCCCTTGTATTCCGCCACGTGATACCCTGAGCCTTTCACAGGTTTTCCTTCCGTGAAGTAGGCCACAGGATCGTAGCCGCTGATACCAGGCGTGCTGTGGGTGACATCCCCGGCCAGAACGGGTGTGGCCGCCATGGCCAGAAAAACGGCAAACAGAGAACCTACAACTGTTTTCATGATGTTCATGATGCATCTCCTTTGAACTGATAGATTGAATGGTTGGTAAATTTTAGTATACAGATCTGTATCCTTTATGAAGCGTAGTCAGCTGAGGTGGGGATTCGTTACATTTCGCTTAGAATGATATTTCACACATGAATAAATTCACAATTCATTGTTTTAAAAGAATAAAGTGATACATTGTTATCAACATCACATTTTCGGAAAGAAATTTTTTCAAAAAAATTTTGGTACACGTGTAGGTCTAGTTAAATGAAGAAGAAAAGCGCCGCCCCCTCCAAGCGTGAGCAACTCATCCAGACAGCGGTGTCCTTATTTGCCAAAAACGGGATTCATGCCACGGGGATCGACATGATCGTGGAGCACTCGGGGGTGACAAAAAAAACCCTCTATGCACATTTCCGCTCGAAAGAGGAACTGGTGTTAGCGGCGTTGCGACATTATGACGGGCAGTTTCGAAATTCGTTCATGCGGCAGGTGGAAGCCAAGGGGCGCACCCCAAAGGCGCGATTGCTGGCGGTGTTCGATGTGGCGGAGGCCTGGTTTTCTCAACAAAACTTTTATGGCTGTATGTTCATCAATGCGGTGGGCGAGCATTCCACTCCCGATACCTCACTCCGATACGTCTGCAGTGATTTCAAGCGCATGATGACGGAATTTATCCTGGACCTGTGTGTGAAATCGGGCGCACGGAATCCCCAGCAGTTGGCGGAGGAACTAGCGCTTTTATTGGAAGGGGCGATTGTGACCGCTCAAGTCTCGCAAAAACCGGAAGCAGCGAGAATTGCGAAGCGGGCGGCGGAAATATTGATACAGAGACAAACTGAAGAATTCGGGAACGGGTCAAAGGGATAAACAGTGATTGAAAAAACATCGTCAGAGTTGGGGAAAGCCTTTTGTGGGGGAGAGGTATATGGGAAACCAGGATCTCCCGGCTCTTCCACAAAGTACAATTTCTTTCTAAACCATTTTTTGGGTTCACCATTCCACTTGAGGAGAATCACAATGCCGACAAAAAGAATTCCCATCACCATGTTGCTCTTCACTATTTTACTCTCCAGCACCACCATGGCCATGGCCGCCGATAATTTCTATGTGACGATCACCGGTGCGATCCAGGGATCTTTCCGGGGAGAAGTTCCAAGAGCCGGCTTTGAAAATAAAACATTCCGGGGACTGAGCTTTGATTATGAAGTGGCGAGTCTTCGCGATCCACAATCAGGAATGCTAGTAGGCAAACGCGTACACAAACCCATCATCCTGAAAAAATCCTGGGGACCCGCCTCGGTACAATTATTCTCGGCATTAACCCATAATGAATCCTTAACGGTCATCATCGATTTCTTCATGATTCATCGATCGGGAAAATTGATGCTTGATCATACGTTAAAGTTCAACAATGCTGTTGTCACCTCGTTTCACTCACATGCCGATACCGAAAATCTCCAAACTCCGCAAATAGAAACCCTTGAATTGGTTTTTCAGTCGATTGAAATCATCGATCATTCCTCCAATGCCACCGTCATTGATACTGCGATCGGGACTCCGGCTGGAAGGTAACGGTTTTCGATTTGAGGCTTAGAGGCAAGAAACTGATTGAAAAACTTTTTCTTCCACCTGAACTACGATTCAGAAAAATCTTAGCGTCATAACCGAACAAGCCCGGGACGATTTGCGGGTCGGTTTTCGAAAATAATTTATGAACTGGTGCATTAAGAGAAAGATATGTATGAATGCAGGAGTCATTCAGTCAGACACATACACACGATTCCTCCAACTGACCATGACGATGGGAATTCTAATCCTGATCGGTGCCTGTGCGACCCCGCCGACTGTACGACAACAAGACCTCGATGCCTGGGTCGGAGTCTCCGTTCAGGCGTTAGACACCCACCCCCTTTTCAGGAAAGAGCTGATGTTCCGAACCAAGACTCCCGGCGGGACCGAAATCCGAAACTACGCCTATGGGTATAATTTTGGGGAGTGCTTCGGTAGGGCGGGAGCCAGCAAGGTCGGGGACTTCGTTAATGAAGATACCTTTATTTCATGTTCAAGCGGGCAGATCGTGTGCAACAACCTCTTCTATATCAGGGAGGGAAAGGTTCTCGAATACGCACCCACTGGTCTGTGCACCACCGATGAAAAGGTCCAACCGGAGGGACGATTCTTGGGGCCCCGAATCCAATAGACCGTTGCCGACATCAGATTCTCACGACCTCCTTCTTTCATTCTCACACCAATTTAAACCGGGAATTAGGTTGGATGAGCCCTCTTTATTTCCACCCCGTTTTGGGCCAGCCACAAGCTTTGATCCAACCCACTTGGCTCACTCCACGCGGAATCCCATGGGAGAACGTGGCAATGTAAGAACAGTAATCCTGAAGAGATCCGATCATGGCCATACTCCACTTAGGGTTTTCGCCAGATTTTTCCGAATTTTCCTGCAAAAGTTTTTTGGCGGCTTCTCGTGCCCGGTTGAAATATACCATGGGGTCTTTACATCCCTTGCAGGGAGTGCCCAGGATCAAACGGTAATCTCGTGATCCATCGGGTCGGGGATGAGTGGCACGAAGAAAAATGAATTCAACTTGAGGGTCTCCGGAATACATTGATCCGCTTCCAATGATCATGGCTTCGCGCGTATTGGGCCTTGAAGAACGACCAAACGTTTCTCCCCTGCCAATGGCCTTTTGGATACTCTCGGATATTTGAACTTGTTCAGGCGGAAGTATAGTTAACGTATACGGTTTGATCGATCTTGCGTTGTTGTGCCCATCACGGAGCTCCAAATAATACGTGCCCGGACCAGGAAATTGCACGACTGCTAAATTATCCTGCCCAATCTTTGAAGGGGAGATCCAGGATCGGAGTAATGCCTGTTCGGGACCGATAACTTGGAACGCGACATCGAGTTCTTGAGGCATATTCGTAATATTCACGTTATAAAAACCTGCACTAGGTATCTGGACCCGATACCAATCCGCCTCAGCCTTGGGAAGAATATTGGCCTGGATGGCCTGCCCCAGCAACAGGGGAGTGGCCGTCTCGCGCGTGTTGTTCAATTCCCCCGTATCCTTCGTGGGAGTCAGGGTGGCCCGCAGGGTGTAGGGGGTAATGGACCGGGCATTGTTATGGCCATCGCGGACTTCCAGATAATAGGTGCCGGGTTCGGGCAAATCGACCACCGACATCAGATCCTCTCCATTTTTCGGCGGAGTAATCCATGACCGCAGCAGGACCTTTTCGGGTCCAAAGACCTGAAAAGTAATATTCAGCTCAGACGGCATGCTGGTAATTGCGACTTCCAGAGCCCCTTGCGTCTCGGCGATGATCTGATACCAATCCGGTTCAGCCCTGGGAAGAATATTGGCCTGGATGGCCTGCCCCAGCGACAACGGGGTGGCCGTCTCGCGCGTATTGTTCAATTCTCCCGTATCCTTGGTAGGTATAAAAAGTAGATGAAGACGATAGGTCTCTTGCGAAGCCGAATTATTGTGCCCATCCCTCACTTCCAGGTAATAGGTGCCGGGCAAAGCAAGGTCTACTTCTCCCGTTAAAGGATCCCCGCTTTTTTTAGCCGTAATCCATGATCGGACTAATTTCTTTTCTCCATTCCAAACCTGCAAGGCCAAATTAATGGAGGGCGGCACATGGGATGTGGAAAATTGAAGAACACCCTGATGTTCAATGTGAATTTTATACCAATCCGCCTCACCTTTGGGTTCAATTGAGCCTTGTAGATTGACGGGAAGAGCGACCAGCGGTGCCTCATTAAGGGAATTGTTGGGTTCCTGTTCCTCATAAGTTGACGAGAAAGGTTCCTGGTCGGGATTTCGAGTCTCGATGCCCCGCTTCCGATGCCCATCCCAATTTTTCGTCGGCACATCTTCACAATATCCCCAAACGCCTTTGAAGGCGTCAAAATTTTTCGTAAAAGTAAACCGGACCTTTCCCCAATATGCACTGCCATTTTGCTGACTGGGACACTTCCGCTTGGAATGAGACTCAACCCACATTCCAGTGAAGACCAGACCATCAAACCCCCCAACCAGCCTTCCGCCATCCTGATGATAGCGAGCTGCCAAAATACCGGATTCCAAAAAGGTCATTTCTCCTTCGGTTGTCGTATACGGTCCCGATGTCGGATACGTTTTTAGATCCCCAATGGGTTCGTCCCCGGCTGAAAGGTCGGGAGGTTGTTCAGGTGGTAAGGTGACTATTTCATCTTCCTCAGAAGAGCTTGAGGATTTTTCACTCGATGGCCCTAATCTGCTTGAGGTTTCTTCAAAGGGATCCTCATCTATCGGTCCCATTCCAGAAGCGCGTTCCTGGTTTTGAATCCCGCCTGCATCACCCGCCGACTCTCCTTCCTGCCCATCAACTCGACTCACAGGCTCCATCGGTTCGGGACCGGAGGAGGACTCTCCAAGGCCTTCCGGCATTGAAAAGGCTGACGGATGTAAAGGCTGACTCGACCGTAAGGCGGGTTTGTACCGAAGCTTGAGGTCAATAATCCCAATAAATATCGAATCGATAGAATCCGTATTCCTAAAAAATCCATCGGGCTCAACCGCGGCCACTTTTCGTGGTCCCAGACTATAAAAGCGCCTTTCTTCCAAACCCTTATAGGTGTTAATTTCACCGTTTGCAGACACCTGAGGTCGATAAAAAAATTCGATGGGTCGGCCTTTTTCATCCCGAACAACCTTAGTCGGAACAAAGGTGAGCGTTGCACGGATTTCGTCTGACTTGGACATGGATCGAACCGTTTTGAGAACTTTGGTACCACGGACATCGATATACTCCCCTGCTTCCTCACAAAAGGCTAGCAAGTTTTTTCGCCCACTCACTTCTACAGTGGAAATTGGTGATCTGAGTCCTATACTCACAGTGTTCATCTCGGGTTTTTTGTCACGACGGACACAAAACTTTTTATTATCAACACGCCTTTTCCCGCTGACCGTGTAGGAAAATGGTTCTCCCAGAACGATGCGTTTAGGATATTGCGTAATCACACTGGCCTGTTCTGTAAAATGTTTCTTCCGCTTATGCCCCCAACGCTGCACATACCCGGTACTCTTCCCGTCATATTCAAACTGATACACGCCATACTCTGAACTTCGAGGAGCGGTGATTTCCGCCAATATGAACACCGGCAACCCAGCCGCCGGGCTAGGTTCCGTTCCTCCACATAAACTCCGGGCCTGAGCTTCAGCCTCTGACATCGAACCAAACGGCCCATATCGTTGATCCTTGGTTGACTGTTTGGCAATTTCGACAAATCCATTGGCTGGGCTGGTCAAAATCAAAATCCGTAGTAACTTACTGCTTTGGATGTCATAAAAGGTAAATACATAATTTTGTTCCGGGCCTGTCCAGTTCCCAGATGATCGTTCTTTCTCAATCGGACAATGGCTGTCCTCCTGAGCTAGTGGCTCGGACCTTGGAATGCTGAAGGCTGGACCAACCGTCATTCGATAGGTATCAAGTTCCCCCTGTTCTTCATCGAGACTAAAAGCCAATTCGATATTCCCCTCAACATTCTCGTCAAGCTCGGCCTTTACGTCGAAGGTTAAGGTCACATCGATGCTGTCCCCCATTTCAAGGAGTGGAAGCATTTCATGTGACAGTGAAGCCTTTTCAGCCCATCCAGGAAGTTGAGTGATACGAATCTTCAGGTCCTGGATATCTCGAAATGTGGGATTTTGAAAGGTGACTGTAATCTGTTGGTCAACGGCTCCCGCCTTCAAGGGAATTTCAATATCGGCGGCATAGAGAGGAGAGATGAACCATGCCAGGAAAAGGATGACATAGATCTGAATGAATTTCCTGAACATCAGGCCGCACCACACAAGCAGATTCGGTTAGGCGCATACCACATTTTCCCATCAACCACCGTCATATTGGTGCGAAGTGACCGATCGACTTGGCTGGTCACAATGCGGGGGACACCCTCGATGAGTTCTTTGTCGAATAGGGGCTTGAGGGTCTCCTCCAATTTGCTGGCACGTTCACGTAAAACTTTGGCTGCCGTGTCAATATCCGGCCAACCGCCTTGCTCCAAAAGTTTCTCAAGTTTACGACTATCGTTGGTCAGCGACTGAATTTTATCCACGGTTTTTTTCAGCCGTTTATATCCCACCATCTGTTCGATTCGTGCCATGGCACTATAATGCTTGGCATCGGTGTCTCTTACCAAACGAAGAGACTTGCCAACTTGCTGTTCGAACGCTTGGTCCATAATTTCTTCACCCACAGACCCATGGCTCCAGAGAACCGATCCACGCATGAGTTCTTCTTCATTAGGGTAGTATTGTCCTATGTAAAGGGTATGGGCTTTTTCATCTCCAATATGGGCACGATCAAAATCAAAGGGAAGGAGTTGTCCGTCTTTACTGACCATCATGTTTCCGACATGACCATCAGGATCACCCAGCCAGGCCCGGAACGCGCGCTGTTCGGCAAATTCATCCAGGAACGAGAGGATCTCCCCATCGTTAAGGTTTCCGAAATCGGCGCCGATATCGACTCCGCGAGACACGAGTAAGGTATTGCGTTGGCCATGATTGAGTTTGTTCGAAAAGGTGTTAATTCCCAATTCTTGGGCCAGAAGAGACGCGGTGGCATCAAGTTCTAACGCATGCTTTTCCGGGGGTTGCAACGTGTATTTGACAAAAAACGTTTCCCCATCCTTCTCAACTTTCCACATGACCGACCCCGGTCCTTCCCGAAAGAATTCGACCCCCTCAACTTTCAAAAGGCTGGATTTCTTGGCTTGTAATTCTGCAATACGTTTATTCGCGGCAAGGATGATTTGAGTTTTTTCCGCCTGGTCCGCAGAATTTTGAAGGCGTTCCTTGGCAATTTTTCGAGTGGCATCAAGATCGTCATTGATACTTTTGAGTTGTGAGCCGAGATCATCAGGAAGTCGTGAGTCAATTTGATTCGCGATCTCATTCGCCTGGCTGCTGGAGATCGGTTTTGCATGATTGAGGTCTCCTGCAAATTCGTTGGCAGCCTTGCGTGCCCAATTCGTTTCATTGTGTTCGATAATCATCGCGATGCGCTGATCAAGGAGTTCGAGCATCTCCTTTTGCTGAGCCGTTGCAGGAGTGTTCTCTGTGGCCTCTATCAATTTTCGTCGAGCCTCGGTGTAATGATCCAGGGCTGTATCCACTGACCCATTGCGAACCGCTAAATCCCCGGCTTTCAGATTTGGGCCAGCCACTTTTTCTTTGTGCAGAGTTGGTGCCCAGAAACGTTCATAGGCTGACGAATCGGCCATACGCTGATCGACTGTGGGGACAAATTGATTATGGAGTTCCTCCCGACTGATCGTGGATACAGGTGGGGTTTCACTGTCGACTTGCTTAGCGAGGTTTTTGGCTTTTTCTGCCTGTTTGTCGAGTTTTTCGGCTTGCTCCTTTAATTGTTTGTTGACGGTTTTGGCAGCTCCCGCAGCACGGGTGGTCGCACCGGCATCTCCCTTTTCCAAAGCTTTGGTGGCGTGGGCGCTGGCATATTCGCTGGACTCGGATAAATCTCTTGGAAAAATACCGCTCTGATCGCCGGGAAAATGTTCGGCCGCATTCTCTTGGGCTTCCCTAACGGATTTCGCTGCCGCTTTCGTTTTAGGGGGATGGGTAGCGGCTTCCTCCACTTGATCCATAATGGTATTACGGGCATCAATAGCATTTAGCTGTCTGGTTGCTCTCTCCGAAATTTCATCCGCCGCCGCTGCAATACGGGCAGGGCTCAGACCACTGGCGCGCATGGCATCTGCCAGGAGATCGGTCACGCCGATTTCAGCAATGACTTCGATAAGAAATTGTGCCCCTGGTCCATATTGATATTGTTGGGCGAGAACTGAGGCGCCACCGTATAGCAACAGGGAATTCACGATATTGGCGCCCCCACCAGCCAGGGAGGAAGTCAAAGAATACACGGCCCCAATGCGGGAAGCCTTGAGGTATTTGTCGGCATTCAAAAGAGCAGCCGGGCCGCGCTGCGCAAGAAGGGTCTTCCCGACTGGCCCATTGACCACCCAATTGGCGATTTTTGCCAGGCCTACGGTCTCAACGAATTTCTCTCGTGCCGAAATAGCCACGCCCGTTCGTGCGGCCTCGCGAAGTGTTCCCGCGCTCATGGGTCCCCCGATCAGGACCTTGTCGTTGAGGCTGTAAATGCTTCCCGGTCCCCAAAGAAAAATGATGTTTTTGGCGTTAAACAGATCACCGAACCATTCGTACCAGGTGTATTCGGGATAAATGCTGGGATAATGACCCCGTCCGAAAGCTTGGGAAAATCGAAGAAGATCGCCGGATACGAGCGCTCCCAATTCCGGGAGTTGGGCCATCATTTCCTTGATGTCTCGCAACAAACCATGGAGGCGGTCTTGAGGAAGACGGCGACCACTGCCATCCTTGGCCACCAGAAAGTTAGCCATCTTGGCAGGAGTAAGAGTGGGGAGCTCCGTGAGCGTTAAGCCGTTTTTCATCATTCGAAGCAAGGCATTGATCGCGACACGATTTTGCGCGGATTGAAGTTGAGCATCACCCACGATCTGAGACATCGCATCGACGCTATTCACGAGCCAGTCATCCGGAAACAGCCAGCCTGGAATCGGCATGCCCCCAAAGGTATCGTTGGCGCTGATGGCGCTTAAGGCGGCAATAGGCCCCATACCCAACCCCGCCCAGAGTTGCTCAAAAAGCAACGAATCGAAGGTAATATTGGGGTCATCTTTGAGGTCTTTTTGGCCGAAACCGCGGGCTTTCAAGTAACCGTAAAACGCCGTCATGGAGGCGCGTTGTTCCGCGTCGATTTTGTCAGCGATGCGTTGGACGAAGAAGAATTCCTGCTGAAGTAATGCCTGAAAAATATCCTGCTTGTCAGGCATCTGTTGATGCATCTCACGCAAAATGGTCATGGCATCGAAACGGGCTGAACGGGCAACGACCTGTATGGGATCTCCAGGGTCAGTCTGGTCAGTGACAACACCTTGGGCTTGCTCAGAGCGTCCCAGTGTGGTTACAGAGAGTAAATCACGCCAATACGCGATATTCGCTTCGGCCTGGTACCGTGCAGCCTTGGGATCTTCGTAATTGGGTGCATTTCGCTGCATGAAGACTTTTTCTTCCAGCCATTCCGCTTCCCCGATTAAGGCTCGAACGTGTAACCATTTTAAATGTTCAGGCAAACTGCCTTCTCTGGCCTGAAATTGTTTGATCAATTTTGTGAGTTGATGGGGCGCATACCATTCTGCAGCATCGTAGAGTTCAAGAATGAGTAACCGGTGTTCTTCATCAAGCCGATCAACCTCTCCTTTGAGCTCTGGGTAGGTCTCTTGGGATTTGTTAAAACGTGTTGAGGCGAGGGTATGGAGTTCTAAAGTGGCCTTGAGCGCCTCATCAATTAATTGTTGTTGGGCGGAATGGAAAGAATTGATTTCCTGACGCAGGTTTTGTCGCTGAGCTTGAAGGTCTGTGCGAATGGCCGCAATCTGAGGAAGAGCCGATTGTCCCCCACTGGTAAAAAAATCTTCCCAAAAACTTCCCGTGAGGTCAGGTTGGGTAAAGCGAAGATCCTCAAGCAGTAATTTGAACCATTCTGAACGCCGGCTTTTGATTTCCTTTGCCAATAATGAAAGTTTGAGGCGGGTCTCGTTCACCAAATAGCGCTGAGAAACACGTTTTTCGATGTATTGGACAAACCATTTCCAATAGCCATCATCCTCCGATTTAACCGGCTGAACCTTGACGACCGCTTTGCCTAAAGAGGTATCCCTCTCGGCAGAGACAACTGGGGCAGCAACACAAAGGCAGGATACAAGGAGAATGAAACGAAAGAGGGGGAACATTGTGGTTTTCTCACCTAACCCACAATTCGAAATCCAACAGAATTATTATCCAGTTAGTCTCTTGCGGGTCAGAAAAAAATTATATAGACCCTCGACCTTATTTACCATGCCTTGGATTACACTTAAGCAGTTAACCTGATCATCTGAAAACAGTAAGGGGACACAGAACATTGTCTGAAGGCAGGACTGATTGGTTGGAAATATGGACCAGAAAACGATCATCCTTTTCATATCTACTAGCAAAGGGTGAGGGCTATGCTTGGGGAACGTCTAGAAATGAGGCAGGGACAAGGCAGCTCGCGGGATGTATAGTGAAAAAAGTGTGGAGGCCGTCTCCTCTCGTTCGTTCAAGGCCCATGAACTTTTAAGTAGTCAAGAACACAGCTGCTTTGCTTACTTGACCAGTGCGAGATGCGCCGACGGAATCTGCTTACCGCACCTCCTTCAGATAGAACTCTGATTCCCCGTTCGTCGAATCAATTTTTCCCACAGCCAAGAGTGGGAAGCTTCCAAGTTCTACCTCCTTCACAAAGATCCCCGCAAAGGACAACTCGACCAGCCGTGCAGAACCGCCCCCACCATCAGCGGAGATCGACCGAAGGATTCCTTTGGCCTCAAACGTGATCAGTTGCGGGAGATTATGTGTACCAACAGGTTCTGTAAGTTACACGAATCAGGCGATCGGCAGACCCATATAGGTATTTTACCAAATCCCACTTCTCGAAAACCCTTTGTCCAAACTGTTCGGCTGCCCATTTCTCTTTGATTTAATTTCACCCTAATATATTAATGCGGTAAAATATTGCCAGGAGGTAGTATTCGGTTCAGGACCCTCAGTAACTGGAGAAAAGAAAAATGAGAAGGATCCCACAATGGGGGAGTTATTGATGACTAATTAAAGGAGTTCATCATGAATGCTCCAAGAGGAAAAGACTTTGAAAAATTTTGGGAGAACCTGAAGGATGAAATTCACAGCCACCCGGTTATTGTGAATAATCCCTATTGCAAATGGTTTAAAAAGGGAGAGGCGACCCAAGAGCAGCTGATCGATTTATTTGAACAATTCGCCGTATTTTCAAAATGGTTTTTGTTGGCCCAATTGATGAGGGTTTTAAATGCATCGGACCTTGAAGCTGAAACCCATGCGCGGTACATCCTGGCGAACGAATTGGGCGTTCGAATCAATGCTGATGGATCCACGGAAAACCAACCATTCAAAACCCAATGGGCCCATATCAATTGGCTGAGAGACACCGCCAAGCCCCTTAATTTGGATCCAGCCAATCTCGGAAGTTGGGAGTCATCAACCTCTTCCACCCGTGCCTTCATCAGGGGACTGGAAGAAACGTATGGAAACAAAGATGGCGAAGTTGGCCGAGGCGCAAGCTACGCCATCGAAACATGGGCGGCTTGGGGCATCGGAAAAGGGGAGGCGGCCGAGTCCAATAATTTCTGGAAAGAATTAATTACCGGGATAGAAATTTATAACCAAAAAAACAAACTAGAGGGAACATCCGCGATTCCTTTGAAGTTTTTCCTGTTCCATTTCAACAGTGAAAAGGGGCACGGTGATAATGTCTTGGATGAACTTCACGAATCGTTTTCCAAGCCGGGCTTCGATGGCAACAAGTTTATTGATGCCGGAGTGAAGGCCTTGAACTCCATCTACACTTTCTGGGCAGGTCTGGATCAAACCCGAAAAGCAATCCAAGAGGAGCAATCTTTAGCAAAAATTTGACGTCATCAAAAGGTTTTTTAGAGAGGGCAGAACCCCGAAACCAAACAAGATTCACCGAGCTTTTTACCGCTGTTGCAGGGCGACTTTTGCACAAATCCGGAAGATGCGTGACGGACCGGGTATTGTTACCCCGCTTGTGTCACTGCCAAATATCCCGCCATTCACCCGCCTTCAACAACCAAACGGCGGGAGTAGATTTCCTCAAATTCCTTCAAACAATCCAAGTTGGCGACGGAGGCTTTGTTGTGAAAAATTTTCCCCTGAAAAATGTCGCGAATGGCCAATTCCATTTTCTTCCCATTGAGCGTTTTGGGCACCTCACGTATCTGGTAAATTTCACGGGGGACGTGACGGGGCGTGGCTTCTTCCCGAAGCTTTCGTCTGATTTTTTCACTGACGACAGATAAGGAACTGGTCTCTTTATTCAACACGACGAAAAGAATCATGCATATGTCATGATCTTCTTCCACACCGATGACCGCACTATCCGCAACTTCTTCCATGCCCTCAACGATACGGTAGATTTCAGCAGTGCCAATGCGGACGCCGCCAGGATTCAGGGTGGTGTCGCTCCGTCCATAGACCGTGATGCCCCCATGATCCCCGATTTCAATAAAGTCCCCATGGATCCAGACACCGGGAATTTTGTCGAAGTAGGCTTGAACATAGTTGTCATTCTCCGGATCATTCCAAAACGCGACCGGCATGGACGGAGCAGGGGAACGACAGGCTAGCTCTCCTTTTTGATTGAACACCGGACGGTTATCCTCATCCAGGGCCACCACATCCATTCCCAATCCCAAACATTGAATTTCTTCCATCCGAACGGGGAGCATGGGGTTGCCCAGCATAAAGCAGGAGATGATGTCGGTGCCCCCACAAATGGACGATACTTGAAAAGCCTTTTTAACCTTGTCATAGATCCATTTAAAGCATTCTTTATCCAGAGGAGAGCCGGTCGACAACATCGTTCGAAGCGAACGAAAGTGATGGGATTTTGACGGGTTCATTCCCTGCTTGAGGTTTTGGCAAAGAAATTTTGGGCTCGTCCCAAACACCGTGATTCCCGCCTCATCGATTAAATCCCATAACACATTCAAGTTCGGAAAACCGGGAGATCCTTCGTAAAGAACGATAGTGGCCTGTTGCGCCAGAGCCGAGGCCAACCAGTTCCACATCATCCAACCGCACGTGGTGTAATAAAACACCACGTCCTCCGATCCGATATCTGTGTGCAACGCATGTTCCTTGTGGTGTTGGAGTAACGTCCCGCCTGCCCCGTGCATAATACACTTTGGCAGTCCAGTAGTTCCCGAGGAATACATGATGAACAAAGGGTGATCAAAGGGGAAATGACCAAAGGAAAAATTTACGGGATCGATCGTGCCCACAAATTGATCCCAAGTCGAGACCGAATGAAATCGCAACGTACCGGTCCTCGGCGTCACGGAGTCACGAGAAACGACGACAATTGAATGAAGGCTGGGAATATCAGGGATGACGGCATTCAAGGTTTCTATGACGGAATAAGATTTTCCGTTATAGGTATATTCTTCAACACAGACCAGCACTCGGGGTGCCACTTGTCCGAATCGGTCCCTGACCCCTTGCGGCCCAAAATCAGGAGAGCAGGAGGTCCATGTGGCCCCGACGGCGGCAGTGCCCAGCATGGCAATGATGGTTTCAGGGATGTTGGGTAGAAAGCCGGCCACCCGGTCTCCCATTTTCACCCCGTGGCGCGAAAGGGCAGCCGCAAACCGCTGAACGAGAACGGTAAGCTCGCCGTACGTCAGCGGCTGAAGAAATTGTCCCTCTACTTTGCTGAGAATGGCGATTTTATTGGGAGGGGCTGTGAGCAGGTTTTCCGCATAATTCAGTTCGGCACCAGAGAACCAGCGGGCGCCGGGCATTGATCGGGAAGAGAGGATTTCATCCGGGTGGCGGGAAAACCGTATGCCGGAATACTTTCTATAAAAATCCCAGAAGGTCTCGATATGCTGAACGGACCATTGATGCAGTTCGGCGTAGGTGGTGAAATCCTTGGAAAATTCCCGGTTAACAGCCTGCAAAAACTCAAACATCTTGGACCGTTGCACGCGTATGTCATCGGGTTGCCAGAGGATCTCCTTCATACAGGAATCCCTTATCGAGCGGCTGTTAAACGATTTCTATAATCATCGCTGTCGCCTCTCCCCCTCCAATACATAAACTGGCCAACCCTCGCCTTAACCCTTTGCTTTGCAGCGCATTGATCAGGGTCACCAGAATTCGCGCGCCGGTTGCCCCGATAGGATGACCCAGGGCAATCGATCCTCCATGAACATTTACCTTCTCCGGGTCCAGACCTAATTCATCATGAACGATGAGGGAAATGGCGGCAAAGGCCTCGTTGATCTCAAACAGGTCAATATCGTTGAGTTGAAATCGGGCGTGTTGGAGGACCTTTTTCACCGCGTCGATTGGAGCCAGGGCAAAAGTAGCCGGTGATTGGGCGTGGGTAGCATACCCCACGATTCTGGCGACCGGCTTCAGATCCGGGGATTCTCCGCCTACCACCAATGCGGCGGCTCCGTCGCTGATCTTAGCCCCGTTGCCTTTGGTAATCGTCCCTCGCTGTTTATCGAAAACCGGCGAGAGGAGGGGAAATTCACCGAGATCATCGCTCTCAGGTTGTTCGTCCTGGTCCACAATAAAGGATTGCCCGTGGTGTTTTAGATGAACGGGAACAATTTCCCTCGGGAATGCTCCATCTTTCTGTGCGTTCTTCACTCGCTGGTAGCTGGAGATTGCGTAGGCATCCTGACTTTCTCGGGAGATACCATACTGCTGGGAAACTTTTTCGCTTAATTCTCCCATGTGCCCATTTTCGTGATGGTCCCACAACCCATCGCGGATCAGGCTATCGATGAGTTGAGCATTTCCCAGTTTGCGACCACGGCGCATTTGCGGAACCAGAAAGGGAGCCTGACTCATGCTTTCCATTCCTCCGGCAACGATGAATCGGGCTTCATTCAATCGAATCGCCTGATCCGCCAGCATGACGGCTTTCATTCCCGATCCACAGACCTTATTGACGGTGGTGGCACTCACACGATCGGACAGCCCGCTTTTAAGAGCCGCCTGGCGGGCAGGGGCTTGGCCGATTCCTGCGGAAACGACATTTCCCATTATCACTTCATCCACTTGATCCCGATTGATTCCGGCTCTGTGAATAGCCTCGGCAATGACGATTGAACCGAGCTCCGGCGCAGTCAGGGAGGACAACGAACCGTTAAACGTGCCGATGGGAGTCCGCACCGCGCTGTAAATGTAAGTGTCGTCTTTTGCTGAATGCATCTGAGAAGTCCTACGGCTATTTATTTACCGTGGCCCGGGGCATTTGAAAGACATCCGAGGTTTTGGCATAAAAATCCCCTCCCATCCGGCCAATATTGTCCATGTATTGGGGCGAAATGCCTTTTTGCCATTCGCTATCTTTCAGGTCAGTGGAAAGGTGAATTGTTTTGACGTTTCCCAGGACAAGGGTTCCCACCCCTGCCCCTTCCCCCAGTGGGATGGTTCGATTGAGCTCGCACTCCAATTGAACCGGACTTTCAGAAATAAACGGTGGTTCCCCCGGGCCGCGAAGAAGGGGGCGGACTTGGGCTTCATCAAATTCGCTCACTTTGGAGTCGAACGGGGCGGAAGAGATGTTGGCCTTCTCCGCAGATTGGAAAGAGACCGTCCCCACCACATATTTCCCCGTGGCTTTGATGTTTTTTAAGGTGTCTTTTTCCGAACCATCCCGGTTAAAAAAGATGGAGTTGGAAATGATCGCAGGATTCATTGAACAAATATTAAAATAACTGAATGGCGCCAGGTTAAAAATTCCCGTATCCGAAACGCTTGAAATCCACGCGATGGGACGCGGTTGCACGATGGAGTTCATCAAATGATAAATGTCCACCCAAAAATGGTCCCTGGGGTGAATATCGAAAAACTCAGTGTGAAGGGTCATGATGTCTTCTCCTGCCAACTTGAAGGATAGTCGGGATCCTCCAAGCCGGCACTCTGCTTGGTCAAAAACAGGGGAGTGAAGGTATCCACCATCACAGCCTGTTCATTGGTCTGTTTGACCCCGAGGGAATTCTTGTAAGCCCCTGGATGAGGGCCGTGCGGGATACCTGAAGGATGGTAGCTGATAGATCCGCGTTCAATGGTTTTGCGACTGGTAAAATCGCCTGAATGATAAAACAGGAGTTCGTCACAATCCACGGAAGAATGGTAAAAGGGACACGGAACGGCGTGTTCGTCGAAGTCCAGCACGCGGGGGAGAAAGCTCATCACGGCAAACCCTCCGCCAGCAAACGTCAAGTGGGAAACCGGCGGCAAGTGCACCCTACCGGTTTTGGGTTGAATATTTTGCAAGTTGATCGCGTAGGGAAAGACGTACCCGTCCCATCCAGTCATTTTGAAATAGTTTTTTTCATAAAACGTGTGGGTAAACATTCCCTGTCGTTTGCGGACGATGGAAACCGGGTCGTCTCTTTCCATCAACTCGGCGTCCCATTCGGGACATTTGAAACTTCGCTCCGAGTACGGGGCATCCATTTTTAATTGACCGCGGGCGTTTATAAACTCCCTGGGAATAGAGAGGTTGTGCTTCGCTTCGACATAGATTAGTTTCGGAGGACTCGTAAAGTTGAACCGGTAAGGGCAGGACCGGGGAAGAATCAGATAATCTCCGGATACCAGCTTGAGTTTGCCAAACAGGGTTTGAATATCCATTTCACCCTGCGCCAGAAAAAACATTTCATCGGCATCGTTGTTTGCGAAAAAGGCCGGATCGTATTCTATAGGATGGCACAAACCATAGGTTAAGTCGTCATTGAAGGCCAGCGGCGTGCGACCACTGATGAAATGTCCCTGAGGTTGATTCCTTGAACTTCTGAAATGTCGTCTCTGCAAAAGCATATCGTGACGTGTTTCAAGAGAACCCCAGGCCGCCCCTGAGTAGGACTGGCTCTCCACTTCGCCCGTTGGAGGATAATAGAGATACAGGATGGAGTAGGGTTCCTCAAACCCTTCGCGGGTAAAACAATATTCATTCAATAAACGATCGCCCGCATAATGGGTGGTGTGATGCATTGGCGGCATGCTTCCCATCTTCAGATATTTAAACATGGCTCATCCGACCCAATGGGTCAGCCTCCCAATATGTTCAATTTCTAGTTCCACCTTGTCTCCTGTCTGGAGAAACCGGTCCAGCTCCAGACCGCATCCGGTCCCCACCGTTCCACTGGCCAAAATATCGCCTGGATAGAGGGTTTGATCTTCCGAGGCAAATGCGATCATTTCTTCAAATGTGAAGTGGGATGAACCGCTATTGCCTTCTGACCATAATTCCCCGTTCACAAAGGCACGCATTTTCAGGTTTCGGGGATCGGGAATTTCTTCCGGGGTGACCAGCCACGGCCCCAACCCCGTATTGAAGTCTTTGGCCTTCGCAGGCCCCAGGCCCACCTTCATGATTTTTTCCTGGAGCTGGCGAGCACTGAAGTCGTTCACAATCGTAAAGGCCCCGATATACTCAGCTGCCTGCTCAACACGTATCCGATGACATTTTTTTTTAATGACAATGGCCAATTCCAGTTCATAATCTTTCTTATTTTCGTTTTTGGGAAAAGACACCGTTGCCCCGTCTCCGCTGAAACACCTGGTGGACCCATTGTACCAGACAGGAAACTCATACCATTCGGGCACGATATCGAGGCCGCGCTTTTTTCGGGCGGTGCGAACATGTTCCTCAAAGGTATAAAAATCCAGGAACGCCCCGGGACATTCCACCGGCGGCAAGAGGGTGGTTTCCGACAATGAAACCGGAGGTTGTTGTACACATTTTTCCCAATGAGCGTCTCCCTCCCTCAGCCCATCCAACGCCTCAGTCGTCGTCAGGTTGATCAGGGAATAAATCTCATTCCCGATGAGAATCCCGTGCCCCGTGGTTCCGGATGGGGTCACGTATCTCAACAGTTTCATGCCACAGGTTCCTGCAATTCAATGGCTTCAAATAATGCCCGGAAATTCCCTTCGCCAAACCCATCGTGCCCGCGGCGCTGGAGGATTTCATAAAAGAAGGGCCCGGCGCTTTCATCCTGGTACAGCAGGGAAGCGTCTTTGAGGAAAATTTGCAGTAAGTATTGGCCCTGCTCACCGTCCACCAATATGCCCTGTTTTTTGAGGTCGTCCAGGTCCTCCTTGAGCTCGCCGATGTTTTGCCGCTTGAGTCTTTCCGGTAATTGAGTGTAATACGTGTCAGGTGTTGTGAGAAATTCGATTCCCCTTGCTTTAAAGATTTCCACCGTGTTCACCAGATCTTTTACACCCAGGGCAATGTGTTGAATGCCCGCTCCATGATTTTTATAGACGAAGGTCTGAATTTGCGAATCATTGAAATGAGGGTATAACGGTTCGTTGGACGCAAATTTCACTTTGGACCCTGGATCATACATGACCTGTGAAAACAACCCCGTTCCCTTTTTTCCAGACTTGAAATCCGGCGTATGAAAGGACACGTTCCAAAATTTTTTTAGGTCCATAACCTCTTCGAAGAAATTACAAATGGGGTAAATGGTCCTGGCGTTTATGGTGATGTGGTCGATTCCGGTAAAGGGTGAAGGTTCAATGGATGGGGAGGAGATTTTTTTAAACATGGGGATATCATCATCAGGCCCTTCGATTTCCAGGAAGGTGAATTCCAAAAAACCGATCGGCGAGGCGATGGTGATAAAACGGTGGCGGTTAGTCTGAGAAGAAATTTCTTTCTCCCTGTGAACAAATGTCGCATGGTGGTTTTGCAAATAGTCGATTGTTTGGCTCAGGCTTTCCACCTGAAGCACGACTTTACAGATGCCGGGACAGAGAGTTTTCAAATATTGGGCCGTGTAGCTGTGGGTCGTCAGCGGAGATGACACCATGATTTTGATATCATTGGCGGTAAAGTAGATGGCCTTACTTTTGAATTTACCCTCCCATTCACGGGTGGATTGATGGGTCTCTGCAAACCCCATTTTATTGAGGTAAAAGTCCCGGCTGCGGTCGAAATAATCGACCACAAATTCGATTGAATAAACTTTTTTGATTCCTAATGCTGAGGGCATCTCCATGATCTAGAGCCTCATGAAAAGGGTTAGTAAGGCTAATTGCGGTTTGAACAATCTGCCATTCACCTTATAATAATATTATATAAGATACCGGGGAAGTTGCCTAATCGACCAGGATAGTCGGGTAAGAATACCACTGATCAGGTCACCCAACATCTGATATGTCATATACTCGGTCGGTAGCTAATCGAATGCCAGGCCGGCGTTTTAAACCTTCCATCTTTTGCAAATCGGACTTCCTCCCCGTATGGTCACAAGGATCGTTCAGACTTATGATGTCTAAAAAACAAATGTTCCACTTGTGATGAACAGTTTGAAAGAATTTATTTGACAGAAGGATGCCGGAATCCGGAACACACTCCATGGAAGAAACAACTCCATCCCCAGAAAATCATCTTGCGGGAATGCGGAAACTTTCACCAAAGCGCAATACCACACATGCCTCCAGCGCTGAATCGCTGGTTGCAGAGCAGTTGGCGCATTTTGGAATCGATGCCGATAGCCCATTCGGACAAATTCTCGCCCGGATTACCCAACGGCTTTACGAATCACAAGCCGACCTGGAATTGTTATGGAATCTGACGCTTAAAACCATCGGGGAACTCGACCGCAGTGATCAAATCGCCTACTTCAATGCCAAGAAATTCCTTTCCTTCCAACTGGCCAAATTGCTGGACACTGCCCAGAATCCCTCTCGGCGAACTTACCAGGCCCTGGATTACCAGCTTTCGACCCGGGCAACCAAGGGCCCATATGCGGTCTTCGATAATGTTACGGCCATTTTTTCAGCCACACCGGTCATTGCACGAACGGCCACATATATCTACGCCTGTGCCGAGTGGATCGAAGATGCCTTCAAGGGCAAAGAACTGCTGCTGGAGATCTATTCCCGATTATTGAATCCCACATCGATATCTCTTGCGAATTTTATCGTCGACCTTGAAGCCGGCCCCCATTCCAATCAGTACTTTGCCTGGAACTTCAGCAGTGGCATGGCGGCTATCGACGGGGTTTTGTCGCACCTGCTCGGACGTGACGATGTCTTAATCACCAGTCGCAATATCTACGGCGGCGCACATCAGCTCATTTACGATTGGTACGCGAAAGAAGGCAATCTTGAGATTGCCGTGGAACACTTCGATGGATACGAAGCGTCAGACTTTTCCACACGCTGGTCCCAGGTTAAAAAGAAATACGCCGAACGATTCGCCGTCGGACGAAAGGCGTATTTGTATCTGGAGTCACCGTCCAATCCACATGGTGACGTCCTGGACGTACCGGCGATCTGTCGGGAAGCCCACGAAGCAGATATACGGGTCATTCTTGACGCCACCGTGGGCACCCCGTTCCTTGTCCGTCCTCTGCAGCGGGAGGATCCTGCTGAGCGCCCGGACTTTGTGATTCACAGCTATACCAAGGACCTCAGCGGTACCGGTACCGTCATCGCCGGAACGGTCATCGGCCGCACACATGACATGTTTGCTCCAAAAGGCTACGAACCAGATGAAACAGCGCAATCCGAAGGCGCAAAATCGTGGCGGGACACCATGTTCTGGAATGTGTACTTCGTCAAAGGGGCATTCCTCAATGCCGATTCGGCCTTTGAGGTCATTCAGGGCATGCGGACACTTGATATGCGCATGCTGGCAAAATGCATCAATACACAAATCCTCGTTCGATTCCTCGACACACACCCCCAAATTAACGTGCATTCACACGCACTGGACAATCACCCTAATGCCGCCCTGCGAAAGAAACTGTTATTTCTCGGTTTACCGTCACCTCTGTTTACCATCGATATAGAACACATTTCGAGCGACGCGTTTCATCGTTTCTTTGATTCCCTCTCGCCCACTTTCGGGCATATGATTTCACTGGGCCAGTCCAACACTATCGTCAGCTGTCCGGCTTTAACCACTCATTCCGAACTCGATGAAACGGCATTGGCGGAAGCCGGGATCCGGTCCACCACCATTCGTTTCGCCATCGGCGATGAACATCCGCTCGATCTGATCAATCACTTTCTCCAATCCGCGAAACTTTCCATCGATCCAACCGACCCGGGTTTTAGCGATCGGTTCTGTGCCCCATCCACTATCGAAGCTATCGTGCGAGATTGTTATATCGAAATACATCGGCGATACATTGCATCGGTGTTTGTGCATCAAACAGTCCGGGGTAAAGAACACCTAGGTGGATGATTGAATTCCTGGGCGATCCAGGAATCAAACCTTGAGCCTGCTGACCAAGATTCAGCCACTATTAGTGCGTTGTATTTTTTTGATTTATCCAGACAGGAAGGAACCAAACGGGTGACCTGGCCGCAACGACGAAATCTAGATAGTCATCACTCTTTTTGTTCTTTTTTCTCAAAGTTTAGGGGGCATGGTTGAGAAACTTTTGCGAGTGAGGCGCAGGGAGCTCAGGGGATCTGTAGTGAAAAGGTAGGGGGGCAATCTGCTCCGGTTCCTTGAAGGACAAATAATTTTAGAACAGTTTCAAGAACCATCGCTTTGCCTACTTGATACAGTGCGAGGAGGACTGACAGTTACTGCTTACCGCACCTCCTCCAGATAAAAGTCTGATTGCCCGTTCGTAGAATCAATTTTTCCCGAAGCCGAGAGCGGCCAGATCCCAAGTTCTACCTCCTGCATAAAGGTCCCAGAAAAGGACATCTCTCTCCGCCGTTCAGAGCCCGCCTCTCCATGGGGGGAGATCGACCTCAGGGTTCCTTTGGCCTCAAACGCGATCAGTTGCGTGGGATCGTCTGCACCAACAGGTTTAGTAACATACACAAATCCGGTGATCGGTAAGGTTCCTTCCCAGCCTACCCCGGCCTCGGAAGCTCTCCCTCCTCCCAAATCCGTCACTCGGCTAATTTGGCCATCGACAATCGGGACTTGCCACCTACCTTCGCTGGTTTCATCCTTGTCGTTGAAATCGATGACTAAATCGATCTGGCCTAGTTGAGTCAAACCTGCAGTCGTAGAATCGTTGAGCGAATACATGCCGGTCATCTCCACGCGGCCGCGATTCAATATGTTGATGTATCCCGGGCCGTGTGTATAACTGGATACCCGAAGATAATTATTCCGATAGGAAGGGAGGTCCTCTGCAGAAAAATTTCCGGTGTTCGTAGGATCAAATTCAAGGCGTTCAATGAGCGAGCAAGACGCAACGAACGCGGAGAGGGCTATGAGCAAGATGAATTTGAGGGTTTGCATTGTCTCAATTACCTCCTTTACTTCAATATTATTTAATAAATATGGTGTTGGGAAAAAGGATAAATGATAAGTGGTACTTTTTCAACCTTACCGAAAAAATGGCACGAATTGCGTATTCATTTACATCACACTCTCCCTCTCTTACCTTGCAATCCTGTTCCAATAAAAAAGCCTTACGGAGTTTCCGACAAGTTTTGGATCATGAATCCCTTTTCAGGCTATCAAGTCTTTGATGAGAAATACTAAAAAATTCTTAAAGGGACTATGTAGCCACGACGAGACTCTCAAAAAGGGGATTTACATTCGGTGCATTCTCAAACGACCAGAGAATTTCCAAAGCCCGGGTGGCTTGCTCCACTGACAATAGGTCATAAGCGAGTGAACGAAATTTCTCCTCCACTGCCGTATCCGAAAGCGAATTTCCCGGAAATCCCTTGGGATGAACGATTGCGGCAGTGAACTTCTCTCCAAATTTCGTGGTCACTTCCATATGACAGTTGTACTCCTTTGAGAAACGCTTTGAAAAGTCCGCCTCTTCCTCCACACGGATCCTCTTGATTAACTCTAAAACATGAGGATCCTTCAGGTGGTCATCGGTGAAACTGGAAGGGGTAACGGCACCATGTTGGAAAGCATGCGCGACCAAATAGGGAATACTATGATCGGCGGTTTCACGACTGTTCGGAGCCCATTTTTCCGCTTCTGTGGCGGCGGTGGAAACGGCTTTTCCATACGTCCGGATGCGAATTGAAGTGATATCCTGGACAGTCATTTGCAAACGTAACTCCAGAGCTAGAGAAATGGGCCCCTGAGTGTGGGTTTGACAGGGAAAGAATTTCAATATGTTGGACATGATTCGAAATCCTTCCCTTTCATGGTCAATCGGTGGGATGTCAATGGACCGTCCCAGGGTTTTTTCCATCAACCCGTTTCGACCTTCAAAGGGTGACACGGGGCCGGTCATACCCAGTTCTGCCAGCTGTGCCGCAAATAGAGCAGCGCGCGAAGCATTGGCCGCGGCACACCCTTTCCATATAGAAAGCTCACCGACCCGGGTCACTCCAAGGGGCATATTGGTCACCACGGCGAGGGAAATGGCCTGCCCCAGATCCTGATGATCGAGTCCAAGGATCTTGCCAACTCCACAAACTGCGCCAATAACACTGAGAGTGCCATGGTCCCACCCCAACTCTCCTACAGGTATGGAATCCGACAATCGGCAAAATACTTCATAGGCTGCCACCATTGCGGCAATGGTGGTGCGTCCATCACATTGGGTTGCCTCAGAAATGGCCAAGATGGCCGCAAGCATATCGCTGGGATGCCCGCCACTGGGAGAAGCATAGGCGTCGTTATAATCCAGGTACCGAATCATGCAACCATTGGCGAAACTGGTCATGTCCGGTGAGCTCTTACAATGCGTTCCTAAGATTCTTGAAGGCCTGGTACATTCGATGCGTTGAGCCAATTCCCTTGCCATATTGGCAGGTTGCGCGTGAAATCCGCCAAGAGCACACCCTACGGTATCAATGAGTGTTCGTTTAGCATGATGTACGACCTCCGTAGGAAGTGTGTCGAAGGTAAGCGCGCACGTATACCCACACAAACGTTCAGTCGTCCGGTCCATGGGCCTCTCCCATCCATGTGTTTATGAAATCTTCCCACCTCGAATCGTGTCTGTCGTTCGCTATGGGATCTCTGGTCTTATGGGAGCAAATGAGCTCAGGTTCTTTCACAAAAAACCGAAAATAGTATAACCCAATACTGTGTGTGGGCCCCAGCAAAAATAAGTCGTAAGCAGCATCAATGCCTTTTCTATGAGTTGTCATTTCTTTATTTTGCCAAGAGTGCTATATTTTTCTCCCAATAATCTTATCCTTTCCTTACCTTATCCTCACCCTCATCAAGCCCCTAATCATGATTGCCCGTGGACTGAAAATTTGTTCGAATAGAGACCCAATGCCTGAACTCCAGGGAACGAGTGAAACCTTCCTACCGTTTTCCCGCGCGGAACTGGACAAATCCCTCACGGAACGTTTTCAGGATCAAGTCAATAAATACCCGAATCGACTAGCGATAGGGCATTCAAGTGGTGATCTCACCTACGATCAATTAAATCGGGCGGCAAATGTCGTCGCTCGGAGGGTATTGGCATTGATTCCCAATGGGACAAGACCTATTGCACTGCTTTTTCATTCCGACACGGCCATGATTATTGCCCTTCTTGGAGTCCTCAAAGCCGGAAGATATTGCGTTCCTCTGGATCCGTCTCATCCGGTCGGCAGAAATAGGTTAATTGTTGAAGAAGCACAACCCGAAATACTGATTACCAATCATGACGGAGTCGAAAAGATAAACGACTTGGCATTGACCAGCACGAAAATTCTCAACATTGAGGAACTATCTTCCGACTCCTCCGACTCCGATGAGACGCCACTTGATTTGCCCATTCTGCCAAAGTCCCTCGCCTTTGTCCTGTTTACCTCAGGCACGACCGGCCACCCCAAGGGTGTCGTGATCACCCATCAATTCCTCATGCACCTGGTGATGTATCATACCAATACCCGCCATATTTGTTCAGAAGATCGCTTCTCTTCCCTTACTCGATGTCACCATATTGGTGGGATCGCCGATGTATTTCGAGCACTTCTCAATGGCGCAGGATTGTTTCCATACGATTTGCGAAACCAGACCATGGGGGAGTTGGTGACATGGTTAATCGAAAAGCGTATTACCACCCTACACTGTGTTCCCACGATATTCCGGATGATCATTGACGTACTTCCGCCAGATGAACCCTTGCCTTATCTTCGGCTCCTTCATCTGGGAGGGGAGCCCATGACCAAACGGGATGTTGAACTGTATAAAGAACGTTTTTCAGACCATTGCGTCTTGGTGAATAACTTTGGCTCTTCTGAAACCGGCCCGTTGGGACAGTATTTTGTCACCAAACAGACGCAAGTTCCAGATAATATCGTCCCGATCCATCTGAAAGTCGAAGACAAGGAAATTTTTCTCGCCAATACCATGGCTGCACCCGATGGCAACGGGGTGATCGGAGAAATTGCCGTTCGAAGTCGATATTTGTCGCCGGGGTATTGGGAAAAATCAGACCAAGACCCCGCCAGGCGTTTTACCGAACAGGGCGATACCACGAGAACCTTTTTCACGGGTGATCTCGGACAAAGGGATTCCGGCGGAGTCATCCTCTATAAAGGCCGAAAGGATCATCAGGTCAATATTCGCGGGTTTCGAGTAGATCTCATCGAAATAGAAGCCAATATCCGGAACCTCATAGTCTGCAAGGATGTTGCGGTTCTGACCAGAACATCAGATGAAGACGGCTTACGGCTGGTTGCTTATGTTGTTCCCGGACAAGATTCCATGTCAGATACGAGCCTTCTTCGCTCCCAACTATCAACCCTATTGCCCGGGTACATGATACCGGAAGAGGTTTTCTTTCTGGAAAGCCTTCCCAGAACTGCAACTGGCAAAGTGGACCGGCAAACCCTTTCGACAGAAGCTCAGGGCCGGGACAGGGAAACAATTGAGTGTATCGCCCCACAAAATGACTTAGAGGAAGGACTGATAAAGATTTGGAAGGATCTTTTGACTGTCCCTTCCGTAGGTATAAGGAATAGGTTTATGGATTTAGGCGGAAACTCTCTCATCGCAACCCGGATGGCAAACCGAATTTATGATTGGCTGGGAATACGATTATCAATTGGCGATATCCTTGGTCATCAGACAGTCGAGGAGTTGGCGTCGCACATCGTCAAAACGCATTCATGATCACCCGTGGAAAATGGTTGAAGGGTTGTCGTATGAAGCAAAGACGACGGAGACTCACAGAGCTGAATCGGGCATAGCATGAAACAGATACATTGTGTACTCACGGGGACCGACATTGAAATTCCGGAAGAGGTGTCCATCATCCTGGCGAATCTCAAGAATGATCTCTTCAAAAGGCGGTCACGATTATACATTCCCTTGATCTGTGAGGAGTTTCTTCAGAATTCACAGTCCACGATCGCGGATGGGTTGATCTTCGACTTAGAAGATAGTGTTCCATCCCACCAAAAGGAGGTGGCGCGGCAGAATATCAGGAAAATCCCGTCGAAAATATCCGGAGTCGAACATATCCTGAGAATTAATGCGTACCAAACGGGATTGTGGGAACAAGACTTAAAATATCTCGATCATTTTCCTTTCGATAGTGTCATGATTCCCAAGGTAGAGTCAGCATGGCACGTAGAGGATATCTCTAATCACTTCTCTTCCTCCGGACTGAAACGGATCGTCTTGATCGAAACCATTCATGGTATTTGGAATATCCGAGAGATTGCCGGGACGTTAGGGGAGGGGGATGCGATGGGGTATGGCGCGGGAGATCTGTCTACCACGTTTGGCATTTCCCGCGAACCTGTCCAGGAGTCCATGATTCTTCAGCACATACTGATGCAAGTACTCATGGCTGCCAAGTACGTGGGGGCCGATGTATTTGATCCACCTTATCGTGACTTTACTGACATGGTCACTTTACAGGAAGAGGCCAAGTTTGGTCGGAAGTGTGGTACGGTTGGCAAGCAAGCCGTACACCCCTCACAGTTGGAAGTGATCAATAGCGTGTACTCACCCACGGATATAGAGATCCAAGCCTACGTCAGAGAACTGACAGGATTTGTCAACCAACGTGATAGACAGGCAATTAAAATAGATGGAAAGTATAAAGGGAAGCCTTCCAAAGTCCTGGCAGAACAGAAGTTGTGCGATTTCTTCCGGAGAGGCTACATTTCATTAATCCACCGTGACAAAAGTCCAAATATAGGCAAGCCCCAACAACCCTCTGAGTCACCAGAAGTCCCGGTAAATTAGACAAAGCCTTGCCCGCTTTCAAAACACTGGGTCACCTCATTTCCTGGTTCAGCCATTCCCGGAAACATATTCCCTCAATTTTTTGAGTCCTTGAACAAAACCATCCACGCTCAAGAAATGGATTCGACCAATGTTAGGTTTGAAAGAGTTTCATGTGGCTCGGCGAAGGTTAGCCGCAACTGAAATCATGGAGATGAGGAAGAAAGGGTGGATAGCCACCCCCATGTAGAACAAGGAAACTCGATAAGAACGAGTCTTTACCCTCGTCGCGTAGTGTCCGGCGGTAAATAAAATTTTATCGTGCCAGTCGCGAATTTGCGGCAGAACCGATTAATTTAGATTCGCCCGAACGGGGGGATTTAAAGCGGAGCTTGCCGGGAACTATGCGGGATTTCTGAACCTGACAGGGTAAAATAACGTTGGTTGCGGGGGAGGGATTTGAACCCTCGGCCTTTGGGTTATGAGCCCAACGAGCTACCAGACTGCTCCACCCCGCGAGTCGATACTAGTTGAGGCACGGCTTGGAAGTCAACGAAAAAACAGGAAATTCCCGAGTGAGGTTATCACATGCTCTGTGATATCTTTTGCACCGTATGTTGCTCCCGAGTATCATTGCCATTGTCTTCGGTTTGGCTCTTCTTATCGGCGATTGGTTTCAATTCACGACACTGAAACCCTGGGCCTGCCGGTATGGATATCGGCTCGCCCGACGTCAGGATTCTCTCCCCAAACCCAAAGATTCCTTTCCCCGTGTATTCAAAGCCAATAGCACCCTTCCTCTTCCGCACGGTTTGGCCCGCTGGGTGGGAGAGTATCAGACTATCGTCATTCGCCCCTACTACCAGCTCTTTTCCATGCGGTTTCGGACCGCATGGCCGTTAAAGGGCACGATCGATTATCAGTTTGAAGACGACGGGCTTCGCCTCACCCTCTCCAAACGCATTCCCTGGTCATCAGCCATTTTGACGGCGATCTGGCTACTGTTCGTCATTGGAGGCACGCTGTCGTTTCTGGTGATGTTTGCGTTAGACGGAGGCTTTAGCTCCATGAGCGGTCTGTTTTTTGGAATCGGGCTTGTAGCTCTGGGCATTCTGGTGCTGTCGGGCGGATTGATTTTATTGTCGCTCGCCTATCGGCTGGAAGATTCGCGACTGATGCAGGTTTATCAGGAATTGTTGGCAAAGCTGGGAGTTTCGCCTGAAGAGGAAACCCACCAAGGCCAAAATACCCCTGGCAAACTCTTACATAAGGGAGTTTCACCGACCTGAGCCGACAAGGAAATTCTATGGCTGGGCGGATTGAGGGGTAATGAGATCTTTTTTGTGTTTGGCAAAATTTTCAACACGGAATTTTGGAAGCTCGTAGATCCATCCTCCCACCCGCTTGTTAAAGGCGGCAACTTCCTGTTGAACCGATTCCGGTTTCTTCAACAACGATTCTTCTTTTTTAGGAATATCAGGGTTTTTCTCTGAAGGTGTTTCTTCGGAGGGGGGAGCAGCTTCTTGGTCCTTTTCTGAAGATTGTTGAGGTTCCTCTTTGGCCGGCTCGTTTTCCTCGTTCGTTTTCACAAGGCTCTGATCAAACTCCGCTGAAAATTTGCCGAAGACTTTCTCGCCCTCTTTGGCTGTTTGAACGTGGAACCTCAATCCATCGAACGTCTCAACCATGGCCTTAACTCCGGTATCGGCACTGAACTTCATTTCCGATTCCTTCCGAACATCCTCCAGAGACAATTGAACCAGCGTTCCCACCACATTATTGAGATTGAAGGTCGACGATACTTTGTACCCGGTGGGGATCGAGTCAAGTTGGAAATCCATGTCCTCCGGCTTCTCTTTGGACAGATCGAGGACCTCCTTGTCAGGATGCGTCACCTGGACATGCCGGACCCGCTTCGTGGGCAGTGCCGTGATTTCCTTATCCAGCCATTCTTCTGGGAGGCGATCCAACCGTAGATTGCCGGTCACCAGCCAGGCTTGAGGATCATCGGGCTTACGGATATAGATTTCGCTGAGCCGTGGATTGCTTTTTGCCGGCTTTTGATTACCAATAACGACCTGGGCAATAGGGGTGCTTTCTCCGGTTTTGACTGAAATCGTAAGGGAGGTAGAACCGTCCTTTTCTTTGCTCAATAAACCCAATCGATCGTACAATTCGGGATTTTTCGTCTTCGGGTCCTGAAGGCGAAGTTCAGCCAGACCGACCAGCGCGCTTTTGACCTTTTCCACATCAGCCCGATATCCCATTTTTTCTTTCACACCCCATTCGCCCTCCCTGCGGACCAACGTGATGATGTGTTCCTTAGTCTCAACGAGTATTTCCGAGACATCATTGATCACCGACATGAGTTGCGGAAAGACCGGTTCTCCGCTCTGAGGAGTTTGGGTGACCGGCTCCCGCGTGACAAGAGCGGCGACGAGAGTTCCAATCAGGGTGAGTCCTGCCAGAATACCGATGGTTTTGGTTTTCATATCAATTTATTCAAAATAATTCAGGTTCAACAAAGAGACCGGTGGTCAGGAAAAAAGTGATTCGGTCTAGCTTGATGACCGCTTATGACTTCGAAGTCTTTTGTCGTGCTCGTTTCACACTGATCCAGGCACCGGCCACAGCAATGAGCAAGGGGATCAACCCGATGTTCAGAAATTTCACGAAGCTTTCCAGCCCTTCGATGTTCTTGGCCAATTCATGCTGAACTCCTCTCAATTCCTTCCGGACTTGCACGAGTTCCTGCCGGAACTGATTTAAAGCCTCCTGCTGTTCCGGGCTCATGATGAGACTACTGCCATCTGATTTCTGACTTTGCAACTCCTGGATTTTGCGCTCCGTGGCCTTGAGCCGTTCCTGTAACTCCTGTTCCTTCAGCCGGAATTGCTGGTCGGCTTCCTGTTGAAGAACCTTCAGGAGGGTAAACGGCCGGGAATACCCGGCCCGGCTTCGCACACTAATCAGATCATTACTGCCGGTCAGATTATCCAAGGCATTGGTGACAAACGTCCCGTTGCCCGCATTGGGGATCCCGATTCGTTGGCCGAAAAAGTTTTGCACCTGCACCCAAAACCGGTCTTGGAGAATATCCGTATCCGCCACGATGATGACATTGATGGACTGTTTGGACTCGGCCAGATGTTCTTTGGGTGCCGGAGTCTGTTCGACTGTTTCCGGAGACGGCCCGTCCTCTTTCTTTTCGGCCTCGGCTTGAGGTTTCCCATCCGGAAACGCGGTTTTAACCGTACCGGTGACCCTGGCCGCCACGATCATTTTCTGGCCATCCGGTTTATAGCCGGTGAGCAATGCAGAGGGATCCGGCATAAATGACAGACGGGAAGCCTCCACCTGCATGGCTGCTTCATCCGATTGAATCAGAGGTTGAATTTCGGTGCCGGCGCCACTTTTCTTTTGTAGGATTCCGGCCGAGGCCACCGTAATGGTGGGAATCTGGGCTGTCACAATATCTTCCTGATTGAAATGATCCTGGCGAAAATCAATCCACACCGGGTAATCCACTACTTGTAGCCGGCCCTGGGGTTGTACCTGAACCTTTTTTGCCAGGGGCAGGTCAGCCAAGACTTTTTCGGGAACCAGCTCAATACCCCATGCTTCAAACAGTTTTGGCATATTGGAATCCCGCGGCCCGCCGCCACCGAAGGGATTCATGGGATTGCCCCCGCCCCGGTCGGCTTCCGCCAGGGGATCCACAAAAATGAGGGCATGGCCGCCCCCAAGGACAAACTGATCGATGGCATAGAGCGTGGAATCGCTCAGCGATTTGGGGTGCACGATCATGAGGACACTAATATTGTCCGGAATTACCGTGGCGGTCTGGTCGATTTTTTTGATTTCAAAGATCTGTTCAATCTGATTCACGATCAACCAGGGCTGCCCCCCACCCATCTGTTGCATCATCGGATTGCCGCCCCCACCGTCGATGGGAAGGCCACTCATGAGGCCCATCACCTTTTTCTTAGGATGGGCCAAAGTATTCACGAGTTTGGTCAAGTCGTATTCCAAGAATTCTTCCCGCTCCGGTTGAAAAAATGGAATCACCTCCAAATCATCGGTCGAACTGGTACCGGCCAGACCAAAGTAAAAGTTTGTCGCTCCGTTATCCAAAGGAATTCCCTGTAACCCATAGCCGACTGCTCGATCTTCCTCCTCGGAAAATGGCTCAGGGTCCAGGACATGAAGTACCAAGTGGCTTCCAGCCACCTGTTGGTACTCTTCCAACATTTCCTCCACGCGGGTGGCATATCCCTTGATGCCCGGCAAGCCGGTGGCCAGCTTTTTGGATACGTACAATCTCAACGTAATGGGCTCAACCAAATTGGAGAGCACGTTTTTTGTGCCTTCGGACAGGGTATAGAGTTGGTGCTCGGTCAGATCGAATCGAGCCGAACTCAGAAGAGTGCTGCTGACGATATTAAAGGCACCAAACAACACGGCGGCCATCACCAATCCGGACGCCGTCAAGACTTTGGTATTCATGAATGCTCCCTAGGCTAAAGTGCCCCTTTAATGCTCATGCAGATCACGGGTGTACGAATGCTACTCCGCTTTCTTCATTTCAATAACCGTCGCGGTGGCAAACAACCAGAACGCGATCAACGAGAGAAAAAAGAGAATATCCCGGAGGTCAAAGACGCCTTTATTGATCGACTGGAAATGGGTTAGGAAGCTAAATGAGCTGATGGCACTGATCACGACATGAGGCGTCCAGGCACTGAAGAAATCCAACACCAACGGGAACCCGCTTAAAATAAACCCCAGGCAAATCACGACGCTGATGACAAAGGCGATCACCTGATTTTTGGTGAGTGCCGACATGCACGAGCCGATGGCCAGGAACCCACCCGCCATCAGAAAACTGCCGATATAACTGGCGAAAATCACCCCATTATCCGGTTCGCCTAAAATGTTGACGGTGATCCACATCGGGAAGGTCAGCCCGAGGGCAATGCCGGTGAAACACCAGGCTGCTAAAAACTTTCCGACCACGGCCTCCCACATGGTCACGGGGAGAGTCATTAATAGTTCGATGGTTCCCGATTTTCGCTCTTCCGCCCATAGGCGCATGGCTAAGGCCGGAATCAATACCAAATAGAGCCAGGGATGGAAATCAAAAAATGGAACGAGATCCGCCTGCCCTCTTGGGAAAAAGTTTCCCAAATAGAAGGTGAACGCCCCGCTGAGCAAAAGAAAAATCACAATGAACACGGCGGCAATCGGGGTGGAAAAATACCCCGTTAGCTCCCGTTTGAATATCACTCGAATCCGGTCCACAGCCCCTCCTTTACCACATTGTCCTCGGCTCTAGGTCAGTGCTTGAGTTGAAGTCGTCAAGAGACGAAAAACCTCGTCCAATTGGCCACGATCCAAATACAACTCCTGCACTTCCCATCCCCGGTCACGGGCAAATTGTCCGATATCAGCCAAAATCCATTGACCGTCATCCGGATAAACCCTGTATTGCACCAGATCCCCATCTATTCCCCGCTCTTCGACTTTTTTGACTCCCTTCACCGTCAAAAACTGGTGCTTCGCGGCTTCGGGATCCACGCCTCTGACCGTGACCAAGACGGTGTTATGCGTCGGGGCCTTGCCTTCCAACTCGGCCGGGGTCCCGTCACTGACTACCTTGCCTTTGGCGATGATCATGGCCCGGGTGCAAACCGCATGCACTTCCTCCAATATATGGGTCGACAGGATAATAGCTTTGTGCTGTGCCATGGCGCGAATGAGCGTCCGCACCTCGTGCTTTTGATTGGGATCCAACCCGTCGGTGGGTTCATCCAATATCAGGACTTCGGGATCATGGAGAATCGCCTGGGCCAACCCCACCCGCCGCTTAAATCCTTTTGACAGCGTTTCAATCGATTGATGCATGACGGTTTGTAAATTCACTTTTTCAACGGTTTCTGAAATGGCTTTTCGAAGGCTGTCCCCGCGCATTCCGCGCATTTCCCCAATAAAATTCAGGAACGACGCGGGAGTCATATCCTGGTAGGCCGGAGCACCTTCGGGTAAATATCCAATGCGCTTTTTGGCTTCAAGCGGTTGCTCCTGAATATCGTGTCCGCACACTCGAACGGTTCCGCTCGTAGGGTTCAAAAACCCGGTAATCATTTTCATCGTGGTGGATTTACCCGCGCCATTCGGACCCAAAAACCCCAGCACTTCCCCCTGGCCGACCGTGAATGAAACACCATTCACCGCCAGGATCGAACCGAAGGATTTGGTCAAATGTTGTATTTCAACCATTTTTAGCATAGTACCCTCTCGGGCGGACCTTTCTGCAAAATTCCACCTTTTCAAGCCGAGTATTTGTTTGCGTGGTGTTCATCCAACCGGTCAGTGAACCCTGTACCGAGGTCATTAGCAGGGGAGGGCGGAAGAAGGGCTTATCTCCTTCGTTCTCCTGGCTACTCTGAATGAATAAATCGGGGAATGCTGTTGGGTGTTCAAATCTCGACATGGGTCTTGAGTTGAACTCGATACGACAGGCAAATCAATAAACCTGCGTTCCGGTTTTTTGCCTTTTTATTGTATTGGTACCAGGACAGATAGAAAAGTGAATCCTGGCCTATTTCAGAGTTTACGTATTCTAGAACATAATAATTCCCCATTTTTCAGAGTCAAGGGGAATTGTGTGTCAGCTAATACTGAAAATCTCTCAGTCGGCGTTTCTCAACTTGATGGAAGAATTATCCACAACCGTTTAGGTAGAAGCAGGCATCTGGTGCTCCTGCACCTCCAGGATGCCACGCATTATCGGGTGTAAGGTGCAATGATACGGATACCGGCCTGGAGGGAGAATGGGTAGTTGATAAGATCCACCGGGAAGAATGGCTCCAGAATCAAACATACAAGGCCCTGAATCCCTACATCCATCATGCGTCACGGTATGAGGGCTGGGTGTGGGATTGGTCCATACAACAGGACTTCCCGTAACCACGGAAGCCACGTATGGAGAATAATAGGGAGATAACCCGTCAATAAGGATATGAATCCCGGCAGGGCTTGCCCAACCAACAGAGACGACCGCCATCAGTCCCAGTATACCAATTAATATCTTGTGCCTACTCAATAACGCCGACATGGCATTCCTTTCTATACAAAATAACCACAATGGTTTGCTGTTTTTTCATTCCTTGATCGAGGAACCCGGTGCATTCACACGAAAAAGCGCCAAGGACTGTTGACCCTGTACCTTTGAAATTATCTAACAAAAACATGGCTTTCCCCTTCTACAGGATCTCATCCCCCTGCCATTCCTTTCAAGGCTTGCTCAACTGGAAAAAGAGGGAATAAAATTTAATATCTCTTATTCCCACCGCCCACCAAAGGAGGGCATATGTATTATTCTACACCCTCAAGAAATCCTCCTGCACATCTCCGCTGGGACTGCTCGGGCTTAAGGAACATCTCTTTCCCGTTCCGACTGTAAATTGGCTCCCAATTTCAGGAAGGCCGATCATTGAGAAGACAGTTGACTTGTCTTGTCGGAACGAATTGCGGGTTTCAGTGTCGGTATTTGGCTTTTGAGGATACATTCCTCAAATTCCACCAGCCCCTGGTCCATTATTCCAAAAGGAGGGAGGGCGATGAAGACAAAAGTATCAGTCATAATAATGATAACCAGTTTTCTCCTGTTTCCTGGTTGCCTGGTTTTTGGAAACCCGGGCATGCTGCCCAACCATCCGGGCTATCCCATGGGAGATGCCAAGAGCCCTGTGACGGGACAATCGGTGGCTAATGATCCAGGACAATCTCCCCCAACCCAGAAAGATTCCCTTCAGCAGGCGGCAAGCTTCCATGATGCGCAGGCTGTGAATCCTTCACAGGAAATTCGATCCAGCATCGTTCCGCCTGACCAGGGATCGCAGAAAGAGGTAGATGCTGCCAGTCAATCCAAACCATAGAGTGAACCGGAAGCGGACTCTTGTTCAGACCAAGGACCAACGGGGCAGGAAAAGGAGGGAGCGACACGCTCCCTCCTTTGTTAGTGAGAGGTCAGATTCTGATTGATTTTTCCATAATTTTTGGGACCAGGGCTATGAACCGATCTAATCAGAATTTGTGAGGAGAGCCGTTCCTGAATCGATGGAGAACTTCCGATGAAATCCCATTCACAGAAACCCCGGCCAAATTTAAAACAAGGTATAGATAAACGGAGCCACGGCTGATCCTTCACTGAGAATGATCAAAGCCCCTAACAGCAACAACATGATAATAATGGGAGCCAGCCAGAACTTTTTCCGTTCGCGCATAAAATCCCATAATTCTCCCAGGAAACTCGTCATGCCTGCATCCTCTCTAAAATGGTTTCAAAACATGTTTGGGATCGCGAGCCTCTTTGAGCACGCGATAGGTATCCGCCTTGGAATCATACCCCTTTTGAATCGGACGCTTCCCCATGAGGCTCATCATCAGGGCCACCGGCGTAAAAATGCCATAAAACATAATGCCCAGAATAATTCGGGAATTTACCCAACCCAGTTTTTCCCCGATAATCATCCATATTCGATGAACAGGTTCAAGGCCCGTGGGCCAGATGAGGCCTAATAGGCCAAAAGCCCCGCCAATGAGTCCTGCCCACAGTCGAATCGCTTCGCCATGGATCATGAGAGGCCAGAGGGTAATCAGGAGAAACACCCCGGCCATAAGAAGTCCAAACGACCGGAGTTGGGCTGGAAGAGGAGATTTTCGTTGATGGGTTGCAGTAGCCATTATGATCGTATTGTAGATCCTAATCCAATTCAAATTCTTTCATCCAAGCTTCATCTTTGGGAACCGGCTTTTGGTCTTCTTTGAGCAGGATGCAGTTTTCTAGAACCAGCACGTCCATTTCCGTCCGCATGAAACAGCGATAGGCATCCTCCGGCGTACATACGATCGGCTCCCCCCGGACATTGAAGGAGGTATTGATGAGCACCCCACAACCTGTTTGCCCTTCAAAGGCCTTGAGCAGTTTATAGTAACGGGGATTCACTGTGGGTGATACCGTCTGAACCCTGGCTGAGTAATCCACATGGGTCACGGCCGGAATATCGGACTTGGGAACGTTCAAGAGCTCAATGCCCCACAGTTTCTGTTGGTCTGCCTCCAACATTCGACGCCGTTTTTCCACAACCGGGGCAACCAGAAGCATATAGGGGCTATCGGTATCCATTTCAAAAAAATCCGCCACGCGCTCTCTCAAAACCGAGGGGGCGAAGGGACGAAATGATTCACGATATTTAATTTTCAGGTTCATGACCGATTGCATTTTTTCACTACGGGGATCTCCCAGTATGCTCCGTCCTCCTAAAGCCCGCGGGCCGAATTCCATCGGTCCCTGGAACCAGCCAATGACCTTTTCATGCGCCAAATGGTTTGCCACCCGGGTGAAGAGATCGGGATCTTCCACCCGTTCAAATTTCGCATCGAGAGTATGCAAGATCTTTTCGATCTGTTCATTGGAAAAATGCGGACCTAAATAGCTCCCACGCATGGCATCATGAGGACCTTCAGGGTTTCTGACCTGACCCAAAAATTGATAATGGACGTTTAACGCCGCGCCTAGCGCACTTCCGGCATCCCCGGCAGCCGGTTGAATCCATAAGTTTGCAAAAGGTCCTTCCCGAAGCACCCGCCCATTGCCCACGCAATTCAAGGCCACGCCACCCGATAAGCACAGATTGGGTATGCCGGTTTCCTGATGCAGACTATTGGCCAACCGCAGCATGACCAGTTCGGTCACTTCCTGAACAGATCTGGCCAAATCCATCTCTCGTTGCGTGAGTGCACTCTCCGGCTCACGAGGCGGACCGCCAAACAGACCATCGAATTTTTTGTTGGTCATCCGAAGGCCGGTACAATAATCGAAATAGTCCATGTTGAGCCGAAATGTCCCATCCGGTTTTACATCCATCAGATGATCCAAAATGGTTTTGACAAACTTGGGTTCTCCATAGGGAGCCAGGCCCATGACTTTGTATTCACCAGAATTCACCTTGAAGCCGGTATAGTAAGTGAAAGCCGAGTACAGCAATCCTATCGAATGGGGAAAGGGGATTTCCCAGAGGGGCGTCAGTTTGTTCCCCCGGCCAACCCACGCCGACGTGGTGGCCCATTCACCCACTCCGTCCATACACAGCACGACCGCCTCTTGATACGGGGACGGGAAAAACGCCGCAGCCGCATGCGATTCATGATGTTCACCAAATAATATGGGGGGAAGAGGACTTTTTTTCCCCAGCCCCCCGACCTCGCGAAACGCGTCTTCCAGCAGTTTACGCAGAAAAAGTTTTTCTTTTAACCACACGGGCATGGCGGTAATAAATGAGCGAATACCCTGTGGCGCATAGGACAGATACGTTTCCAGCAACCGTTCAAATTTCACCAGTGGCTTGTCATAAAACACCAGATAATCCACGGCATTGAGTGTCAACCCTCCGTGGCGGAGGCAAAAATCCACCGCACACTTCGGAAATCCGGCATCATGTTTCTTGCGGGTAAAGCGCTCCTCCTGTGCCGCGGCCACTATTCGGCCATCCTGGACCAGACAGGCGGCACTATCGTGGTAATAGGCTGACACGCCGAGGATCGAATGGGATTTTTCTGGATTCGTTGTCATCGATTCAAATAACGGGGACTAGGCATGGAGTCTACTTCCTGTCACTTATGAATAAGCATTTTCCGGTGGCCAGATACTCTGGAAAATTCTACAGCCCTAATTATAAGTGAGTTTTATAGGAGATAATAGGGTAAAATCTCAAAAGTTCCAATAAGAACCCTCAACGATATTGGGTTAGTGATCCTTGAATCCGAGGTCATTTTCCTTTTTGGTCTCTGTATGGTTCAACAAGAAAACCGGGGCAGCCGAAAACCCTTTTCCTCTCTGAGGGAAATACGGTATAACCATCTCATTCTCATATCATTATTACTGTCGAACCTTTCTTCGTCTAACCACCCTGCCTAACGCCAGGGTTCACCATCACCGAAAACTTTATACTCCTTCAATTTGGACTCCTGTGAAAAACTTCCTTTTTGCCCTTGTCCTCACTCTATTTGGAACACTGCTCAGCTTGGTAATGCTTGAAGGCTATGTCCGCTTGACTCAAACGGATGGACAGAATTTTGATATTGAAATGTGGCGGTATGCCAAGGATCTTAAACGAGTCAGTTCCATATCAGGAATGGGCCATGAGCATGTTCCCGGTCAATCCGGCATATACATGGGAGTCCCTGTTTCCATCAACTCCCATGGCTGGCGCGACCAGGAATATACCTTGGAGAAACCGTCAAATGTCATCCGTATCATGATGTTGGGAGATTCTATAACCTTTGGATGGGGGGCTCCCCCAGAGGGAGTCACATCCAACATTCTAGAGAAAAGGTTAAATCAGGCTCCTGATAAACAACACTACGAAGTCCTCAACACCGGAATTGGAAACAGCAACACGGCCATGCAAGTGGCTTATTTTCTTCACACAGGTTATCGATTTCAGCCTGATATCGTCGTGCTCAACTACTTTATCAACGATGCGGAGCCCACTCCTACACGTAAAGAAAACTTGTTAATCGAAAACCTCTACTCTGCGGTCTATCTGGCCGGCCGAATCGATATCGTCAAACGAATGTATTTAGGCCATAGTGATTGGAAAACCTATTATCAAAACCTGTATCGGTCTCAAGAGCCAGGTTGGCTGGCCACCCAGGAGGCTCTAGCCCGATTGTCAGATTTTTGCAAAAAACACGGGATTGCTCTTCTTCTGGCCCATTATCCCGAACTTCATGAGTTGGCTCCCTATCCCTTTCAAAATGTCCAGCACCTTGTGCTTGGAGAGGCCCAAAAGCATGGCATGCCATTTGTCGATCTTCTGCCCTCTGTCGTGGGGGAAGATCCCTCATCGCTTTGGGTCACCCCTACCGATGCGCATCCCAACGGGAAAGCCGGTGAAAGGTTTGCTGAGATGTTACACAAGGCGTTACAGCAGAGCTTTCCTCAGTTTTTTTAATTTCTAGTCGGAACTTTTTCTGATAATACCGACCGCATGCTTTCATCGGAGGCACATGCAGAATTTTCTTTTCTACTTCTTACCTTTTTTAACCGGAATGAGTCTTCCAACTTCTCATTGAAAAATTTCGTCAAAAAACACCTGCATATGCTTCCAGGATCGACGGTCTGCTTGTTCCTGATATTGCACACCCTTCATTCCGTATTGGCTGGCTGAGGGATTGGTAAAGCTATGTTGAGCCCCACCATAGATTACCATGTGCCAATCCAGCCGGGATTGGTCTAAAAATGTCTTAAAATTCCCGATATGTTCCGGTGTGAGAAACGGGTCAGCCTCACCATGAGCTATGAGAATTTTGGCTGAACTGTTGATCGATTGGGACGCAGGAGGAATCGGGAGTGAACCATGAAAACTGACTATCCCTTTGACCGGGGCACCGCCATAGACCAATTGCATGACGGTGGCCCCACCGAAGCAATATCCAATGGCACCCAATTTTTGGGGATCAACCTGGGGATGAGCCTCTAAAACCTTTAAACCTTCCAGAGCCCGGGCTTGCCACACTGATAGATTGCCGGTTACTTCCTTTGCCCATTGACTGGCCTGGTCACCATGGTCGGTCACTTTTCCTTTTCCATACATATCAACGGCAAACGCCACATAACCTAGACCCGCCAACTGCTCGGCCCGTGTCCGGACATAGTCATTCAACCCCCACCATTCGTGGACGATGAGAATTCCCGGCCGTTTGCTTTTTATCGAATCATCCCAAGCCAATACCCCTTCCAGTTTCGCCTCTCCATGTTGATAAAGAATGGATTGCAGTTGGATCTTCGCCTCAACTTGTGCGCTAACAGCCAGAATGCCAAACATCACTAAGACCGCACGATAAAGCAGCATTGTTCCGTCTCCTTTCGAATCATTTCTCGCGAAAATCAGCCTGATCTTCGCCTTTGCTAAAGGATTCTATTGTTTACCCGATAAGAATGAGCAAGCGATTTTTCATATTTTTTTTTACGGGAACTGCTCAGGAAAATCATCAATTTTTATACCCTCCTGAGGCTCCCATTAGCAAAGATTTTACCTATTAGGAGTTCGTGATGCTGCGAAACCAGAAAACCATCATACAATTGATCACCCTGTTACTTATCCTCCTTCCAACCCTCTCTCAAGCAGAATGGTATGTCGGTGGACAATTCGGATTTTCAAGGCCAAATGATTGGGCAGATGTCGAAGGCATCAAAAGCGCGAAAGGCATCACGCTCAACGATCAGGATCTCAAAAATGCCCTAGGGTATGGAGTCAAAATCGGGTACTTTTTCCCGGACCGATTTAACTGGTTAGGCTTGGAGTTTGAAGCCTTTACCTCCAATCCCCACATCAAACAGCAAACGGTCACCGCAAGCGTTGGCGGTTCATCCATTACCCTATCCAGCGTGGCCGGGACTCATTTCCGAGTCATCACCCCGGCAGTAAATCTTATTTTGCGGTTTCCGGGATATTACGTCGAACCATATGCGGGAGCCGGCGTGGGCGCCTTTATTGGAACATTATCCAGTTCCTCAGGTTCAGACACGGATTATTCTCCTGGGGTGAATGCCCTTGGCGGTTTGCGATTTTACTTTAATGACCAGGTCGCGCTCTTTACGGAATACAAATATAATTACACCAAATTCCAGTTTAGCGAATCATTCATTAAGGGAACCTATTCCTCCCACGGACTATATGGGGGCATTTCTTTCCACTTTTAATCGTACCCGCGTGTAATGAGCCTTGCATAATGGTGATCTCATTTTCAGGCTCTGCGTCAACGTTTTTCACGGAAACACAGTCGGTTACCTCGTCAGTTCACCACGCCTAAGCTCTTATCACACCCCCCTGTCTGCCCCTCTCTTGTTCTCAAGGGAAACAAGAACAATTTTTCTCTTCGATCGATAAAACTGCATCAGCACTTTTGCTTCCAACCCCGGCATGTCGGTTTTCACCTGTTGGAATTGATCTTCCGTCATGAACATAGGCAGTTTTCCTGCCAATGACACCTCTCGGGTTAATGCATGCATGGCCAAATCGTTCGGAAGCCCCTGGGCCACAAGCCGAGAGTGACCATGCCATGAATCCATATAAAACACATCTTCATCGCCCCGCCAATCCCACGATTGAAATCCCAGAATGGGATCGTTAGGGTTTTCCAAGGTCTGTTGTATGTCCAGCACCACCTGACGAGGCGAACCACTTGCCAGAATCCCAGGAATAATACGCTCCGTTACTGTCAACATGAGCGCAAGTGCCAGCCCTCCAATTCCCAGTAACGCATTGGTCATGTGAGCACGAAGAGCCAAACCGATGACAGCGATCCCAAGAATACTCAAACAGATTTGCATGGGAAGGGGAATTATATCGAGGGATACAAACCATTTTTTCTGCAATAATAGCGGCCCGAGAAATGCCAGGACCACAAAAGCCGTACCGGCCAACCCAATAAGGATTCGCAATACCTTGTTGGGGACTCCACCTGGAGTCTCAACCATAATTTTATGGAATAGATAGCCCACCACCAAACCGATAGCCGGCACAAGGGGTAATAAATACCGTTCATGTTTTTCCGGAACCAGACTGAAAGCCAGAAAATATCCGACCACCCACCACCAGACCCAACCTTCCTTCGGAGCCTGCAGCCAGGGACCCCGTTTCCAGAGAACGAATAAACCAACCGGCATCAGCACTGACCAGGGGAACAGGTCAAACCATATCGTATACGCGTACCAGTGAATGGGACGCTTTCCCCAAAAGGCCTCTAAAGCCGATCGTTGCTGGTCACCCACCTGTGCGGTCAGTCGCCAGAAAGTTTCTCTTATGAGAAAATGATCCCGAAACTCCTGACTCAACAGCATGAAATATCCGGTCAACAAAATGGCACAGGCCATCAACCCATACCAGAATTCTCTGCGCCGTAAGGGACCCGCATCCCGTTGTGTCAACAGAAACAGCCCAAACATCAAAGCGGGTAAGGCCACTCCATGAAAGGACTTCACCATTGTTCCGAAAGACAAGGCCACAAACCCCACGACATACCACCAGCTCGAATGGTCTTCAAAGTAGGCCCTGGCCCAGGCATACAGGCCCAGAGTCATAAAAAATGTCAGCACCGGATCGATGATACCCAAGGGGCCGAACCATAAGCCGGCATAACAGCTACCGACCACCAGAGCAGCCCAAAATCCTGCCACCGCCGAGAAGAGGAAGCGTCCAAAGAAATAGGTCACGATCATCGTTCCCATACTGGCCAGAGCAGACGGTAGACGCAAGGCGACTTCGCTCCACCCGATCCCATTGATTAATGCGGCTTGGACCCAAAAGAACAATGGGGGTTTGTTAAAATACGGCCCCTCCGGCATGGTGATATAAAAATAATTACCGCCACTCATCATATGATGAGTGACATTTGCGTATAATCCCTCCATTTCCCCAAACAGCGAACCCTGAATATTGGCAAAAAAAGCCTGAAGGCCAATGAGAATCAGAAGCACCAGATGAAACCATGTGCGGTTGAAAACAGAAGGCCAATTGGTTGGCATAGGAATTTAAACGAGCAGAATTGGAAATTGAGGGCCAAGAATGAATATCAGGTACACCCCAATACACATTCCTACCGGGTGGGAAATTTCAAAAAGCTTTACGAAAGATGGCTATGGCCTCTCAGCAAAAATAGAAAATAATCGACCAAGTGCGGGGTAAAGACCCAGAATCTTTCATGATCAGGAAACTGGCGCGCCCGGAGGGAGTCGAACCCCCAACCCTTGGATCCGAAGTCCAATGCTCTATCCATTGAGCTACGGGCGCGTGATAATGTCTGTATTGCCTACGTATTTTTTCGAGTGTCCCGGCTGTTATACCGATCATTCCAAAGACCCGTCAACTTTTTCTCTCTAAGAGTCATTTTAGATAGGCAGCTAGCCTTTCAACAATAACGAAGTCACCATCATCTCCAACAGCGCCATTTTCCATACTGGAAATCCTGATCGTTAGTTTTGGGGGGACGTGAATCAATCTTCCCATTGAATTGGCCATTTCATTTTGGTTTGTCATACATTTCTACCGGTTACTCTGATCAATCATCCCTCATCTGAGTAATAGTGACCCTGGCCAATTTAGGTTTGAATACAGAGACCGGTCAACATGGCCATATCATAAGAAATCGGAGGACTGACATGATTACCACCGAATGTTTGGCTGACAACACGCTTCTCATTCATATAGATGGACAAATAGACCAAGTCCTGGCTAAAGAGGTGGGACTTTTGGTCTTTCGATCATTCCGCCTGGGTATGACTACCTTTATCATGAATTTGAAACGGATCTCTTATACCGACGAGCAGACCATAGCCAGTTTGGCCTTAATCGGGAATGGTCTCCACCATAAGGGTGGGAATTGGAGAATAGTTTGGCCCCCTTCCTCCACCTGGGACCGCCTTATGCTTCGTATGACCCTTCAACAGTTCCCACCAGCAACCTGGAATTAAAATTCCTTCATTCCCAAAAAGATCCTATCCCCAAAATTCAGATATGAAAAAGACAATCAACTCAGAACGGAGAAGTGATATCACTCGCCCGAATGTTTTTTTACAGACATTTTTCAGATTTTCCCAAGAACCTTAATAGGATTCCGGGTGGGGTAGATCTATTTCCGGTTGTGTGGCTTCGGGAACGATCTTTTCCAGTCGGTGGTGATATTCCCGCAATCGTTGTTGTTGGGGTGGGGTAAATATGACCGTTTGTTGATGATGTTTTTCAACTAAATGCTCCACGGATTGCCTCAGAGGGGGCACGGCATCAAACACCTTCCCGGCTTCAAACGCTTCCAACGACTGGATAAACAAGGGAGGGAGCACTTTATAGGTCAGTCCGGCCCGGTCGCGAAACTTATAAACGGTTTCTTCATATTTTTCTATGGCCTCTTCCGTCGGCCGAAGACCTCCGGGTAAGGCCATGACGGAGTGGGCCGGGACCTTGGCCGCAAACGCGCCGAGATGCGCAATAAGTTCCCCCAGCGAATCCAACACCTGACCCGGTTCGATTTTGGCTTCTTTTCCCATGAAATTCAATTTACTCTATCACTGAGTTGGACTGTCAATATAATATTAGGATGAATTTCGCATCCCTTCCAAGGTGCCAAGCACCTGCGCCATATCCTCTGGCAACGGAGCACAAAACTCCTGGAAGTTTCCCGTTTCGGGATGAACGAATCCTAAAACTTTAGCATGCAACATCACTCGTGGAACGGCTAGACCTTCAACCTCCATTACTTTCTTGCCCCCGTAGGTTTGATCTCCCAAGATGGGACATCCGATGGCTTTGAGATGAACCCGCAATTGATGAGTGCGACCGGTTCCTGGAAACAATTCTACATGAGAGGCCAAGAATCCAAATCGTTCTTTGACTCGATAGGTCGTCAGCGATTCCTTAGGTCGAGTCGTCCGGGTTGAGAAAGTTTTCCGATCTTTGGTGTCACGTCCGATTGACAGTTCGATTTTCCCTTCCTTTTTGTGGGGCCCGTGCCACACCAGGGCTTCGTAAACCCGTGTGATGCTGTGAGTTTTGAATTGAGCGGCCAAACCTCGATGAGCATGATCCGTTTTGGCGATCACCAGGACTCCCGTGGTCTCTTTGTCCAACCGGTGGACAAGTCCTGGTCGTTCTTTGCCTCCAATGGAGGAAAGATGTGCATCGCCTTGGCGAATATGGTGCAAGAGCGCATTGACGAGGGTGCCGGTCCAATGCCCTGGGGCAGGATGGACGACCAGGCCGGCGGGTTTGTTCAGAACCAGAAGGGATGCGTCTTCATACAAAATGTCGAGAGGAATATCTTCAGGCTGAATTTCAAGGGGCTCCGGACGGGGAACCACCATGACAATGGTTTCACCGGGCCTGACCTTATGACTCGGCTTAACGCCATGACCATTGATGGTGATATGGCCATCCTCAATAAGTCGCTGCAAAATGGTACGGGAGAAGTAGGGCTCGCGGTTTGCGAGAAAATGATCAAGCCGCTTAGGAGTTTCGCCTGCGGTGACCATGAACTCCGTCCGCGTGGAAACATGCGGCATATGACGGATAGGGAGTGAGACTATCAGGAGTTAAGGAACACGCTGTCCGCCTTGCTGACGGTGTCGATCGGCAATTTTCTTGCGAAGACGGGCCTTTTCCAGACTGACTCGTGCTTCTTCCACTTCAGAAGGCAGGCCTCCGCGCTCCATCTGTTCTTCAGCTTTTCTGACGGCAGCCTCAGCGCGGTCCACGTCGATGTCTTCGGCTTTTTCGGCAACTTCGGCCAACACGGTAACCTTGGTCGGAGTCACTTCCACAAAACCCCACAACACCGACATATACTCAATTTTTTCGCCGACGCGAAATTGCAATTCTCCGATTCGCAGGGTGGTGAGAAAATGACAATGCCCCGGAAGCACACCAAAGTCGCCTTCACTTCCCGGTGCAGAGACGTAGTCCACCTCTTTGCTGAGCAAGAGGTGGTCGGGAGTGACCACTTCCAAAAGGATTTTTCCAGGAGATGTGCCTGTCATACTGGCCATTACGTTTTGTAACCAAGTTTTTTGGCTTTTTCGATGGCTTCATCAATCGGCCCAACCATGTAAAACGCCTGCTCGGGAAGATGGTCGTATTTGCCATCAACGATTTCCTTAAAACTACGAACGGTATCGGCCAATTTCACATATTTTCCTGGAGCGCCAGTGAAGGCTTCCGCCACATGGAACGGTTGCGAAAGGAACCGTTGCAGTTTCCGTGCTCTGGCCACCGTTTGCTTATCCTCTTCCGACAGTTCGTCCATTCCCAAAATCGCAATGATGTCCTGAAGATCTTTGTATCGTTGGAGCGTCCCCTGCACTTTCTGCACAACCCCGTAATGGTCTTCTCCCAAAATATGGGGATCCAAAATCCTGGAGGTGGAGTCCAAGGGATCCACCGCCGGATAAATACCCAGCTCCGCCAAACCACGCGACAGCACGGTGGTCGCATCAAGATGCGCAAACGCGGTGGCCGGTGCGGGGTCTGTTAAGTCGTCCGCCGGCACATAAATGGCCTGCACCGAGGTAATGGACCCTTTTTTGGTGGAGGTAATGCGCTCTTGAAGGGTTCCCATCTCCGTTCCCAAGGTTGGTTGGTAGCCCACCGCCGACGGCATACGGCCCAACAAGGCCGAAACCTCGGAGCCGGCTTGGGTGAATCGGAAAATGTTATCCACAAACAACAACACGTCCTGATGTTCTTCATCCCGGAAATATTCCGCAATGGTCAGACCGGTTAACCCGACACGAAGTCGTGCGCCAGGCGGTTCGTTCATCTGTCCATACACGAGAGCCGCTTTGGACTTTGAAAAGTCCTTGGGATCGATGACCTTCGACTCCTGCATTTCATGCCAGAGATCATTCCCTTCACGGGTTCGCTCTCCCACACCGGCAAAGACCGAAAAGCCACCATGGTGCAACGCGATGTTATTGATGAGTTCCATGATGATGACGGTTTTACCGACACCGGCACCACCGAAGAGGCCGACCTTTCCACCTTTGGCATAGGGCTCAAGAAGGTCGATGACCTTAATTCCGGTTTCCAGGATTTCTGTTTTGGTTTCTTGTTCTTCCAGCGGGGGAGCCGGACGGTGAATGGACCATCGTTTGTTGGTTTGCACCGGTCCAAAGCCATCCACAGGGTCTCCCAACACATTCACGACACGACCCAGGGTTTCTCGTCCGACTGGAACGGAGATGGCTGCCCCGGTATCTTTCACGATCATCCCACGAACCAACCCATCGGTGGAGGACATGGCCACGGCACGCACCCGGTTTTCTCCCAGATGTTGAGCCACTTCCATCGTCAAATTCGTCGTTGATTCCCCACTCTTCCCGTCACCGCCCTGACTGATCGTCAACGCATTAAAAATATAGGGAAGCTTTCCGGGAGGGAACTCCACGTCCACCACTGGTCCGATTACCTGAATAACTTTTCCGTTTTCTACATCCGTACCCACCATATTCTCCTTGGTTGAGAAAGGTTCCCAGCAGCTATCCGTTGGGGTTCTCACCGGCCCAACAGGAACCTTGGTTTATTTCAAGGCCTCTGCGCCTCCCACGATATCCATGAGTTCTTTTGTAATGGCCGCCTGCCTGGTTTTGTTATAGAACAGTGTCACCTTTTTAATGAGTTCTCCGGCATTTCGGGTCGCCCCATCCATGGCGGTCATCCGGGCAGCTTGTTCGGCGGCGGCTGACTCCAGGAATACCCTGAAGGTCTGAATTTCAAAATGTTTGGGCAACAGCGTTTCCAGTAAATCCCGTTCATCAGGCTCATACAGGTAACCCCCGACACTTGAGGCTTCCTCAGTTGCGGTTTCCTGAGGCGGTTCAATCGGAAGAAATTTTTCGACGATTACCTGTTGCTGCATCACTGATTTGAATTCATTATAGACAACATACAATTGGTCAAACGTGCCTTCATGGTATTGGGACATAATGTTCTGTCCAATATCCAAAGCGTGCTCATAGCTCAGCCGGTCAAACACCCCGCCCCACTGCTGACGAATGGTCCAATTTCGGCGGCGGAAAAAATCTATGGATTTCCGCCCGACCAGACTTACGGACACCTGTTGGCCCTGCTTGGACTGCTGCTCCAGGAATTCCACCGCCCGACGAAGAATATTGGTGTTGAAGGCTCCGCATAATCCACGATCGCTGGTGACCACCACCAACTCAATTTTCTTCCCGTCCCGACGTTTGAACAGAGGGTGTGAATCCCGGTTCACACGACTGCTCAGATTACCCATGACATCCCGAAGCTTATGCGCATAAGGCCTGGCCGACAGAATACGATCCTGTGCCCGCTTGAGCTTGGCTGCCGCCACCATTTTCATGGCTTTGGTGATTTTCTGAGTATTTTTGACGGAAGCGATCTTCCGTCGAAGGCTTTGCAGACTTGGCATGGTAGTTCGTTAGGAAGCTTGCTCGTACCCTTTGGCTTTTTTAAATTCATTGATAATTTGTTTGAGTTGCCCACCAAACTCCTCATCAATTTTTTTCTTCGTTTTCACATCGTCTCGAACCTGCGGATATTTTTCCTTGATAAAGGCTAGAAGGCCCTGCTCGAATTCCCGAATTTTATTGACCGGAACATTATCCACAAATCCGTTTACCCCGGCGAAAATCGATAACACCTGGTCGGCGACCGGCATCGGTTTGTATTGCTCCTGTTTGAGCATTTCCACCATGCGAGCCCCTCGTGCCAACTGTGCCTGGGTGGCTTTGTCCAACTCACTGCCGAATTGTGCGAAGGCCGCCATTTCCCGGTACTGCGCCAGATCCAACCGGAGGGTTCCAGCCACCTGTTTCATGGTTTTAATTTGGGCGGCACCACCCACCCGAGACACCGACAGACCCACATTAATGGCCGGCCGAATACCGGAATAAAACAGGTCGGCGGCCAAATAAATCTGTCCGTCCGTGATGGAAATGACATTGGTGGGAATATAGGCTGATACGTCACCGGCTTGCGTTTCAATAATAGGAAGCGCCGTTAAACTGCCTGCTCCGTTTTCATCACTTAATTTAGCCGCTCGTTCAAGTAACCGGGAGTGAAGGAAGAAGACATCTCCCGGATAGGCTTCACGCCCGGGAGGTCGTCGGAGCAACAAGGATAATTGCCGGTATGCGGTCGCATGCTTGGACAAGTCGTCATACACAATCAGGGCATGTTTGCCGTTATCCCGGAAATATTCGCCCATGGAGACCCCTGCATAGGGGGCAAAGAATTGGAGCGAAGCGGCATCACTCGCCGTAGCCGAAACGACCGTGGTGTATTCCATGGCACCATGGTCTTCCAGGGTTTTGACCACTCGGGCCACCGTTGACCGCTTTTGTCCAATCGCCACATAGATGCAGAACACGTTCAAGCCCTTTTGGTTAATGATCGTGTCCACGGCAATGGCGGTTTTACCCGTTTGGCGGTCTCCGATAATCAACTCACGTTGTCCTCGACCAATGGGAATCATGGCATCAATGGCTTTGAGCCCGGTCTGCAGCGGTTCTCCGACAGATTGCCGTTCCACCACACCGGGAGCACGCACTTCAATGAGTCGCGTTTCCTTGGCGTGTATAGGTCCTTTCCCGTCAATTGGAGTGCCGATCGCATCCACCACGCGTCCAACCAACGCCTCACCCACGGGAACTTCGGCAATACGGCCGGTACGTTTGACTGGATCACCCTCGCGAATCCCGGTATCTTCTCCCAACAACACCACTCCGACGCTGTCTTCTTCCAGGTTTAAGGCCACCCCAAAGATTCCACCGGGGAATTCCAACAATTCTCCGGCCATAGCCCCTTCCAGGCCATAGACCTTGGCGATATTGTCACCCACTTGGATGACATAGCCCTGCTCCTGGACATCGACACGCTGGTCGAAACCCTTAATTTTCTCCTTGATGATGGAACTGATTTCTTCCGCTTTGATTTGCATGAATTACCCCTTCGTCAACTGGGCTTGAAGACTGGTTAAGCGACCCAGCACCGTATTATCAAACACCAGACTCCCAATTTTAATCTGCAATCCCGCCACAAGTTTGGGATCCACTTCAAAGGTGACACCCACATCGTGTTTGAGCGTTTGGCTCAATTGGGATTGAATATGTTGTTGTTCAGTAGTCCCCAAGTCCGTGGCCGAGGTCACCCATACCTTCTGGATACCTTTTTTCTGATCAGCTAAATCGGCGAAAGCCTCGGCAATCTCCGGTAGCAGAATCGCCCGGTTTTTTTTGAGTAATTGGGTAAAGAAATCACGAATGACGGCAGGGGCTTGAGCGTGCTGACTGATTTCGTCCAAGACAGCCTGCTTTTCTTCAAATTTAAAAACCGGTGAAGCGAGGACATGCTTGAGAGCGGGGCTTTCGGACAGACCCCGACCAATGCTCTCCAGGGCATTTCGTGCGGGTTCGATACCCGATTCATCGAGTAGTTGGAAGAGCGCCGATGCATATCGGCGCCCGATGGTGCTTTTGTTCACGGTTTACAGAGAGTCCAGGCAGCCACGTATCGCAAGGTTAAATGGCGTGGATAAACAAGGGAAATTAGCATGAGCGATGCACACTGTCAACCGTATTAGGCCTGCAGACACCAAAGAAAAAAATTACCTCCGACTAGGAGATGAGGGACTTGGACTCCAATGCCTCTGCGATTTCTTGGACAATCGCCTGAGCAACGGCATGAGGGGATTGTGCATCTCGAATGGGTCGGCCGACCACTAGGAAATCCGAACCGTTCATAATCGCCTCTGTCGGCGTCAGAACATTTTTATGCTCGGCATGGGCGGAACCGGAAGGCCGGACTCCCGGGGTGACAATGAGCGGGTGGCTGGCCTGAAATAACCCTCGAACGAATTTGACAAACCTGCCGGACGCAATGAACCCATCTGCGCCTGCATCAAACGTTCGAGTAGCTTTCCATTGAACATAGTCTTCGGGTTTTTTAAACGGCAAACTAAACCCGGTTCCATTGTCGAGCAAGGCGATATCTTTCATGGCCTCTTCATCCATATTGGAGAGGAGCGTCAAGGACAACAGTTGGAGAGGAGCGCCTCCCTTAGCTTTCCTGGCTGTCCCGAATAATTTTTCCGATCCATGGAGCGTGACAAAATCCACCTGCTCACGAACAGCCACCTGAATATACCGTCTGACTGTTTCATCGACATCGTCCTGGATCTTCAGATCTAAAAATACCCGATGTCCTCGGTTTTTCAATTCCCTAATAAACCCCAGGCCCTCGGACAAAAATAGTTCCCACCCAACCTTATAAAAAGATATGACTCCTTCCAGCTGTTCAAGGAGCTTGACAGCTTCCTGCTTGTCAGGAACATCCAACGCGAAAATGATTCGTTCTTGTGGAGCCATGGCTTGTGTCATGAAACCGTCCGGAAAGGGGGAAATTTCTGAAATCGGGGAGGGGATTGTAAAGTTTTCCTCTCAAATGTCAAGGAATAGCTGGCTATGTTCCCCTGTTCCTTGCTTTATAGAGCAGAGTGGAAGTTTTTAACTCTCTAAAATTAACCAATAAAAAAATCCCTATGAGCAAGTGTCCCGCAGAAGTGAACGGAAAACAAAATATGGTGAAGGCCTACGGACCTCCGGAACCGCGGACCCGACCGACCGTGATTTCCAGAAGACCGGTCACACCGTTCATGGAAACCGGCTTGTAGAGGAATTTGATTCCGAAAAAGCCGAGAGTGATATGTCAGGGCAATTGATAGGTGAATTCCGGCCATATGGCCTCACCGTGTATGGCCCCAGAATCGGTCACTCCAATTTCTATGCGGGACTGAAACAGGGTGGTGCCGGAAATACCGGTAAACCGCCCGGTTCCCCACATCCAGGTGAATTCTCCTTTGCAAGTCTCTGCCAGGCTTTTACAGGTCCATCGGGAATGGACCACTTCGTGAGTGTCGGGGATCGTCATCGTGCACGTTCCAAAAGAGTCCCGGGCTTTGGTCTGCGGCTCAATATTCATCGACACTTGGCAGCGTACCTGTGCCCGATTGAAAAGCCCTTGTGATTCCTGCAAGGGAGCGCGCTCCTCAAGAACGCCGTTTACCTCTCCATGGAAAAACTTCCGGTAGTTCTCCATTTCAAACATACGGCCTTTGCCAGACCAGTGGGCGGTCACATCCCCCCCAACAATAGTCGCACTCCAACCTAACTCAACTAATCCGACCCACAGGAGCATGCAGACAAATCCAAATTTCACGAATTGCATGTTGAATTTCAATCCTGTTTTCCGCTTGAACCGGAATAACAGATTTATAAGTTCACGTTTGGGGAAGAGACTGTGCTATCTAAACTTAATTGGAAATGATCCCATTTTCAACTGCTGTTGGAGGAACGCCCGTCGTGACGCTTCTCTCATCCGAAGGGTAATGGTTTGACGGCGCAGGCTGCCGAGCCGACCGCGAAGCCGGTGGTTGGCCTCCCGATGATCTGACTTTCAATGTCATCAATTTCTTCGTCAAGCTGGCTGATGACCGGAGCCATTCGTTCCATCAAACGATCGGTCAATGCGGCGAGAAATTCTCCTGAAGATTTGGGGGCACTGTTGGATGCGAAGGTGGAATACATATCTTTGATTGTCATAAGCGTTCGATGCCGGACTCGGTGCGATCAGCATGAACCCACAAATTTTCCTTGGCTGAGGACCAGGTTCTGACTTCAGGTCAGGTCAAATCCCGAGCCGTTCCCGCCCCGTCTAACTCGCAAGAGAAAATCACTCCATGGCCTTCATTCATATTTCTATCCTTTCCGGGCAACAAATAATGAATGATTCGGGAGAAAACAATCGAGTCAATCTTGAGGAATTTCAAAATGCCCGTATGGTTTTATTGAATGAGGAGAAAATATCGACTCAGGGATTCGGAGTCTCTCAAGCCATTTTTTCTGTATAAAATAAAGAAGTGCGGGATTACCGGCCGGCTGGCGTCAGCGAGGAAACGCTTTTTCTTTTGGGGGTGATGAGCGGATCGGAATGGCCCTGTATAATCCCCCCACCTAACACGAGTGGTCCGGAATAAAATACGGCGGATTGCCCGGGACTCAAAGCACGGACCGGGGTATGAAATTGTACATTGAGGGTATTGGCATCCTTCCATTCCACCGTGGCCGGAACAGGATGTGAGGCATACCGGAATTTAACCTCCACCACACTCCCGTTTTGTAACCGTTCTGCATCAAACACATTGAGGTCAGCCACTATACAGGAGGAGGAAGACAAATCTTCGGCCGGCCCTAATACCACCACATTAATTTCCGGTTCGACGCGCTGAACATACATTCGCTCGCCGGTTGCCAAACCCAAACCTTTTCGCTGTCCAGGAGTGTAAAAAGCTACGCCTTCATGTTGCCCCAATTCATGGCCCTCCGCATCCACAAAGGTTCCCGGTTTCGTCGCCTGAGGAGCATGTTCTTTCAGAAATTCCCGATAATCCCCCTGGGTTACAAAACAGATTTCCTGGCTTTCCTTGAGTTCTTCAACCGGGAGCCCCATGGCTTCGGCTTCGGCCCAGACTTGCGGTTTTTCCAAATGTCCCAATGGGAACAGCATTTTTGACAGCCATCTGGCTGGAATTCTATATAAAAAATACGATTGGTCTTTTTTGAGATCGCGGCCACGAGACAGGAATGAATTTCCCTGTGTGTCATGACTGAGGTTGGCATAGTGGCCTGTCGCGACATAGTCTGCACCGAGTTGCTCGGCCACCTGAAACAACCCGCCGAACTTCACCCGTTCATTGCACCGGACACAGGGGTTCGGGGTGGTGCCTTGGAGATAGCCTTCTATGAAGTCATCAATCACACCTTTTTCAAAAGCCTCACGGGTATCCACCACTTGATGGGCAATATTCAGGAGGGCGGCCACATGTCTGGCCATGCCTACCTTACAACACCCACGTTCCTGCCAGCGTTTGGAAGGGGCCTTTCCATCCTCTTCCTCCCAAACCTTCAGCGTCACACCAAGAACTTCATAGCCTTGGTCCCGAAGTAATTTGGCCGCCACGGAACTATCCACCCCTCCGCTCATACCCAACACGACCCGTGGCTTTTGCATTTCAGCACTCATTCACTATTTCAAGGACTCGGCCTCAACCTTACTCTTGCTGTTTTTATTCAAGACATCGGATTCCAGATTTCGAAGAGGAGATTTTCCATTGGACAGGGCAAGGTCGTTCACTTCAACCGACCCTTGGGGAGCCGTACCCATATCACACATTCCTTGGAAATATACCCCCGCTTCAACCGAAAAGGTTGGGGTATGCACATCGCCCTTTAGGATGGCCGGTTTTAACAGTTCAATTTTTTTATTGGCCGTCACGGTACCTTCAATCCGGCCACTACTCACAATGGTTCCACCGATGATAGTACCCTTAATGAAAGCACTTTCTCCAATGATGAGCGTGTCATCAATGGTGATTTCTCCTTCGAAGTTGCCATCCACCCGTACCGTTCCCTCAAATTGGGCTTTCCCTTTAAAATCTACACCCTTTCCCAAAAAGGTGTAATATTCTTGTCCAAGTCCCACCTCTCTCTTACTCTTGTCTTTTTGTTCACCCCACATGGTCTTTCCTCCTCCAGTTTACCGGTTCTTGGGTGGCGAGCCAGGCTGTCCCTGTCCTGTGAATCGGCGATTTGTCCTGCTTGAAAATCCTGTTTATTTAACCTTTACGGCTTCTTCCACCTCAATCACTAGCCTAGTGTCTTTGGCCTTTGACTCCCCTTTTCTTGGCATATGGCAAGTTCCGTTAAAAAGAACCCCTTCATCAATGGAAATTGAGGGAGTGGTGATAGAACCATTAAAAACCGCAGGATTCAGAAGTCTAACCTGGCCTTTGGCTTCGATATCACCTGTGATACGACCTTCACAGGTTATGGTTCCTGCTTGTATTTTGGCAGTAATGACCGCTTTTTGACCAATAATCAAATTACCATCGGTAAAAATTTCTCCTTCCAACCGTCCATCAACCCGAACCGTGCCCTGATAGCGAATGGTCCCCTTAAAGGTCACTTCTTCTCCAACGAACGCAATAATATCCCCTATATCCGAGGCATCGGTATTGGCCGGTTTAACCGGAGCAACTGGAATTGGCGAAGAATCCATGGAACTTTGACTACTCCCGGAATGCGTCATCCCAAACATGGAAACCCTCCTTCATTAGATGGCAGACATTATTCAGACTCTACCTGCACCCCATGCCAGGAAGTTTTCCCTTAACGTAGCCCGATCGGGAAGAATACCGTTAGAGCACAGGGTGGATATACAAAATCTATTCCAACATGGTCGAGGCGATCCGATCCAACTCTTCATCCGAAAAAAAATGAATGACCATTTGGCCTCCACGGGTCCCGCCTTTGATTTGAACCTTCGTTCCTAATCGCTTACGGAGTTGATCTTCCAAGTTACGGAAAGGGCGACTCCGTTCTATTTTCATAGCCAACGTCTTAGGTTTTTTTCGTTCACCAATAAGGAGTTCCAGCTGGCGGACTGACAAGCTTTCCGTCATCGATTTTTGCGACAACCGTATTTGTTGATCTGCCGAGGATAATCCGGCCAACAATTTGGCATGCCCTAGAGAAAGTGACCCATTTTGGACATTTTCCTGAACCGCTTTCGGCAGGGCCAACAACCGGAGAAGGTTGGCAATGGTAGACCGCTCTTTTCCCACCGACTGGGCAACAAGATCCTGTGTCAGGCCAAATTCTCCTATCAGTCGGGAATATGCCCGGGCTTCTTCCATGGGATTTAAATCCTGCCGCTGAATATTCTCAATTAAGGCCAGAGCCAAGGCCTTTTCATCGTTGGAATTTCTGATAATCGCAGGGATGGCCGGTAATCCCGCCATTTTGGCTGCCCGAGTCCGGCGCTCTCCGGCGATGAGCTCAAACATGCCATCTCCCTTCCGCCTCACGACGACAGGTTGCAAAACACCATGTTCTTTGATCGATTTCGCCAGTTCCTCCAATTCCTCATCGGAAAACACCGTCCTCGGTTGGTACCGATTTGGTAAAATTTGTGGAATGGCAAGCATTTGAATGTCCTGCTCCACCTTCCACACCACCGTTTTCTTCTCTGGCAGGAGGGCTTGGATGCCCTTACCCAACGCTTTCTTTTCCATGGCTCAGTAACTCCTGAACTAAATCCAGATAGGCTTTCGCACCGCTTGAAGCCGCATTATACGACAAGACCGGTTTTCCGTGGCTAGGGGCTTCCGCTAGAGCCACGTTCCTGGGAATCACCGTTTGAAAGACTTTTTCCTTAAAATACTCGCGAATTTCATCCTGAACTTGCCGCGACAGATTAATCCGGGAATCATACATCGTCAACACAATTCCCAGAAGATCTAAATCTGGATTGTAGGACTCCCGAATCCGCTCTACATTTCCCAGAAGACGTCCCAATCCCTCCATCGCAAAATACTCACACTGGACAGGGATGATAAGGTCGGTGGCCGCCACCAATGCATTAATCGTTAACAAACCCAGTGCCGGAGGACAGTCCAGTACAAAATAATCATATCCCCCAATACCTGTTAGTACACTTTTCAGGACGCCCTCACGGTCGTCTACTGCAGCGAGCTCTACCTCCGCCCCCACCAAATCCGCCTTGGATGGAAGAATCCATAATCCATTAATTCCAGTAGGTAAAATTACGCTACAATTAAACGACCGCTCCATGAGGCACTCATATATTGACCCGTTGGTCGCCTCAACAGACACTCCACTACTGGCATTGGCCTGAGGATCCAAATCAACCAGTAAGACCTTTTCCCCTGACATTGCCAAAGCTGCAGCTATATTCACTGATGTCGTGGTCTTCCCCACCCCACCTTTTTGATTTGCAATGGCAATTATTTTTTTCATGGCCTAACTATGCCAAAAATTGACACCAAAAAATAGTTCCACGTGGAACATTTAAACTTTGACTAGAATCTCCTAACGGAACTCCAATAATTCAATTGTTCGTTTACCAAATCCAAAAGGTAATTCATATGAAAAATCTTTGCATTTCATCATTTCATTATTTGCACAAGTAACATCTGAATTTTCTGAACGAAAGACCATAAGCTTCCCATCTTTATGAAGAATTTTATTTAGATACGGAGTAATATGGGAAACATTTACGCCTTTTATCATAGCCATATCCAGCTTTTCATTAAATGCTTCTTTCTTGGCTATATCCTCTATTCTCTGCTGAATGACACTTGTCCCGTAAAGATTGAGCTTTCCCACAACATTTAAGAGGAATGCCACTTTTTTTGCCTTGGCCTCGACCAAATAAACCTGTTTGTCAGGATAGACAATTTGCAAGGGAATACCAGGGAAACCAGCTCCGGTTCCTATGTCAACAATTCTGTTGCATGCCTTTTCAGCAATAAACGATTGCGCATTCAGGGAATCAAGAAAAAGTAAAACAATCTTTTCTCTCTCGTATTTAAGACCTGTGAGATTCACCACATTTTCCCAGAGGCAAAGCTCTCGATAAAAGCACCAAAACAAATCCAATACCTTTTCAGAAAAAGTCCATCCAAATTTCCTGGATCCCTCACAGAAAATTTCCAAAAATATTCTATGGCTATTAGATTGTTCCACGTGGAACATTAGAAAAATAAGTGGTGTGCCGAAATACTTCCTTGGCCAGTTTCAACTGGCCCTTTTATATTTTTCAAGTGACACAAGAAGAAGGGAAATGGCTGCAGGTGTGACGCCGGATATTCTAGAAGCCTGGCCAACGGAAGATGGTCGAATTTTTACAAATTTTTCAACTACTTCTCGAGAAAATCCTTTTATGGATTCATAATCAAAATCATTAGGAACCTTTCTGTGTTCCAGCTTTTTAAATTGATTAATCATCTGTTCTTGCCGCTTGATATAACCTTCGTATTTAACTGCAATTTCAATGGCTTCAACTATTTCACTATCAGTTTCATGTGCCCCATTTAACCAGGAGTGTAAATCGCTATAGCAAACCTCTGGTCGCCTCAATAAATGGGCCAATGAACTTTTTGGGGACCATGGATCAAGTTTTTTGGTTAATTCATGGCTTTGTGAGCTCATTTTTGGAAATGTATGTTCAAGTTGTTCCAATCCCCTGACGACCCGTTCGCGTTTTTTCTGGAATGTTTCGAAGTCGGCTGGTCCAATCAGCCCAATTTCAAAGGCTTTTTCTTTCAATCGAAAATCAGCATTGTCTTCCCGAAGTAACAGGCGATATTCAGCCCTTGAGGTAAACATGCGATAGGGTTCACGTGCATCTTTGGTAATTAAATCATCAATTAAAACACCTATATAGGCTTCTGATCTATCTAAAACCAGTGGGGCTTCCCCTTTGACTTTTAAGGCGGCGTTGATTCCTGCCATGATACCTTGGGCGGCTGCTTCTTCATATCCGGAAGTACCATTAATTTGGCCAGCATGAAAAAGGCCACCAACCAATTTGGTCTCAAGAGTTTCATGAAGTTGCCGTGGAGGAAAATAATCGTACTCAATGGCATACCCTGGTCTGAGAAATTCAGATTTCTCTAAGCCAGGAATGGTGCGAACGAACGCCAGTTGGACGTCAACCGGCAAACTGGTTGATATGCCGTTTGGATAAAATGAAATCCCGTCCAGCATTTCAGGCTCTATAAAGATTTGATGACGGATTTTATCGGCAAACCGGACAATCTTATCCTCAATGGATGGACAATAGCGTGGTCCGGTGGACTCAATCACGCCTGAATAGATTGGGGAACGATCAAGGTTTTTTCTAATAATTTCATGTGTTTGTTCACTGGTATAGGTCATATGACAATCGATTTGACGAAGGGGAATTTTCCCTGTTCTGGAGGAAAAAGGCCGCGGATCCTTATCCCCCGGCTGAGGAACCATGACATCAAAATCTATGGATTTTTTATGGATTCTTGGCGGTGTTCCGGTTTTCAGCCTCCCAACTTCAAATCCAAAATCTTTCATACAATCCGATAAATGTTCCGCCGATGGTTCACCTGCCCGTCCTCCAGGGAGATGGTTTAATCCAACATGGAGTAGTCCCTTTAAAAATGTGCCAGAAGTGAGCACAACGGCCTTGGTCTCCAGAATGACTCCTTCATTGGTCACCACACCACACACCGACCCCTGTTTCGTCAAAATGCGGTCAATCGTACCCTCTACAATTCTCAGATTCTGTTGACTCATTAAGGTGTTTTGCATGGACTGAGCATAAAGACTTTTATCGCATTGCACTCGCGTAGCCCTGACCGCAGGACCTTTTTTGGTATTCAATACGCGAAACTGGATACCTGACTGGTCAGTATTGAAGCCCATTTCTCCACCTAGGGCATCAATCTCTTTCACCAAATGCCCTTTTCCTATGCCCCCAACCGCCGGGTTACAGGGCATTTGGGCAATCTTTTCCTTGTCAATAGTGAGCAGTAAAACCTGACAGCCCATTCGAGCAGCTGCCAAGGCAGCCTCACAGCCCGCATGTCCTCCACCAACTACCGTAACGTCATACATGTGATTGGCCATGTTTTAAATAGAGCCAGGATTATTTCCCGATACAAAAATCGCGAAAGACTTGATCCAAAATATCCTCGTTGGTCACAACTCCGATGATCTCTCCCAATGAATGTAACGCGCCGCGAAGTTCCATGGCTAGACATTCCGGAGCTATGGTTCCCCCATTTAAGATCTGCAGAGCCTGTTGCAGGGATTCACGGGCTTTTTTTAAAAGAACGGTATGACGAAGCCTGGAAACCAGGACTGAATCACGGCTTTCCAGATGATGACCCAAAGCCATATTTTTGATCGCCTGTTTCAGCGACGCTAACCCTTCACCAGTCCTCGCTGACACTTCTACAATGTCAAAACATGTAACCAATCTCCCATCTTTTTTTACCTGCTCACGAGCTGCTTTTTCTGCCATATCTCGTGAAAGGCATTGCGGTAAATCAGACTTGTTGAGAACTATAACATATTGTTTTTCTTTGTTTTTAAATAAATTTGCTAGAAAATTATCATTAGGCAAAAAAGACCTGTCAATGACCAACAAAATTACATCGGCTTGATCAATAGTGGATTGTGCCCGTTGTATTCCTTCCCGCTCCAACTCGTCCGGCGATTCACGAAGTCCGGCCGTATCAAAAAACCTCACCAGAATACCTTCCACCATAATTGATTCCTCCAGAACATCTCTGGTGGTTCCGGGAATATGGGACACAATGGCCCGATCCATCCCCAGTAAGGCATTGAGCAGGCTGGATTTTCCGACATTGGGTTCCCCCATGATGACCGTTCGGACCCCTTCACGAATAATCCGTCCTCCACCAGAAGAATCAATAAGTCGCGTCAATTCGGCAGCCAGGGATCCGATCTGGCTCTTTACTTCTTCTACATCAATGAATTGAATATCCTCCTCGACAAAATCCATCCCGGCCTCCAAGTGGGCCACCATTCTCAGAAGAGAGTCTCTCATGTCCCGAAGAGTTACGGAGAGTTTTCCCTGAAGATGCTCCTGGGCTAACTTCAGACTGAGGAGGGAATGGGACCGAATGGTGTCAAGAACCGCTTCGGCCTGAGTCAGGTCCAACTTTCCGTTTAAAAAAGCCCGCTTGGTAAATTCGCCAGGCTCCGCCATTCTGGCACCGGATGCAATCAAGGACTGGCATACCGCATCCACCACGGTCGGCCCTCCATGACAATGGACCTCAACCATATTTTCCCCTGTGTATGAACGGGGCGACTTCATCAGGACCACCAACACTTCATCTAGGACCGCCCAGGACGTGACATCTGGAAGTGGTGAATCCACTCCCAAGAACTGCCCGATATAGAAATGAAATGGTTGGAGTTGCTCCCACGCCTTTAAGGATCGCAAACGAAGTTTTTGGGAAGCAATGGGAAACGCCTGGCTCCCACTTACACGAACGATGCCGATACCTCCTTCTCCGGGAGGAGTGGCTATCGCACAAATCGTGTCATCCAGAGAGCTCATAACCCATAAAAATGATCGTCAGGATTTTGGCGAGGAATTGGATTTGGAAGAGGATTTCTTTTTCCCCGGATCCGTTGACCGATCCTTAACCGGCGTTGGCACCGAGGAACCCGGTTTTGGTTTTTTGAGTACATACCGGTCGGTTACGACCTGTTGTGTGATCGTCAGAATGTTCTGCGTTACCCAATATAATACGAGTCCTGCAGGGAAGGTTACAAACAAAAAAGTGAGTCCAACAGGGAGAATCATCATCATCTTCGCCTGCGTAGGATCCATACTGGTCGGCATAATTTTTTGTTGAATCACCATGGAAACCCCCATCAGGACTGGAAGCACATAATAAGGGTCCTGAACGGATAAATCAGTGATCCATAGCATGAACGGGGCCTGCCGAAGGTCGATGGTCATATAGAGGATATTGAACAGGGCCACAAACACCGGCATCTGCAGCACCATGGGAAGGCAGCCCCCCACCGGATTTACTTTGTGCTCCCGGTAGAGTTTCATTAATTCCTGATTCAATTTTTCCCGGTTATCCTTGAATTTGTCCTGAAGGGCCAACACTTTGGGTTGGATCGTCTGCATACCTTGCATGGATTTGTAACTTTTGTATTGCAAGGGGACAAACAGCAACTTGATACCAAAGGTCAACAAAATTATGGCTACCCCATAGTTGTGCGTATACTCATTAATAAACTTCAGAATAGAAAATAGAGGTTTCGCCACTGCCTTTACGATCGTCCAACTACCATAAATAAACCACCCAAAATCTATGGTGTCTTCCAACCCAATTCCAAGGGATTTCAGTCGATCGTAATGTTTGGGGCCGGCATACAATTTTACCCGGTGAACTTGTTCGCCCGACTCTGCCGGAAAGGCCATGCCAGCCGTGACGACCCGTTCGCTTTCCAGTGTGGAAAAAATCTCATCGGCGTTGTTGGCCGGAATCAATACACTAATAAAATATTTGTCTTGAAGGGCCAACCATTTTATATTTCCCTCCCGACGGAGAGAGGTGCCCATCGTTTCAGGATTTTCTTTTTCCAATTGTTCGCCGATCATCCAGGCTGAACCAAGTAGCCCGATAAACCCCTGCCCCCACTCGACCACCCCAAAATTCGTCCCGAGCACGAGTTCCAATTTTTCAGGGATTCCCTGGAAACGAATAGCGATATCCACCAGATACGAGTCGTAATGGAATGTCAGTTCTTTTTCAACCCACAGATCAGATAAGGGTGTCCCGTAGGTGAGGGTCACTTTTCCGGTGGGATGATCCGCATCAAGCTTGGAGAAGTCCTGCTGAATGGAGAAGGCCCCTTTTTGAAGACGGTCGGTCAGGTTCTGGTTTCCAGGAATGTGAAGGGATAAGGGACCGGGAAATTGTCCTTGTGAATAGACCAATTCCACTGGCTGGGGTTCTTCGGTTTGGGTTAAGAATTTTTTTAATTCCCAAAAAGTGAATACCCCACCCTGGCTGGTAATTCCTGCTCGCAATAACGGGGTATCAATGACAGCTTCTTCCAGCAATTCGGTCCCGGGCGCTTCCGGGACTCCATTGGAAACCTCAATACTCGATTCATTTTTTGCAGGGGAAGAATTCCCGAGTACCGGAGACTCGCCCGAAGACGCAGGTTGAGCTAGTTCCTGTTCAAGGACAGAAGTAGGTGCAAACGGGGTGATACCCATTTGTTTCAGGAGATAATCGTAGGCGAAAATGATCCCCAGGGACAGAACAAGGAAAAGGACGACGCGCTTTTCCATATCGCTAAATTACTTCCCCCAATTCATGCTGTGTGAAATTAACGAGCAACCCGTGAGGAATGTCTGCTCAGGGAACCGGGTCAAAGCCCCCTGGATGGAAGGGATGGCATTTGAGCACGCGACCCATCGCCAACAAAATTCCTTTGAATAGCCCATGACGTTGAACTGCCTGATCAGCAAAATGAGAACAGCTTGGTTCAAACCGGCAACATGGTCCTATCCAGGGAGAGACCCAATATTGGTACCAACCGATGATGACCCGAATACCCACAATAGGAATTCTTGTCACTTTGTATGCAACCCTGCTTCTACCAACATTTCGTTCCATACTCGACAAACCTCGCTGAAGGTTGCATTCAGTATTCGTGTCTTCGGATACAGGATACATTCATACCCTGGTGAGAGGGAGGAGATCGACCGGCGAACCAATTCCCGACATACTCTCTTCAGGCGATTCCGTTTGACGGCATTGCCCACACGGCGTCCGGCAATGATCCCGATTCGGCTGAAATCGTTTGGATCGTGGAGCGAAAAGACCATGGTAAAAAAAGGGTTCCGAATGGCGGAACCTTTTTTTCTGACCCTTTCAAACTCCGCTGTTTTTGTTAGAAAAAACGAGCGCCCCTTTCCCAATTATCATTCATCGGAAACCGTCAAGCGGTACCGGCCTTTTTTCCGGCGTCGAGCCAGAACTTTCCGTCCGTTTTTTGTACTCATGCGTTTCCGGAATCCATGGTCACGTTTTCTCTTAAGATTCGATGGCTGTCGGTATGTCATTGACACGGAACAAGTCTCCTTTCAGTCATTTTCTTATGAACGAACCATTTTATGGGGCCAGACAGCTAGTGTCAAACGAAATTTACCTAATATGACCCCCATAGAGCGTTAGTATGAATTCGTTGACTGAAGGAACCATGATGGATATAGTCCGAATCGATTTTTCTCTTGTTTTCTGGCCGTATGCTGCGTTCCATAAAAGGCTTAAAAGACCTCCTTCCTTCACAAACACCTTCATGGCACTACATGGAGGCCAAGGCTCGTTTTTGGGCCAGTCGATACGGATTTTCTGAAATCCGAACCCCAATATTTGAATCCACCGAATTATTTTCCAGAAGCATTGGAGGAGCCACCGATATTGTCGAAAAGGAAATGTACACATTTCCCGACCGTGACGGCAGTTCCTTGACTCTTCGCCCGGAAGGGACAGCAGGAGTCGTCAGAGCGGTGTTGGAACACCAACTTTTGGGATCCATCATCACACGAAAATTATTTTATATCGGTCCCATGTTTCGCCATGAACGACCTCAAGCCGGCCGGTACCGGCAATTTCATCAATTTGGGGTTGAGGCTTTTGGCATTGAAGATCCGGGTATTGACGTTGAAGTTATTTCTCTTTTGTGGCGTTTTTTCAATGACTTAGGCCTAAAAAATCTGACCATTCATATGAATTCAATCGGAACCCGACAGGATAGGGATATATATATCCTGGAATTGAAGAAATTTCTTTCCCCCATCCTTTCCACACTTTGTGGAAATTGCCAACGGCGTTTTAACACTAATCCCTTACGCATACTTGATTGCAAAGTCCCTTTATGCGTGGAAAACACTCAACAAGCTCCTTCCATTATTGATCTCTTGTCGGTTCATTCGGGAACTCATTTTCAATATGTGTTAACGGGACTGAAGGACCTGTCCATTCCCTTCATCATCAATCCACGGCTGGTCAGAGGCCTGGATTATTACTCCCGTACCACCTTTGAAATAACTTCACCTCACTTAGGGGCTCAAAGTACCATAGGGGCTGGCGGACGTTATGACAGTCTTGTTGAACTTCTACAGGGCCCACCTACGCCTGCTGTGGGGTTTGCGGTAGGTCTGGAACGAGTCAGCCTCTTATTACCGGAAGGAGCTTCACAGGTGATCTCACCTTTGGTCTTTCTGGCTGGATTTGGTAATCAAGGAAAACCGGCTGCATTTAAAATTCTTCATGCCCTACGCCAAGAGGGTATTTGTGCAGAAACCGATCATAAAGCCACAAACTTAAAAGGCCTTCTTCGATCGGCGGATAAGTTATCGGCCAAAATTTCCATTATCATCGGAGACGATGAAGCTCAGTCAGGAATAGCCCTAATAAGAAATATGGAGACAAAGGAACAAGAATCCATACCCTTCGAGAAAATCCTCAACAAAATTACCCATTTTCCCCAGTGATTTCCAGTCTTTCCATACTATGTTTTTTCTTGACATTTTATAGGTCCAGTGTTAGTTTTTTTTCTTATTTTTCAATAAGAAAATCCATTTCACATTTCCTATTCTTTTCCTTGTCATTTATTGGTTTTTCAGGTTTTTAGGTATTGCAACCTAACAAATAATTACATGCCTAAAAACATAGTCGTGTTAATCCGCGAGGACCCACAAAAAAGTCACAGGGCAGGCGAAGCCATTCGAATTGCCCTGGGTCTTTCAACAGGCCCCAACCCGCTCAAAATCATTCTTCTGGATAAAGCTAAGTTACTGGTATCGGAAGAAGCTTATGATCTCCCGGATGGAGAAATGCTTGAAAAATACCTTCCGGTTATTCAGAACCTCCAAATTCCAATTTTACTGAATAGAGAATCCCATGAAATGTTAGACTTGGACCCCGATTTTTTAATTCAAACGGTGTCTGATACAGAAATAACAAATATACTTGGAGAAGCCGATCGAGTTTTGGCTTTTTGACCGATCCATGAAAAAAACTCTGTTTATCATCAACGACCAGGGACAAGAATCTAAAGAACTTCCTACTTTTTACTCTAAATTAGCAGGACGAGAGCAAGGACACTTCTTACTCCTTCACCTCAGTGACCCTGCTAAATGGTCCTTTATCCCCAGTTTTATGGTTTTGGAAAATTCCTCAAAAAATACTTTCCCTCCAAATGAAACAAATATGGAACAAGTAACCTATCAAAACTTTTTGGAAAAAATTTTTGAGGTTGAGGTGGCTTTGGTAATTTAACGCAATCTTCTCCTCTTAATTTGATTAAATAAATTAGGAGCAGTAGTATTCGTAGTTCCTGGGAGTCATGGGGATAACAAGAAAATATGAAACTAAACTCTATGAATTGGTAGGAAAATATCTGGTTTTGGTGACCGTGAAATTTACTTGAATGGTCTGTGGGTATGAATGTGGAAATGTCTAATGTTCCTTGTGTGTATGTTAGGGTGAGTTGAGGTAAAGCCGGATAAAAATATTTCCTGTGTATAGGTTTATTAACACCTGTGAATAATTCTGTGGATAATATTAATTTTATAAATAAAAACAAGGGTAAAATATGGGATAATGTCATGGATTTTTTAGGTCCAAGACTTGGGGATGAAACCAAGGAGACATGGTTTCGTCCTCTAATATTGGAAGATTTAAGTAAAGATCAAGTTCAAATTTCCGTTCCCAATAAATTTTTCGGTGAATGGTTAGGTCGGAATTATAAGGAATTAATTATTGAAGCCTTTCAACAGGTTGAAGGAATTACACTGAATGATGTGGTGTTTGTCCTAAATTCCAATGGTGCGGAGTCAGAGAGGGAGCGAAGTCTTGTGGTCGACGGCGCACCTTCCTCGGTTAAACAGGGTGTCTCCAATCAGAAACCAAGAAGGCAAACTCTTCCTAATCCCAAATATACGTTTAAAAATTTTGTGGTGGGTGCGAGTAATCAGTTTGCCCATGCAGCCTGCTTAGCAGTGGCTGAATCCCCAGCGAAAGCCTACAACCCCTTGTTTATTTATGGGGGTGTCGGCCTAGGAAAAACTCATTTATTAAATTCGATTGGTAATCATGTGGCGGATCGAAGTGATCTCCGGATCGCCTATGTCACCACCGAACAATTCACCAATGAAGTCATTAACTCCATTCGATATGACAAAATGATCGAGTTGAGGAGGCGATATCGAAGTGTCGATATGTTGTTGATCGATGATATTCAATTTCTGGCTGGAAAAGAACGGACCCAAGAGGAGTTTTTCCATACTTTTAACTCTCTCTATGAAGCCAGAAAACAAATTGTCTTATCCAGTGACCGGTTCCCCAAAGAAATGCCTTCCATGGAAGAGCGGCTGCGCTCCAGGTTTGAGTGGGGATTAATCGCGGACCTGCAGCAACCTGACGTGGAAACCCGTATCGCGATCCTACGAAAAAAATCGGAAGAGGAAGGTATAGGTATTAATGAAGACGTCATCCAACTCCTCGCCACCAATTTAAAAAGCAATATTCGCGAAATTGAAGGGGCCCTCATCCGATTGGGCGCCTATGCTTCCCTGACCGGACAAAAAATTACCGTGGATATGGCCAAACATACCCTACGAGATCTGTTGGTGGGGAAAAGAAAAGTCATTACCGTGGAGGATATCCAAGAAACGGTTGCCAGTCGATTTCATATAAAAATTTCCGACCTCAAATCCAAGCGTCGGACGAAAACACTGGTGTATCCTCGACAAATTGCGATGTTTCTCAGCCGGGATATGACGGATGCGTCTTTTCCGGAAATAGGGCGTGATTTTGGGGGAAAGGACCATACGACTATCATTCATGCCTGTAAACAGATTCAAAAATTCCAGGAAACCGACTCTGCTCTCCGCGCGACCATTGAAAGTTTGAAGGGAGAGATCGGAAAATCCTAACCTTCATTTACGAACTCAACACCACACTATGAAAATTCAAATTTCCAGAGAAGATTTATTAACGGCACTCCAACGTGTGCAGGGTGTCGTCGAAAAACGAAATACCATGCCCATTTTGGCCAATATTCTCCTGGAGGCCAAGCCGGAAGGATTGGACATCGTCGCCACCGATTTGGAAATCGGAATGAGAGGTCTCTATAAAGCCACAGTGCATGAGGCGGGCTCTGTCACCTTCTCGGCCCGGACGTTGTTCGATATTCTAAAAGAAATCCGTCAACCCGAAATTGAGCTGTCGGTTGGAGATAACCATTGGGTCACTGTAAAAGCGGGCAAGAGTCAGTTCCGGGTAGTGGGGTTGCCTAGCAAAGACTATCCTGCCCTGCCGGCCATTGAACGAGAAGGCTTGATGGCTATCCCTGCGGGAGGGTTGTTGCAGCTTTTGAAAAAAACGGTATTTGCCGTCGGAGAGAAAGACACCCGTTATGTTCTGAATGGATTATTGATCACGCTCATACCCTCGGGGGGCACTGTAACAATCCGTCTGGTGGGCACTGATGGACATCGATTGGCTTGGGCCGAGCAGGAAATCACTCCGGAAAAACAAGCCATTCCCCCTACCGAAACCAAAGTTATCATTCCTAAAAAGGCAGCGATTGAGATCCGTCGTTTATTGGAGGAGGACGACGAACAGCCTCTGTTGGGATTCACCAAAAATATGTTGATACTTCGAAAAAGCGGGCTGGTGTTGACCTCCAGAATTATGGAAGGGTCCTATCCCAATTATCAGCAAGTCGTCCCCAAGGAAAGCCCCAAAAAGGTGACGGTAGGAAAAATGGATTTGGAAGGGGCTTTGCGTCGCATGTCGCTTCTTTCAAAAGACAAAGCCCATGCGGTTAAACTCGCCGTGGCTTCCGACCATATTCATTTGTCCGCGAAAAGTCCTGATTTAGGAGAGGCGGACGAAGACATTTCAGCGAAGTTTGGGGGAGAGGGCTTTGAGGCCGGCTTTAATGCCAGGTATTTTTTAGATGTATTGTCGGTGGTGGAGACAGAAAACCTGACTCTTCAAATGGAGACACCCTTGAGTCCGTGTTTAATTCAGGAACCGGGAAATCCCAAGTTCAAAGCCGTTGTGATGCCCGTGAAGGTATGACGGATTTGACCAACCAGACCTTCGCTTCTTTCGCAACTTTTCCAATTCACAACTCGCGACTGTCATGGAACCAACCCAACCACTAAGCCAGGAATCTGCCCAGAGTCCTCCTTCCGCCGGAGAGGGCTATGACGCTGATCAAATCCGCGTCCTAGAAGGATTGGAGGCGGTGCGGAAGCGCCCGGCCATGTATATCGGCAGCACGGGAATCGACGGCCTTCACCACATGGTCTACGAAGTGGTGGATAACAGTGTCGATGAACACATGGCGGGATTCGGCAATGAAATCCAGGTGGTGCTCCAGGTGGATGGGAGCGTCATGGTTTCAGACAATGGCCGTGGTATTCCTACCGGCATGCATTCCACACAAAAAAAATCCGCAGCAGAGGTTGCATTGACAGTTCTTCATGCGGGAGGCAAGTTTGAGGAAGGTGCCTATAAGGTTTCCGGTGGCCTTCATGGGGTGGGTATCTCCGTGGTCAATGCGCTGTCGGAACGGTTGGAATTGGAAATTTGGCAGAACGGGAATGTGTACGAACAGGAATACGAGCGTGGAAAACCGCTCGCGCCTCTGACCGTTACGGGAAAGACCAAAAAGCGGGGAACCAAAGTGGTCTTCAAAACGGATTCCCAGATTTTTGAGACGGTGGAATTCAGTTTTGATGTGCTGGCCCAACGCCTGCGAGAGTTAGCCTTCCTCAATAAAGGGCTTGAAATCAGCTTGAAGGACGAACGAGCCGGCAAAGAAAAGGAGCAACAGTTTTGTTACAAGGGAGGCATTGTCTCCTTCGTTGAACATTTAAATGAAGCCAAATCGCCGTTGCATCCACCGATCGTTGTGGAAGTGGAGAAAGCCGATCTCATTCTTCAGGTGGCCTTGCAATATAATGAAGGCTATTCAGAAAACCTCTTTTCCTTTGCCAACAACATCAACACCCGGGAGGGTGGCACCCATTTAGTGGGCTTTAAAGCCGCTTTGACCAGGACGATTAACAGTTATGCCTCGGCGAACGAGCTGTTCAAGAAAGACACCGAATCTCTCAGCGGGGAAGACGTTCGTGAGGGGCTAACGGCCGTCATCAGTGTGAAGATTCGGAATCCTCAATTTGAAGGGCAGACCAAAGCCAAGTTAGGCAACAGCGAAGTCAAAGGGATTGTGGAAGCGGCGGTCAACGAGGCCTTGGGAGCCTACCTGGAGGAAAATCCCTCCATCGCGAAAAAAATTGTTGGAAAGTCAGTGGATGCCGCCAGAGCTCGTGAAGCCGCTCGGAAAGCTAAAGAGCTTATTCGACGGAAAGGAGCGCTGGAGGGCGGTTCCCTTCCCGGCAAACTGGCCGATTGTTCCGAAAAAGATCCACAACTCAGTGAACTCTTCATTGTCGAGGGGGATTCCGCCGGTGGTTCAGCCAAACAGGGGCGCGACCGACGGAATCAGGCCATTCTTCCCTTGAAGGGGAAAATCCTCAACGTGGAAAAAGCCCGATTCGACAAAATGCTGTCCAGCGAAGAAATTCGCACGCTCATTATGGCAATCGGTACCGGAATCGGACGTCCCCGTGAAGAAACGGATAAGGGCAAAGAGGATAGGGAATCCTTCGATATCGCCAAGGCCCGATACCACAAAATTATCCTGATGACTGATGCCGACGTGGATGGCAGTCATATCAGAACCCTGCTTCTGACCTTTTTCTTTCGTCAGATGCCCGAACTGCTCGAGCGGGGATATATCTACATTGCCCAGCCCCCTTTGTTTAAAGTGAAAAAAGGCAAGGGGGAACGGTATCTGAAGGATGAGGGAGCCATGAATGAATACCTTTCGAATCTGGCCGTAGAGGAAACCCAGTTATGGCTTCCAGAGCGGAATGAATTTGTCACCGGTGAAACACTGCTCGCGATATTGAAAAAATTGATTGCCTTTGAAAGCCTGCTGACTCGGCAGACCCAAAAACATCTGGATCCCGCTATTTTGAGAGTGTTTGTCGATTTTCCTCAATTGTCCAAAGATTTTTTGCGGAATCGCGTGGAACTGGAATCCCTCATCCAGGAAATCAAACAGGTGTTGCAAAAAGTGCATCCGGATGGAACGGTGAGTCTGGCGATTCAACCCAACGACGAACACCAAACTCATCATGTGGTGTGTCGTGTGGCGGGAAATGGTGGGCAAAAAGTCTTGATGGTCACCCACGACCTGGTCGGGTCGGCGGACTTTCGAGAATTGCAAAAATCGTCACCTTCTTCGTTGGGTCTGGGCCGGCCCCCCTATAAATTGAAAATCAGGGACGAGGAATCGGAATGTGCATCAAGCAAAGAATTGGTCCAAGACATTCTGGACGCCGGGAAAAAGGGCATGTCCATTCAACGATACAAGGGGCTGGGAGAAATGAACCCGGGACAATTGTGGGACACCACCATGAATCCTGACACGCGTAGTCTTCTTCAGGTCACCCTGGAAGATGTCACCGGGGTGGATGAAATCTTTACCATCTTGATGGGGGATGAAGTGGAACCTCGCAGGAACTTCATTCAACAGCATGCGCTGGAAGTTCGCAATTTGGATGTGTAGGAACATTATTCATGTCGCCTGAATCCCGTCTCACACAAGTCGCCATCGAAGACGAAATGCGCTTGTCCTATTTGGACTATGCGATGAGCGTCATCGTCGGCCGGGCCTTGCCTGATGTCCGTGATGGCCTCAAGCCGGTGCATCGTCGCATCCTGCATGGCATGAATGAAATGGGTTTAGGGGCAGCCCGACCTTACCGAAAATCGGCGAAGATCGTCGGGGAAATCATGGGCAACTATCATCCCCATGGCGATTCGGCCATCTACGATACCTTGGTCCGGATGGCGCAGGACTTCAATATGCGCTATCCCCTCGTGGACGGGCAGGGAAACTATGGGTCCGTTGACGGAGATCCGCCAGCGGCCATGCGGTATACGGAAGCCCGCCTCACTAAATTGGCCGAGGAAATGTTAGTCGACATCGACCGGGAGACGGTCGACTTCGTTCCCACCTATGATGAATCTTCTCAGGAACCGGTAGTTTTACCGGCACGCATACCCAATTTGTTGGTGAATGGGGCCGGGGGAATTGCCGTGGGATATGCGACGAACATTCCCACCCACAACTTGGGGGAAGTGGTGGCGGCTTTAATCGGTCTGATTGATCGGCCTGAGATGACGATCCTGGAACTGATGGACTGCATCCCCGGCCCTGATTTTCCCACCGCAGGATTTATTTACGGCACGCAAGGGATCAAAGAAGCCTATGAAACCGGGCGCGGATTACTCACCCTCCGGGCCAAAGCCGATATTGAAGTTGATGAGCGCACCGACCGCGGGCGGATTATCGTGACCGAATTGCCTTACCAGATCAACAAAGCCAAGCTCATTGAAAAAATTGCGGATCTCATTCATGAAAAGCGCCTGGAAGGCATCTCGGATTTGCGCGATGAATCCGACCGTGATGGCATGCGCATTGTGATCGAGCTCAAACGAAATGAAAATCCCTCGGTCGTGCTGAACCAATTGTATAAACACACCAATATGCAGACCACCTTTGGGGTCATCATGTTGGCATTGGTGGGCAATCGCCCTGAGGTGTTGGATCTCAAGCAAATCCTGGAAGCCTTTATTCAGCACCGGAAGGAAGTGGTGGTACGCCGCACGGCGTATGATTTGCGAAAAGCGGAAGAACGGGCCCATATTCTGGAAGGCTTGAAACGTGCGTTGGAGTCGTTGGACGCGGTCATTGCCCTGATCCGCGCCGCCGCCTCTCCCGAGACGGCTCGCCTTGGTCTGATGGAACAATTTTCCCTTACTGAGATTCAGGCCAATGCCATCTTGGATATGCGTCTCCAACGTCTGACGCAGTTGGAACGGGATAAACTCCAACAGGAATACACCGAACTCATGGCCAAAATCGAGCATCTGCGGACCGTGTTGGGATCGGATGCTATGGTCCTCGACATCGTGAAGCAAGAATTGGTGGAAGTGAAAGAGCGGTATTCCGATATTCGGAAGACGCGGATCATTCCGGCCGAAGCCGAACTTCAAATGGAAGATCTGATTGCGGAAGAAGAAGTAGTGGTCACCATTACCCGCGCCGGGTACGTCAAGCGAAATTCCGTGACGCTGTATCGGGCGCAGCGTCGGGGCGGCAAAGGCAAAGTGGGGATGGGGGTCAAGGAAGAGGATTTTGTGGAGCAGATTTTTACGGCCTCGACCCATGACTATTTGCTGGTGTTTACCGACGCGGGGAAAGTTTACTGGTTGAAAGTCTATGAGTTGCCGGATGTCGGCCGGGCCAGCAAAGGGAAGGCCATCGTCAATCTGTTGGCCTTGAATACCGGTGAACGCGTCACGGCCACATTGACAGTTCGAACCTTTACGGAAAATCACTATGTAGTGATGGCGACCCAAAAAGGCTACATCAAAAAAACCGATCTGTCGGCCTTCAGCAACCCCCGACAAGGGGGGATCATCGCGCTGACCTTAGAGGAGGGCGATCGATTGATCGGCGTGGACATCACCGATGGGACCCGGGAAATCCTTCTGGGGACTCGAATGGGTATTGTCATCCGGTTCCGGGAAGAAGATGTGCGCCCGGTGGGGCGGACCGCCCGAGGAGTGCGGGGCATCACGTTGGATGATGATAACGAAGTCATCGGGATGGTCACGATCACAGCCGAAGCACAATCCTCGATTTTGACGGTTACCGAGCGTGGCTACGGCAAACGTACCCAGGTCGGGGAATATCGAGTGCAGTCACGGGCCGGAAAAGGGGTGATCAGTGTGAAGGTGACCGAAAAAAACGGGCCGGCCATCTCCTTTCATCAAGTCTGGGAGACCGATGAGATCATGCTCATTTCTGCCGACGGGATGATTCTCCGAACGAAGATCGGCAATATCCGGGAGATTGGTCGAAATGCCCAGGGCGTCCGCCTGATGGACCTGCCTGATGAAGATCGCATAGTCGGGGTGGCCAAACTGGCCGAAACCGAAGAAGAGGAAGACACGGCTGAGCCTTTAGATTTGGAAGAGAGCTCAGCACCTTCTCCAACAGATGAACCGAGTCCCTAACCCAAGCTGAAGAAAGGTGCGCGTCCATGCCACCTTGGTCTCATGAAAGCAGGAAAGAAACCTCTCGATCCCGTCGTCAAAGCCGGTATAGGTGTCTTAATCGGAGCGTTTTGCTTGATCGGTTTCGGCATGTTCCTCTCCAGGCCAGACCGAACGATTCCTCCCTATAGCATTGGAGCCCAGGAAGGCGCAGTGGTGGCGGTACACCTTCCCCCCTGGACCAGTGATCCGGAAATTGAAAGTCTCATTCGCAGGTTTGGCTCAGTCGGGAGATCCACCAAAGATTTCGGGGCGTTAAAGATTCGTCCCACTACCCCAGACAGCCACGAAGGTGCGTACCAACAGCTCCTCCTTCTGATATTCTCCGATCACAAATGGGCGGAACCGGAGAAGCTGCACCGGTATTTGGAAGACAAAGCAGGCCAAGGGACGGGCTCATTTCAGTCTGAGTTTGAACAGGCCATTCGTGGGGGATACCGGTTGGATCAAAAAGGACAAGCCGGGTGGCTTGGAGGTTTCACAGGAATGGCCGGAGAAGAAGCTTCCTATACCGTGCAATGGCTCTTCCAAGAACCATGACGTTGTCAATCCCCAGTAAACCGTGCTGGCTATTGCCGGCGTGCAGAACCCCTCTCAAACCTCTTGAGGGGAATTGGGTTCGGCCAGCCTTTCAGAAAGACCTTTGGCGATGGTTTGCCTGATAGCCTCACGTAATTCAGGGTTGGACACGCGTTTGGCTAATTGCTGGGCCAAGGCCAGATGTTCAGGGGAAGGAGCCGGGATCGCCGCAGAAACTTCTTCCGGTTGTGCCCTTGGTGCAGACAGGGTTCCCAGGCGAAGCACAATATCCACCAGGGACAATTCGGGAACCCGGGTTTGCAGAGCCTGCAAAATGGTGGGTTTTAAAAATACCAGTTGCTGAAGCCAAACGGAGTTTTCCGCAACCAGGTATAATTTGTGGAAACGAACGCTATCCGGGGAGGAATGTTTCGCGAGAGTGGGGCCCACAATTGAGGGCCACTCTTCTTGCAATCGGACTTCCAGAAGTTTTTGCCCCAAGGCATGGTCTTTGGAAAAGTCCTGGATGAGGTTGTGGATCGATTCAAACCCTCCCATAATTTTCAGATTGTAGAAGGTGGATCGCATCAGAGCAAGATGAACACAAGATTCACCGGTATTTCCCCATGATGAGGGAGCAAGAGGGTAATGTTATTAATAACGGGAGATCAGGGCAGGGGGATTATCGTTATAACAGATGGCAAAATCTAAAACGGAAGATTCGGGGAAACTGCTGGCCAGTAATCGCAAAGCCTTCCATGATTACCATGTGGAAGACAAGATCGAGGCTGGTATCGCCTTGCTCGGCACGGAGGTCAAGGCCCTGCGGGAGGGGCATCTGAACCTCCGGGACAGTTATGCCGCTATCCATCAGGACGAAGTGACTCTGCATAATTGCCATATCGGCGGGTATAGCCACGGCAACCAAATGAACCATGAACCCCTGCGCCCACGAAAACTGCTTCTCCACAAAAAAGAAATCGAAAAGCTGCAAGCCAAGGTGCAGCAAAAAGGGCTGACTCTGGTTCCGTTGCGGATCTATTTCAACGCCCGAGGCCGGGTCAAGCTGGAACTGGCCCTGGCGCGTGGGAAGAAATCGTACGATCGCCGGGAAACCATCAAAAAACGTGAAGCCAAGCGAGAAATCGATCGGGCGTTAAAAGCCTCTAACCGCGATTCCTAATCTAACAAACACGGCAAGCGCTACTCCCATTAAACCATGGCTATCTTTCGAATACACTCTGCGGAATTTTTCAAATGTTGTGGCACGGTTGAGCAATTTCCAAAAAGTCAGATGGCGGAAATTGCCATGGCCGGCCGGTCTAACGTGGGGAAATCATCCGCGATTAACTGTTTATTGAACCGTCAGGGTTTGGCTAAGGTCGGCAAAGTGCCCGGAAAAACCCAAACCATTAATTTTTACAAGGTGGAAACGAATCAGGGGCCTTTTGAACTTGTGGACCTTCCCGGCTATGGCTTTGCCAAGGTGCCGGACCATATACAGAAACAGTGGATCCCCCTGATCGAACAATTTTTTGAAACCCGCACGAATTTGCGTGGGGTGATTCTGTTGGTGGATGTGCGGAGGGTGCAGGAGCAAGACCGCAACATGCTCCGGTGGTTGGAGCACCTTCATATTCCCTATGTGGTGGTAGCCACGAAAGCCGACAAGGTGACGAGAGGGAATCAAGCCGCCGCCATTCAGGACCTGCGAAGAGATTTACAGCTTTCCATTGATCCCATATTACTTTCCGCTCATTCCGGAGACGGAAAACAATTTGTTTTGGACCATATACAATCTCTTCTGGAAATTAAAACTTCACATCGATGAAGGCTTTCTTCGTGAGGGCCTCCATCTAATTTTATAGTCTTTTTCCCTCGTATGCCCTGCTTCGTCGCTAAAACAGGGAGTTAGTCATTTGGAGAATTTTTCTCCTATCCCTTGGTGTAATCCCTGGATTCCTGTTTTGGCAAGTTTGTATCCATTTGTAAGAATAAACTCTCAATCGTCGGATATATCTCCTGAGGTGCTTGGGAATCATCAAAAGCGTTTCACGGTTAGATCGAGTCATTGAGGATTCTGGGTGAGATGAAAATTCTGGTCATAGAAGACGATACCGAGACTGCTACCTACATTGCTAACGGCCTGATGGAAGAAGGGTATGTGGTGGACATCCAGGGTGATGGGAAAGTTGGATTTGTTCAGGCCATGGACGAGTCCTATGAGGTGTTGATCGTAGACCGAATGTTACCCAGCCTGGACGGGCTCAGCTTGGTAAAAGGACTCAGGGCGGCAAATGTGCAGACGCCTGTTTTATTTCTGAGTGCCCTTGGAGAAATCAACCATCGAGTTGAAGGCCTTCAGGGCGGTGGAGACGATTATCTGTCCAAACCGTTTGCCTTCTCCGAATTAAAAGCACGGATCGAGGTTCTCCGTCGCCGCCCGCCCATCCAACTTATTGAATCTCGCCTACGGGTCGGTGATCTCGAACTGGACCTGATGACCCGAATCGTAAAACGGGGAGAGGTCCCCATCGACCTTCAACCCCGAGAATTCCGCTTGCTCGAGTATTTGATGCGTCACGCAGGCCGGGTAGTGACACGGACCATGTTGCTTGAACATGTGTGGGATTTTTATTTTGATCCTCGCACCAGTGTGGTGGAAACCCATATTAGTCGCCTACGAATGAAAATCAATAAAGGGTTCAACCAGCCATTGATTCATACCGTGCGCGGCACGGGGTATCGGATAAGTGCAGATGCATAAACTGTTGCGTACGGCCAGTTTCCGATTTACGCTGTTCACGGTCGGCCTGTTCGCCACTTTTGTGGTCTTCACGTTTATCGTGTCCTACTGGATAGCGGTCCGTTATTTGGTCACCCGCGTCGATGCGGAAATCTCATGGCAAATCGAGATGCTGTCGGAAGAGTATCAATCAGGATCGCTCAATCCCCAAAACCCGGATTTGGTGGAGCCTGGCACCTATCTTTTATTGCAGGATGCGGACGGACGTGTCATTGCCGATAATTTTCCCGCAGATCTGGGTGATCGACAATGGTTGACGAAACTCTCCCCGAAGTCCGCGCCGCAAGACAATGACTCACAGACCCTACGTGCGCTGGCTGTGGCCTTGCCGGACAAATCCCGTTTGGTGGTCGCTCAAGATCTACACGATCTGCATGAAGTGAAGGATTTTCTAGGGAAGGCCTTTGCCGGATTGCTAGTCGCCATTTTACTCTTAGGAGTGGTATGCGGAGTAATCGTGAGTACCCTGACCCTTCGTCGGGTGGAAAAGATCAATTTGACTGCTGGAGATATCATCAAGGGTCGCCTGGATCGTCGTATGCCACTAAAAGGTACCAACGATGAATTTGATCGGCTGAGCCATAATCTCAATCTGATGCTCGATCAGATTGAAAAGTTGATGACCGGATTACGGCAAGTCTCCACCGACATGGCTCATGATTTACGGACTCCCCTCTCCCGTATGCGGCAACGGTTGGAGGGAGCCCGGAGACGGGCTAAGCGGATTGAGGATTACGAGCAAGCCGTCGACCAGGCCCTAGTCCAAAATGATGAAATATTGGAAACCTTCAGTGCCCTATTGAGTATCGCGCAGGTCGGATCAGGGGCTTACCGGCAGGGATTCGGAGCGATCTTCCTCAGCGAACTCTTCGAAACGATCTCAGAAACCTATGGTCCGATCGCCGAAGAAAACAAGCAAATCTTATGCAGTTCCATTGAGCCCGGGCTTATGGCTCATGGCGATAACAAGCTCATGACCCAAATGGTCGTCAATTTGGTGGAAAATGCCATTCGTCATTCCCCACCCGAGACCAGAATTTTTCTCACGCTATCCCAAACCGTCAGTGAGGTGACCGCTGTCGTGGCGGACACAGGCCCTGGAGTCCCCAAAACAGAGCGGGAGAAAATCTTTCAGCGATTTTATCGTCTGCAAACGAGTCGGACAACAGCCGGCAGTGGGTTGGGCTTGAGTTTGGTTTCAGCCATTGCCGATCTCCATGGAATCGCCATCATGCTCACCGATAATGACCCCGGTTTGCGGGTGACCCTCCGTTTTCCCTCGATTTCGACCACCCATCTCTAATCCTTACGAATCGGTAAGGTTTTGTCCCGCTTCCCGTAATATTCCTTGGTGTATCCTCGCGCCATTTGGAAACTATGACTTGCAGATTGTAGGCAGTGTCGTTTCAGGTGCACTCACCATCTCAGAAATTTGCTGGTAGGTATTGATCGGGTAGAGATCTGACATACAAGGTCCGGGATTTTCCAATGTCCTGGTTCAGAGGCCGCTCTAATGGCAAACACGATGAATAAGCCAAAGGGGGTCGCCCCCAAAATTCTTTATAAGGGTAAGGCCAACTTTTTTCGTGTCCTCCGGGCTCGAATTGACGCTCATTTCGTGGGGAGGAATCGTCGCGACGATCCACGGCTGTATCTCAAATCGATCATTATCCTTACCTGGTTCTTTACCTCTTTCGGCCTGCTCTTGGCCAGTTCCAATTGGGTTCTCCAACTGCTTCTGTGCTTGTCTACTGCTCTCGCCACCTGTGCGATTGGATTTAACATTTTTCATGACTCGATCCATCAATCATTTTCTGGAAACCCTATCATCAACCTTTATCTGGCACGAGGGTCCTGCGCCCTGTTAGGGGTCAGTCGGTATTTTTGGTGGTATAAGCATAATGTGCTCCACCACAGTTTTACAAATGTTTTCCAATGGGATGATGATCTAGAAACACGCGGGTGTCTCCGAATGAGCCCCCGGCAGCCCTGGGAAAAGAGGTTCAAACACCAACACGTTTATTGCTGGTTTCTTTATTCATTGGCGACGATAGAATGGATCTTCGTCAAAGATTTTACTCACTACTTCGTGATGCGGATTAATCCCTATCAGCCGTATCCATCGATGGCGAAAATGGATAAGATTGAATTTTGGACTTGCAAGATTGTGTATTTCTCCATATTTCTAGGCCTTCCTTTCCTCATGCAACCTGCATGGATATGTGTCGCAGGACTGGTGATTTTTCATCTGCTCCTGGGCCTTAGCGTCACCTTGATCTTCAACCTGGCGCACATCATGGAAAAATCTTCATATCCTATTCCGAGGGGGGGAAATCCTCTCACCTTCGAATCAGAATGGGCTGTTCATCAACTGGCCACCACGGTCAATTTTGGGAGAGACAATCGATTGCTGACGTGGTTTTCGGGAGGCTTGAATTACCAGATCGAACATCACCTTTTCCCTAAAGTGAGTCATACTCATTATCCAGAGATAAGCACCATTCTCAAGCGCACCGCACAAGAATTCGGACTTCCCTATCATGACTACCCCACCTATGTTTCTGCCCTGAAATCCCACTTTCGGATGTTGAAATGGTTGAATGAAACACCTCAAGATAGTTCGGTGTTCGTCACCCAAACCGAGAATTCCACCGGTATGATGTCGTTGGAGGAGAAAGAACCTGGAAGCAAGCCAATAAGACCCTGAAATGTCCTATGGTCATGCCTTTAGAAATTGTGGGGCAAGAACATTCCAGACTTGAGGAACGCTGGATGTTAAAACTTTACGTCGATGAAGGCTTTCTTCTTCAGGTCATTCAGCCAGTTTCGATAGGCCTCTTCCGTTTTTTGCCTTTGTAACAACGCTCGAATCTCCTGCTCCACGGCCTCAAACGAGTAGGTTTGCGTGTCGGACTTTTCTTCCACCATAAGAAGATGAAGGCCTAAGTCTGTTTCGATCGGGGAGGACAAATCTCCGGGCTTGAGGTTTTTAATTTCAGGGGAGAGGGTGGAAAGTAATTCGTCCTCCTGAAGCCAGCCCAACTGTTTCACCGGTTCGGAAAACTGGGAAGCCAGTTCCTCCAGTTCCATGTTGGGTTTCCATGTGGAGAAAATGGACTCGGCTTTTTTTCTTGCAAGTTCCCGCTGGTACTCTTCGGTGGTGGTGAGTAGGATCTGTTTCAATCGAAACTGAGGAGGTTTGAGGAACAACGGTTGATTGGCATTGTAGAAGCGGCGCAGTTCCTCATCTTCCACCACCACGTTGCGGCGCACTTCGAAATCAAACAATTTTTTCAACAGCAGTTGGTCGCGATAGTCCTGTTCAGTCTGTGTGGGGAGCAAGGGCGTGCGTTGGAGGGAAGCGGCCATTTCCTCATCGGTTATCGATAACCCCTTGGATCTGGCTTCCTGGAGTTGGAGGTATTCATCGATCAAGTTGTTGAGCACTTCCCGTTGTTTTTGCTCGTAGTGCCGGTTGAGGTCCTCCCCGCTATATTTTGCCTTCAACCGCTTGTATTCGTCCTGCACCTTATTCTCGAGATCCGACCAGGTGATGACGTCTTTATTGACCACGGCGATGATCCGGTCCTGGAACGATGATACTGTCAGTGGACTCACCACGCTAATCCACAGGGTTAGCGCGGCCAGCCAGAGGAAAAACCGGTGGGATGTGGAGACCCGGCTCATGAATCCATCTCTTCCACTTTGGCGACTGATTGGAAAAGGCTCTGAAGAATGGTGTTGACCAGTGGATACATGGTTGCCCAATCCGAATTGGGCAGGGTCACTCGAAAGGCCCGAGGGGAGAGAAACTGGATGCGGCCTTTCCATTCTTCCATTAAGGTCTGAATGCCTTTTTCCGGAATTTTCGCCTGTTCATGAAAGCGGAAATTGGCCAGGCTGTTTCGCACTTCTACATACTCCAGTTTTAACCCTTTGGCCAGGACTTTGATTTGCATGACTTCAAACAACCGTTCCATCGGATCGGGTGGCGGGCCAAAGCGGTCCAACGTTTCTCCATAGAGTAAGGCGAGATCCCCCAACCGGTCGCTCCCGGACAGCCGTTTATACAATCCCAACCGTTGGGAGGTATCCTCTACATAATTTTCGGGGATAAATGCCGAAACGTCCAGTTGGAGGGTGGGCTCCCATTCTTCGGGAATCTCCTGCCCTTTAATCTGCTGGACCGCTTGCTCTACTAATTGGAGATATAAGTCCAACCCTACCGCAGCGATACTCCCAGATTGTTGTTTTCCCAAGAGATTTCCGGCTCCCCGTATCTCCAGGTCGGCAGCGGCAATGCGGAATCCCGATCCTAATTCCACAAATTCCTGAATGGCGTTCAACCGTTTCTGGGCATCGGTGCTTAACGTTTCTTCGTTCGGTATGAACAAGTAGGCATAAGCCTGTTGCCCGCCTCGCCCCACCCGCCCTCTCAATTGATAGAGTTGGGATAGCCCAAACAGTTCCGCCCGGTCAACCAAAATGGTATTGGCATTGGGGATATCCAGGCCGGATTGAATGATGGCGGAGGCCAGCAACACGTCGGCTTCATGATGGAAGAAGCGCAACATGACCCGTTCCAGAAGTTGTTCATCCATTTGGCCGTGGGCCATCAACACCCGGGCTTCCGGCACCAATTCCTGGAGCCAGGCTCCGGTTTGCTCCATGGTTTCCACACGGTTGTGCACGAAATACACCTGTCCCCCCCGATGGATCTCCCGCAGAATCGCCTCCCGGATCACGGTGGCGTCAAAGCGCAGGACTTGGGTTTCCACGGCCAGTCGTCCGGTCGGGGCCGTTTCAATCACCGACAGATCTCGGACACCGGAAAAGGCCATTTGCAGGGTTCGGGGAATCGGGGTGGCCGAGAGCGTTAACACATCCACCTGCGTGCGCAATTGTTTCAGCCGTTCCTTGTGACGGACCCCGAACCATTGTTCCTCGTCGATGATGACCAGGCCCAGTTGTTTAAAGACAATATCTTTTTGCAAAAGGCGGTGTGTCCCGATGACGATATCGACCACGCCCTGCCCGATTTCTTTGATGGTAGCTTTCAATTCCTGAGCGGTTTGAAACCGGGACAGCACCCCGATTTTGACGGGAAAGGGGGCGAACCGTTGCGAAAAGGTTTCAAAATGTTGCTGAGCCAACAGTGTGGTGGGGACCAGGACGGCCACCTGCCGGTTGGCCTGAATGGCTTTGAAGGCGGCTCGCATGGCCACTTCCGTTTTTCCATATCCTACATCTCCACAGACCAGGCGGTCCATGGGTTTGGGAGACTCCAAATCTCGGCAGATTTCCTCGATAGCCTTGCTTTGATCGGGCGTTTCCTCATATTCAAAGCCCGCTTCGAATTCCTGAACCAGGAGAGAGTCTTCCTGGTAGGCGGCCCGACGGGCGACTTCACGATTCGCGTAGAGTTCCACCAATTCCTCGGTCATATCCTCGATGCCTTTTTTGACCTTGGCCTTTGTCTTCCCCCACGACGTGCCTCCCAGGCGATCCAGCCGTGGTGTCCGTTGTTCGGCCCCGCGATAGCGATGAATATGATTCAGCCGGTCCAAGGGCACATATAAGGTGTCGGTCCCGGCAAATTCCAGCAAGAGATAATCACTGGTGCAATTTTGCACTTCCAACCGCTTCAATCCCAGATAACGGCCGATGCCATGTTGCAGGTGTACGACCAGGTCCCCTTCTTTGAGATCATCCAGCGAAGAGAAAAATTTTGCGGTCGTGGATTTGGTGTGTGGACGATGGCGGATGCCTTTCCCAAACAGTTCTTCTTCGGTCACAAAGGCGATACGGGCGTGAGGAGCAATAAACCCGGCGGAGAGGTCTCCCTCCAGACAATAAAAAGGTGCCCGTCCGTCTGGAATTTCCGTCGGAAACGGTTTTTGCCAACGGTTGGCGGGAAATCCATGGTCATGCAGAAGGGAAAGCAGGCGTTCGACCTGCCCTGGGCTACGGGCCACCAAAAAAATGCCTGTGTCCAATCGAAGTTGATCCAGCTTGGCCAAGGTTTCTCGGAACGGGATCCCACGGACTCCCAATCCCACGCTGGCGGGCGATTGAGCCTCCACAGGAACAGGAAGATGCGACGTGGTTGTTGAATCGGGGGCCACATTGTCCAGGAGGATTGTGGGATGTCCGGAAAGTTGCGACTTCACGGAATCCCAGACTTCGTACAGTTGATCGGGGTCGGCATGAGAGGAGATTTCTGTATATTCGGCATCCAGGTGTTCCCAGGTTTCCAGCAGGTTGTTCCAAAATTGTGCCGCCGAGGAATCCAGATCTGTGGATCGGTAGAGGAATGTGGTGAACGGGGTGGTGATATATTCAGGTAACGTCACTAATGCCGGATAATACCGTGGCAGATCCCATTCGATACAGGAAGGAATCGGATCCGCGGAGAGTTGTCCCGATTCTTCAAGCGGCGGGATAAACTCTCTGGTGGGAAGGATCCAGCTCTCCTTGAGCTTCCGGAGCGATTCTTGTGTGGAGGGATCAAACGTCCTGATGGATTCCACCGTGTCGCCCAGAAATTCAATGCGAACGGGATCATCCTGAGCCGTGGAAAAAATATCCACGATGCCTCCCCGCACGCTGAATTCGCCGGGAATTTCAGCCAGTGACCCCCGTTGATATCCCAGGCGAATGAGGGAGCGAAGCAGCCAATCCCGTTCATACCTGTCACCCACGCGCAAGGCAAAGCAGGCATCCTGAAAGGTCGCCGGGGGAATCAATTTATGAAGTACGGCAGGAAGAGAACTCACTAAAATAAGAGCGGTACCTTGCGAGAGTTGGTGCAGGGCCCTGACCCGCCGGCAAATCACCGTATGGGCCGGAAGGGCAGGATTATAGGGAACGGTGGCCCATGGGGGAAACAAGGACAGGGATTCGGTGTTCCGACCCATGAGCACACAAAAGAATTTCAAGTCTTCATAAAGCTGCTCGGCTTCTTCTTGGCTCGGAGCGATGAGCAATTGGGTTTGTCCATTGGAAGGAGGACCTTCATGCTGCATGAGCAGGGTCATGGCCAGGGCCAAACACCCTGGTTGTGTGCTCAACAAGCAGGGAGGCCGTTCGGCAGTCGGTTCGACAGCGCGAAGATGATTGGCAAAAAGATGAAATGCGGATGGGATACTCATATGGCTGTCAGGGACGATTCAGGACGGCATGTGGGAGGAATCGGAGTGGTGTGCTGGAAGACCATAGGCGTCAAGAATTTTTTGAATAATGAGGGTGGTTGAGGATTCCGGTGTCAAAGGGATGGAACGCACTGACCCTCCCCGTTCTTCCACAAATTCTTTTCCCACAATACGATCAGGCTCCCAATCTCCCCCCTTGACCAGAATCTGGGGTTGCAGGGCTTTAATAAGCGTCAATGGGTCGGATTCCTCGAAGAGAATGACATAATCCACGCAACCTAAAGCGGCGATGACTTCCGCGCGATGGTGCTCCCTGATGATGGGTCGACCGGTTCCCTTTGAAAGTTGCCGTACGGATTGATCACTGTTAATCCCGACAACAAGCCGATCACCCAGACTTTTCGCTTCTTCCAAGTAGCGTACATGTCCGATGTGCAGGAGATCAAAACACCCATTGGTGAAAACAATGGATTCCCCGGCCTGCTGATGGGTCGTGATTCGGGGTAATAATTGCTCAAGCGTATAGATTTTCTGTCGCATGGTATCTGAAGTCGTCTATTTTCTGTATGATACCGTCTTGCCCCACCAAATCCTAGTGACGGATGCCTCAATCACCTTCCACACATGCATCAGGGATGAGTCGCGAACATCTTGGTTTATTGGCCGCACCGGCTTTGTCCCTCTTGATGTTTGTGTTTCTTCCCGACACCCTCTCCGGTCCGGAGCGAACCTTGGCCGTAATTCTCACCTGGGTGGTCGTATTTTGGATAACCGAGCCTATTCCGTTGCCCATCACCGCCTTACTTGGCGCAGGGTTCTGTGTCTTGACGGGGTTGGGCAGCATGAAATCGGTCTTTGCCGCCTTCGCTCATCCCATTATCTTTCTGTTTATCGGGAGCTTTTTTATCTCGGAAGCCTTGGCGGTGCACGGTCTGGACCGCCGGTTTGGCCACTGGTTACTTTCTCTCAAGTGGGTCGGATCTCATCCTGTTCGCATGATGTTAGCCCTGAGCCTGGCTGTGGCGGGGATGTCCATGTGGATCAGCAACACGGCGGCGACAGCCGTGATGCTCCCGATTGCACTCGGGGTTCTTCAAGCTCTCCGAAAAGACCATCCCGATTTGGGCACGTTTGAAACGGGTTTTTTACTGTGTTTAGCCTATGCCGCAGGTATCGGGGGCGTGGCCACTCTCATAGGCACGCCGCCGAATTTAGTCGGAATCGGATTGTTGCGGGAACAGGCTCACGTCACGATTTCCTTTGATCAGTGGATGATATTGGGGGTACCGCTGGCCTGTTCCATGCTCGTGGTCATGTTCCTCTTGCTGTATTGGCTACATGCCCCTCCTCCTTCCTATCGGTCGAACCGTGCGTCTCGGCTTTCTTTGGAGTCGTCTCAAGAACCCTGGACACTGGGTCAGCGCTATACACTCGGGGTTTTTTTATTGGCGGTCTTTTTGTGGGTCTTTCCGGCATTCCTGCCGTTGATGTTTTCTCCGGATCACCCTTCTGTGGCGTGGGTGAAGACCCATTTGCCCAATGAACTGGTCCCGATTTTTGCTTCCGGGCTGTTGTTTTTGCTTCCGATCAATTTACGTCAACGACGATTCGCCTTGTCTTGGAAAGAGGCTGCCAATATTCATTGGGGAACGATTCTGTTATTTGGAGGAGGCATTGCCTTCGGTCATCTGATGGTGGAAACGGGGTTGGCGCATACCATTGGGAATACCCTGGTCAGTGTGTTTGGCATCTCATCGGTGTGGAGTTTAACGGCCGTGGGTATATTGACGGCGTTGATCCTGACTGAACTGGCCTCCAACACGGCCGCCACCAGTATGGTGGTTCCGGTCCTGATCGCCATCGCCGGGGCGGCGAACTTTTCCCCGGTGCCTCCGGTGTTGGCCGCCTGTATGGCGGCCAGCCTCGCATTTGTGCTCCCCGTATCCACACCCCCCAACGCGATTGTCTATGGAACGGGACGTGTTCCGATCCTTCGAATGATTCAGGCTGGTCTGTTGCTCGATGTGGTTGGAGGAATTCTGATCTGGTGTTTGTTGCGGGTTCTTTGTCCTTTATTGGGATTTGATTGATGAAATTCCCATAAATATCGGAGACAAAAATCCTTTTTCATACCCGCTTTTCATGTGTTCAGCAGTAGGTGTTCTACCAAAGGAATTTCCCTCAATTGATTTTAAAAAAGTGTTTGGACATAATCCACGTTCCTTTCAACGAAAGCTGATTCCGTGACTCAAGCGCTTCCTTTCAAATTTGCTCTTCTCACCGAAGATCCCCAGGTAAGATCCAAGGCCCAAGACCACGCTCTCCAGAACACCATTACGGTCATGGAGAATTGTTCCTCGTTGGAGCAAGCCATGCAACTGGAACAGTTCACCGGTGTAATTGTGGATGAAACCAGTTCGCATTCCTTTCATGACCTGTCCTCCCTCAATGGTCAATTGAATTTGTCCAAGACATTTGTGTATGCCGGTCCCCTTACAGCCTGGCGTTCCCTCAATCACATCCAGCAGGTCATGGGGGAACAGGCGGTGGAGCCCAAGGTGGCTGATCCCAAGGATGCCAATCTGGCCAGCTATGTCGAAAAAAAATTAGGCGATTTTGTTCGTGCGATGAATGTGGGATCGGGGAAAAATCTGTATCCGACTCTGATGAGGGCAGTCGAACGGCCGCTTATTGAACTGGCCTTGAGGGAAACCAATGGCAATCAATTGAAAGCGGCCAGACTTCTCGGCCTCAACCGAAATACCCTCCGAAAAAAGATTCTGGAATTTGAGATTTCCGTTCGTCGGGTCAAAGAATCGGCCTTGGAACGGCGCAAGAAAACCTAATTGGGTTTCTTGCCCATCACTCAGTTTCCTCTGATAAAACAACTACTTCTTGACAAGGCTCATGAAGGCGTCTAGCATAACGCTGGTAAGATTGGTTATAGGCGCGTAGCTCAGGGGGAGAGCGCTACCTTGACACGGTAGAGGTCGGCGGTTCAATACCGCCCGCGCCTACCATTTCCAAGATACACCGAAAGGCATCTAGTCTCCGGTGAGACGGAGGGATGCCTTTTTTGCGTGGACCATCATTATTGAAAAAACATGATGGATCCGGTAGCCCTCAATAAACTTAAGAATATGTCTACCATCCAATTGTCGTTACCAACCGGATCCCCCCAAACTTTTCAAACGGGGATTTCCGCTAAAGAGGCGTTGGAAAAACTAGCCGGATCGGTCCGGCCTGACATTTTGGCCGTGAAGATTAACGGGGTGGAAAAAGATCTTATGGGGCCGGTGGAAACTGATGGAACATTGGAACCCCTGACCTTTGACGTTCCTGATGGCAAAGAGGTCTATCGTCATAGCAGTACCCATATCATGGCTCAGGCAGTCAAAGAATGTTTTCCGACCGCCCAAATGACTATCGGCCCGGCTATCGAAGAGGGTTTTTTCTATGATTTTGCATTTGAACGGCCTTTCACCCCGGAAGATTTAGAAAAAATCGAGGCCCGGGCTTTGGAAATCATCCAACGGAACCTCCCGGTTTCAAGGCGTGAATTTTCCAAGGAAGAGGCGATCGAATTTTTCAAAAATCGCGGTGAACCCTATAAAGTTGAACTCATCCAGGGTTTTCCTGACGGAGAGCCCGTGTCCGCCTATACGCAAGGGGACTTTGTCGACCTGTGTCGTGGCCCCCATCTGCCGTCCACCGGCTATGTCAAAGCCTTCAAGCTTCTGAACAGTGCCGGTGCTTATTGGCGGGGCGATGAACGGAATCCCATGTTGCAACGTATCTATGGGACCTCATTTCCCTCGGACAAAGCCTTGAAGGCCCATTTACACAAACTCGAAGAAATCAAGCGCCGCGATCACCGAAAGTTGGGAAAAGAGCTTGATCTGTTCAGTATTCAGGATGAAACCGGTCCGGGGCTTATTCTCTGGCATCCCAAGGGTTCGCTCATTCGGCTGCTGATTGAAAACTTTTGGCGCGAACAACATCTGGCTCATGGGTATGAACTGGTCTATTCCCCTCATGTGGCCCGACTGGATTTGTGGAAAACCAGCGGGCATGTCGAATTTTACAAAGAGAATATGTTTACCCCCATGCCGGTGGAAGCCAGCGAATATCAATTAAAGCCCATGAATTGTCCCTTCCATATCATGATCTATAAATCCCATTTGCGAAGTTACCGGGACTTGCCTCTGCGATATGGAGAACTGGGAACGGTCTATCGGTATGAACGGTCCGGAGTGCTTCATGGCCTGATGCGGGTCCGGGGTTTTACACAAGATGATGCTCATCTGTTTTGCCAGCCCGACCAGTTGGCGGGAGAGGTTCGAAAGGTCCTGAAATTCGTGACGTTCGTACTGGAGACCTTTGGCTTCACGGAATTTCAAATGTTTTTGTCGACCCGACCTGAAAAGGCCGTCGGATCGCTAGAGCAATGGGATCAGGCCACCCAGGCGTTGGAGTTCGCCCTGAAAGAAGGAGGCTATTCTTACCAGGAAGATCCAGGGGAGGGGGTGTTCTACGGGCCGAAAATCGACGTAAAAATCCAGGATGCCTTAGGCCGGTCCTGGCAATGTTCCACGGTTCAGATTGATTTCAATAATCCCCAGCGGTTTGGGCTGACCTATATCGGTGAAGATGGAAAAACCCACCAGCCCATTATGATTCACCGGGCCTTGCTGGGATCTATCGAACGTTTTTTTGGAATCCTGGTTGAAAACTACGCCGGAGCCTTTCCCATGTGGCTGGCCCCGGTTCAAGTGAAAATCCTCCCTATTTCAGATAAACACCATGATTATGCTCAGCAGGTGGAAAAAAGGCTTCGACAGGGAGGCGTACGGGTAGAATTAGACTTGCGAAATGAAAAGATTGGCCTTAAAATCCGAGAGGCAGAAAAAGCAAAAATACCTCTTATGGTCGTGGTAGGCGACCGAGAGGCGGAATCACAAACCCTTTCCGTTCGGCAACGCAATGGAAAAAACTTAGGAACGCAATCTGTGGCTGAATTGATGCAATACATCTTGGATGAAATCCCGGACACGGTCAAAAAGGAAGCTGTTCTTTTCGAATGATTCGATCGACCGTTCCTAAACAGCGAATCAATCACCTCATTAAAGTGCCTGAAGTGAGGGTTATTGGACCCGAGGGTGAACAACTTGGCATTCTCAAAACTTCAGATGCCCTTCGGCAGGCAAGAGACGGCGGATATGATTTGGTGGAAGTGGCTCCCAACTCGGAGCCTCCAGTCTGCCGTATTATGGATTATGGGAAATTCAAGTATGAACAGAGCAAAAAAGAACATCGCATGCGCCTACACCAAAAATCCACCCAGGTCAAGGAAATCAAATTCCGGCCTCGGACGGATAAACACGATATGGAAACGAAAGTCCGACAGATTAAGGACTTTCTTGAAGAGGGGAATAAGACTAAAGTTACGGTTATGTTCCGTGGGCGAGAAATGGCCAATCAAGAACTTGGCTACTCGGCGATTGAGAAAGTCATTGAGGAACTCAAGGGGGTAGCGACCATTGAAAGCCCTCCACGGATGGAAGGGCGGAATCTCTATATGGTCGTGTCACCCAAAACCTAAGTGGACGGGAATTCAGGTCGAGGAACTAGGCATCGGAAACAAAAGGACACATCAACGTGGCAAAAATGAAATTGAAAAATCATTCGGGAGCCAGTAAACGATTTAAACGGACAGGTTCAGGAAAGTGGATGCGGCGAAAAGCTGGGTCACGCCATATTCTGACGTCCAAGTCGCCTGGACGAAAATCTAAGTTGGGTAAACAAGTCGAAGTTCGTAAGGAAGACCAATTGCGGGTTTCCGGGTTGCTTCCCTATAAGTAACTTTTTTTCAGATTAAAGAGGAGATTGAGACATGCCAAGAGTCAAGGGGGGGCCGCAAACCCGGCAACGCCGGAAAAAACGATTAAAACTCGCAAAAGGCCAATATGGTGGGAAAAGCCGTTTGTTTCGTACGGCGACCGAGTCAGTCGATAAAGGACAGGCCTATGCGTATACCGGTCGGAAGCAACGCAAACGGAACTTCCGTCAGTTGTGGATTGCTCGCATCAGTGCTGCGGTACGTGCGCAGGGCATTACTTACAGTCAGTTTATGAACGATCTCAAAAAAGCCAACGTGCTGTTGAATCGAAAAATGCTCTCTGAAATGGCCATCCACGATGCGCAGGGGTTTTCGCATCTGGTGAGTATGGTGAATCCTGGAGCTACGCAACCGGCCGTGGCCTAATAAGACAGAATAAAAAATGAAAAAGCCTGCCCTTCGTGTTGTCGAGGGGCAGGCTTTCGTGTTTTTGCCTGATACCAAACCCTAGCCAGAGTCTTTCTTCAGAAGAATCCCTCATCTCAGTTAATCGACCTGAAACTCAAACCCCGAAGTGGGCATGTTGATCTGCCAGGCCTCCAAAACTTCCGGATGAAATTCCCCGATAAACCCAACCGTCTGGTTTTTGACGCGGATCTGCCCGACCCGCCCCTCCAAATAGGATGGATGACTGACTGGCTCCAGTTCATAATTCCAGCCCATGTAGTACATCAGAAGGTCCAGGTAACTATGAATTTCTGAGAAGTTCGCACCGGGATGGGCATTGATTGCGGAAACTGACATCAATGTTCGGGAACCCAAATCCGCTTCAAGATCCAGGCGAGCAACTTCGCCCACTTCAAAGAGCAGGTGAGGATAAAACGAACGGGGCGACAGGGCTTCTACGCGTAGCAGGCATGGTAGAATTGAGGGCCGAAGACAGGAATAGGACAAGGACATCACATTATCAACCTCTACGAGCCGTTCATAGGCCGTTCCGGCAATTCGCATCCGGTCCACCCATTCTTGCCGTGAGGACAGAATATTGGAAAACATTTCCTGGAATCCAAAACCCACCATCAAGTCCCTGATTTGATCACTGGTCGATTCTTGAACCGTCAATCCTCCCACCGTAAACGACTGAGGCATGATCGGCGTAAAGGAATCGTAGCCTTGGGTGATTGCCACATCCTCTGCCACATCCATCACATGCATCAAATCATTTCGATAGGGGGGGATGCGGACACTTAACGATTGGCGGGTCGTTTTAACCTGATAGCCATAGGCGGTCAACGCTTCGCTTACCGCATTGGCTTTTAAAGGCACTCCCAGGGCCTGTTCAATAGCGTGCAGTGAAATACGATGGGACTGCCCCATATCCAGCGGTGTTTTGATGGTGGTCCCATATGAGGTTTCGTATGGATAGGAAATATCAAGGGGTTGAATCGTGGCACCACGGTCAGCCAGATTGGTTGCAAAGATGTTCAACGCCAACACCACCATCGTCAAATCAGTCCCTGTGACCTCTATCAGGAGTTCCGTATCTCCAACTTTCACTTCCCCTAACTCTCGACTGTTGATAATCGGAGGGAAAGATAGGACCTGTCCTTCAGCGTCCCATAACAAAGGCAGGCGTTCTTGCCCGTCCAGGATCCCGGCGTATTCCAATCCCTTAGGGTGCAGGGTCAAAATTTCCTGCAACGTCATTTTTTCATCAAACCCCAACGGAGTAAATCTGGCCTCCTGAGGCTTGACCAAACCATAGGTCACGGGAAATTTGATGGAAGCCAACCGATACAACCCGATAGACACCGTTTCCCGTTTCCGTCCGAACGTGTCGGCCAATTTTTCCTGGGTTTGAATACATTGTTCCAAGGCGACCTCCGTCATTTCGTAACCGGAGGCGGCACAGGCGGCCACAAATGGACGCACCGTTTCCATGCCTTGCAACACTTGAATTCGACGTTTGGTGTGCCCTCGGGAAGCATAGTAGGGGTATGGAGCCTGGCTTCCGTTCAGCACGGATCGAATTTGCCGGGCAATGCCCTCCACACACCACAGGTCCGGGCGGTTGGTATCCTGCAACTCAACCCGGATTTCTCCGGTCTCCTGGGACACATCCTTGACCTCTCCTTTGACCAGAGGCATCCACTGTTCAATTTGAGGGGTGGTGACCGTTCGCCCAAGTAAATGCGAGAGGTCATGTTGAAAGATGGAAATTGTTGGCATAGGCGTTGATGACCGTTACATCGGACGAGAGGCAGCCCTCACGTTGATCCGTCTGTTGGGTAGACTCCTCACTACAGATGTTGACGGCGCATATTGCGCACCGCTTCCAAATCGGAGGTAAATAAATCACGGATATCTTGAATCCCCAGGGCAATCATAGCCATCCGATCAAGCCCCAATCCCCAGGCGATGACCGGGACGGACACTCCCAACGGCACCGTGACTTCAGGTCTGAAAAGCCCTGCGCCACCGAGTTCCATCCAGCCCAGCTTGGGATGGCGAACGTGCAATTCCACCGAAGGCTCGGTAAACGGAAAATAAGCCGGGAAAAACCGGATATCTTTGGCCTGCGCCATCTCCGTGGCAAATAATTTCAGCAACCCCAGCAAGGTTCGGAAGTTAATGTCCGAACCCAATACGATCCCTTCCACCTGAAAGAAATCGGTGGCGTGTGTGGCATCGACTTGGTCGTATCGAAAGCAGCGGGCAATGGAAAAAAATTTTCCTGGAACCTGAGGATTGGTGGCCAGCGTGCGGGCCGAGACTGCGGTACCCTGGCTACGCAGCACCAACCGTTTTGCCCGCTCGTGATCATACTGATAATTCCAGCCTTTGGACCCTGTGTTGCCGCCATCACGGTGGGCTTGTGCCACCTGACTCAGGAAGGGTTCGGGGATGGATTTCGCATGGCTGGGTTCTTTCACAAAATACACATCGTGAATGGCGCGTGCAGGATGAAATTGCGGCATGAACAGCGCATCCATGTCCCAGAATTCCGTTTCGACCAGTTCTCCGCGCATTTCCTGGAATCCCATGCTGGTAAGTTTGTATTTTACCGAATCCAGGAATTCACGATAGGGATGCCGCCGCCCCACTGCCAGTCGTGGGGGTCTGAGACTGATGGAGTATTTCCGAAACGTACGGTTCCGCCATGAGCCATCCTTCAACAGTTCAGGGGTCAACTGAGAAATTTCCTCGGCGGCGCCTTCGCGGAGAAATGGGAGCAGGGATGTTCCTGCGTCCGTCAGGCGATATCCCCGTTCCGTATAGTCATCAATGCGGAAGGGTTCCTGATTGTTGCCCCGTTTCACGGAATACTGACGGAGGATCCCTTGTTCCTCCAACGAAAAACAGGTGATGGGTTGAGGACCGTCTTTAACCGTATTGAGCAGAGCTCGTAGCGTGTCGCTGGTCTGACAGGGTTTCCCGGTGATTTCCAGCGCCCCGCCGGCCACCAATTGGATGGCATCCTCCTTTTTCAGCAACCCAATGGCCCGACTGAGTTCCGTCGGTTGAAATGTGCCGCTGGCTTGCAGGTCTTTGACCGTCACAGATTTCCCTTCCTGGGAAGCCTTCTGTACGGATTGGACGATCCATTCTGGAGGAGAGGCGTGTTGGTGGAATTGAGTGCCGACATCGGTGAGGGACACAAAGGTCGTGGACTTCTCGGACGCCAGGTTCACCAGATCTTTAGTGAGCAGCCAACCGACAGCCATACTGATCTGGGAAGCGGCCAGCCCGGTGTGTTCCACCAGTTGGGGGTCGGTGAGTGGACCTTCGTGTTCACCGAGAGCCTTCAGGACGTGTATTTCAAGCGGATGGAGACTCTCTGTATTGGTGGGGGAACTCATAGGCAGGTTAGACAGACACCGTTCGACCCGCCGACCGCATATGATTAATGGTAGCAGTCATATCAGGGCTCCCAAAGATGGCCGACCCCGACACCAAAACATCGGCACCGGCCTTGAGAATCGCCCCGGCGTTGTCTTCTTTCACGCCGCCGTCGACTTCGAGATAGGCCGAACTCCCTGATTCATGGATCATGGCTCTGACCCGCCGGATTTTTTCGAGGCTGGAAGGAATAAATTTCTGCCCGCCGAAACCGGGACTGACCGACATGACCAACACGAGGTCCACCTCACCGACGACCTGGTCGAGAGAAGAGGCCGATGTACCGGGATTTAAAGACACCCCCGCCTTGACTCCGTGCTCTTTGATCGATTGAAGGGTCCGATGAAGATGGGGGCAAGCTTCCACATGCACGGTCAGGATTGTGGCCCCGGCCTCCGCAAATTCCTGAATAAATGAGTCGGGATTGGTCATCATTAAATGGACGTCCAAGGGTAACGTAGTGGCTTTCCGAATGGCCTCCACCACCGGAGGACCAATGGTGAGATTCGGGACGAAGTGTCCATCCATGACATCGACATGAATCCAATCCGCTCCGGCGGCTTCCACCTTCTGAACCGCTTCGGCCAAGCGGCCGAAATCGGCTGAGAGAATGGATGGGGCAATCAATGGGGTTGTAGACATACTCAATTCACGTTTTTAATGAACCGACAGGCGAAGAATCCGTCCATGTTATGTAAATTCCCGGCCGTCCATAACTGGCCGGTGTGATTCAACAGGTCATGCCCGCCGGCAGGGACCCACGTTGCGAGAGATTCCTGGCGAAATTCAGGATGATGATGACAAAAGTCAGATACCACACCGGTCGTTTCTTCCGGTTCAACCGAACAGGCACTATAGACCAAGATTCCCCCAGGTCTCAAGAGGTTGCTGACGCGATCAAGAATCTGTGACTGCGTTACCCGGGATTGGTAAATAATCGTGGGATCTTTCCACAGCTTTCCCTCGGGATGTCGCCGCAAGGTTCCCAGGCCCGAACAGGGGGCATCCACCAGGATACGATCAAATGGCTTCTCGAATATGGGAGGGGGGACTGAGTGTGGGCGGTAAACATTTTCGTGAATTTGAGGTTTATCAAGGATCACATCACATGGATGAGCCTGGACAATCCCCACGCCCAGACGTCGGCAATTGGCGTTGAGACGGTCCAGCCGTTCCTGCTGGCGATCCAGCGCGATCACGCAACCGTGGTTTCCCATCAATTGCGCCAGGTGAGTGGTCTTCCCGCCAGGCGCCGCGCACGCGTCCAAAATGCGTTCACCAGGTTGGGGATGAAGCAGCGGGGGTATCAACTGCGCGGCTTCATCTTCGATATAACACCATCCCTCCTGCACAACTGCCAGGGCACCGGGATTGCCGCATTTTTCAAGAGCGATGCCGAGTGGGCTCACGATGGTAGCGTGTGCAGTCATCCCTTCAGCCTGAAGGCGATCCAGCAAGGTCTGGCGCGTACAGCGAAGCGTGTTAGTTCGCAAGGTTACGGGAGGAATATCCAACGTTTGCCGGCAGATCTCCCGAGCATGGTCAAGTCCAAATGCCTTGATCCATCGTTCAACCATCCAGGTTGGACAAGAATACTGGAGGGACAGGGCCTGGACAGGCTCGGTGCCTGTGTGAGGAAGAGGCGGTGGCGGTTGCCGGATCAAGTTCCGCAGGATGGCATTCACCAACCCGCCCCAATCATGTCCAGGTTGGGACCGGATCAGTTTGACAGCTTCATTCACCGCGGCCGATTCGGGAATACGGTCGAGATATAACAACTGATAGGCTGCTACCCTCAAGGTGGTGGCTACGTTCAAAGGAAGCCGGGCCATGGGTTTGCGAGAAAGCTGGTCCAATCGCCAGTCCAGAGTGAACGCATGCCGCAAGACGCCATACACGAGTTCAAATGCCAGAGCACGGTCCTGAGATGAGAGTGAAATTTCCTTAAGTACGATGGCGTCAAATGCATCATCCGCAAATGCCTGGTTTCGATAAATGGTTTGCAGGACCTTCCAAGCAATTTTTCGAGCGGTTGGAGGAAGAGACATGATTGAAGGGGGGCTGGGTACCGGATGAATCGTGAAGAGCAAGTCGTGCAAGGATTTCGCGGTAGGGCTCCGGCCGCTTTACGCTTCACCCCTGACGAGTAACTTTTTTTTATTTTGTTTTCTGGACGTGAAGGTGGGAGCCAGTCGAGCGGCCATCACAATAGCTTCCACCAGACTGGCAGGATCGGCCTTCCCTTTTCCGGCAATATCAAACGCCGTCCCATGATCAACGGATGTGCGTAGAATGGGCAATCCCACGGTGATGTTCACGCAATGGCCGAAGGCCACGGTTTTGAGGGGAATCAACCCCTGGTCATGATAGAGCACCACAATTCCGTCAAACGCTCCGGCAAGGGCCTTGGCAAACATGGTGTCGGCGGGATACGGCCCGGTGCAGGCGATGCCCTGGGCTTTGCCCCGTTTGATGGCGGGAAGAATCAGCCGGGTCTCTTCATCCCCGAAGAGCCCGTTTTCTCCGGCATGCGGGTTGAACCCTGCTACCGCAATCCGGGGTTTCTTTATGCCAAACAACTGCCTCAAACCGGAGTGAGCCAAACGAATGGCCTTAAGGATTCTGGGCACAGTTAAAGCTTTTGCCACATCTCGTAACGGCAAATGGGTCGTAGTGAACACAATTTTCAGAGGCCCGCCCATGATTAGCATGCCCGATTCCTTGGCTTTCGTCAGCTCTCCCAGCATTTCGGTGTGCCCAGGGTACTGATGCCCGGCCAGATGCATGGCTTCCTTATTGATGGGAGCCGTGACGATTCCTCCCACACATCCTGCTTGTGCTAATCGGACGGCCGACTGGATACAGGTGACCGCCATACTCCCGGCACTGGCGGAAGCACGTCCCATGCGGAAGGGTTGAATCGATTCGATGAACGGATCGAAGAGGGGAATTCGCCCCCGCCGAAAGATCTGATGGGAATCACCCGAATCGTGATCCGAAACCTGAGTAATGGTGAGGGAGGGGGCCACTTGGCTTGCCGTTCGTGCAAACACGGACACACTCCCGACCACTAAAGGACGGCAGACACGCCACACCTGGGGCGATTGTAATGCCTTTACGATGATTTCCGGACCGATGCCGGCGGGATCGCCCATCGTGATTGCCAGTAACGGGTCGAGCTTTTTAACAGCAGCCATCGTGCACAACTTTCCTTACGACGTCTTGTTCGTTTTCTTTACACGAGCCGAAGTCTTGCCAGGTTTCCTTTGAGCAAAGGATTGTCTGGCCAACTCAAGAATTTCATGAACCGGTCGCCCGGAACGTTTCGCCAGGCTCTCACAATCACGAAATTCCGGTGAAGCTTTCGTTTGACCATTTCCCAATTCGGCAATTTTCATACGTACCGTCCCTCCCAACACCCGAACGGTTTGAAAGGAGCGGGATAACACATAGCGATCCAGATGATGTACGCGAACACCCAGGGTCGGGGTTTCCTCAAACAGCAGGGCTGTCAGCGCTTGCAGATGGTGGGGGTGCGTCAACACAGTGAGGATGACCCCCGGTCGCTGTCGTTTCATCAGCGTGGGAGTCAGGGTGACATCCAGAGCGCCGGCTTCAAACAGACGGGTGGTTAGGCCCTCGAATAACTGCGGATTCATATCGTCAATGTTCGTCTCAAGCTGGATGATGCGTTCCGTCTGAGCTGGGGCATCAGAATTCGGAGAACCCACGAACAGACGAAGCACGTTGGGCCATCCATGGGGATCGGCCGTGCCCGCTCCATACCCCACGTTTTGTGGCGTTAAGGGAGGAAGCGGCTTACAATCTTTCGAAAGCGTTTTAATCAATGCCATGCCGGTTGGCGTGGTGAATTCCATGGTCGGCCCGTTGGAACACACGGGGATACCCTGGGCCATGTGTGCCACGGCCGGTCCGGGAACCGGAAGGAGCCCATGCGCGGTGGATATGGTCCCGGCACCCAGGTTGATGGGGGAATAGGACACGGTTGTGACCTTTAGATGTGCGATCCCCAGGAGGGTCCCTACGATGTCCACCAGGGAATCGATGACTCCTACCTCATGAAAATGCACCTTATTCAGAGGTTGCCCATGCACCCGGGCTTCCGCTTCCGCCAGGAGTTGGAAAGTATGAAGGGCCTGCGTGCGAATGGTGTCTGGGAGGCGGCTGTTTGCTAATGTTTTTCGTATGGCGTGGACCGACAAGGGTTTAGTGAACCCTTTGTGAATATCCACATCCACTTTGGTTGCGCGAAGGCTGTTGCGAATGACCTGCTGCTCGCGAAGCTGGTAGCCCTTGATGCCCAGCCCTTTCAGGCCTTTTTCCAGAGAGGACAAAGGTACACCCGAATCCACGAGGGCGCCCAGAAACATGTCCCCGCTCACACCCGAAAACGCATCAATGTGAAGATGTTTGGTCAAGTTTGAAAAGATTCAATTGGTTCAATTGTGAATTGAATCATAACAAATGCAACATTGTCATAATAGATGAGACGGACGAAGATATTGTTGAATTAGATAAAACTGAAAATGAAGGAACTACGAGAAAAGATCGGAGATTTTTTCATCTCTTGGAACAGGATTGAAAGGGTCCCCTCGTTTCTTCGTTTTATCACGAAGGTATCTTTGGGAATTGCCTTTTTAATGCCCTTTTTCATTATTCTTCCTTTTGCTGGGGGAGCAATAACAGTAAATGGTGAATCCATCACTTGGCAGGAATTTTATAAAAGAGGAGATGCCCTGATTTTATTGACCTATGGTCTAACCCTTCTACCCATTCCCTATGGGGTTCTTGATAAAAAGAGGTGGGTTCGCCCGTTTTTAGTTTGCTTCCCACTTATTCAAAATTTACCAGTCGGAGTCGTCGCCCAAATTTTTAATTATCCTAGACCACTCTACTTAATTCAAAACACTCATGAAGCTGTGAGGTCTGTACTCTTTTTAATTATTTGGGGATATTTTGCCATATGGTATCTCTATTACAAAGACACAGTCGTTGATTTCTTTAATGGGGAGAACTCCGACTCAGAGAGCCATTAGTTCGTGCTTCCGCAGTCGGCTGCACGCCTCGCTCACGTCAAAGGCCAGGCGATGCAACAAATCTGAAGAAACAATTTCCTCCTGCCTGTTTTTCTGCCGAGGTGGTGTTAAAGAGACAGAACATTTTAATTCTCTTCTAATACCTAGGTAGATATTGATTAGGAGAATTTCTTTTTTCTGTTTCGACAACCGATAAGTTTGCTTAGCCACGCAAAGTATTCGCCCTATTTTTTGTGGGTTTATCCAAGTTTTCGAAAAAATCTTGATATTAAAAAGTTGAAAATGAGCCAGAAGAGGTCATTGGTTCAGGAGATTTACAAAGACTACACACCAAAGGTGAATGTCAGGAAGACCATCCAGATTCTTCTGGAATATGTACAACCAGAAGACTTGGCTTATTTAGAGTCTATCGTTTTGACAAATACCGTCGCCTTATCACGGAGAAAAAAACGGCAAAGAAGTTCTTCCAGAGCACCTCTTTCCCGTGTTTTGGGCCGCTATTACCAAAAATGGAAAAGGCAACCAGCGTATATTGAACTTTATGTGGATAACATCTTAGAAGATGTGTCCTGGTTTGACCGTAGGATACCGATGCTGAGAAATTGGATGTTCGCGGAGGTCCTGTACCACGAGATTGGCCATCACGTACAGGTGATCTCAAATTCTAAACTGGTCAAAGAGGAAGCCTTTGCTGAAAAACATGCGGATCACCTCAAAAAGCGGTTAGTTTAACACCGTTATGGGAATTATCGACTATGGCTTAAAGCCATTTATTGGCTGTTTAAAAAGATCGGGTTGGTGAAGGTAAGCGGGGTATAGAAAAAAAGGATACTAGGGTTAATTGGAATTTGGGAGAAGAAGAAAAACAGAGTAGAAAAGAAATTTTTGATTGGCTGAAGATTTTTCCTAGTTTCGGCTCGGTGTGTACAGCTCGTCTGGGTTACGGGATAAACTGGGGGCAATTCTTTGAGTATTCCACTTCTTCCTGACATCAATCCTCTGTCCTACACTGGTTGAAATACGCTGCTTTTGCCCGAGTCTTCACATGCTTGTCAGATGGGACTTCAATGGGTATTCTGTGTGCATAGAAACCGGAGCGCCTACCGTGACTACCACTGACTTACTTAGAGCCAAACGAGACCATATCATTCCACTTTCAGCCAAATATGGAGCGCACAACGTACGGGTGTTTGGGTCGGTGGTCCGAGGGGAGTCTGGCCCCACTAGTGACATCGACCTGTTGGCGGAGATGGATCAGGGGCGCAGTCTGCTGGATTTAATCGAACGGAGCCAGGAACTGGAAGCATTTCTCGACCGCAAAGTGGATATCCTCGCCGATGAGGAACTCAGTCCCTATCTTGAAGAGCGCATTCATGCCGAAGCCGTCCCCTTATGAAGGACGACCGCGTCTATCTTCTGCACATTCGAGACGCGATCCAACAAATTAGAGTACGCGGTTGCCGGTTAAGAAAGCTTTCTTGACGACCGAAAAACCCAGGATGCCGTGGTGCGCAACCTTGAAATCATAGGAGAGACCTCCAAACGTCTGTCCTCTTCCCTCAAGGATGCGCATTCCGATATTTCATGGAAGCCCATCGCCGGCATGCGAGACAAGCTCATCCACGATTACTTCGGCATCAATCTAAAGTTGGTTTGGGATGTTGTTGAATGTGACCTACCCGCCTTGAAACTCAAGGCCTCTCAGCTTCTCCAACCCTTGGATCAGACTTTTGGCCGCTAGACCAAGGGCATTGGAAATCTTCTGGCTCTCCTTTGGGTTTAGATATAACCCTCTCCTGTCGGGCATCGCCAAAAATTTATTCCGAATTTTTATTGGTCTCAAGGGGAAATGTTTGGCACAATGAGAAAGATGTCTTCGGTTCTGACAAAGAAACAGGTACCCAGTACAAATCGGCAGTGGCAGCCGGTAATGTTCCTTCAATGCCTGGGTGTGCTCTTTCTGGCCCTTTACCTTTCCGGCCCTGTCGAAGCCAAATCCAAGAGGGTTTATACTTCCCCCGTCAAAATTTCCGATGTGGTGATCTCCCCTGAGCCGTTCCTCATCGGGAAAAGTCCGGTGACCTTTTCCATGCTGGTGGAGTTGCCCACTGTTCTCAACGGGGCCAATGTGCTTGAGGTTTCCGCGTTGATTAGCTCCCCGACCAGGCGAACCATGAGTTTTGTGGTCCACCGGCGGGTGCTTGCCCCGTCACCATCAGGAAGCGGGTCGTCTAGGGTTCCGGTGGTATTAGTGTGGGATGGAAAGGATCAATACCGGCAACTGGTACCCGACGGCTCATATTATTATGAGATCCGGGCTAAGTTGATGGAAGATGAGGGTTTTGGTCCACGGACGAAAGTGGTGTCTCATCGTATCCAAGGCACCTTGGATGTATTGGCCTATGTGGGTGAAGTGTTGCCCCCAGTTCCCCCGGAACCTGTGCTTCCGGAAGAAGCGCCCGAAGAACTGCCGGGATCGACTCCTGAAGGGGAGGACATTCCTCAAAAAGAGGAAGAATTGCCTGTTGAAGAGGTGCCTTTAGTGGAGGAGGGCTTAAAGATTTCTGACGAACCCGTCACTAGTGATGAAAGCCTTCCCAAAGAACCCGTTGAGGCTGTTCCTGAAATCTATCCCGAGGCCTTACCCGAAGTTCAGGAGTCAGAGAAAATGGGAGAAACGAATGATCCTGCAGGGATCGTGGAGCCTATGCCCGAACATTTCCTTGAACCCAACCCGGAACCTGTCAAGCCGATGGAACTTGCTCCCCTCGCACATTGATCCGGTGAGCTAAGCAGGCTGCTCCGAAACCATTGTCGATATTGACCACGCCGATGCCTGATGAGCAGGCGTTCAACATCGTGAGCAAGGCCGATAAGCCACCAAAGTTTGCCCCATAGCCCTGGCTGGTCGGGACCGCCACGATGGGCTTATTCACCAATCCTCCCACCACGCTCGGTAGCACGCCATCCATGCCAGCCACCACAATGAGGACCCGGGCCTCATGAAGAAGGGCCTGGCGATCCAATAAACGATGGAGACCGGCCACTCCGACGTCATAGAGGGTTTTCACGGTACTGCCCATCACCTCGGCGGTGACCCGTGCCTCCTCGGCAACTGGAATGTCGGATGTCCCCGCCGTGACGATGACAACCAATCCGGTTCCGCCCCGTTTGGGATCGGCCACGGAAACGATTCGTGCCAGTTCATGGTACACCGCTTTGCGAGAGAGTCGTTTAAGGAGCTTGGCGATGGCAGGAGACACGCGGGTGGCGAGAAAGGGTCCACCGGACTTCAGGAGCCGTCTGGCGATCGCGGTTACTTGAGACGAAGTCTTTCCTTCACACAGGATGACTTCCGGAAAGCCCTGCCGCAAGGACCGGTGATGGTCCACCGAGGCAAAGCCCAGGTCTTCAAAAGGCAAGGTTCGTAATTCGTGAACGGCCTGGGAAACTGACACCTTTCCCAATTGCACTTGTTTGAGCAGGTGAGTCAGCCGATCTGGATTCATATGCGGGCCGTGGGCTCAATCGCAGGCATGCTGGGGGGCAGGAGCCCGTCGGTTTCGCCTTTGGCCGTACGGGACATGAGGTCGCTTACGATGTGGCGTGGATTCTGCTTTTCAAACAGGACCCGATAAATTCCCCGCACGATGGGCATATCCACTTTATATTGTTCTGCCAATGCCATGGCGGCCCGGGTGGTCGGAATCCCTTCCGCCACCGTTCGTGTGGAGGACTGCAAAGACGCGGCATCGTGACCTTTGGCCAATTGGATTCCGACCTGGTAGTTTCGACTCAGGGAGCCGGTACAGGTCAACACCAGATCGCCTAAACCCGATAAGCCATAGAAAGTCGATACGTCGGCTCCGAGCCCACGGCCCAACCGGATCATTTCCGCCAATCCTCTGGTGATAAGCGCGGCCCGGGCGTTGAATCCCAGGTCCAGCCCATCCACGATTCCCGAGGCAATGGCCATGACATTTTTTAAGGCTCCGCCCAATTGTGCACCCATGACGTCACGTCCGGCATAGACACGGAATTGAGGAGTGAGAAACACCTGTTGAAGACGATTGACCAGATTGAAATCACGTCCCGCCAGCAAGATGGTTGTGGGTTTCCACCGGCTCACTTCGGCAGCGAAGCTGGGTCCGGTTAACACCGTGAGCGAGGTGTGCCACTGTTGGGGCAAATGCCCTTCCACGACCTGACTCATCAATTGGAGGGTTCCTTCCTCGATGCCTTTTGTGGCGATAGTAATCGGAATGACCTGTCGTAACAATGGGCGCAAATCGGAAATGACGGTGGACATGGAATGCGAAGGCACCGCCAATACCAGCAATTCAGTATTCTGCACCGCATCGGACAAACTGTTGGTGGCCTGGATGGAGTTGGGAAGGACGACTCCGGGAAGGTACCAGGAATTTTCCCTGGTGCCCTGAATTACCTCCACTACTTCCGGCTCATGGGCCCATAAACGGATGTTAAATCCTTTGGTGGCCAGGAGGTGAGCTAGGGCGGTGCCCCAGGCTCCAGCGCCGATAACCGAGATGACCTGGAAAGAGGAAGGTGTCACATCATCTCCTTTGTGGATGGAATGATAGTCAGGATACCGAGGAACATCTGTACCCGGGCGTTCCTGCCTGCCCGAGGGCTAGGTGATAAGACAGTCAAAAACGCAAGAAGGAACTGGATGTGAAAAGGTCACTGAGAAATCGATTACATGAAATTATAAAAATGAAATTGGAATTGAGTCAAATCGAAGGCTCATTGAGGACTGGACGAATAAACGCGATCGCGGCAAGATGAGAGATAAAACCGGTCCGGGACCTGTGAAAAGGAGTGTGCAAATGCGTGATACCAAGGCCTGCCCGTCTTGTGGCTATGACATGGATGCTCGAGGACGGTTTTGCCCCAAATGCGGGTCCCGAGCGGATAAGTCCCCGGACCCGGCTGTCCCTGAAGAATCCCTGAATCTGCGCATTCTCTATATCATGGTTGGCTCGTTGATTGTGGCTGTGTTGTTCCCGCCCTGGCAGACGCCTCCGGATCAGCCTCTGGAATTTTTGGGATTTCACTTTATCCTCTCACCGCCGATTGAAGGGGCTCAGCGAAGTCCGGTTCTGCAAACCATTCAACTGTTCACTATTGCGGTGGCGGGCTTGTATTTTTCATGGATGTTCCGTTCCAGGCCAAAATAGGAAACTTGTTCAGAGCTGGGACAGTATGAAAGGAAAAGATGTTGGCTTTTCTCCTCATTCCTGACTCTTTACGACTTACTCCTCACGCTTCACTTGCAGAATTTCCTGAATGGCCTTGGCTTTTTGGGTTTTCAGAATTTGGTAAATTTTTGGGCCGTCTTCCAACACATATTGGTGATCAGCGGATTTCACATTTCGACAGGTGGACGGATTACTGTGAGTGGACACAAAGCGAGTGACCATGAGGGGTTTTCGGAAAATTCGGAGAATACTCACCGCGCATGGTTCCCCTTCGTAGGGATGCGAGACGATTTGATGTTCGTCCCATTCTTTAATATCGTAAATGTCCGTATGAGCTCTCATCGTGGGAACCGTGCTGTTGACGAGTGAAGCTGTCGAATCGATACATCGGCCAAGAGTTTTCAAGCAGAGGATACGGCTGGTTTCCAGGACATCATCGGTATTGCCTTCCTTGAGCATCCAACTGCCCTGCACTTCCACCACATTTTCCCAATCCCCGGCTTTAATCGCATACGGAGGGAGATAGGGAATGACCCGATTGAGGACCTGATCGTCCTGGGTCAAACTTTTCAGGGTGGCATAATCAATGTCGCCCGTGGGTTCCAGCCCGATATGCTTCTGATAGGCTTTGAGGGCATTCTTGGTTTGTTGATCCAATGTTCCGTGATACGGGCCGACTCCATACCCAAATCGTCCTAAGAATACCTGAACACCAAGCACGAGAGTCCGAAATTCCTCAGGCTTCTGCCGTAACGCCTCAAGCTCCTTCCTGGCTTTTTCCTGATCGGCAACCGATGTGTTGGTGCCGGTCTTTTTCGAGGGGTCGGCCGATGGTGTTTGAGCGGGGTCGGAAGTCGAAGCCTGGGGTGAATGGGAAGAATGAGCGCTCCCCTCTTCCGCCAAGACTACGGATATCCCATGTCCACCCTCTTGGGTCAGAGGTGAAAGGCTAAAAAGAAGGACCAGAAAGAAAACCGGTGCGTGAAGTGCCATGAAACCCCCTCATCAATTGAGTCATTAGTGAAAATACAGACGGTACCGACTCTCCGATCATTCCAGGTGATGATTTTCCGAGTCAAGCCTTGCTGATCAACAAAGAGGAAAAGACAGAGGGTTTGGAGAGAGGAGTGCTACTAGCGGGAGGACTCGTGAAAGCGGACATTGGGTAAAGAAAACGCCGGATGGAGGTGAGTCCATCCGGCGTTATGCCCAGTTTGCAAAAACCGTTACCGTTTTTTGGTTGCGGCTTTTTTCTTTGCTGGAGCTTTCTTTTTGGCCGCTGGTTTCTTGGCCGCGGCTTTCTTTGTGGCTGCCGGTTTCTTGGCTGCTTTCTTCTTGGCCGGCGCTTTCTTCTTTGCTGTCGCCAATGCGCTCACCCCCTTTCTGAATCATTAATGATGAGAAGTCTTATCTGAAGCCATCTCTCGTGAGTCGATCACACAAGGATCTGCCAAGGTCTGGCCGATCCTCACCGTATGGATTAGTACAGATATTCGGTTGGTCTCTCAGAAAGATGAACAAGAAAATAGTGAAGGCAATATCGTAGAGGGAAGTATGTCAGATGGGAGGTGTTTCGTTTCATCCACATGATGCTATCAAATCATACTACAACGATTGAAAGTTTATTTCCAGAAAAAAATGAAATTTATTTTTTGGAAGATACAACAGACAAAACTTTTTCCATTTGCTGAATGGTCTCTGTCATGAAAAATTTTCCTTGATGCTTATCGTGTGATGGTTGTCAGGGAAGAAGATGAAGCATGCAAATTATCCACCTGAAGATGAATGCGACCGATCGTGCGACCGTCTTCCGTTTCCACGTTCACGCGCCATTCACCTGGCAGGAGATGTTGTTTCATCGTATACATGCGATATCCATGTTCTCGTCCGCCGGAAATGGTCACGGGAATGCGGTCCGTGGTTGAAAACGACGCCGAGTCCTGATGGGATTTCCATTGCCAATGATGAAACACCGTCGTGTGGAGGGACACCGGGGCAAACACCGAGGTAAAGGCGAACACGGGATGATCCGTTCCGGCCACATGATCGGAGTGTTGTCCAATGACATACCACGGACCTTCTTCGAACGTGAGATGATACTTCTCGCCTGTTTTTTCAATATGGTGGTAGAAGCCGCCAAATTTCATAGAGAGGGGAATCGGTGGAATCCAGTTTAAAAAATACAAAGCCGAGCAGAGGCCAATGACCAGGAACGCCGGCAGGCAGAGATAAATAGGGGCTTTCATCGAGATATCAGGGATTCCCGCCAGAATGAGTCTCACGATTTTCCACACAATGAATCCGGACAGCACGGCTCCAGTCATAAAGACCCAGGCATTCATCCATCCCGTGACCACCGGCAGGAAAAATGTCAAAAAACTCAGGGTGACCAGGGCATACAGGGCCATGATCATCTTGATGCTGGAATACCGATTGCGAAGAAATTCATTGCTGACCAGCAGCAGAACGATAAGGCCTAAAAAGATGGATGTGGTGGTCAATGAGGCGCTTTGCGAATAGAGAATGGCGTACGCGCTGAATAATCCTCCCAGCAGAAACTGCAAGGCCTTATCGAAATGCGGACGAGCCTGATGAATCAGAGAGAGTATGCTCCTGGAAGGAGATGGAATGGCTTGCGGAATGAGTCCCAATTGAAAACGACCGGTCAAAATCACCAAGGCACCCAGGATGGAGAGGTAGAGAAGGAGAATGAGATTGTCGAACAACCGATCGATGCGGGTCAGCGTGACGGAGTCATACGTGACCCCGGCAAAAAAGAACACGGCGGGGAGAAAGGGCTTGAAAACATCCGATTGGGTGAGATCCCAGAATTTTTGAATGAATGGTGGCATATCGAAAGGATGGAGGACAGAACGGGGGTCCGGGTTTTCAGGATTATTGTACTTCATGATAACCGACTCGGAAGGATTCACTGTACTCTTGATGAACGAAGCGGGACTGCAGAGTGGACCGGTCGACCGGCAGAGTCCGCAATGAATCCGGATGGTCCCTTCCCCGAAGAAACGCAGGGCAATAACCGTTCACATATGGCCAGTTCTAGTTTGTTTGACGTTTATCCGCCAGGAGGGTTTGAGCGGCTTGACTGGTTTCTTTCACCAAAATCCCCATTTTGGAATGGGAAGGTTCAATATCCACCGGGAATTGATATTGGCGAAGACGTTCGCTGGCCACCGGTCCGATGGATGCGACGACCATCCGGTGGAGGGCCTTGCGAAACTGTTCAATCCGGGCATCATCTTCCAAGACCTTCAGCACGTGATCGACTTGAACAGCGTTGGTGATCAGCAAGACATCGATGTGGTCCTGAGATACGGCATGTAACAACTCCTTCAACGGTTGCACATCATGAGGCAGGGTCCAGCGGTAGACCGGTACAGGAATGACGCAAGCCCCGCGGTCAGTCAATCCGGTTAACAATTCTTCATTGCGTGTCCCATATTCCTGAACGGCCAGTCGAATACCTTTCAACCCTTCCGGTTTGTTCCGATCGAACGTATCGAGAATATCTTTCCAGGTGTTGGGTTCAGGAACCATGATGTGGGGAGCCAGACCTACTTCTTTTAACACCGAAATGGGTTTGGGCCCTCGTGTGACCAAAGTGGTTTGTTTCAAGGCATCCAGCACGGTCTGGAGGGGAAACCGGGTCTGTAGGACATCAAGGAGGGTTCGGAAACCGGCTCCGGTCAGGAGCAGAAGCATATCGATGCTGCCGGCAATCAAGGCCTCTCCAAATGTTAAGGCTTCCGGATTTTCAGATAGCGGAAGTTCTTGCATGGATGGGGCCACATGGGGCACGCCTCCATGTCGGGTAATGAGGCGTGTCATTTCGGAAGCCATGCGGCTTTCCAGGGCTCCAACTCGGAGTCCCTGAAAGCCGGATGATGAAGGTTGGACAGACACGAGATACCAGAGGTCGTTTGTGCAGGTTTAAGATGAAGAGGACGAGACGTCCATGGCGCACCGGAATCCCGTGGAATGGTTCCGGTCCGTCGGTTTGCTTTTAATCCTCGTGAAAATGCGCACCTGTGGTGTTTCCACTTGCCACCCTGAGCTGCGAATGGACTTGTCCTGCCCCGTCACCGGGCCTTTGGGATTCCGTTCGGGACTTTTTTGATAATAATCCGGGTCGTACCAATCAGCCACCCATTCCCACACGTTGCCCGCTACGTCATAAACACCATAGGGGCTTTTGCCCTTTTCATAGATGCCCACTTGAACGAGTGTGGCTTCTCCCCGCCACACCTGGCCGAAATTCAGATGTTCATTGGTGGGCTCCACATTTCCCCAGGGAAACCGCCAATCATTGGCGCCTTTGGCGGCTTTTTCCCATTCGGCTTCGGTTGGAAGACGTCTGTCCGCCCATTGGCAATAGGCTTCGGCGTCATACCAATCAACATTAATGACAGGGAGATTGGTGATGGACTCCGGCATCATATTTCCCTGCCAAAGGTTTTTGGTGGGGTCGGTGGGGTGTTGAGGGCTCCGGTGGCCGGTCTCGGTTACGAATTGCAGATATCGGCCATTGGTTACTTCGTATTTGTCTATGTAGAACCCGTCAACAAAGACAGTATGATTGGGCCGCTCATCGGTTCCACCGTCACGGGCTCCCTGAGGGACTCCCATGGGGAAGGTTCCAGCGGGGATAAAGATCAGAGGCGCGCCGTCTTTGGGACTGATGATTTCTGTCGTCGGGGAATCGGCAGCCAGAACGCTGGAAGTCATTCCCGCCGAGACGAGACTCAGGAAACTTCCCATCAATAGAGTTCCCCATGTGTTCACTGAAGATCGGTACATATGTCCTCCTGGTAGCAAAGTTCAATAACGCCATTATTCGCCTGGATGTTTCTATGAGACAAAATACCATAAATGATCATCCGAGCTGAACTTGCTCCCTCGGAAGGTCCTGGGTAAGATGCCCAACCAGCTTGGTTTAGGTGAGGCAAATGGCGTACGGAGAGAAAGGACAACCTCAAATTGGATAAGCCGAGGAGGAACTGGGGGTTACGGCATTTGGCTTTGAGAGTGAGGAATATTCAAGTCTCTCGAAGCTTTTACGAGCAGATATTCGGGATGAAGGTGGTGTGGCACCCGGATGAAGAAAACATCTACTTGAGTACGGGTCTGGATAATTTGGCCTTGCACCAATACCCTAAAGATGATCTGAGCCAGCTTGCGCCCTCCCACCTCCACCCGTTGGATCATCTTGGATTTCTCATGGCCTCTCCTGAAGATGTGGAGGATTTTTTCAAGGAAATCTCCCAACAGGGTGTGACCATCGTCAAACCCTTGCGAAAACATCGGGACGGCAGCTTTTCTTTCTATCTGGCTGATCCGGATAATAACACCATTCAAATATTGTATGAACCGACGGTGCAACTTCAGTAGGAAGATCCCTGGTTCTAGAAGCCAGTAGGATTTCTCCAAACGTATAGACCGGTCTTATTGATGATCTGGGATTCCATTGATGCTAAACAGTTTGTAGGCTTGGCCCCCTGGGTCTGGGTCCAGTTGGAGAGTGCCGAGCCTCCTGGACCCTTTCCGTTTCTGGGTGGGGTAGACCCGGAAGTGGTGCAGAGTCTGCAGCAGGTCCACGGCATCATGATGAGCGGAATTGAAACGGCCATGAGCGACATTATGGCCAAACGCGGATCGATCGATGAGCCCGATCTGTCCCGTCGCGTGGAGGATGCCTATGCGGAGGTGGTCGCCTCTCGGCCGCCGTTACAACGGCATATTCAATGCGGGCGACAAGCGGATGGGACCTTTCGTTGGTCCTATCCGAAAAATGCGTCCGCTTCTGCGACCATGACGTATGGCGGCCTTCGGATTTTCAATGCTGTGACCCGGCAAGCCGTCCCGTTTGGATTTGAGCGTCCGATCAGCGCCAAGGTCGGGCAGTTTTTGGGGTTTCTCACCGGGCGTCATACCATGGCCGAGATTCGAACGGTGGCTCAGGCCGGTGGCCGGGATCTCGAACAGGCATTTTCCCAACTGTTTTGCCTGTTGAAAGACCATGACTGTCTGTCACTGTCCTTGCAGTCCTCTATTGAAGAATCCTGGCGAACCGTGACGCAGGATCAGGACGTGGTGAATCTCGGACATGCGGCTCTGATGTACCGGCATCAGGAACACTTTTTGTGGTTCGATCCCTGGCTGATGCCATGGTTTGCCGAATCACCGGTTCCGTCCTTGTGGGTCAATTTACTCCCAAAACCGGCATGTATTTTTCTCACGCACGACCATGACGACCATGTGGATCCCCGGACCTTGTTTCATCTCCCTAAGGACATACCCATTTGTGTGCCTAGCCGGCGGAACAAAAAAACGCTCCATTATGATTATCTGTCGCTGCTTCGAGAGTTGGGCTTTACCCAGGTTAAGGAGTTGGCCCATGGGGAAACCTGGAAAGTTGGTCAAGCGGAAGTGGTGTCCGTGCCGTTTTTCGGCGAAGACCCTTGTGATGTGGATCTACCCAGGAATTGCTATCTGATTGTGGATAGGGGGAGAAACACCCTGGTTCATGCGGATAGCGGCCCAACCAATGATGGGCGGTCGGCGTTGCGAGATCAGGTTATTGCCAGGCTTGTGGCTCAATACGGACCGATTCCTCTCGTTTTTGCCTCGCAGCAACAACTGAAAGAGGTGCGAAGTTACGCCGCGTATGCCTGTCTCTCTCCTCCAGGGAAGTGGCTGGAGGTGGGGGAAAACGGTTTTCTCACGAATGGATACCTGACGGAGTTGTGCCGAACCGCCAAGGCGAAACAGTTCGTGTCCTATGCGACAGGCGGGGCCGATTGGTATCCCGATCACCTGTCTTTTATGTTTAGTGGACGAAACCCCGCCAGGACGGCTTTGCTGACAGCACATTGGGACCCCCCGGCAAGCCTGCGGGAGGACTTGGCCCTCATCGGTTGCGGGTATCATTATGGTCAGGCTCTTGACGTCTTTCGCCCGGGAGCAGACGGGAAAACCGGTATTCACTCGTTGGCTGATCAACTGGCGCCGTTGACCCTCTATCAATTGGATCATCCACCACCACCATTTTTACAACGGCAGCGATAGTCAAGGATTTGGCTATTCTAGAACTGCCCGCGCGGTATGAGCGTGAGCATCTTTCTGAGTGGGGTGGCTTGGCCTTACCAGGGAAGTTCGGTATGATGACCGGCATTGCTCTTTGCCTTGGAGTCTTTTTGAAATGAGTGTGGATATGAATGAGGAAACAGCTATACCTGAAGAGATTGCAGTGGTGGGTGTAAAAGTCCGTGATTTGGGAGAGGTCAAGAAAACCCGCACGGAAGATTCCTCTCTCAAAGTCGGGGATTGGGTGATTCTCGATCTGGAGCCGGATCAGACGTATGGGAAAGTGTACCAAGCCCCTCTACGCTTACCCTTCAGTCCGCCCATGCGGGTGATGCGAAGCGTCACACGGAAAGCGACTGAAGCCGATACGCATGCGATTGAGCGTCAGCTACGTTTGGCGGAAGAGGGCAGGGCTTTTTGTTTTGAGTGCATTGAAGCTCTGGGATTGCGGATGAAATTGGTGGAAGTCTATGGCAACTTATCCCGTCGCTCCTTGACGTTCACCTATACTGCGGAGGACCGCATTGATTTCCGTCAATTGGTGAAAGACTTGGCCCGTCGCTTTGGCTGTCGAATTGAGATGCGTCAGATTTCAACCCGGGAAGAGGCGGGCCGTCTCGGTGGGGTGGATACCTGTGGCCTCGTCCTCTGTTGCGCGAGTTTTTTAACGGATTTTAAGCCGGTGTATCCACGGGGACGCCCGGATGGTCCTCAAGGGAATATGGATGGCCACCGCATTGGGGTCTGTGGTCGTCTGAAATGTTGTTTGCTCTATGAAGAAGAAGGCTGGACCCTCTCCCCTCGCAAGCCACCGCCTCTCATTCGTCCGGTCAAACGGGGAGCGTAGGGGATCTGAAACCCTAAAGAGGGATTCTCCGGTATTGCGATCATGCCCACCAAGCCCCGCTTTGTCATCTTTGCTCACAACGCCACCTACGATAAGCTTCATCAGACCGCGACGTTGGGATTAACGGCAGCGGCTATGGGGAAAGAGGTGCTGGTCATTCTGCTGTTCTGGACGATCAAAAAACTGGCCGAAGGCCGGCTTAATGAATTGGACTTTCCGCCGGAATATGCCGCTCAGGCTCCGGAAGTGGCTCGTTTGATCAAGGAGCGCCGGGTGCCCTTGATCACGGAAATGTTCGAGGAAGCCAAAAAGGTGGGCGAATTCAAATTAATTGCGTGCAGTGCCGGACTTGAGTATATGGGCGTGGATGCTCAAGCGGTGGCGGCCGGGGTCGACGAAGTGATGGGATTACCCGCCATCCTGTCAGCATGTGCGGGCGCTGAAACCACTCTTTTCATTTAATCCTTCTTTTCTCTTTATACTTTTTGGCTCTAGGCGAATACCTGGCAGCTCAACCACGGTCATTTCTTGACAAAAGCGGAGAACGGGTGCTAGGTCCTTTGCCATGGTTCAAACTCTGGAAAAATCAGAAGTGCCTGGCAAAGCGGCATCTACCTGGACGGGTTCGGCTCGCGAGCAGGCCGTGCAACGGATGTTTACCGCGATTGCCGGGTTTTATGATCTGAATAATTCTCTCCTGAGTTTCGGCCTCCATCATTCCTGGAAACGCAAGGCGGTTTCCTATATCCCTGCCCAACCTGGCACCCGGGCCTTGGATCTGGGAGCGGGCACGTGTGACCTGGCTATTTTGCTGGATGAACATCTGAACCGTTCCGGCCAGGTGTTTGCCGCCGATCTGAATGAGGCCATGCTGCGGGTTGGCCAGCAAAAAGTGCGGGGACACCACTCGGCCCATCGCATCTCCTGTCTGCAAATGAATGCCGAACATTTAACATTTCCGGATACAAGCTTTGAGACCGTCACGGCAGGATTCTGTGTCAGGAATGTGGGGAATCTCACGAAAGCCTTGGGGGAAATCTGCCGGGTGTTGAAACCCGGTGGGCGATTTGTCTGTCTGGAGTTTTCCCGTCCGGTTTCACCGGTGTTCCGGAAGCTCTACGATTGGTATTCGTTTCGCCTCCTGCCCTGGATCGGCACGGTGGTGGCCAGGGATGGAACCGGAGTCTATGAATATTTGCCGGCTTCGATCCGCAACTTTCCTCATCAACAGCGACTCTGTGAATTGCTGACGGAGGCCGGGTTTCAATCGGTGGAATATCACAATCTGACAGGCGGCATCGTCGCCATTCATGTGGCGGTGAAATAGGATGCTGACCTCCCTTCTATACGTCTTTTTGCCTTGCAAAAAGGTCTATCCAACGGGGATTACCTATCTCGCGGACTTTATTCATCGCCGACGGCCGGATGTACGCCAGCAGATTATTGATCTCTCCCTGTTTCCTCCTGGCCAACGCCAGGCCCGCCTGCGAGAAATAGTGGCCTCCTTTCAACCCGAGCTGGTTTGTTTTTCCTGGCGGGACATCCAAATTTTTTCTCCGCATGAAGGGGATGCCTCACTGGAGCATGCCTTTAATTTTTATTATGCCAGCAATCCGTTCAAGCGGATGGTTGCCTCGTTTCAAGGCCTCCGGAATCTCTATCGGTATTACACCGACATCAAACAGAACCTCTCGTATCCCTGGCTCATCCGAAAAGAATTTCCCGCGGCCAAGATGATGATCGGGGGTGGCGCGTTTACGGCGTTTGCCGATCAGCTCATCGAAAAGCTGCCTGAAGGCATCATGGGGGTTCTTGGAGAAGGCGAAGATGCCATTCTCAAAGTCCTCAACGGGGAATCCTTGGGTGAGGAGCGATTTATCGTCAGGGAACATGGGCAGATTACGAAGGGCACCAAAAATACCCCGGCCCTCCTGGATGCCCTCTCGGTTGACATCCCCTATCTCACGTCCATTTTTCCCCAATACAGGGAATACATCGGGGAATGTATCGGCGTACAGAGCAAACGGGGCTGTCCCTACGACTGTTCTTTCTGTCTCTATCCTTATATTGAAGGCAAGCGTGTGCGCTATCGTCCGGCGGAAAATGTGGTAAAGGATATTGCCCAATATTACCACCAATGGGGAGCCCGGCGATTCTGGTTTACCGACGCCCAGTTCATTACCGGAAAAGAAGCCTACCCGCAATGCACCGAAATTCTCGAACGGATCATTTCACAAAAATTAGAGATTGAGTGGTCGGGGTATGTGCGGACTTCATTGATCAATGCCCCACTCGCCAAACTGATGGTGCAATCAGGAGTCGGAGATCTGGAGGTCGCGGTTACGGCAGGATCGCAAAAGGTTCTCAACAGCATGCATATGGGTTTCAAGTTGGAGCACCTCTATGACGGGTGCCGATATCTGAAGGAAGCGGGGTTCAACGGGCGGGTCATTCTCAATTATTCTCTCAATTCGCCGGATGAGACGGAAGACACGCTGCTCCAAAGTATCGAGTCCTACAAAGTCGTGGCCTCGATTCTGGGAGAAGAGCGGGTGTTTCCGCTGATGTTTTTTCTAGGTATTCAGCCCAACACGGATTTGGAAGCCCGCTTATTGTCAGAAGGGTATTTGTCGAAGGGGTATAATCCGCTGAGCCTCACGCCCTGGAATATCAAAAAGATGCTGTACAATCCTGCTCCCTTAAACAAGCTGATTGCCAAGGCCTGTCTGGCGGCCTGGAGTCGGAAACATGGGTCTCGCGACCCACGGCCTTGGTCCGGTAGCTTAAGCCAAAGTGCCACCCAGCAGCAGGGTCATGCCTATGCCGATACCAGTCTATCAAAGGGATTTGAAACCAACTCCGGACGTGATGCGTTACTTACACTGGAAGAAATTCTCCGCTCCCGCCGCCCAAAAGACTCTCAGCGGCTGTCCTCTGCTCCCGAGCCCAATCCTTCCCGGTAATAATTTCAGGAAATGGCACTTTTTAAATGAAAAAGCCGGTCGGAGAACTCTGTCAGGTTCTCTTCTTTCTTGAAGTGTAAAAAAGTATCTATCAGCTAGAGAATTGTAAACTCCATGGTGCCGATGATATTGGTGGCATGGAGGTTCTGACCCGGGGAGCCGTAATAAATTTTGACCTGATATTTTCCCTTCTTCCATCCCTCGGCCGGTTTGGAAATTAAAAAGTAGCCGAATCGCTGGTTCATTTCCAGCTCAATGATATCTTTTCCAACCGGCTCGTTGGATGTCACTTTTCCGTCTTGCATTTCATACCAGGCTGCGGCGAATTGTCCTGGGGCATCCAGAGGCTGCCCCTCGAACACGATATAAATAGTTTCGGTCTCGGCCGGAAACTCCGAAACTCCGGGATCGACCGGTTTGACATAGGCGTCCTGAGTCGCCATCCAGCCGGGCCGGCCGAGGGAATCCCAGGGTGTTTCATAGCCGCGGGCCATGGTAATCCAGGAAAAGACCCCTTGAGGGCGTTGCCAGTTGACCTGATCAAAGGCCATATCCTTCGGGGCTTGTTCATCGTGAGGCGGACGGGAGTTGCCAAATGGATCCCCTGCCCAACTGACGCTTCCGCAGGGTACTGACAGCATGCAGAAAAAGAGAATCGCAGCCCTCCATTCGCTTCCAAAAACATGCCGCGGTCTGGGTGTGTGAATGAAGGAAGTTGTGTTCATGGGGCACCTCCGGCTTGTGCAGCCTCGTGTTCTGTTTATTTCCATTTCTTTTACCTTACTGGACTGAAAAAGCCTTGTGCAATGGAGAGAAAAATTGGCTGGGAAATGAAGAAGTTGGAATTGAGCCTTCCGTTAGGGAGTGGGTGCCGGCACGCGGGAGCCTTCCACTCCCTGGCGGCGACGGTCCACGATGGTATCGGCCACTTCGGTAATGTGTTTTTCAAGGATCAATCGAAGATGGCTCCCAGGGCGATAATCGGCCGGGGCCATGAAATGAACGCGGTCGGCATGGAATGTCAGTTGATAACATTTTTCAAATGACCGGCGGCTCTGATCTTCGGGATTGTAGACCGCCAAGGCCAACCCACCGTTTTTTTTCATCACGGTAAAACAGGGCACATCCGTGGGGCCATCCCCCACATACATCATCTGCCGGAAGGGCACCCGACGGCTATCTTCAGGCATATGGTCATTCACATCATCTTTTAAATCGGTGAGGCCTTTGTTCACACGGAAGAGGAATTGAGTTTTTTGCGTGTGGCTGATGGTGCGTTTGGGAAAACTGATGTGGCCGTCCTCTTCATCGAACTCACAGCCGAAGAGGGCGCGGACATGGCTGGCCACCACGCTTCCATCCAAAATGGCTTTGAGCCCGGAACTCACCACATAATGTTCCAGGCGAACGGGCACTTCCTCATATTTGGGTTTTTTGAGGACTGCATTGAGTTCTTCGAAAAAATCGGGTACGCCCGGGAAAAAAGATAAGTCTTTTCCCATGTCCTGGAGATCCTGATTGGAGAAGCTGCGGATGCGCGGTTCTTCCAGCATCCGTTTCATATAGGCCAGCTCTTGATCGTAATCCCTGGCTTCAATCAGGGCGGTGCAGCTTTTCCAAAAGGTGGCGGGATCCAGTTCGGCGTGACGTAAAATCGTGTGATCCTGCATGTAGTGTGGGCTCAGCGTATGATCAAAGTCATACACGATGGCGATAATATTTTGTGGTTGATTCATGCGGGCGTCCCTCAATGTTGACGAATGAAGTGTATGTTGAACACATGGGGCTGTCAACGAATGCCCGAACGAGTATCGGTAAGAAAAAATGGCTTATACAAGAGGTGGCGGTCTGTGGAGGAAGAGGAGTGTTTTAAGATGAAATCGGACCGGATACGAACAGGGCATTACAACCCGTACCGCATTCGGGTCCCCTGCTGATGGGAGAGCATAATTTCTTGGGCACTGAGTTCCTTGGGGAAGAGCACACCGGAAATCTGGGCGCCGTTAATGCTGGCTCCTTCCAACTTGCACTGAGAAAGATCGACGCCGCGAAGGTCGGCTTGCCGAAAATAGCTCCCGCTGAAATCCACCCCTTTAATTTCAAGGCCACGAAGATCAACGCTCCGGAAATCACAGTTGGTAAACTCGGGTTTCTCACCTGCCTTGAAACGGGAATTGAATTCGGTAATCTTCCCGTCACGCAGCAGTTTATACAGGGGGTCGGTCGATAGTTTGGGTTTCATCCGGATATCTCCTGAGGCGGTCCTTTGCTCGGCACGTGAGTCACCAAGGCCCCTCTGGCCGTGTTTGAATTATGTTATCGGTTTATGAAGGCGCAGAATAAAGAGCTCAGAGGCAGAATGGTGTCATGCCGGGCTGGGAACTTTGCGGGAAACAGAGAGAAAAGTGGACTTTCAGACAGGCATGGCCTGGAGAACGGAGTGGAGTTCCCTGATTCGAGACAACATCAGGTCCAGGTGAACGGTCCGAAGGGAGGTGTCGTTTTTGAATTTCCAAAGCCGGTGGAACACGGTTTGTAATTCCTTATTGAGGGTTACTGCCTGTTCATAGGCTGTCGTCGCTTGCTGTTCTTCGGAAAAATCACACAAGGAGTGATGAAAGGCGTGAAACTGATTATGGAGATTCTCCAATCCTTGGGACTCACCAAGTTCGGTTTTGGCCTGTTGGGCGCTTGATTCCATCAAGCCAACAAGGGTCAATGCCGTTTGTTGAGCATTCGGACCTTTAGCCTGACTGTAGATCTCTTTGGCTTGGGGATGAAACAACCCCATGCAACCGGTAAGCGACAGCAGAGCTACCCAGGTGACCAGTAACATGGCGCGGTATTTCATCGGAGGTCTCCTTGCCTCGGCATCCGCATTTAGAAAATCGCTTTGATGACTTCCTGAATACTTCGTTGCATATCGGTATCGTCGGTGATGGGCCGGGTTATTGCCGCATCGCAAGCCTGGGTTGGGGGTACGCCCTGTTGGATTAACGTTCCAGCATAAATGAGCAGGCGGGTACTGACCCCTTCTTCCAGCCCATGACTCCGCAAATTCCGGACTTTTTCGGCCAGTTTGACAAGACGGGCGGCGATATCCCGTGAGACGTTGGCTTCATGCTCCACGATAGTGGTTTCCATGTCCTTGGGGGGATATCCGAATTCAATGGCCATGAATCGCTGTTTGGTGCTTTGCTTGAGTTCCTTAAGGACGCTTTGATATCCGGGGTTATAGGAGATGACGAGGAGAAAGTCGTCGACGGCTTGAATGATCTGCCCCTTTTTCTCAATGGGCAAAAATCGCCGGTCATCGCTTAACGGGTGAATCAAAACGGTTGTATCTTTTCGCGCTTCCACCACTTCATCCAAATAGACGATCGCACCGTGTTTGACCCCCAGGGTGAGCGGTCCATCCACCCAGATGGTTTCCTCCCCTTTTAATAAAAACCGGCCTATGAGATCAGAGGCCGTCAGGTCCTCGTGGCAGGCGACGGTGATGAGGGGGCGATTGAGTTGGTAGGCCATGTGTTGCACGAATCGGGTCTTCCCGCATCCGGTGGGTCCTTTGAGCATGACCGGGATTTTCTGAGAAGCTGCCACCTTGAACAACCCGATTTCCCCCGTGACTTCCTGGTAAAACGGTTCGTCCGTGACTCGAAACTGTTCAATGCCGAATTCCTGCCCCTTCATCGCTTCAGCCATCCTTCATGAAAATGGAATGTGTGTCGAGTGGTGATCGCGTTGTACGGCCGATCTGCATTATACGTGGGTGAATTCGGAGAGAACAACCTCATATCGTGTGCGTGACGGTGGTTCAAGCTAACTGGGCAATGTAATTTTCTACCATTTGGCAGGGGTGATAAGCCCGTTTGGCACGGGCTAAGCCGGGGAGTCCCGAATCGTCCATGGTGTTGATGAACGGATATTGATGGAACTCACGGCAAAACTCTCGAAAGAGGTATTGAGAGAGACCATAGACCGATCGATCGGCGACTTCCAGCAGAACACAAAAGACTTCACGGGAGCGGGGAAACCCGAAGGTGTACCCTCTGATGCTGCCGTCAACCCACAGGACCCGCCCGGTGAGCCCGAGTTCCCGATATTCATTTAACACGACGCGATGGGCTTTGGCTGAATCTCGCAACATCAAACGGGCGATTTCCTCGTTCGGTCCCTGCCGGGATAAGGGGATCTCTTCCTTTTGATAGACCCAGCGCTGAAACAGCGCAAGGCAATTGTCCCGGTCCAGCATCTGGTAGGGCCCCAGACGTAGTCGATGAGACTTCAAAAATCGATTGTAGGCCGCACGTTGACTTTTATACGGATTGCCTTTCAGGGCCACCAGATCGGCTGTGCAATAGAGGTAATCCGAATCCTTTGGTGTCAGACGATACCCCCATGCCTGTATTTCCTCTTTCAATTCCCCCGGGATATTCTCAATGCGGGTGACCTCAGAGCCTTTATTTTCATCATTCATCCAGTCCATGACTCGGCGGAGTATCTGCTGCAAAGGGCTGGCAGTGGACGATCCCACACCTGAACGGGGCCCTAAAGGCGGGAGAGGCATATAGATGCCATCGGAATATTTGGCAAAGAAGCAGATCCATCCGTCCAATTCCGCCAGATGATAACTGAATAAATCCTTCCAAATATAATGGACGGGAAAGGACCAAGCCGCCAAAGGAGTTTTGCCTCCAATGAGAGTGTTCACAATGGTCTGATGAAGCCGGAACTGATCCTTGACGGTCAAACGGGTCAGCTGAAGGGACATGCTGCTATATATACGAGATTGAGGTGCGCTTGGGAAAGACCGCTCAGAGCGCAGAAATTGGGATTTTATTGGGCAGGCCGTAGAGCGGCCGTCAGGCGATGGAGGGGCTTGATGATCACGACATCCGGTTGAAAGGCTGTGATCAATCGAGGGTGGGCACTGAGGTATGCCAGGGTTGTCTCCGATTCCACCATGCTGGCCATTGAATGGGCTTGTTCAATGATGGCGGCTGGGAGGGTGAGAGTGGCCGGATCTTTGTCCAGAAAGATGGGCGGCAGGCCTTCTCCGCTTTGCGCAAGGAGGTAGGGGCATTTTGGGTCCCATCCGAAGAGAACATGGTCACCCGCGTCACTCCACATGAGGGCAAAGGGATAGAGCTGACAATCCAAGGGTCGCACGGAATAGATACGGCAATGATGGGTTTCCGGATCGAAGGAGGGACAGAGGAAGCCCTCTCCGGTTTGATTGGGGACGACCGCTATTTGGCAACCACTCCGCTCCGTGAAGTGAATGGGGTCTATCCCTTGGCTGATGGCCTCTCGAATCTCCAGATCCGTGAAGTAGGGGCGAAGGAAGCTGTCCGCTTCGGGGAATCGGCAACAGACTTCACATCGATGGCATACCTCGGATGGCACAACCTGAGGCTCAAGAATCATGGGGATGTGTTTCCGCATCTTGGAAGGTTGCAGAGTTCTATAACTAACCGGCTCCACGTGAGTCAGCCGTTTTTCCTTGTCTGATTTCAAGAAGGCGTGTTACCATTGAGATATTCTAGCAAATGCCTCAATTGATTATCCGATCGTATACGTGTTTTTTTCACGGATGGTTTCTCCTGACTCTCTTCCGCCCTGTCATCCGTGGTGAAGGACCTTAGGGTGGCTGGTTTTCCGTCTTTAACTCCATGTCCCTCGCCCGGTCCCATGTTAGCTCATCTCGATCACACGCAAGATAGGGGAAGCATTTCCCAAACCGGGAATGCTCCCGCATCATATCCGGCTTTGAAACAAAGTCTGATACAGGATGGGCTATGGCAACCCGAGAGCCAGGACTCCTGGCGGTTGTCCTGTCGGCCTTTTCTCCTATCCCACGATCAGGCCAAACTATTTGAGGCTTTAGGCCGGCATTTGCTGACCTTTTATCAGGCTTTGAACAAACTGTATTTGGACAGCGTGAAGGGCCGTGAACCTCAGTGGGTTCACCAGTATTTGGATCTGGGGAAGCCATCCGATCTGCTCGCCTTTGCGCGGATGAACCGGTTCAAGGATCACATTCCTGGTGTTATTCGGCCGGATCTGATCCTGACCGAAGCCGGGATTGCCCTGACCGAATTGGATTCCGTCCCCGGGGGAATGGGATTGACCGGCAGCCTAAGCCGGATCTATGCCAAGCAAGGCCATGACATCTGGCCCACCACCGATGGGTTGGTGAAGAGTTTTGCTCGAATGGTGAAATCGATCCTTCAAGGACAACCACCTTCCATGGCCATTGTGGTTTCGGATGAGGCCGAATCCTACCGGACTGAAATGCAATGGATGGCGGAGCAATTATGTGCGGAAGGCGTGGAGACCTCCTGTGTCCATCCCAAAGATATTCGATTTACTGAAGAAGGCCTGTTCGTTCGACGGAATCTGGATGAAGTCCCGATTTCCTTGATTTACCGGTTTTACGAATTGTTTGATCTGAAAAACATCCCCAAGGCCGAATTGTTGTGGTATAGCGCCAAAAAGGGGAAGGTCCTCATGACCCCTCCCTATAAGCCCTGGATGGAAGAAAAACTCGCGTTGGCCCTGTTCCATCATCCACGCTTGGAGGCCTATTGGGAGCGGGCCTTAACACCCGCCGTGCAGGAATGTTTGCGAACCATTATTCCCAAGACCTGGATTCTGGATCCCCGACCGCTGCCTCCCTCGGCGGTGCTGCCAGGTCTGTTCCACAACAATCGGGCTGTGTCTGATTGGACCTGGCTGGAAACGGCCAGCCAAAAAGAGCGTCAATATGTGGTGAAAGTGTCCGGGTTTTCCGAACGGGCCTGGGGTTCACGCGGTGTGTCCATCGGGCATGATATGTCCCAGTCGCTCTGGCAGGAAACGCTGACGGGCGCGCTGGATGCCTTTGAAACGTCCCCTTCCATCCTCCAGGTATTTCACAAGGGGCAAGTCGTTATGGTTGAATATTATGACCCGGCCACTGGTGCCGTGCGGAGCATGGAGGGCAGAGTGCGATTATCCCCCTATTATTGTGTGGTAGAGGGGCAGGCTGAATTGGCCGGTGTTCTGGCGACCATCTGTCCCAAGGATAAAAAAATAATTCATGGAATGAGGGATGCGGTGATGGTCCCTTGTGCGGTAGCCTAGGAGAGACACGAAAATTGTTGGCTCTCGCCGGTGCCTTGTCGAACATGTAATGAATGGGAATTTTGGCAGACTCCTTAAAATGACGAAAGTCGTGAACATTCAATGAAACTGTATCATGTCGAATGGTGTCCGGATTGCGAAGTTGTCCGCAGGAAGCTGGAGGAGTATGAGTTTTTCTATGATCATGAAATTGTGGAGGACGCTCGACCCTTGCGTACGAAGGTGCATGAGGTTTCCGGACAATACTATGTTCCGGTCTTGGTAGATGGTGAAACGGTATTGACGGAGACGTATGACATCATCGCGTATTTGGACAAAAAATCCGCGAGTGAAAAACACGTTGATCGGCAGCAGGAATCCACCCCACCCCTCAGCTCCTCTGACGAAAGGAACTAATGGCAATGGAGGATTGGAAAAAGGTTTTAGCCGAAAGCATTACGAAACCCAAAGATCTGGCGAAATATTTGGGAGTGGATCCCAAGGAAGTGGAAGATGTGGTGGGGCCCTACCCCATGCGGATTACCCCAACGGTCCTGGCCACCATCAAAGAAAAGGGTGATGCCATCTGGAAACAGGTGGTGCCTGAGGCCATTGAATTGGACGATATAGATGCCCCGGACGATCCGTTAGAAGAGGACACGGACAGCCCGGTTCCCCATTTGGTGCATCGGTATCCCGACCGTGTTCTGTTGATGGTGACGAATCAATGTCCCATTTATTGCCGGTTTTGCACGAGAAAACGGTTGGTGGGCAAGCCGGGATTTCTGAAGAAAGGGGAATTGGATCAGGCGGTGGCCTATCTTCGGGAACACACGGAAGTCAGGGATGTGATCTTGTCGGGAGGCGATCCTTTACTCCTGCCGGATCATTTAATCGATCGCATTTTAAAAGCCCTTCGGTCCATTCCGCATCTGGAATTGATTCGATTCGGCAGTCGGGTGCCGGGAACGCTTCCCCAGCGGATTACTCCGGAACTCTGCGAGATCGTCAAACGCTATCATCCGATTTATATGAATCTGCACTTCAACCATCCCGACGAGTTGACCCAGGAGGTCAAAGAAGCCTGCGGGCGCCTGGCCGATGCGGGGGTTCCCCTCGGGGCGCAAACGGTCTTGTTGAAGGGGGTCAACGACGATCCTGAAATCATGAAACGCCTCATGCATCAATTGCTCTTAGCCAGAGTAAAGCCCTATTACCTGTATCAAGCCGACCTGACCAAGGGGACGAATCACTTCCGGACCACGGTGGAAACCGGACTCAGGATCATTCAATCCCTTCAAGGGCATACAAGCGGCATGGCCGTGCCGCATTTTGTTATTGATGCGCCTGGCGGAGGAGGCAAGATACCGTTGTTGCCCAGTGACTATCTCCTCAACTTGGATGAGGAGGGGGCCGTCCTGAAAAATTACGAAAACAAAACCTATCACTACCCTCAGCCATTGAACCAGGTCCCTCGCGAGCTACCGATGGTGGGAGCTCCCCTGTCCAATGGAATGTGCAGCACCGGAGCCATGGACGAGTATTAATGGCCGAGTCCAAGAAAGCGGGTATTCTATCCTTCCAGCATCTTCGGGCCTTGGTTCGTCAGCGGGTCATCCGGGCCGGAGTGCCGATTACGTCCAAGCAAATCCAGCCGGCCAGTCTTGATTTACGACTGGGCACGAAGGCTTATCGGATGCTGAGCAGTTTTCTGCCCGAGCCTTCCGACAAACAGTCACAGTTTACGATTGAAGATCTCTACCGATCCGATCTGGTGATGTATGATATGGATCTCACCAACGGGGCGATTCTGGAAAAAGGCCATGTGTATCTGGTGCCACTGATGGAGCGGCTGAAGCTCCCCAAGGATATTCGCGGCCGGACCAATCCCAAGAGTTCCACCGGACGGTTGGATATCTTTACCCGTGTCGTGACGGACTTGCACGTCGGCTTTGATGAAATTCGTGCGGGGTATGATGGCCCGTTGTTTTTGGAAATTGTACCGCGGTCGTTTACGATCCGCGTACAAGCGGGGCTGGCGTTGAATCAATTGCGTCTGATGACAGGCAAACCCATGGTATCGGATTCCGGACTGCGGACCGTTCACCGGAAAACTCCCCTCCTGTTTCACAACGGAGATTCCGTGAAAACGGATCGGCCCTTATCCGCCAAGGAACTTCGAGTGGATAAGGGTTTGTTCCTGAGCGTGGATTTGCGCGGGTCGAGTGACTATCACGAGTCCATTGTGGGATACCGGGCGAAAAAGAACAGTCATGTGATCGATTTGAATCGGGTGGGGCACTATTTAGCCACGGACTTCTGGGAACCGTTGAAACGTAATGCCACGGCCACCATGTTGTTGGAGCCTGAAGAGTTTTATATCCTGGCTTCGAAAGAACGTATTCAGGTACCCCCAGGCTATTCATCGGAAATGGTGGCTTATGAAGCGGCCTGCGGGGAACTGCGAACCCATTATGCCGGCTTCTTCGATCCGGGTTTTGGGTATGCCAACCCCAGCCGGAAAGGTACGCAAGTCGTGTTGGAAGTTCGTCCCCACGATGTGCCCTTCCGTATCCACGATGGGCAGACATTTTTTAAAGTCGTCTACGAAAAGATGCGCGACATTCCCATGCAGTTATATGGATCGGCGTTAGGGTCGTCCTATTATCAGCAAGGGCTTACACTCAGCAAACATTTCAAGTGGTAACCATGAGTCCCGAACAAAAACCGAATTCCGAACAGAAATCTTCAGAGCCGGTTGATCCCGTGGCTCCGAAGCCCTCTCCTATCCCTCCTCAACTCCGGGAGGATGACACGGACGATCAGGAAAATCGACAGATGCAAGTGGCCATGAAGATGGTGGGATCCGCCATGGTCTTTATCGGATTTTTGCAAGTGTTTCTCTCTGCCAGTACCGGAGCCGAAATCTCCATCTTCCCGATGATCATTTACTTCGGCGGAATGGCGATGTGGGCCTATTCGTCCGTAGAAAATGTGATTGTGAAATACTCGATCATGGCGGCATCGGCGGTTTGTGCGGCCGCCTTCATGCATTTCGGGGAGGTGTTGTTCTGGCATAAATATCTCATCTATTGGGGGACGATCGCCCTCGTCGTGTTTTTCATGTTCAAGTCCCCCCCAAAGCCGACGGAATAATTGTTCCCTTCGTGGTCCTTGATTGTCCTTCCGGTTTATCACTTTTCTGAACCACGTCTGTTCGCATGACGATTGCCGTCATCATTCCCGTCTTGAACGAAGAAACAGTTCTGCCTGGCCTGATGCCAAACCTTCTCGCCATGGGGTTTGATGAGATCATCGTGGTCGACGGGGGGAGTCAGGATCGGACCCTGGACATCGTACGGCCTTTTCTCGAGCACACCTCATCAAGAGGAATTCAATTGATATCCAGTGCTCGCGGCCGTGCCGTCCAATTGAATGCGGGAGCCTCGAACACCCATGCCGACATTCTCGTTTTTCTTCATGCCGATACCAATCTGCCGGATACGGCGGTCCAACGAATTTGCCAGGTCATGGCGGATGTGTCCTGCGTGGGCGGCCGGTTCGACGTACGGTTTCCGGTTGACAGGGGGTGGGCCTGGGTCATCAGCCGCATGATGAATCTCCGGTCACGTTGGAGCGGAATTTGTACGGGCGACCAAACCATTTTTGTCCGGCGCCGTATCTTCCAGCGCCTGGGAGGATTTGCCGACATACCGCTCATGGAAGACATTGAGTTTACCAGGCGACTCAAAACGACCGGACGAGTGGTGGCGTTGCGGGATAAAGTCACGACCTCCTTCCGGAGGTGGGAGAGGGGTGGCCCCTTGCGGACCATCCTTCGAATGTGGACACTCCGTTTCTTGTATTGGATGGGCTGGCCCCCGAAGACCTTACGGCAATTCTATGACGAGACCCGATAAGAAAAAACGACCGCCTCCCTTCGATATCGGGCAACCTGTCCGGTCACAAGCGCGTCCCGCGGCTGTGAAAGCCCCTGTTGCTTCAGGCCATGCTGCAGTCGTGGTGTTTGCGAAGGCACCCGTGGAGGGGGAAGTCAAAACCCGTCTGTGTCCCCCACTGACACCGGATGAAGCCGCCAGTCTCCACGGAAGTTTGGTTATGGATATGTTGGAGCGATGTCAGGCCGTCAAGGGGTGCGACCGTATTCTGGCAGGTTCTCCTGACAGGACCCACCCGTTTTTCAAGGCCATGGAAGGAAGATTTAAAGTAAAGCTGTGGGAGCAGATAGGGAAGGATCTCGGGGCGCGTATGGCCAGGACCTTTCAAGACGGGTTGTCCTCAACTTATCACTCTCTCTTGATCGTGGGAACCGATATTCCAGGAATTACCCCCCAGATTGTGACTCAGGCCCTCACCGCATTAAAAGACCACGATATGGTTCTGGGACCCACCGTGGATGGCGGCTACTATCTTATCGGTCTCCGCAAGGAGGTGCCGGAACTCTTTCAGGACATTCCGTGGTCCACGGATCAGGTGTGTCCGCGGACGGAACAGAAAGCCAAGGCCTTGGGGCTATCCATGAAAATACTTTCCCCGCTTCGTGACATCGATACGATTGAAGATCTGCAAGCTATTACTCAGGACATGAACCGCCCCGGAGCCAATCTGGTATCCCAACGAACGAAGAATGTCCTGCTGGAATTGTCGAAACGGTTAAAGACGAGAACCAAAAGCTAACTGCAAAGCCCTAAAACCCGCCATTTCAGATTTTCCCCTCACCAGGTGATTGGTTCCGGAGGATAAAATTCCTCAGAACCCGCACTCGTCCTCAATCTTGACCACTATTGAATTAATAGACAGGATGTTCAAAAATGCCACCTGACAAGGCCGAAGCCTGTAAAAGGGTGACGCGTACTGGAAGCAGTATGTAAAACTTGGAAGAGAGGCGAGGACGAAGCGGGTGAATTTTTTTCTACCATCCTACATAGGAGCAGAACATGGACTCACGAGTAGCCTTGATCACGGGAGGCGCGCGAGGAATCGGTCGGGGCGTGGCGTTGGATTTGGCTCAGGCCGGATGGGCCGTCGCGGTATGTTATCGCACCAGTCGACCGGAAGCTGAGCAGGTCAAACGGGCAATTGAGGCGAAGGGCGGCAAGGCCTTAGCCATCCAATGCGATGTGTCGAAGTGCGAAGAGGCCATTGGGTTGGTGCAACAGGTGGAACACACATGGGGAAGGATTGATGCGCTGATCAATGGGGCGGGGCCGTACCATCGTGTGCACCTGTTTGATGAGACTCCTCAAGGCTGGTCGGAAATGATGGCAAATAATCTGGATCCGATCTTTTTTCTTTCCAAGGCGGTGGCGCCGATCATGAAAGCCAGAAAGTATGGTCGAATCATTTCGTTTAGTATGGCCAACGCCGACAAGATGGAAGCCCAGCCTCATGTGACCGCCCATTACATTGCCAAAGCCGGTGTGCTGATTCTCACCAGGACCTTGGCTAAGATCCTGGCCCCGGATGGCATTACCGTCAATGCCATCTCTCCGGGGTTTATTGATTCCGGCAGTGCGCCACCGGAGGAATTGGCGGGTATGGCCAAAAAGATCCCGGCCGGATATATCGGGGGAGTCCAGGATGCTATTCAAGCCGTGCGGTATTTCCTCTCGGATGAAGCCACCTATGTGACCGGAGCCAATCTGCACCTGAGCGGCGGCTGGGGAATTTAAGGTGATTGATCATTTCCAAAATGCAAGATTGCAAGATATGGAATTGCCAGATTCCTCTTTGGTGCTGCCGGTTTTCGAACCGGCGGTCGAGGCCCTTTTGTTTCGGCAAAAGGGCCAAAAACCATTGACGCCCCGTCCGGCCATGTTAGATAGGATGGACGCAGGACGGAGAGCGGACCAACTCGCGTCGCTCAAACAAGGCCCGCTATTTGATGGGAGCGTCCATCCCCACGGCCTGACGGCAGGCGTCGAACCTTGATGCATATGGTATCCACAGCGAAAGGTGATAGAAAAGCCCGGCATCTATGCGACTTCACATAGTTTAAATTCAGTCGGTTTTCTGCCATAAGTTTATTACCAAGCACGTCTATTATCTTAGCGTCGCATTTGGAATGAGGTTGGAACTGGTGAAGGGAATGCCGTTTAAAGGGAAAACAATGAAGTCAATCCTGGGTGTATTGGTGTTGGTCATAGGTGTGATGGGGGTGGTGAGTATCGTGTTTAGTGACATAATTCGTCGGACCGACCGGAGCATTTTTTTAACAGAGCCCATTCCTTGTCATGTCTATCTCAAGAGAAAGCAAGCAATCGACACGAATCCAAGCTATGTCCCTGGCTCATTTTTTCAAGTCAAAGTAGAACTCCTCAGAATGGAGCCAGATGTCACCAGAATTCAACAGATAAAAGATTTTCTTCAGACACAGCTTGAAAGCTACGAAGAGCAGGACCCCAACCGTGTTTTGTATGCTGAAAAAGTCGAGAAGGCCCTTGAAACTATTGAAGACGAAATCTAAGCTCTCGTCCTCCGTGTGTTGGAAACCCTGGAAGGACCAAATCCTGGCGAAGAGATCGTTGTTAGCGTTGGCCGTATAGGGATTGGGGGGTATCCGTCCAAGATTGAAGATAAAACGAAGCTATACATGCTCGGCTACCAGACGTCCGGCGGAAGGATTCATGGGATCACGGTCGATACGAATGATCTCTATGAGAGGGATGATGGGTTTTTGACAGACCTAAAAAAATGGATGAGAAGGATATTGTCTGAATGTGACAATGTATAAGGTGTCAATCTGGGCAACGGGTTGGAGCTGGAAAAGAGGCGGAAGAAATAAAAATAAGAGTGACCTTCCTACAGTTTCACGGACAGGTTAAAGAAGACAGTTGGGTGAGAATGGCAGACTGAAGACATTTGAAAATTTCTGAATAATCGTTTCCTGTACTGCTTCCACATCCACGGACCTGCTTAGCACCTCTGCCATTGATGTGACATACACACCGTCAATCCCGCAGGGCGTGATGAGGGTAAAGGGCCATAGGTCAACATTCACGTTTAAGGCAAAACCGTGCATGGTAATTCCGCGATCAATCCGCACCCCGATCGAGGCGATTTTCTCCAGGCTCTGTTCTGGTCCTTCGACCCACACCCCCCGGTGGGTGTCATGGCGACAGGCGTGTATGTCCCATGCAGCCAAGGTGCGAATCAACACTTCCTCCAATTGATACACGTACAACCTGGGTCCGGGGCAGAAGGTCCGTAGCCGGAGAATCGGATATCCCACCAGTTGACCGGGGCCGTGATAGGTGACCGACCCTCCCCGCTCAAGGTGAAACAGGGTGATGCCCTTTTCCTCCAGAACTGCCTTGCTGTCTTCCCAATGTTCAGGCTTGGCTGTTCTCCCAAAGGTGAGGACGGGCTCATGTTGAGTGAGGATGAGCGTATCAGGAATACGATCCTGCTTTCTGTCCCCGACAAGGGTTTTTTGAAGATCCCATGCCTCGGCAAACGGGAGAAAGCCTGTCGCTAATACCTGTCCGGGTTCAGGTGTTTGGATACGATCTGTCAAGGGATGGTGCCCTGCCCCGGGTTTTATATTTGTACGCAAGGAGAAACCCTACCCCCAAAATAGGAGCGTTAAATGCTTGGAAGATTGAGGGCCTCAAGCAGGGCCGGAGGAATGCGTTTCACTTTTCCATGCAGGTCCACCGCCACCAGGGAGGCGGAGCCCTCCACAACCAGCCGTTGAGTGGTGCGATCTTTAATGACATGGGAAAAGGTAATAGAAATCCGTCGATTCGCTGTGACGGAGGTGGCAACCGTGAGGATTTCCCCGAGGGCCGCGGCCGAGCGGTAGGCGAGTTCGGCACGAATGACGCGAAACTCCGTACCTTCTTTCAAGATGTTCGGGACAGATAATCCATGATCCTCCAGATAATGGGTTCTGGCCCGTTCAAAATATTTCAGGTAGTTGGCATAATAGACGACCCCGGCGCGGTCCGTATCTTCGTAATACACCCGAATATCCATATCAGTCCGAAAATCTCTTTCGGCCCCTTTATCAAATGGGGAAACTCAACAACCCATTCCGAAAATGAGCCATGAATAACGCCGTTAGGCCAGGTGAAACACGGGGAAATCCGGAAGGTCGGAAAGGGTGACCCCGCTGTATTTCAGGACCGCTTCAAACAACTGTTGAAACCGTTCGGCTTTGATCGGTTCGAATCCTCCGCCAAGGATACTATGGTCCGCTGCATCAAACAGTGTCTTTAATTTTGGCCAATCCCGCATGAATTGCTGGCCCATGGAATCTCCGAATCCGTCCAGCGCCATTAGTTGCCCGTGCAGGGGCAGACGGTATTTGCCGTCGACTTCATTCCGGTAACGCGTCCGGCAGGTTTCCCGCAGGGCTTCCGGGAGCTGATCGGGATTGACGTCCCAACTTTTAATCTGGTGCTTGGAAAATAGTTGAGCTTGAGAGAAGGCTTCCAAGGCCCGAAGGAGAGTACGGGTGGCCGGTTCCAGCTCACGGTGGCGATCCCCGCGCCGCTTGGCCCAGGCCAGGAGATCAAGGGCAATGGCCGGTTTAATCTCTTTGACATCCAACACGATGCGTTCCAGAAAGGACGCATTGGTTTTCAATGATTTGATCAGACGGTCCATGCCCGGCGGGCCGCCCCACACCGCAGCCAGCTCCAGAGCCTTGATGCCGCCTTTCAACTTTTCCCAGGCCTGACGATAAAGATGCTGATCCCAAAGTGCATAGCCGTTGGCCACGTCGGCCAGGGCCCGGTACATGGGCTTTGAACCTCCGCTGATGCGATGCTCCAGAATGTGAAAAATTTTGGCCGCCGCCTCGAAGGCTCCCTGATTGAAGAGCTGACAGGCTTCCTGGCGCAGACGCGGGGCCTCTTCATCCCACGGATTTTCCTCACTTGGGGTGGAAGACTGAGGTTTCCCATCCGTGGCGGTTGAGCCGGGCGGTGTCTCCAAAGACAGGTCTGGAGTGAGTCGGATGCTATGAGTGAAGGGAAAGCCAACCAGCGTCATCGCCGATGCCATGGCGGGTGTGGAGCCTGTCAGATCAATGGCCAGTTCGCCCGGGAGAACCCCCCAGGTGGAAAGAAGGCCTGGAAGGTGATGGGCCAGCGTTTTGTGGCACGAGGCAAAGCTCTGAATATCAGGGAGCATAATCCAGTCCCAGCGTTGTGGCATCCTCACTAAGGCCGGATGAATCTCAGATTCGGCGACAGATTTATGTGCCTCATCCAGGACAAAGCACACCATGTCGGGTGTAAGTTCCTGAAGCGTGGCAATGGCCGGTCGGGGATCGGCCTGCATGCCGATGAGGAGGGCTTTGGTCGGGCCGATGGCGCTCACAATGTCTGCCACTATATCATCGGGCCCGCAAACCGGCAAAGCGAATGATGTCATTCTGGAGACAAATCGAGGAGCCCGGCTCACCAAAGGATAGGAAAATCCTGTCTTCCCTGCTAAAATCGCCGGTCATGGACCTGGACGCGATTGTTGGAGCCTTTGAATCCAGCGCGGATGTGAAGTGTGCCTTTATTCATAATTATGCCCAACTGGTCGTGGACGTGGGGCAATTGTTCATTCGCACCTTTCACGAAGGCCGGAAAGTTCTTCTCTTTGGAAATGGTGGCAGCGCCACCGATGCCTCCCATATCGCCGCCGAATTCGTGGGGCGTTACAAACGTGATCGGGAACCCTTGCCGGCACTGGCTTTGGGCACCGACATGGCGGCAATTACCTGTATCGCCAATGATTACGACTATACCGACATTTTCTCCCGCCAGATTCTGGCCCATGGCCGTAAAGGCGATGTGGCCGTGGCCATCAGCACCAGCGGCAATTCCCTCAATGTGATCCGGGCGGTGGAAGCCGCTCGCGAACGGGGAATCACCACCGTGGCCTGGACCGGAGAAACCGGGGGAAAACTGGGTGACATGGTGGATTATTGTTTTCGCGTACCTTCGACAGTGACGGCCCGAATCCAGGAATGTCATATCACCCTGGGCCACGTCCTCTGTGAATTTGTGGAAGAGCGTCTTTTTGGTGAGCAAATCTAACTCCCCACCACCTCCCCGGATTCCCACGCTGAATCTCAAGCGGCTCAAAACCTATCCGCTGCGTTCCCGGCATTCCAAAGTGAACATGATCGAGTTTGCCAAACCGTGGAAACGGGGAGGCTCCCTCTCGAGTTTTCTGAAGACGCTTCCGGATATCCTGACCGGTCAAACCTTTCGTGCCGTGGTCGAGGCCATTGTGCAGGCACGTCGCCGTGGCCGCCCGGTGATTGTGGGCATGGGAGCACATGTGACGAAAGTCGGGTTGAATCCCATTTTGATTGACCTCATGCGGAAAGGGGTGATTACGGCGTTGGCCATGAATGGCGCCGTCATCATCCATGATTTCGAACTGGCCTATCTGGGACAGACCTCGGAGGAGGTGGAGGCGGAGATTGATTCAGGACGATTCGGCATGGCGGAGGATACCGGCCGCATCCTCAACGAAGCCATCATCGCCGGCTGGAAAAGCGGAATGGGAATCGGGTCGGCCGTGGGCCATTATATGCAGACGCATCCCAGGATGTTTCCTCATCGGCGCCATAGCTTGCTGGCGACGGGCACGCAACTGGGGCTGCCGGTTACGGTCCACGTAGCCATCGGCACCGATATTATCCATATGCATCCTCACGCGAACGGCGAAGCGATCGGGGAAGGATCGCTTCGGGATTTTCGAACGCTGGCGGCGGTGGTGTCCGGGATGGAAGGAGGCGTCTATTTGAATTTAGGGTCGGCGGTTCTCCTGCCGGAAGTCTTTTTAAAAACCGTGACCCTCGGGCGGAACCTGGGGCATGCGTTGAAACGTATCACCACCGTCAACATGGACTTTCTGTCTCACTATCGCCCCCTCACCAACGTGGTGAAACGCCCCACGCAGAAGGGTGGCCACGGCTATGCCCTGACAGGTCATCATGAACTCATGGTTCCTTTACTGGCTGCGGCCGTGCTGGAGAAACTCAAACGGTGAAGGTACGATCCCGAACAAGTAGGTCACACGCTGTCTCAACAGCCGGGTGCGCGCACAAGGAGAATCGCGAATGAAGAAAAAGATTTTGATTGTGGATGACCACCCGGACATTGTCCTGATGCTCACGGACCGGCTTGAAGCGTTGGGATATGACACCGTGTCGGCGGCCAATGGTAAAGAAGCCCTGCAACAACTGGAGCGGGAGGCACCCAACCTGATGTTATTGGATTTGGAAATGCCGCAGTTGACCGGCATGGAAGTGTTGCACCAATTGGCACAATCAAGCCGACGCGACACGGGTGAAGCACCAGGCCAGAATGGCCAGGGGTTCAACGAAGTCCTTCCCCTGCCGGTGGTGGTGATGACGGCGCATGGCACCATTTCCAAGGCCGTCGACGCAATGCGGGCGGGAGCCTATGATTTTCTCACGAAGCCTATTGAGTTGGATCATCTCACCCTCGTCTTGAATAAAGTGCTCACCCGTGAAGCTTTAGGCCGGCAGGTGGCCTCCCTTCGCGGAGAAGTCGAGAGCCGGTATGCCAAGATTGTCGGCGACAGTTCACAAGTGAAGTCCATGGTGGAATTGGCCAAGCGGGCCGCAGATTCGGATGCGATGGTGCTGTTGTTAGGCGAAAGCGGAACAGGGAAAGAGCTGTTCGCGCGATCCATCCACCGATGGTCCACTCGCCGGGAAATGCCGTTCAGCATCATTAATTGCGTGGCATTGACGGAATCGTTATTAGAAAACGAACTCTTCGGACATGAAAAAGGGGCGTTTACCGGAGCCGATTCACTTCAAAAAGGCAAAATCGAAGCCGCCGACGGGGGCACGGTCTTTCTGGATGAAATCGGCGATATGCCGATCGGCCTGCAGGCGAAACTCTTACGTGTTCTCCAGGATCATGAATTCCCGCGCGTGGGGGGTACGCGATTGATCAGGGTGAATATTCGCGTGGTAGCCGCTACCAACAAAGATCTGAAGCAGGCAGTCAAGGCCGGAACCTTTCGCGAAGATCTCTATTTTCGCCTCAACGTGGTGAGTCTATCCCTGCCGCCCTTGCGTGACCGTCCGGAAGACATCATTCCGCTGGCGGAGTATTTCCTGGACCGCCATCTTCGGGAAATGAACAAACGCAACCGGAAATTTTCGAAAAAAGCCCTGGAGACCATCCGGTGCTACACGTGGCCTGGAAACATCCGGGAATTGGACAATGCCATTGCCCGGGCCGTGGTGCTGGGCGTGGACGAAGAAATCTCACCGGATCTGCTGGGCATGGGCGGAGGCAAGGATGATTTGGAAGAGATCGACAACCTGCCCTATCACGAAGCCCTGGAACGATTCAGCGCGCTCATCCTGGAAAAAGCTATGCGGCGCAGCAACTGGAGTCAAACCAAAGCGGCCGAACTGCTGGGCCTACAGCGCACCTACCTCGCCCGGCTGCTCAAACAAAAGGGGATTCAGCAGGGGAGCGAGTGAAAATAAAAGGTAATTTTGGTCAGGTCCTATATCCGATTCCCTGTTAGAAAGTTCGTTAGGACATGACCGAAAACAGAAATATTTAATTTTCTCGCTAAGGGGAGAAATATATTTTAAGAACACAGGGGGCAGTGATTGGGGGGTATATGGATCTCATGCCAAGTGAAAAGCGGGAAAAATGAACATTCTCTAGATCCCAAAGAGAAGGCGATATGCACGTCAGTGTTTGACTCTTGACGCACAACCACCCTCCCCTCGAACTGACTATGGGTGTAGGAGATTGCTGAAAAATCGAAATTGTATAAATTTCGTGATTTTGCACCAATCTGCTTTACGTATCTCTCCGAGAAAAGTATCGGTCCACGGTAATAAATGGAGAGAGTCATTCCTCCTCGGTTTTAGCCAAAAACGTTCCGTCTTCCAGAACCAAATAAAGTCCTTAATGGGAAGCCCGAGTTTTTTGTGTTTGAGTTTTTGAATTCGTTACCTGGATTTTCAGCTTTTTGGAATTGGTGTTTGTCTTTTCCTTGAGGGAAGGTTTTTTATTTAACCCGATATTTCTCAAAAAACTAATGCTGGGCGCAAAAAAGAATTCTCCCCCTTTCAATGTGATGCAATTCCGCATTTCAATCGAATAAATGTGTTTGGATGTCCCCCACTCCAATGGCCACTTTTTGGGTTGTTCCGGTGGTTCCGTCCCACCTTTTCCTACGCATATTTGGCAAATGTCTCCATTTTTCATTGTGCCTTTTTGGTTGCAAACAGTGCAGGGAATAAGCTTCTCTTGTCCAATAATGGAATCGGTGCCGGAATTTTTTTGGGTTTCCTTTTGAGATCCGTCTGGATTATTGGAGAAGTCTTTTTGAAGCCGAACAAATTGTTCCTCAATGCATTTTTGAAAGGACATAAATAAAAGCCCCACACCTTGTGTAGGCATCGTACTGAGGTTTTCTGATGGGGTTTGATAGTTCGTTCTTTCTCCATACGTCATCCCGCGTCTGACGATTCGTGGAACTCCATCGCCGGTGCGTGGGTTAACTTTTCGAATATGGGCATGAAAGGGACACTTCGAGCCGGAAGGGTCATCGTCATAGGTAAAGTTGTTGATATTTTCATTATAGTATCGTCGGGATTCGTCTTTGACAGCCAAAGGTGTTCCATCACGGAATCGACCCATAACAAGGGCATGGGCTTTTTCCAAATCTTCCTCGGATCGGGTATCAAGACCCAAGTCCATCGCAAGATTATGAATTAGAGTTTCAAATTTCTTTACATTTTGTTCGTATTTTCGATACACCAGATAACTTCCACAACTAAAGTCCCCAAAATTCCCAAAAGGATCGGGGCAAAGCACAAGGTCCAAGGGAGCCAACGGGTCCCAATGGTTACGTCCGCCATATTCTTCAATTTTTTCTTTGTCGCTTTCAAGAAACAGAGGATTGCTGATCCCGTCGCGATAACCAAAATGCTCCACGGCCTCCCCATATTTATTTCGCAATTGATCGGCCCGCTCGACTGCGACAATTTCCACCAGTTTTTTGTCGGACTGTATTTCAAGAACTTCTTTGAAGAATCTACCCGTGCTGATTCCCAAATTTCCTTCATCATCATCGGCCACCAAAAGAAGGGCATGAATTTCTTTTATATCCTGACGATCTTTATCCCAATATTGTCCGTCCCAATTTTCCTTCGGATGGGGGTCATATAACGTCTCCTGCATAAATTCTTTCTTCATTCCCTCAAGAAAACACTCGTCAAAATGACATTTCTCCAATTCGCCTTTTGAATATCCCAATGCCTGATAACCTTTGGCCGTCAGAAAAAAATTTACAAACGTACTGCCAGGAATCCGATGACTCCGATAATGTTTGGATTCCTCCAACTGGATTTTAAACGAAGTAATTTCCTTAGAAAATTCTCGAATCTTCTCTTTAACCAATGGCATTTCATTCTCATTAAATTTCAAGAAAAACATGAGCGCTTTATTACGGCCGTGCCCTTTTAGGATATTTCCCTGAAGGTCTCCCCAAAATTCATTTAACTTTTTAACATTGGATTCATTCAAATCATTCAATGGGATCACTTTATTAGTTTGTTTATTCACATTTTGTAACCATGTCATTGCATTGCTCCTTTCGAGTTAGGGGATGCATTATCAAAGTGCTTTCTGATTTTTCCTGTCGCGACTATGTAAATAGTAGATTGAGTCAGCCCATCGAAGCCAAGCAGACTGTCAATCTGTCGGTCGAAAAATCCACCGATATTGATACACCCAAGCCCCAACGCCCCAGAAACGAGATTGATATTTTGAGCTACATGGCCGGCTTCCAGGAAAATAAAACGATAGCCACGGTTCCCATACTTAAAGATTGATCGTTCAAAGACAGCAGAAATAAATATTGTTAACAATGCATTATTCGTCAGATCTTTTTGCACCATCGCCGAGTCAACTTCCGCAGTCGCATCCCCTTCTTTGATAAGCCGCAGGTGATGGTGTAGGGGGTTATAGTGATAAATACCGGGGTTAAGACCTCTGACTTGGGTGGAATGGAAGAAAATTTCCAGCGGGTAGAGTGCTCCTGCGGAAGGGGACATACGATAAGAACGAAAGAGCTCCGTTTTGTTCTTGTCCAGACTCACCCCATAGGTAAAATAAAGAATGGCGGAAAGTTGTGCTAAATCAATTGTGGTCGGTATAAAACTTCTGCTAGAACGGCGGAAAGAGAGAGCCTGATCAAGAGGACAATTGAGTCGCTTTATGGGTTCAGGTAGTGGGACAACTGGATACCCTACAAAGGGAAGGGACTCATGAAGTTGGCCCATTTTTTTTATGACTTCTTGTTCCGAAGGGCCATTGTGGTATTGGCTTCCCTTTGAGTTTTCGTGAAAGACTTCCCAAACCTGATACTCCTCCACACGGGGTAAAAATAGCTTTTGCCATAGCTTTTCCACGAAAGTGCTTCTCCTGACCTAAGGGTATGGATGAGGAACAGGATTATCACCTATTTCAGGGGAAATCCCCTCAAATCCAAGCTTTTGAGGGACCTCCCACAGTCGAGTTCCTCCCAACGCTCTAAACCGATGCCCGAAGAATAAGGGATGAAAACCTGGGACTATGGCCCGGAGGACCCAAAGGCCGAGTTCTTTGATATCCGGGGATGTTACATCAGCTAAAAGAACTTGATAGCCGACACTGCTGATTCGTTCGACAAGAACTTGCCATTCCTCCTCCGGAGATTTCTGAGTGAGATCGGGTAACTCTGAAAAGGTGATTTGGCGGTTTGCCTTGAAAAGAAAATCGGCTAAATGTGCATTCGAATGTTCACAGAAAAACCGGATATGTGATAACTGTGAGTCGATACGGTCAAAGTGTGGGGTTAAGGGGATGGGCGGGATTTGAACTTTGAGTGAAAAACCAAGACTCCGACACAGGGCAAGTTCTTCCAGGGTTTTTCGAACCGCTATTTCTGGACTCGGATGGGAGGCTGCGCTGACCAGAAGGGCAGGGGCATCGGGATTTGCGTATTGCAGAACTGACAAAATGGTTGGGATACCATGGTCCAGTGTGATATTGAACAGGAAAACTCGGCCCCCGGTTTTTTCGTAACGCGCGGCCAATTCCCTATTTTGTTCAGAAAGACTTTCCAGCAAAAGCATTGTGGGATTCAATGCTGCTTGCCAGGTAATTGTGAAAGCATCACGTTCCACCACCTCACAGATGGCCGAAATGGCCGCTTCGGCCTGGGAACAATGGCAGGCCAATCCAGTGGAAATTCCTGGCACGATCGGAGATTCCTTTTCACCGAAAAAGTACGGCAAATAGACCATGGCTGCGGGCACGAACTGGGTTTCTCCAGTCACGGCATCAATTGCCGGAGTCCATCGAACCATGGACCCAGAGGTGAATGGATGGTACTCAAAATTTTCTTGTGCCAGTTGCTTCCGACTGAACAGGGCATAGCTCTCGGGCGGTGTGCAAAAGAACGGGGCGTTTGAAGCGGTGTGGAGGGGTAATTCATCGGATTGATACATGGCACTACAATACCGCTCGATGGCTTCACCAATGGCTTTAGCCATTGCCGTGGATCGGTCTCTTGAGGTTCCTCCTGCTTGTCCAAAATTGGTCTGAGGGACAAATGCTTTGGTGTTACAGGCCTTGGCAAAAAATCTGAACAGATCTGGACCACCGGCATCCTTTTTGACTTCAGTTACTTCCTGAATAATTCCCACTCGTGGGTCCACTAAATACTCAAGTACGTCAAACAGGCGCCTTACGGATTGGGAGCAGGAAGCCATTATGCCTTTATCCCTTGAAGGTGAATCGAGTTCTTTCTCAGTTCAAGAGGGCTCCGTTTTAAAAATGGCCCGCAGGCCTGACAACGAGGGTTTTTTAAAATCCTTCGGGTCGTGAGAAATGTCGCAAGCAGGTTTATCTCAATTAGGGTTCCCACATTGCTACCAGGTAAAAAGCCAGAATAAAATTTAATCAGTTCAAAGGCAGCTAGGTTTCCCAGGATTGAAGGCATCGAGGGGTGAAATCCCACGACAGTTTGCCCTTCAAAAGATTTTTCCTCCGTCGCTCGCTCAAGATGTGGATCGTCAAAGTTTGAATTTTGGCGGGAACGTGCACATTCAAAGCAGGCGGTTTCGCCCGGGATAATGAGGGGGCCAAGGTAACCAATCGTGTTTTGCAAAATTACAGGCAGGAAATGACTATTGGATTTCAGACAAAATTGATTCCATTGACGGATCACTTCATGATTGCCAAAATCGGAAGTAGCCACCAGACAGGTCGGGTGCTGTGTGGTCTGGTCTTCCATCCATTTGTTATACTCGAGAGGCAATGAGTTGCCGCACTTCCATTGTTTGAAGTCTAACTGTCCCCTTTCGTCGAATAACCTGAGGTTTCGTAAGAGGGGGAAATCGACGATTTGGGTATTGGTGGCACCTGATTCCTGGAATGAAGTCAGTATGTGTTTTGAAATATAATTTACTCCAAGAATGACGATGTCTTGATTATCGAAAATCCTAGAAGCGGAAGATTGGGATTCTCCGAAATTCCAGTAGAAAATTTCTTCGTGACTTTCAGGAGAAGGATATGAGTCATCAGATCCGGCTGGTACTAATATTCGTCTCTCTGCCAGTTGATCAATAAGTGTTATGACGATGGGGCGTTGCGTTTTGGGAAATTGTTCGCAAATCTCCTGACAGGTGGGTTGCCTCGTCGATGTCATCCACAAAATTAGTTGAATGGCTTCTATGGAGCCTTCGCCCTTTATGCGAAATTCTGAACTTCCCCGTTTAAGAATCACCCCATCGCCATATTCAATCATTTGAGTCGGCAGTGCTCTGAGTTTGTTTTGTGTTTCCATCGCCATGGATTTTTAAGCTTCTAATGGTTCGTTGCAGTGTGCTTCCAGCTACCGCGGTCTTTAACGGATTTAAAGGGTTTCCAAATTACCGGCCGCGGCAATCTTAATATTCAGGAGATTTCCCCGGTCCGGTTTGTCTCCTGCCGTTCTTTGCCGGGAGGGAGTGTGGCGGCACAGGTACACATGCAGAAGACACATGCAAACACTTCCCCTGTATATTTCCAGCCCTCGTCGATTCCTTTTTCCTTAAGGGTAACCTCAAATGCTCTGGCCACGGACTTCATGTCCTCTAGCGTAATTTTTTTTAATTGTGGATCACTATTCGCAGGAGGAAGACCCGGACGGTTGTAGTAATTCAACCTCATGAGGTCACTGAGAGTTAAGGCTTTTGCTCTGTCGGTCAGTTCGGCATAGGCCGTTTCAGGGAAAAGCTTCTTGACGGTTGAGTCAGCTTTTAACCAATCACTTGCAGGCATACCATCCTCCTTAGTTAATTCATTGAATAATGAAATGAATCATAACGATTTTAAGTTTTAGATTTTAGTGGAATTCACACTCCCACTCTTTTTTTATTCTTTTAATACGTAATCGTGAGCCATCCCATTACGAGATTTTTAATGGTTTCACCCAAGGGATGCTCCTTATGTTTGTCATTAAGAGCGTTAAAGACCGACACGGCGACCTCCGCTTCCCGGCCACCTAAGGGTTCAATTCTGAAACGATAGGCTCCCCGAAGATTCAGTAAGTTATAGCTTCCAATGCGGGGACCAGGTGATGAAGTGCCGAGAAACAATGGGAATGCCGAATTTATGGCATACTTGGTCGCACCGTAGTAGTGATACAAAACCTCGCCGCTTAATCCATTTTCGAACTCGGCACGAAGTCCGGCATTCCATTTGAACCGTGGCCCGCCACGGGCAATTTGGCCGCGAAATGTTTGTTCTATCTCCTGGTAACTGTAATTAGCTAACCCGCTGAGCCACGGGGTGAAAAGGACCTCGAAGCCCGCCTCTCCTCCGTAGATATCCGCCTCCCCCTGCCCCGCTGTAAAGGCCCCACCGTTGTTAAACGTGGAAGTCGTGGCGTTGACCGGTTGGATATCAATCAGGTCCGAGATGTGATTGTAAAACGCATCCATACGGACCTTTAGCCTGTGTTTGTAAAACCAGCCTTGATATCCGAATTCATAGGACATTATTTGTTCGGGCGCCAGATTTTTATTCCCAAGAACAACGGTATTAACCTGACCCACACCCGGAATCGTAAAGGCTCCTCTCGATAAAGATCTGGTTTCTGTGATGGTTGGAGGGCGGTATCCCAAGGTTCCTGATAAGCGAAGAGAATGGTCTGGAGCGAGTCTATAAACCAGGGCGATTCTCGGGCTATAAGTCGGGTTGATGAAGGTCTGGAGATCAAAACGAAGGCCAGCTGTCACCGTTAACGTTTGAGTCGCCTTCCATTCCTCCTGAATATAGAAACCCAAGCGGTTTTCGCGGCCGTTTCCGTTAAAGCGATTGTTCGTGAAAGTATTGTGGCGGTAATTCACCCCGTATGTGAAACGGTGAATCGCCCCAAATTCCAGAGCGTGTTGGGCATCAAGGTTATAACTGTTTCCATCCATGCGGTTTTCAATGGGCACGGCAGCAAACGGGACAACGCCTTGAAGAAGTGGATGATTGAATAGCGAAAAGGGTTGGGCCAAATGTTGCCACCAACCCCGAATAAAATAACTGGGCCCTTCATAGCCGACGTTGGCATAGCCCATGGCGGGATTTTGGTCGACGACGCCTGTTTCAACGATAGGGCCATCATAATCGGTCGAGTCAACGAGGCCGCCGGAAACCACTAATTTAGTCTCGGGCGTCACGGCATAGTTGGTCTGGATGTTGAATTTGTTTGAGAGGAAGGATATCGAGTCCCCGTCGCTCCATTTATTATTCTGATCCCGTGCGTAAGACAAGCGAAACCCTAGATCCTTTCCAAGGACTTTTGCTGTGCCTGCCCCAATGGCGGCGGCCGTAATACTGCCAAACCCACCTCCACCGAATTGGAGTGTCGCTCCCTTCATTTCTTCCGGAGATTTGGTGATGATATTGATAATGCCGTCAAAGGCGTTAAATCCGTATAAGACGGAGGCCGGTCCCTTCAGCACTTCGATGCGTTTGATCTCCGGCAAGGTCACCGGAATCATCCGCCACAATACTTCTCCCTGTGCATCCAGATAAATGGAACGTCCATCGACCATGACCAGCATTTTGTTGTGACGGAGTTGGTTGTCTCCCCTGGCGCTCACGTTAAAATCTGAACCTGTTAATTGGGTAACTTCAATGCCGGGTATACGTCGCAGGATAGTCGGAAGGTCTTTGGCGCCTGAGTGGCGGATATCCTCGGCGGTCACGACGTAAACATTGGAGGGCGCCTCGGAAATGGGCTGTTCATGGCTGACGGCGATGCTGACGGTCTCTTCCTGAAGGAACTCCAGCTCTTCTTTCAGCCGATCCGAATCGGTTTGTATCACCGCCGCCATCTCGGAAGTTGACGCCGGCGATTCGGCCCTTACCCATTCAGAGTTGAGTAGTTGAGTCCCAAGAATCATGAAGAAAAATCCACCTACCAATAGCCCCAATGACGGCCCCGGTATGGTTGGGCCTTTATTATAGACTCCAATGAGATGCACTGATTGATGGTGTCTTTGATCATGATGCCCTTCTCCCATCGAATTTCGGCCTGAATGTCGAGTGGCTGCAAAAGTAGGACCTGGGCGCAATCTCATTTTTGTCTCACGCTTCTCGCGCGTTTTGGTAAGGACGAATTCATTGGAAAAAATATCCAAATCTGAAATCAATTTTAATTATTCCACTTGGCCGTATATTTTTTGAAAAGCTTTCATCGTATCCATATGGATACCTTTCGTATCTTTTTCGATACCGTACGTGGAAAAAATCGCTTTTAGTTTTGTTTATAGCCGGACGAGATGAATGGGGGGCGCACGGTCTGTGGGAACCCTTCCGCCTGGTTGGGAAGAAGCGAGAAGCGTATTACTAGAAAGTCAGCAATAGGCTCGGGCCTGGTTCGGAGATGAACGAACAAAGTAGGAAGGGTACCTGCCCCATAAGGAGTAGTCGAAAACCGGAAGGCTCAATCAGGCACAGCGGAAAGAATTCAGTGATTGGATCAGTTCATGAATCATGTCCAAATAAATGTGCCGTCTGCCCTGTCCTCATCAACGCTCCCTGCCAGGATACCCATTCCGCCGCTCCAAACCGGTTTGGGGAAACCCTCTGGTGAATTGTTTTCCACCAGATCCTTGGTGACGCTTTCGTTCTCCCATTTCCCTGCACCGCATTTCTTGTTCCGGCTAAGAATTTTTCCTGTATTGGCCCTATTCTGTAGGAAGTTCCTACGGTTAGAGTGAGGCCTCCAAGATCTATCCCTATTGGGTGTGATGGTTGACTTTGACAAACAGCTTACTTTGAAAGATCCCTCCTGCTTGAAGTGATGAGGGGGTTGAACGGCCCATTGTATGCCTGTGCTTCTGAAATCTCAAGGGGACCGAGAGTGTTGGGCCTGTTCCCTCGGTTTTCGAATTACAGAATTCCTTCTGATGGTTCCTGGTCTCTCACTCTGGGGATTCGGATGGGTGCTGGTTGGCAGGAAGAGATTTGATGACCGCGCAAGTGAACTCCTGACCCTGAAGATCCAACAGATTGATGGATACTTCAATCGGAAATTCCCGGCCATCTTTTGTGCGATGGACGGATTCATAGGTGAGTGGGTGTCCCTCTTTGACGGTTTGAAGGCGTTGCTGAAACTGTACCGGGTCGTGGAGAGGAGCCACATCAGGAATGCGGAGGACCAGCAGTTCCTCCCGGGTATATCTCAGGGAATCGCAGGCCGCTTTGTTGGCAAAGCAGAAACGTTTGTCAGGGCCCGCCACCAGGATAGATTCGGACACCTGGTCACAGGCGAATTGGATTAGCTGGATGTACTGTGACAAGCGTTCATACCGTTGTAAATTTACAGAAGGGAGTTCTCCTCCTTCGTTCGTGGCAACCGATGTTGTGGATGGCAGAATGGCGGATATGGCTTCGGTCATGGGGAGGAACGGCGTTCTGGATTGGGTGGCGACGGTGCGCGCGTTCAAGGCACGTTGAATGGTCGTCTTGACCTCGTGACGGTCATAAGGTTTGGTCAGATAGGCAAAGGCTTTATTCAGAATCACCGGATCAGCCGTTTTTCGAAGGGAAGTAAACGCCGTCAGCAGAATAACCGGGAGTTGCGGACATTTCTGTGACAGTTCATGGAGGACCTCTACCCCATCGCGATCGGGAAGGCCCACATCCAGCAAGACCACATTATAGGTGCGCGCCGTTGCATGCTGAATCCCTTCTTGGGCGGTGGAAGCCATTTCTACCGTAAAGCCCTCTCGTTGAAGATAATCCGAGAGGGCCAATACAATATCCGGATCATCATCAACGATTAACACGTTTCCCAGCGAGGCCATGATTCCTGTCCTGTTCCCTCGGGGTCATTTATTGCCAATCGAGGACGGGATAGAGGAAAACGTTCCCCGCTGTGGACCGGCTCTCCATCTTCAGTGGCAGGCTGCAAGATTCAGGCGGAGTCAACTTGTTGATTTTCTCGCAATGTCAGAAAGGAGAAAGATGAATAGTGTATCTTTTCGGATAAAAAAATTATCCGAATGGATACGCTCGCGGCTGTAAGATTATTCAGGAGATATCAGGACTAGGGCGTGGATGAATCCTCCTGTTGCGGGGGTTCTAGCACCGGAAGCGTAAAGCAGAACCGGCTTCCTTCCCCGAGAACGCTTTCCAACCAAATGCGGCCGCCGTGAAGTTCAATGAGACTTTTGGAAATTGCCAACCCTAACCCGGCCCCGGGGCTTTTGGATTGGCTGGAACGCGTGCGGATAAAGGGCTCAAACAACGTGCCTTGTTCCTCAGGGGATATCCCGCAGCCGGTATCTTTCACACAGGTTTTTAGCCATCCCTCTTCCGATTGGGATACCGAGATGGTCACCGATCCCTCTGCTTCCGTGAACTTTAACGCATTGTTCACCAGGTTGGTGATGACTTGGATTAACTTATCCCGGTCTCCCTGGGTCAGCGGCAAAGCATCGTCAATGTGAGCCTGAAGCGTGATGGATTGTTCCCGGGCGGTCCCCTGAAATAGTTCCACGACTTCACGAGCCAGGCTGCCCACATTGACGGCCGTGCGCTGAAGTTCCATTCGCCCGGATTCAATCCGGGAAAGATCCAGCAAATCGTTAATCATCCGTGTCAGCCGTTCAATATTGTGTTTGACCCGCCCCAGATAAAATGTTTGCCGTTCGTTCATCGGTCCCGTCAATCCATCCATCATATTTTCCACCAGCCCTTTGATGGAGGTCATGGGGGTGCGTAACTCGTGGGAGACAATAGACACAAAGGCGGATTTCAAACGATCCAGCTCCAAGAGGCGTTCATTCGCGGATTGGAGGTCCTCCGTCCGTTCGGCTACCCGCTGCTCCAGAGTTTCCGCTAAGGTCTCAAGGTTCCGATAGGCTTGGGCGTTATCAAAGGCGACTGCGACATGACTGGCCACGGTCACCAGAAGGTCAAGGTCTTCCTGAGTGCAGGGTTGATCGCCTTTGTCTCCTCCCAGATAACCGAGAATGGTTTGGTGGCTGGTCAGCGGCGCCACCACAAACGACTTCACAGCAATCTGCCGGAGGACCGGAAGGACTGCGGGATTCATGATGTGAGCCACTTTTTCCAGATCCAACACCAGGGTGGGTTTCCCTTCGATCAATACGCGGGCATCCATGGATGGGCCTTTCATCATGTGAAATTCCATTCCAAGAACTTGTTTTTCCAAATCCTGGGAAACTCCCACAACCTGGGACACAATTCCCCGCTCACTGGAGGGATCGAGTTGGACGAGGACCATTCGTTGAAATCCCAGATTTTGTCGAAGGGACTTCAGAACCGTCGATAGGAGTTTGTGAATATCCAGTGTGGCAGTGATGGCGATGCTTGTCTGATGCAGGGTGCTCAATTGGGTCACTTGTTTGGTGATGGTATTGACATAGGTGTTGATGGAGGCCTCACGTTGTTGAAGAGACTTCGCCATTTGATTGATGTTGGTGGTGAGTTGCCCAACCTCATCGTCCGTCTCGGGGATCATGGCAATTTTCAGATTGCCGCCGGCGATTTTTTCTGTGACGCCGGCCAGCCGTCTTAAGGGGGTCACAATCCGGTTGGCAAGAAGCACGGTCAGGCAAATACCCAACAGGATGATGCCGATTGTGATGAACCCGATGTGCCACACCATGTCGTTCAGCGACTGTTGCATGGAGGCCGTGCTGATGCCGACCTGAATCACCCCAATGATAGCCGTTTGCGTTGAGGATCCTTGTATGTGTGGCTCCAGGGTTTCCGAGGACAGCAATTCCAGGGTTGCTGATCGGTTACCTTGACGGACCACCGGTAATGCAAAATCATAAACGGTTTCCTCGCTCTTGCCTTTTTTGGCCGCTGCACCCATCAATTGTGGAATCGGGCGAAAGAGGCCCGTGTCCTCCTGGCTGGTACGCAAGATGGAGATGACCGGTTCTATCATCGGAAGGGTCGGGGCCGTCTCTAACCAGGTTTCCAGGATTTGAGGGTCAGGAAGTTGCGGAAGGGACTTATTCCTGGACAATTGGCTTCCATCCAGTAATTGTCCTTTGGATTTGGAGACCAGGACGTTCCCTTGGGCGTCGGTGACAAGAGCATACACCACCTCGGAAGCCGAAAGTGCCCCATCCAACATGGTATTCAAATATTCCGTGTCCTGCACGATCAGGCGATTCGTACTCACGCGGCTGAGGGTTTTGACGAGCATCGTTCCCGTATTCACCAACGAAGCCTTCATCCTTTCCGCAGCCTGTTGAATGAGATAGCCGCTTAAACCACTGCAGACTAAGATGATGACCAGACTCACGAATAAGGAAAACTTGGTCCGCAGACTCAAAAACTTCTTCGGCGTCCAAATCGGATCGTGCGGAGGCGGAATGGTCGAGCTGGGATTCGGCTTTTTAGAATCGTTCATCAAATTGCCTCAGTAAGTTTGGGGGGAGTGATAACCCCAGGTAAGTGGCCGTTTTCTGGTTCACGGACCGATGAACCGTATCCGGTGTGACGGACGTTCCGAGGACAGGCGACTTGGCATTTTGCATCAGGTCTTTGGCCAGGTTAGCGGCTTGATGGCCGGTATCGGCATACTTCAAATAGGTGGCGACCAAGGCTCCGCTTTTGACCAGGCCCGCTGAAAATCCCGCTACCGGGATATGGCGTTCCAGAGTCCAGCTCATCAAAAAGTCCAGGGAGTCTTCCGTGAGGACCGTGCTGTCCGGCAGCAACCACAACGCATCGATATCGGAAGGCAGCGCATTGAGGGCCTTGGGAATATCCTGTTCGGCTTGCACTTCTTCCGCGAGGATGGTGAATCCGAGCGATTTGGCCTCCTGCTTTAATTGTTTGACCATGCCCGAGGTTTTTTGCGGATCGAAGAGCACGCCCAATCGCGAAGCCTTCGGCAACAAAGACTTCAAGGGTTTGACGTGGTCTTGGAAAGGGAGGTCCAGTGATAGGCCGACCATGTTGCTGGAGGGCAACCCGTATTTATCGGGGTCCAGTACCAGGCAATAAATGACCGGAATGTCCAGGATTTCGAGTTTGGCCGCCAGAGCGGCCTTTAACCCGACAGCCAGTACAATCTTCGCATCGGATGCACGGATGCGTCGGGCCAAATTGCGTCCCTTGGCCATGTCACCCTGAAGATCGTATTCAAGCGTGATTTGAGCTGAGGGCGGCAGGCGGGATTTAAATCCCTCAATGGCTTCGGTGTAGGCGCTGATGTTGGCCGATTTCAGAATGGCGATTTCTTCCGCCTGGAGAGAAATCGGTCCGGCGATCATCGCAGCAACAAACGATATGAGCACGACAAGCCACCGGGCACAGGACTCCCTGAAGAAGATATTCCGCCCTGTTGATAATCGTGTGCTCATGATGTCGTCATGAATCTAAGGTCGTTGTGTTCCTTAATATCGAAGTGTGAGACAGCCGAGTGTCGATTCTTAATCGTATCACCCAATGGATGTTCCCTATGTTTGTCGTTGAGGGCATTGAGCACGGATACGGCAACTTCAGCCCGGTCCATCCAATAAATATATCCTGCCAGAAGATTCAACAAAGTATACGGTTCGACGCGAGTGTCAGGTGCGACTACCCCAAAAGGGGCCAGAGTGGTAAAGGCCGAGGCAAGGGGATGGATCGAAGCATTCACAAAATGTACTCCGGTTTCACCGGACAATCCCAGATTACTTTGGAGACGAAGTCATCCGAGGTGGGATAGCTATTCCAAAACCTTTGAATGCGTACGTTCGCGGTGTGGTATCCCCCGTGAACATAACCTTGCGTCACCTGCGTGTTATCCTGAGCCGTTGCCCCAGTCGGTTCATCAAATTTCATGGCATAATTGCCACCATCGGCTGCCGAAAATCGAGCGTACTCTCCAAGATCGTATTCAGTGCCAAGATTGGCCTGATGGTCATGAAAGGCCAGTCCGTCCCAAGGGGGCCAATGGTGATTTTGGATATAGGCGAGTGAAAACCGATATCCCCATTGTTTCTGGGATCCTTCTACCGAGACCTTGGCACCCAATAACCCTACCGTACTCTCAATGAATTGAACTCTATGGGGGTCCTTTTCTTGAGGAAATTTGGTAGTGATATTTATCACCTCCTCAAAGGCACTAAAAGCATGAATGAACGAGGCCGGTCCCTTCACGATTTCACTGCGCTTAATTGCTGGCAAGATCACCGATAGCAACCGCCAATCTACAGTCGCCGCTGCATCGATTAATATAGATCCTCCATGGATCTGGACAAGCAGTTTGTTGGAAACCAATTGGATCTTTCCTTGTACGCTCATATTAAATCCGCCCCTGTCGTCTGTATGGCTTCCATGCCCGGAACACGCCGAAAAAGCGATCACAAATTCATTAACCGATGTTTCGAAAATGGGTTGTTCGTATCGTGAGGCGATGGAGACGGTTTCTTCCTGGAGGAACTCCAAATCATCTTGGACGAGGTTGAGTAGGTTGGAATCGTCGGGAGATTGTGTCTTGCTGGAGTCATCCGCTCTGGCATGGATAGCCGGAGATACTTCCAGGATACCGGCCAATGCTATTGGGGCCATCTTGGATATGCTGAATGGTTGACCGTTCAACATTCTCAGGAAGCCTTCCTCTTGAGAGTCCTTAGTATTCACTGAGTAGTCTATACAGGAGGCGCACCTCTCCCTCCTCCCTGGGAGAGGCAAGGATGATACCGAGTCGATGGAAAAAACCCGATTTTTTTGAGGGAGAAAATACTCTCAATGATTCAGAAGAGAGGAGGAGACTATGATAGCTGAAAGTGGCAGGTGCAGCCGTGGTTTAGAAACGAGACATCTTTGATGTCAGATGCTTACTCCTTTTGGCTGCAGAAAGAAATCGTTGGAAGGATCTGGATGGATCGGGAAAACTCGAGATTTCATGCGTCGGATCTGGTCTGACAAATGAAATGCAGATTTTACTCCCGCTTCACTCAACAGTCTGTTTCCGGCATTATCCACGGAGCCGATATATGAGCACGTATGGTTTATGATCAGTCTTTAAAAATTCACGGATTGGGTACGATCATCGTCATAGGATCCGATTTGAATGGTCAGCGCTCTCATCGTGCGGGCTTCTTCCGGTTCTTCAAATTGGCTGAATCGATGATAGGGTTGCCACCCGCAATTCAAACACCGGATCACCTTTTCCGTAAGGGTTTCACCCCCGTCCACATAAATTAATCCTTGGCATTTTGGACAACAGGACAAGGACTCCATTGTGGGAATCGCAGTCGGTGGTCGCAAGGCCTCAAGGTGGATACGCGTATGACGCCGACGTTTTTTCCGAGTAGAAGGTCTTGGCTGATTTGATTCCACAAGTCGAGTGGGTTTCGCAGGAATCTTCATCTGATTTCTCTCCTTACTCCGGACGTGAATACAACCATGATGGCCTTTGGAATCACTCTTGTTAACGTAGGGAAAAGCAAGTCCGGTGCCGATCGGACCAAAGCGGATTTTTCTCTTAAATCCTTTGAAAAATGGGGTAAATGACCAGATCGGTAAAGCCTGGAATGACGAAGTGCGGTTGTGATCTTGAGAGGTGTTATCTAATAAGATACGAAGGTGTATCCGATTGGATACCAGGCGGAAACGATTTCACGGATGGAAAAGGAATGAGCGCGTTAGAGGTTAGGCGAACAGGAAACTCGAAACAGCTGATGGTCTGACAAGCGGAGGGCTACCAACTCCCGTCCCCAAACGCATCCACCATCTAAGGCCCAAATATGCGATTCCGTGACGACGCCTAAAGCCGACCAATGGCCAAAGAGCATATTGATGGATTGCGTGGCTCGCTGAGGGATGTGAAACCAGGGCAGGTATCCCTGCGGAGCTTGATGGGGTGGACCCTTAAATGAAAAATCAGGAACGCCATCCGGTGTGCATACACGAAGGCGAGTCAGAACGTTTGTCGTCATCCCTAAACGCTTGTCGGGAGCTTCGGGCGACGTGGTATCTCGAAAGTAAATGGCTGGCAGCCATTTCCTGAAGTTGTCATGCTGCAAGGCTTCTTCGACTTCTTTGGCCAGATGTAAGGTCTCGTCCAGGGTCCAGGCCGGCAGTACACCGGCATGAATCATTAAATAGCCGTCCTCCCAATGAGCCAACGGACAGTGTCGAAGCCAGTTGAGCAGTTCGTCCGAATCGGACGCTTCCAGGACGGCGCTCAGCGTATCTTTTTTATTCAAATGTGTGACCCGGGCCCAAATGGCCAGCAGATGGAGGTCATGATTGCCCAATACGGTGATTGCAGCCGACCCCAGTTGTTTCACAAACCGGAGAACTTCGAGTGATTGCGTTCCGCGATTGACCAGGTCTCCCACAAACCAGAGGCGGTCGACCGTTGGATCAAAGGCAATCCGATCCAGGAGTCGGTGCAGGGCGTTCATACACCCCTGGACATCGCCAATCACGTATGTGGACATGGCTGCGCTCTCCCAATGAATAAGAAAAAATTGTACCTGATTCTACAGGGACTCGAAACCTGAAACGCCCTTTTTCTCGCATCCTTGATACAATACCTCTATGTTTGAAGACCTCTTTGTTTTTCAGCCCTCGCCCTGGGAAGATCGGAATTGGGCGACATTGAGTGGCCTGCCTTTAGAGGAGGTCTGGTTTCCCGTTGATGAGACCATCACGGTATTCGGATGGTTTGTGGATGCGGGACCGGATCGGCCGGTTCTCCTGTGGTGCCATGGAAATGCCGGCAATATCAGTCATCGACTGAGTAATGTGGCGGAACTCTATCAACGAGGCATCTCTATCTTCCTCTTTGATTACCGGGGCTATGGGCGGAGTATGGGTACTCCGTCTGAGTCGGGATTCTATCAGGATGCCTTGACCGCCTATGATTACCTTGTTCAACAACGGCGTATCCCTTCGGATCGAATTGTTCTGTTTGGCCGGTCCCTTGGAGGGCCTGTGGCCGGGGAAATTGCCACCAAGCGTGCCGCAGCCGGGTTAATCCTTGAGGGGACGTTTCCCGCTATCCAGGCCATGGCCGATCATCATTATTTAGGGTTGCCGGCTCATTGGTTCGTAAATGTCGAGTTCAACCTGGTGGATAAGGTGGCAAGGCTGACCATCCCCGTTCTGGTAATGCATGGTGAGGAGGACTCTATTGTGCCGGTCTCTCTGGGGCGGCAGGTTTTCGACGCCGCTCGGAAACCCAAACGGTGGTATGGCGTGCCCGGGGCTGGACATAACGATGTGCCCTATGTGGGAGGGTCAGCTTATTATCAGGTTTTCGTTGAGTTTATCCGTGAGGTTGTCCCTGGAAGGTGGTAGCACTCTCGTTTTTTTGGGGAAGAAGTTTCGTTGACCACCGGAAGAACACCCGCTACCATCCAAGCACTTTCCCAGAGGTGACAGGATTTGTGATCGTCCATGGGTGTGCTGCCATATTTGTATCAGATTAATATCTCCTCGGGCGGAGTGCCGAAATTGCCCGTCCAGCAAGCCCAAATTATCCATGCGGGCATCGAAGGGGATCGTCAGCGAAATCGGACACATCATGGCGGGCCTGACCGGGCTCTCTGCGTGTATGCATGGGAAAAAATACTGGCTTTGCAGGAGGAAGGCCATTCCATTGCCCCTGGAGCTTCCGGCGAAAATTTGACGATCGCCGGATTAGTTTGGGATCGGCTGCAACCTGGCGATCGGCTTCATATTGGAGAGGATGTCGTGATTGAACTGACCAGTTATTGTGAGCCCTGCCGACAAAATGCGCGATGGTTTGCCGATGGTCAATATCGTCGTATTTCACAGGATCATTTTCCGGGATGGAGTCGGCTCTATGCCCGTGTCGTGCATGATGGATGGGTGCACCAGGGTGACCGGGTTTGCATGGTCGGCGAACCAATGGAGGCGTTGTGATAGATCGTCGTTTGGAAGCGGAAGTCATGGATGATCCCGATCAGGTGCTGGCCTATGCCCGGGCCGACTTTGAGTCAGAGAATCAGGGGTTCGTGGAACAATTCCTGGGGTTATATGAGGATCTGGACAAAGCGCATATTCTTGATTTGGGTTGTGGTCCAGGGGACATTCCCATCCGATTGGTCAGGAAGCATGCTACCTGTCGCGTAACCGGGGTGGATGCGTCCGCTCCCATGATTGACTGGGCCAACCGCATGGCTCAGGAGGCAGGACTACAGCATCGTCTTACATTTCTTTGCCGCCGATTTCAGGATCTGTCTTTGGACGCTCCGGCTGACGCGCTCATTTCCAATAGCCTGGTTCACCATGTTCCCAACCCCTTACGGTTTTGGTTTGGGGTCAAGAACTTCATGAAACCAGGCGGGCCGGTGTTGGTGATGGATCTGTTGCGGCCCGAGTCCGAGGAGGCAGCCAGGGCACTGGTGGAGCAGTATGCGGCCAACGAGCCGGAACAACTTCGACAGGATTTTTTCAACTCACTTTTGGCCGCCTTTACCGAAGATGAGGTGGCTGCCCAACTGGCCGAATTAAACCTCAGCCGACTGATGGTGGATGTGCCCGATGATCGCCATTGGCTGGTCTATGGCCGCGTATACTGACCTGGAACGTGCTTGACGCTTTGGGCTGTCACGTCTTAAAGTGTGGGCTCGGTTGGGGGATCGTCTAGGGGCAAGACATAAGATTTTGGATCTTAGAACCCAGGTTCGATTCCTGGTCCCCCAGCCACAATTAACAAGGGTTTTAGAAGATCCATTCAAAGCAAAAGCCTTTTTGTAGACTGTATGTAGACTTTAAAAAGGCTTTCCTGATTCTTCTCAATTCCTCCTTTACCCACTCTTCAAAGGAGGATCACCATGTCTCACGCACTACCATCAAAGAAGCGCCGGATTCAAGGCCGAGAACAAAAACGCAAGCTAAAGCCAATCAAGGCCGCGACCGAAAAAAAACGGACCAGCGTTTGTAATGCTACCCAATCCTCCCTTCCAACTGCGTCAATTCCTGAATTTCCCTATGAACTGGAAACACCACTCAATCAGGACTGGTTTATGAAAACCAAAGGCCCTAACAGACAACCTTTAATATATCTTCGGTTCCAAGTGACAGGTATGCAGACGCGGAAGATCGGGCCGTTTGCAACCAAGGAACAGGCATTAGCCGCCATCGATCCCTTGGTCGGAAAAGTACGGGAAATAGTGGAAGGCGAATACTGCGAGGAAATTGAAGACCTGCTAACCCAGGTTCCCTTTCAATGGGAAGACGTGGTTTCGCGGGAAAATGTCTTTCCGTGATCCATGAGACGAATGGTTCAGGTAAGCATAGGAACCTTCTTGAAAAGATCAACGGAAATCGCCAAGCCATCTAAACTCATTCATTATTTAAGTGATCGGGGAAGCCAGGCTGGATGGTGATGAAAATATTTACTGTCCAGCCTGGCAAGGTTCTACGCCAGGACCGATCACAAAAATTTTCTATCTACTTGAAAATAGTTCTAGGAGTTCGGAGCGCCGAAGGTGACACCAACAATTGGAAAAGGAAATAATGAAAGTGAACTTGCTCTATATCGGTGGACACTCCTAAGCTTTAAATTAAAGCAGAGGAGGATTCGGAATGACCAAGGGAAAATTTGCGGACGAGTTCAAAGAAGAAGCGGTCAAGCAGGTCATCGAGCGA
>JBFWRU010000008.1:0-229095 GCA_050248735.1 Nitrospirales bacterium | reverse complement strand
CCTCGCTCGATGACCTGCTTGACCGCTTCTTCTTTGAACTCGTCCGCAAATTTTCCCTTGGTCATTCCGAATCCTCCTCTGCTTTAATTTAAAGCTTAGGAGTGTCCACCGATATAGAGCAAGTTCAGTGTCACATATTTCAATTATTCATCATATGAGTTAATTAATTCTTGGAGGTGAATGGCCATGGCTGAAGCGCAAACCCTTAATGGTGTCAATGTCGCAGCGGTAAACGAGCTGGTGAAAAACGTGGAGAGTGATCCCAAGCTGGGTGAATGCAAGTTTCGCATCAAAAATACCTGGAGTACGTGTGGCCAAAATCAATCAAAGGTCTCAAGTTTTTATGCGGCCAAGCAGGAAATCCCTCACGATATCCCATTCACCCTGAAGGCGGATGAACCCCCCATTCTGGCCGGGCACGATACCGGTGCGAATCCAGTTGAGCACTTGCTCCATGCGTTGGCGGGATGCCTGACCACCACCTTGGTTTACCATGCGGCCGTGAGAGGCATTAAGGTTGAGGAAGTAGAATCTGAACTTGAAGGCGATTTGGATATCAGGGGATTCCTTGGCCTGTCGAATACAGTTAGAAGCGGATTTGAGAATATTCGTGTCAATTTTAAGGTCAAAACCGATGCGGAAAACATCGAGAAGCTCAAGGCCTTGAGTAAACTGTCACCGGTATTCGACATGACATCCAATGGCACAAATGTTCAGGTGAATATTCAGAAAAAATAAACTGTCGATAGAGATCGGAGCAGGGTAAAGGTGACCGGAAATTGTAGGAGAGCACTCGATTCATTTCTAACGTTGAGCCAGCCATTCACGGGTCAATCGTCGTGATTCAGCAATTTGCTCGGGAGTCATTCTATTAGCCACCATGTCTCTCAACTCAGCCGCGCCTTTTTCATTTTGTGCCGCGGCTAAGCTTGCCCACTGATGGGCCTGGATGTAGTCCACTGGCACGCCCTGCCCCTTGAAATACATCACACCCAACTTGCCCTGCGCCCTGGCGAAGCCCTGCTCCCCGGCCAAGCGAAACCAGCGCATGGCTTCGGCATAATCCTGAGACCCGCCTTGGCCGGTGGCGTATGTAAAACCTAGATTGAATTGTGCCTGAGGCAACCCCCGTTCGGCGGCCAACCGATACCAGCGAACCGCTTGGGCATAATCCTGAGGCACGCCCCGGCCGGTGGAGTACATAAAACCCAGGTGGAATTGCGCTTGAGGCAAACCCTGTTCGGCAGCCAAGCGATACCAGTGCACTGCTTTGGCCTGATCCTGAGGCAACCCCTGCCCGGTGGCGTACTTGCTGCCAAGATGGTATTGCGCGGCCGCACCGCCCTGTTCGGCCGCCAACCGGTACCAGCGCACCGCTTCTGCATAATCCTTGGGCACCCCTTGGCCGATGTCGTACATGATGCCCAGCACGAATTGCGCATCCGCGTGGCCCTGATCCGCCGCTAACCGATACCAGTGCACCGCTTCCGCATGATCCAGGGGTACTCCATGGCCGTCGTGGTAGATGGCACCCAGCTTGTATTGCGCACGGGCATCTCCTTGTTTAGCCAGAGGGTGCCATGCTTTTCGTGCCGCGTCATAGTCGCCCCGGTCATACGCATTCTGCCCGGCCTGGAAGTCAGCATGAACTGTGTTCGCCAGGAACCAAAAGACTAACGCGATTATGATGACGGGGATTATGCGAGAGAAAGACATCGACATTTTCCAGATTGGCAGACAGTTCCCGATCTTATCAATGTTTTTCATGGCCACCCGACAAAAATCTGCGCGCAAGAAGAAAACAGAAGAAAAACCTTCATGTATGGTCTTGAAGGCCTTCTCTTCGACCGATTCTGGCAGTGGGAAAATAAAGACCTCCTGAGAGCGAGCTCTATTTCTTAAACCAATTCGGTTCCGTGCATTCGCGCGAACAGTTCCCAATCAAACGGTTTTGGCGACACCGCGTACAGAGGAATAGGCTGAATGGTTCCGGGGTCTTGATAAGCTAACATGCAGCCGATGACCTGTTCCGGTTGTTCGATCAACCGCCGGATGGCTTCATAGGCAAAGAGTTGAGCCATGGTTTTGTCCACAGGAGTTGTACAGGTTCATCCTGGCAAAAACCTTGATGCGAGCGAACGTGATTCATTTGCTTCCCATGCTATTCAGCCGCAAGATTCAATTTCACTCCTAAATCCGTGAAGGAGACAGATAACCGGAATGATGATTCGGCTTAACTTCTTTTCCAAGGGGTAGATCGTCGCTCCCCGCATTTACTATCAATCGAGGCATTGACCTTCCAACGTGAATGCCCCATTTTCCGTCCCGGAAAATCGCGCTACTAATGTAAAAACCAACTACGCCGATCTGTGAAGAATAATCGTTGAGTTAACAGTTGCCATATTGAATGCATCCAGAACGACTGGCGCCGTTAGTAGGGTACGTCCTGGTTTTTGTCAAAGGCTGCTCGATTCACGTTATCGGTGTATACATGTTCCTTGCCGCCTGACGCCAAATTGCGTGCAATGTATAGGATGTTCTTATCATCAGACTGTGCAACCCGCCATGGATTGAAATCGTAAAGCGGGATGCGATTGGCATGAGGGAAGACGGTACGGATGGTATTATCGATTCCGCGAGCGTACGTGTCCTCGCCGAGGGGGGAGCCAAAGTGATTGACGATCACGACGCCGCGCGGCGTCAGCTTGTTTTTCACCTGCATAAAAAATTCTTTTGTCACGAGATGTTCCGGCGCGTCGTGGAGCCCGTGGAATACATCGACGATGATCAGATCGAAGGTTTCTTTTGTCTGATTGAGATATCCTCGCGCCGGTACGGCCACAAAAGTCTTATTTTTATCCAGTTTTCTTTTGAGAAACTGTGTTTCCGCCAACTCCTTCAGCTCAGGATCTATATCCACAAAGACATACTCGTTCCATGTATCACCCAGGCCAATGGTAAAGCCACCCGCGCCAAGAACGAGAATTTTCCCCTTCATCTCCGTCTGCTTGAAATGGCGGATATAATGGTGCTGAATATATCGGATATATTCAAACACGGGGTCCTCCAGATGGTCAGGATAAATAGCCGAGGCATAGGATCGGTTCAGGCGAAAGTACAGTGTATTGTCGTAATCTTCCATTTCCACGGTGTTATAGGTGTTATTGGAAATAACTCCCACCGTCTCAAGCGCCGAAGGACTGTTCAAAGCCACGACAAACAGCAACAGGAATACCGCCGCAATGGTTGTCCGGCCCATCCTGGGCTTGGACAGCAGGACGATCAGTATCACAATGGCTGCGACAGTCACTGCAGCCGTTTCCGCTACACCGATCGTATTCATCAGGACAAGGGTTGTAAACACCGCTCCTAGAAAAGAGCCGATGGTCGAGTAAAAGAGGATTCTGCCGGCAATGCGCGGCAAATGCGCCCGGCGGAAATAATTGCTGATGAGTGGCACGGTCTGTCCAAGCAGGTACACCGGCGTGACAAGAAATAAGAGCGCGTATAGGGTTATCAGCAGTAGACGGTTTTTCCATTCAAGCCCTTCGGTCAGGGCGGAAAAAAACCACGTCAGGGCAACATAGGAAAGCCCAATCGTGAGAACTGCGCCGGCCATCAATAAGTTGCGAATAAGTTTGTTGCGTATCCTGCCTCGGTGCTGCCCGCCTGCATAGTACCCGAAAGCCAGGGGCATCAGAACAGCCGCGATAATAATAGATACCGTATCCGTGCCGCTGCCGACGAAGGGCAGTGTCTGTCGAATAGCGAGAAGTTCGGCAGATAGGACGACATAGCCTTCCAGGAAAATAATGAAAAATAAAAATATCAGCTTTTGATTTTGTGCCATGCGCTTCTTCTCATGCTCCCACGACATTAGGCAACCCATGCAGATATTGCCGAATAACACAATGGACTCTATTTCTATCCCAGCCGGATATCAAGAGGCAAAGAAGGAAAAAACTGTCGTCTTATAGGCGTGGCTATGCCAAGCTGTGCTTTGAGAAAATTAACTTACCGGACAGGTCTTGCAATCACACATGAGACCTCCCACACTCAGCATCTATCCTAAATATGCATTCGGCATGATAACCGAAAGTCCAGGGAAGCATAATCGTAGTGTAGGGTTCAGTTGATGTTGATTCTGTGGCGAGGTCAATAGGCACGAGGCTCACACGAATACGTGTCTCCTCAAAAACTACCTCTTGTAACGCGTCAGCGACTTGGGTGATATTCGATAGGAGAAACGTCCGTTGACGGTGGCCTTTTCCCCCCAGGAAATAAGCGGAAACAGCGCGCCATCACCAGGAATTTCATGGTTGAGCTGTGAGCGGCCGTTCTTGCTCGCCGGACCGCCTCGGCCGCATATTTCAAGCCTTCGCGAACATTTTCCGAACAAAGATCTGGGTAGGCCTTCAAAATCTCTTCTTTGCCCATGCCGTCTGCCTCCATGGCCACAATGGTGGTGGCGGGAATGCGGAGACCCCGAATGCAGGGCACTCCAACCATTTAACGAGGATTGCAGTGATGCGTGTAAATTTCATGGGTGATTTCTTCTTTTTATCGTTGTGAACCAACAGCAGTTCTGGATCAATCATGAGAGCAGGAATGGATATAATAGGGGACTTCAAAATACCCCTGTCATCTACCGAGGGAATACCCTCTTTTCCTAAACCAATTCGGTTCCGTGCATTCGCGCGAACAGTTCCCAATCAAACGGTTTTGGCGACACCGCGTGCAGAGGAATAGGCTGAATGGTTCCGGGGTCTTGATAAGCTAACATGCAGCCGATGACCTGTTCCGGTTGTTCGATCAACCGCCGGATGGCTTCATAGGCAAAGAGTTGCGCCATGGTTTTATCCACCGGGGTCGGAAAGGCTCCACGCAGGGTATGGCCCAGAATAGTGGCCTTGGTCGCCACGGAGAGAGGGTAATGTCCGGATCGTGTTTGCAGATGAGTCCATTGGGAAATCCGGCCGCCGACATAATCCACCAGGCCATGGACCCCACCCTCCGGATGATGTTGGTGCGGCGTGCGTTCAGCCACAATAATAATATGGCTTTTGTTCCGGACCCCTAACGTCTGTTTCAGTGTGCCAAGAATGACCTCTTCGATATACGCATCGGGATCGGGATGCTCATTGACCAACAGCCCTTCCGCTCGTGCCTGATAGGCACACATTAACGCCAGGTGACCTGAGCCAGCCCCCATGACCTCCACGAAAAACACACTTCCCATGGCTGCACTGGTCGCCTTGAGCGACTCGATGGATTGGTTGGCCAGGGAGACCGCCGACTGGAGCCCGAGTGATGTGGTTCCGGCTATATTGTCGTCGATCGAGCCGGGGATCCCCACGACCTGAACGCCAAAGCGTTCATAGATGGCACGAGCGCCGCGCATGCTGCCGTCCCCTCCCATGACGATTAATGCCCCGTCTTCCATGAACGGCTTGAGATGATGAATGGCGGCCAGTTGAACTTCTTCATCTTTAAAGTCTTCAAACCGGCTGCTGCCAATCGGGCTGCTGGCATGATTGCTCATGCCGCGCGTGTCCTCCTCCGTCACCACATTAATCCAATTATTCGCCAACCCCAGAAATCCGTGTTGCACGAAATGCACTTCAAGGCCCAAGCGGTTTCCTGTCACGCGGAGTTCTTTTAATGCCGCTCCGGCACCGGCAAAATCGCCCCCGGAGACCAACGCCACAATCCGACGGATTTTTCGTGGTTTCAAGGTGACCTTCTCACGGCGGTCTTGTTCAATCGTTATCCAAGCCTCACGAACCGCCCGGTCTTTTTCCGAAAGACCGACGGCCGTGGAATATCCGGACAATTGCCCATGTTCATAGGTGAGGAGGACAACATTGTCCTGCCCTTCCTTGTAGGCACCGAATTCCGAGAAGGCTTCGCTGAACGGTCGAGGGTCCAGAAAAATTAACAGGGCCCGCAAGGTCGAGCTGTGGGTATACAAACACAACACTTTTCCCTGATGGTCCTGTCCGAGTTTGTGAAATCCATCGACCAACTCCACATAGAGTTCAAAGAAGGAGTGACCTCCGGGATAACTGTAGAGTGGATGTTTAATCAGGCGCTGAGCGGTCTTCGTATCGACGCCAAAAGCCTTGGCGGCTTCTTCGGCCTCGACTGTTTTTTCAATGCCGGTTGCCCATCCGAAGTCTTGTGATTCCAAGGCCCATTCAGTGATAGGTTGAGTGGCCTTGGCTTTCTCGGGAGCCAAAATGGAAACAACCCGTTCAAAGAGTTGCCGGGTATTGGGACTGTTGCTCACCAAATGGATAAACGTTTCCGAGTCCAGATAGTTGTGCAGTTGGAGGAAGTCCAATTGCTTTCCGACCAGGCCCAGCGTCCTGGCCAAGGCCGTGCCAATGGCCTCAGCTTTGGGAATTCCCCGCTCGGGGTCAAGAACGTTCTTAAACCGGCGTCCCACACGGAACTTCTTACTGTCCATCTGGGACACTCCGTGCCGCATGGTGAACAATAAGGTGCGGGCGCTTAAATCCTTGGGCATCAACCAGTACCGGTCGTTGCCGATGTCCAGGACGATCCGACCCTCAGCTAAATTGGGGGTCATGTTCTCGCGTGGCACGATCGCCACGGGGCGTCGTCGTATGGGTTTTTTCGTGGCGCCAATTGGAGCCCGGAATAAAGCTGACAGCTCGCCCTGAGCGAGGAGTTGGTTCCAGGCCGCAAAAAATACCAATTCATCTCCTTGGCAACCTTGCTGAATCAGCGCCTGTCTTGCGTTCCGGTATGCCGCCGCATTGGGAAATTTCTCTTGCGCCTCCTGAACAAGCCCTCGTATGGACTCCATAGCTTCCGGGACCCGCTTCGGACGATCTCCCGATGGAGTCGGAGGGAGTGGAACTTCCGCTCCCTCTACAGCCGGCCGCCGGACAATCGCTTCGCCATATGCCAGAAGCCCTTCAATAGTCACAAATTTCAAATTCTCTTCTTTTGCCGACATCTCTTCACCTCAATCGATTGAACTCATCACCGCATTCCACCCTCAACCTGCTGAAAGGGAAACATTTTCATACTAATGTGTTTACGCTCTTCCGTAAATACAAGGTCAAAAACTGAAATCATGCACGGACTCCGCCTGCTTCGAACTCGTTTGCTCCCCCTGCTCGGACACGACGGTACGGTTAAAAGGGGGGCTTGGCCCCGTCCACTCGCGATCTATCAAATTTTAGTGTAGGCGTCCCGGAAGGTGACTGCCGTTTTCCTTTTCTTGATTCCCTCGCACTCACCTTCACCATCTTACTTATTTGCCATAATCCCAAAATTCGCGATAATCAAATTTCAGGAACCATTTTATGCAAAAAACACGAATCATTTGTACGATCGGGCCGGCAACAGAATCCTTTGAGATGTTGCGCAAAATGTATGATGCTGGCATGAATATCGTTCGTCTGAACATGTCCCATGGAACTCACGAATCTCATGCCAAGGTGATCAAACATATCAAGACGCTCAATACCAAGGTTCCATTTCCTATTCCGATTCTTTTAGATACCCAAGGCCCGGAAATCCGCACAGGCGATTTGTCGGTTGACCTCAACCTCAAGCAGGGCACAGTCGTATCGATCTCTGCGCGCGGGCCAATGGATGTGGAGGAAAGCTCCATTCACATCAACTACGCCGATTTAATGGAGACGGTGAGTGTCGGCGATAAGATTACAGTGGATAATGGGTTGATTAATTTTGAAGTCATGGAAAAACAGGATCGCCTCATGCAGTGCCGGGTCCTTGATGGAGGTGTCTTAAAAAGCAAACGCCACGTCAATCTCCCGGGCATCCGCGTCAATCTCCCGGCGATTACGCAAAAGGACGAAAAGGATATCGCGTTTGGCTTAGCCGCGGATGTGGACTTCATTGCCCTTTCGTTTGTTCGGGAGGCAGGGGATGTTCGTCAATTGAAACAGCTGATGGGCCATAAAAGCGGGAAGGTCAAAATTATAGCCAAAATTGAAGATCAGGAAGGCGTTCGGAATCTGGAAGAGATTATTCAGGTATCCGATGGGATCATGGTCGCACGGGGAGATTTAGGGGCGGAAATCGACCTGGAGGATTTGCCGAATGTGCAGCGTAGAATCGTCCGGCTCTGCGCGGAGTATGGCAAACGCGTGATTGTCGCAACCCACCTTCTGGAATCCATGATTCATAATCCGATCCCCACGCGAGCCGAAGTCACTGATGTGGCCAATGCCATCTATGAAGAGGTGGATGCGGTGATGCTATCCGGAGAAACAACGGTGGGGAAGTATCCCCTGAAATGCATTGAGTATCTGCGTAAAATCTCCATCAAAACCGAAGCGATTCGGGGGTTACAGTTTGCAAAACAGTTAAGACTGACCACAGATAAACAACAGTTGGCCATTGCCGCGGTCCAGCTTGCCGAAGGGTTACAGGCGAAAGGGATTGTCGTGATCACCCGCCGGGGCATCATGGCCGATTTCGTCTCAAATTGTCGTCCATTTTTCACAAACATTTTTGCCTTCACCAACGGGAGTCAATCCCGTCGGACCATGACACTCAATCGAGGCGTCTATCCTTTTCGAATCGATTTCAGCTCCGATCCTGAAAAAACGTTGCAAACCGCCTTCAGAATTTTAAAAGCCCGTGAACATTTCCATCCCGGCGAAAAGGTGGTAATCATCTCCGACGTATTGGCCCAACAACGGGTCGATTCCATTCAAATCCGGGAAATTCCCAGTTAACACACCCTCCCCTATTCCCTCCATATCCTTTCTCCTTCAACACGCATCCTACATTCCCAACGGGAATTCCGGATGTCTTCGCCTTTCTGTTCTCCATGAAATTCTTGAAGAATGCTCCTAAATCATGGTTATTTCTGCTAAAAGAGCCTCATTTTCGCAAGCTTTTAAGGGGCATGCCGACAGAGGGGTAGGCACAGAACACCATTCACAGGGTTCCGAAAGATTAGGGGGTGGGTTATGTTTGTTTCAGGAATAGAAACCGAACAGCATGCACAGGCTTTACAACCATTAACTTCAAGCAACCGGCCAATATCGGCGGTCCAGAAAGCAGATAAGGAGGATGAAGATCAGAGAAAGGTGCAAGCAGCATCCTCGGCCGTGCAGGACCGTGTGACCCTTTCCAAGGAAGCTCAAAAGCTAGCCGATCATGTCCAACAAAATCAAAGACCAGGAAACGGTACGCTGCAAGACTCTCGAACTCCGTTTGATCGTTAAGATTCGGTCGGGAGAGAACGGCCGGCAGCAAGAGTCGCACCATCGACCCTGATCAGGTCAAACCCATTGTCGCTCAGACCTATCGCCGTTCATAAAATAATTCACAAGCCTGTGCATAGCCCTCCCGCCATCCGGTACGATAGGCCTGATCGAGAATTTTCCTCACTTGGGATTGCTCTTCATCGTTCTTAATCCATCCAGGAACACCACTCCGAACCATTTCCACCGCAATATCCACGAGATTCGCTTTTCGTTTTTGGATATCTTCTGTGACAAGGCCATCAATGCCTTCCTCCGCTCGCTCCATCACCACACGTTCCTCAAAGGTATCATAGCCTTGCCGTTGAATCACCCGTTCACGGATAAGGGCCAATTCCTGCTTTATGAATTCCTTTTTGCTCATCATCATTCGCAACATTTCTCTCCGGGCTTCATCGCGAAGCGTGCCTTCCATGCGTTCCACGACTACGGCAGGAGAAACCACATCATCAGGCTCGACATCCGGAGAATACCGGCTGGGGGTATCCACATGCCCCAACCGTAAACGATCATAGGTTTTCCTGGCGTCCGGATCCCCTAAAATTTCATAGGCTGCGTTCACTTCACGGATTTTTTGTTCGGCGTTTCGGTTACCCTGATTGCGATCAGGGTGAAACTCCAGCGCCAATTTGCGGTAGGCTTTTTTAATATCCTCCTGCACGGCTTGCGGCGATACGCCGAGAACCGCATAATAATTTAATGTCGCCATCGTTCAGGACCTTATCCCACTGGATTATTGCCTTGCCATTATCGGTGACCGTCAAATCGACAGAATTTGAAAACATCTACACATGTCGATATCTTTAAAAGTTTTTCCTTCAGGCCTATTGTTGGCACTCACGATACTAGCTGTTGCTTTCCCGTTATTTGCCAAAAATCCCTATCCCACCAGGCAAAATTCCGGAGTAACCCATGAGCCCAACATCATTGGAAACTGTAATATGACATACCCGCAGGATATCCTGCACGTGATTAGAAATGCCAATTCTGCTCCCATTCCCACAAAACTTTCCACTCTTCTGGAAGAACCTGGCACGTTTCATCAACAGCTCATTACAATTCGAGGAATCATCAAACAACCGGAGTTACATCTCGACGAAACTCAGCTCAAGGAACATTTTGTATTTCGATTGACGGAAGGAACCCAATTCATCACGGTATTCGGTACTCACGACCGTACCCAAGGGGCACCATCCATATCTATGGACCAACAGGTTGAAGTAGTCGGCATTTTCTATAAAGAACGGATCCTGAATGCTTATCCCCTCTCGAATCTGCTGGAAGCCATCACGGTAAAACCTTATCCGGCGGTTGAACCGAATCGAACCTAAGCTGCTTCACCCCTCCCCCTATTTTTTCAAAAAGGTTTTCAGAACATCAGCAGCTTTCCGGGCACCATCCTGCGGAGGAGAAAGACCCGGGAGGGAACGGTCCATGACGCCCGTTAAAGCCTGTTCCCATGAGCCTGACTCGAAGTCCTCCCGGCTCAGTTCATAAGCCCGACCATACTGATGAGCATAGTCCACGAGATTGGCTTCCTCCACGAAATTATCCCGACGAACGTAAATAATCGGTATCCCATAGTGAATAGCTGTCACGATTGTGGAGTATCCCGGTTTGGTCATCACCACATCGGCCTGGCTCAGGGCTTCCAAAAATGGCACATTCAAATTTTCCCAAGAAGATATTCTGGTGAAGGAATCAGGCACCGGAATTCCGGAAATGATAAAATGATACCCCTCCAAGGCTTGCAGGGCATCCAACGGTAGATGACCAAAAGGCACACCACCGAACGCCACCAACACGATTTGGTCCCCGGGATTCATGGGAAGTAATTTTCGAATGTCAGTGGTCTTGGAAGGAAAGCACAAAAATGATGGCCCCACGTTCGTACTCCGTGGAAAAGCCGACATGTCAATTCCTGGATACAGTCGAATGAGGTGCGAGGCTTTGCCATAGGATTCTTGTATACACTGAAGAATATCCTGCTGCCAGTCAGCGTGAAGGGGCGCCAGATTCGACAAAATCTGATCCCAGGATAACGAAGCAATCGCCACCGTGGGTAGTCCCGCTTCGATTCCTGCGGCAATGCCGAAATGAGAAATATTTGAAATCACCAAATCAACCTCACACCCCCGGATCACTTCAGCCTCCTTCTTGACATTGGCACACCAATCCTGATGGAAATGCCGATAGGCTTTCCACGTTCCAGCTATGTCAATTTCCAGAGGCCCTTGCTGAAGACAACCAATATCCTGTTGGCTTTCTTGAAGCACACAATTCACTTGCAACTTGTGATCAAAAAAATCCCGTGGCACGGTGGTCCGTAGAATAACTTCTAAGTCCGGAATACTTTGACCCAATTCATTCAAAATAGGAATGACCTGAGCCGCATGCCCGTAGCCATGAGATGAAATCGAACACCAGATTTTGATCATATTTACCGCTTCCAATTCGTTCGGATAGTTTTCAGATCCTGAAAGAGGAAATTGATTATCAACTTGATTGGGTACCATTCCACCACATAAAATACGGAATTCCCATAATTCTCACAGAACCGAAACCTATTCCATGAGTATTATTTCCAAACGGTTCCCCACACTCGGTGGTCCGTTGCTATCCTGCCTCGCGGTCTTTGCCTTGACCATCGCAGCCTGCAACCACCACCCGTCTCATACACGTCATCCACGGCCGACGCCATCCCTCAGCTCCCCGTCATCGGTGGAACAACATCTCCTTGCCACGGTCAAACAAGCGGAATCGCTCCAACCTGGCAATCCCCTCCTCCTCAGCAGTCTATATAGCCTGGCTACGTACTATGAAGACCAGAAGGAATTTGAGAAGTCCGCCCTCCAATACAAACGAGTGCTGGATCTAAAAGAACATCAAATCGGTCCGAATCATCCAGATTTAGCCGTTATCCTCAATCGATATGCACAAGTACTGCACCAGGCTAAGCGGCATTCTGAAGCTCAAAGCGTGACGGCCAGGGCCAATGCGATCCTGAGGAAATCTCCCACGAATTCCTCCTCCCAATAACACGCACATCGTCCAGTTTTCTTCACAGTTTTTACCTGCTTTATTCGGTAAAACTTGCCTATTCATGGCATATTTTTATTTATTTTGAGGAAATTCTTGCGTTTTATGGCCGGATTATGGCCGTTAATGCTGGCATAAGACTTGTCTCTTATCAAGGGGACATTCGATGTTAAACCGAGGAATCCCAACATGAAAAACGTAACCAAGCCACCCGCGAAACGAGGACGACCGAGAAAAGTCAAAGCTGCGAAATCCGGGCAATCCTTAACTCCGCCCCCCACTCATCCCCGTTGCGCAAAATGCGGATCGCGCACAGTTCAACTCGAGCAACTAGAACAGGAATTGTTGGCCTCCATGAGTATCCACTGCTTAACCTGCGGACATTACACATTCATCGGCCGTCCGGTGATTCGATTGCTGAAACGACCAAATGTCATTATTCCCGACACAATCAAACGACCAGCAGCCAGTTAAATCAAGCTTCGTAACATCCAGGCGTTGGGTTCACCATGATTCGGACCGTATACTGAGCGGGGCCACTCCTGCTTGCTCCAAACCGGTCACTATTTGGCGACAAGCCAGCCCATTACCACACAAACGAAGATGCCGTTGAGTCAGATCCGGGGAAAAATCCAGAAGTTTCGAAAGATCAATTTGTTCATTACCGGATGAATCCTTACTCGTCGTCACTATCCTTCCCGTAGTCCCCATCCATCCCGCCGGCCAGGTCCGGGTCAGTATCGGATAATAAAAAAATTCCTTAGGAAACTCTTTTGCGATTTTCAATAATTCCTCATGACACATGAGCTGGGAAAAATGTTTTGCACTCACGATGAGGATGAGTGGTCCGCCTCCCTTCTCTGCTCCAGGATGATGACGATGAGCAACCCAATACCGAATGTACGCCAAAAATGGCGTGATTCCGGTCCCAAACGCCACACAGACTAACGGGAGAGATTCCCACTCTCCCTCGTCTTCTAAACGCAGATTCGTCGGTTTACATACACTGGTATTTTCATACACACTCGCCACACCTTGCTCAAGGTCCAATTGGACCTTGACTTCTATGGGTGTTCTTTCCTGCTGCCAAACAAGGGCTTCTTCAGATTGCCACCAAATTGAGGTGTCCGAGAGATCCTTATGTGTGTGATTAATAAACGTTTCGAGCAGGCCAGGTTGCATCGTCGCAACATTGGAGCGTGTATACATTCGCCGTCGATACTTCTGGGTTCGTGTGCCCCAGGGTTTCACGAGAAAGGCCGTTCCCGGGCGCATGTTATCCCGAATTCGAAAGGCCTTTCCATCCACTTCCACATAATCAGGGAGCAACAAAGTGACTCGACATAGTTCACCGGGATCTAAAATTTCTAAATCTTGGATTATTGAAGAAACAAAAATTTCCATGTCAGTCCAACTTCGTCAGCAAACCAATGTTCAAAATCCGAAATCTTAGAAGTTCCCCAAAGAAGCCCTCTACATTCATTTCCATTTACAAAGACACCCCTATTCTTGTTAACATGGTTTATTATTCTTTCAGCCCACTTTCGTATGTCACCACTTTCTCACATTCCTTCGACTCCACCTCCCTCCGATCCGGAATTTCCCAACAAACTTTTTCGGGTGAAGCCAGAAAACACCAGGAAGCCTGTGGCCGATTCTGAGCAACCGCTGACAAAAACATCCTCGATTCACCTTTCACGTGACAGCCAAGACATAAGCACCCGCCGAAAGCAAATGAATGACCTGCCGGAAATTCGAGAAGACCGCATTCTCCAACTCCAACGTGCGATTGAAAATGAAACCTACTCCGTTTCGGCTGAGCAATTGGTTGAAAAACTCATTCGAGAGCTTTAGGTCATCGCCTCAACCATTTGTATTTTTTTTGTACATCACATCCGTTACAGTTCAATGCTGCTCAATAGTGAGGGGACGAATTGCGCTGAGGGTTTTTGGGCTGTACCATGAATTCACTTTACCGACAAGACTTTCATGCCTGTCACCACTCATCTCCCGTTAGGTTCCAATTCGATCTGGTTAACCCTTGCATTATGTCCTGATCCCGTTTTAATTCACGCACACCTTCTAGGGCTCGGTCCCGACCATTCCTTACTCTGTGGACTTCGGTCGCCCATGGCGATGGATAATTTGACTATCGGCCTTCCTTGTAAAGGCCGTTCGTTTATTGACGGTGACATTTTTGAATTTGAAAGCTCCATCCAAGCGGTTCACCAAAATCCATTTACCCTTCGGTTGGAGGCCCCAACAAAAATCTCCAAGCACCAGCCCCGTTCCTTACCAAGATTATCAGTAAATTTATCCGGGACGGTCCGACCCATGAGTGAAACCGGTCATATTTTAGCCGTTTTACCGGTCAGCTTTGTGAACCTCAGCCCTACGGGATGTCAATTTCAAGTTCCCATATCAGCTTGGCCATTAATTTCCTCTTTGAATATTCAACTCTCCTGCCGTTTGCCTGACCTTTATCACTATACCCGGATTCAAGGGATGATCGAGTGGGTGCAGCCCTACCAGGAACTTACCATGGGGGTCCGCTTTGTATTCAATTTGAATCATAATAGTAGTGGCCAGCAAGACCTTCTCCGTTGGTTTACATCTCAAAAAGCCCATTTAATCAACACCACAGCATAAGCTATAAGCTTTTGCTGTATCTTCTTGTTCTTGCCTCCACCCCAACCTTTTTTGGTCGTTGCCAAATTTGACAAATATATTTAATGATCCTCCTAATTCCCTTGTCTCAAATACCCTAAAGTGTTGCTCAAGGAATAGGCAAAACATTATAATCAACCTGTTTAATCATTTTTCATAACGCTGTCAAAAACATACTATTGCCCAAAGAATTCTTTTTTAAAGGACTAAAAAGAATGGATGAACGCATTGAAAATCAAAACATTATTACCATTTCCCCTCTTACTCCACCCAATTCCATGAAAGCGGAATTACCAATCACGGAGCAAGCCACTTCTGTCATCCTTCAAGCCCGTCGGCATATCCGGGATATCCTTCATGGACGGGATTCCACGAGGCTCCTCGTCATCATTGGTCCTTGTTCGATCCATGACTATGATACAGCCTTGGCCTATGCTGAACGATTAAAACTTGTTGCTGATCGGGTTAGTGACCACATGCTTATTATTCTGCGAACATATTTTGAAAAGCCCCGAACGACCATAGGATGGAAGGGACTCATCAACGATCCTCATTTAGACGGCACCTGCGATATCGGACAAGGATTTTCCTTGGCCAGGAAACTATTGCTCGAAATCAATGGCATGGGCCTTCCCTGCGCCACTGAGTTTTTGGATCCTGTCACACCCCAATACATTTCTGATTTGATTAGTTGGGCGGCAATTGGGGCTCGAACAACTGAAAGCCAAACCCATCGGGAAATGGCCAGCGGGCTTTCGATGCCGGTCGGATTAAAAAATGGAACCGATGGAGGCCTGCAGGTTGCCCTCAATGCCATGATTGCAGCTCGACACCCACATAGTTTCATTGGAATCAATGGAGAGGGATTAACTTCCGTGATTAAAACCAATGGAAACCCCGACCGGCATATTGTTCTCAGGGGTGGCGGCGGAAGGGTCAACTACAATCCCCAAGATATTTCAGAAGCGATGAACTTTCTGACCAAGGAACAAATACCCCGTCCCATCCTAGTTGATTGCTCACATGGAAACTCAGAGAAGGATCATACCAGACAGGTCAGTGTAGCTCGGTCGGTGGTCAACCAATTTACCAGTGGTCAATCGGCAATTATGGGACTTTTGGTGGAGAGTAATCTCAAGCCTGGAAACCAAAAGTGGGAGGCAGGGAAACCGTTGGAATGGGGAGTATCCATCACGGATGCGTGTATCGGTTGGGAAGAAACCGAACAGCTACTCGATGAGCTGGCAGAAAAAATACAGAAGTCTTCGACTGCTCCCGTGCCAACTTGCTAAGAGCTTGGCTTCCATCAGGAATGGGGCCTCTTCCCTTATCAGAGGTCTGCGTATCACTAAGGATTAGAGGTTAGGTTGGGAAGGGGTTCAATAGGGGAACTTGTAACTGCAGTAACATGCTCATGTGTGTGGCAACCAAGTTGGTGGCATAATCTTCGATTCCAAAATCCTGCCACCGCTATCACTGAGGCTCCAGAAACATCCAAAATAATTTCAGTTAGTCCCCCCGCCTCAACCCACAGATGGGAGACGGTTAAAATGCCAAGGCCAAAGATGGTCAAAATGGTAGGACGGACATCCCGGTGCAACGGATAGGTCGCCAATAATCCAAACCCAGCTAATACCCCGATTACGCCAACAAATACCCATTCCGTAGTTTGAGCCATGAACGCCCCCAGAATACCATCCAACCCATCCCATGAGTGTGCAGCAATGACAGGAAGTGCCAAAATGGCGAGAGGGGTCAGTGCGCAATGGACGGCACAGACCAATGATGTCACAGAGCCGGCTTTGGACAGTTTTATACCAAGTTTGCTCATATATCTTATTGGCATCGTGGGCAGAGCCCGGTAAACTCCAACGTATGGTCGTCAACAATAAATTTAGTTTGAGATTCAATCAATTTGGTGATTTTCTTGAGAGGACAGAGTAATAAATCGACAATAGCCCCACATATTTGACATTGAATATGATGATGGTGCTCCCGACCTTCTTTTATTTCATATCGGGCTTGCCCCTCATGATGCAATTCAATTTGAGCTACAAAGCCTAACTCTTTCAAAACATGCACAGTCCGGTACACGGTCACTAAATCGATCGCGACATTTTCTGTTTGCAACTGCTCAAATATTTCTGTTGCACTTAATGGTTGAGCCGTCCGCTCAAGTAAACCCAAAACGGCTTGACGGGTACGAGTTACCCTTCGTCCAGTCGCTTTCAAGCCTTTCTTCAATCCCGCTGTATTCATATGCGTCCAGTCTTATGACTTATACCCGTTGGTTAAATCTCAAGGGAAACTACTCACTCCTTATTGCAACTGTATTGCATTTATCATATTGCAACTTCATTAGTCAAATTTTAACAAAGAAGATAAATTTGAATAATGGCTAAAGATCTAAAATGGGCCAGGTAGGGAAAGAAATAAGGCATTTTTGAAATAACGGTTTGCAGATCGGCATCAAGCAAAACGGGCGAAGGACTAAGTTGAAGATTGGTCTTCCCCCAGTTTCATGGACAGACTGAAGAAGATTACACCGCGACGACGTTGGCCGTCGCTCGTCTGTAAGTTTTGACCGAACGGAATTCAAAGCATGGAGTTATGTGGGGCGAACACTCATCGTGTCCTGGACCATCAGTGCCAAACCCCGTTCCAGGGGGATCAGCTCCTCAGGATTCACAAGTTCCCGAAATCGATCGATCTTCGCGGAGGAAAAGGGGATATCACCCACCAGCGGAGTCTGATGAATAATGTCGAGTTGGCGTTTCGTACATCGAGATAAGATGTCGATCATCTGCAACAAAGTACGACTGGTTCCCGTAGCGACATGACAGACGCCGGTCATGGAGCTCTCGAGTGCGGCAACATTGGCACGCGCCACATCTTTCACGAAAATAAAATCACGGGTTTGCGCCCCGTCCCCATACACCAGTAAGGGCTGATGTTGTTCAATTCTGTCCATAAATTTACTAATGACTCCGGCATACGGAGATCGGGGGTCTTGTCGTGGTCCATAGACATTGAAGTATCGAAGCCCCAGCAGTGAAAGCTGAAATGCCTCGGCAAATAGTCCGGCATATTGATCATTGACCTGCTTTTCTAAGCCATAGGGAGAAATGGGGCGACACGCATCGGTCTCGACAATGGGCAGCCGGGTGGGATGTCCATACACGGCGGCACTGGAGGCATACACCAGCCGTTGAATACCCCCGGACCGTGCGGATTGCAACACATTCACAAATCCCAGGATATTCGTGGAACAAGAGTGAGGCGGATTTTCAACCGAGGCCTGCACGGATACCTGAGCAGCTAAGTGCAGCACATGGGAAACCTCCTCCATCGCCGTCTTCACCGTCTCATACTCTCGAATGTCTCCATCAAGGATTTCTAAATCCTGATGTGTCGGCAAATTCTGCCGACTTCCTGCAGAAAAGTTATCTAAAATTCGAACCTTCCAACCACGCTCCAACAGTCTTTCTACGGAGTGAGACCCAATAAACCCCGCTCCACCGGTAACCAAGACCTTCATAACGCACCCTCCCACTTGTATTGCCTATATCAGAAAAAAGCAAAGAAAATGCCATAACTTCACCCACCCCTTATTCCGAGTCGACAAACACGTGCCATGAGAAAACATTGTCCAGGGCAAACCCATTCCCTATAATAATGCGCAGATCAACATTCACTGCGTTAGGTTTATCCACGAGAAGGAGTTTGCCCCTATGACGATGCATACCCGTGAACAGACGACGACTGAGGTTCAAGATGACCCCAAAGCCAGGGAAATCCTAGAAGCCGCATTTCAAAAAACCGCACGCTGGCAGCCGGACTTCAAAGGATTCCAGGCTGACCTGCGAATTAATGTCAACGGAAAGGAAATCAAAGGGACGGCCACCGTCAAAGGCCCCAAGGACGTGAGCATCGTGATCGACGATGCCGAACTACAAACATGGGCTCAAAATCAAATTGGCATGATCGCGGTCCATCGCGGCCCTCGCAATTTCCAGGAGTCAGATGGAAAATACACCCTGACCCTTGGCGGGGAGGAACACCATCCACTTGGCCAACGGCTCAATATCCATGGGGATGGCATGGGCTCCTGGTACCGGGTGGAGGGGACGCGTATAACGCAAATCAACCGCAACATGCCACATGCCGCCTTCACCATCAACGTTGAGGACAGTGCAGTCACCCAAGATCAGAAAAATCTCACGACGAAATATACGGTCTACTATTTCAATCCCAAGGATCGATCCCTACAGAATGTGGAAAGTTTCACCGACTCACACATCCGGGTGGGAAATTCTGACCTCCCCGCCACTCGCCGGATCATTTCCTATGAAAACGGGGAAATCGTGGCTCGCACTCTGATCTTTGAAAATCACCGCATGCTCTAAATGTATACGGTTATACAGCCCGGCTCCATCCAGCTATCCAGGAGCCGGGTAGCCGGTTCTGGCCTTTGCCTATTGGCGTTTGCGACACACATCCTGCAGTACTGACTCGCCCCACATGACATTAGGCTTATTCCCGTAAACGGGTCCCGCCTGTACTCCCTCCAAATCCCCCCCAATTGCCCCCAAAGCCTCCCTGCCCGATTCCCCAATATTCCCCACGCTTCCACCGGGGGAAGGGATGTTTTCGCTCCGGTCTGGTAAACCGCCATAACGCGTAAAACATCAGCACCACCACGCTCACATTCATCCAGAAAGCCAACCGTCGGCGACTCTTTTTCTCTTCTTGCTGTCGAGGAGCTTCACCGGCTAATGCCGCGAGCGACACGGCAGCTCGATAGAGATTGACGCCATACTCTCTGGAGGTAAACATGGGTTGAAAGATGGCCACGGACATATCATCAAGCTGCTGCGGAGGAATGGTCGTAATTAGATTTTTACCAACGACAACGACCGCTTGGCGTTCCGTGACGGAAGCAACCAACAGAATGCCCCGTTCCTGTTGAGCTGAGCCAATTCTCCAGGCCTCGTACAGACGAGACGCATACTCCCTGGCGTGGGAATATGGCTTGATATCGTTGGCTGTCACCACCAACATCTCCACGCCGGTCTGTTGTTCCAGATCCTGACAAATGGTTCTGATCTGCTGGTACCATTTGCCCTCCAGAATTTCCGCATAATCACTCACGTAACCCAAGGGACTCGGAAAACTGGAAACTTCCGTGGGTGCAGCCCAGGTCGACAATCCTGAAGCTAACATCAGCCCGAGGACCACCGCGAACAATATGCCAGTTCTCACAATCATTACAGCGAACCTTCCGCACGAACCTTCCTGACGCATGCAATCAATTCCGTGAGGGCATCCAAATATTGCTCATAGACTTTCAACCATTCCAGCGCTCCAGGCCCTCTCAGACCACGCTTCAGTTTTAACGCGTCGATTAACCCTGGGGACTGATAGCGAAGGACATGTGGCAATCGTTCTAAAATTTCCAAGTCCGTACCCTGTGACGAGTGATTCAGGACACGGAGTATTCCCCGAAGGAAAGGAAGTAAGGCGGTAATGGAGAGAATCATGATCGACTGGACAGCTTCCGGCCTGGCTTCTCCTTCGATCAACCGTTGGCGCACTTGAATCGCATGGCTCCTGATCTCTCGTTCACAGTGCCACCCCAGATGGTCCATGGAGATCTTCAAGTCGGGAAACGGGTCCCGTCCTTCCAGCAAGACATGACTTTCTTTTATGAGTAACAACTCCAGCGGATAGACTGAACAGGACTGTTGCAGCTCATCCAACGTCATCAGCAAGGGAGGTACAATACGATGCTTTTCCCCTTTGACATGTAATTTTCCCGCTTCCTGAATCACGTTAACAGACAGACTACGAACCAATACCAGCAAATTCCAATTTGAGCGGCCTTCGATAAAATCCCCTCGAGCCGCGCTGCCATAGAGAATCACCGCCTCCACATTTCGCTGGAAGGTTTTCTCCAAATCCCGAAGATAGGCTTGAAATTGTTCACGGGACTCTTCCGGAACGGACAAGGATTCCAATGGAGATTTGGCCATCAAATGAGAAACTCCTCTTTACACGGTTCGGCGTAGACGAAATGGACCCGTCATATAGGGTTTGGAAATGCCTTGTCATGAACGGGAACTTGCTGAGCTCGTGAATCGGGAAGAAAACCGGCCGCTTGCAGGCGATCCATCCAACCAAATGGGGCCGTTTCGCGCAATCCGGCCGTGGCGGTTAGGATTTGATACTTCAGCCGGGGATTCCGGTCCATGGTCCGAAAAACACGGTCCCGCAACCACCCCAGCATCGGATTCCCGGTATTCCAGAAGAATACTTCCTCATCCGCCAATTGCTGAAGCATGCCCACCTGCTTCCGTCGAGCCTGCTCGAACGGCTTCAAGGCCGAAGCCGACCAATTATCTTTCTCGAAACATTTGGCCAAAATGGGAGCGAGAATAGTCGCATCGACCATCGCCTGCATCCGGCCCTGTGAGGCATGAGGATTCATTCCATGGGCCGCATCTCCAATTAAAACCCCACCATCCACCACCCACGTCTTGGCTTTCACCCGCCCGGTTCCCATATACGCAGTCTGAGTCCAATCCTGAAGAGTATTAAACATGGCCTCATTTCCCGGAGCAATAGCGTTCCATTCACGCTGCAAGGTTTCCACGCCACGAGCCTTCAAGGCGTCAAGAGCATTCGATGCGACCATGTAAAAAGCATAGGCCTTGTTCCCCGCTGCGGGGAATAACCCTAAAATGGTTTTTCGCCCCACATAATATTGGGCTTCGTCAAACGAACCCGGTGAATCCAACATGGCAATCAAATAACTGTCTTCATAGCGATGGAGGGAGTAGGGAATACCGAACGCTTCGCGAACTTGGGAAAATGGACCATCAGCCCCAACCACCACCTTAGCCTCAATTCGGAAAGGTTCATTGTCCATGCGACCTTCTACTCCGATAACCCGACCATCACGGCGGATCACCCGTTCAAAAGTCGCTCCAAAATACAATCGCTGGGAACATTCCCGTTGATGGCGCTCCAGAATGGTCTGGTGAACCACATTCGGCCATACCACCAGAGCCTGATTGAAAGGCTCGGGGAGCATCCCATAATCGATCGAACACAACCGGGTACCGCCACATTTCCGAAAATGGAAATACCGGACCGGCTTAAAAGACTCCTTAGGCAAAAGTTCCAACAGTTGGAGCTCTTGAAGAAGGCGCTGCCCATTAGGTTGCAAGATTTCGCCTCGCAAACCTCTGGGCGGCCCACTCGCTTGCTCCAGAATAATGTGGGCAATACCTTTCCGGGAAAGTGACAGCCCTAACACGGCTCCTCCTCCACCGGCTCCGATAATCACGACATCGGTCTTCAAATCCATGAGCAAGCTGCCTTCAATAATCAAGAATGACTTGAAATGGTGATGAACTGCACCATGAGCGAGGAAGATTCGTACGGTTGGAATAGAATCAATGACTACTCGGAGAAGATGTCTTGAAAATGCTCTCCCGATTCTTCCCAAGCGGTGGGAAAAGAGCGGGAAAGCCAATCACGGAGGTAGGCTCGTTGCCCTACCGATAACATTTGCTTTATTTGATGAGTTCTTCCTTGAAGAGGCTGGAGGAACCCAACGCCCTTCTGAGGGTCAAGTGTGGCTGTTCTGACATACACATTGGTATAAAGGTCAGGGCCCTGATCCTGGCCTTCCCCTTGCAGCCATACTGATATGAATTTCTCCATATTCAAGCCGGAGCTATCCAAAGCCGGATCCGTGTCGTGAAATAACTCTTGTTCGGTTTGACTCAGCGGCGTCGCCTCGTCGGCTCGAAATAAAAAATTCCGGTTCCACATGAGACCTGTCATCCTTTATAATAAGCGGTCAGACTCGGAGCCAATACTGTCAGGGGGTTTCCGGGAAAGTCAAGACTTGAGACTTATCTCATGCAATCTGGAAATCTGGAGCCGGCTCACTTCTCGTTTTGTGCTTGACTTCACCGGGTACTGGAAAATTTGGCGTGGTTTCATTATCCTTACAGATCCGCGGTCCCCAGGCATAAAGACGTAATCGGACAGGTGGCCGCATCCCCCGTCAAGCAAACTGGTTGATGATTTACCAAAGGGAGGAATTTCGCGTGACGAAGCACATTCGATGGATTCCATGTTGCCTCTTAATCTCTATCATTCTTGGAGGCTGCCAAGGGACAGGGGAGATACATAACTTTAATCTCCACGCCCTCCCCTCCTCTCCTGCCAGAAGCGAAGCTTTTCATGATGACTCGATGAAAATATTGGTGCAGCCGTTTCAGGACAATCGCGATCAAACCCAACGCATCGGCCATCGCACACATTTCTGGGGAGGAACCACCCAGTTCAATGCGTGGAATGGGAATGTCGGAGACGGCATGGCCGACTTGGCGGTGGAATACCTTCTTCAACGAAAATGGCAGGCCGCCAGAGACCGTCCAACTGCCGAGGGTTCCTCGCAGCCTCAGACAGATGTCATCCTCACCGGAGACGTGCTGATTTTACATGCCAATGCCAAAAGTGGGTTTGGTTTCACGGATATAGAGGTCAAAATGAAAGTGGGGTTTGAGGCCAAAAATCTCTTCGATGGGAGCACAGTTCGTATGGTATTAGGGGCTAATGGATCAGACCGCGTGGTCACGTTTGATCCCAAAGACGTTGAAAAACTGACCAATGCGGTTGCTAAGGATTTATTCAATCAGTTATTTCAGGATCTCACCGTCAAAGATAAGGCCTTCCATCTCAAGTCTGAAGCTCGCTAATTCGAGCCAAATGGGATCAGCAGGGAAGGGAGCACACGAGCAGAGGAACCAGGCCATGGATGATTCGGCACTTGCCACTACCACCAAAGTTACCTAAGATAGGAAAGGTGAGCAGCCATTTGACAATGCTTTGAGACTCCTAATCACGAATCCTACCAGGAGGTAAAATCTACGGGTAATTTTATGCTCTTATCCGCATCATAATTCAAAAAAATACGGTGTGTCCGTCGGCCCCTGAAAAATCGGCCATTTTTTCATTCAAAACTCCATCGGCTTTTTTTTGTTGTACCCTTTCAAGGAGCCGTTGATGAATGCACCGTTTACCAGTCCCTCATTCCCCCACGCCAATATATTAATCGTGGAAGATGAAGAAGGGCCACGCGAATCTCTGAAGCTCATTCTTTCGCCCTATTATAATCTCTGCACCGTGGATCGCGCCGAAGTCGCGCTGGATATCCTCCAACACCAACCGATTGATCTCGTGACTCTGGACCTTAAGCTTCCGGATGGCCATGGCACGGACATTCTTGCCACCTTGCGAGAAATGGGGAAGGATGTTGATGTCATCATCATCACCGGTTATGGCACCCTTCAGTCCGCCATTGAAGCCATTCGACATGGTGTGGCTGCCTATATTCTGAAACCGTTTAACGTCTCAGAACTACTGGATGTCATCCAAAAGACCCTGGAACGACGAAAACGTCTGTCCTCTCTTCAAGACGCCATTCAAGCATTTGGAAGCCTTTGGACATCCGGTATCGACACACAGTCGGCGATTCCCCATATTGAAACCCTCCTTGAAGCCAAGCATGGTGAATTACTTGAGCATGCCAAGCGGGTAAATTTTTACGCTTCCTTGTTATCCGAACATTTGAACCTCTCTCAGCCTGATCGAGACCTGATCCATCTGGGCGCCTACCTCCACGATATTGGAAAAATCGGCATTCATGATCGATTGCTCTCGCGGCACTCAACCTTATCCAGTCAGGACCACGAACTTCTGAAATGTCATCCCTCCATTGGCATACAGATGATTTCGAACATCCCGTTTCATCAGTCGGTGGTAGATATTATCCGTCATCATCATGAACGATTTGACGGAAACGGATTCCCGGAAGGATTGCAAGGTGATGCCATCCCGCTGCCGGCTCGAATTGTGGCACTAGCCAACACCTTTGATAACATCGTTACCGGTCAGGACCGACCTTCGCCCTTGCCCATTCCCGAGGCTCGGGAAGCCATTCGCCTGGAAGGAGGCAAAAGCCTGGACCCTCAACTTGCGGATTTGTTTGCCAAAGTCGTGTGGTGACCTTGAGTTTAATGCTCCCCAATGCCTGACACACACCATGTAGTAGGATCACGATGACGGTACCTTCGAATACGGCCAAACCGCTTCATCCTCCATCTCCGGACGTTGAACCTTGGGACTCCCATGAAAAATGGGAACAAGCCTTTGATGCCCTACCCGACCATGTCATGATCCTGGATCGGTCCGGGATCATTCTTTGGGTCAACCGATCCATTCGTGACCAGTTTGGGGAAACGATTCACCCGCTCCTGGGGCAACATTACAGCCTGCTGTATTACGGTGGCATCCTTCCCTCACCGCCTCCACCCTGGGAGCCTGTCCTGGCCGGAGCTCTGTCCGCGATTTTGGAAACCTCCTTCCCCACGCTGCCGGGTCATTATCTCGTATCTTGTCACCCCCTTTACAATCGACAAGGCACCCAATGGGGAGCGATTTTGGTTGTCAAAGACATTACCGAGAGAAAACGGGTTGAAGAAGCTCTCAAAAAAATCGCCCAAAACGATTCCGTCCCGGGAAGCATTGCTTTTTTACGCGGCTTGGTCCGGGATCTGTGCTCGGCATTGAAAACTCCGTATGCCCTCCTGGCCGACTGGGAAGCGCCCGGCAGTCCTGATATCAAAACCCTGGCGGTGTTGGCGAATGGCCGCTATCTCGACAATTTTTCCTGGACTCCGCCGCCTCACTTGATGCAGGAACTGCTCAAAGTCAAAGGGTGCATGTGGAGTCATCACGCGGAAGAATTGTTTCCACCCCATACCCTTCCCCATACCTGGCTGATTAACGGATACCTGGGGTGTGCGCTCCGGGGACAGGCCGGCCAGATTATCGGCATACTCCTGACCTTCCATACCGAACCGCTGACGAATCTCCATGTGGCACAATCCATTGTCCAATTATTTGGAGCCCGGGCCGCCAGCGAACTGCAACGAAAGAAAACGGCCGATGCCTTACGGGACAGCGAACAACGCTACCGGGCGATTGTGGAAAACGCCTATGACCTCATTATTGAAACAAGCCCTTCCGGGGAATGCCATTATGTCAGTCCCAATTGTGTTGATGTACTGGGCTACCAACCCCACGAAATGTTGGGAAAAAAATTCTTTGACTTCCTGCATCCGGAAGACCGGCCGGGCCTGATCGACTCCTATCTGACAAATGTATTGTCTCTGGAAAAAATTGATTTGGTCTGTCGTCTACGCAATAAACAATTGGAATGGCGGGTCTTCGAAAGCCATATCCGGCCCCTTCGAACGACGGAAGGGTCAGTCGTGGGGGTGATTGTCACCCGTGATATTACTGAGAGAAAGCGACTCGAGGAAGAACGCCTCCGGTCCACGAAACTGGAATCGGTTGGCCTGTTGGCCGGTGGAATTGCACATGACTTCAACAATATCCTGACCTCGGTCTTTGCCAATATCGGACTGGCAAAAATGATGGCGTCCAAAAATGTCTCCACAGCCCTTACCTCAGTCATTGAACGGCTGGGAGCGGCGGAAAAAGCCTGTTTGCGAGCCAGAGATCTCACCAAACAACTTCTCACCTTTGCCAAGGGAGGCGTGCCGGTTAAAAGTACGACTTCCATTTCCGCCATTATCACGGACACCGTGGATTTTGCCTTACGCGGATCGGCTGTCAGTTGTGTTCAGGAAGTGACCGACGATTTATGGCCTGTCGAGGCCGACGAAGGACAAATCAGTCAGGTCCTACAAAATCTGGTGATCAATGCCGATCAGGCCATGCCGGAAGGAGGCACCATTCATTTGGAGGCTCGGAACGTCCAGGTTTCCGTTCAAACCCACCTTCATCTCAAACCGGGGCGATATGTGCAAGTCTCGGTGTCGGATCAGGGGCTGGGTATTCCTCCTGAACATCTTCCGAAAATTTTCGATCCGTATTTTACGACGAAACAAAAAGGGAGCGGTCTGGGCCTGGCAACGACCTATTCCATCTTGAAAGGACATGACGGGCACATTGAAGTCACGTCTACCTTAGGGAAGGGAACCAAATTTCGGTTCTACCTGCCGGCGTCCACAGTCGAACAGGCCCCTCAACCGGAAAAACGGGAAGGCCTCTTTCAAGGCACTGGCCGAATGTTAATTATGGACGATGAGGCCGAAATCCTCGAAGTCTTAAAAAATATGCTCAAAGAAATGGGATTGGAAGCCGATGCGGTCAGCGATGGGAAACGGGCCGTGGAACTCTATACCAAGGCTTGCCAGGAGGGAACCCCTTATACGGCCACAATCCTGGATTTAACCATCCCGGGAGGAATGGGTGGCAAAGAAGCCTTTCGTCAAATCAAGGCTATGGACCAGAAGGCGCAAGTCATTGTGTCCAGCGGATATTCCAATGATCCATTAATGGCCAATGCGGCGAAATTCGGAATTTCCGGAATTATCGCCAAACCCTATAACATTGAGGACTTGTCTCACATCTTACGAAAAGTCTTGAAGTCCTGACCCCTTTCTAGCCGGATCAGCGAAAGTGTAACGCCAAATCCTGTGGATGGAATACCCCACGTTCCGTCATGATTCCGGTAATTAACTCGGCTGGAGTGACGTCAAAAGCCGGATTCCACACCTCAATACCCGCCGGGGCGATGGCTGGTCCGTCATAGAGTCGTGTCACTTCCAAAGGATTTCGTTCCTCGATCGGAATGCCTTCGCCGGTCGGCGTCCGCAAATCAATCGTGGAAGCAGGCGCCGCAACATAAAATGGAATACCGTGAGCTTTCGCAAGGACTGCCACGGAATAGGTCCCGATTTTATTGGCCACATCCCCATTCGCCGCAATGCGGTCGGCTCCCACCACGCAACAATGCACCTTCCCCTGCTTCATTAAGGCTCCAGCCATATTATCGGTAATCAGCGTGACGGGAATGCCGTCTTGCTGGAGTTCCCAGGCGGTCAGGCGAGCACCCTGGAGCACCGGCCGCGTTTCATCCGCAAACACCCGTATCCGTTTGCCCGCGTCCCATGCCGCTCTCACGACTCCCAAGGCCGTGCCATATCCGGCCGTAGCTAATGCTCCGGCATTGCAATGGGTCAGAATCTGAGCCCCATCCTGAATGACCTCAGCCCCACGTCGCCCCAACTCTTTATTGATCCGCACATCTTCCTCAAGAATTTCCTGTGCTTCTTTCCGTAGCCGGGCTTGGATGGCGACCACCGGATTGGCCATTTCCTCGGCGCAAAGAGCCTTCATCCGTTCTACGGCCCAAAACAAATTGACGGCGGTGGGCCGGGTTGCGGCCAAGGTGGCACACACCTGTAAGAAAAATGAATGAAACGCCCGATGATCGGTTCCCTCAAACTGACCCGCTCCCAAGGCAATTCCCAACGCGGCCGTCACGCCAATGGCCGGAGCCCCTCGCACCTTGAGCGTACGGATGGCATCGGCAACCTCTTCATATTCCCGACAGTCCACAAATTGTACACGTTCCGGAAGTACCGTTTGATCAAGTATACGGACCTGCCCATTATTCCACTGAACGGTTGGAATCATACATGTATCCTCTTGGTAAGTTGAAAGATCTCTTTCATACCGGAATCTCAAAATCCGAGTCTGATTAACCTTTAATATTCCCAATCGGCCTTAGGGCGGCCACTCGTTTGGTAATGCCGGCCTGCTGCACGGTTTCGACCACTTGGGATATATCTTTGTAGGCAATACCGGCTTCCTCTGCCAACCCTGACAGAGAGACAGCCTTCACCTGAATCCCTCGCTCTGCCATCTCACGAAGAAGTCGCTCGCCATTGATCTGTCGTTTGGCTTGGGTACGAGACATCGTTCTTCCGGCACCATGCATCGTAGACCCAAACGATTCGGCCTCGGCCTGATTCGTCCCCGCCAGGAGATAAGACCCGGTCTCCATCGACCCCCCACAAATCACGGGTTGCCCCACCTGACGATACGGCTGGGGGAGTTCCGGTGAATCAGGACCCAAAGCCCGGGTGGCACCTTTTCGATGGACCAACAAAGATTTCCCGCCATGCCGTTCAACTTTGGCAATATTATGCGCGACATCATACACCACGCTCAATCCCAGGGATTCCGCCGATTGTCCGAATACGGAAGCAAAAGCCTCCCGGACTCGGTGTGTAATCACCTGTCGATTGGCATATGCGGTATTGGCTGCACAATTCATCGCCTGAAAATATTGCCGGCCCTCCGGGGATTGAAACGGCGCACAAGCCAACTGCTGGTCCTTGACGGAAATCCCGTATTTCTTCATGGCCTTTTCAAACATTTTTAAATAATCGGTTCCGACTTGGTGCCCAAAGCCCCGAGATCCGCAATGCACCATAATGACAATTTGATCCTGTCCGGTGATCCCAAAGGTGTCCGCGATAGACGCATCAAAAATATTGGAAGATTCAGCCACCTGGATTTCCAGATAATGATTACCCGACCCCAAGGTCCCGAGTTGTTGAATGCCTCGATCCACCGCCTGTTGACTGACGGCCTTGGGATCGGCTTCGGCTAGACACCCCCGTTCTTCCAGAAAATTCAAGTCGTCAGGCCACCCCATACCCTGCTCCACACACCAACGAGCCCCGTTCACCATCACATCGGAAAATTCTTTTTTGGACAGATGGACGCTGCCATGGCCCCCCACTCCCGCGGGCACACGTCGAAAGAGCTCCGTCAGAAGCCGATCCATTTTTGGACGAACCTCTTTGAGAGACAACCGGCTACGAATCAATCGCATTCCGCAATTGATATCGTACCCGACCCCTCCCGGTGAAATGATTCCTTCTCGAATATCAAATGCCGCGACCCCACCGATCGGAAATCCATATCCCCAGTGTCCATCCGGCATACACAGCGCATAGTGTTGAATCCCTGGCAGACAGGCGACATTCGTCACCTGATCAAATACGCCGCGATCCATAGAGTGCAAAATTTCCGGTGTCGCATAAATTCGGGCCGGGACCCGCATCCCGGATTTTTGAGAAGGATCGATTTCCCAGGTCACCGGGCCGATCTGACGGATTTGCATCGTGGTGGAAAGTGTCATGGAAGAACAAATAATCTTGAGATATGGACAATCAATTCAAGAATTTGTTTAACAAAAAAGGCTCCGAGTTAAAGGGCAAGAGACGCAACCAGGCAAAACGCTCAGGAAAGGCCGACGGAGTATCCCGCTAAAGATCCATCACTACCCTGGCCACCCATTCCTCCCCGACCTGGTTCAAAGAAAACCAATGCTTCGTCACCGCTTTGACATCTCCTCGAAGCACCTGACTGTGTGGATCGACCAACGCGCCATGTACCTGCCCATCCGCACGCCATCCCTGCCCGGATGGATCCTGCTTGACGTTCAGAGACGCATGAGAAAACACCATCCCTCTGGCATCCTTCAAAAACACCAACACATTCAGCCAATCCACCAGAAGATCTTCCAACGTGTCTTGCTGGATCAGAAGAACTTCAGAGACCGTTGGAATAATCGTCCCGGGGTCGGCCAACGTCACAATCAAGGCCTCGGTTGCAGCAAGAAAGACCTCGTCCAACGAATGCCCATAGGCCACAAACGCGGCATCCGCCATCGCCACATCGTCTAAAAACTCAAAGCGTTTTGCCATAAGATGTTGCGCTGAACGGAGCACGGACAGTCCCGTCGGTGCCATCACCGGTCATCACTTTGTCTGAGGCACGGGAGTGGGAACGGTACTTTCAGAGGCGGCTTCTTGAGAAGATTGCTCATCCGGAGTGCCATTCAGTAAATCATAAGGCATCGTAATCGTATTCTTCAAAATATCAAAGGCCAATTGCGCCAAACCGGTGACCCCGGTTTTAAACGATTCCGCGGGCAGGTACGTCACTTTGGGGTCCCCTAACGGTCCGGCCATGGAAAACATGGCCGTCGCGATACCTTTCCGATCGCCGGCAAAGAGCCTGCCGAACAAAGGAATTTTTTTCAGCAAATCCGAATAGGAGCCAAACGGACTGACCGCCACCACGCCATCCAGTTGATCCCGTTCCAAATTGTAGGATCCCGCCGCAGTCACTTTCATAATGGAACTATTCAAATAAAAATCTTTGGTGGAAAACACGCCATTTTCGATGTTCAGCGTGGACGTGACCTTTTTAAATGGAAAACCTTTTGACTCAAAATCCTCTTTCCCCCGCAACACATTGGGCAGGTTCAACAGGGAAAGGATACGGGGTAAGACCGTACCTCGATGCACATACCCTTGGCGTAACGTTACCTCCAAATTGCCATTTAATGAAGGAATGACGCCCCCGGCATGACGCCCATGCCCCTGAACCATGCCCCGCACCGAAAGGTTCCCGCTGATTGACCGTTGTTCGTCTCCGACCAATATCAGCAGTTTGTCAAAGGGAATATCCTTCGCCTGAAACGAAGCTCGTATCGCGCTGGGTTTGCCCGAAGGCAAATGAATAAAAAATCTCCCATCAAGAGTGCCGATGTCTTCCACCATCATTTGCACTTTATCCACCGACACCAAATTGTCGTGAATTTTGATGGAGGCCGACAGTTTTTCGCCTGTAAGATTGTGATAGCGTGGTCGAGCCACATGAATCGAACCATCCAGGGTGCCATGGGCCGCCAACCACTCAATGGCGTCCCTCACCACCGACCGTTCTTTTTTGGGAATCAGCAGGTCCACATCAAATTTGGGAGACTCCATCATCAGACTGACTTTGGGAGAGCCCATCCATTGATCGACAATCCCGGTGAGGACGGCTTCGCTATCCTTGATGTGGAATTCAGCGCGTTTCAGATCTAAACGCCCACGATCGATTTTTAAACGGACATAGACATTGGTCAGGGTATGGGGCACACCGCGGGCCTTGAGAGTCCCCTCGGTTAAGGCGACCCATCCTCTGGTCTGCCAGGTCGTCCAATCCCGGCCACGCCCTCGTATCCCTAATTGAATCTCCAATATTCCTGACTGCAGATATTCCCCCAGCACACTCACACCCTCGGGAAGCAGGCCGGCATAGATCGGACCCGAATCAATTCGTCCATCAAATGACACAGTCGAACCAACCCGTAGGATTCCCCGCCCTTGAATTCGAATAGGGAGCAAAATAAATTCCATCCGGTCAATCCGGACTTTTCCATTTCCCTGAACCTGCCCTTCCAATTCCAGAGTTCCCCCTTGCCCGGATTCCTTACGAAAGACAGAAGGAATATGAATCAGCGCATTCCCGGCCTCAATGGTCCCTTTAAATTTCGGTTCCACAGTCAACCCTGACACGGTCAAAGACACGCCAAGCGGTCCTCGAATCGGCAGGTCTTTCTCTGAGGCGAACGGTTGTCCAAAGGCCCATACGTCGCGTCCCTCCACCACCCCGCTCAACTTCAACCCGTCAAACCGGGGAGCCTGGTTATAGACAATGGCACCAGTGATGGCAAACGGATAGGCTCCATAGACACCGTGGACATTGTCCAAAACCGTATTTTCTCGCCCAAACAAAATCTTCCCTTGGACCTGAGTGACCGGCTGAGGCACGCCAGGAATTTCAATCAAGACCGCCTGAGGATGATATTCCCCCTGTTGAAACCGAATACCGTCCGGTCCATCCACATTACCGGCAAATCGCAAGCGAAGCGGCCCTTCTCCCTGGCGCCACGTCCAGTCTTTCATAAATCGAATGGCCTCACGGGTCGCCGGCAAGTCCTTCATCACAGCCAGAACTTTCTGGACAGGGACCGGCCCCTGAATTTCAATGTCGGCCCAAGGCCCCGTGTCTTTCAACAACACAACCCCTTGCGTGACCTGAACGGGAATGGAATCATACACACCCTGCCCTCCATTCAACTGAATCCGGTCGGCCTCCATAACCACGGTTCCGCTCACCTGCTCCGCATTTCCCCATCCAGGAAGATCAAAATACCCGTCGCGTACATGGAACGTTCCGGCCACGGACGTTTGCACATCCGGTCGGGAAGACCCGATCAGACGCGCTTCCGCAATTTCAACTTTTCCGCCCCACGATCCTTGGGACCAAAAGGTTTGAAGGGGCTCGGGGATAAACATCCTGGGGACATAGGTGCGAACGAGATCCAGATCCACATTCGGGGAACGTATCGCTCCACCCATCATAAAATGCCCATCTTCCAGACCTTCAAAGTTCAAATTTCCAGTCAGGGTAAGGATTGAGCTATCCAGCGAGACGTCGGTTAATTGAAATTGCGATCGACCGCCCTTCCGGATCCACTTGATCTCCGTCCCGAAATCCACCGTGTGTGGAAACGACACCAACTCATTTCCATGGGAAAGGAACTCCGCCCAGTGGTCCACTTCCAACCCGCGTACATGAACAGGACCTACAAAATGCAATTCTCCAAAAATCATTTCGGGCGGAAGACCATTCTCCTGTGCCTGCTTCAAAACTCCATCCAATTGCCCCTGGAGATCAAACGGGGCACTCTTTCGATTTTGCCGGAGAAGCCCGGACAGCTCCAATTGGGCGGACACGACCCCATCCACCACCGACGTTTCCGTCGAACAGTTGACGCCTTCCACGACCAATCCCCGCACGGTATCTTTGGGGGACTCATCGATCACGATCACTTTTCCATTGTGAACGATAAATTTTCCCATGACCAGAAACTTGGCCAGCGGCGCAAAAGGGGCATCGCCATGTGTCCGCCCGAGAAACCGCCAGTCTCCGGTTGCATCGCGATGGACCTCGATTTCCGGATGATCCAGAAAAAAATTCCGAACGACAATTTTCTTTTGGAGAAGTTGGCCGACCCCCAACTCCAGGCTCATGGATTGCGCCCGAAACACGGCATGCGAGTCGGCCGCCTCCTTCACGACAATATCCGCCACAGAAAAATACGGATGCGGGAACAGGGTGAGCGTCGTATCACCCACCGTGACATGCGGACCAAACGTGTCTTGAATCTGTTGGAGGACGAGGGATTTCAGGTATGCCGGATTCAGAAACCATGGAATAATGACCAGGGTCGCGGCACAGATCAGCACCACCAGGCCAACACCTATCCCGATTTTTTTACCTGAAACCGCCACCCGTGTGAGTCCTTGGAAACAAATGGAGAGATGAGAGAAATATTCAATTCGAAAGGCGCCGCCTCTCTCTGCATCATACTGGAAAATTCGGCAAATGTCAGAGCAAGGAATGCCGGATCAATCGTGGGAAAGTATGCGGGGAGCAAACCTATGACGCCCACTGGTATCTGCCTCTTCATTCTCAGGTCCATATCCAATATGGCCATTCTGACGTCCCCCACATGGAAAGGATTCTTGACACCCACTCGGGGCTTGGATATTCTCGGCTAAAGGTGCGTCACAGGGTCAGTAAACCCTGATGAACAGGCATTCCACCCAACCTTGCGAAATCATCCGGCCACGTCCCCCTTGAAACCAACTTTTTCTCTCCTCACACGCGCCCAAGTGTCATCGCTTCTCCGCTTCTATGATATTCCGCATCCGAATCGTCCGGGACATATTCTCACGGGATACGACAAACCCCATGCCTTACGGACAGCCAGAATGTGCGTGGCCGTGGCCGCGCGCTTGGGCCATCCCGTCTCCCGACTCCGGCAATTCGAGACCGCCTGCCTGTTGCATGACATGGGCCGGGTCGGACTCCGGCCGAGTCTGTTTGGAAAAATCTGGACCTGGGCCAAGGAACAGGGCATCCCTACCCGTCCGAGAGAATGGCGCGCGCGCCATCCGGAAACCCGCTACGGACAAGAATCGGAAGCCTTCATCCGCCTTTATAAACACGCATTAGTGGAACAGGGGATGACCCTGAACCCGGAAGTCAAGGACCATATCGATATGCGCCTGGGCTTTGCCAAACGATTGCGTCGCCAACTCCCCCTGCTAAAATCCCGTGTCCAGGGGTTGAGTCTCTCGTGGCTTCCCTGGATGGGAAAAATTATGCTGTATTACTATTATCCGGAAAAACTGGAAGGGGTTCGTCCCTGGGTTCACCAATTGGCGGAAATTCTGGTGGGATGCGAGCAACTGGAAGCCTATAGCAATCAACGACGGGGCAAGGATTATTACGCGAGAGCGGGAGAGAGTTTTCCGGCAGCGTTTGATTATCTTCGAACACTCAGCAGAAACGGCATCCTGAGTGCTCCGGTCTTGCAAGCCATCGTGCATCTCGCGCGTGAAGGCCATTTCATGGACATTCTTCGACAAGCCCGGGGAGGCCGGCTCACCAACGCGGATCAGCGGTTTCTCCGCGCACTCACACTCTAGGAACGCCCATGCCCATTTCCACCCACCTCCTCCAGATTTCCATGGCCGGGGATTCGCACATCCAAAACATCACGGAACAGATATGCCACGCCCTGACCCAGTCCGGTCTCACCGCGGGAGTGGCCACGGTCTTTGTCAAACATACCACGGCCTCCATCATGATCATTGAAGACGAACCCGGCATCCGAAAGGACACGGCAACCATCTGGAATGAACTGATCCCCGCTCGCCCACAGTGGGAGCACAACACCCGCAACGCAGGCGAAGATAACGGCCACTCCCACTTACGCGGACAACTGCAGGGCCCCAGCGTCGTCATCCCCTTCGTGGAAGGACGGCCCACACTGGGCACGTGGCAACAAGTGGTCGTGATCGATTTTGATACCAGAGCCCGTACGCGCGACCTCGTCATACAACTCTTAGGTGAATAAGAGGCCTGGCGTGTTCACGATCACCAATCAACCGTCTGCCCCCTTCTCCCCTCGATTCCTCATCGTTTCGCACGCATGCAGGAACATTTCATGAGAACCCTTGTTGTACCCATCCTCCTTTGTGCGGCAGGCCTCTTCCTTTCGGAAGGAGAAAGCCGGGCGACCCAAATGTTGTCACGCATTGATCCGGGTCTGAACAACGCCCGTCACTCCCCGTATCTGGTCAGGACCGCCGCCCCTCAACTCAGCTCCGAAGAATTAAATACCATTGCCGTCTTCGAAAAAGCCGCAACTTCCGTAGTCTACATTACCAATACGGCCATCAGACGGGACTTCTGGTCTCTGAATACCTTTGAAGTCCCGCAAGGATCGGGGTCCGGCTTCATCTGGGATACCCAAGGGCACATCGTCACCAATTTTCACGTGGTATACGGAGCCGACACCATACAGGTGGTGTTAGACGACCAAACCTCCTATGACGCAAAAGTGATCGGGGTCGATCCCGATCATGATCTGGCGGTGCTCCGGATTACGAACAAAGGAGCCAAATTGATCCCGCTGGATATCGGCAACTCCCAAGACCTTCGAGTAGGGCAACGGGTACTGGCCATCGGGAACCCATTCGGCCTGGACCATACACTCACCACCGGCATTGTCAGTGCATTGGGACGCTCGATTAAATCCATCAACGACCGAACCATTGAAGGCGCGATTCAAACCGATGCTGCCATTAATCCGGGCAATTCCGGCGGGCCCCTCCTCAACAGCGCAGGGCAATTGATCGGCGTAAACACGCAAATCGTCAGCCCGAGTGGTGCCTTTGCCGGCATCGGATTTGCCGTCCCCGTGGACATCGTCACACGTGTGGTTCCGCAACTCATTCAATTCGGGAAAGTCATCCGGCCGGGACTGGGCATCTCTCTCATTCCCGATGCCATTGCCAGACGTTGGGGCATTACAGGAGTGCCGATCGCCAAAGTACAAGCGGGAGGGGCCGCAGACAAAGCCGGGTTACGCAGTTTGGAAGAAGCACCCGGAGGACGCATCCGTTTGGGAGATGTGATTACGTCCATTGATGGCGAAGGCATCAAATCCTATGACGACCTGGCAAAAATCCTGGACCGGTATAAAGTCGGCGATCGCATCAAACTGGGTATCCGCCGCAACGGCAAAGACCAAACCGTCTCCCTCAAACTCCAAGCCGTCCAATAATTCATCTTCCTCATGTCATCCTGAGACGGGGTCGAAAATCCGTACCCTACCAAACCCAACCATACAAAGTGGCCACCCGGTCATCCCAGCAACCTCGCGCCCCATGTCATCCCGAGACGAAGTCGAAGGATCCGTGCCCAACCACACAGGCAAAATACAACGCTTCCACCTTCCCTAAACCAAAACTCCAGAAATAAAAATCTGTACTTTATTCAACGGGTTGGGTACATTCTTCATACTCCGCACGCATTATGGCGTAAAAATGAGGAATCCATGTGAATGCCAGAACAAATCATGCGAGATATTCAAAAACTTCCCGAGCCTTTGGTTCGAGAAGTATTAGATTTCATCGCGTACATTGAATTAAAACATGGACTCAAAAACCGACTCGCCAATGAATTCAAGTTCCATCAGACTTGGGAAATGGAACCTGTCTGGGATAATTCCGAGGATGAGATATGGAATGACGTGTAGTGCCCACGACTCGGCCCTGATTCCCTTCTCCCCAGGAGAATCAAGAATTCCCTTACCCCTGAAAGGTTTCTTGGTCGCAAATCTAGAAGGCTATCTACATCAGGCTTTTACTTGTGTCTGGCAAAGGAATTCCAGTGGGAAACACTGATATTCCCAAACATCTCGTTGATGAAGTCCGGGAAGGGCGCGTTGTCCTTGTACTAGGGGCAGGTGCTTCAATGGGTGCTAAGAGAGGTAATGGCAAAACTTTTCCATCAACAGAAGCCCTAGCGCGTTTACTCTCTGACCAATTTCTTGATAAATCGCCAATCAACGATAATCTTGCCTGGATTTCGGAATTAGCAATCTCAACCTCCTGTCTCTCAACAGTTCAAGATTTAATAGCTGACCAATTCTCCGACCCTCAGCCTGCAAAACATCACTTCCTTCTACCAAGTTTCAGATGGCGGGGTATCGCAACAACAAACTACGATCGCATTGTTGAATGTAGCTACGAAAAAGCTCCTAACAAGATACAGCAAGTTGTACCATTCCTCTCTGATGAAGATAAAGTGGATGCGAAGTTGCGAGATCCATCATGTGTCGGCCTGCTTAAGTTGCACGGCTGTGTAACTCGAACACATGATGAAAGCCTTCCTCTCATTCTTACAGTAGATCAGTATGTGACTCATCGTAAGAACCGCAAGCGCGTGTTTCAGATGCTTGAGGAATGGGCTTCAGAGAACACGCTAGTATTTATCGGGCATTCTTTACAAGACGTTGATTTAAGGAAAATCCTAGTCGACCTTGTTGGTCAGCTGGGCAGCCATCCTCGATTTTACATGGTTCGCCCTGGGGTTGATGATCGTGAACGGGACTTCTGGGCTAAGAAAAACATAACTGTTATTGGGATTGCATATGACGAATTTCTTCAAAAACTCGACGGAGCTATTCCTCCACAATTGAGACCATTATTAAAAAGGCTTGAAGTAGACCACCCGATTCGTAAACATTTCACTACCCAAACCCCGCCAAGTCGCACACTTATTGAGTCTCTTGAATATGACTGGGAATATGTTCATGCTGGAATGGTCATTGAACATGGCAGTCCAAAGCAATTCTACTCCGGCTTTAGCCTAGGATGGTATCCGATCCAAGCTGAGCTTGATGTCCGTCGGCGTCTAAGTTCAAAACTAATTGATGACGTGGTTCTCCGCTCTGAGGAAGACCGCCCCACCATCGTTGAACTATACTTAGTAAAGGCTGAGGCAGGTGCGGGCAAGTCAGTCACCTTACGTCGTACAGCATGGGATGCCGCAATTCATGGAGGCGCGTTAGTATTATACATACGCTCTGAGCGTTTACCAGAAGCGGGAGTGGTTGAAGAGGTTGCTACTTCAACAGGACAAAGGATTTTTGTTTTCATTGAGAATCCAGCAACCAATCTTGTCGGGTTAGCTCGACTACTCACTGAGCTTCGCAAAAGAAAAATCCGAGTAACATTTATTACTGCGGAACGCGTAAATGAATGGAACGTTCGCTGTCAGGAGCTTGAAAATCACCTATCAGGAGAGCATATCCTTCATTCCCTGGATGAGAGCGAAATTGGTGCTTTAGTAAATTTACTAGAAAAACATCACGCTCTCGGCGTCAGACTGGAACGACTTAGTCGAGATGAACGCATAGAAGAATTTGTAAAGCAAGCTGGACGGCAGTTATTAGTTGCACTACATGTTGCGACGCAAGGGAAGCCGTTCGAAGATATCCTACTCGATGAATATCGTCGAATATTGCCACCGGAGGCACAACGACTCTATCTGACTGTCTGCGTTCTCAATCGCTTGAAAGTCCCTGTGCGGGCAGGTGTTATTTCTCGAGTCCACGATATTCCATTTGAAGATTTCAAGCAAAGACTCTTCAAGCCACTTGAGCACGTTGTTCATTCCGTCCTGCTGCCCTGGGGAGATATGGCATATCGTGCGCGACATGCAGAAATTGCAGAGATTGTTTTTCGGCGCGTACTAATAGAACCGTCTGATCGCTACCACGAAATTGTTCGTATATTGGGCGCGCTAAACCCCATGTACTCCACGGACTCACTCGCTCTTAGGGGATTGCTACGTGCTCGGCAAGTGGATGATCTCTTCCCATCAAACGAGGATGCGGTAGAGTTATATAAAACTGCTGTGGAAGTCATGGGAGAAAACGACGTATATTTGCTTCATCAGCGAGCAAACTATGAACGCATTCGGCCGAATGGAAATCTTCAAACGGCCACATCTCTATTACAAAAGGCAAGGCACTTAGATCCCAGAGACGAAACCGTCATTCACACCCTTGCAGAAGTAATGCGAAATCGTGCAGACAATTCTACTGAGTTACTCGAGAGAAAACGGTACAGAAATGAAGCCAAAGCACTCCTTCAACGCATAAGTTTAGAAGGGCCATCGGCTAAATTTGCAATTAGTACACGCGCAAAAATTTCTATTGACTCGGTCGCAGATATCCTTAGAGAAGCAACCTCGACGGAAAGGGACATTGATGAAGCAGTCCGCGAAGCAGAAAAAGAAATTCAAGGGGCCCGCCAAAGATACCCAGGCGATCCGCACATTGGAGGATTGGAAGCGAATTTAGGTCGAGTTCTCGGGGACGACCACCGGACGTATAACGCGTTGGAGAAAGCCAGGCAGGCCAATCCACGAGACCCTTTCATAGCTAGTCGACTTGCCACAATCCTCATTAATCGCCAACAGATCGAAAAAGCCAAAATAGTGGTATCCGAAGCTCTTCGAAGCAATCGGGGGGATAAACGGTTAAACCATTTGTTTGCTGAGATCGAAAGGCAGTATACATCTAAACCCGACGTTTCTGAGCTGGTCAATCACTATCGGCGTGCATTTACTCGCTGGGACACCAACTATGAGTCCCAGTTTTGGTTTGCCCGTTACGCATGGGAATTAGGCACTAATGAATCAAAGGCCGAGTCAAAGGAAGTATTCCGTCATCTTCGTGAAGCTCCAATGCCCCATAGCGGGCGAATAGAAATACGAGATATCATGAAGAACGCAGGACACTCGTTAGATTTTTTTGGAACTGTGACGCGTGTTGAATCAACCCACGGGTTCATCAGGCTCGACAATAGCGGGGACTGGGTTTTCTTTCACCAGAATGATGTACTAGAAAATTATTGGGGTAACCTCGCAGGCGAGAGACGAGTAAGATTTCATCTTGGATTTTCTCTGGGTGGCCTCCGCGCTTTTAATGTAAGGCTAGAAGGTTGATGTTAGCTAATTTGTGCAATCACTCCCCGAAAGTATATCTTCAGCCCACATTTGACGAGGATTAAATCTCTGGACCAGGACTTGCCTTCAGATAAACACTTAAGACCCCTTTCCACCTTTCTGATTGTTCAAAATGGTTCACTTTTCTCTACGGGTTCTTGGGGAGAAGGTCTTGCAAAGTCCAAATGAATGTCCGATTAAAAATTATCGAACATGATGGATGGGAAAATTAGGCCGATAGGTTTTGCGAAATATTGAGTCCCTTACCTAGGCACAGATCCTTCGCCTGCGCCTCAGGATGACATTGGGGAGCGAAAGATTGCTTTTCTCCCATCTGATGTTGAGAGGGTTTTGGGGATCTTACTGATGAGGTTAGTTTTCACCCTCTTCCCCCTCTCGCTAGTAGAGAGAGGGGGAAGAGGGTGAAAGTGAAAGGGGTTTTAGGATTCTGTGTTTTCCTGGGCGGTCAGGACGAATTTGCCGTCAACCAAGTCACCCACGATTCGTTGGCCGTCCACGGCTTTTCCCTGAATGATCAATCTCGAGAGCGGCGTTTCGATTTCCTGCTGAAGCAGGCGCTTCAAGGGGCGGGCCCCATACACATGATCGTATCCTCGCCCGGCTAGGTCGGCCACCGCTGCCGGAGACAGCTCCAAGGTCATCCGCCGTTCCGCCAGTCGGGTCCGCAGACGTTCCAGTTGAATTTCCACGATTTGCGCCAGTTCCTCCCGCTTGAGCGGATGGAAGACCACCACTTCATCCACGCGGTTAAGAAATTCCGGACGGAAGTGTTGTTGGATTTCTTTGAGCACCAACGCCCGAATCCCTTCGTAATCCATGTTCCGTTGTTGGGCTTCCAGTATGTCCTGACTGCCCAGGTTGGACGTCATGATAAGCACCGTGTTTTTGAAATCCACCGTGCGGCCTTGGGAGTCGGTCAATCGTCCGTCATCCAACACCTGCAGCAGGACGTTAAACACATCGTGATGGGCCTTTTCGATTTCGTCGAAGAGAATCACGGAGAAGGGCCGTCGTCTTACCGCTTCGGTGAGTTGGCCGCCTTCTTCATACCCCACATATCCGGGAGGAGCCCCGATCAATCGGGCCACGGTGTGTTTTTCCATGTATTCCGACATGTCGATGCGGACCATGTTGGCCTCGTTATCAAAGAGCGTATGCGCCAGGGCTCGCGCCAGTTCGGTTTTGCCCACCCCGGTCGGCCCCAGGAAGAGAAACGAGCCGATGGGACGATTGGGATCTTTAATGCCCGAACGGGCCCTCAACACGGCCTCGGCTACGGCTTGCACGGCTTCATCCTGGCCGATCACCCGTTTGTGCAGCCATTCATCCAGGTGCAGGAGTTTTTCCACTTCACCTTGGAGCAACCGGCTCACCGGAATCCCCGTCCACCGGCTGACGACTTCGGCAATGTCATCTTCATCCACTTCTTCTTTGAGCAACCGACTTGTCCCCTGCTGGCTGGCCAGCCGCTCTTCTTCTTCCTTCATGGATCGTTCCAGTTTCGGCAATGTCCCATATCGCAGCTCCGCCACACGATTCAGATCATACTGGCGTTCGGCCTGCTCGATCTGCTGCTTGACGCCTTCAATCTCCTGCCGAATTTCCTGGAGTTTCCCCACCGAGGACTTTTCCGCTTCCCATTGGACTTGCAATTCCTTTAAGGCTTCCTGTTTGGCCTTTAATTCCTGCTCTAAATTGGCAAGCCGGGTTTGGCTGGCGGGATCGGTTTCTTTTTTCAAGGCTTCCCGCTCAATTTCCAATTGCATGACTTTTCGCGAAATCTCATCCATTTCGGCCGGCATGCTGTCGATTTCCGTCCGCAAACGGGCGGCTGCTTCATCGATCAGGTCAATCGCCTTATCCGGCAGGAACCGGTCGCCGATGTAGCGGTTCGACAGGCGGGAGGCCGCCACCAGCGCCGCATCTTTGATTTTGACCCCATGATGCACTTCGTACCGCTCCCGCAGGCCACGCAAGATGGAGATGGTGTCTTCCACCGATGGTTGATCGACCACGACCGGTTGAAACCGCCGCTCCAATGCCGCGTCCTTTTCAATATGTTTGCGGTATTCATCCAGTGTCGTGGCCCCGATTAAATGCATCTCACCCCTGGCCAACATGGGCTTCAATAAGTTGGCCGCGTCCATAGCCCCTTCCGCTGCCCCCGCCCCCACTACGGTGTGCAATTCGTCGATAAACAGCAGAATCTGTCCTTGCGAGGATTGAATTTCTTTCAAGACGGCTTTCAATCGTTCTTCGAATTCGCCACGGAATTTGGCGCCGGCCACCAACGCCCCCATGTCCAACACCACCACCCGTTTCTTCTTGAGCCCTTCCGGCACGTCTCCTTTAATGATGCGCTGAGCGAGTCCCTCGACGATGGCCGTTTTTCCTACACCGGGCTCTCCGATCAGTACCGGATTGTTTTTGGTCCGCCTTGACAGGATCTGAATGACACGGCGGATTTCTTCATCACGCCCCACCACGGGGTCAAGTTTCCCTTGCCCGGCCAGGCGAGTCAGGTCCCGCCCATATTTTTCCAATGCTTGGTAGGTGCCTTCCGGATCCTGACTGGTGACCCGCTGATTCCCGCGAACCTGTTGTAACCCTTCCAGTAATTTCTCGCGTTTCACACCCAGGCTCTTGAAAACCCCGCCTTCCTCTACCATGGCCAGGAGGAGATGCTCCACGCTGAGGTATTCATCCTTGAGCCCTTTCATTTCCGTTTCCGCCTGTGACAAGAGCTTTCCGACACGCGGAGCAATATGCACCTGCCCAGGTCCGGCACCGCTGACCTGCACTTGCGGCAGTTTTTGCAACGCCTGCTCGGCGGCATTCCGTACCGCGGACACGGAACAGCCGGACTGCTCAATGATCGCTTGCGCCAATCCGCCTTCCTGTTCCAGGAGAGCAAGGAGCAAATGCTCCACCTCCACCCCCTGGTGATTGCGGCGCATGGCCATCCCTGACGCCGTCTGCAGCGCTTCTTGGACTTTAATCGTCATTCGGTTCATATCCATCGAGCAATCCTCCTCTCAGGGATAAACAACATGGTCTTTCGTGTTCGTCTCATTCCAGATAATCATCCGGGAACCGGATTCAAGGTTTTCCCGAAAAAAGTTCCCGTTGCCATACTCCGTCACTCGTTATCCCATGATCACCATTCACTGGTTCTTTCAAGAAAAAATCCTGAATTCTTCCATGAGCATCAGAGGCCGACAGCAAACGATTTGCGCAACTTTGAACTCCCTGAGGACTTCGCGAGATTTGTCTTTGAAAGAACACTCCTGACCGGCTATCCAATCATTCGTTGATAGAGGGTATGGACCCGCATGGTATGCTGCCGATATTCGCTCAAGAAATTTTCGGCAATTTGTCCCCTGGTGGTGCCTTGCGGAGCGCCCATTCTGATGGCGCACTTGACCAGTTCATCCGGAAGCGTCGGCAGCACATGGGTTTGTAGTTCATGAACCATTTGAATTTTATGTTCCAGATTTCTCAGATAGCGATACGACTCTCGAAGCGTCTTGGCATCGTGTTTCTCCAGAATGCCCATCCGCACCAGCTTGGCCAGGGCTTTCAACGTCTGACGATCCATGATCCTGGGATGCGCATGGCCCCAGCGCAATTGCAAACCCTGGACAATAAATTCGATTTCACGGATGCCACCCATACCCAGCTTGACATGCCGGTCCCACTCTCCCCGGCGGGTGATTTTGGTACGGATCTGAGCCCTGAGATCCCGAATTGAACCAATAATATCCCCTGCCGTCTCAGGTGTGCCGAGCACGAAAGGACGCAAGCGACGCATCAAGAGTTGTCCCACACCACGATTCCCCGCAAGGGGCAAGGCCTTCAAAAAGGCCAAGCGTTCCCAAGTCCGACCGCGGGTCCGATAGTAATGCAATGCATCTTCCACCGAGTAGGCCAGCGCTCCCACACTCCCTTCAGGGCGCAATCGGAGATCCACGCGAAACATGGCGCCTTCTGCGGTCGCGGCGCTGAGCAGCGTGGTCAGTTCCTGGCCCAGCAAGGCGAAATATTCTTCATGACTGATACTGGTCTGCCCATGTTTCGCCTGGGTCATTCCTGATGGAGCCTGATAGACATAAACCAAATCGATATCCGAACTATAGTTCAGTTCCCACCCGCCCAGCTTTCCCATTCCCAGGACGCAGAAGCCCATCCGGGGTTTTGCGGTCGTTGCTCGGGACTGAAGTTCTCCGTGCCGCCGGGTCAGATCCTGCTGAACGAGTTCATAGGCGGCCTGAATGACCACGGCCGTCAACTCCGATAACATCGTATAGGTTTCTTCCACTTGGGCTTCGCCCAGAAAATCCCGGATTCCAATCCGCAACATTTCCCGTCGTTTAAACCGACGCAGGGCCTCACTTTTCGCTTCCAGCGTTTTCAGAGCCGCAAGAGAATTTTGGCATTGCTCGGTAAGAGACTGCCGGGTTTGACGGCGAATCAACACACGATCGTCTTCGATCCAATACACGAGCAACGGGTCCCGTTGGAGCGTCTGAGCCATGGCCGGACTATTCCCAAAGACCGTGCTGAGCACACGCACCACATGGGGCACCACCGCCAAATATTGATACATCTGCAACCGATGGATACCGGAGTTCACAAACCGTTCCCATTCATTGAGGGCTTGATCCGGATCTGCAGAGGTCGCGGCACCGGCCAGGAGTCCGTTCACAATCATCGCCAAGGCCTTTCGGTCCGCGGGGTCTCCGGCCATCTCCTGCAAATTACGATCGGCCTGTTTCCAATCTTCCACCCGATAGGCCTGCAGGATCTGCTTGACCCCGGCTTCTTCCAGGCCGGCGGCCAATAATAATGGCGTCGCATCGGGATACGCTCCGGATGTCAGCCAGGATGACAACTTCGGTGTGGAGGGTTTACGAGTCATACGAATGAAAATTATACGGTGACCATGAAGACCTTACAATGTTTCTGAATTTCAGTATACTCACCTTCATGGTAGAAGAAGACCGAGAGGAACACATCCAGGCTCTCTGCCCTGACCTTCCCCGGAAACTGATTGAAGATTTCATTCAAGGGATGGACGCCGATTACTTTTCCAGTTTCTCCTGGCCCACGATTGCTCACCACGTGTCCTTGGCCCACCAACTGACCCTTTCCCAGCCGTGTGCGACGGATATTCAGTCTCTCCCTGACCAACGTTACCAAGTGACGATTGTGGCCTATGACTATTTCTCGGAATTTGCCACCTTTTGCGGGGTTTTGTCGTCATTTGGCTTGGACATTCGGGAAGCGTTGATCTTCACTTCTTCTCAGCACCCTTCATCGAAAACAGGGCACGCGTCCAAGCCTCGCTCTGGAGGATTCCGCAGCATGAGTCCACGACGGCCGGAACCGGGGCTGACCCGCAGCATTGCCGTCGATGTCTTTACCCTGCAATCCTTGAAGGGGTTTCAATTCGGACCATCGGAACAGCAGCGTTTTTCGGATTCCCTGGTCCCCTTGCTCCTCTTGCTCCAGAAAAATCATCTCAGACAGGCTCGGCGCCAAATCAATCGAATTCTTGTGGAAGCCCTGGGCCGACTCCATGTGCCCGAAACCCGCGTGGTACAACCCGTGCAGATTACCTTTTCGAATACCCTGGCCGAACAGGAAACCGTATTGGATATCCGTTCGACCGATACCCCGGCCTTTTTATATGCCTTTGCGAATGCCCTGGCCATGCGGGGCGTCTATCTCGTGAAAGCCAAAATCGAAGTGGACAAGCATCGGGTCCGCAATCGTCTGTTTGTCCGTGGGCGGCAGGGGAGAAAAATTCAAGGAAAAGTTGAACAGCAGGAACTCCGCACGGCGGCGGCGCTCATCAAGGAATTTACCCACTCCCTCCGATGGGCACCCGATCCCGGCAAAGCCCTTGAACATTTCGACCAATTCCTGGACCAACTCCTGGAAGAACCGCACACCCAATCCGCTCTCTCCTCCCTTGAAAAGGCCTCCACGCTTAGCCAACTCGCACAGTTATTCGGCAGCAGCGATTACCTGTGGGAAGATTTGTTGCGACGACAACACCATAATCTGCTGCCCATGATGAACCGCTTTCAACGTGGCCCGTTGATTCGGCCCAAGGCCGCATTGCAACGCAGCCTGGAAGCCTTACTCAAAACCGCCAAAACACCCGAAACCCGGAAAGCCCGCCTGAATCAGTTCAAGGACGAAGAACTCTTTCGTATCGACATGCGGCACCTGCTCAACAATAGTCCGCTGCCGGATTTCTCTAAGGCCCTGACCCATTTAGCGGATGTCATCCTTACTCAGGCCCTTCAGGAATCACGACGGGTCATTGATCCCAAAGCATCAAAATCTTCCAAGCTGCCCATGGCCATTTTTGGTCTGGGGAAACTGGGCGGGACGGAATTGGGCTATGCCTCCGACATTGAAATTTTGTTTGTCTATGATGCGCCCTCTACACGCCGGACTTCCCCACCTCTCGCGACGGATTATTTTGAACGCTGGGCACAGGAATTCCTTCAATGGATTGAAGCAAAACAAGAAGGGATTTTTCATGTGGACACCCGGCTGCGCCCACATGGTGATAAGGGCCTATTAGCGAACTCCCTTCAGGAAATCCGGCGATATTACAATCCAACGGGTGGGGCAGCCCCCTTCGAACGGCAAGCCTTGATCAAACTGCGATATGTTGGAGGCAATGCCACAATCGGCAAAGCTGTGGAACGTCACCGGGATGCATTTGTGTACAGCCCTGCCCCCTGGGATCTTTCGACCGCCCTGCATCTCCGTAAACGACAAGCGAAAGAACTGGTCCCTCCCGGCTCCACGCATGTGAAGTACAGCCCTGGAGGCTTAATCGATATTGAATATACCGTGCAGTATCTGCAACTCATGCACGGCCATGCTCATCCTGCCCTGCACACGCCGAATACCCTCCAGGCGCTTCAGGAACTGAGCCAGGTGTCGTTGATTTCGCAACGGGAACGGGATGCGCTTTCGGAACATTATCTGTTCCTTCGCCTGCTGATCGATGCGCTTCGCATCGTGCGGGGCCATGCCCAGGATCTTGTGCTCCCGCCGCCCGGGTCGGAAGAAATGGTCTTTTTGGCCCGACGGTTGGGGTTCGTCGCCATGGACTGGCAGCAAGGCGCTGCCGACCTGGAACAGGCCATCTCTTCCCGTATGCAGGACATCCATGCACGTTTTCAGCAACGGTTTCAGAAACACGAACGCCCGGACCGATAGCGCCACCATTTGAAGGGTTGCGCCACCGACCCAGGCGTCCGTCCTGATTCTGAAATTTTGAACTTACGATTAACGCACGCGAATATTTACCCTGGCGTTAACAATCATAGTACATCATAAATTCATACGGGTTTGGACGAAGCCGAAGCGCATCCACTTCATTTTTCCGTTTATAGGCAATCCAGGCTTCAATCAGATCTTCGCTAAACACCCCACCCTTGAGCAGGAATTCATGATCCTGCTCCAGACTTTTTAACGCATCTTCCAAACTCGATGGCAACGTTTGAATATTGCCTAATTCTTCCGGTTCCAAATCATAGAGATTTTTGTCCATGGCTTCACCCGGATCGATTTTGTTTTGAATGCCATCCAGACCGGCCATCAACATGGCGCTAAAAGCCAGATACATGTTGCAGGACGGATCGGGGAAGCGCACTTCAATCCGCTTGGCTTTGGGGCTGGGAGAATACATCGGAATTCGAATCCCGGCCGACCGGTTCCGACTGGAATAGGCCAACATGACCGGCGCTTCAAAGCCCGGGGTCAGGCGTTTGTAGGAGTTAGTCGTGGGGTTGGTTAATGCCGCCAAGGCCTGACCGTGCTTGAGAATGCCGCCGATGTAATACAGGCACATTTGAGATACCCCGGCGTATTCTTTCCCGGCAAATAACGGCTTGCCGTCTTTCCAAATACTTTGATGCGTGTGCATGCCGGTCCCGTTGTCATTGAACAAGGGCTTGGGCATAAAAGTCACGGTTTTGCCATGCCGACGTGCCACATTCCGCACGATGTACTTATACATCATCATTTGGTCCGCCATCTTGATCATGGTGTCAAATCGCAAATCGATTTCGGCCTGTCCCGCCGTGGCGACTTCATGGTGATGTTTTTCAACCCGAATGCCCACCTTTTCCATCACACGACACATCTCCGAACGAATGTCCTGTTGGGAATCAACCGGAGCCACGGGGAAATATCCTTCTTTATGACGAGGCCGCGAACCCAGGTTTTCTCCGTCTTTTCCTGAATTCCAAATTCCTTCCTCTGAATCAATAAAGTAATAATTCGAATGGCTGTTTTGATCAAAGCTGACGTGATCAAAAATAAAGAACTCGGCTTCCGGGCCCCAAAAAGAAGTATCGCCGATTTTCGTGCTCTTGAGATATTGTTCCGCCCGAAGGGCCACGGCCCGGGGATCCCGCTCATAATAGTTACGGGTAATGGGATCCTGCACATCGGCAATCATGCTCAAGGTGGGTATCTCCATAAATGGATCTAGACAGGCGGTTTTCGGATCCGGCACCACCAGCATGTCACTATTTTGAATCATCTTCCATCCGCGAATGGAGGAGCCATCAAACCCTGATCCCTCTTTGAACAGGTCCAGGGTCAATTCGGATGTCGGAATGGAAAAGTGTTGCCACGCGCCCAACAGATCCACGAACTTCAAATCCACCATTTCGACTTTGTTTTTTTTCGCAAAGTCCAGCACGTCTTTCGGCGTCATGCACGGCCTCCTTCTCAGAATAACTGTTTATAAAAACCCTCTATGACATTGCCCAGACAGTAATTATTTTTTTCTTTTCACGCGTGACACAAGCCGGGTATTACGAATACCCCCGCTCGCTATGTTGGCTGAGGTCTAACCCGACCTCTTCCTCTTGTGCCGTGACTCTGAGCCCGACGGTCAGATCCACAAATTTTAGAATGATAAAGGTACCCACGACCGAAAACGCTAAGGTTACCAAAGCCAATACCACTTGTATACCGAAAAGCCCGGGATTCCCGAAGAACAGACCCTGGGCACCGATCGACGCGAATAACCCCGTTGCCAGGATGCCCGTGAATCCTCCCACGCCATGGATTCCCACCACGTCCAAGGAATCATCGTACCCGAGGCGCATTTTCCATACGACGGCCAGATAACAAAGGGTTCCGGCAAGTAACCCAATTAACATGGCCGAAAGGGGTCCCAAAAATCCGGCTCCGGGCGTAACAGTCGCCAACCCGGCCACCATGCCGCTTAAAATACCCAAAACGGTCGGTTTTCCCCGATGCACCCACTCGGCGGCCATCCAGCTTATCCCCCCTGCCGCAGCGGCAGTATGAGTAGCCACAAAGGCCGCGGCGGCGACGCCATTGGCTCCCAACGCACTTCCGGCGTTAAACCCGAACCAACCAAACCAGAGCAGGCCCGTTCCTAACACGGTCATTGGTAAATTATGGGGCGGCATGGGTTCTGTCCCAAATCCCTTTCTTTTGCCGACCATGATGGCGCAGACCAATGCACCAAATCCCGAACTGATATGCACCACCGCACCTCCGGCAAAATCCAAAGCCCCCAGTTGAGCCAACCATCCGCCACCCCACACCCAATGTGCCAGGGGCGAATAAATGATAAGAGACCATAAGACCGAAAATAACAAAAGCGCTTTGAATTTCATCCGTTCGGCGATACTACCGGTCATCAGCGCCACCGTAATGGCCGCAAACATCATTTGAAAGACCATGAACACCTGATGAGGAATGGTGGTGGCATACGTGGTGCTGGGCTCCAATCCCACGCCTTGCAATCCCACCCATTCCAGCCCCCCGATCACTCCTCCCACATCCGGTCCAAATGCCAGGCTATAGCCCAAGAGAACCCAGACCAAGCTAATCACACAGAGAATCACTGCGGAATGCATGATGGTGCCCAGCACATTTTTGCTCCGGACCAGTCCGCCATAAAATAGCGCCAATCCGGGAAGCGTCATACAGAGTACCAACGCCGACGACATGAGAATCCAGGCCGTATCCCCGGTATCAATTTTGAGTACGCCGCCTTCCTCACCGAAGACCAATCCCGCCAGACCAAGATTCAACACGATCGCTGTCCCCATGGAAAGCCCCATAGGCAGCATCCTGCGTTTCATATGGCCTCCTTTTTTTCAAAATCGTTCATTGGGGCACAACCCAGCATTACAGCGCCCCTTCACCGGTCTCTCCGGTACGAATTCGAATGACGGTGGGCAATTCCGACACGAAAATCTTGCCATCTCCAATGCTGCCGGTCTTGGCGGCACGCAGGATCGCCTCCAAAACCTCGGAAACGCGATTATCGGAAATGGCAATTTCCATCTTGATTTTTGGGACAAACTCAATTTGATACTCCGTCCCACGATAAGTTTCCTTATGCCCCTTCTGACGGCCAAACCCCTTGACCTCGGTGACCGTCATGCCTTGCACCCCCAATTCCAACAAGGCATCCTTTACTTCATCCAGCTTAAACGGTTTGATAATGGCTTGAATCAGTTTCATAGGCACCATCCTTCCATTGAATAATGGACCCCTTTCTGCGTGAATTGCTGATCTGTTCTGTCTTCCATACGTATGTCCACGTCAATCCTATCCCCCGCTTCCAAGCCTGTTATCCATAAGCCCGCTCCCGATGTTGCGTCAGGTCCAGGCCCAAAATCTCATCTTCCTTGGAGACCCTCAACCCAATCGTCGCATCCACAACCTTAAGAATAATAAATGTCCCGACAAAGGAAAATGCCCAGGTCGCACCCACGCCTATGGCCTGAATCACCACTTGTCCCGGATTCCCGAAAAACAGCCCGGTGCCTCCGCCCATGCTGGCAAACAGGCCGGTGGCCAGGGCGCCCCACGTTCCGCCGATTCCATGGATACCCAGAACATCCAATGCATCGTCATAACCCATTTTATTTTTCAAAAATACTCCCAGATAACAAATGATTCCGCCGCCGACCCCGATAATCATAGCTGAAACAGGGCCGACATATCCTGCAGCAGGTGTGATTGCCACCAACCCGGCCACGGCACCGCTCGCCGCTCCCAGTAAAGTGGGCTTACCCCGATAACTCCATTCCACCCCCAACCATCCCAAAGCCCCGGCCGCAGTGGCTACATGAGTGGCCACAAAAGCGTTGGCTGCCAGCCCATTCGCGGCTAATGCACTTCCGGCATTAAATCCAAACCACCCCACCCATAATAAACTGGCACCGACAATGGTAAAGGGTAGGTTATGCGGACTCATATTTTCTGAGCCGTATCCCTGACGCTTCCCCAAGACCAATGCGCAGACCAGCGCTGCCACACCCGAACTAATATGGACCACCGTTCCTCCGGCAAAATCCAGGTCCCCCATTCCCCCCAGCCAGCCGCCACCCCACACCCAGTGGGCCAGGGGCGCATAGATGAACGTAACCCACAACGCCGCAAAAACGACGAAGGCTGCGAAATTCATTCGTTCCGCAATGGCCCCGCTGATCAAGGCAACCGTGATGCCTGCAAACATCAACTGAAAAACCATAAAGGCGGCGTGGGGAATCGTGGACCCCGGATTAGGTTCTCCTCCCACCCCGGTTAAACCAATCCAGTTCAATCCCCCGATCAATCCGGCGATATCGGTGCCAAAGGCGAAACTATACCCCCAGCACACCCAAATAACGCTGACAATACACACCGCAATAAAGCTATGCATCATCGTGCTGAGCACGTTTTTACTCCGCACCATTCCTCCATAGAACAAGGCCAATCCGGGAATGGTCATCGCCAACACGAGTGCCGAGGAAGTCAACACCCATGCCGTATCTCCGGCGTTGATCGCACTGGCAGCCCCATCCTCAGCGAAGGCACTCCCAGGGCCAAGTATCAAGGGGAGGGAAAGGGCCATGAGACAAGACACACCCATCCTGTAAAAAGTTATGAGCCGTTTCATGTGTATACTCCTTTTCCTCTTTTCTTAAAAGAGAAATATCACTTCAGCCGCCAATGTCTGTTGATTATTCGTGAACGTATTGTGGCCATCTAAGAAGACATTTTTGTTCGATTTGTCATATCGGAATTCCAATCTCGTGATCAGCGAGGGCGCCGGCTTGTATTGCAACGTCGCGGTGGTTTCCCAGAGAGTTTGAGCGATGGGAGCTGAAACGGTACAGACATTCGCATTGCCGCCGGATCCTGCGGTACCCAAACAACTCACATCTCCGCCGGCATCTTCAAAAATTTCTCCCCGGAACCGCACACCCCATTCGTCATTGAAGTCATAAATCGCATAACCCGCCGCCCCGTTCCACCTGGCATTTCGACCTGAGCTGATGCCACTCCCATTTTCCTGATTGGCATAATAGCCTTCCACCACAAATCCTAATTGGTCCGTGGCTTGAAAGGTGACATAACTGCCGACCAAGACGCGTTTACCTGAACGGCCTAAGCCTGCATTGGATCGCTCTCTTCCAAAAATCCCATAAAGATTCACACTCACCGCATCAGTAGGCCTGATTGAGAGCAATCCCTCCACCGACTTGGCTGAACTGTTATCAGCCGTCAACCCGGAAAAGGAATTAACCGCTCCGACTGAAATGGACACGGAATCACTCACTGGGTAGGAGAGCCGGATACCCGTCGTGGTAAATGGCTGACCTAACCCAAACAACCAAGAGCGGGAAAAGTTGGGATTGAAGGGGCTTTCAATGACCTCATAGCCTACCAAGGTATTCATGCGACCGATCCGAATATCCAACCCATTTCCGACCGGCGCCACAAACTGGGCATACAATTCTTGAAAATCGATATCGTCCCCGGTTCGTCCTCCAGTAAACTGGGCATCCTCTCCCACATCTAATTTGACCCGAAAGCCGCTTCGCTCCACCGCATTGGCTCCATTCGTGCCTTCCTTTTCAAACACCAACTGGGCCATATTCGGTCGAAAGGAATTGGAGTCCCCATCGAAAATCCTCAAGTGATTCGCATTCGCACCGCTGTTTTTCGGATTATTGAAATTCTGTGTATACGAAGCATCCACATAGCCATACAGTTTAAAATCTTCTTTGGATAACACCGCCGATTCGGCCACATTGACCAAACCCATCGCCAACAGAAAAGTTACTCCTATGGTCACAATACTTTTTCTCATGGTCACCTCAAGTTTCGAGTTAGCCCTCATGTCCCAAGCATGTTCAACCATCCTGATGTCCCTCCCTGGTTCTGAAGAAGCACCATCCGTGATGCCACCAGAATTGCTAGCGGTGATATAACAAGAGGATTCCGAGTCGCGCGTCATTGCCCACACTCCCATCCTCCGATTTGTCGACTTTTCACACGTCGCCTCCTGCTCTTGGTTGCGCCAGACATGATTTTGGCAAAAAAAAAGCCCTCAGACCGGGTTCCCGGTTGAGGACTTCATTGTCCGCTACGTTATGTGTTTTTTGACTTGCTCCGACGACGACGTTGTCGTGGAACAATTGTTCCGATTTTTTACCATTGAATAAATCGCCTGTCAAGAGATAACTCTTCTTTCACCTCCACCCTATGTTTGCCCTGGAGAATTCATCATGACGTTCCATCTTCATTGAACGCCATATTTTTGTAAGATTGGGACACATCGTAGACTCAAGAAATTCATTTTTTGATCACCGGTCTTGGCAAGTCCACCAACCCTTGTAACAATACCAAAGAAAACCACTCAGACAAGTACAAAAACTCACAATACGCATTTTTTCCAGGGAGGCCCTCCATGCATCAGTTCTTCTATGAACAACTTACCCCGTTTCTAGCACAGAAATCTGTCGCCATCACCGAGGCCAGTCTTCGAATCCTTTTGATCCTGACCGTCGCTTACATGGGTGTCCGAGCTCTCCGATTCGGACTCAGAAAACTCGAGAATATATTACTCACCTGGAGAGAACGGGAGGACAAGGACCGCATTGCAAACGAAAAACGCGTTAAAACACTTACCGGCATGTTACTCACCATTTGTCTCACCTTGATATGGGTCATCGCCGTCATTATGGGCTTGGATCAAATCGGATTGGACGTTACTCCAATTTTAGCTGGAGCCGGCATTGCCGGATTGGCCGTAGGTTTTGGCGCACAAAATATCGTGCGAGATCTGATAAACGGGTTTTTCATGATCCTGGAAAACCAAGTCCGAGTTGGTGACGTGGCAGTCGTCAATGGAACAGGAGGCCTGGTGGAAGCCATCACTTTTCGGACAATTACCCTGCGGGACCTGTCTGGAACCGTGCATATTTTTCCGAATGGGACGATCACCACATTAGCCAATATGACCAAGGAATGGTCGGCCTATGTCATGGAAATCGGAGTAGCCTATAAAGAAGACACGGACCATGTCGTAGCGGTGATGAAAGACGTCGCGGACGAACTTCAACAAGATCCGAAATTGGGGAAAAAAATGATTGAACCGATTGAAATCCTTGGTGTCGATGCGTTCGGGGAATCAGAAGTCGTGATCAAGGCTCGAATTAAAACCCTGCCCATCGAGCAATGGGCCGTGGGACGGGAATATCGTCGACGCCTCAAAAAAGCCTTTGATGAAGAAAAAATTGAAATACCGTTCCCACATCGCACTCTTTATATGGGAGAAGCCAGCCAGCCATTTCGGATCGGCGGCTCACTGGCACAGTCCCCCTCCTCCTAACCCTGTTAATTAATGACATAAAAAGGGGATGGCCACTCATTGGCAACAACGATTCTGCGGGAAAATCAACGAGCCAAAACCCGACACAAAAATTGGCGGGAAAGGAACGGCAGAAAAACTATGAGGAGGAAGGCACTTGAGGCTTGATCATTTCTTGGGCGGACCAATATCCCCAGGCCAGGAACCCCCAACCGATGAGAAAAGCCAGTCCACCAAATGGAGTCAGGATGCCCAGAGACCGAATGCCCGAGAGCGATAATATATACAGACTCCCGGAAAAGATGAAGATACCCAGAATAAAACTCCAGGCTGCCCATCGAAATACACGATGACGAAAGAAATGGCCACTGAGTCCGGCAATCAAGATTGCCGGCCCATGGACCAAATGGTAGCGGACACTGGTTTCAAACACCGCCATCATCTGTTCCGTTAAGATGGGACGAAGCCCGTGAGCACCAAACGCTCCTGCCGCGACCCCCAATAAGGACATGACCGCCCCACACATTAACAGCCTTCGCATGCGCTCTCCTTCCGCCCTATGATTATCATCAGGAACGTTCATCCCAATTACGGTGAATAAGGATAAACTCTTCCCCAGAGAATTCGCTGCCATATCCGTTCATGTCCATAGAATAATCCGATTTTGACAAGAGAATCACTGACCCCGGCAAACAGAGCCATGGATATTTCCCCGGAAATCAACCAGACAACCATCGTAGTCACGAGGGTTGCGATAATCCGCCAGCTGATCCCCTTCACCATACTTCGTAAATGCGTTTCCATACCTCACCCTCTTAATATAAATAGTGTTCCTTGAATAGACCTAGCTCGGGTCAATGGCAATGGAAGGTCGTAAGACCGCTTGGATAGTCGGACTGACACCATCCTGGGCTTCCTTTCCACTTGAATTAGCAAAATCCTCCAATGAGTAATGATCCAACACAGAGGCAATAGCATTTCTCACATCCAACATGACTTTCTGGATCGGACATGTCGCGGTGGCTTCATACGGACAATCTTCACATTTTCGATAAGCAGTTTGACTGACACACCCAATGGGTGCCAAAGGACCATCTAAGGTTCGAATAATTTTACCGAGGGTTACTTCACGAGGAGGTTTCAGAAGAAAGACGCCACCATTCTTCCCACGTCGACTACCCACGAGACCCGAATTCTTCAATTGAAGCAAAATGATTTCAAGGAACCCGAGGGGAATGCCCTGTTGTTCTGATAAAAAACGGCGTTGAACTACTCCTCGGCCAAAACTCCGCCTCAATTCAATCATGGCTCGAAGGCCATACTCACTTTTCTTTGATAATCGCATATATCTTTCTAAAGTTAATTAAGTTAATTTACTTTAGTAAATAAAAAAAATCCACTCTATTAATATACCTACGTATAAAACACATCACCGGAGAATAAATATAGCCTTCCAAGGATATCTATCCACTCACTGACGGGGGTTGGCACTTCCAACTTTATCCTTAATGTTATTTAGTCGGAGCACGGTCACAAAACACTACGGTCACGCCACCAGGATTTCCGTTCGGTTTACAATATCCGAGGATGCTCGATAAATAAGTGTCGTTTTTGTGAAACATAAAATGCTCTAAAGGTAGCTTTATCGCCCGTTGTAAAATCGGGGGTTTGCCAAGATCCTTTCCAGCCACTACATACCTTCAAAGCCGCCGTGCTATTCATGGTCAGGCATTCTATCCATCTAGAACCAACCAATTTCCAATCCATAGCGATTTTCATCAAGCTTAGTCTTTAACCAAAAATCTGTTTGCCCGTCCTATGCTTAAGCCCTCAAAAATGACAGACAGTGCGAACAGATTGCGCCTTCTGACTACACTCAATTCTCACTTTTCATTGGCCATTCTTCATGTTTGACAACCTATTGGATCCAAGTTACCTTCGGGACAAAAATCTTCTTTTTCTTACAATCCGACAGCGTAACGGGGTTTTCGCCTTCAAGGTGGTGCAGGCGTTGCTCATCTTTCTTGATCCCAGGGGGACGACATGAAACGCATCTTCATAACCTTCATTGCCTTATTAAGCATGTACACCTTGGGGTGGTCGGCCCGTGATCCGATTCCACATCAATGGACAAAAATGTCGATGGACGATATCGACTCATCCCCATATCAGTGGGATCGGCCGTGTGGGGTCGTGTCGGAAATTCGGGAGGCAGGATATGTGCATTGCTCGGCAACCTTAAAGGTACCAATTTCAGGCAGCCGTTTGTCCACAATCGTGCATGTGGACGTACAATTCATAGGAACCCCTGCGAAACAGGGGCGGGCCTGTTATGACGGCACGTGGAAAACATCATTCTCATCAAACCTCGGGACAACGCCGGATGGGCGCCCTTTGCTATATGGAGGGATCGGAAGCCGGACCGCGAGTATTTTAGTGAACTTTGGAAATATTGAGGGAGTCAATCAGGAGGTACTGCGCCGCATCGCCCGCGATGTCATGCGCAAGTTTGAATTGTATGCATGGCCATGTGATCCAAACAGTCAATCTGAAGAGACACGGAAAGGCGGTGAGGCAAGCAGTACAAACCGTCCTAACGCTAGTGAGATACCCGATGCTGCGGATTTGACCCCCGATGTGGCCATGCCCCACGGCGATGACCTTGGCGTGTTGGGGCAAAGCGATCCATGCAAAGGCTCGCATGTCGCATATTCGGATTTGACCGGCGAATGTCGAAGGGGGAGTGACGGTAGTACCGGAGATGGTACACGGACCCTTTCGGCAGAGAATCTGTACCGGCTAGGGGCGGCTTATTGGACGGGCGATGGTGTGCCGAAAGACCCTGTTCGCTCCCGCCAACTCTTGCACCAAGCTGCGGAGAAAGGCCACGCCTTGGCCCAGACCTGGTATGGTCGCGCCCTGATCGAGGGAGTTGGCGGCGAAACAGATACCTCTGGGGGATTCCAGTGGCTGGTTCGCGCCGCGGAACAAGGTGAGGCAGAAAGTGAACACAGCCTTGGGATGGCCTACTTCCACGGATGGGGGACAGAGATAGATATGCACAAGGGCTGCGAGTGGCAACGTAAAGCGGCTGCCCAGGGGCATGCTTGGGGTGTGCATATGGCCGGTGGCTGTGACTTCGATGGTGAGGACGGGCCCAAAAATCCCGCCAAGGGAGTGGTCATGTTTAAGCGGGTGCTCGAAATGGGTAATTCTGCTGCGGCAGCCGCCGCGAATAATAGGCTGGGCTGGGCTTACGAGAAAGGGGTTGGAGTGGAGAGAGACCTGCGTCGAGCTGCAGATTATTACCGCCGGTCAGCCGAGAATGGGTATATGCATGGACAATTTAATTATGCCTCTGTCCTGGAGCATGGAATCGGCGTCGAGCGCAATGAGGCTGAAAGTTTGCGCTGGTACCGCCGCGCGGAACAAAGCGGCAATCAGGATGCTTCAGCCAAGGTAAAGGAACTGTCGGAGCGAGTGGAGAACAGGTGACAGTATGAATAATCGCATTCCCGGCTAACCGAAAGAGACTGCGAATGGACGAGAGAAACAGCAAGAAACTCCCTCTTGACTCAATACATTCCCCAAGCCATTTCTCTGTCGCTGGTGTTATTCCTGCTCTCAACTACGGTGACCTTCGGATCGGCACCCGAGGACATTGCCGCCAAGTGAATACCTTATCTTTGAAAAATTCTTATCAAAATTTGAAAGCCAAAGGACGGACACACCCCGACCAAAATAAAACAGCATTTTTGAGGAGGCTCCTTAAAATCCCAAAAGGTCACGCCTGCCTAAACGGGGGCAAGACATCCGTCTTGTTGTCACCCTTCCATCTGCCTTCCTGTAGGCATCACCCTTTCGTCTTCGATAGTGGTTTAGGCTTCGTCTGGGCTTAGTCTTTATCGGTTCTCAGCCTGACATGCGGATCATTGGACCAGATTGACTGCTCCAATTATGTTTCCGGCCCCTCCCTTCCGGTTATGGCGAATTTTTTGCGCACCGGAAGCCAACGTTATCATGTCGTTGGGAAGGATCCAGACCGTGACGATTCGTGGTTCGAATATCCACAGCTTTATTTGACCATGACCCGCCACGAATAGCTTTCAGTTCTCCAACAGAAGGTCCTTTCGGGTTTTTGTCAGGGCTTCGTTGATAATAGGAGGCATCATACCAATCAGCTGTCCACTCCCAGACATTCCCAGCCATATCGTCAAGCCCGTATGGACTTTGACCCTCAGCTTTTTCACCAACAGGCGTCAAGACAGAATAGGCTTGATGGTCGCAACACTTGTCAAAATTTGCCAGGAGTTGGATCGGATCCTGTTCACCCCAGGGATAGAGGCGTTCATCGGTTCCGCGTGCAGCCTTTTCCCACTCGGCTTCGGTGGGCAACCGTTTGCCCACGGACCGACAATATGCTGTGGCCTCATCCCAATTTGCTCTTACGGCAGGATGTTGAGAGACCTCATTTAAATTGAGATTAATCCAATATGCTGGCGGTTTGGTTCCGGACTTTTTAATGAATTCGGCATATTGGGAGACGGTAACTTCATGCTGGTCGATATAAAAGTTATCCAGAAAAACCTGATGCACCGGGCGTTCATTTCTAAAATCCTTACTCCCCATGGTGAAATGACCTTCTGGAATGATCACCATCGATGCCTCATCCCCATCAAGGATTTTCGGAGCAAAGGGTTGCGGTGCACTATAAGCGGGCGCTTTAGCAATCATCCCTGGTCCAGTAGCTTCCTCATGCCTATCTGATTTTTCACGCGCCATCTGTTCTTGCAAAGCTTGAAGTTCTGCTTGTAATTGAACCAGTTCCCGATCCGAAGCGGGAATTCCCTTGGGATCAGACATTTCTTGGGTTAATGACGTCGCTGGTCCTCCAGGAGCAAAGGCGAGAGGAAGCCCATTATCATAGCGGCCTTCGATAGAAGGGTTTTGAAAACCCTCAGTACTCGTTTTCACCGTACGATAGGTAAAGTCGAAGAGTTCACGAATTTCGATGAGGTCATTGCGATTGAAATCGGCCCCTCCTCGTAAGCCCGTGAGCAATCCGCAGGTAAATGCTCCATGTCCTCCACAAAATTTTTCGCCTTCTTGCGAACGCTCAGCTGCACTGGAGGAAGAGAAAACGGCCACTCCTGTCTGTGCCTTCCCCATTGCGGTCAGGAGCCGGTTAACGTCTGCAGCATTCGCGGCCCGCATGGCAACCAGTGAACTGGAGGAGCCAAACGCGCCCGTATGACATGCATCTAAAAACAGCACTATTTTACGGGCCTTACTTTTGCTGATTTGTCTCAGCAGGTCGTGGCGACTAATCCCGTTGTCTTCCGGAAAATTGGGATCAGCTTCATGTGTGAGAAAGAATAGGTCTTCTCCGCTAGGATCGAGTAACCCGTGCATGGCGAGGGAGAGGATTACCAAATCCTCCGGCTGAGCAAGACGAAGAACCTCTCCAAGTGCTCGCAGAATCTTCCCGCGTTGAGCCTCTTGATTGGTCAGAACATGAAAGTGGTCAGGATGAATACTGTCCTGAAAATGCTCGGTAAAGAACTGATGGAGGGCTTTGGCATCATTGTCCGCATAGGCAAGATTAAGGGTCGTATTTTTATATTCGGAGACCCCAATAAAGACTCCCCAAACGGTTCCAATCCCTTCACCGGTATCCGGCGATACCAGAATGCCACGAGACGTGGCAAAGACGGGAGTCTCATATCCCCCGGCAAGCAGTACCATACAGAAGGCAATGGGACAGAAGACTTTTTCCAATACCCAAGTGATCATGGTTGGCCGTGATTGAAAAATTCCTGCCATCTCGCCACCCCGATTCGAGACTATGGCATCGAACCCCCACCGGAACTCTGCCGTTCCTTGACCAAATCATTTGCAATGTCTTCAGCCATTTCAAGCAACAACTCATCAACGGATGGAGCAAGCAGTCCCCGTGTCCCGGACTTTTCCGAATACAACTGCGTCCAGATTATTTGCCCGGTTTCCGTACTGACAAGTTTCAACGACATAGAAATCTCTGTCGCCGTCGCTACGGGATACTGAGGGGCGCCTTCGACAAATCGTGTCACACGCCCCTTGAGCAGCGCATCGGCATTGATGAAATTTCCTTTTTGCAAAAGGTTTTTTTCATCGAGGAGCGTAGCGTCTAAATTATGTTCGGCAAGAACGGCTTGAATTTGTGTCCGATCAACGACATAATCAAACACTTCTTTGTTGGCAATGACCATGGCCAGTAGATCTGAGGCTGCACCGGCCTCGCCCACCCCATCAAAGGGAAGAATCGCGATTGACGATACCTTCGAAAGCGGATAGGCGGGGTTTGTAAAGGACTTTTTGACCGTTCCTCCACAGGCAGTCAGCCCGAGTAGACACCAACACAAACCGATGGCTCGCACCGCGTATTTCATGTGGATCCCTTTTGCTCGGAGATTTATTGAACGAATGATTGTCATTGCGTATTGATGCTGGACAAGATTGTAGGCATTAGGTTTTCTGATGTACAGGTTTATAAGAATATTCTCGGAATCTTTTTTGCGTAATCTCTCTTTGAGATAATTAAGAGTCTAGACTTAGTGATTTCTCTCAAGTCATGAACTAACGATCTGAACCAACACGACGGCATTTCTTGGTTTGTCGAATAAAAAAGTCGATCGGTTCACGAGCCCGGGTTCGAATGGTGAAAATATATTGAACCCGTTCTAGCAGAGGAAAAATCGAATCTCTTAAAGATCCATGAATGGCTCTCTCTGAAATGAACCTGGCCTGCCCGAATATCCGCGGAAATAAGTCCACCCTCCACATTAGCCAGGTAGTTCGTAATACTCAACCTGGCAAAGAGGGGTTACTAAACCGACATTGGACAACAGAAAACAAAAAAGCCGCTTAAATAGCGGCTTTTCGTCTCATCATTATACTGTAGACGTCGTTGGATTATGAAATGGTGGAGGGCACGGGAGTTGAACCCGCGACCCCTACGTTGCGAACGTAGTGCTCTCCCAACTGAGCTAGCCCCCCACACATTTACTTATCAACTGTTCTTTGTCTCCTCCCTCCCTCTCACCCAAACTGCGCTTCTGGAAGAGATTATACCGAACCCGTTAGCATCTTGCATCACCAGAATGATCTCAAAAAATATTTTGTCTTTCATGTGTCTCCCTTTCCAGCTCCGCTCGAAGGCACCACCGTTACTCTTCGACCATTCTGGGCAAGCCGCCCCTCCGCAAACCATTGCAGAGCCCTGGGAAGCGCTACATGCTCCTGTTCCAAAATCCGTGCCGATAAGGATTCTTCGGTATCCTCCTCCAGAACCGGAACGGCCGTCTGAATAATCACCGGCCCTTCATCCACCCCTTCCGTCACAAAATGGACTGAACATCCACTGACTTTGGCGCCCCATTCCAAGGCCTGCCGTTGCGCATGCAACCCTGGAAAAGACGGAAGTAGTGACGGATGAATATTAAATATCCTCCAGGGAAACTGTCGGATAAGCGCCGGTGTCACAATACGCATATAGCCGGCCAGCACCACGGCCTCCACGCCATGTTCATGCAGCACTTGCCCGACAGCCACATCATAGGCTTCTCGAGGATTTTGTGATTCGGCAAACGGTTTAGGATCTAAAAATACAGAAGGTATCTGATGCGTCAGGCCTCGTTCCAAGGCCAACGCGGACGCTTTATTACTGAGTACCACCTTCACCACCGCATCAAGGGTTCCTTTGTGAATAGCATCTAATATGGCTTGCAAATTAGACCCGCGCCCTGAAGCCAACACACCGAGTGCAACCGTCACGACGTCTTCCTTCGATTAATTCGCATAAACGAGGGGAACGGCCCCGGTGGACCGTTGTCGGATTTCCCCGATGAGGAATCCCGGTAGACCCTGCTGGACAATCATATCCAACACGGGGATCGAGTGCTCAGGAGAGCAAACCAGGACCAGCCCGATCCCCATGTTAAAGACACGATACATTTCTCCTCGCTCGATGTGTCCGGCCTCTTGAAGCACAGAAAACAACGGGAGCGGGACCCATTGGGTTCGATCAATCACCGCCTGACAATCTTCCGAGAATATCCTCGGGACATTGCCTGTCAGACCACCACCGGTAATATGCGCGACTCCATGCAGATAATCCTTCGCAAGCAACGCCTTCACCAATTTGACGTATATGCGCGTCGGGGTCAACAAAGCCTCACCGATGGTTCCGGATAGTTCGGGGACGGTGGTTTCATGGCTCCATCCCTGATCTTGGAAGCACACTCGGCGGGCAAGAGAATAGCCATTACTATGCAACCCGGTGGAACCGACGCCGATCAACACATCGCCCGGCTTGACGCGTTCCTGCCCTAGCATTTTTGATCGTTCCACCACCCCCACCGCAAAACCCGCGATGTCATATTCCCCCTGCGGATAACAGGATGGCATTTCCGCGGTCTCTCCTCCAATCAACGCACACTCGGCCTGCTGACAGCCTTCAACAATTCCGCTCACAATCGCTTCCCCAACCGACACATCCAACCGACCGGTCGCCAAGTAATCCAAAAAAAAGAGCGGCTCGGCCCCGCTGACAATAATATCATTCACGCACATCGCGACCAGATCGATTCCAATCGAATCATGCTTGGCCATCATGGTGGCAATTTTCACTTTCGTTCCGACCCCGTCGGTTCCCGAGACCAGAATGGGTTCCTGATACCGCTCGGTAGGAAAGCGAAAAAGCCCTCCAAACCCACCCAAGCCCCCAATGACTTCAGGACGAAACGTTTTCTGAACGAGGGAGCCGATGCGATGAACGAATTCATCCCCCCGATCAATATCAACACCAGCTTCGCGGTACGTGGCCATGAAGTATCCTTTTCTTATTTGTCTCTTCCTACGGGGATAACGACTACCGGCATAGCGTAACCAGGGTTTCCAACTGAGCCGTTTGCGGGAACATATCATAGGGTTGGACCCGTTGCACGCGGTACCCGCCATCACATAACCGCTTCACATCTCTCGCCAAGGTCGGCATATCGCAGGAGAGATACCACAGTCGAGGAACACCCACCTCCACGATACTGTCAACTACTTGGGTTGTTAACCCGACCCGCGGAGGGTCAAGGAGCATACCATCGAATTGGCCGGGTTGCACAGTCTTCAAATAGGATTCCGATGCCGCTTCTTTCACCCGACAACCATGAATGCCATTCCTGGTGACGGATGCACGGGCATCTTCCACGGCCCATTTATTGATTTCCACGCAGGTCACCCGGGCACCCGCACGCGCCAGGACCATCCCTAATGGAGATACACCGGCATAGAGCTCCAGTATCCGAATGCCGGCGAGGCTTTCAATTCCTTGCAGCAAATCTTCTCCCACGCGCTCAAAAGCTTGCCAATTGGCCTGCAAAAATGAACGGAACCCGACTTTGAGTTGCAGCCCTAAATAAGTTTGCCACAGGTGATTCGCACCCCGGACCAGGGGCGATGCTTGCGTGCTTCGCTTCCGATGCGACGCATCATGTGGGTCCAGCCACTCATACACGACTCCACGCACCAAAGGTATCTGTGACAGGCGGTCCAGGATGACGGATATTTTGGTGTCGCCTTTGGCCAAACCCCGAAGAATTACCTGGCCCCCTGCTTCATAGGCGGACCATCGAATTTCCACGTTCACGATAAAGCCCCCTGGCAGCGGACACCCTGCCAGCACCTCCTCAACCCCTTTCACCATCGGATGCATGTCTTCCACGGCCAGGAGACATTGGTCAATCGGACAAATCGTCTGTTCTCCTGCCTCAAATAACCCCAAAACCTTGTTGTGCTTCCCCTGTCCCACCGCCAACCGAATGGCATACCGGTATCCTAGTGACAAGGGTGATGGGACCACAGAATCCATTGGGATTTCGGTCTGTTTGCCAATGCGACGCAACACCTCCTGGAGCATAAGAGACTTTTGCTCGACCTGAACAGCATAGAGGGCATGCTGCAATTGACAGCCTCCACACTTTCCCACATAGGAACAAGGCGGGATGCGCCGGAATTCATGAGGTTCAAGAATTTCCGCCGCTTTTCCATACCACACCCCCTTCCGCCCTTTGAGTATTTCCACACGGACCAATTCTCCAGGCAATGTATGGGGACAAAACACGACCTGCCCATCCAGGCGTGCCAATCCCGCACCCCCGGCCACTAACTTTTCAATACGCAGGGTATGGAAAGAACCGGGTTTCAGAGAAGTCGGGGAATCTGTGGGAGAGGAATCAGTGATCGGGACGGAGTTCGACATGAAGCAATTTAATCTTTCGATGTAAGTGACTACGTTCAATTTTCAAATCATCTGCTGTTTTTGACACATTCCAATTGTTATCCCGAAGTTTCTGAGAAATAACTTCCCGCTCAAAGGCATTTCGGGCCTCGCGAAGAGACGAATAATTTGTCCCCACGGCGACACCTGGCACTTGGCTTGCCGATCTCCCTTGCAAAAACATCTCGACATCAGGCCCTTCAATCATCGCACTCGGCACCATGATGAGCAGTCGTTCCATCAAATTTCGTAGTTCCCGAATATTTCCCGGCCAATCATGTCGTTGCAATACCTCCAAGGCCGACCGGCTCAGACTTTTGGCCTTCATCCCCTGCTCTTCCGAGTGGGCCTTAATAAAATGTTGAGCCAATTGAGGAATATCTTCCCGACGTTCCTTCAACGTCGGAACCTCAATCGGCAACACATTCAACCGGTAATACAGATCCTCCCGGAAATGTCCTTTTTCAATTTCTTCCCCCAAGTCTTTATTGGAAGCGGCAATGACCCGAACCTGGACATTCAATAACTTCGTGCCGCCGACCCGCGTAAATTGCTGCTCCTGGAGGGCTCGCAACACTTTGGCCTGCGTGGACAAACTCATATCCCCGATTTCGTCAAGAAAGAGGGTTCCTCCATCCGCCAGTTCAAACTTTCCCCGTTTCATGGCGGTTGCCCCGCTAAAGGCGCCTTTTTCATGACCAAATAACTCACTCTCGATCAGAGTCTCGGGAATAGCCGCGCAATTAATTTCCACAAAGGGACGATTGTGACGGGGACTTTTTAAATGAATCGCCCGGGCCACCAACTCTTTGCCGGTCCCGTTGGCTCCCGAAATTAAGACCCGGCTATTGGCCGGAGCGGCCATTTCAATCATCTCTCGCAAGCGCTCCATGGCCGGCGAAGAGCCGACGAGCTCAAACCGTCGCTCAACCTGAATACGAAGATTGATATTTTCTTCTTCCAACTTTCGTTGGTGTAACGCATTTCGGACCAGTATCGTGACTTTTTCAAGGTCCAACGGTTTTTCAAGATAATCGTAGGCCCCCAATTTCGTGGCCTTAACCGCCGTTTCGATCGACCCGTGTCCCGACATCATCACCACCAGCAAATGAGGGAATTGACTACGGAGCCGTTTGAGAGCTTCCAGGCCATCCATTTCCGGCATCCAGATATCTAAGATCACCAGATCCGGCGAGTCACTTTTCACCACTTTCAAGGCCTCGACTCCGGTTTTGGCCTCAAGAACCTGGTAGCCTTCATCTTCCAGAATACTGCTTAAGGTGTTGAGAATGGCAGGTTCATCATCAACGACACAAATCGTTTCGGCCACAACATTCCTCCATGATTAATACCACGGCAACCACCATCAGGAGACGCCCTTCCACGTCTATACAGGCAAATCGAACGTAAACATCGCTCCTTTGGGGTGGTTATTTTCGGCATGGATCGTCCCATTATGATCGGAAATAATGCGATGAACAATGGCTAAGCCCAAACCTGTCCCGGTTCGTTTCTTGGAAAAGTACGGAATAAACAACTTCTCCTGATCTCCCGGCTGAATTCCACAGCCCTCATCCCCAACCCGAACGACCGCGCGATGCCGACGCCAGTCCATCTCTGTGGTCACCCAAATTCGTCCCTGGTCATTCATGGCTTGGATCGCATTGTCAAAGAGATTCACGAATACGCGATGCAATTGCTCCGGATCGCAATTCAAGGCAGGAAGACTTTCTTCCATGTGCAGCACAAATTGGATATCCCGATGCCCGCCTGCATACAAGGATACCACTTTTTCAATGATCTCATGGAGTGACACCCGCCGCATTTGAGGAAGAGGCATTCGGGCATACTTGGAAAACTCATCCACCATGCTTTTTAAATTATTGACCTCATTAATAATCACCCCGGTCGCCTGATCCATGACACTTCCAAAATCGGGAGACTGTTCAGTATATTTTTTTCGCAACCGCTGGGCTGACAATTGAATGGGCGTCAAGGGATTTTTAATTTCATGTGCAATCCGTTGAGCAACCTCCTGCCAGGCGGCGGTCTTCTGGGCCTTAATAAACTCCGTCCGATCTTCAAATACCAACACAAAGCCCAATTCCTGACCGCTCTCATTTTTCATACGGGAAATGGTCAGTCCCAGGCTTAAGAGCCGACCATTCGGGGTTTCCATCAACCCCTCCATGGATAAGCTGTCTGCATGTTCCACCAGGATTTGATCATACGCCTTTTGAAAGAGATGCCAAGTATACTCTTTAAAGGCCTCGTACACCGGACGCCCGCGTAATTGATCACCATTCACTCCCAAAATCCGTTCCGCAGAGGGATTAAAAGTGGAAATCCCCCCCATCGTGTCAATCGACAGAACACCCGCCGCAATCGTTTCCAATACCGCTTCGGTATACGCCCGACGTTGATCGATTTCCACGTTGGACTTGAGAAGGGACATATTCACTTCTTCCAACTGGGACTTATTCGTCCGGAGATCCGCCGTCATCCGGTTAAAAGATTGCACCAGAATGCCAATCTCATCCGTGGCTTTCACGTCGATATTAATATCCAAATTCCCCTTAGCGACCGCTTCCGTTCCGTCAGCTAATCGTTGAATAGGAACCGTAATACCCCGGGCCACATAAAACCCAAACCAGGTGGCTCCGAACAAAATTAACAGCGTCACCACCCCGACAAAGAGATAGGCGCCTCCTTTAATGGGTGTTTTCATGGATTTAATTTGACGGTATTCCGCAAATTGCTTTCCAATCCCTTGCATTTTGACCAGCAACGTTTCCGAAACGTACGAAGATACCACCACCACCCCGTTCACACGGTCTGTTTTTCCTCCACCCATGATGGGAGCCCCGGCACGAATTAATCGGCCCACCGGGGCCTCCTGGGTGGACGAAAGGGGTTTCCCCGAGTCCAACACTTGCAGCACCAATTGGCCCACCGGGAGGCTTAGCACGGCTTCCGAAAGTTGTGGATCCATCGTCCGGGCCAATGTTTCCATTTTGGGCGAAAACACTTCAACTCCTGCCAAATGGTATTCCTGCTGAACACGGGCCATGATGGCTTTTAAAAGTTCCCGGTGCTCCGGACGAAGAATATCCTCACGATAAATTTCCTTACTGATGGACCGAGCCGTATTGGATGCCAGAGCCGCCCGCTCCTCTTGATACAGATTGGCGACATCCTCCGAATCACGAAGCACATGCATAATTTGATCGTTAAACCAAACCTCGATAACCTCACTGATCACCCCACTGGCCACCAAGGCCAACAACACCGTCGGAATCAATGAAAATCCAATGAACGCCGCCACCAGTTTCGACCGGAATCCCCTTCCCAGAGTCCGGTTTCGTTTCTCAAAAAAGGCCCGAATCAAATTTCGAGAAAGTAGGAGGGTTAACGCAACAAGCCCCACCCCATCCAGATACACCAGGAACAAGACACCGGCATAACTGGGACTCGGAATCATTGAGTCCGGCAAAAGAGGACCACTGAGGCCGTATCGGGCGTAATAAATCGTGAGCGCAATACAGGGCAGAAGGAGAACCAGGACTATCCATACGGGGGTATAATGATTCCGCTTAGGCTTTGGAAAAGAGGGTGGCGTGGGGGGGGATACCATAGGGGAATCGGCCACCACCGTCGATCGAGGAAACTTCTTTGTCTGACTCACATGTTCAGAAATTAGACTCACAGACTCGTCCCTCAGTCAGTCGAGGATTTCACTCATGACAAATGAGGCTCATGAATCATTATTGACTATTAAGGGTTTTTGCGCAAGAACGTTGGTTGTTACGTGCCCGGAGACTAAGGGAAAAAGCTCACATTCATTCATAACCCTGCCACCATTTTGTCAGGCATGATGCAGGTATACTCTTGGGCGTATGAGTTAGGAAGAGGCCGTTTTGCCCTTTCCTGGGGAGAGACTGACAAATTTCATGCGGAGCGTATAGAGCATGTCACGAAGAACTGACGCTTCTTCAGTTGAGAGATTATTTTTCGTTTTTTCCTCTAACATGGATAGGATATCAATCATTTCTTTGGCCTGGGGGAGGTTCACTTCAATCGCAGGCTGTTGAGGGTCCAGCGTTTCCCCCATCAACATAAGAGAGGAGGTGCCCAGGGAAAAGACAAAGGAAGAAAACGTCACAGGAGGACCAGCGTGTGAGGCCTCACCGAGTGTGTCGGTCGAAGCTCGAGCTGTGTCCTTGATAGGGGGTGAGGGGGGAGATTCCTCTCCGGTTGCGTCAGAACGTCCACGCCGATCTCGGATGACAAAACCCGGTTCTTCGTCACTCATAGACGGTTCCTCCTTAGAAGACAAACGGTACCATTATTAATTCACAGGGATCAAGAATGATTGAAGCTTACAGGGCATCATGAAATCAGTATAATACGGGTGTCACATTGGTGGAACCTTACCGGTAATTTCCATGACATCTCCCTCCATTCCCTCACAACCCGATCCTGCGCCTTTCGGCAAGCTGGTAGAGATTATGAGGACACTCCGTAGCGTGGATGGCTGCCCCTGGGATCGCGAACAAACCCATCAGTCGCTCAAACCGTACCTGTTGGAAGAATGCTATGAAGTCCTGGAAGCGTTGGATGCCCAAGATCCCGCCTCCCTGAAAGAGGAATTGGGCGACCTTCTTCTCCAGGTCCTGTTTCACGCACAAATTGCCTCCGAACATGGACAATTTGATTTAGGGGACATATGCGATACTCTTGCAAAAAAACTCATCCACCGCCATCCTCACGTGTTCCAAGTCGATTCTGCCAATAGGAATATTCAGTCCGCCTCGGATGTGATTCGGCAGTGGGACCAGTTGAAACGACAAGAACAGACAACGGAGACGGAACCGCCTTCTCATTTAAAAGGGATTCCCAAAACCGCTCCGGCCCTGGCACGGGCATACCAAATGCAAAAACGAGCTGCCCGAGCCGGATTTGATTGGCATACCATCGAACCGGTCCTTGAAAAATTTCGCGAGGAACTGCAGGAACTCTCAACGGCTGCTTCACAGATGATTCAGCCTCACCAGGAACTTTCGGCTTCTCCCGGTCCTGAGCAGGATGAGGTTGAAGCGGAATTGGGAGATGTTTTATTTTCTTTGGTAAATCTCTCCAGATTTCTGCATCTGAATCCCGAAGAAGCGTTGCGCAAAGCCACGAATCGCTTTCAAAGCCGGTTTATGCATGTGGAACGACAAGCCTCGCACGCAGGCAAAGATTTACAAGCCTGCTCCCCGGAGGACATGGATAGTTGGTGGAATTCGGCCAAGGCGGAGGAACGAACCAGATCAGCCGAGGGCCACAATCTTCCAGACAAGGAGATGTCGACGTGAGCGAAGAAGAACCGACAGAAGGACGACGAGTAGGTGTTCACCCTCTCATCGTGGTCTTTGGCGTGATTTTTGGCCTTTGGTTGTTCATCACTCTCATTATTCCGAAATCAAAAAACATCAAGGCACCAGGAAGCGGGGGAGAGACAGGGACCCACGTACCGATTTCCTCCCTAAAAGCCAGCGAAGTGGTGCCGGCATTTGAGGCCACAGCCGTCATCCCTGAGATGAATGCCATCACTCTCTTAGTTCCTCCCGCCACTACCGACAGTCAAGTTATTGCCCTATTGCAATACATTCAAACAAACAGAATGGAGGGTAATCTTGGCACCATTTTTCCACCGACCACACCTGAAGATAAATTAGGGGAATTTGCGATTGCGGATTTCTACATATTTTCAGAAAAAAAGTACGCAGTGAGTGATTCGGCAAAAGCCCTAGGGCGCGGGGCGCACGCCCCTGGTGAGTTTTACCCCAGCTCAATTCCTTACGAAGTGGCGATGGAACATGTCCGTGGGCACTATTCCGTTGATCTGTACAACCGGAACCAACCCGAATCAGCCTCGCTGGGATATGGAGAAGACGCCACCGGGGTATACTCGAAACGATACCAACGACTGTTTTGACTTCGCCACGGGAAAAGGAGAACAGGGGAAGGGAAGACGAGAAAAAAGAAAAGGCGGTTTTCCTGTTTTAAATCCCGACCTGATCCTTAACCTGTTGGCGAAGATTGGCCTGTTCCGCCTTCATCCATTCTTTCAGCAATACAGACAAATGAGATAATTCATCCACGAATGGGCCAATCATCACATCTCGCCTTTCTGCCAACAGTCCATCAGCATCGACCAGCGCAAGCTTTTGTTCCGCAATGGCCCGGAATAAAATTTGGTTCACTCGAAGTTGCTGCCCGGCCGAGCCGCCCGAACAATTCAACAATGATTTGAGATAATTTAATTCGCTCTCAATGTCGACCTTGATACGAACCCCTTGCGGAGTAGACCAGTCTGGCCGTTGAACCGAATAATCATATGAAAAAGCGGGCTCCTTAGGCTCCCGATAGGGCCCCATGATATTTAAAATAATGAGATCCGATGCCATCTTTTTATTCCCTCAAATGACTCATGCCTGCTAACGAACATTTATGAAATACCACTTAGGACACCACCGGGTTAGAAGAAGACCGAGTTTTGGAGGCGATTTGAATCAACCCACTACCCATCTCCCCTTCAAAAGGACCCGGCCAATCACCAAGGCCACCACGTAAAAAATACACATTGGGGAATCCCTGCCGACTGAGAAATTCACAGGCTAACCGACTCCGATCTCCTTCCTCGCAATACACCAATATGCGTTGAGCGGTAGAAGGTAGTTCGGTCCCATAGCGGGTATCCAATTGCTCAACCGGAATTAAGGTCGCACCGGGTATCCTCCGTTTCGCAAATTCAGATCCAGATCGTACATCCAAAAGAACCATGTTGGGACGCTGGGCAGGGTTATTCAGCAGCTCCGTAGCTTCCATCACGGATAATTCCTGGTACAGCCGGCCGGACCGGATTAATGCGGGCGAAACGGCCTTCCCTTCCGCCAAGGCTGCAACATGGATTTTGATCGGATCAAGGACAGCCCGAATCTCGTGCGGAACTTTTTTTAAGGCTTGCTGCTGGTAGTACCACTCACGTTTGAGCCCTTTCACCTCTTGATGGAGGCGCCGGACAGCCCACAACAGTCCCAAGATGACTCCGGCCCCAATTACAACCACCAACGTGTTAAGTTCGGTCATTCAAACTCCAGAAATGCGTGGCAAGTATTTTTCCCATTTTGGGAAAAAGCCCAGGAACCAAATGTAAAAAGAAAGGATGCCGGGTGGGATGGATCACACCAAAAGCCCCGGGAGGAAAAAAACCACTTGATATCAAAACTGGTCGGGGCGAGAGGATTTGAACCTCCGACCCCCGCGTCCCGAACGCGGTGCGCTACCGGGCTGCGCTACGCCCCGATCCCAACCATTTACTTATGACAAATCAGAAAACCTGACCCAGGATAACCCATGGGCTTGGGCCACGCCTTCCGAGGTCAATCGCCCTTGCAGAACACTGACCCCTTTTTGTAACCCGTCATGACGGCGAAGAGCTTCCTTCACACCATCCTCAAGCAGCTGGACTATAAAAGGTAGTGTCGCGTTGGTCAAGGCTAGAGTTGCTGTATGCGGAACAATACCGGGAATATTGGGGACGGCATAGTGAAGCACACCGTCCACCAGATAGATCGGTTCGGTATGAGTGGTCGGCCGAGTCGTTTCCGCACAGCCACCCTGATCAACGGACACATCCACAATAACCGACCCGGCCTTCATGCCTGAGATCATTGCCCGGGAAATAATTCGAGGGGTTCGAGCAGATGGCAAATAAACCGCTCCGATCACCAGATCGGCTTCCGGGAGGTAATATGCCAACTGAGATTGGCTGGACAACACGGTGCGAACCCGTCCTTGGTACCAGAGATCAAGATTACGCAATTGTTCAAGATCCAAGCTCAGGACGGTCACCTCTGCACCCATTCCCACGGCAATTTTCGTAGCCGCCGCCCCCACAACCCCTGATCCCACAATCAGTACCTTGCCTGGCGGGACGCCCGGCACCCCACCTAGCAACACCCCTGAACCCCCATAATGTTTTTCCAGAAACTGAGCCCCGAGTTGCACCGACATGCGTCCGGCAATTTCACTCATGGGGCGCAACAGCGGAAACTGACCTTTGCGATCTTCAATCGTTTCATAGGCAATGGCCGTACATCCAATCGCCATCAATCCTTCCGTTAAAGATTGGGAAGCAGCCAGGTGTAAAAAGGAAAACACCACATGATCCTTTCGAAGAAAAGCCAGCTCCTCGGCCTGAGGTTCCTTTACTTTCACGATCAGTTGAGCCTCCTGGTACGTGGTTTTACCATCTTGGAGGATTACGGCCCCCGCCTGCTCATACTGTTGCGTTGAAAATCCGCTTCCTTCACCTGCTCTTTCCTGGACCACCACCCGATACCCACGGGCCACGAGGTCTCGAACACCTTGTGGAGTCAGGGCCACACGAAATTCTTGATCCTTGATTTCCTTTGGAATGCCAATTGTCATCATGATTTTTCAACTGTCCTTTCCATTGAGCCCCCATGCCCTCACAACCTCTTTCATCTCAAAAAATAAACCTTTTCCTCCTGTTTTCCACCCGTTGGGTGCCTTTCCCTGGACACTCTCAAGGACCCTCAGGTAAGATCGGCACAATATTTTCCATGCTAAACGGTGTATTGTTAAATCCCATTCATCTGGAAGCTGATGAGTAAGTTTGCACACCATATATTTGTCTGTATGAACCAACGCCCGAAAGGAGACCCGCGAGGATGTTGTGCGGATCTGGGATCGGAGCGGTTGCATGCGCACTTCAAAAAAGAAGTTGACCGGCTTGGCTTAAAAGGCATTGTTCGTGCCAATAAAGCCGGTTGTTTGGATCAATGTGAATATGGCCCCAGTGTCGTCATTTACCCTGAAGGGGTCTGGTATTGGGTCGGCAAAGAGGCCGATGTCACAGAAATCATGGAACAACACATCGGACAGGGAAAAATTGTTGAACGGCTGCTCATGCCCGGAAAAAACGGAACGCTGCCATCTAAAAATATTTGACCCGATTCCTTTTCACCGTCGTCCCTTCCTTCGGTGTCCGATTATTCATTTCAAGCCTTCTGAATAGAGCAGGCATAGCATGACGATGACTCCGCAAGATAAATGGAAGGCTAATCAGGAAAAAGTGGCGTTTGTGAAGTCCTTTCCCGGTCTGGCATCCACCTGGGTCCAGGCCCACGGGTTAACTGTGGAAACCAGTATTCCGTTCCCCGATCAGAAACCGTATACCGCACTGATATTTTCTCAGGGACACTTCGGGGTATGCTCCCCCCTTCAGGATGAACCTCAACTGCTCACAATGGGTCTTCACCTGGTCAGACCCGTTCTCGAAAAGACTCAGCCTGAAGGATTCAAGGAATATGATCGTTTACATGCCCTGGATCAAGAAACCGGCCGCCAGGTTCGCTTGGAAAACATCATCAATGCGATCGCCAATAATGTTGCATCCATTCCCGAACTGAAATCCCGCATCCGGGACCTGGTTCGACAATGGGATAACTGAGGATATTATTACCCATGAATATGTTGGAGATCTTTTCCCAAGGTCTTTTTGAAGGAGTCAATCCCATGTTGGTTAGAAGAGATCATTTAGTTCGACATCCTGATCGTTGCACCCATAGTGCGATTTGTATTCCGATTTGTCCAACCGGCGCCTGGCTCTCCACCCCACCCTATAAATTTGATTCCTCCCGTTGCTTGGAATCCTGCCGCTTGTGCCTGGACGCCTGCCCTTCCCAAGCTATCTATGGGGTATTTCGCAAGGGTGAAAAATTACTTTCCCCCAAACAGGAATAATTCAGACAATTCGTTTTCGCCAATATCCCCAGTAAACATTGCCTACTAAACGGCATCCTCCCGTTAATCCGGTCGCGCCTAGAATCCGATAGACATCAGGACGCGACACCTTAATCCGATGTTGCGGATTGAGAATATTTTCGGCCACAGAAAGCCTCTGTAAGGTTTGGATACCAATCAAAATCGGCCACATACACGCCAAACGGAGGCGAACTTCTCCTGGGGGAATGCTCAACGTATACCGCCACCCTTGATCCAGATGATCTCGGGCCTCACCGAGCAACCGCCGATACAACGGCTTGAATAATTCCCAGGCCTTTTCTTCTAACAGACCTTGAGGTGATAACCCTGCCAGTTTCAACAGCGCAAGCGGAATATAACATCGCCCTTTGCGCAAATCCTGGGGAAGATCCCGTAAGATATTCACCATCTGCAATCCTTTACCAAACCGAATTCCCAAAGGACTCATAACCGTAGGCTCCCACCGCCGAAACCCCGGCAAATGCGAACACATCAGTTTTGTCCAAAACTCCCCTACACAGCCGGCAACGGAATAGGTATAAAACTCCAAATCCTGCCGCTCTGAAAGGGCATGAATGGTTGACGCCTTTCCCCTGGGGAAAGTGCCAATATCAAACTCCATCCCCCCGATCAAGACTGATAACACTTGGGCAATATAATCTTGATCTTTTGGTTGAAGTTTTCCCAGAAGTGAGAAACAGCGTCCGATTTCATCTAATAAACGTGCCTCATCAGCGGGAAACCCACCCGTTACGGCTAATTGTGTAATCTCGTCGATACAGGCCTCATCCCTCTTCCCGTGTTGTACCAATCCTCTGAACTGCCTGAGGGACTGAAGTCTGACCGCATCTTCAAGGTGCCCCGAGTCGGCAATACTATCCGCTGCCCTGGCCAACAAATAAGCCAGGGCCACCTGACTGCGAACCGCTTGGGGTAATACTGCAATCGTTAAATAGAAAGACCGGGATACCCGTTTCAGAATATCTCGAAAAAGGGATTGATCTGCAGTGGACAAGGTCATCATTAACGGACCAGGAAACGACCTTCCATTCCTTGCGCCCGATGAGAGGGAAAAAACAACAATTGCTTATCACAATAAAATGGATAAATCCCCGGGCCAAGCGGTGGGAACTGCACGTCATGGCTTTCACCGCTACTGACATCCAACTCTATAATCCTGGTCCCGGCGATATCTTCCAGCAGAAAATTATGGGGGACCAGAAAAGATTGATTGTGGAGCGTTAAGAGCACAGTCTTCCCGGATTCCAGAACTATTTCAGAGGGCGAATATTGATAACTTTCCATATCAATCACCACATGTTGTTCCGATCTATTTTCAATGGGTGGACCGGAAGAATCAGGCAATTGGGCTGAGACTTCATATGTGGAAGTTCCGAAGACCTGCAGGCAGGAAATTCCTAGGATCAATTGTGTATACTGTTTGTAGGTCATGGGTTGTGGTTTTTTCTAAAAATAGGTCATCTTCAGCTATCATAACGTCTTTTCAATGAAGGGTCACCTCACCAGGGCTTTTGGCTTGACTCTCTTTGAAATATGGTTATGTTATATGAACGAAAAAGTGCCAGAACAAAAGCATGGAACATCTGGCTGTTTTAGGGTGAAACATATATCAATTAGACCATTATTCTTCACCACCGGGTGAAATCTCTTAAAGGAGGCGTTCATGAAGAAGCTCAAAGGAATTGGTTTATTACTCTTAGCCAATGTCCTGATTTTCGTCACACTGTCTATTTCCTTCACCATTTTGTCGGAGTTCATTCTCCCGGCATTTGGGATTGATATCCGAGGAGCCATCGCCCAGCAAGACCTTCTGTGGGCATTTGTGTTTGGATTTGGAGGCGCATTTATCAGTCTGGCTTTTTCCAAGCAAATGGCTCGCATGTGGCTCAATTGCACTCAAATTACCCAGCCACAAACCCAAGGCGAAAAAGTAATATTTGAAACCGTACAAAAAATATCGGATAAACTGGGCATTACGATGCCGGAGGTGTGGATTTATGAATCTCCGGATCCCAATGCTTTTGCCACTGGACCAACCCGGAATAATTCCATGGTGGCGTTCTCCACCGGATTATTGAACAATCTGGACGAGGGGGAGGTTCGTGCGGTCATTGCTCATGAAATGGGCCATGTCTATAACGGGGATATGTTTACGACTACGGTATTGGCCGGTTTGATGAATACGTTTGTGTACTTTATCAGTCGTTGGGTGTATCGCAATATGGCTGAACGAAATGAAATGTTGGCTTTTGCAACCTATTTCTTCCTACAGACCATCTTGTCTTTCCTGGCCATGATTCCTATTGGCTGGTGGTCACGAAAACGGGAGTTCTCGGCCGATCGTTTTGCGGCAAATACGGTAGGGAAGGAGTATATGATTTCGGCTTTGCAAAGTATTGATCGATGGGTGCAACGGGCTCAATTCGAATATACAACTCAGGACGCCTTGGCCACCATGAAAATCTCTGGCAAATCACAAGGCTTCTTGCAACTCTTTGCCACGCATCCTCCCATTGAGGATCGGGTCAATGCCTTGCGAAACCTGTAAAACACGCATGTGGCAAATAAAAAAGGGACTTGGCCCTTGCCAAGTCCCTTTTTTTTGTCCTGCCCCTAATACGGATTACTACACCTCATCAAATTATGTTAGGCCTCACTTGATCAATTTCATTCTCGGACCCTGTAAAAACTAGTTTAATTGATGAGCATCCTGCACAAGCAAAAACACCGGTGGAATACTTTGAAGCCCATGACTTTGCAGGACGGGCAATAACGAAGAAGGAGGCCGAATAAGTGCGACAGGAATACCTAATTCCTGAAAATGATGCAGGCCAAATCCACACAGCACCACTCCCAAGGGATCCACCGACTCCATGTCAGAGAAATCAATCAGAACCTTTCGGCTACCAAGATACACAGCCCGCTCAGTTGTCTTTTCAAACATGGAACCAATTTCCTGATCAATGATTCCAAAAATTCTTACTACTAGCACTTCGGGTAAGACTTGAAATCGCCAATTCATCATTAATCTCTCTCACCTTCTAAAAAGCAATCTCATGCCTAAAATTTCCACCTGCGTATCATTCAACAATTTCCATCAATCTCATCATTGGAAATGCTTTCAGAGCAGACTAGAGAGGAAACCCGGTCATTCCTATCCCCTAGATGAGGGATAGGGCCTGGGCCTCAATGTTCCGTCGTAACAGCCAAGGAGAGAAGAACACCTTAGAATTTGAGAAGCCAGGCAGAACGCCCGACAAACAGCGGGAAGGGGACAATAACTATTTCTTTAATAAAGGAAGGACCAAGCCTGGCAAATCCAGAACGTCGTTCCCAAACAATAAAAGATAACAATCCAATTGCTGGACCAATCGGGAAAGAAATTGAAATTCCCGTTTCGCATTGACTTTATCATGAACTGCCAACGTTTCCGGAAGAAGTTCTTCCAGTGCTCTGGCCCTTGAGAATGGTTCAATTCGGCTGTAGGGAACATCAACAATCTGTGAAAAAAGTAACAAGAGGGGGCGACACACCTCGGCAAGCCGATCTTGATAGAAATCTTCAATGTAAAAGAATTTCTTGTAAATGCCCTGATGGATCTTATCTGGTTCAGCTTGAGAAATATAAGTGAAAAAACTTAATTAATCTTCAGCAACATCAACCTTCTCTTCAAAAGCGAGGAGTTCCAGTTGCTCTTGTGTTTCATGAAGCAAGGGATGGTCATCGAAAATACAGCGAAATCCGGCTCTGAGTAACGACACAAACGCCGTGGTTTTTCCCCGCCCGCTGCACCCCGGGATCAGAATACCCTGTCCGTCTTTCTCTACTAATGCCGTCGCATGCAGCGCATAATGAAAATAGCTAACCCAAACATCTTCATGCATCAACTCTGGCTCAATAAGATATCCCTGTGCCCGGCCCTGTAAAAGTTCATCTGAATAAGCCCTTGAGCATGAAAGTCGGCTATTAGGATATCTGGCTCCACATAGAGGTCATAATGCCTTTCCGTGCGTTTAGCATCCCCCGCGTCAGACCGGATTGGGAGGATACGTTGCAAGCCTGGGATGAAATGACTGGAGGGACGGACTTCTGCGAGCTCAGAGCAAACAGTTCAATCTCGACCTGCCTGGCCCCATGCCCCGGCAAAGAGGGAAAGTACCGAAGAAACCGCCTGACGGGATCAAGCAGGAGCGGGGAAGAAGAACTGACCTTCAGACCAATCCCATGAACAAATACCTCAAAATTGGGAATGGTCATATGGTTACGGAGAGTACCTAAAGTCGGATAAAAATCCCAGTCAAGGCCATTTCCATTCCGGATACATTTAGGATTCGGCCTTGATTAATAATTTTTGCTCAACCAATTGGGAAGTGATTGTCAGCAGATCCTGTCGTGCTTGATTGTCTTCCACTTCGAACCGTTCGCAAATTTTCTCCAGAATATCGGCAAGGGTCCGTTGGCCATCATAGAGTTCCCAGATAACGGTTCCGACCCGGTTCAGGGAATAATACATCCCGTTATCCAAGTTCAGTAACACGGCCTCTCCTTCCAACATCGTACTATGCACATCCTTATGAGAGTGAAGGCGACAGTGTTTCCATTGTTCCCACTGCACCGGAGTTGAAGCCGAGGGGGCCCCACCCTCCTCCAATGCTTTCAGAGAAAGAGCCTCAATTTCCTCATTTGTCGCTTCAGAGGAAATACTGGAGACCTCTGAACGGGCCTCTCCCCCGACTTTGGGACGGAGCTGAGAACCGATAAACAATTCCTTCTGTTGGGACACATGTTCGTCATCCATCATCATTCCCTCCTGAATTACAAAACACCGATCATTCCAACGGTCACAAAGTACCACGCCATAACAAATCCACCAAGGCATCTCCAATCCGTTGCCCGGTCTGATGTTCATAAAATGTAAAGGCAGGACTGATATTCACCTCGAAGCAATAGTAATGCCCATCCACGGTTCGTCGTAAATCAATCCCTGCCAGACATAGCCCTAGCCCTTTGGCCATGGCCAGACATCGTTCCTGATAAAAATAAACAAGGGGATCCCTCAGTATTCTGATCTCGGTGAAAATACTTCAGGAAAGGATCAAGGCCTAAAGACGACCTGGTGTCAGGAAAAGAGCCGAATGAAACTCAATGCCTTTGGGAGCAACACCAGGGGTAGGTTGCCAATTGGGCCGTTTCACGCAACCTTCTGCCAGCATCATCGCCACGCCAAGGCAAATCAGCAGCGCCAGAATCTTAATAGAAGTAGAGGGAAAAGCCTGAAGGAAGCAGGTGGAATGAAACATAATCTCCTCCTCCTTTGTCTTTGTCGGTATGAAGAGAATGAAGGACTTTTGTTGATAACTCTGTCCATCAAATTATTCCGTTTTCATTACCCTATCACCAATGAACGTGATTGGGAAAATCCCGTGTAATGAAATCTCAGTGGAACCCCCTATGTCGGCTTTGGGTTTGAAACTTTCAACAAGAAAAATCTTCAAGACAATTTAACATTTTTGCAACTCTGCCACCGGAAGCTTTCTGAAGAATCAGGAAAAAACGTCAAAGACGTCGTTTCAATCCGTATCAGGCAAAGGGAAAAGAGAAGTTTCAAAGAAAATTGGAGCGGGCGAGGGGATTTGAACCCCCGACAACTTGCTTGGGAAGCAAGGACTCTACCACTGAGCTACGCCCGCTCTATCGAGATAAGTGGTTCATTCTAGGTGGGAAATCGGAAGCAAGTCAAGAGAAGTCAGCCCTCATCCGGCAATTCAATTGTCCACGTGAATCATGGCAAATTTTCGTTTGCCGATTTTCATCGGATACTGTCTGCCTCGTTCAAAAACCAATGTCCCGTTCGGATCGGTCAATTTTTTCCCGTCCACCTGAATGGCTTGCTGAGAAAGGAGTCTCCGCGCCTCCCCTTTACTTGGGACCAACCCGGTCCGCATTAATATGTCGACCACGGGCAGGGAGAGTTCCTGGGTATTGGCAAAGTCTGCCAGGGTCAAATGCACTTCGACATCAGGCTGGTCGGGAAAATCCCGCTTTTGAAATCGCTGCTGAAAATCGGCTTTGGCTTCTTCAGCTCCTTCCACCCCATGGTATTGGCGAACGAGTTGTTCAGCTAACGATTTTTTAGCTTCCATCGGATGTTGTTGTTTCACTTCAGCCAAATTGCAGACAGTCAGCAGTTCGTAATACCGCATCATTAAATTGTCACTGATGGACATCAGCTTCCCGAACATTTCGGCAGGCCGATCGGCCAGCGCGATATAATTGCCGAAACTTTTGCTCATCTTGCGAACCCCATCCGTGCCTTCCAATAAAGGCATGGTAATGACGACCTGCGGTTGCTGACCGTAATCCCGCTGAAGATCACGTCCCACCAGTAAATTAAATTTCTGATCGGTTCCACCCAGCTCCACATCGGCTTCCAAAGCCACGGAATCATACCCCTGAACTAAAGGATAGAGAAATTCGTGGACACTGATCGGCTTTTGCTCCTGAAAGCGTTTCTGAAAATCATCCCGCTCCATCATCCGGGCTACGCGATAATGCGCAGCAATTTCCACAACCTTTTCGGCTGTCATAGGCCCCATCCATTGGCTGTTAAAAACAATTTTGGTTTTCTGCGGATCCAGAATTTTAAAGATCTGCTCTTGATACGTGGTGGCATTGTCCTGGACCTGCTGCTTCGTTAATGCCTTGCGGGTTTCCGACACCCCCGTGGGATCGCCAATCATGCCGGTAAAATCCCCAATAAGAAATAGAATCTGATGCCCCAGATCCTGAAAGTGCTTGAGCTTTTGAATAAGCACCGTATGCCCCAAATGAAGATCCGGAGCGGTGGGATCAAACCCGGCCTTAATCTTCAACGGTCGCTGTTCTTTGATTGAGCGCGTGAGCTTCGCCTTCAACTCATCCAGTTGAATCACTTCCATAGTGCCCCGGAGAATGAGTTCCAGTTGCCGGTCTAATTCATGGGTGCTCATGCTCGGTTCCTTATGTCCTTGTATAGATTTCCAGTCAAATCACGCGCTCCCCGTTCAGGCTTTTCGTGATGTCATCCTGATTAGCGGGCGTAACTGTTGTAAACGCTTGTGGCCAATTCCACGAACACGCTCCAATTCTTCAACCTGATGAAATGGTCCGTTGGCTTGTCGATAGGCAAGGATCCGTTGTGCTAAGACCGTCCCCAGACCTGGCAACCGCTCCAGTTCTTCCTGGGTGGCCTCGTTCAAATCCAAAGGAGGAGAGATCCCAACATTCGTCTCTACATGGTCGGCGTAAACCGTCTGGAGAAGATGGTCATTCGTAGTCAGACTCATTGGACTGGACTGAGGAGGCAAGGGATTGCTCCCTGAAGGCACCGAGGCTTGCACCGACGGATCCGGGGAAACCTTCGGAAGGACCTGACCTTGATCAGAAACACTTTGGTTGGGCGGTGAGGGTAAAGCAATCAGGAGCACCCACCCGACACCCAACGCCAGAATGCCCACCTTCAGCAGGAAGGACCAGACCAACCTCCGTACCTTCGCTGAAGAACAGATACCCATCATTCACGCTTCCGTGCCTGATGAATGGCCAACCCCTCCAGATCCTCCGCGGCCTCCATCAACCCTTCGCTGATTGTGGGATGAGCATGAATCATTTCGGCTAATTCCGTGACCTGCAATCCGCCGAACATCGCCAAGGCCGCCTCATGAATGAGATCGGCGGCATGAGCACCAATGATATGCACACCGAGGATAATGTTCGTATCGGCATGGGCGATCACCTTAAATTGTCCGCTGGTCTCTCCAATGGCCTGGGCTTTTCCCAAACCCGCATATCGAAATTTGCCAATCCTCACAGGCAACCCTCGTTCCTCGGCCTGCTGTTGCGTCAAACCCACCCGCCCGATTTCCGGCAGGGTAAAAATACCGGCAGGAATGACATCGTAATTCATCACCTGTTTGCCTCCCATGGCATTCGCGACGGCCACCTTGCCTTGAGCGGAGGCCACGTGGGCCAGCATGGATTCTCCCGTCACATCACCGATCGCATACACCCCGGGCACAGTCGTCTCCAACCGTTCGTTGACAAGAATCTCTCCCCTAGCTCCTAACTGAACACCAACTGCCTCCAATCCCAACGCTTCGGAATTCATGCGACGCCCGATCGACACCAGCATGATGTCAGCGACAATCTCTTCGCCGGACCCGAGAGTGGCTCGCACCCCGGTTTCCGTGGTAGACCAGTCAAGGATTTTCGTACCGAGAAACACCTGCACTTTTCGTTTTTTGAGTTCCCGTGTCAGAACCGCACTGGTGTCGGCATCCTCCAGAGGAAGTACGGTGGGCATCATTTCGACCATCGACACCTGAGCGCCCAGTCCGCTGAACAAACAGCCAAATTCACACCCTTCGACACCGGCACCCACAATCAACACCGAGCGCGGAATGTCAGTGAGATCCAGAGCTTCCCGACTGGTAATCACCCGTTGCCCGTCAATCGGGAATTGCGGAAGGTTGGGCCAGGATGACCCGGTGGCCAGCACGATGGCATCGGCATTCAACTCAGATTCCGTGCCATCGGAGCCCAGAACCTGAACGGTTCGATCATCGATTAAGGAGCCCCGCCCGGGCACATGAACAATTTTCCACTGTTTGAACAAGAGCCCGATGCCCTTGACCAACCCGCTCACCACCTCGTTTTTCCTGGCAATCATCCGGGGAAGATCATAGGCTACCTCGCCTTCAATCTTCAGCCCATACGATTGAGCATGCCGGACACGTTCACCTAATTCGATGAACCCCAACAAGGTTTTACTGGGGATGCACCCCCAATTCAGACATACCCCGCCCATAGCCCCTTCTTCAACCACCGTGACGCGGGCACCGAGTTGCGCGGCACGGATGGCCGCCACATAGCCGCCGGGACCACCGCCGATAATGACAATATGGAAAGGAGAAGACGACATCAGATCCTGGCGATTATTCCTGGGATTTCAAAAATTCCTCGTACTGCTCGGCGGTCATCAACCCGTCAACCTCCGCAGGTTTGGACAATTCCAGCACCGCAATCCATCCTTTTCCATAGGGATCCTGGTTCAAGAGTTCGGGATGATCTTGCAGCGCGGCATTAATCTCCAGAATTTTGCACGTCACGGGGGTATAGATCGTCGAAGTCGCTTTGGTGGACTCCACTTCACCCAACTGATCTTCGGCCTGAAGGGAGGTGCCCACCTTCGGCACGTCCACAAAGACCACATCGCCCAAAGCGTCCTGAGCAAACTGACTGATCCCGAGGGTTGCCTTTGAACCCTCTACCCGAATCCATTCATGTTCTTTGTGAAAACGCAAATCCCGAGGCTCCATGCCTACCCCCTTGTTGTTTTGTCAAAACTCATCAATCAATCATCTAACTATCGCAGTACATTCGAGGATGTTCGTAATTCCGGCTTATCAGGAAAAGGCCCGAAGATCATGCACCACTCCGATACCGGCAGGATACTCCCCCATAATGGTGGATTCCTGACCTGTGCCCGGAGACACCCGTTTGCGACCGTCAGCGGGAGAACTCACCCACACCCGACGCGGATCATCCAGAATGGGAAGCAACCGGCTCAGAACCGCTTTCATCGAAATCCGGCGCAACTTTTCAAGTGCCTGCTTTTGATTGGAAGCCGACTGCCGGTCAATTTCTGGACGGACATAAAAAAACGAAAACGGACGGCGCGTGGCCTCCATGGAATCTTCCGTATACTCCACCAATGCCCGCACCGGATCCGTGAGGCCGTGGGGATGCAGTTCCAAGCCGACTTGCAAAGTCAGATGCCGACGACGAAGGTGATGAAACATCTGCTCCAGAACCACTAACCGTTCACGGGCTTTCCATCCGACCCAACGCCAAAAAAGTGTTTCGTGGATGGAAGGATTTCCGGAGACCGAGCGTTCAAGAATAGGCTTTCGTAATTGCCCCAAATCAATCGGCTGCCGAAACACCTCGGAAACAATAAATCGCGTTTGAAACGCCTGTTGGAAGGCTTCGATCCCGGTTGGGGCAAGACCATCATAGGGACCCATGGGTTGATCACCCAGGAAAATAATGCCATCCACCCCGGCCTCGGCAACCTGATCCAGAAAGTGAAGCAAAAAACGCTGATATTGAGGATGAAACAGGTCGAATAACCGGCTTTCTATTGTGTCCCTCGCCTGCAGATCATACGAACGATCATGCCATTCCACCGGCGCCGGCTCTTTCCAGAATCCGACACAGCGGGGCGAAACCCCGATATAGACCAGGAGGTTTTGCAAATGGCTTCGGGTCACAAAGGAACGGAGCATAGCCTGCATCGTCTCCAGAGAGCTCAGAGGAACACTCGCATGGGAATCCGGCTTGGGTTTTGAACGGACTTCACAGCCGAGGTCGATCAACAGAGTGGTCACCCCGTCTCCTCTCATGCGTTTGATACCTTCATCAAATCCTTCACTCTCAGGAAGTTGAGAAAAGCTCAGTCGAATCGCCTGGGTATCTTGAGGCGGACGACGCGACTCTTCAAGTAACGCTTCAAGTTCCTGGAAGTTGCGCTTGGCTTCATGTTGATACGGAGTCACATCGGGAGTAGAAGCCAAAACCTGATATTGATCGCGCGCATCTTTCCATTCCCCGGTTTTTCGATATGCCTGAGCCAACATCCATCGCCCTTCGAATTCAAGTTCCTGATTCGGGCGAAGCGCCAACAACCGCTGAAGGTCTTGAATGGCTTTGGCTAATTCCTCTTTCGCAAAATGAGTTTGCGCCTCACTCATCATCTGATGATGAATTTGACGGATTTTCTCCGGCTCTGGCTCTGTGAAGGGTTCAGGAATAGGCACCGACATATCCTCCGACACCACAGGAGGAAACGATTCGGTCACCGGCGGCCCCGGTGGTGAATGGGGGCGAGTGCGGGCGCACCCGGCCCCAACCACCAAACAGAGGCTTATCAAGAAGAGGAACTTCAGCCCTCGCATGAACCTATCGTGAAGCACTTGGTCTTTTTACCCCACTTCCGATTCCGGAAAAAAATAACGAATCTCGATTTGCGCGTTCTCCGGCGAGTCCGACCCATGCACGGCATTAGCTTCAATCGAGGCTCCGTGAACCGCACGAATCGTTCCAGCCTCGGCCTTTTTAGGATCGGTCGCCCCCATCAAATCACGATTTTTCTTCACCGCATCCGGCCCTTCCAGAACCAGGACGACCACGGGACCGGAAGACATATACGTCGTCAAGTCATTGAAAAACGGACGTTCCCGATGCACGGCATAAAAGCCTTCCGCCACTCCTTTCGACAGGCGGGTCATTCGCATGGCCTTGGGAATCAATCCCGCTTCCTCATATCGGCGAATAATATCGCCAATCGCATGCTTGGCCACGGCATCGGGTTTAATAATCGCTAACGTTCGTTCAGACATACGGCAGAATCCTTTCAGAAAAAAATATCATGGTGAATAAAGATGCATTCTACGGCTCTCTCGGGTGAGTTTCAATCACAGATGATGAAAAAACCACGCAATGACAAGGAGTTCAGCAGACTAGAGTATTTTGACCTTCAACTAAGACACTTTAAATTTCCCTCTCCCTTTAAGGGAGAGGGTCTGGGTGAGGGTAAAGGCTTATCCAACAGTAGACCGACTATAGAACATACCGGAAGCCACTGAGCGCCTTTCCGTTCGTTGCCTCGAAAAAGAAATGCCAGATGGGAAGCGAACCAATGACCGATGAATGGAATGGAAAGAAACTTTCCGGCATACGCACCCGGTGAACCACAGCCAACCTTATACCCCTGCCTCCTCGGGGCACACTTGGGGAGGACGGGTATCCGACCCTTTACCTTTGGAAAACACAATACGGCCGACTTGTTTCACATTGGCGCACAGATCTCCCAACCCGGGCGTGACCAATCGAAACGGCCCGCCGCGTTCAGAGGGAAACGGACTATCCGGCGTCCCATAGACGAGAATGCCGAAATCACGCGCCTGTTGAAGGGTTAAACACGCCGAAAATTTGCCATCCATCGAATGAAACGTGACATGATCCACTCCCACTTTCAATGTGGCGACATCAAGTATCGCTTGAAATTTTACCCCAACGCCCTGAACACCTCCGATGCCCTCTAAATTGGCGACTTGGTGAAGAGAAGGCAGTTCCTCCAATGTCGTGCGGGTCAGGCGCAATGGTTGCACAAGCTCACCTTCCACATGAATGGCCGGAACTCCGGGGGACTCCACTTCGGTAATGGCTTTAATGAGTGCCATGGCCATTTCGTTCATGGGGGTGGGAATACCGAACTCCTTCCCCCGTTTCACAATATAGCCGTTTAAAAAATCAATTTCGGTGGGACGTCCCGCCCGCCAATCGTCATACATGGAGGTGTGAATATCCCGCAACTCCTGGGACCACTTCATTACCTTCTCGGGCATATCGTCATCCAGAGGGACGCGATGCGCGGCCATGGCCACTGCCGAGACCTCCCTGACCAGCGTCGTGATGATGGGCTGCAATTCTGGGTGATCCAACGCCCTCGCCACATGATCATTGACCAACACCGCGAGAGGATTGAACACGCAATTCCAACACATCTTCTCCCACTTGGCCTTGCGAATATCCTTGCTGAGAAAGCAGGGTATCCCTGCCGCTTTAAAGAGGCCCGCAATGCCTGTCAGTCTGGGAGTGTCCAGGCCCATCAATTCCCCGATCGTCACGATCCCTTTCTTGTAATGATCGATGACGCCCGGCTCCACGATCTTGGAATAAATAAAGGCCACTCCCCCGACAATCCGTTCCCGACCAAACCGGGCTTTCAGCGTGTCTTCCATCGTCACGCCGTTCTGAAGGGTGACGATGGTCGTGTCGGCCTTCAGGACCGACTCGATTTGATCCATGACCTCATCCAGATCATAGGCTTTTACGCCCAGGATAATGAGATCCGGTTGAGGCAGGGATTTGGGATCGGAGGAGGATTGGGGATGAACCGTGAAACTCTCTCCGATGGCACTCCGGATCGTGAGTCCATTCTTCGCCACCGCAGCCTGAGTTTTCGGCCGGAGCAAAAAAGAGACATTCGTATTGTGTCGCGCCAGATGGGCTCCGAAGTAGCCACCAACCGCCCCCGCCCCGACCATCATGATGTGTTTCATTTCAGTAAAATCTCCTTACATGCAGCCCGGTCCTGTGGAACCCGATAGTATAGCAAGATCATGAACGGAAGGAACGTGGGTATATTGCCAAGGAGCTTTAAGCCCTGCTGAAGAGTTTCGAGTTATGCCTTGGACCGCCGCCCGCTTTCGAAACCAGGTCGGCTGGATTGCTATTGTCATGCTGAGCTGAAGGCGAAGCATCTGGCTAAGCCAACGCCGGGTGGTTTGGGCACAGATCCTTCGTTCCTCTCAGAATGACAAGATAAAAAATCAAAGGGTTAACCTGTTCTCAAAAAATCACATCACCTCACACTAGCGCCGCAGGTGACTTTGCGATAGGCTGAAATTTTTCACGAAATAATCGGAGGAACACCAACACATGAAAAAACAGGTGAACATGGTCGCGGGGGAAAACATCCCCTATGTCAACGAAGCGTTTGCCGACCTGGGTAAGCTGACCTTTCTTCCGGGACGGTCGATGACCTCCGAGGATCTGAAAGATACGAACATCCTCCTCATCCGTTCCATCACCATGGTCGGTGAAGATTTACTGAGAGGCACGCCGGTGGAATTCGTGGGTTCGGCCTCCGCGGGAGTGGATCACATCGATCAGGCCTACCTTCAATCCCGCAACATCCCTTTTGCCTCGGCCGGGGGATCAAACGCCAATTCGGTGGCCGAATATGTCATCGCTGCATTGTTGCTCTTAGGAAAACGTCACGGCCTGACGCTCAAAGGAAAAACCATCGGCATCGTGGGTGTCGGAAATATCGGAAAATCGGTCAAAACCAAGGTGGAAGCGCTGGGCATGCAGCCGGTCCTCAATGATCCGTTCCTTGCCGAAGCAGGTGAAATCAATCATTCCTCTCTTGAGGAGACTCTCGGTTGCGACGTGGTGACGCTGCACACGCCGTTTACCCTCGGCGGTCCTCATCCCACCTTCCATCTGCTCAATGAACAGACGTTCAAATGGGTAAAACCGTCGGCGATTTTTATTAACGCCGCCCGCGGCGAGGTCGTCGATACGCATGCGATTCTGGATGTCATCACCCATAAACGAATCGGCCCGACCGTCATCGACGTCTGGGAAGGGGAACCCGACATTAATTGGGACCTCTTTCAGGCTGTCACTATCGGCACGCCTCATATTGCCGGGCACTCACTCGACGGTAAGGCCAACGGCACATTCATGATCTATTCCGCCCTGTGTAAACATCTGAGAGTGAGCCCCACATGGAACCCGGAAAACACGCTTCCGGAACCACTCATGCCGTCAATCAACATAGAAGTCAGTCAAATACCAGATGAAGAAATCATTGGCGAGGTGGTGGCAAAGATCTATGACCTGGCAGTGGATCACCGTCGCATGGAGGAACTGCTGGCAACCGCTCCCGATTATCGGCCTACCCTCTTCGATGCGCTTCGTAAAAATTACCCCGTGCGGCGGGAATTTCACCGCACCCAATTGACTCTGCCCAAGGCTCTGGAAAGACTACGCCCGACACTTGAGGGAATCGGCTTCACAAACATCCATGGGAAATAAACTTAGATGTCGGATACAATGAAAGGTTGCTTTTGCTGTTAAAGCTCCATAATCAAAAGAGAGTCCATAATCAAAAGAGAGATAGATACCGTATCAAATGTAATTTTAATCCAGAGAAAATGGATTGAATCAGAATCTATCTCAAAAATGGACTTCTTTTTAACCTTATCAAATAATAAATTTGCTTCAAGTATGATTCATACACCTAACTCCCTCGTAGGGATCCAAAAACACTTATCATCATTTTTCCTATCGCCTCGACAGCTTCCTTCAAAATCGCACTTACAAATAAGTAAGTACAAATCATGCCTTACCACCCAAACTAAACCAACTAGAATTCCATAGGGATTAGAGGTGGCCCCGTCTTTTTGAACAACTGCATGGTCGTCGATAAGTGGATCGCTCCGGGTTGAGTTAAGCTGCCTTGCTAGGCAGCGGGTTGTCAAAATACTTCTGATCCGGCGTCTGCCTTCCCAGGCTCGAATGCGGACGGCGGCTATTATAGAACTGAAAGTAGCGCGTGAGGCCTGCTCGTGCCACGGAGACCGATTCATAGGCATGGAGATACACCTCTTCGTATTTCACCGATCGCCAGAGCCGTTCAACAAAAATATTATCGCGCCACGCCCCGCGCCCATCCATACTCAGGCGAATCCGGTGGGCCTTGATGAATCCGGTAAACGCGTCACTCGTAAACTGACTACCTTGATCTGTATTCATGATGTCTGGGCTCCCATAGCGAGCCAGGGCCTCCTCAACAGCCTCAAGGCAAAACTGGACGTCCAGCGTGATGGACACGCGCCAGGCCAGGACTCGGCGCGTCTGCCAATCCACTACCGCGACGAGATATACAAACCCCTTGGCCAGGGGAATGTACGTGATGTCCATGGCCCACACCTGATTCGCACGTGTGATCGTCAGATCCCGGAGCAGATACGGATAGACCTGATGGCCTGGCTGCCGTCGTGTCGTGCGGGGTTTCCGATACAGGGCTTCCACGCCCATCCGTTGCATCAGCGTACCCACATGCTTGCGCCCCACCGTTATCCCCTCTTGGCGTAACAGATCACGGAGCATGCGCGCTCCGGCAAAGGGGCATTCCAGATGTAACTGGTCAATCCGGTTCATCAGCCGCTGATCCTCCTCAGAGGTCGGCTGGGGTCGATAATACAGACTCCCTCGACTGAGCTTCAGAGCTTGCGCCTGTTTCGTCAAGGAGAGCCGATGCGTGCGGTTAATCATCGTTTGGCGCTCAGCAGGCCCGCTTTGGTGAGCGCACCTTCTAAAAAATCATTCTCCAAGGTCAGTTCCCCAATCTTGGCATGCAGCTGCTTCACATCAATTGGCGGTGGAGCCGACTCGCCGGCTTCAAACACCCCAGCGGCTCGTTCGAGCAGGAGGGTCTTCCATTGCGTGATTTGATTGGGATGCACATCGAAACGCTGAGCCAGTTCGGCCACTGTTTGCTCGCCCTTGATCGCGGCCAGAGCCACTTTGGATTTAAACGCGGGTGAATGATTCCGTCGAGGTCGTCGTTTCATCGTCTATGCTCCTTTCAGCAGTGGCGGTATCATGCCACGGTTGCTAGAGCATATCCACTTAGCCCGTTGTTCAGATTCTTGGGGCCACCTCTATTAACATATCCAAATGCAGTTGGAATTATCCATTCAATTAGAATTCGTAGAAGTTTCTTTTTTCTTTCTTTACCGTCTTTCCGATACTTTTCCTCAAGTTCACATATTAAAAGACAAAACTCTCGCCTTTTCACTTTACTCATCGAACCGTAAAATCGGTCTTGCGCAACTTTGAATATAGCTTTTAGATCACCTTTTCTTATCTTGCTCCCTAAAGGAGAATTTTTCCGTCTACTTAGATTGTTGGAAGCTTTTATCAGGGCTTCCTGATTACTTAACAGACCTACATGTCTTTCAATAATTTTTTCGATTTCTTCCGAATTGTCTTTTTTCATATCAAATCCCTCCATTAACCAGAGAAAAAATGTTGCCTTTCCTTTATTTATTTTAATCGTATCTTCGATAATAAAAAGGGAAATTACATATATTAAAAATTTTAAAAAATATCAACTTACCAGCAAGATGATACCTTTTTGACCTTTCTGGCAACGCTTATTCTCTCTAGTCTAACCAAAGCTATTTTCTCTTATTTTTCAATCTTTTTTCTTTAAATTGTGTTGAAATCGGAAGAGTTCAAATAAAATTACCCAACCAAATGGCTATTAAGGCAAAATATATTTTTATTTAAGGGCTTAGACTAAAGATAAAAAATGGATTTTTCATCTAATGAAAAACCTCCTTCTAATCATCCATATCTCTAGATAGTAATCCCGTTCGCCGTGAATTTTACCGAACAAGGTTGATTCCTCCCAAAACTCTGGCAAGGCTGCGCCCGATACTTCAGGGAATCGGATTTACTCAGATCGAGGAGGAACCTTCAAGCTAGCGGCTCGTTAGGATTTGACACAGGAGACCATCGGGAAAAGCCGGACCATCAGGTCGGATGGTGCTGTTGGAGCTGGAAGATGGAAAGATACACGGTGTCGGATTTTTTCTTGATCCAGGGAAACCGGAAGAGCGTGCGGATCTGGCTGGAGTACTGCCCGATATTGGCCTGCTGCCAGAGCCCCCGTTCAAAATAGGACTGGCTTTCGCCTTCCCCTAAAAACCCGGCAAATTTTTTGTCGGTAAAAAAACTCACGGCCCAACTATTCGTCCAGGTGGGATGACACTGCCGGACGTAGTCGTCTACCTGGAGAAGCAGGCTTTTCATCTGCTTCAGATCGGTCATAACCGTTTCCGTGCTCATGAGAAACAAGACCTCATGGTCCTGCGGAATATCGATCAGACCGATTGCCTCCTCAAGAGCCAGGCACGCCTGTCGATCGATCACATAGTCATCGGCCTGTCCGGGATCGGCTTTCGGAATGGTAATAGTCTGAGGGGCCCCTTCCTTGCAGACGAACTTCAGGTCGGATGGGGGACAGTCCCACGTCACTTGCACGCCGGATTGCGCAATGTCCTCCAACAAGGATGGAATCCGGGGATTCAATCCGATTTTGTCCTGAATCGATTCCCCCGGCAACAGTCGAACCATTCGTGACCCGAACCGACCATGGGGAGTGTCCTGTTTAATCGTGCTGTGTTCGGCGTCCAGACGGACAGCCGAGAACCAGGAAGACCCATCGGTGGGATTCCAGGGCAAATCCCGCACGTCGACTTCCACCGGCTCCTCACTGATATTGGTCAGATGAATTTCCAGGTCATACCATTGCTTGTCAGGTTTTTTGAGAAACACCTCTATAGCCAGAGGCAGCCGAGGTTTCTCCTCCGTATCCTCCGCCGCACTGAGAAGGGGAAGAAACCCGACCGTCAGACCGAACAGACACCAACCAATCGTAAAAGACCAAAATGATTTCATAATAATCCGTGATCTATACTAAGGAAGAAAAAATCGTCAGGTGGGACCTCCTGACACCTTCTTCATCAAGATAGGGTCTTTTTAAACAACTGGTCAAATTCTGTGGTTGCGAAGAGCGTCTTACTTCAAACAAAGCTCCCAATATCCATCCCTGAGCAAATTATTTTTCCCAAGGGCTCTTTGCCAGGGACAGTCTCACGGAACAATGAAAACATTCAGGAAAATTATCATATTCATACAAGTCCAGGGACAGGAATCGTGGTCAGGATCAAGAATTCTGTTCCCTTAACACAGGCCGGACTATCTTCTTCTCTTTTCTTGTGCTACCGTAAGGACACTCATCGCCCGGGACTTAGCGACGAGGAATCACAGTACTCAAGTCCGTAACCGGTATTGTTTTGACCGAGAGACAACTCGGAAGTGTTCGACCACAGTCGCATCTCTATGCAGCGTCCGCGGCCTACCTCTTCACAAAGTTTCCTCCTTCTCGAGCTTAAGACAATATCACATTTTTCAAAAGGAGGACCCCCATGGGTTCAAAATTGTATGTAGGCGGATTGCCGTATTCCGCAACTCAAGTAGAATTAACTGATCTGTTTTCGGCGCACGGCACCGTCACATCAGCGAACGTCATCAGCGACAAGTTCACCGGCCAATCGCGCGGATTCGGATTTGTCGAAATGTCGTCCGGAGAAGAAGCCCAAGCGGCAATTGCAGCCTTAAACTCCACGGAGTTTGGCGGCCGCACGTTGACCGTCAACGAAGCCAAACCGCAAGCCCCCCGCACGGGTGGCGGAGGATATGGCGGAGGCGGAGGGGATTTTGGAGGAAAGCGGAACAGCCGCTTCTAACAAGAACACTCACACGTTCGATAAAAAGGGAGAGGTCCGAAAGACCTCTCCCTTTTTTTTATGGTCAAAAAGCTGAAGCTTTAAAAAATTTCCAAGAGACTACACGGTGTTCTTGTGCACCCGCATAATATTGATGAAACGGTCGGTCATCTGTAACAAAAAGCAAATTTCCATCTTTAAGGAGTAGAAGTTGCAGCATGTCATAAAAATCATTTGCATCTTCCTTTTTTTGGTCAATTAATGTTTGCCTTAAAAGATGGACGAAATGCATCAAAAAAATTCCCCCACCTGGGCTATCAATACTAAAGAACTTTAACACTCTTTTTTTCTCTCCTCTTCCCAAGGCAGAAAAAGTAATTCGTTCACTGCTCGCTCGATAGATAAAACATTCATAGAACTGCCCAAGAAAAGTTCCCCATTGGGGATCTATGGGTTCGAAGTTTTCATGTTGGGATTTTGTGGGGAAATTTCCTAAGCCGCGAGCTTTCTCTATAAATTTGAGAAACCATTTCTCATCCTGACCTCGAAGAACTTTATAGTGCTCCGGATTAAATCCACTGGTTTGCAGTTCTGCCAAATTTTTAGCTTTTACCATAATCCCTAAGGTATCAACCCAGCCTTCCTCATTTACCTTCCAACTTGGCCCAAGATAATGATATAGGCCCACAGCTTTCATAAAGACGGATTCTGGAGATGGCAACGGCCTTGGATCAAAAAGGTGGTAAATCTTTTCTAGAACTGCTTGATTTTTTCTAAATGGATTATGCGTTTTTGAACAGGATGTATCACCAAGATGAGATACCAGCTCCACAAAGTTTAACATGGAATACCGATACCTAAATCCTCTATCAACTTGAAGCTTTTTTAACGCAGCAATTCCTTCAGGGTTCAACCCTAAGAGTACATTGGTATCAAAGAAAATCTGTGGAGGAATTTGCAAATTATAATCAATTAAAATTTCCCCATTACTTTGTCTAGAAACCGTAAGTATTTTTCTATTTTTAATCTTTTTTTCTTATCCTTTTTCATATCACAATTAAAGGAAGTGGTAGTTCATAACGCAACGGGATTTCCGCCACACACTCGCTTTTAGGATTATTCCGCCACTCCATATCGAGCCGTGAAGTGCCTGAGAAACGGGGCTTGCTCCTTAAAGCAAAACGCTTTCAAACTGTCGCGCCGCCGGAACACCTCCTCCACCACTTCCACAATATAGTCCACATGACTCTGCGTGTAGACCCGTCTGGGAATCGCCAACCGCACGAGCTCTCTGGGGCCCGGCTCTTCTTTTCCGGTTTTCATATTATGTTTCCCAAACATCGCGGTGCCGATTTCCACGGCCCGGATGCCGCCCAGCACATAGAGTTCCACACACAGCGAGATCCCGGGCAAATCGAGCGGGTTGAGGTGGGGAGCAAAACGGCCGGCATCCAGATAGATGGCATGTCCGCCCGGCGGCCACAATATGGGCACGCCCGCTTGATGTAAGTGATTGCCCAGATATCCCGTGGAGGTAATGCGATAGTGGAGGTAATCCTCATCCACCCCTTCTTTTAGCCCTTCGGCCATCGCCTCAAGATCACGCCCGGCCAACCCGCCATAGGTGGGGAACCCTTCGGTCAGAATCAACAGATTTTGTTCCAGTTGAGCCAGTTCGGCGTTACGCGTCGCGAGAAATCCCCCGATATTGACGATGGCATCTTTTTTCCCGGACATCGTGCAACCATCGGCCAGGTCACACATTTCCCGGACGATTTCACGGACCGACTTCTGTTGAAATCCCGGTTCCCGCAGTTTGATGAAATAGGCATTTTCGGCAATCCGGCAGGCATCCAGATACAACGGGCGGTCAAAAGCCTTGCAGACCTTGGCCACTTCCTTCACGTTGGCCATCGACACCGGTTGCCCGCCTCCGGAATTGTTCGTAACAGTCAGCATCACCAGGGGTATCCGTTCCCTGCCCTCTTGTTCAAAGACCTTCCGCAATCCTGCCACATCCATATTCCCTTTAAAGGGATACTCGCTGGACAGATCCGCCAGTTCGGGACAGGGCACATTCACGGCCCGGGCTCCGCAAAATTCCACGTTGGCTCCGGTGGTATCGAAATGCGTATTGTTCGGAACCACGTCGCCCACCTTGCACATAGTGGAAAACAGGATGCGTTCCGCCGCCCGTCCCTGATGGGTCGGGATGACATGCGGGAATCCCATGAGTTCCTGGACGGCCGCTTCGAATCGGTAAAACGACGGACTTCCGGCATAACTTTCATCTCCTCGCATGATGGCCGACCACTGTTTGGCACTCATGGCCCCGGTACCGCTATCGGTCAGCAGATCGATCAGGACGTCATCAGAGTGCAGCCGGAACACGTTGTAACCGGCCTGAGCGATTAATTCCCGGCGTTCGGATTCGGTCGTCATGCGGATGTGTTCGACCATTTTGATCCGAAAGGGCTCGATGATCGTTTTAAACATTGTCGGACCTCCGGTTACTTGTATTCATCCTAAAAACGGCAGTTACAGCGCCGCTAGCCCGTTCATGCTTCGAGAGTTCAGCACGAACGGGGTGTCGAAGTAGTCACCCATTGAGTGAGAGTCCGTTCGCCCTGAGCGCCGCGGATTCCGCAGCAGTCAAAGGGTTCCAAGATGGCCAACTACCGTGTTTAGGTTCATCCATCCCCTGCGTTGAAACAGGAAAGAGGAATGTCATTCACCGAGATTTTAACAGCTTCCTGACGTTCGACAAATTTTTGTCGTTCCTGCAGATGTCGATTGGCATCGATTGCCAAAAGATCTGCACATCGTTGCCTCTCTGTGCGATACTCCGGAATAGCAACATACGGTAAGCCTTTTTCGCAGTGCATGGGAGATGCACCGTCACGGCACGGGTTCCACATAAATGTGCATAGAGTATCTCATAAGCTTCCTCGTCAATCGCTTTGACAATCGAATACATTTTCGGCATATTGCTTTTTGTACTTCATCAGATCTAATGACGGTTATTGTTGTGAGGACGTTCCTATGGCTCCATGGCCAATTCCGGCATATAAAGCTAATTTTCATCATATCGGGGCAATTACGTCGGCTACCGTACCAGCGTTTATAAAGTTTCACAAAAAAAAGGTGCTGCCTCTCACACCGCTTAGACACACCCGCTTCACCAACAAATCAGCGCATTATCGTCAGTCACCGCCCCAAACACCTCGCTTGACAAAAAACTCGCTGCCGACCGCAGTGATGCGGTTCCGGTGCTAGGGTACGGCGTACCTTCGCCCCAGGCATAAATATTTGGTGGTCGAACGGCTGTGAAGCACAAGCCACTTCAGTTCAGTATGGCATCGATGTCTTCCAAAGGACTTTAATGGTTGAGCAGTTTTTTCTGCAGTCTCTGTTGTTGCTGGGCACGGCCATGGCCGTTGTGGTCGCATTCCACCGTCTGCAAATTCCTTCTCCCCTCGGGTACCTGCTCGTTGGCATTCTGCTCGGTTCGTATACGCCCGGTCCCGTCATCGAAGCCCAGCCGGTTCGCGCACTGGCAGAATTCGGCATCGTTTTCTTATTGTTTACCATTGGCTTGAACTTCTCCATGCCGCAAATTCATGCCTTGCGTCATCAGTTACTGGGGTTGGGCACGGGGCAGGTACTGCTCACTACGATCACCGTAGGCATCTTGGCTTGGCTGGTGGGAATGCCTGTTGCAGCGGCCTTCGTGGTGGGAGCGGTCTTTGCTCAGTCCTCCACGACCATTATCAGTAAGCAACTCACCGATCAGGGAGAAGAGCATAGCCGACATGGACGGTTGGGTATTGCCATGTCCGTCTTTCAGGATGTCACCGCCGTACCCTTCGTGGTCGTTATCCCTGTGCTCGCCACGACGTCCACCGGCATCGCGGTTCTGGCCAGTTCTCTCGGAATAGCATTCGCGAAGGCGGCGCTGGCATTTGCACTAGTCTTTCTGGCCGGACGGTGGGTGATGCGTCCATTGTTTCATCTAGTTGCGGAGCAACGCTCGACTGAAGTGTTCACTCTGACTGTGCTGTTCGTGTCATTGGCCGCGGCATGGACCACGAGTAGTCTTGGACTGTCCATGGCGTTCGGTGCATTCCTGGCAGGGATGATGCTGGGGGAGACCGAGTTCCGTCATCAGGTAGAATCCACAATTCGCCCTTTCCGCGATGTCTTGCTTGGTCTGTTTTTCATCGGGATCGGTATGCTGGTCGATCCGTCGTCCATCCCTGGCATTTGGCATTGGGCGGTGATGGGAGCCATAGTTTTGTTGTTCAGCAAAGCCTTACTGGTAGCGTTGATCGTACGCTTTTCCGGAATGGACACACTGACTGCCTGGCGTACCGCCTGGTTGTTGGCCGTAGGAGGCGAGTTCGGTTTCGCCCTTCTCTCTATCGCACTGAACGTGGGCATCATGGAACAAAATGTCGGTCAGATAGTCCTAACCTCTGTGCTATTTTCCATGATTATTGCGCCATTTCTTATTCGCTATAACCATGTACTTGCCCGCTGGTGCACACCGAAACCATCTCCTCAAGAAGCAGACGTCGTGTCGCAAGTCAGCTTAGAAACCGTCGGTCACATTCGCGATCATGTCATCATTTGCGGTTACGGACGCATTGGCCAGAGTGTGGCCCACTTTTTGGAAGAGGAAAAGATTCTCTTCGTGGCGCTGGATCTGGATCCATCCAGGGTAAAGGATGCCCACATTGCCGGCGAACGGGTCTTTTACGGGGATGCTTCCGAACCTAACATTCTCGAGGCGGTCGGTATCAGCACTGCGCGATTGGTTGTGATTGGCCACGCGGATGTAGCCTCCGCCCATAAAACCCTGCATCATCTTCGCAATTTGCGTCCGGATCTTCCCGTCATGGTGCGTACACGCGATGAAACTCATGTCGACGAACTGCGTGCGTCCGGCGCAACAGAGGTGGTACCGGAGACGCTGGAGGCGGGGCTTATGATCGCCGCACATGCCTTGGTGTTGCTGAATGTGCCCATTTCGCGTGTGGTACGCCGCATGGGAGAACAGTGGAACGGGCGTTATCGCTTGCTACGCAAGTTTTTTCTGGGGGACAGCTCTCTTGCCTACACGCAGCAAAGACACGACTTCGATCGGCTTCGACCCGTTATTCTGCCACCGGATTGCTCCATTGTGGGACGGGCACTGAATGAACTCAATCTAAAGGGTGTCGCGATCGCCGCGTTGGTGCGGGGGGGGCAACGGCAGCTCACGCCATCCGGTGAGACCAGGCTTGAGGCCGGTGATGTCGTTGTGTTGTTCGGATCGCCGGAGGATCTGCAGACTGCGGAACGCGCCATGTTCGGATGACGCAGAAAAAAACCTGGAGGACAGCACATACCGGGAAGCAATCTCTCTCAGACAACCAGGTCAAAACCGATTATCTTTATGAGCGTTTACCTCCAACTTTTTGGAGGAACAATGTAAGAACGAGGTTTCAAAATTTGAATTTGATCTTCAGACACGGGCTAATCGTACCGACTTCCTTTTCACCATTTTAATACTGGAAACGGCTTGATTCCGTCATTAAACCATTCGGGATACTCTGTCCCGCCTATCTGCCTTTATTCCGTTTCCTATTTTATCCTACTTTGCGAGTAACCGCTTTCTGACGGGAGCTATCGTGTTTCCGGCCTTCCGGTTTTAATAACTTTTGACGTACCACTGATTATCCAGTTCCCGTATAAACTCCACCTCCAGCAAATATTGAATATTTCCCATAGGCAGCGGGTTGGCCGACTTGGCCACAACCCGATATCCCTGACCGTCAGTCAGTTGCAGGGGAACGTCAAACAGATGGGCCATGTTTCCCAGTTGATCGCCCATAACCGTCCAATCATGACGCATGACTTCCCGTTTTTTCGACGCCACAAAGGATACCGCCCCGTTAATATCACGATGAGCTAAGGCCTGCCACATGCTCTTCCATCGCTCATTCAGTGCAGCCTGCAGGTCTTCCCGATTATCAATGAATACGTCCGCCCGGCCTTCATGAATTTTTCCTTTTTCATCCGTAACGATCACCTTGGGCATAAAATGACCTGCCTGGGAATAGGTCACCGATTGCGAATACAGATCGGATCCTTCGGCATCGATAATCCCATCTCCTTCATAGTCCCACGCAATCTTCGCCACCGGAGCCGTCAAATGTGCGGATACCCGTAAGTTCACCTGGCTCGGCGCCACATCCCGCGGCGGAGAGACCCGGATGTGCACCGAGGGCGTTCGGCTGTGATCCATCCCATACGCCAGTGCGAATGCACACATGACCAGCACAATGACTCCAACGGGTTGACTACGGATTAACAGGGTGTTCATCGTCCTTCATTCCATCCTTTCATGTTCACGTGTGACTGAATCTGCGTGGATTCCTCAATAATATAGGCTGATTTTCCTTAAGGCGAAGGCTGGTGATTCCTGATACCAAAATTCCGATCAAATATGTTTCGGAATTCTTTTGCATTTCATAAGTTCTGGGGGATTACCGGAAAACTCCCCCCAATATCTCCAAACCAACCAAACAGGATTCAATGAGTCCCTGCCCACCCCGGAAAGCCTTAAGCTAGGCATTTTTCACCGTCCATGGTAAAAGGAATCTCGGCTCTAATCTCTGTGTTTCTGATCAATCATGCCCCCGAAACCCAGTTTGACCGACATTCGTGATCAGCTCCGCCAAGCCAGGACTGTGACCGTGCTGACCGGTGCCGGAGTGTCGGCGGATAGCGGAGTCCCGACGTTTCGAGGGGCCGACGGCCTTTGGAAGAATTTCCGCCCGGAAGAGCTGGCCTCCCCGGCTGCCTTTGCCCACGATCCTAAACTGGTGTGGGAGTGGTACAACTGGCGACGGGAATTGCTTTCCACCAAAACGCCCAATGCCGCTCACCATGCCCTCAGCAAACTGGAACAAGGGATTACAGATTTCTGGCTCATCACTCAAAACGTGGATGGATTGCACGCCCAGGCAGGGTCAAGGAACCTTTCTGAGATTCATGGCAACATTTGGAAAGTGCGGTGCACGGACTGCGGACGGGTTTTCTCAAACCGGGAGGTTCCCATTGTCTACCCCCCCACGTGTCGAGAGTGTTCGGGTTTGCTCCGCCCTCACATTGTCTGGTTCGGGGAATCCCTCAACCATGACGATCTCAACAACAGTTTTTCCGCTCTCAAACAGTGTGAAATTCTTCTGGTTGTGGGAACTTCCGGGGTCGTATACCCGGCCGCGTCGTTTGCCTCCGTCGCCAAAGGCCATGGCGCTTTGGTCGTGGAAATAAACCTTGATTCCACACCCAATTCGTCCCTGGTGGATGTATCGTTTCAGGGACGCGCCAAAGACCTGGTTCCCTTGCTGCTTTCCGATTCGTAACGATTTCTTCGCAACCCGTTTCTTGACTCCCCTGTTAGGGGTTTGTTACGTTTTTTTGTTTAGGGATTCTCAGCACTTACGTGGGAGAGACGCATGCAATTGACCATAAACGGGAAACCGGAAAACCTGGAGGTTTCCAACATTTCGGATGTGTTAAAAGCCAAGGATATTGACCCGCAACTCGTGGCGGTCGAACTCAATACGCACATGATCGATAATGACCAGTTAGCGACGACCTCCGTGAAAGACGGAGATAAACTTGAGTTCTTGTTTTTCATGGGCGGTGGCCGATGACCGCGGGGCTTCTGCCCTGGATCACAGCAGGTATCGGGAACACCCCTCTTGTCCGGCTGAACCGGCTCTCCCCGGAAGGTGGAGCCACGATTTTCGGAAAGGCCGAGTTTTATAACCCGGGAGGCAGCGTCAAAGACCGGATCTGCCTCAATATGATCGATGAGGCGGAAAAACAAGGAAAATTAAAGCCCGGGGGAACTATTGTCGAGCCCACGAGCGGGAATACGGGCATTGGGTTGGCCCTGGTGGCGGCGGTTCGGGGGTATAAACTGATCCTGATTATGCCAGAAGGGATGAGCCTGGAACGGGCCAGTTTGTTATCATCTTATGGAGCTCAGTTAGTCTTGACCCCTGCCCGAGAGGGTATGCGAGGATCAATTAAGGAAGCCGAGGGAATTTTGACTCAAAACCCGGAATATTTCATGCCCAACCAATTTTCTAACCCGTCGAATCCGGCCATACACCGGACAACCACGGCCGTGGAAATATGGGATACTTTAAACGGCAAGGTCGATGCGTTTGTGGCCGCTGTGGGAACAGGCGGAACGATCACCGGCTGCGGGGAAGTCTTCAAGGAGAGAAATCCGGCGGTCAAAATTGTAGCCGTTGAACCGGCCGGCTCCCCGGTTCTTTCCGGCGGCGAGGCGGGGCCCCATAAAATACAGGGCATCGGGGCGGGGTTCGTACCCTCAGTATTAAACCTCAAATTATTGGACCGGATTATGACCGTTACTGATGAAGAGGCCTACCAAACCACGAAGCAACTCGCCAAGAAGGAAGGGTTGCTGGTCGGAATTTCTGCAGGCGCCAATGTGTTTGCCGCACAAAAGGTGGCTGAAACCATGAAGCCGGGACAACACGTCGTCACCGTGCTGTGCGACACCGGCGAACGCTACCTCAGCATGGAAAAATATTTTAATATTTAGTCGTTTCCTTTTTGAGGGGACTCCCTCTCACCACAAACGAATCGAACGAAATTTATGAGTTTCACTGAAGAACAGATTACCCGCTATAGTCGTCATATCCTGTTGCCTGAAGTCGGCGGCAAGGGACAAAAAAAATTGTCCCAGGCCAAGGTCTTTATCGTAGGCGCCGGTGGATTGGGATGTCCGGTGGCCTACTATCTGGCTGCAGCTGGCATTGGCACGATCGGGCTGATTGATAGCGATGTGGTCGACCTCTCAAATCTGCAACGTCAGGTTCTTCACCATACCCCGGATGTCGGACATTCCAAGGTCCTGTCTGCCAAGGAAAAGATCCGCGCGTTGAATCCGGATGTGAATGTGGAAACCTATGAAAGCCGCTTTACTTCGGAAAACGCCCGAGAGCTGATCCGGAAATACGATGTGGTGATCGATGGGGTGGATAATTTTCCCGCCAAGTTTCTGATCAACGATGCGTGCATGATGGAAGGCAAACCGTTCGTTCATGGCGGCATCCTGAAATTTGAAGGCCGGGTCTTTACGATCATGCCCAACGAATCGGCCTGTTACCGGTGTATTTTCAAAAATCCTCCGCCGCCCGGCGTGGTTCCCACCTGCCAGGAGGCCGGGATTATTGGCGTGGTGGCGGGAATCATCGGAACGATACAAGCCACAGAAGCCATTAAACTAATTTTAAAGATTGGCCGTCCGCTTACGGACCGGATACTGGACTTTGATGCCCGGACCACCACCTTCAGAGAAATCAGGGTGAAGCGGAACCCCAACTGCCAGTTATGCGGACCGCAGCCGAGCATTACCGAACTGGTCGATTATGAACAAGAGGCGTGTCAATTACAGCCATCAGGCTCCCTACGGACAACCTAGGATGCCCCCACGGCTTTGGAGGGGAGGACCTCACTCATGACAAAAAAGATGCAATCATTGGTCTGCCGGGAATGTGGGAAAGAATATCCCACACAGGATATTCATGTCTGCGAACTCTGCTTCGGCCCGCTCGAAGTCAAATATGACTATGCCGCCATTAAAAAGGTGATGACCAAGGAAAAAATTCTGGCCGGTCCTCCCAGCTTGTGGCGATATGCCGACCTGCTTCCCGTTGAGGGGACCAATTATGTAGGACTGTATGCCGGATACACCCCCTTGGTTCATGCAAAAAACCTTGGCCACTTTTTGGGTCTGGATCACCTGTATATCAAGAATGACTGCGTCAATCACCCCACATTGTCCTTCAAAGATCGAGTGGTTGCCGTGGCGATGACCCGAGCCCGTGAATTGGGCTTTGAAACGGTCGCCTGCGCTTCAACGGGAAACCTGGCGAACTCCGTTTCCGCCCATGCCGCCTCAGCCGGCATGACCTGCTATGTCTTTATCCCCGGAGATCTGGAGGCCGCCAAAGTGCTCGGAAACCTGATCTATAAACCGAACGTGGTGGAAATTGAAGGAAATTACGATGACGTCAACCGGCTCTGCAGCGAAATTGCCGGCGAACGCCATTGGGCCTTTGTGAATATCAACATTCGCCCCTATTATGCTGAAGGGTCGAAAACTCTGGCGTTTGAAACGGTCGAGCAATTGGGCTGGCGCGCACCGGATCATGTGGTGGTGCCCATGGCCTCGGGTTCACTCCTGACAAAAATCTGGAAAGGCCTGAAGGAGTTTGAAAAACTTGGCCTGATCGATTCCGTCTCCACGAAAGTCAATGGCGCCCAGGCCGAAGGATGCTCACCCATCGCCACCGCACATTTGAACGGTCGTGATTTCTTTAAACCGGTGAAGCCGAAGACGATTGCCAAATCTCTCGCAATCGGGAACCCGGCCGACGGATATTACGCACTGAAAGCAGCGGCGGAAACCCAGGGCGCCATGGACGCGGTCACGGATGAAGAAATTGTGGAAAGCATTAAGTTGCTGGCACAAACGGAAGGCATTTTTGCGGAAACCGCCGGTGGGGTGACGATTGGCGTCTTACGCAAATTGGTCAAAAAAGGCCATATTAAACGGGACGAAGTCACGGTCGCGTATATTACGGGGAACGGGCTGAAAACCCAGGAGGCTGTCGTGGATGCCGTCGGTCGTCCCTTCCGCATTCAACCGAGCCTTAGTCATTTTACCAAGACTTTTGGAATAGAGGAGAAGGCATGATTACCGTTCGTATTCCCACTCCCCTGCGGCCGATGACCGGCGGCAAAAGCCAGGTGGAAATTCAAAGTTCCAGCATCGCTGACTTAATTGACAACCTGGGAACCACCTACCCCGGCATCAAGGAGCGATTGTATGATGAACAGGGCGAGGTCCGCCGCTTCATCAATATTTACGTGAACGAGGAGGATATTCGCTTTTTAACGGGAAAGGAAACTCCACTCAAGGACGGAGACGAGGTTTCCATTATACCCGCGATTGCAGGAGGCAACTAATGGCTCGACTACGTTTTCACATTCGCTATCCCGAAGAAAAAATTCCCGAACCGGTGTTGTACGAAATCGCCCAGGAGTTTTCCGTCGTCCCCAGCATTCGACGGGCCGACGTGCGGGAAACCACCGGATGGATGGATGTGGAATTTTCCGGGGAAGCCGATGAAATCGACCGCGCGATCCAGGGTCTTCGGGCGAAGGGGTGCATCGTAGACCCCATCGAATTGAACGTGGTGGAATAGCACGACCATGGATTTTACGGACGATCAAATCAATCGGTACAGCCGACAGATCATTCTCTCCGAGGTCGGAGGGAAGGGGCAACAAAAGCTTCAGGACGCCAAAGTGCTCATCATTGGCGCGGGTGGCCTGGGGTCCCCTGCCGCGCTGTATCTGGCTGCGGCGGGAATCGGCACGCTGGGACTGGCTGATGGCGATGTGGTGGATCTATCCAATCTGCAGCGGCAAATTCTCCATACCACCGACCGGATCGGGAACCTCAAAGTTGAATCCGGAAGGCAACTGCTGTCGGCTCTTAATCCGGAAGTGACCCTGAACCTGTACCCGGAACATGTCAGTGCAGAGAATCTTCCTATCCTACTGGAAGGGTATGACATCATCCTGGATGGATCAGACAATTTCTCGACACGATTTCTTGTGAATGATGCTTGTTTCTTTGCCAAGAAAACCTTGATCTCCGGCAGCATCTTTCGGTTTGAAGGTCAGTTGGCCACCATCAAACCTCATGAAGGCTATCCCTGCTACCGCTGCCTTTACCCGGAACCTCCCCCGGCTGGTCTGGTGCCGAATTGCCAGGAGGCCGGCGTCCTGGGCGTGTTGGCAGGAACGATCGGCGTGTTACAGGCGAACGAGACCATCAAGGAAATCTTAGGCCTGGGTGAGACATTAGCGAATGGCCTCTTATTGTATGATGCTTTGGAGATGACCTTCCGAAAAGTTCGCCGCCCCAAAGCTCCGGACTGCCCTCTCTGCGGATCTCATCCCTCGATTACGGGCTTGAGCGGCAATTACGAAGTTTCCTGCAGTATCTAGCTGGCGATCGAGTCTTCCGCATGCTTGTCATTCCCCAGGCTATTCTCGACGACATCGTGGCTCACGCCAGAGAACTGGCCCCCCATGAATGCTGCGGCATCTTATCCGGAAAAGATCATACAGTTGCCGAATGCTATCGCATTACCAATATTCTTGCCACGATGAGCGATACCGAATTAGCCCGATTCGAAGGCGCCAAGCTCTCAGATCTCCAACGGCTTTCACCCGAGGAACGGGCCGACATTGCCTTTCAAATGGATGCCAAAGAAATGGCATTGGCTCAACGGGATATCCGTTCAAAGGAATGCGAGCTACTGGCTTTTTACCACTCCCATACCGCCAGTCCCGCCAGACCATCCCAGACTGATATCACCATGGCGATGGAATTTGAATCCTATCGTCGGAAACTCAATTTACCCGAACCCTTCCATCTGATTGTCTCACTCGAGAATCCCAACCACCCGATCACCAAAGCCTTTCGAATCCAAGATTCGCAGGCGACTGAAATTTCCCTCCGGCTTTCGAAATGATCATCATTCTTTTATCCACAAGATTTTCTCTTTAAACCCATAGACTTCCACCCCTATTCTTTGAGATAATGAGAGGCTTTTTCAGGTAACCAAACCAGGAGACCCTCTATGGCCACCCCTTACCGTCGTGTTGGTTTGTGGATTGGTTTGCTTTTCCTTATCACCACATGGAATCTCGGCTTTGCCGAAGCCACGCATATATTTAAAAACTTCAATAGTCCGATCGTCAAACTCGAACCGGAAAAAGGGTTTTTCTTAATTACCACCGATACCGGCATTTTATGGGTACAGGTGGAGGAAACGGTGAAGGAACACCTGAAAACATTAGAGGTCGGAGATGTGATTGATGTGGTCGTTGAAGTGCTCCCGGACAAAGCCCCACCCATCCTGAAGTCCTGGAAATTGTCCCGTAGCGGATCCTCCTGCAAGGTTTTTGATGGCAAAGCCTGCATCAAAGGCTAACCACACTTCCTGATCCAATTATCGGTTTATTGAGTGAGACCAGCGCCTTTCGATGTCCGCACTGAAATTACTTTTCCCTCCTGAATTCTGTTTTCATTTTCTTCAAAATCAGTCTGGACAATTTTCAGGAAAGCACGAGGGATTGAACAGCCTTTCCGCATAGAACCGATTCAACGGCTCGGCATATACAGCCAAGAGGAGTGGGTTTAATTGATTCGCGTAACTCGTACCCAACTCCCACATTGGTGTCACCAATTCAACGATGTCCCGATGTCGGTCAAATTATAGCCGCCGAGTGTCTCCAGTTCTTGCCGGAAAGGCCGACTCACCATGGCGTCAAAGAGTTGGGCAATCATCGGATGGGCTCCCAAAACATCCTTCCGCAAAATCAAATCATATCGTTCTTCCTGCAGCGGAATAAAATCCAGGCCGTAATGTCTGGCAACGGCTTCCACTCCAATTCCCATATCTGCCAGGCCGTCTCGAATCAGTCGCGCCACTTCCAGGTGCGAAGTCACCACACGATCGTACCCCTTTACCTGCCGTCCATGAATCCCCGTTTTTTTCAAGAGGGCATCGAGAAAAAATCTGGCTCCGGCTCCCACTTCACGATTCACGAGTTGCAGGTTTGGCCGCCCGAAATCCTCAATGGTGCGAATTTGCAAGGGATTGCCAGCTCCCACGACAATCCCTTGCACCCAGGAGGCGAACCGGACACCCACATAATCCTTTCCCTGCACATGTCGTTTAAGATACGGGATATTGCTTTCCCCTGACCGTGCATCCACCAAATGCACTCCCGCAATATGCACTTCCCCTTCCAAAAGTGCATGAAGCGCATTGGCGCTACCCATTGTCCAATTGGTGATGCCCGCCAACCCATGAAGCTGACGAACATGCCCTCCTGCAATAAACAAGGAGGGATCGCATCCGGCAATCACAATATGCTTTTCGATTTGTTTCCGGTCATGGAGCAATTCCACCAGCACGCGTTGGTGAGTTTTTCCTCGTTTCTTAGGAACAGGCGCCGTGACAATACCATCTGCCGACACGACAAAATTCAGCACATCGCCCAACTCAGCAAGAGGGCGGGCAATGATTCGATCCCCCACTTGTGCAAGGTTCACACGAAAGGGCCGACCGGCCTGCACGTGAACGCCCAATAATTCCGCCTCAATCACTTCTCCTTTTTTGGACAAACTGAATAAATCCTCAACCTGACAATCCAAAGCATCGGCCAATCGCAGGGCAATGGCCGTGCTCGGGAGATAGTGATTGGCCTCAATGTCATACATGGCCTGACGTGTCAGTCCAACCCGATCAGCCAATTCCCCTTGAGCCATTCCCTTGGCTTTTCGTATGGCCAACACTGCATTACTGATTGGAAGTTTGGCTTCCAACGTCCCATCTTCATAGGTCTTTTTGGTCCTCGGTAATTTTTTCTCCATTGAGTCTTTTTCCCACGCTCACGTTTTCTGTGACTCAGCAAGGCGTTATCGTCTGATTGAAAGGCAGGACCGGATTCCGATTTCCCTCATCCTGCGCCAATCATACCATCATTGTGAAACCGCAAAGCCATTCAAGGACTGTCCATTTTATCTATACAGCTAACTTGACTCAATTTCCCCGGCCCGTTAAGGTTAAGGACTTTAATAACGACATTGCCTGTCACCTCCTCCAGCAACACCTTCACATTTATCCGGGTTCATTCGATCTCGTTGCTCAATCCGTCAGGAGAAGGGAGAAATGGGTGTTTCCCAAGTGTGGAACGAACAGTGCTCACTGCTTTCCCTCCCCCATTCCATCGGATGACTCGCTCCACATGACGTTCAGCATATCCGGACATCATCCCTCTTGGCTTTCATGACCGTTCGACTCCTATTGAACTGAAAGGAGGATTTGCATGATTACGCGAGTCTGTGCCGTCACCGTGCTGTTCACGATTCTGACCGTTCCCCTGGCGTTGGCCCACGAGCCATCATCTCATGGTTCCCATGGAGAGCCTCAAATACCCAAGCTGAATAAAGCCCTGACGAAGGTGGCCCTTGATCCGGAATCGATCACGATCACCTTCGGCCCCGTTGATCTTCCTGCTCCCCATGGCGGAGACTTGGCCGCCAGCATGCCGAAACATTTTTTCAATCTCCCGGAAGACCGGTATATGACCGGATACAAAACCGAGATCTTCACAATGGAAGGAAAACCCCTTCCCCAGGAATACCTGCATCATATTCTGTTACTGGATATGGATCAGGAAAGTATCTCTTGCCCAGGTGAACCTTTATTCTTTGCAGGGGCAGGGATGGAAATGCAGGAAACCCGATTTCCCAAAGGCTATGGAGTCAGACTTGATACCACACACAAATTGATGGCCCTGGTAGCCTTTTATCACAAGGCCGCCCCGACCAAAAATGCCTTTGCCCGTTTTACGATTTTTACGGCACCGAAAGACCAACTCGTACATCCCATGGAGGTCTACCAAGTCGGCGTGAACATCGTCTGCTACAGCAAATTCGATCAACGTCCGGCCAACCAATCGGATGAAGGAATTGCCATTAACCCTGGCGTCCAGGTCATGACCGAACCCTTGAAATTTCTGGTGGATGGGTGCGTAAAGTTTGCGTATCCCCACAGCCACAATGGGGCGCTTTTAATCGCCCTGGAAAATCAAACGCGACGGCAAACACTCTTACGAACCGTCCCTGATGTGGCCGCAGACGGCACCCTGTTGGGTTTTCCTGCACGACAGGTGTATTCGGATCCGGTTGGTTTTCAAGTCAGTACCAAGGAGGAGTATCAAATGGTATTGGTTCATCACCGTCCCTTACATAAAGAGGGAGACATCCGCGGAATGGGTAATTATCTCCTTTATATGACGCGCGATGCGTGTCCCGTCAGGATAGGACAACAGACGATGGCCTCCCCCATCCATCCGTAAGCCCTTTAACACTCAAAGGATATTTTAGGCATGCAGGTTGACACTGTTGTTTCCCAATCCTGCAGATAAGCTGGCTTGGCCTTACATCCTGACCATTGCCAGTTTGTTCAGGTCCAGAATAATCTCCCCTCCCCGTTCATCTCCGAGAATGGCATCCAGTAGCCCTTCCTTCTTTTTGGAAATAACCACGTCGGTCGACGCAAACAAGATATCCACGCTCAAGGGGGCCAGAGAAAATAAGGGATACCGTCGATCATAGATCAGTCCCGCGGACGGAATGCCATAAATTGTTCGATGATTGCTTAGAATAATATGTAAATGACTGTTCGTGACAAACAGACCGCCGGAAGTCACTTCTCTTCTGGTCGAATTGACCGGATGGCTCACATAAAACGTTACGACTTCCTGGGGAACCGCCAGATCAAGTCCTTCCAGTAGGCGGGCGGTCAGCAAGTCAATTTCATCATCCCGAAAGGCGGGTTGTTCTTCCGCTATGCCTCGAATCCATAGAATAAGACCGGCCCGATGCTCACGGACTCGAAGTCCTTTCAGGGCTTCTTCTAACTGCTGACGTGACAGCGTTGCGGGGTGAGCATTCCAAGTTGCGGGATCGTCTTCGTCAACCCACGGGGAAGGCTCTAAACGGACATATGCGGTAGGATTTTCATAGACCAGATAGGAATACATGACCGGGGGGGCACAGCCGGCCAAAAGAATACCCAACACCATGCACCACCCCCACCGGTTCATGGTGCTCGCTATGAGGCTGGAGCCTCATGAACCGTTACCGTCATTTCAATTCGATCCTGCGGATTATCGTTGCCATCTCGCGAGACATTCACGATGCGGTCGACCGTCTCCATCCCGCTCACGACCTCCCCAAATACGGTATATTGGCCATTTAAAAAACTGGCATCGGCCACACAAATAAAAAATTGCGATCCGGCACTGTCTGGATCTTGTGACCGAGCCATCGATAACGTGCCGCGTGTATGAGGCCGTTTATTAAACTCGGCCTTCACCTTATATCCAGGCCCTCCGGTCCCATGTCTTGACCGGTCAGGGCTTTTGCTATTGGGATCTCCGCCTTGAATCATAAATCCTGGAATGACGCGATGAAAGGTGGTTCCGTTATAAAATCCTTCGCCTGCCAATTTCACGAGATTCTTGGCATGGTTGGGAGCCACATCAGGAAAAAACTTTACCTGAATATCGCCCCAGGATTCCCCCTTGACCTGAATCCCAATCGTGGCGCGTGTCTGCTCTGTTACCGTCACGTCACTCATAACCGATTCCCTTTCCTCACTACATTGAGTTTATTGATAGGGTCCCTTCGGAACCGCTTGCACTCCAAACCCCTGACTCACATCCGTCCAATGCGCCCCTCCATCTTTGCTTTTGAACGCTCCGCTACTCGTTCCCGCATAGACATCCTGTGTGGGCGTCACCACCAAACTTTGAATCGCTTTTTGATGAAGGCCTGTGTTAAGAGGCATCCATTGGTGCTTGTCTTGAACCCAGCGAAAAATCCCGTTTCCTGTTCCGACCAGGACATCTTCGGCCAGAGGCACAATACTGCGAATGGAATCATTGGGAAGTCTTCGTCCAATGGGTTCCCAGGTTTGCCCCTTGGTGCGACTCCGGAACATTCCGCCGTTTTGCGTACCCAGATAAATGTGCTGCGATTCATTTACCGCAATGACCCGTAGGTATCGATGGGGCAGACGTTCTTTCGGATCGACAAATTCCGATTCAAAATCCACCCACTTCGCTTCAAGAGGTCCTTCGAGATCAAATCGGAACAGTCCCTTCCCGGCTGTAGCGGCAAGCAGAGTCCGATTATCGAGTATGGCCATTCCCGACACCAACACCTGTATGAGTCCTTTCCCGACCCTTGTCCAATGTTTGGATTCTTCATTCCAGCGGAACACCCCAGTTCCGGTTCCGGCCAATACGGTTTTTTGATGGACAACAAAGGATTTCACCTCGGTATCCTCTAACCCCTGTCCAATGGATTCCCATTTGCCTTCTCCGAGTTTCAAGCGGAAGACCCCTCCGCGAACGGTTCCCGCATACACATGCTCACCAGGCAATAAAGCCAGGCACAAAAGGAAAGGATCCTGCAATCCCACATTCCACATTTCCCAGGATTCCCCTTGGTCGGCACTGCGGAACATGCCCATTCCAAACGTTCCCGCATAAATAATGCCCTCAGGCGTCACCACCATAGTTTGGATGCTCGGGGCGAATCCCTGGTTCCCTTGACCGGATGGCTCCTGATGAAGTGAGGGGACACTACCGGTTGGAATGGGTAATAGCTGCGCATGCGCGCGATAGGATAGGCCCCAAATGGTGAGGATGGACAAAGAAAGGAAAATCAACCGTAGGGTAGTCATGTGTTGTTTCACAGAATGAGGCCCATCTTACCTTGAATAGAGCAAGACGGGCCTTTCACCATTCAATCGGAGGTTTAGATTGTGGCAGCCTGGTCTCCCCCAGACACTCCCGGCTTCCGGCCAAACATTTTCGCCCCGAGGATCCCGATTTCATACAGGATGATCAAGGGCACTGCCATCAGCAACATGGTAAACAAGGTGGCATCAGGAGTCACCACCGCAGAAAGGATCAACGCCACCATGGCTGCATGTTTTCGGTATTGGGCCAGCACCTCATGTTGAACGACCCCGACCCGCGCTAATAAGGACAGTACGAGCGGAATTTCAAAGGCAAATCCAAAGGCCAGTAAAAATTTGACATTGAAATCCACATAAGTGCCGACCGCTAACTCCGGGGTGAGGGAGCGGTCCATCCCGAATGTCACAAAGAAATTGATGACCAAGGGAAGAATGATCAGGTTACAGAAGACCAACCCCAATATGAAAAATCCTAATCCCAGGAGAAACAAGGGGATAGCCCAGCGTTGTTCCTTCTGCAGGAGGGCCGGGGCGATAAATTTCCAGAATTGGTAAAGAATGATCGGAACGCTGGCAATCACCGCAGCCATAAACGAGATTTTGATTGACGCAAATAACGCTTCGGCGGGAGCATAAAATATCAGATCGTCCTCAAACGGCCGCTTAAACCACTCAATGAGCCACTCTGCATAGGAAAAAGCGGCTACAAAAAATATCATAATGGTTGCGCCCACAAAGAGAAGGCGTTTTTTGATTTCTCGGACATGCCGCTGTAAGGGGTGCGCAATTTGAGTCATGGCCATCCGCGAAGCCGTGGTGACACTCATAAAACAACGAACTACCTATTTCCTATCAATGATTGACCTATCCTGCCGTACCGGCTTGTTCGGCTGACATCCGGTGATCCCGAACCATGGCGGCCATACGATCCTTTTTCATTAGTTTTTCAACCTGGAGTTGTTTTTTCAGCACTTCTTCCTGGGGAGTGAGCACATGATGTTTTAAGAGCTGTTGCAACTCCGCATCAAGTTGATGATGAGAGTCCTCCAATTCCCGATATTCCTTATTGGAGGTTCGTAATTGGGCTGCAATTTGATCATCCGTCATCATGCGTGCCTCCTTGTTCCAATCGGTGAATAAAGAATGTTGGTGGTTTTTCCCTCCCCGGTAACCTGATGCCCTCACAACGTTGAGGACGTCAGGGACTCTGACGCCATAAGGATAGCATCCTCGTCCGGGTTCGTATAGTAGGATTTCCTCCTGGCATATTCTTTGAATTGAAAAAACTGATAAAGATTTCTGGCAATATGGTTCGAAGCCCGTACTTCCAATAAACCACGCTGGCAGCCGTTTTCCAACCCCTGCTGAATGGCTTGAGCAATCAAGGTTTTTGCGAGTCCCTGCCTGCGAAAAGCCTCGTCCACAGCTAAGTTCAGGAACCGTAACTCATCAAACACCAGCCAGCAGGAAAGATACGCGATAAGGGGAAAGGCAGATCCGGCTCCCTCGGGATGCGGCACAACAAATAACCGGCTGAAAGGATTTCCCGTCAGTTCGGCCTCAAAGCTTTTTCTGGACCATGGAACCGAAAAACAGGCTTCTTCCAGTCTCACCAAGGCATCCAAGTCTTGAAGGCCGGCTACTCGAATCAGGGGACTGAAACGCGGGGTAAGGGCAATGCCAGCCATCACTTCACTCTCCGGAAACCTTGGTGTTGTCTATGGCAGCTTCCGCATACGAAGGCTGAAGATAATGGGGACTGGTTCCCTCAGGCAGCCATTGCCCGCGCTCCAACAATCCGAAACCAGCCAGCCCAATACCCTGCGCTGACGGTGATTCCTGGCCTTGGGAGGGAGGAATCAACCCTCCTTGGTCCAGGCCAAACAATTCACGATTGCGGCTCCAGCCGTCTCCCACCACCATGTGGTCACCCTTCAAATATTGCAGTGAATCGGCAACGGTTCCCATGGCCTCGTCCCCTCTAAGGGTCATGGTTTCGTCCGCCCACTGATAGATCCCCCAATAGAGGCTCCCCGGCTTGATATAGACCGTGCTGAAAATAGGCAAGGTCGTGGGCACCTGGTTCCAAGCCAATCCTTCCAGGGTGGATACGCCTACCAACGGGATCTGAAGAGCCAGTCGTAAGGCAGACATGGTAGCTAATCCTACCCGCAGGCCGGTAAACGATCCCGGCCCGATAGAAACCGCAAGTCCCTGGCAATCTGAGATCAACATTCCCGCAGAGACCAAAAGGCGATCAATTGTGGGTAATAGTTGGCTGGTGAGAGATTGCCCTGGCTGACAGACCGCCGAGACCAACAACGTACGATCCTTAAGAACCCCTACACTGGGGGAAGAAGTGCCGGTTTCAAGAGCAAGGATCACCATCGTCCGATCCTCGGTATCTTGTTCGACCCATTCTGATGTATGGCCTCAGACGGCATTGAGAATAAACTCCAGGAAGTTCAAGGTCACGGTCCCTCCCATCAGACGGTGGTCTATCGCCCTAACACTAAACGGTAATCGTACAGTGGGACCCTCATTGGATTGCTTATTCTTGACCGCACGGTAATCTTCGCATTCTACCGAAACCACGAGGTCATCAGCCGGCTGAAAATATTCAATCGACCTGACTTCCAGGGTGTGAATATCAACTCTGGTTCGCACCCAGACCTCCGATAAAGACCCGGATTCATCCCCTGGAGGCACAGCCTGATCGATTCGAAAAAATTGGTCATCTTTCAAAACCTGTGCATCCGGATCGGACAGTCCGGCGATTTTTCCTAACACGGCATCCAAGGCTCGAAGACTTAATAGGACCGTCTGGTCCCATTCGGATTCCTGATGAGAACCATCAACCTGACCCGATACGATCCTTCCCTCTGCGGGAAGGAACAATTCGTAATGGTTGCCTTCCCGATGGAAGTCCAAAACCGGCACCCCCAAACGGACAAACCCCTTGAGATGGACTTGATCCGGCTGCCGATAAGTCACCACACCGTTCAGATCCTGGGAAAGCGGAATGCCTGCACCAGAGATCGAAACCTGAAACAGGCCCTTCAGTGTCGAAATACTGGATTCTCTTTGACGGAGACTGTCTAGGACCTCTCGCGAGGTACCTTCGTCTACAGGAAGGAAATGCCGTTGGGAGAGCCCGGCACAACCAGTCAACACAAATAGGAGAAAAAGACCCAGACATCGACGGAGTAGAACAGTACCGGAATCAGAGGGACAAGGCCTACGATGTGGCACGGGCACCCACGGCCTCCCAGATATCGCCGATTTCGCGAATCCCCACCACTTCAATGCCCTCAACACCTTTCCATTGCTCCACGTTGGACTCTGGAATAATGCATCGCGTGAATCCTAATTTCATGGCTTCTCGAATCCGTAATTCCGCATGTTGAACAGGACGGACTTCCCCGCCTAATCCCACTTCTCCCATTACCACTAAGCGAGGATCCAGCGCCATCTCACGAAAACTGGACAGGACCGCACATACGATTCCCACATCCACGGTGGGTTCCTCAATACGAATTCCTCCGACTACATTCACGTACACATCGTGACCGGAAAAATGCAACCCCAGCCGTTTTTCCATGACGGCCAACAGAAGAGCCACGCGATTGGTTTCGACGCCCTTGGCCATGCGTTTGGGCATGGGGTAGGAGGTTTCGGCCACCAGGGCCTGCAATTCCACCAGCAGAGGCCTGGAACCTTCCACACTCGAGACCACAACCGATCCTGCGCTTTGCCCGATTCGACCAGTTAAAAACATTTCTGACGGATTGCTGACCTCCACTAACCCCTCATCCCGCATTTCGAAAACCCCGATTTCGTTTGTGGGACCAAACCTGTTCTTGACGGCTCGCAGGATTCGATAACTCTGACCTTTATCTCCTTCAAAGTACAAGACGGTATCCACAATATGCTCCAATAATCGTGGACCGGCGATGACCCCTTCCTTGGTAACATGACCAATAATGAATACCGGGATCTGCGTCCGTTTGGCATACCACATCAGACGGCATCCCACTTCCTGAACCTGGCTGACGCTCCCGGGCGCTGAGGTCAATTCTTCGGTGAAAACCGTCTGAATGGAATCCAGCACCACAAGGCTCGGTTTGATGTCTTCGGCCACTCGAAAAAGGTCTTCTAGAGAAGTGGTTGCCAACACAAACACATTGGGGCATTGAATACCAAGGCGATCCGCCCGCATTTTAATCTGTTGCGGGGATTCTTCACCGGAAGCGTAAAGACCCACTTGGTTGCCCAGGCCGAAAGAAGCCAGGGCTTGCAATAAAAGGGTCGTTTTCCCAATCCCGGGATCGCCTCCAATCAGAATGACCGAACCGGGCACAACTCCCCCGCCCAGCACCCGGTTCATCTCCTCCAAGCCGGATTGCAGGCGGAATTCCTCCGTTTGAGTAATCGAATCAATCGCAAGAGGCTCGGGAGTACTCCCGGCCAACCCTTTACGAGGAGAAGGTGTCGCTGTTCGATCCGCTTCCTCACGTAGCGTATTCCATTGAGTGCATTCGGGGCATCGCCCACTCCAACGCACGCCTTGGAACCCGCATTCCTGACAGACAAAGTGTGTTTTCGGACGGGAAGGTTTAATGGACTTCATGGCAGATACACAAGCAAAGCTGGGAAGAACACGGGCAGTCCTTTTTATAAATGCCGTCGCAACCTGGACCAATCATTCAACACAATGGCTCTTCGAGGAAAAGTCTCTGAGCTTTCCGGCTTTTTGATAATGACCGTCTGCACATGGTTTTGAACTAACACATTCGCAAAGTCGGCGGTTTGGCCGATACCGGCGCTGACATTTTCCCAACCTTCCGTTTTCAAGGCCCCCAGAAGCTCGCCAAGTTTCGACGTCTCATTCGAAATGATACGGATCATTCCAGGGGGAAATCCCTGTTTCCGCAGCCAAACTTGAATCGTATCAATTTTGCCACGACCCGTGAGGTCCAAATAAATCAAGTTATAATAAAACTCCGCTAATTTTCCCAGCTCACCGGGAGCGCCAGACTGGACCTCCCCTAGAAGAAGGCCAGGAATGGGAAAGGGCATGGTCTGCTCATCGGGTACGATGTCTCCCTTCACCAACGCAGCCAAGTCCACCAGAATAATGGGGCGACGACGTTCCCATGAGAGTAATGTTCCTTTTCCTTGAATCGGAGGCAAATATGACTCCGGCGCCCCCTTCACCACCAGCTGAAGATTCCCTCTCATTTTGGGAGTAAAGTCCAACTTCGCCCATCCCTCCGTATCAGTTTTGGCCTGCCCCACCAACTTCCCCTGAACAAAAAACTCTAACGCCTTTTCTGAAAGGCCTGTCTCTCCTTCCGGTAAGTCCTCGATCAATCGTGCCTGAAGAACGATCCCTTTTCCCGGCGAACTCAGAACATCAGGCACATACAACTCCATCTCAGACTGTGCGCCAAAACAGGGAATCGATAACAGACCGCACACAACGACCAACCACGCAGGAAGCCAGGAAACCCGTTTATTGGTAAAAATGGCCAATCGAATCATTAAAAAAATCCTCGTCCGCGTTTCCCGAAAGCAAACGCATCAAAACCGGTTAGGATCACCCATTGCCCGTAAATCAACCACCCTGTGGGCCAGAAAAACTTAGAGACAAGAATCAATCCCAAGCTAATCATTAAAAGGAAATATCCACGCCGTTCCACCCCTAAATAGACATGCCCCATCCCACCCAGAATTGAGAGGGTCGCCGCAGCAATGGCATTGGTGGTTTTCTCTTTGTCGTCTTCCTGATTTTCCGGAGGGGAAGCCATCTCTTTCTTTTTAGGCTTTTTCATCATCAGAGGGATAACACTTAGGGTATCTCCATGCTCCCAGAAAAACCATAACATGCCCTCTTTGAGAGTTCCAAGAAGGGATGCGTTTATGACAGAGGGACCATTCTGAAGGGAAAACGGACGGAACCAGAACCGGAAGGCCTCACCCAAGATTTCGTTTGCGAAGTTCTTCTGCGTAAGTTTTTTGGTAGAGAACATCCCATTCCTGCGACCCTTCGGGGATGGGGCGGGAATAGGATCGCAGACGGGCTCGAACGTGTTGATCTAAAGCCACTTCTTCCTGCAATTGTTCGGCGATCACTCGCTTAATTTCTTTTAACGCCAGGGTGGAATCAGAAGCCAGTGTTCCCAACCCGCTGTTCTTCAGCGCCTTCACCAGCACATGAGCCAAATGGGTTTGTTTCTCATCACTCAGGAGAGAGGAATCCATTTAATCTCCTGTCTTCCCAATCAACGTCATCCTATAACACCAGTCCTCGTTCCTTAATGAGTTTCTGCTTCACCATGGAAAACATTTTCTGATAGTCCGCCCGGCCTTGCGCAAATTCCTGATCAAATTGCTTGAGCATTTCCCGGACTTCCACATTTAACCGGTCTTCGGCCTGCAACTCCTGAGTGATGGCCCCCTCCAACAGTTGCATTAGCGCATCAGGCTTCCCCTGAAGTTGAAACAACCCTTTGGCAGGCAATCGTTCTGCCATGACCGACGCCATATGATGCACCCGCTCTTTATGCAGACGCATTAGGCTCCTTCAACTAGTGGTTCCACCGACATAGTGGAAGCTCCCACCGCGTCCCGTAGGATTTTTGGATCACCCACAATTTTGCCGATGACATTGACCCGGTCAGCAGGAACAGGGTCCTCTCCCAAACTCATAGGGGTCCTGCCAAAAAACACGGCCAGCATCCCCCCCATTCCCCAGAAGGCCACATCGCCGACTTTGACATTCGTAGTGGCCGTCTCACGAAAATCCTGAACACCCGGCAATTGACAATAAAACTCCTCGCCCCACTGATTGAGTTTGGCATTGATGGGCAAAGACTTGAATACAGCATCGGCCGTGCGATTGGGTTTCAGCTCGGCAACCACCCGGATGCCTCCAATGGTCATGACAATTTTTCGCGATTGAAAGTCCATGAAATTCTACTGACTCCTTTGTGTTGGCATGGTATGGTTCCGAATGTAGCTGGTCCTCAAAAGCGAAATCAAGACGTCAACTTTTCCCTTCCCGATTTTATGCCATGCTCGAATCATCATTTAATTTTTTGAAAGGCATTGGCGAAGCCACTGAACGAGCCTTATGGGATGATGGACTGACATCCTGGGACCAATTTCTGGCCCACGAAGGCCTCCTCCCCTTTTCCGCATTTCGAAAAATCCAATATGACCAGGAATTGCGTCTGGCTCAAACTCGATTACGAGCGGGCGATGCCTCATTTTTCGCTCGAGCATTCAAGGCCCGTGATCATTGGCGTTTGTATCACACCTTTCGTCATAATACTGCTTATGTGGACATTGAAACGACCGGAGATCCCATTCCCTACGGAGACATTACGGTAGTCGGCATATACGGCCGGGGACGGATGACCACCCTGATCCATGGGGACACATTAACTACAGCCAGACTTCGCGAGGAATTGGAAAGTTACGATCTTCTCGTCACCTTTTTTGGCTCAGGCTTTGATCTGCCGTTTTTACGAGCCAAATTTCCCACCCTCACCCTATCCCAACCACACTTCGATCTTTGTTTCACGGCTCGACGGCTGGGGCTCAAAGGCGGACTGAAAGCCATTGAAAAGGAGCTGGACTGTCCTCGATCCGCGGAACTGGACGGCTTGACCGGATTGGATGCCGTCCGATTGTGGGAAGAATGGCGGCAGGGCCGGGAAACTTCCGGAGACCTCCTGATTCAATATAACCGGGCAGACACGCAAAATCTGGAGTTCGTCGCCGAAACGATTTACACCCGCATGGTCCGGGAATATGGGCCACTTTCCCTGGTTCACACGACTCCATGAACGGCGTTCCCTCAATAAAATGGTCAGGATGGGGACTCACCGATATCGGGAAAGTCCGCAAAATCAACCAGGATACCTTTGCCGTCAGAAACGACCTCCAATTGTGGGTGGTGGCTGATGGAATGGGTGGACACGTCGGGGGAGAAGTTGCGAGCCGCATAGCGGTCGAAACCATTACCCAGTATGTGGCCTCCCATGTCCCTTTTCAAAACAAGGATGATGACCACGATCACAGCTATGAGCCATATCTCGTGCAAGCGCTGGAATTCGCCAACCAGGCTATTCGGGAAGAGGCCCAGCTCAATACCATTCTTCAGGGGATGGGCACCACCGTAGTCGCTATCCGGATCATCAACGCCCCTTCAGGAGATTACGCGACCGTCGCTCACGCCGGCGATAGCCGCCTCTACCTGTTCAGGGAGGGAATGCTCACGTTGTGGACTCGGGACCACACATTGATGGAAGAACGATTAGAATTGAAAATGATCACCCCTGAGCAGGTTCGCACTCATCCGTTACGGCATGTGCTGACCAAAGGCCTGGGCATCGACCCGCAAGTCATGCCGACGGTCACCACCCATGCCCTGCATTCTCAGGACCTTCTATTGTTATGTTCCGACGGTCTCACCAAAATGCTGACGGACGAGGAGATCCAAGTCTTGTTACTCAAGGCTCATATGCCTTCGCAACATCTCTGTGAAACATTGATTAAGACCGCCAACCGGTTAGGGGGAGAAGATAATACGACCGTGTTGGTCATTGGCAGGCATGATGATCCGACGGTGAGAATGACCTGACCTAAGGAATTAAGCAGATGGCTTTCCAAAGAGGGCCGACCAGCCGAAATAGCCTACCGCATCTTTCATGTTGGAAAACCACCGCTGAGCCATTCCCATCGCAGGATTGGTGACGTATTGCAGAGTCAGAACGATCCGTTCCTCATTAACGCCTAACGGGGTCACCGCATGATACAGTTTATCGCCGTTGAAAAAGACATACGTGCCTGGCTCGGTGGCCAGCGCCAGTTCTTCCTGAGGCTTCCCGGACTCTTTCGTATGCAACCGGCACATTAACTTGCTGGTTGAGCGATCCCGCAACCCTACCAAGACCGTAAACCGGTCGCCTTTGTAATAAGAAGTGTCGTAGTGGTATCCGATATGATCTCCGGCTTCCGTGTAAAAATATAATGCACAGGCATGGGGATCGCTTTCGGGGCAGAGCAGCAGGGGCACTCCCGCGATGCGACTCAAAAAATTGATCCAACCCTGATGATGGTACAACGCCAAAAGGGTAGGTGCATATTGTTGTACTAAATAAAAACTGACACTTCCGCCTTTCTTATGGCCAGGGATAAAATTCCGATTGATTTTTGGGCGAACCATTTCGACATCTTCCATGAAAGCATCAAGGATCGATGCAGGAAACACCTGTTCCTGAGCCAGGAATTCGCCTTGGTCCCAATATCGACGCTTCCACTCCTCCATCTCGAGGCTGGCAACCAGATCCGTGAGTTGCTGATCAAGGGTTAAAGTCGTGTGCTGAATCATTCGGTTGCACTCAGGTCTCAGTTAAAAAATAATGTCATTTCTGGCATGAATTTCCCTTGCTGTTACTGTAGCATGATCAAAAAAAAACTTCACCGAAGTTTTCTTTTTCGGTTCACTTGACCCTAAAAGCTCCAGGCCAGTATCTTCACACCCTGTCCCCTTTAAACGTTCCACCTGATTCATGGAATCTCCAGCTGATGCCCATCCTTCCCTATCGCGACCTCATCCCGGGGCAGGATTATTGGATCCAGGATGCCGTGCTGCCCAATGCATTGGAAGTGGCCCAACGTTGCATGACGTTTACCACCTGGACATTAGGCTCACCCTGGAGGCCGGAGCCCTGGCCTGGGATGCGCGCTCCCGGAGCGTTGACTCCGAACGAACTCCGTCTTATTGAAGATTGTGTCAAACAACAGCTGAAGGTCCCCCATCTCAAACCACAAACGGTCAGCCAAGCCGAGCTTTCGGGGCATAACCACATTCAGATTTGCGGAGGAGCCGAAGGCGTGGCCCGCCCGCATGTGGACTCGGCCAAGATATGTGACTATGCGGCGGTCCTCTATCTCCACCCCAGTCCTCCCACAAGCCATTGCGGCACTTCTTTTTACCGCTTGCATCTACCTGGGGAACCCCTGGATGGCAATTGCTGTCCGAAAGACTATGAAAGCTTAAGTGAAGTCCCGGGATTAACCCGGGAAATGGACCCCACCATGTTTGATGAAATCCTGGAAGCTCCATATGTGTTTAACCGGTTAGTCGCCTACAAATCAGACCTGATTCATTCAGCCACAGGATATTTTGGATGGGATCATGCCTTAGCTTCCAAGCGTATGGCCGTTGTTTTTTTCTGGAAAGTCGACACCGCGTAAGCACCAAGATTGGAGCAGGATTTCCGGTCAGACGAGGGGCTTCCTCACCGACTCAGATTGAAGCGGATTATTTTTTGGATTTAGAGGAAGCCGCGGCCAGACCTGAGTCTCCCATGCCCATTTGCCCTCGCCGAAGCAATTCTGTGGCAGTCTTGCGAATAGTGGGCGTCAGAGTTCCTCCTCCCAACATTCTGGCGATTTCCAACTCACGTTCCTTCCCCTGAACCTGCCGGACATCCGTCAGGGTTCGATTATCTATTGTGTGTTTTTCTACGACACATTGCGAATGAGCTTGCGCAGCAATTTGGGGAAGATGAGTGATACAACACACTTGATGATACTGACCGAGTTGCCGAAGACGAGTTCCCATAACCATGCCTGCCTCACCCCCGACGCCACTATCGATTTCATCGAAAATCACCACAGGCGTCTGATCTTTCCCTGCCAAGACCGTTTTTAACGCCAACATAATTCGCGACAATTCCCCCCCGGATGCAATCCGCTCAAGAGGCAAATAAGGTTCCCCTGGATTCGGAGCCAACAGGATTTCGATCTGGTCCATACCACTTGGTCCGTATCCCTCGCCTCCTTTTTCTGCATCAAGGTTCACCTGAAGGTTCATGGCATCCAATTTCAATGCGGCTAACTCCTGACGAATTCGCTGCACCAGTTGGTTGGCCGTACTTTTTCGCCTGGATGACAAATCAAGCGCGACGGCCTTCATCGCCTGTTCAGCCTTTTCCACGCTGGATTGAAGCCGGATCATTTCCTTCTCACTGTGTTCCAGCTTTGCCAGATCTTCCTCCAGCGTGTGCGTCCATACCAATAATTCTTCTACCGTCTTTCCATACTTTTTTTTGACCCGCTGAATCAACGCCATCCGATGGTCGATTTCTTCCATTCGGTCAGGGTCATACTCCAAATTTTCACGATAATCCCGAAGCCCATCGGTGACCTCACGTAAGGCCGTCTCGGCCGATTCCACCAATGACACCCAATCTTGCCCTTGGGCATCTATCTCACTCAACGCTCCAATCGCTTGCTTTACGGCACTCAATTGTTCCAGCACGGAAGGGTCTGCCTCATACAAAGCCTGAAATGCCTGATGGGACAATTCTCCTAATCGACCACTGTGCTTTAAACGATGATATTCATCATTGAGTACCTGGTCTTCGCCGGGGTGGAGATTTAATTTGCGTAATTCGTCAAATTGATATTGCAGGAGGTCCTGCCGTCGCCCACTATCCTGTACGTGCTTTTGGAATGTTTGGAGCGCAACTATTGCCTGCGCCCATTCCCGGTATAGCCCTTGGTACCGATCCAACAGTTCCTCCAAGTTCCCAAAGGCATCCAATAGTCTGAGTTGGGCTTTGGGAGATAACAGAGCTTGTTGCTCGTGTTGCCCATGAATATCCACCAGCTGCTGCCCGACCTCCTGCAGAACCTGCAGCGGAGCCATCTGACCGTTCAAATAAATCCGGTTTTTCCCGGACCGGGACAAGACCCTTCGGACAATAAGATCCCGTTGATCGGCGAGAAGAAACCCATGATCGAAAAGAAAATCTAGAACGGCATGCCGATCGGGTATCAGGAAACGGGCTTCAATAACGGCCTCTTCCGCTCCAAATCGAATGTGCTCGGAGGAAGCACGTCCCCCTATTAATAGGAGAATGGCATCAATGAGGAGAGATTTTCCGGTTCCGGTTTCGCCGGTAAACACCAAAAATCCGGATGGAAACTCCAGATGGAGAGCGTCGATGAGTGCAAAATTTGAGATGCGCAGCTCGGCAAGCATAGGTCCGAGTGACCCGCGCGCCAATCACGCCGTGGCTGATTGGGCCAATAACCCGTCAATCACTTGTTTGAATTGTTGCTTGGGACGCGCGCCCACTATTTTTTCCACGACTTGCCCGCCCTTGAAAAAGACAATGCTCGGGATACTCATGATTTGGTATTGGCCAGCCACTTCAGGGGCATCATCTGTATTGAGTTTCAAGACTTTTAATTTGCCTTGGTATTCTTTGGCCAACTCATCGACGATGGGAGCCACCATTTGGCATGGACCACACCACACTGCCCAAAAATCCACCATGACCAATTCCGAAGACTTTAATACCTCTGACTCCCAGTTCGAACCATCTGCTTTGGCCACTAAATCCGACACGTTCCGCCTCCTTTTTCATAAAACATGACTGTCGATCATCCGAACTCTTGGATCGCCTGAAAACGTGTGGTCATCCTAAACGGCCCTCTGGAGCCTGTCAACTTCAAGGATATTCCCTTTGCGCTTAGAAAATCTCTCCAAAGGCTTCTGGCCAGAGGCTTACATCAAGGTCTACCACTTCCATTCCGGAGGAATTCCGGCCCACCATCCATCAGGGTTGTTTTCACGCCATGCCGCCTGTTGTGTCCATAATTCATCCGTTCGCGGATGACTCAGGCGATTGGCCATGGCAGCGGTCACATCGAACTGCTGCCGGACTCCTTCATGGATTAATTCCTGCGCCATCCGGGGCATCACATTCGGCGGATCAATGAGGTCGATAATTTCTCTAGCCGTCAGATTCAGGGAAAGCTGCTCCACTTTGACATAATCTTCCTGCTTGACCAGGGACATCAAATATCCATCCAAAGCCTGATACACATAGGCCAGATAGACATACGATTCCACAGACGGGTAATCATCGATCTGCCGCTGGCAAGCCTCAATCGCCCTTCGATAGTCCCCGGCTCTCAAATAGACTTTGGCTCCCTTAAGGTGGGCTGAATGCCCGGTCAAGACCTCCTGGGTCTCGGCCATAGCGGGATTCATACCAACTGGGTCTATGAACGCCGCATTGGCTACAGAGACCACGACCATTAGCAATATTTGTCTACCCCAGTGGCCTACCATGGTGGATCCCCTCCTCTCATTTGACATCCTGGACTCATAAGAACTTTTCAAAAAATCCATTAACAGGGCTATACCCACGATTAAAGTCTACCAAAACCCTTTCCCCCTTCATTTGAAGGATGTCGTCATTTCGACTCTTTCACTCAAACGATTTCTCTTGCGCTTCAAGTATTTGAAAATTATACGCTTCAAAAACTACCGGTTTGGTGTCAGGAAACGACAACAGTTTCCCCCAATTGCATTCTCGAAACCTTTCCGATTTTCACTTTACCGCACATCAACCTCTCCTATTCATCCAAGACCGTCCGTAAAGACCTTCATGGAGCAAGTCGCGCACATTTGGGCATACGCCTTGCCCTTTGCTTGACTTCATGAACACACCTACCACGAACCCACGACACAATCATCAGACAACCGATCAAAACGCAGATGAAGAAATGACAGATTTCAGCGATCCGGTTTTCTTAGATACAAAAAAACGAATTATTCCTATAGGTTACTATAGCACTCTCGTCTGTATGATGGGACTTTCGTGTATTCTCATCCCCCTGAATCCCGGAAATGACCAGTTAGCACATCAGACATTGGCTGTCGCTTCCCAAATCTCAACGGAAATGCCAACGAACCACCACAGCTCTCCAAGTTTTCAAAAAGAACCGCCGAGACATGACGACGATGCCCTGGCAGCCCTCACTATTTATTTTGAAGCCAAGGGGGAAAGCTTTGCCGGCAAACTGGCCGTTGCCGCAGTCATCAGGAATCGAATGGCCCATCGCTTTCATAGTGACGGCACCGTGCGGGGCACCGTTCTTCGCCCAAAACAATTCGAGCCTTGGATTACCCGAAATCCGGACACCATTCCGTTTAATCCTTCAAATACAAAAATGCAGGAAAGTTTACTGGCGTGGAAACTGGTTCAGGATGGACGGGAAATCGTGAATGGCGCGGTACTATTTTATAATCCGGAAATTGTGAAAAGCCCCCGATGGGCTAAAGTTCACCGAAAAGTAGCCAAAATCGGTGGGCACGAGTTCTTTCACACCGAGCGGATTTAATTTTCCCCGAAAGAATCCTCTCTCCCTGTCATGTTTTTCTTTCTCAGATTTTTCGGCCTGGTTCCCTGTCCTGGATCATCCATCAAATTACTCAGTACCATTTGCAACTGACGGATGGCCGCCGAATGGACTCGACAGACTCCGGATTCGGTCAAACCAAGATGCAGACCGATTTCTTTCATCGTCGCTCCGACATAATAATATTCCTGCAACACTTCCTGTTGTCGCGGCGAAAGCGTGACTAAGGCGGCTTCAAGAGCTCTTTTCATTTCAGCATTCAAGCAATCCCAAAAAGGACTTTGCTCCTCCGCATCAGGAATGACATCACTAAGCGTACATCCGTCTTCTCCAGTGCCGACGGGTTCATCCAAACTGACAAGCCGGGGAGCACATCCTGAGGCCCCCTCCAATTCCTCCACCGCAATACCCAAAGTGTTCGCCAGCTCCGCATTGGTAGGGGCCACACCGGTCTTCTGAAGATACTCGTTGACCGTTTGCCTGATTTGATCTTGTCGGCTCCGCACTGATCTGGGAACCCAATCCATGGCTCGGATTTCATCCAGCATCATCCCACGAATTCGATATTCGGCAAATGTACGGAATTTGATTTCTCGCGTAGGATCATATCTTCGTAATGCCGAAAGGAGTCCCATCGTCCCCGCACTGGCTAAATCTTCAATATCCAAGGAAAAAGGATTTCTGGCCACCATCGCCCCTGCCATTCGCCGAATAATGGGTTGAAATTCCACCAGGATCGCATTGACTTCTTCTTGGGAAAAACCGCTTTGACAGACACCTTTTTCGACCGGCGAATGTTCTTCCGAGAGCAAAGGATCTGGGGTATAGACAGCCGATGAGGAATGAGTGTTCGGAGATTCGTTCATACAATTGGTCCTTGTTCTGGTGACCAAAAAAAAACGCCCATCCGGATGGTGGGCGCAAAAATGAACGAACGTATGCGGAGATTTACAGTTCGGCAGCCTGACTGGCCATGCACACGGTTCGGTTCATGGTCTCTCGGCTTTGCGCCCTACCCTCTCGGATAGTTTGCCCTTGTCACCTGTATAGGCTTGATATGGTCGTATTAAATGATTGTGATGGATGCCTCTCTTTTATATGATGGAATTCTTGCCCGAAATTCTTTGAATGTTCTCAGGGCTTTTCCTTGGTTGAACCCAGTGTTTCTCGTGCCCATGTTATCGGATTCTTATTTTTCTGAGTTAAGGAAAAACTTGACGGGGATGGCAGAAAAAATGGGAAATTCACCTATCAACCAGCATCTGTCAAAAATGGACCTTAGAGGTCAAACAGTATTTAATAAAAGTCTCCCGTTTTTAGTTGGGGTTATTTCAATTTTAAAAATATATTGCTTCCAACCATCAAAAACATCAGGGTCGCAATCCAACTCCCGATGAAGGGAGGAATCGCTCCGTTTTGGCCTAAGACCACCCCAACCGAATGAGCCGCCCAAAATAAAAATCCAATCGCCAATGTTTGCCCTAGGCCTTTAGCGACACCCACGCCACGCACCCCGCTTCCCAAAAAACTGACCGACATTCCCAAAAGTGTCATAACCAGAGGTGCAACTCCATAGGCAATGCGACTCCAATAATTCGTCAAATACCGGTCAAGGCTATGTCCTTCATGGGCAAGGCGTTGAATGTGGTCACGTAATTGCGCCAAGGTCATCAATTCCGGAGATTGCGCCAACCAATTGCGAAAATCATCCGGTACAAGTGGCAAGACTAGCGTTTCCTGGGCAGTCGTCACCATCTGCGCCGGCTGGTGAGGTTCTAACTGCCGGGTGAGCACATCATTCATCAGCCATTGATCATCGGAAAAAACCGCCTGTCGTCCTTCCACGATCACCCCCAAATAGAACGGTTCGTCCAATTGGTATAACCGAATACCCTGCAATTGTGAGCCATCATCCTGCACCGTCTGAATTTCCATTACCGCATCAGTACCTAATCGCAACCAAATCCGATTGGCCTCCAGGGACAGGTGTTCAGGTTTGTTTTGAATCAGTACGGTTTGGATAAAATCAGCTTGTCGATTAGTCGCGGGAATCACTGCAGAAGCCAAGAAGAAGCATACAAGGCTGATCATACTTCCCAAACCTAAAAATGGCAGGCCGATCTGATAAAAACTCATTCCACAACTGCGCATCGCCGTAATTTCTTTGGTGCGATTCAGGCCTCCCACGGTCAAAATCGAGGCCATCAGCGCCGCCAGAGGCGCGAGAAGATAGAGAATTTCAGGAATTCGAAATCCAAAAAAACTGAAAATAAGAGAAAGGTCCACATCGTATTTCAAAAACTTCCGTAACTTTTCAAAAAAATCCACAACCAGATAAATCGTAGTGACGGTGACCATGCACAGCCCAAAAATTCGGGCAAACTTTCCAAGAATGTACCAAGTCATGGTTTTCATATACGCATTCCTAGTGGGCCCTCACGAGCCGCGCCGGGCACGAAGTAATAACAGGGTCGTCAATCCCACCAAAATCACATTGGGCAACCATGCTCCCCAGAACGGTGGCAAAACGAGGGAGGTCACCAAAAATTCGCCTAACACATTCAGCAAATAAAAACCAATGATGATTAAAACTCCGATCGCAAATCCGCCCGCCTTGCCGGAACGTTTGGAGACGATTCCCACCGGCACCCCCAATAACCCAAAGACAAAGGTTGCTACGGGAAAGGCCAGGTCCTTGTAGTATTCCATGAGCCGTCGGAGATGGCCCGAGTCTTTCCAATCGGTTTCGTCCAAATGCTGGATCAATTCTTCGTAGGTTTTTCGCTCAGTTTTAGATTTCAAAGAACGATTGGGGGGAGGTAACCAGAAATCGTAGGTTTGAAAGGTCACTCGATGAAAACTCAGGGGATCTTCCGGAATTTGATGAATCGCCCCATCGAACAGGCGAATTCCTAACTGATGTTGGTCATTCTGTTTTAACATTCGATAATTTGAGGCTACCACGATGAGCGCTTTTTGAGGATTCCGCCGATCGGAAATGAAAATCCCTGACTGGCCCTTGGCCTGATGCGGGTCGGGAACATAGACCATTAACCCAGGCAGAGGTTCGTTAAACACTCCTGAATCCAAGGCCAGGGTCAATTCATCTTCAATCACACTCAAAGCCAGGGTTTTCAACGAAACATTCGACCATGGCTGTCCCCACTGGGACAGCATCATCGTAAATCCAAAAACACATCCGGAAAACACCACCACAGGCAATAATATCCTCCAAAACCCCATGCCGGCAGCTCGGATAGCCGTTAATTCTTGATCAAAGGATAGTCGATTAAAGGCTGATATCGTAGCAATGAGACAGGCAATAGGAAGGGTGAGGACCAAAAACGAGGGCAACAGGTTCAGAATGATTTTCCCCACCGAGTACAAACTAATCCCTCGGGAGACCACCAAATCCACCAACCGCAACATTTCCTTGGTGAAAATAATAAAACATAGCCCGCCGAGACTGGTCCAAAAGGGCGACAGCAGTTCCGTAAAGATATACCGATCCAGAATCTTGATCAAAGCACCGGAGGCAATGGGGTTGGAGTTGGAACGGGAACAGCGGATGAGTAGTTCTTCAAGTTGATGATCACGTATTCAATCCCCACGAAATACTGCAGGGATAGGGTTGGTTTTTTTCGGAAATTCATTGACAGTTTTTTTCAACTGTGCTACATCCTTACCGTTTTTGTAAAGGTATTAATAAGTGAATCAAGCCATCTGCCTGGAAGCCGGAAAAGGAATACTCTCCTTTTTCGGCTTTTTTGCTTAGAACAGTCATCAATTCTAGATAGACAACCACCTGATGAAAGGGGAGGAGTTATCGTGAAGAGCAAGGGCACCGTCAAATGGTTTAATGATCGTAAGGGCTTTGGCTTTATCCAAGTTGAAGGGGGCCAAGATGTTTTCGTCCATTACTCTGCGCTTCAGGAAGATGGCTTTAAATCTCTCAAAGAAGGCGAATCGGTTGAATTCGATTTGGTGGAGGGAGCCAAAGGTCCTCAGGCAGCTAATGTCGTGAAATTAGGAATTGCTCAACCCTCTTAAATGTTTATTGTCTCAAACCTCATCGCAGACAAGGAATGAGCTCGGATCAATACACAAGAGCTTCCTTGCCTGGGATACAGGTTTCTACCTGGCGAAGGAAGGGAAGGTCCGTAGAGTGACCTTCCCTTCAATTTTCTCAGCCGACCTTTCTTGACTTCCCTCAATTTTCCCTGATAGACTTCATGCTTAACTAGTTGTTTTTATTGAAAAATTTCGTGATTTTAGGCGTAGTTGCGTTAATATTCTTGGGGGAGTCACATGTCAAGCAAAATTTTTAATGCTATCCTTTTTGGCAAACACCACACATTTCATGGAATCTTCTCAATCGAGGGACAGGAAGAAGATTGGGGAGCCGGTCAAAACGTAGAGGAAAATCTCCCTTCCGCTCCCACCAATCTTCAGGCCAATCCTGAAAATGGAAAAATCATTCTCAGTTGGGATTCCGTTCCTGGGGCACTGTATTACAATTTATACTTTTCCACCTCTAAAGGAGTCCAAATTAAGCCTTGTGACCTGACTCGCCCCATTGCTTCCCAAGAAGATTTTATCCCCAAAATTGGACTGACGAAGGAAAAAGCCAATTGTATAGAAGGCCCTTCTTCTCCCTATGAACATAACGATTTAGCCAATAGCCTGTGCTACCACTACGCCGTCACCGTGGTAACCGAGGAAGGTGAAAGTCCCCTTTCCGAAGAGATCATGTCTATCCCTTCTCCCTATCTTCCGGTCATGCATGTCGGTTGTGAAGGAGTAGACGACGGGGAATTCAAATCCCCAACTGGAATCGCCATTGATAAAGATGGCCATATCTATGTGGGTGATACCGACAACCACTCCATTCAAAAATTCGATAAAACCGGAAAATTCCTTGCCCGATGGGGAGATGAACCTGATTCGGAAGAAGGAAAATTCTACTATCCGCGTGGAATTGCCACTTCCCCAGAAGGAGATGTGTATGTGGCTGATAGCGGAAATAATCGCATACAAAAATTCGACCCTGAAGGAAATATTATCAATGCCTGGGGGAAATTTGGATTCGCCTGGAGAGGAGCCGAGGCCGGAAAATTTGACGTTCCATGGGGCTTAACAACCGATTCCCAGGGCAATCTGTATGTGTCAGATACCAGCAATGCCCGGATACAAAAATTCCTTCCAGATGGAACTCCCACACTGAAGTGGGGACGCGATGGTGGATACGACGGAGCGTTTTTCTATCCTCGGGGCCTTGCCGTGGATTTTGTCGGAAATATTTATGTGGCAGACGAAGGAAACCACCGGATCCAAAAGTTCGACCCCCGGGGTAATTTCCTCATGAAATGGGGTAAAGAAGGGAATGCTCCTGGCCAGTTCAAATCTCCCTGGGGAGTCGCCTGTGATGCGCTGGGGTATATCTATGTGGTCGATAGCGGAAACCATCGGGTACAAAAATTTGATTCTAATGGAACCTACCTGACTTCCTGGGGGAATCGGGGCTTAACCGAGGGCCAGTTGAACTTTCCTTCAGGCATTGCCGTGGATAAAGAAGGCAATGTGTTTGTAATTGATAGCGGCAACCATCGACTGACTAAATTTGCACCCACTCAGGATGAACTAGCACGCGGCAAACAAGAAAAACGGGTCGCCACAGACCTGGAAGTCCCCATTAATCTTGCCGTCAAGCCTGGGGATACGGAAAATATCATCAGTTGGTTGGAGGTCCCCGGAGCTGCGAGCTACAACCTCTACTTTAGCACCGACCCCAACATAAATATGGAAACCTCCACCAAGATTGAAGGGGTGACCACTCCATATTCGCATTCCGGTTTGACCAACGGCACCCCTTATTTTTACGCCTTGACGTCCGTGAAAGAAGATGGTGCCGAAAGCGGACTTTCCGAAGAACTCACCGCCATTCCCGTGTTGATTGATATCGCGGCTCCTCAAAATCCCGACATTGTCATCAACCATGGGGCCTACATGACGAATTCCCCTGATCTCATCGCTACCATTTCCGCCAAAGACGTGGATAGCGGCGTGGCGGCATATTTCATTTCAGAAAATCCGATGACCCCCAGTGGCACCATGCCCGGTTGGGTGGAGGGAGAACCCGAGAACCTATTCGGCGCCACGATCCCTTTTACGGTCTCCCCCGTTGACGGCACAAAGACCGTCTATGTGTGGTTTAAGGATGCCAACAACAACGTTTCTGTGCCGGCCAGTGCCAGCATTTTACTGAATACCTCGGGGTACATTTGTGTCTCTAAATGGGGAAAACCTGGACGGGGCGCCTCGCTCCTCCATGGCGGGGAATTCATCAGTCCATTGTATGGCATGACCATGGATCGACAAGGTGCCTTGTTTGTCGTGGATAATGGCAACAATCGGATCCAAAAATTCGACCGAAATGGGAACTTTATTCTCTTGTGGGGAAACTTCGGATCGGCAAACGGCAACTTCAACAATCCGACGGGTGTGGCCTGTGATGCCCAAGGCAATGTGTACGTCGCCGATACTAATAATCATCGCATTCAAAAGTTCGACGGAAAATTGGGGCATTACATGATGAAATTTGGATCACGCGGAAACGGAGAGGGCCAATTCAACGCCCCCTGGGGAATTGCCGTGGACCGGGTAAGAGGGTATGTCTATATTGTAGACAGCGCCAACTTCCGCATTCAAAAATTCGACGAGACCGGCGAATTCATCATGCAATGGGGAAGCTTCGGAAACGCCGATGGCCAGTTCTACTTCGCCCGCGGCATCGCGGTGGATCAAACAGACGGAACGGTCTATGTGGTCGATATGGGGAACCATCGAGTTCAAAAATTTGATACCAGCTCCAATGTGCTCCCTCAACTCTTGACCAAATGGGGAGGGGGAATCGGCCCGGGCCATGCGAGCAGCGCCCTGGCTCAGGAACCAGGACAATTTCGGTCCCCCTGGGGCATTACGGTAGAGGAATCAGGAGATGTTCTGATCAGCGACACCGGTAACCAACGGATTCAAAAATTTGATCGGGATGGCAATTTCATCACCCAATGGGGTGGCTTTGGTACCGGGGCAGGACAGTTCAATTTCCCCTATGGTCTGAGTGTCGATAGTCGAGGGCATGTCTATGTGGTTGATAGCGGAAATATGCGCGTCCAAGAGTTTATGCCTGCCGAGGAAGCTGAAGAACATTTCATTGAGGAAGAACAGTTGGCTGCGCTACCCGAAACTGTCGAATAAGCCACGTTCAAATTCAGCAACGGGAAGTGTCCCTTGCGTTCCTTTCTTCGAGGACGTCTCACTGAGACGTCCTCGGTTTCTTTATGATCTTTCCTTGCTCACTTGGAAAATGGAAGCTGAATGGGCATATCCTGGCCAAAAAATGTGCGGACGATCTGATCCATTGACGGCGTCAGCCGAGAAATTTATGATGAACCAGCATTTCTCTAACCGTGCCCGTTAGACTTTTTTTACCGATTCAACCGTTGCAATAGGATTGGCCATGTGGGAAGACCAATTACGGATTGGCTTAACCTTTGACGATGTGGTGTTACTACCACGTCACTCCAATGTGTTGCCTGCAGATGTCGATACATCGACATGGCTCACCCGCAACATTCGCATCAACATTCCTCTCATCAGCGCAGCCATGGACACGGTTACCGAAGGGCGATTGGCCATTGCGCTCGCGCGCGAAGGAGGGTTGGGAATCATTCACCGGGCCTTACCTCCTGATGTCCAGGCGGCAGAAGTCGACAAAGTCAAAAAGTCCGAAAGCGGAATGATCCTGGCACCCATTACCATTTCACCCGATCACACGATACGGGACGCCCATCATCTCATGGCTACCTATCGAATTTCCGGTATCCCGGTCACCCAAGAGGGAAAACTTGTCGGCATTCTCACCAACAGAGACCTTCGCTTTGAAAATCGGATGGACTTAAAAGTCTCCCAGGTCATGACCAAAGGCAAGCTCGTGACCGCTCCGGTCGGCACAAGTTTGGAAAAAGCCCAGGCGATTCTGCATGAACATCGGATTGAAAAACTTCCGGTCGTCAACGACCGGTTTGAACTGCAGGGGCTCATTACCATTAAGGACATTCAAAAAAAGATCAAATACCCCTTTGCCTGTAAAGATACCCACGGCCGACTTCGGGTCGGAGCAGCAGTTGGAGTGGGGGCGGACGTCGAAGAACGGTTGGACCGGTTAACCAAAGCCGGCATTGATGTACTCGTCGTCGATACCGCGCATGGCCATTCTCAGAGTGTCCTCCAGAAGGTAAAAGACGTTAAGAAACGGTACCCTGAGCTGGACATCATTGCCGGAAACGTGGCCACGCCCGAAGCCACGGCGGATCTCATCACAGCGGGGGCGGATGCCATCAAGGTCGGGGTCGGCCCAGGCTCGATTTGCACAACCCGCATTGTCTCCGGTGCTGGCGTTCCCCAATTGACCGCCGTCGCCGATTGCGCCAAAGTAGCAAAAGCTCAACAGGTTCCGCTCATTGCGGACGGAGGCATTAAATATTCCGGCGACATCACGAAGGCCATCGCGGCCGGGGCTTCATCGATTATGATTGGGTCATTATTCGCAGGCACGGAAGAGTCCCCCGGCGAAATGGTTCTCTATCAGGGGCGGGCCTACAAAGAATACCGCGGCATGGGGTCGTTAGGCGCGATGGAACGAGGGGGAAAGGATCGATATTTCCAGGAAGGCCGCGAAACCCCCAAGCTGGTTCCGGAAGGCATTGAAGCCCGCGTACCGTATAAAGGGAGCCTGTCGGTGTTAGTCTATCAACTTGTAGGAGGCCTCAAGGCCGGCATGGGATATTGCGGATGCCGGACCATTCCAGAACTACAAACGGATGCTCGCTTTATCCGCCTCACCTCTGCAGGCTTGCGGGAAGCGCATGTGCATGACGTGGTCATCACAAAGGAAGCTCCCAACTACCAGGCCGATTAAGCTCCCAATCACATACAATCCGATTCTGGCAAGTTTTTTAAGAGAGTCGATCTCTTCTGTGAAAAATGTGTTTCTGAAACTTTTGCCAAATAGGCCAGGAGAGTGCATGATAGGCTGTTTCCTCCCAGTCCCGGGCAGGGCAAGGAAATCCGGTCACAACATTGAGACCGGAAAATAAATTTAAACCTTTGGACTAAGTGAAGCACCCCGCAGATAGCAGGTTCGGCATCCTGCAGGGCACATGAAATTCGTAATTTCCCTATGTCACACGTTACCGACACGATTGTCATTCTGGATTTCGGCTCCCAATATACACAGCTGATAGCGCGTCGGATCCGCGAATTTCATATTTTCTCCATTATCCTTCCGGCCCATACCCCCATCGAGGACATCCTCCACCATCATCCCCGTGGTCTCATCCTTTCCGGCGGGCCGGCATCCGTCACGCACGCCCAGGCACCATCACACGATTCCCGTCTCTTTGGCCTCGGCATTCCTATTTTAGGAATCTGCTATGGGATGCAATTACTGGCTCATCATTTTGGCGGAGCCGTGACCCACACGACCCATCGGGAATTTGGACGAGCCGAGATACAGATCGATGATACTTCGGATTTATTTGCGGGACTCGGAGCCACTTCCCCCTTTTTAGTGTGGATGTCTCATGGAGATTCGGTGGAAAAACTACCCACGGGATTTCAAAAAATCGGACATACCCGTCATGCTCCCGTGGCCGCGATGAGATCCATGCAAAGTCCGGCGCCCATGTTTGGGATTCAATTTCACCCTGAAGTGGTTCATACCCAACATGGCTCCACGATTTTGCAGAACTTTGCCAGACATATCTGCCACTGTGCACCTTCCTGGACGATGGGATCGTTTATCGAAAACCAGGTGGCCTCCATCCAGCAAACCGTTGGCAAGGAACCGGTCATTTGCGCGCTCAGCGGCGGTGTCGACTCGGCGGTGGCCGCGGTGTTGACCCATCGGGCCATCGGTGATCAGCTCACCTGTCTCTTCATCGATAACGGATTGATGAGAAAACATGAAGTGGCGCAACTCCAGGAAGTCTTTAATGCCACCTATCATATGCGGGTCAGAATCATGGACCACGCCAATGACTTTCTTTCCGCCCTGGGACGAACCACCGATCCGGAACGAAAAAGGAAAATTATTGGTCGCCAATTCATCAAAGCGTTCGAACAGGAAGCACATGCCATGGGAAAGGTCAATTTTTTGGTTCAGGGCACGCTGTATCCGGATGTCATAGAAAGCCTCAGCGTCAAAGGCCCTTCGGCGACCATTAAAACGCACCATAACGTTGGCGGCCTTCCCAAGCGGATGAAATTCAAGCTCATCGAACCGTTTCGGGAATTATTCAAGGATGAAGTACGCATACTGGGATTGGAGCTGGGGCTACCGGAAGATATTGTCTGGCGGCAACCCTTTCCCGGACCGGGATTGGCCATTCGGATCATGGGTGCCGTGACTCCTGAACGTCTGACCATCCTGCGTGAGGCTGATGCGATCGTCCGTGAAGAAATCGAACGGGCAGAACTCCATCGGGCGATTTGGCAGTTTTTTGCGGTCTTACTGCCGATTCAAACCGTTGGAGTCATGGGCGATCAACGCACGTATGAATCCGTGATTGCCATCCGTGGCGTCACCAGCACGGACGGCATGACCGCCGATTGGGCCATCATCCCTCCGGAGATCCTGGGGCGCATGTCCAATCGAATTATCAATGAAGTTCGAGGGATCAACCGGGTGGTGTATGACATCAGTTCGAAACCGCCCGCCACGATCGAATGGGAATAGACATGGTGCAAACCGAAGAGAAAGTCCGACTTCAAAAGGTCATTGCCCGAGCAGGAATTTCCTCCAGAAGAAAAGCCGAAGATCTGATCCAGTCGGGTCAAGTGACCGTAAATGGAGAAGTGATCACCACGCTGGGCACAAAAGTCGACCCGGCACATGATCACATCAAAATTAGCGGCAAACATCTCCCCGCCCCGGCTCCCGACATGTTTCTGATTCTCAATAAACCCGCCGGCGTGGTGTCCACCTTACAGGATCCGGAAGGACGACCGACGATCAAACACATGCTCCCGAAACCGTCCCTGCGGTTATTCCCGGTCGGAAGATTGGATTTTGATAGTGAGGGATTATTATTACTCACCAACAATGGCGAAATGGCGCAAGCCTGCCTTCATCCGAGTCATCATGTCCTCAAGACCTATCTCATTAAAATAAAAGGGGTGCTGCAGGATTCGGAAATTCTCCAATTAAAGAGAGGACTTCCCCTGGAAGATGGTCAGACCGCCCCGGCAAAGGTTCGAAAAGCCGGTAAGGCTGAAGCCAATTCCTGGGTGGAAATCACCATTCATGAGGGACGAAAACACCAGGTAAAACGCATGTTGGAGTATTTGGGCCATCCCGTGATTCGTCTCAAACGCATACAATTCGGTCCACTAAATCTGGGAAGCCTGCCCCTGGGCAGGAGTCGGTTTTTATCGGATAAAGAGGCCAATTCGTTGCGTCAGTTGCTCGTCCCGGGCAAACCCACAGCCCGTCAATCGAAACCACGACCGACCAAACCGGCATTGTGGGCGGATTCCAAACGGGGTTCACGTGGGCCACGGAAGCCAACGGACTGAAAAAACTCGACACCGGACCTCCGACTGACTCTCAAGCACACTCAGGATGCTATGCGTATCGGCCACGAATTTTCGGCAACACGTGTCCATCATATCGACCTCAATATGGAAATAAAGAAAGGAATGCATCGGTGAAACGAACCCATCATTGCGGGGAATTGAAATCCAGTCATGTCAACCAACACGTGACTTTGGTGGGATGGGTTGCCGGCCGGAGAGACCATGGGGGCATCATTTTTTTAGACCTTCGGGATCGGTACGGCCTCACCCAAATCGTCTTCGATTCCGAACAGAACGCCCAACTCCACAAACAGGCGGATCGGCTTCGAAACGAATACGTCATCGAAGTGACCGGAACCGTCATGCGACGACCGGAAGGATCAGCGAATCCGCATCTTCCGACCGGTGAAATCGAGATTCGCACCGACTCCCTCACTCTGCTGAATGAGGCCAAACCTCTGCCTTTTGCCATTGAAGACGAAGTCAATGCCACGGAGTTCCTGCGATTAAAATATCGCTACCTCGATTTACGGCGGCCACGCATGCAAGGGTTGCTGAGACTTCGAAGCCAGGTGTCCTACTTGGTTAGGGAGTATCTCCATCGCCAGGACTTCATAGAAGTGGAAACACCGATTCTCACCAAAAGTACCCCGGAAGGCGCCAGGGATTATTTAGTGCCGAGCCGGGTCAACCCTGGCGAGTTCTTTGCCCTTCCCCAATCGCCCCAACTCTTCAAGCAGATTCTCATGATCGGGGGAACCGACCGGTATTATCAAATTGCCCGATGTTTCCGTGACGAGGATTTGCGCCTGGACCGGCAACCCGAATTCACGCAAATTGACCTGGAGATGTCGTTTGTGGATCGGGAAGACGTTATGAATCTCATTGAAGCTATGGTCCGGATGATCTTCCAGGAAACCAAACACCTCACCTTGCCGGACCCCTTTCCCCGTTTGACTTTTGAGGAAGCCATGGGCCGCTATGGCACCGACAAACCGGATCTGCGGTTTGACCTGCCATTACAACCGCTAAATGAATTTGCCAAAACCTGCGATTTCAAGGTCTTTCGTAGCGTGGTGGAAAGCGGGGGCATGGTCAAAGCCCTGATCATTCCCGGTGGAGCCACATTCACCAGAAACCGTATTGATAATCTCATTGAAACCGCCAAGGAGTTTGGCGCCAAAGGTTTGGCCTGGGTCAAAATCAGCGAGGACGGCAGCCTGGATTCTTCCATTGCCAAATTCCTCAACGGCCCGGCGCTCCGTGAAGCACTCCCGACATCCAAACCCGATGATCTGCTGCTCTTTGTGGCGGACAAAGCCCCGGTCGTTCACCAAGTCTTGGGAAGACTACGCCTTCTCCTGGGCGAGGAACTCCAACTCATTGACCGCAACCAATGGAAACCCTTATGGGTGATTGATTTTCCCATGTTCGAATACGACGAGGGAGAGAAGCGGTATGTGGCCCTCCACCATCCCTTCACCTCCCCTCATGCAGAGGATATGGGCCTGCTGGATACCACGCCGCTACAGGCCAAAACTCTGGCCTATGATCTGGTCCTCAATGGATTTGAGCTGGGAGGCGGAAGCATGAGAATTCATTCGCCACAAATACAGGAACGCATTTTCGACCTGCTCAATATTTCGAAGGAAGAGGCCAGAGAAAAATTCGGATTTCTGTTGGATGGATTGGAATCCGGTGCCCCGCCGCATGGCGGAATTGCTTTGGGGTTGGACCGGTTGATCATGCTGTTGGGTCAGACGGAATCCATTCGCGACGTGATTCCGTTCCCCAAAACCCAAAAAGCGCAATGTCTGATGACTTCCGCGCCATCCGGGGTTTCACCGAATCAATTACAGGAATTGTCCATTCGCAGCACGGCCAAGAAACCGGAAGCTCAACATTAAACCTGGGACACGTTCAGGACAATGGAATGGAGTCCCGTCGCCCCGGCAGGTTGCGGGCGGGTAATCTCTGAAGTCTGCATCTTTCCCTTCACGTCGATCGCCCGGACAAACACCATGTGCTTACCCTTGTTCGGGGGTATCCAGTCATAATTCCAAATGACCCAGGTATAGGGTGAGAGAGGGGGTTCGATCGCGGCCTGCACCCAGGTTTTTTCCTGATCAAAACTGAGTTGGACTTCGGCAATCGTCTGTGGACCTCCATACGCCACGCCCCTCAATCGCTGTGGTCCTCCCGGCAACGTTTGATAATGGCCGGGACTGTCGATCCGTGAAAAGATGTGAATCGTGCCGTCATCGGTCCACCCTTTTTGCTGCCAATACCCTTGATAGTCACCGTTATAGACCTCGATCTCCGTAATCCATTTGACATTTTTTATCCCATACAATCCCGGCACCACCAGGCGAACCGGATAGCCATGGTCTTTGGGAATTTTTTCCCCATTCATTAAATAGGCGATCATCACATCATCCTGCATCGCCCGAGAAAACGGGATACTATCGTGATAGCCGTCCGCAGCCCGAAAGATCACATCCCGGGCTGTGTCTTCATCTGCGCCCACCTCCTGGAGCAAAGCCTTCAGTGAAATGCCCCTCCACATGGCCGTGCCAAGACTGGTTCCCCCGGGAAGCGTATCGATACACATCAGGGTCACCGCTTGATCGAAGGAGTCCCGGTTCAGAACATCCCGCCATTTCATCACTTTCGGATTTTTCACCGCGCCTTTGACCACCATTTGCCATTGCTCGACGTCCAAATCCCGTGTGAAATTATAAGAGGCATCCATGAAATTCACGGTGTAAAATTTATCATTGGGAGTGAAGTACACGGTGTCCCGTGGCGGCACAGCGAACATGGAACCCAAATCACACCCCGGAAGGCTTAGGCCAAGAGTCGTCAATCCGCCGAGTTTCAGAAGGGCCCGACGGGACAGAGGCCAGGAAAACGGAGAAGAATCGAGAGAAGGCATAGACATTAGACCTATTATCCAATACGCTAGAGAGTTTGACAAGATAACGAATCTCCCCCGACACATTTACACCATGCAGGAGGCATATCATGCGAGTCCTTGTGACCGGCGGAGCAGGGTTTTTGGGCAGTCACCTATGCGAATCCTTAATCCGACAGGGCCATGCCGTCATCTGCCTGGATAATCTGTTGACCGGACGTGTGGAAAATATTTCCACGCTCATGGGTCATCCAAAATTTTCCTTCGTTCACTATAACGTCTGTGATTACCTGCACGTGGATGGCGAGTTGGATGGCGTGATGCACTTCGCGTCTCCGGCCAGTCCGCAGGATTATTTGGAATATCCCATTGCTACGCTGAAAGTCGGAGCCCTCGGCACTCATAAAGCGTTGGGATTGGCCAAAGCCAAGGGCGCACGCTTTCTCCTGGCCTCCACATCGGAAGTCTACGGGGACCCCCTGGTCAATCCTCAGCCGGAAACCTATTGGGGCAATGTGAATCCCGTCAGCCCGCGCGGAGTCTATGATGAAGCCAAACGTTTCGCCGAAGCGCTCACCACCGCCTATCACCGGTTTCACGGTCTGGATACCCGCATTGTGAGAATTTTTAATACCTTCGGGCCGCGCATGCGCCCCAACGATGGCCGCGTCGTCTCAAACTTTATCGTACAGGCCTTGAAGGGCAATCCCCTGACGGTCTATGGGGAAGGATCGCAAACCAGAAGCTTCTGTTATGTGGATGACCTGGTGGCCGGAATCATCGCCCTGTTACAGGCCCAACCCGAAGCTCCCACCCGGGACACTAATTTTCACACCGATGTCCGGATGGCCAAAACCGCGGCCAACCCCGAATCCGTCCATGCCCCCACCAATATCGGCAACCCCGAGGAACGGTCGATCCTGGATATCGCCAACACCATCATCCAACTCACAGGATCGTCGAGCACGGTTGTCTTTCATCCCCTCCCCATCGACGACCCTAAAGTCCGCCGACCGGATATCCGGAAAGCCAAAACCCTGCTCAAGTGGGAACCGCAGATCGAGCTGGCACAGGGCATCCAGAACACCATTCACTATTTCCGTTCCCTCATGTCCTGAAATTCAGGAAGCCCCAGGTTGCCCGGTAACGCCCCCTCACACAGTAGAGTGGGTGAGCGTCCAGGTCCGTACCATTGGAAAGAGAGGAGGCGGACAGAATGAAAATGGATCCGTCCCTCCGCTGATTTTTCGTTGGCGATGAGGTTGTCACAGGCGGGAAAAACATCTATCGAAAGCGGATTCTTCATATCAAAAACAGGCCTTGGGACAACAGTTTGTCGAGTTGGTTTCGAAACTGAAGATGGAGATCCTCGGTGCTTTTATACTTAGTCCAAAAGTGTCCAAGCTCACGGAGCTTATCCTGAAACTTCCAGAGTGATTGCAAATCATTCCTGTTCCCGGAAACCGTGGAAACCTGAGCATCCTGGAAAAAGGTATAGACACGGGGAGTCCCTTGGTCCTTGAATGCGCGATAAGCCGCATCAAACTCCTCCTCGGTATATCGTCCGGTTTTGGTTTTAAATAAACTCACAAAAATGTCACAGGACCGGACCTCACGATTGTACTCATCCTGAAGCCGGGCGTCGGACATGGCATCCAGAAAATTTTCCCACCGGACAATCTTCAAATACACACCCTGTTGGAGCAATCGGTCATTCTGTTGTCTGACATACCGATCGAACTCATCCCGGTCTTCCCGTAACTCCTCGGAAGAGGCCAGAAAGATTTTAATGGTTTTCATCGGAGTCGGTCCGTCGGAAGAAGCGTCCGATACGCCATTCCGATCATCGGACGGCTTGTCGGCCCAACGTGGAAGATCCTCCAATTTTAAGCCATCCAGTAACTCCAGCACGCTGACATATTCGTAACTCCCCGGACACTCAATGGTCAGCTTACGATCCTGTTTCCGTTTGAGCAGACATTTCTGCTCGAACATTTCCGGTGAAGCCGAGACCACACATTGGGAACAAATACAGGGAACCCATTTCCCCAGCTTCTCTTCCAAACCGGGAAACTTCGCATGGAGCGCATCCAGATCGCTGGCAATGACGCTCAGGCCCTGGCGCCCGCAGGATGATCTCATTGCCACGGGTCGTAATTTGAACCAATACTTGTGTCTGCTCCCGTTCGAACAGCACGCCCGTGGCCCAAGCCATCTCGGGACGGGGGACAAACCGGTGCATGCGAACCATCAGCTGGCTGATGAGGCCTTTGGGCAGGAAACCATACCGGTAGCTCAAGACCAGGTCGCCGATTTCGGCCCATCCAGCCGCTACCTGCGGAACGGAAGGCGAGAGCAGTTGAGGCGCCAGCCAGGTATCCTCCTGATCCCTCAGGGCGTAGCACAATTCGAACTTTTCCATCAGCGCCAGCAGTTCAGGATGCATGTTGGCATATGCCGAGGTTGCCCAGACCCGTTCGCAATCCAGAAGCGTAAAATGGCCGAAATGCTTCACAACCGTGGGATCGTCTAGGATGCGGAACACCGCATCGGTCGCCCAAGAATTTTGCAGAATCACCATCCGGCGCAGTAACCGGTCATCTTGGAAATGCAAAAAGACACCCAGGTCATGCAGGTAGCGACTCAGATGCAGGGCCTTGGTATGGTCGAACTCAAGATGCTGGCCGTAGATTTTGAAATAGTCCTCTTGCGAGATATAAGGCCAGCGCGTGGCTTCCTCCTCCAGAGCGGCACGGATTGCCACCCATTTCGCGGGCACCTCCTCTCCCACATGAGGGAGATTCTGTACAAAGACCTCGATCGCCCCCGAGAGGGACTTGGCTGATCCAGAATTGATCAAATTGCCACGATACACGTCCTTTACATTGGGAAATCGGCCTTTGATCCCGGCCTCGTCAATCGCCTTGCTCCGGCCACCTTTTTCATTCTGAAAAATCAAGACCGGACTCCGGTCACTGAGCAGCTCGATAACCTCCATCCAATACCTAAACCCTTCGTCGGTCACGGACTTGTGATCTTTGGCCGTATCGTCCAGAAGAATATAGAGGGAATTTTTGGTCAGAAAAAATTGATGCGTGGCATGATAGATCTGTTGACCGCCAAAATCCCACACATTCAGCCGGAACGGCCGGCCGTTATCCAGTAAAAAGTCATGCCGATGGATATCGATCCCTTTTGTGGTCTCGTCTTCATCCGGCAAGGGTTGATCGGGCCGATACAGCCGGCGCAACAAGCTCGTTTTCCCAGACCGTCCCTCCCCCACGATAAGCATTTTGGCTTCGAAGAGCCGGTCCATCCCCTGCTTTTCGATCTCTGTGAAATAATTTATGACCGCTTCGAGTCCCTGCTTGACGACTTCCGGCCGAGGATGAATAAGCGGACAATCCTTCACAAATATACCCTTTTTCCATAAATTCCCAGTCTCCCATTTTGGAGGTATACCCTTCTCCATCAACACCCTAAATGGAGATAAGTCAGTCAGCTCTGTCTTGGATAAGTTGAGCGTTCTAAGCTTGGTTAACTGCCCCAGCGCCCTCGCTCCCACGTCCCCGATGTCGCTGCCCCCTAGATGCAATGTCGTGAGATTGGTCAGCTGCCCCAACGCTGTCGCCCCCGCATCCCCGATCTGATTGCTCCACAGATCGAGCGTCGTGAGCTGACGCAGTTGGCCCAGGGCCCTCGCCCCCACGTCCCCGATGTCGTTGCCTCCCAGATGCAACGTCATGAGATTGGTCAGCTGCCTCAACGCCGTCGCCCCCGCATCCCCGATATGATCACTAGTTAGGTCTAGTGTCGTGAGATTATGTAGCTGCCCCAGCGTCTGCGCTCCCGCGGCCCCAATCCTGTTGTCCGCCAAGCGGAGCGCCGTGAGATTGGTTAACTGCCCCAGCGCCGTTGCCCCCACAGCCCCGACCTGATTGCTCCCCAGATCGAGCGTCGTAAGCTGGGTTAACTGCCCCCAGCGCCGTTGCCCCCACAGCCCCGATCCGATTGCCCCCCAGGTCGAGCGTTCTAAGCTGGGTCAACTGCCCCAGCGCCTGCGCCCCCGCGTCCCCGATCTGATTGCCCCCCAGGTCGAGCGTTCTAAGCTGGGTCAACTGCCCCAGCGCCTGCGCCCCCACATCCCCGATCTGATTGCTCCCCAGATTGAGCGCTCTAAGCTGGGTCAACTGCCCCAGCGCCTGCGCCCCCGCGTCCCCGATCTGATTGCCCCCCAGGTCGAGCGTCGTGAGCTGGGTTAACTGCCCCAGCGCCTGCGCCCCCACATCCCCGATCTGATTGCTCCCCAGATTGAGCGCTCTAAGCTGGGTCAACTGCCCCAGCGCCTGCGCCCCCGCGTCCCCGATCTGATTGCTCCCCAGATCGAGCGTCGTGAGCTGGGTTAACTGCCCCAGCGCCTGCGCCCCCGCGTCCCCGATCTGATTGCTCCCCAGGTTGAGCGTTCTAAGCTGGGTCAACTGCCCCAGCGCCCGCGCCCCCACAGCCCCGATCCAATTGCCCCCCAGGTCGAGCGTTCTAAGCTGGGTCAACTGCCCCAGCGCCTGCGCCCCCGCGTCCCCGATCTGATTGCTCCCCAGATTGAGCGCTCTAAGCTGGGTCAACTGCCCCAGCGCCCGCGCCCCCACAGCCCCGATCCGATTGCCCCACAGGTTCAGCGCGGTAAGATTGGGAAGAGAGAGAAGTTTCTCGGACAGATTTTCCACAAACTCTGTTAACTGAAATACACAAGGAAAATCTTGTAACTCCTCTGGCCAGTTTTGAGACGATCGGCTTAATCTCATCTTCGGCCCCACTAGGGCGAGCGAGGAGACTTCCTCGCTTCTCAGTTTCGAGATCAGGTCATCCAGCTCGGCAGGCGAAATTGTTTGTAGCGTCTTTTCTTGTTCCATCGTATCTTCCTGCACTATCTATCCCATCCCTATCGCACTTAAACCATCACATTTGTGCAAACCAAAAACCTGTTCGCCCTATCGGTTGGACGGCAGTACCGGAGGGGCAAACAGGGCCAACTTTAGCATTCGAGACTACAGAGTCAACAGCCCTCTGCCTTGGAAAAGAGAAGAACCTGTGGTGGGGAAATGCAGGGCTGGCTTGGTTTCCTGTTTTCACAAACAGGCGAGAATGGACAAACGTATTCAACCACGATCAGGGAAATGAACGTGCGAGAAGCAGCCGATCGCACAAATCCCGGCACTCCAAGAGATAGTGGACACCGTGAGTCGTCATCACCAACAATTCCGTATTCTCCTGATTGGCAAGCCCGTGCTTCTCACTGAAAGAGAACCCAGCAGTGGACATGGCCCCATTCCCACCCTACAATTAATTCATGCAGAATATTCGTCATGACCACATCCTTGAAGGCATTTTGGTCACCCTGCGCGGCTCTCTAGCGGCTTGCCCGGAAGTGGCCGGATCGGAGGTCATGACGTCAACCCTCATCGCCAATTTTCTGCATTCCTATGCACCGGACCAACTGCTGACTCATCTGGGCGGGTATGGAATCGCCGCCGTGTATGAAGGGCGTCATCCCGGACCGACGGTGATGATCCGCTGTGAACTGGACGGGCTGCCTGTGGAAGAAGCCGACAAACATCAATGGCTCGTTCCGGGAGCGAACATCGCTCATCGGTGCGGTCATGACGGACATATGGCCATCGTGGCGGGCCTGGCACCGCTGCTGCATCGCACGCCGCCAGGCTGTGGACGGGTAGTGCTCTTGTTTCAGCCAGCGGAGGAAACCGGCGCAGGCGCACGGGCCGTGATCGGTGATCCCAGTTTTGAGAAGATCCGGCCGGACTGCGCCATGACCCTGCACAATCTCCCCGGTTTCCCCAGAGGACATATCGTGTACCGGCGGGGAACGTTTGCCAGTGCGTCCGTCGGGATGAAAGTGCGTCTCCTGGGTCAAGCCTCCCATGCGGCCGAGCCGGAACAGGCGAGATCGCCTGCGAATGCGGTGCAACACCTCCTGGCCGAGCTTCCCAAACTCAGCCGAGTCACGGACAATCCCTATTGTATGCTCACGCTGACTCATGCGCAGCTGGGGCTTATGTCGTTTGGCCTCACACCGGGAGAAGCCACCGTGTGCGCCACGCTGCGTGCCGCTTCCACCGCACGCCTTCAAACCTTGCGACGCGAAGCTGAACAGTGTGTTCGCGATTGTGCGGCGGCGGAACTGCTCTTTGCCGAAATCGAATGGGTGCAGGATTTCCCGGCGACGATTAACGACGATGCCTTGGTCGATGCCCTGGAGCGCATGTGCCGTGATACGGGAATTGTGGGCATTGAAATTCCCAAGCCCTTCCGCTGGTCGGAGGACTTCGGTCATTTTGCCGAAGTGTGCCCCGTCCTCCATTTTGGTCTCGGCATCGGTGAGGATGCACCGGGCCTCCATCAGCCGGACTATGTGTTCTGCGACGAGACGATTCTGGTTGCCGTGAGTGGCTTTTATGAAATGCTCAACTCGCTGTTGATGGGATATGGACGCCGGGGAGAGAAAACCGCGACCGGCACCTGATCGGATTCAAGAAGATTGCCCTTGCCAGGGCCTACCGGAAGGACAGCAGCCAGGGCAGCCTGCTCTCGCCAAAACAAACAAAACCGACAAAACCCGGGTAATGTTTAGCGATTCGGCAGAATTTCAAGCCGGACTGACACCCGGGAAGTAGGCTTGCATTTCCTGCACATATGTGCGGAAGGGATCGGCCATCACAAAGACGGGACTCCCGCGAAATTTTAGCACGGACCAATTAATGATGTAGGGAGGCTCGCGATGGCCGTCCGGTTCATCGGCAAAATTGGAAAACCCCGAGTCCGACTGTGTGGTCAAATACCGGATGGCTTCTCCCCTGGCAAACGCACGGGTGTTCCTGGGCGGTTCGGACTTGGCTAACCGGATCGCCTCATCGGTCATAAAACACGGCGCGTGCCCTTCCTCCGTCATTCCGTGATACAGCCCCTCCTGCTGATTGACGTTGTGGTATTCCAAATCCAGGCTTTTCAACCAGGGATCGTCCCACTCCAATTTCTCGGCCTCCCGAAAGTTCTCTAACAACCAGAGCTTGGAGGCCCAATCCACCCGGCCGACCACGGCCTGATACCCTTTTTGTAAGCCCTTGATGACCGATTCCCAATGGGCCAGCACCCAGTCGGTTTCCTCATCCTGCCCGGCATACTGATTGGCGGCCGCTTCCCAAAAAATTTCCTGTATCTCCAGGGCCGACAGCTGTTTGCCCGTGGATAAGGTGACCGGCCATTGGCGTGTCGGATCATGCGAAATGTCCCGTAACGTTTGGACGGGATCATCCAGATCCAATCCATAAGGTGCATGACCTTCTTCGATTAATTGCAGCACCAGCCCCGTCGTGCCCATTTTCAGGAGGGTGGCTTCCTCGGCCATATTGGAATCGCCCATCAAGAGATGGAGCCGACGGAATCGGTTGGGATCCGCCAAGGGTTCGTCCCTGGTATTCACAATGGCCCGGTTGTGTTGCACCCATTCGAAGAAGTCATTCACAATGAAATCCGGACGTTGGGAAATTTGAAAGACCGTTTCGGATTGGGCGATTTTTTTTGATCGTGGCCTCGTGACGCCCTCAATATCTTCCAATTCAATCCATCCATCCAGATTTCTGGTTATGCCCACGCGCCCGGCTCCGGTAAAGACCTGCCGGGTGACCAAAAACGGAATCAACTTCCCCAGCCCACGCTGCGTGAAAGGGAAGTCTCTGGAGACCAGGAAGTTTTCATGACATCCAAAGGTCGCTCCCGTTTCATGGTCCACGTTATTTTTAATGATGGAGACCTGATCGGCAATGCCCAGCTCATCCAAACAGTCCTGAATCAAACAGTCCCCTGCCCGATCAAAGGTCAGGATATCCCAGAGCGAATGACATTCCGGTGAGGCAAATTCCAGATGACCCATATCGACATACATGCGTCCCGCGTTCAATAAAAATCCACCGTTGCCTGGAGGCTCGTCATAGCCTCGATAGTGCACATCGATGACCCCATGTTTTTTGGTGGCAAAGAGATGATCAATGATCCGGTGGGCAACCCACGAAGGCGAGAATTCCGGTTGATCCGATTTGATCAGAAGCCCATATTCGGTTTCCAATCCGAAAATACGATTATGCATGGCGGGGAAACTCTTTCATGACTGATGAGGCAGGCTGAACACGGATGGCAGCAGAGGGTGGAGTTCAGCCTCCGTCAGCACACGATAGGTTTCCATCGTACTCACCGTACGGTCCAACAGAACACATTCCAAGGTTTCCCTATTGAGGGTTTCTTGAACCCGTTGACGAATAGCCTCTTCGTCAGGAATCGGATCGACGTCGGATTCACTCGGTCGCGACGGCTTCGTGTGCTCTCCGTCTTCATCCTGGATAGCCCCTTGCAGCAGACTGGCCAACCCCCATAATCGAAGAGCCCGCTCCAACGCTTCCTTCAGGCTCTCCGGTGCTACGTGCTTCTTCCATTCATCATGAAGGATTTTTTCAACGGACTTCCGGGAAGCCAGCACCCCCACATCGGAACGTTCCTCAAATAATCCGTCATAATTCGTAGTGAAGATACGATCCTTTTCCTGAACCTTGCCCACTTCGGCCAGAAGAATTTTCACGATATAGGGCGCACGAAAAATTTCTTCAAACGCCTGTTTCACGACCGGTGCCACCCCGTTTTTGGTAAGCCTGGATGCGGTCACATCGGAAGGGGAACGTTGGAACCCTTCGACATGCGCCAAATCCAACAACGAAAATCGTAGCTTTTCCAAATCCGCCGGGTGCCCCATACCGCCCAGGGCAATCCGATCATAAATCTCATACAGCTTGGGCGTTCCCCGATGGACCGTGAGCAACAAAATCCCTTGCGTGTAAGAAACCGCAATCAGAGGGTTTCCCTGCGTCAATTGATCATCCAGGTATTGTCGGCGATTGGCGACCGCCTCAACCCAACGATACGGTTCCTCATACATGGCCGACCACCTTTCCGGAATAGAGATCTTTCAAAAGATCGACAGCAATGGCCTGAACCCCCTGTGCCGTGATTCGCTTGACCACCGGATACAGCTTGGCCTGCGGATTGACCCCACCGGTGGCCGAATCGAATTCGGCCGCGCTCGTCAACAGTCGCAACACCAGCGTCAATGCGTCCTCCTCGGAATATTCCGAAATGGGACCGACACCCCATTGATTGACATAAAACATGATCCCACGAATCGTCGAGGACCCCGACCCTGAAACCGCATAGTCCACGCCCTCGAATTCTGCGCCTAAAATGTCATAGAAAAAAATCTTGCCGGTCCCGTCATCGGGATCGAACCCGGCGAAAATGGGCACCACCGCCCCGGTTCCGGCCAACGCCGCCGGAACGTTATTTTTCAGGAGCGTGGACAGTGCCCGCAATTTTCCTTCAAAGCTCAAATCCTGAAGTTGACTCCGTCGATAGTATTTAAAGGAATGCTCCAGGACACGCGCCATTTCAAATGCCGTAGCCGGGACACCGGCAATGGCCAACACCGAGTAGCGATCGATCTCCAACACTTTATCGGTGCGGTCATACATGACGACGTTCCCGGCGGTGGCTCGACGATCCCCTGCGACCAACACGCCATCCTGATATTTCAAGGCGAGGACGGTCGTTGCTGTCGTAAGGGGATGGGCTGCATCTGCTGATGATGTCCGCTCGTTTCCCTGACGGGAAAACTCGTAGCCTTGATCTTTCAATAATTGAAAAAAATCTCCCTGCCCTCCCATGCCGCTCACTCTCCCGTTCGCTGGCGATAGCGTTCCGCCTGTTTGGGGTCTACCTTGCGCATGCGTTTCATGAGGTTATCCTTGGACGGCGAGTCCGTCTCGGGACGTTTCGGACCGGCCTCCGGCTCCCGGTTTCCTGGTGGCTTTCCCAAAGGATCCGCCGGGCGTTCCCGTCGTTCCCATTCAGTCATATTCATATTCCATTCAGCGACATGATCCCGATATGTTGTCTGATTCATGAATCCCTCCTTACACGAAAGAACAAAAGTCTTCGGGTTTTTGTGCGTTCCTTAACAATCCAAAGTGATGAGCGACCGAAGCGGGCTCAACCAAATCACCCATATCGAACACGAGGGTCTTGTCTCCCTGACGAAAGGTGACGCGTTCCCACTGGACCGAATCCAGATGTTGAGGAAATTGTCGAACACAGGCTCCCCGTAGACCGCCTCGCGTATCCTCGGGACCAAACCCGATGGCCCGTTGAATATCGGATTCTTCACACAGCCTTGTCGTCCGCCCTTCAGCCTCCAAGCCGTAAAACAGGCCTCGTTCCGGGTCGATGTTATGATATTCCAAATCAAGACTTTTCAGCCAGGGGTCCTCCCAGTCGAGCCCTTCCTCTTGCCTGAAGGTTTCCAGGAACCATTGTTTCGTGACCCAATCGAGTTTTCCCACTAATGCCATTCGATCAGACTCCAACAAATCCAATGTGCGCTCCCATTCTTGAAGAATCCATCGGGTTTCCTGATCTCCTCCGCTCAGATCCCGCTGAGCTGCGTCTAAGTACACTCGTTGAAGATCCACGCCTGAGATGGTCTTACCCCCTTTTCGAAGAACCAGGGTTTTCAATTCCGTATCTTCCGAAAGGGCTCGGATAGCCAGGACGGGTGATTCAAGATCCATCGACGGAGCCTTGCTCCTGGCAATGAGATCCAACACCAGCCGGGTCGTGCCCACTTTCAGCGCCGTGGCATATTCCGACATATTGGCGTCGCCGACAATCAAATGCAGCCGGCGGAAACGCATACGGTCGGCATGAGGTTCATCACGGGTATTGAGGATGGACCGGTTGTGCATCGTATCCACACCTAATTCCTGTTCCATAAAGTCGGCACGCTGGGATAATTGAAAACCGCCGGCCTGATAGCCGGCTTCCTGCTTTTCCCGACCGACCTTTCCCGCGCCCGCGACAATTTGGCGGCTCACAAGAAACGGCATGAGCCCGTCAACTAGGGACTGAAACTCCAGCGACCGGGACACCAGATAATTATCATGGCAGCCGTAACTATGGCCTTGAAAATCCGAGTTATTTTTATAGAGCTGCACGCCCTCTCCCCCAAGCAGGGCATTTCGCCTCTTGGCCGCTTCCAACAGGATGCGTTCGCCTGCACGGTCATGCGCCACCACATCCTTCAGCGTTCGGCATTCGGGCGTCGAGTATTCCGGGTGAGTATGGTCATTGTAAAACCGCGCGCCATTCGGCAAGACCACATCACTCTTCATCTCATAAAAAGAAAACGACCGATGCGCGTCCTGTTCCGCAAAAAGTGCTTCCTCTTGATCTTGAGCCAGTTCCTTCACGCGGAATCCCCGCTGATCGACCTGGGGATGTTCCCAATGATAATCCCATTTGCGCTGGAAGGGCCCTTGCAGATACGCCCGAACCAGTTCCATCGACTCCACAACGGGATCCATCTCCGGACAATCTTCGCGGGTAATGCCATACTCCGTTTCAATGCCAAACAAACGAAGGTCATCCATGAGATTTCATTTCCATCAGTACGGGTATGGTGTGGATATCGAAAAAACCAATCAACCTACCGTGGACTAGATAATCGAGGAAGTCACTCGATCTCGATTCACATCCTTGGCCCGAAACGAGGTCACTCCCACGACCTGCTCCGGTTGATAATCCAGCAGCTTCAACCATTCTTCCGCCGAATCGTCCGGGGGGAAAATTTCGCTTTCCCGAAACTCTTCATTGACGGCGCGGGTTAAGTCGTCCAGTGAGAGCCCCGCCCCGTCAGTCTCGGGTAAGGCAATGGATCGTTCAATGGCCATTTCTTTCGCCCGCCTGACAATTCCCGCCAGTACAGCCCCGCTGATAAAATGTTGGCGATACAAAACCTCGCGCCGTCCGTTCCGCAGCCGGATGGCCAACACACGATTCTCCTCATTCCGTTGAAAGAGCTCTTCCACCAACTCTTCAATGAGGGTATCCGGACAGGCTTCCTCCCCAGTCGTCCCGGAGGAAACGGCTCCCCTGGCATACGGCAAATCGGATGTGAGATAAATCCCTAAGATTTCCTTGGTCTCCTGCCGGTCAGGACGCCCGACTTTAATTTTTCGATCGATCCGGCCTGAACGCAGCACGGCCGGGTCTATTAAATCCGGTCTATTCGAAGCCAGAATCACGACCACTTGCGTCAAACTTTCAATTCCGTCCAATTCCGCACAAAACATGGGAACCACCGTATTGGCGACGTTATAGGATCGAATAGCCCGACGCGTTCCCAATATCGATTCCGCTTCATCGATAAAAATGAAGGGCAACTTTCCTTCTTTTCGATGGGCCCTGGCCTGGGCAAACAGATCCCGAACCATGCGCTCAGACTCCCCCACCCACATATTTAAAATTTCAGGCCCTTTGATATGCAAAAATATGCCGCCGGTAATGGGCGGGGATGCGGCATGAGGGGAATCCGGTTCAGGAGTAGAACCACGATCGGCAAACAGACGCCCCAGACTGGCTGCCGTCGCTTTGCCAATCAAGGTTTTTCCACATCCGGGAGGACCATAGAGGAGAAATCCTTTAGGCTGTTCAAATGCATATTGTTTAAAGACTTTCCCATGGAGCAGGGGATGTTCAATGGACCGTCGAATAGCCGAAATCGCCTTACTCTGCCCTCCAATATCTTCCCAGGTGACCGTCGGTAAGTCGGCCAGGACATGTGACTGCGAGGAAGACTGTCCCAACCGTTCAACGGCCAGGCGCATGGTGGGGTCCAAACGCACTTCCTCCCCAACTTTCAGATCCACCGAAAGAAGCTCTTCGGCCCGTTGAATCACATTCCCCGAACGTCCCAGGTCTTGATCGATACGCAAGCGACCATCTTCCAGGATCTCCCGAATTTTGACGACAGGGCCATTCCGGTCATACCCCAATGAGCGAATGACCACAAACGCCTCATTGACCAGAATCTGATGCCCGGTTTTGAGTGAATCCCCTTTGAGACGGGGGTCAATATTCGCATAATATTCACTTCCCCCGACAATAATCTTCGCTAACCCGTCATCGGATTGTCCCAAAAACGTCCCAACCCGGTTGGCCGGCGCGGTCAACTTTTCCACAACAGATTGAAGTTTTTTGAATTCCTTGTCTTGCTGTTGGGAGGAAGCGGTCTGCTCCAACACCCGCTGTCTTATTTGGTACAGAATCGGTATCCGACTGTCTCCCTCCGGAAGTGAAGCGAGACATTGATCGATCAATGCCAGAAGAGAAGGTGGTGTATTACCCGTATCCCGGTTTGGAATAGGTGGGGATTCTCCGGGCATGGTCCGGGATGAAAATTGACTATCACTCATAAATACCTATCTTTCTTGAACAATCACCAAGCCACCCTACCTGATAAAGGCTGATCATTATTCATTCTGTTTTTTGAGAAAAGCACTCACACGACTGCTCAACTTCAACTGATTTCATTCTACACTGCCTGGCTCCCCTTGCCCAAGTCAAAAAAAAGACCGGAGGTTCCATTTCGGAAACCCCCGGTCTTTGTCCCTCAGAGGGATGCAATTAACTCAACTACCAGCGACCACCGCGATTGCCGCCTCCACCAGGTCGTTTGCCACCCGGTCCACGATTACCACCACCAAAATCGGTTCGAGGAGCTTGCGGTTTGGCTTCGTTCACCGTCAAGGTCCGCCCCCCTAACTCCGTTCCGTTTAACGCGGTAATAGCACTTTGGGCTTCTTCGTCCGAACCCATTTCCACAAAGCCAAAGCCACGCGACTGGCCGGTGTACTTGTCGGTAATGATTTTGGCTGAGGTCACACTTCCATGTTGTCCAAACAAGTCAGCCAATTCCTGTTCGGCCGTGGAATAGGGCAGTCCACCCACATAAATCTTTGAACCCATCGGGGTCCCTCCTTCTAAAAGCGATATTGTTTTGCACGGTAACGAGGAGATGAGAAGGGAAGGAACAGCCCGAAACGCAGATTTGGTGGCGACTTCCGACAAACTTCCAATCAGATTCCTTATGGATTCCTGAGCAAAACAACATCAATGATAGGCCACGTCACCATATTCATTCATCACAGGGCCCATACGTTGCGATGAATTGTCTGTAAATAGCATAAGATAGAATGCAGAAATTTGCAATAACCTCTGCCGTGATCTTTTCACCCAAAACCAGCCCGTTATGTCGTTAATTGCGGAACGCCCGTTCCGTCAATCACGTCTTTGGTAATGGAAACCCGTTTGATATGTTTCAGAGCGGGTACATCGTACATCAGGTCCAACATAACCTCTTCTAAAATAGCTCGCAGGCCCCTGGCACCGGTTTTCATAGCTGCCGCCCTCGCTGCCACCGCCTGGATCGCATCCGGCGTAAAGATCAATTCGATCCCATCCAATTGAAACATGGCCTGGTATTGCTTCAGGAGTGCATTTTTCGGTTCCTGAAGCACACGAACCAAATCTTCTACGGCTAAGTCATTCAACGACGCCAGAATCGGAAACCGGCCCACAAATTCCGGGATCAACCCATACTTCAATAAGTCCTCCGGTCGTACGTGTGCCAATAATTGATCCGGATTCAGAACCTTGGCCTCCCGCTCCCCTGCATCGAATCCCATCCGTTTGTGGTTGGTTCGCTGAGCGATAATATCCTCAACTCCCACAAAGGCTCCTCCGCAGATAAATAAAATATTTGTGGTGTCCACTCGTAGAAACTCCTGCTCAGGATGCTTCCGCCCGCCTTTGGGAGGGACATTACAGATCGTGCCCTCCACAAGTTTCAGGAGAGCCTGTTGGACGCCTTCCCCGGACACATCTCGCGTAATCGAAGGACTTTCCGATTTCCGGCTGATCTTATCGATCTCATCAATATAGATAATGCCCACCTGGGCACGGGCCATATTGAAGTCACAGGACTGCAACAATTTCAGCACGACATTTTCAACATCTTCCCCCACGTATCCCGCTTCAGTCACCGTCGTGGCATCGGCAATGGCAAACGGAACCTGGAGAATTTTGGCCAACGTCTTCGCCAGCAGGGTTTTGCCGGTTCCGGTCGGGCCAATCAACATCACATTGCCTTTTTCCAACTCCACGTCAGGAATGTCCTTGCCGCTAAACACCCGCTTATAGTGGTTATGGACAGCCACGGACAAAATCTTTTTCGCCCGATCCTGCCCAATGACATATTGGTCCAGAACCGCTTTGATATCCGGAGGGGTGGGCAGAGGTCCTGGAGGTGGTTCTAACGGAGGCTGGCCGTCAGGATGGCCGGAAAAAAATTTTGAGCATTGTTGAACGCAATCGGCACAAATCAGTACCGATCCGGGAGTCTGGCATTGTGAACACATTTGCCGCGTCGGCGCCTGAATGAGGTTGGTCACTCCGGCCTTAGCACGCCCGCAAAATGAACACACTGCGTCAGCTCGATTTCGACCTTGCTTGGAATCCCAAAACGCCACAATGAAATCCTTTCAAATAGATTCGGAGAATGTACTTGTATCTCATCGTCAGGTGAAACACATACCTGATCTTAAACACCTCGACGAAAGGAATGCAATGAAAGCCGGGTCAAAAGGAAACCGGCACCGCTTCAGTCACTGTTAATGGAACCGAATCCCACGACAACCCGCTATTGCGGCTTTGAAATAATCCTTTTCCATTCGTCCCGACAAATAACACATCGGAATCCAAAGGACTAATCGCCAACGCACGAATATTGAGGTTCGTCAATCCGGCATTCCGGTACTCCCAGGTTTCACCGCCATCCTGGCTTCGCGCAACCCCTTCCCGATTCGTCACATACAGGATATCGGGCTGCCGGGGATCAAGAATCAGATCACTGAGCATTTGATCACTTAACGTGGCCCCGATGCGCTCCCAGGATTGCCCCCCATTCACGGTTTTATACAAGCCATCCAGGGAAGCCGTATACACCGTATCGGGATGGTGAGGGTCAACCTTTATCCTGGTTACCCCTAGTGCCCGGGAAGATTTCAGAACGTCCGGGGCCACGAGCCCATGATTCACCTGAATCCAGGTTTTGGCCCCATCCATGGATTTATACACCCCACCACTGGTCCCGGCATACAGTGTTTGTGGCTGATTGGGGTCCAAATCGAGGCTGACAACCATCAATACTTCCTTCATCCCGTCCATCCGCTTCGTCCAAAACTCCCCTCCATCTTGCGTTTCAAAGACCCCTAATGAGGTCGCAGCAAAAATATGATTGGAGGATCCCGGCGCAAAGACTACCTGATGCACGACCGACGAGATGGTCACATCGTCCAGTCCTCGCCCTCGTGAGACCCAGCGTTGTCCACCATCAAAGCTTTTAAACACGGCATCCCCTTTGGTCCCTGCCAGAATGTTGGCGGGAAATAAGGGGTCAACAGCCAGGGAAATCACCCGGGAATGCGTCATTCCCTGTGAAATATTCTGCCAGGTCAGGCCGCCATCCCGGGATTTGTAAATGTATTGATTGGTCGCAATGTAGAGCAGATTCGACTTGGTCGGATGCAGGGCAATTTCCACCACGGCTTCACTGGGACCGCAAGCGGAAAAGACCAGACTGCCTACGCAGAGACAGAACCAGAGACAATAATTTGTGACGTGTCTCTTACTCATCGGCCATTTTAAATTGGGAACGGTACTTCTCAACAACCGCAGGGGATGGGAACGGTCTCAATCCGTCCTGACCGGTTATCGAACTCCGGTTTTCAGGCGAGTCTCTTGGGATGGTGGCGGAACAATCACCGGCAAGTCCTTTCCAGAAGCCTTGGAGGCTTTGGCATAGATGGCTAGCGCTTCCGGCATCCATGACTTTAAATCAGCAATGCGGGTTTCATGAGCGGGATGGGTGGACATAAATTCGGGTGGCGCCCCCTGTGACGTAGCGGCCATTCGCTCCCAAATCCGAATGGCTTCACGTGGATCATACCCGGCATCAGCGGACAGAAGAACGCCGACATAATCCGCTTCCGACTCATGTTTCCGGCTGAACGGTAAGAGGATTCCCGTCTGTACCCCTAAGCCCATGGCCTGCATACCCAACTGTCCAAGGGCCGGATTGGCCCCTTGCGTGGATAAGACAATCGCCGCCGCGGTCATGCCCAACTGGGCTATCAACCCCTGACTCATCCGCTCCCCGCCATGCTGGGCCAACGCATGAACCACTTCATGCCCCATAATCGCCGCTAACCCCGCCTCGTTTTTGGCCATAGGAAAAATCCCGGTATAAACCGCAATTTTGCCCCCGGGCAACGCCCAGGCGTTTTTAGTGGCATCATCCTTAATGACCGTCACTTCCCATTTGAACTCTTGGGCCGCTTGGCCATATTTGGACCGTTTGGCCGCCTCAATGATCCTGGCAGCCACGCGTTTGACCGGCTCTATTTCCCGAGGGTCCTTGGATAACTGCACTTTGGGATCCTGCAACACTTCACCGTATTGAGCCGCTCCCATCTCATTCATATACCCGGAGGGCATCAATAAAAATTGAGAGCGGTTGGTATACGGATTTGTTTCACATCCGCTCAGCACTACCAACAACAAAAGTCCTAGCACCCAGTGCAGGGTTCGGATGCGCACAAGCATTCGAGATTTCATCGTATCCCCTTGTACCTGAGCGAACTGACTATAACACATGAGAGATTTTCGACACGATGACACATTAGGCCCCGTCTGGAGGTTCCGGGATGCGAATATCCAATTCCTGGACGTGCTCGTATCGGGTCAGTGCCGGGCGGGTTCCCACCCGTGAACCAACCACCAAAATTGAAAATTCCCCTGGACGCAAATGTTGTTTTGCCGCGGCCCGAACGTCAGCGGTGGTCACACGTTCAATGCCCTGCCGGAATTCCTGAAGCCAAGTCGAGGGATATCCATAATATTCATAGGTCAGATACTTTCCAAGCACCTTGGCCGGGGAATCCACCGAAAACACGAATGAATTCAGGATGCTGGTTTTGGCTTTATTGACTTCATCCTCCGTAGGGGGACTGGTCACCATATTGCGGGCTTCGGCAATCAGGGCTTCAATACCCCTGGCTGTGGTTTCCGTTTTCGTGGACATCGAGAGGATAGCCATTCCCGGATGATCCCAATCCAATCCCACGCCGCCATGGACATCATAGGCCAAGCCCTGCCGGGAGCGAATATTGGAAAAGAGCCGCGCTCCGAAAGACCCCGAAAGAATTTGATTCACGATCACCAGGGAATAATAATCCGGATTGTCCCGACGAATGCCCAGATGCCCCATCGCAATCTTGGTCTGCGTCATATCGTTTTTTTCTATATAAAACACCCCGGGCACCGATTGAGTGCGAAATGGAGTAGGAGGATCTTGCACCTCGGACCCTTTAGGCCAATCCCCAAGAACATCCTGAATAAGCGCCAAGGTATGGTCTTTTTTAAAGTCTCCCGAAACTCCAAGAATAATCCGGTTTGGATGGAAATAAGCCCGGTGCCAATTCACGACGTCATCCCGGGTAATTCGACCTACCGTGCTATAGGTCGGCACCCACGTATAGGGGGACTCCGGCCCGTAAACTAGCTTTTTAAATTCGCGTGACACAATACTGTCCGGATCATCATTTTGTCGTGAAATGCCTGCCATGACCTGGTTTTTGGCAATGGCCAACTTGCCGGGGTCAAAAGCCGGATATCGCAACACCTCGCCGAACACCCGAAATACTTCAGGGAAATCTTCAGACAAACTGCTCATGGAAGCCGTGCCGGCAGAATCCCCGATGGAGGTTTCGATCGCTGCCGCTTTGGCTTCCAGAAATTCATCCAGTTCATCCCCGGAACGTTTTTGTGTCCCCCCTGATCGCAACACCACGCCGGTTAAGCCCGCCAATCCGATTTTCTCTTGGGGTTCCCAACGGGACCCAGTCCGGATCATGGCCGAAACGGTCACCAGGGGTAATTCATGGTCTTCCATGAGGAGGACCACCAACCCGTTTTCGAGAACCACCCGTTCAGCCTTGGGAATGACCAGTTCTCCCAATGGCGGATACGTCAATTCGTCAACCTGCGTAACCTGGGCTTGGACAGGAGTTGAGCACAGATACAAAACCAACGCCACGCCGACCCACAACTTCCAGAGAGTGAATTTGCTGCCTTGCCCTGATGCCATCATTTTCATGACTGTCCTCCTCCCGAAACCGCTTGCTTCACGGCCTCCGGAGTCGAGACCGTCTCAATCATCCCGACAATACGATTCTGAGGCTGAAACAGATTAGTGGCCACACGGCGGATATCGGCTTTGGTGACTTTATCCAGTCGTTCAATATATCGAAACAACTCCCGCCAATCGTTAAAGAGCATCTGGTAATCCGTGAGGTGCATGGCCAACCCTAAATTATTGTCCAAGGCCCGGATGAGTCCGGCTTTGGCTCTGGTTCGAAATCGGGACAACTCTTCATCAGACACATCCTGGTTTTTGAGTTTTTCAAATTCCTCGCGCAAGGCCTGTTGCACCGTGAGATTATCAACCCCTCGGGAGGGGACCGCATAAGCCATCCACACATGAGGATATTTGTCGCCGGGATATTCTCCATAAGCACCGACATTCACGGAAATCTGCTTATCCCGAACGAGCGACCGGTACAACCGGGCCGTGCGTCCATTCGTCAACACATCATCAATCGCATCGTAAACCGGCTGATCGGAATGGGTCACTGCAGGCTTATGGTAGCCTTCAACATACAGAGGTTGGGACGGATCACGTAAAATGACGATTTTTTCGGCAATGGAAGGCGGTTCAACGGTTCGCAAGGGCGGAGGTGCCGGAGCGGATGGAATCCGACCAAAATACTTTTCAAGGATCGGAATGAGCGTGTCGGCCTTCACATCTCCGACAATGGCCGTCACCATATTGGAGGGAATATAATAGGTCTGGAAAAACTTCTTGGCATCCGTGATGGTGTAGGTTTGAATATCGCTGGCATAGCCAATCACCGGATGATGATAGGGGTGGGCCATAAAGGCGGTTGAGACGAATTGTTCGAGCAACCGACCGAACGGTTGGCTTTCCGTCCGCATGCGACGCTCCTCCATCACCACATCCCGTTCCTCATAAAATTCCCGGAACACCGGATGAAGAAACCGCTCAGACTCCAAATAGGCAAACAGTTCAATCTTATTGGACGGTAGGGCATAAAAATAGCCGGTTACATCGGCTCCGGTAAACGCATTGAGATTGACCCCGCCTTCACGCTCGATAATATCCCCAAATTCATTTTTTTCGACAAACCGGGAAGCATCCTTCTGACTGGCCTTGAAATCTTCGTACAAACGCTTGACTTTTTCCGGATCGGCCCGGGACGACAATTTCTCCCGTTGATACGCTTGATAGGCGGTTTCCAGCTGTTCCAGAGCCTTTTTCTCCGCTTCATAGTCCAAAGTGCCGATATGGGGCGTACCTTTAAACGCCATATGTTCAAACATGTGTGCCAACCCCGTCTGTCCCGCACTCTCTTGGGCCGAGCCCACATTGACCCGGGTCAAAAATGAAAAAACCGGCGCGACGGGGCGTTCAACGATGATGAACGTCCACCCGTTTTCCAGCCGATGTTGCGTTACCCGTTTCTCAAACGATTCCAGATCTTGTGCAAATGTCACCGAAGCACAGAAAACCGACACCATCCCAAACAGTATGCAGGGGATGATGGTCTTATAGAGGTGTCTGTTCCAAAAAACGATCATGCGATTCCTCCCTGATCCATAATGGATGATCTGTCAACATCCTACTCAGGAAAACAAAACCATGCAAGAGAAGGACCGATGAGAGTAATTTCTTTCATACCCATTTTTCCGGCTGAATCCACACGTCGAAACTTCCCTTACTGAATCACGATGGTCTGCAGGGAATCGCTTGGTAATTCCTGGCCAAGTCCGGGTGTTTCCCAGGGATATAACGCGTGACCTTCATAACGATAACCACCCACGATGGGATCGTGAGTCAGCAACAGGGGCATATCCAAATCAATAAATTCAAATCCCCCGATGCCAAGGACAAGACTCAACGAACAACCCATGGCCACGCGGCTTTCCACCATGCCTCCAATCATCAATCGAAGACCGGCTCCTCTGGCAAGATTGGCAATGTCCACCGATTCCACCACCCCGCATTTGGTGATTTTGATATTGAGGACATCAACAGCCTGAGCCCGAATCAATCGTTCAGCATCAGCCAACGACCGCACTGATTCATCGGCCGCAATGGGAATGGAACTCTGACGATGCACGGTGAGCAACCCATCCCAGTCCTCACGATGAACCGGTTGCTCCAATAATATGACCGGAATCCGACGGCGGTGCACGGCATCAAGAAATATGAGTGTTTGATTGGCAGTAAAGCCCTGGTTGGCATCAATCACAAAAGACGCGGAGGGAAAAACCCGGAACACGGCATCCACACGCTGAATGTCCGCCTCAACATCCTGTCCGACTTTCATCTTAAACACTCGAAAACCCCTGGCAAACCATCGTCTCGCCGTTTCCACAACCTGCTCGATTTCTCCAATCGGCAAGGTCACATCGGTAGTCCGAATCCGCACATCCGCCCCGCCCCATAAGGACCAAAGGGGCACGCGCATTCCACGGCACAGCGCATCCAACAAAGCGGTCTCCAACCCGCACCGCACGGCGGGAACCTTCAGAGTGCACGCTACAAGTTCAAGGGCCAACTTTCGCCAATGCCATGCCGATTGTCCGAGAAGAATCGTCGCAGCGGAAGAAAAGGCTGCAAGACATCCGGCTTGATCTTCACCGGAGATATCGGGAAAAGGAGCCATTTCCCCGAATCCGTAGGCTCCATTTTGCAGTTGAACCCGCACAAACACATTGTGCGCCACCGTCATTGAACCTGTGGCCACCACAAATGGTTCTACAAGCGGAAGGACGACAGGCCAGGCTTCAACCCTGATTACCCGAAACTCATCCCCTCGCATCATCGTTCAGCAAATCGTTCATTGGCCATGATTATGACGACGGTTGACCCGACAAGGGTCACCACTTTGCATTCCGAAAACCTGTTACGTATCAGGTTTCTCAGCCATAGCGGTCGTTATTCCACGGAAGGGCCGTATTGGAATAGCCGCGGACTTCCCAAAACCCTTTTTGATCCCGGTCCGAAAAGGTAATCTTCTTGATCCACTTGGCCCCCTTCCACGCGTACCGCTTGGGAATCAACATGCGAACCGGCCATCCATGGTCCCGATTCAGGGGCTTGCCATTCCAATGAGTCACCAACAATACATCTTCGTCATCACAAACATTCAGGGGAAGATTGGTGGTGTAATCGTCATAGGATTCAAAGAGCACATATTTGGCGGATGAGAGGGGACGAACACATTCAAGAACATGTTGAAACCGGACCCCCGTCCACGCACAATCCAACATGCTCCAGGTAGTCACACAATGAAAATCAGTGACGAGGTCCACGGAGGGTTGTTCTTGAAACTCCTTCCAGGACCAGGTCACCGGATTGGCCACAAATCCGTCAATCGTGAGTGTCCAGTCATCCAGGGATATATCCGGCTTGAATCCCAAGTCTAACACGGGAAAATTATTCACCAAATGCTGGCCTTCCGGAAGCCGTGCATCTTGAGGCTCATCCACTTCCCGACAGGAGAATTCCCGGCGTTGCTGAGCTATTTTTTGCTTGGCATTGACAGTTCGTTCGTTGGGTTCCACGCGATGACCTCCTCATAGAGCAGGCAGAATGCCGTTGAGATAAAACTGTTTCCCATCATGATAAGAAAGGCTAACCGAATTGAGGTTTCCGGACAAGACAAATCCCTCAGGCCTCACATGGCCAAACTGATCGGGGTCTGATACACTTATTCAATAATTCCCGGCCTGGAACCGCTCGCCTTTTTGACCCCCGGCTAAGAGCCGAGATTTTTTCCAGTCTATTGTTCAAACATTTTATTACGCGGAGGATCAGTCGTATGGTATCGCGTCGGATTACCCTTAGCGCCTTGTGTGTGTTTGCGCTGGTCACAGCCATGACTCCACTCTTTGCCCTGGCCGAGTCTCCGGAAGGAGACACCGCCATGACAATTGCCGATGGGACAACCGTGTCCATGGAGTACACGCTGACGTTGGACAACAAAGAAGTGTTGGATACCAATGTGGGAGGCGACCCCCTCACCTTCACGCAAGGTTCCCACCAAATCATTCCCGGCTTGGAAACAGCCCTGGTCGGCCTGAAAAAGGGAGACAGCAAACAGGTTACCGTCAACCCAAGCGAGGGCTACGGAGAGGTGGATGAACGGGCGTTTCAAGAAATCCCTCTTGATCAGATCCCACCGGATGCCCGGAAAGTCGGCATTCAGTTACAGGGAAAAGATCCTGAAGGTCGCATGGTTCGCCCCATTGTCAAGGAAGTAAAGGAGCAGGTCGTCGTGTTGGACTTCAATCATCCCTTGGCAGGAAAAACATTGAACTTCGATATTAAAATTCTTGATGTCAAAGCCGGCCCGACTCCCTAACGGTCGGCATGCTTAGTACGAATCCGGGACCCCGCCTTTGTCAAGGTGGGGTCCCGGTTGCTTTTTTTCAAAGGTGGTTCCTAAGAACACCCGTCCAATTACATCTCCTTCAGATGCATGATGGCCGATTTCGCGTGAGACGTGGCCACATCGGCATGTCCGGCTTTTCCATGAGTAATCGCCTCCCCTAGCTCGGCAACTCCCGCATCAAGATGAGGATTGCTCATCTCTTTTTGGGCTGCCTGAGCATGTTGCAGCGCGACCTCGGCATGTTTGACGACCGCATCGGCATGTCCCATCCCACCGTGATCCGCAGCTTCCTGCGCATGAGTTATCGCTTCGGCGACATGCGGATTTTGGGTACCTCCGGAAGAGCCATAATTGGCGCATCCGGCCATCAACAGGCACGCACATGCCACCAAGAGCACTCCCATTTTCAACAATGATCCGCTCATAGCAAGCCTCCTTGATAAAAAATTGTAAGTTCGATGAGACCCCCTACAACTGAGTCCGGAAATCCTCTCAATAAACAAACAACCAAACCGGAAGACGCCCTTAAATAAGTCCGAATCGCTATGGTAAAAGGAGATCATCAATCCGCGTGGAGCGCTTCCACGGGATCCACCAGAATCGCCCGTCGGGCCGGCGCGACTCCGGATATCAAACCCGTTCCCATAGCCACAAGGAGCCCCAACACCAGATAGTGCTCATCCACAAAAACCGGAAGCCCGGGGAGGGCCAACGTGAGCAGAAACGCCCCCAGGATTCCGAGGACCATTCCTAGGCCACCTCCCATGACGGATAACACTACCGACTCCACAAGAAAGATCGAAAAGATTTGACGCGGTCTGGCCCCAAGAGCCCGCAATAAACCGATTTCCGATTCCCGCTCTCCGACCGAGATCCACATCATGGTCAAAATGCCAATGGCCCCGACAATGAGCGAAATCCCGGCAATGCCTGCTGCAGCCAAAGTCACCACCCGCATAATCTCATCCAACGACTCCAACATGGCCGCCTGTGTCGTAAGTGTGAAATCTTCCGTTCCATGATGGCGACCGATCAAAATTCTCCGCACCTCCTCCACCACACGATCCACCCGAACCGCAGACTGATAGGCCACATCCACTTCCATCAGTTCATCGAGGTTAAACATCCGCATGGCATTCGCGACCGGCACATACACGGCATCATCCAGATCGTATCCAAGAATTTGGCCCTTGGGTTCCATCACCCCGATAACCCGGAAGCGATACCCCGCAATCCGCACAATGGCTCCAAGTGGATTCCGCTCCTGGAAGAGTTCCCGTTTCATCTTCGGTCCAAGAACCGTCACCGACATCGCCCGGTCCAGATCTCCTTGCGGCAAAAATTCCCCTTGTCCGACTGCAAATCGCCAGACGAGAGGCATATCCGCCGTAACGCCTAGAACATTCACGCTCCGGCCACGTCCTTCGGCTTCCACCCGTCCCATTCCCATGGCCATGGGGACCACCGCCTCCACCCCGGGTACACGGCGTAACGCCTCGGCATCGGCCAACGTCAATTTGTGAGTGGTGCCGCCCAGGATTCCCGGAATACCTAACGTTTTGGTTTTTCCGGGATTGATGGCCAGAATATTGGTCCCGAATTGCGTGAATTGCGCTAGCACAAAATAGCGGGTCCCCTCCCCAATCGCGGTCAACAGAATCACGGCACCGACTCCTATTGCGATGCCGATCAGGGAAAGGACGGAACGGAGGCGATGCGCCCACACAGCCCCTCCAGCAAATCGTAGGAGATCCCAAACGGTCATCATTCAACGCCGTTGCAATGCAATAATAGGATCCAGTCTGGCAGCACGATTGGCGGGGATTACCCCAAAAAGGCCGCCCAGCACCAGCGCCAAGCCCAAGGCCGATATCATCGCCCAGGCAGGAGGATCAGCGGGAATCGCCGGAAACCACCAAACCAGTCCCTTCACCACGGCAACGCCAAACAGGAGACCCACGATCCCACCAAGACCGCCTAACAACACGGCTTCGGCCATGAACATTCCAAGAATTTGCCGACGGTCGGCCCCCAGGGCTCGCAGCAACCCGATCTCTTCGGTTCGCTCCGACACCGTGACCAACATGACGTTCATAATCCCGATTCCAGCCACGGTTAAAGAAATAGCCCCAATGGCCACCAAAACCAAAGTGAAGGTTTGTAAAATCGAAGAAAAGGTGGTCACCACGGCCTTTTGCGTAATACAGGTCACATCCTCTTCGGAATGCCGTTCCGTCAGGATGCTCAGCACCTGATGGCAAGTCCCATCCAAATCTCTGGGGGACCGCACCTTTACCAAAATTCGATATAGCGATGACCGGTTGAACATTTTGAGTCCGGTGGCTACCGGCACCATCACCACTTCATCCATCCTGATACCCAATTGCGTTCCGATCTCAGCCAGAATGCCGATCACGCGCATTCGCCACTCGCCTACCCGCACGACTTGCCCCAACGCTTGCCGCCCTGGAAACAATTCTCGAGCGACCCTGTGCCCTAATACGACCACGGCTGCTCCGCGTTCAACATCACTTTCCGGAAGAAATTGTCCCTGCGCAATCCGGAGTTCCCGCGCATTCAGAAATTCGGAGGACGTGCCGATGACAGCCACCTGCCGTCGACGCTCACCGTGACTCACCGTTTCCGTGCCCATCGAGATGGGAACAATGTATTGGGCCGTAGAGATCTGACGCCTTAACACCAGGAGATCCTGCAAGGTCAGATCATTGGGCACACCGCCTAACCCGGGCATCGCCCCCGTGGTTTCTGTTTTTCCGGGAAGAATGGACAACAGATTACTGCCGATGGAGGTGAACTCCTGAATCACATATTGCCTGGCGCCCTCCCCCAATGCCGTCAACGTCACCACCGCAGCCATCCCGACGGCCACACCCAGGATACAGAGGGATGTCCGTAATCGATGGCCTGCTAAGGCCGATCCGGCTAGCGAAAGCATATCCCACATGATCAAGGATCCTTGGCCCTTGTGTTGCCCGAATAGATTTCAGGAAAAAGGCATGGCACGGGTTGACAACTCCTGCCCCTTCATCCGTTTCACAATCCGGCCATCAGCCAACACAATCACCCGTTTGGCTCTTCGCGCCACGTTGGGATCATGGGTGACAACCACCAGCGTCAGCCCTTTCGCATTCAGCGATTCCAACAACTCCATAATTTGCTGACCGGACTTCGTGTCCAAATTACCCGTCGGTTCGTCAGCCATCAGAAGGGAAGGACGCATGATGATGGCCCTGGCAATCACCACCCGTTGACGTTGACCGACAGATAATTGGTGCGGCCGATGCTGGGCCCGATCCGTCAATCCCACGGCTTCCAGTGCTTCAGAGGCCCGAACATGGCGTTCGGAAGATGGAATGCCCGCAAACATCATGGGCAACGCAACGTTTCCCAATGCAGTGAGACGGGGAACCAGATGAAAGGATTGAAAAATAAAGCCGATTTGATGTTGGCGCACACGACTGAGCGCCTGGTCATTGAGTTGACTTACATCCTGGCCGTTCAAGAGATAGGCGCCGGAGCTGGGTCGAAGCAAGCATCCGATAATATTCAGCAGCGTGGATTTCCCGGATCCGGATGGTCCGACAATGGCCACAGAGTCACCGGACGACATGGTCTCGCTGATATCCCGCAAGGCATAAATGGGCTGCCCGCCGACTTCAAAGACCATGGAAATATGTTGAAGTTCAATCACCGCGTGTCAGAGGAATTGCGCACCACGACTTGCAAGCCCTCAACCAATCCTTCTTGATCCAAAGACGAAACCACCTTGTCCCCTTCAGCCAACCCGCCGAGAATTTCCACGAAATCCCAGTTCCTCACACCGATTTCAAGCAACCGGACTGAGAGGCGACCATCACGTTGAACAACAAACACCTTATGACCTTCAAAAATAGTTGATGGGGAAATTCGCAACACATCGTCTTTGGTGGATAGAATCACTTCCACATCAGCCGACGTACCGGGGAGCAGGGTGGAAGCCAACGCCCGCTCTTCCAACTCCACATCAATTTCCACAGTCCGGTTCTGTTCCTCCAGATCCACCACATAGGGCGCAATGCGATGAACATGGCCCTTGAAATGCTGCTTTGGAAAGGGATCCAGTGTGACCCGCACAGGCTGGGCCAGCTGAATCTTCGAAGAGTCCACTTCATCCATTGGGGCACTGATATAAATGGAAGATGGATCGATCAGATCCAACACCGGTGGAATGGGGAGTGCGGGAGGCGAAGGGCTGGTCCACTCCCCAACTTCAATATCCAACTCTGCGACGATCCCGTCAAACGGTGCATGGAGCACGGTTTTGGCCAATTCCGCCTTAGCCTCGGTAATCGCCGATCGGGCACGGGCAATTTCTGCCTCAGATTGCCTGCAGAAAACCCGGGTCGTTTGTGCTAAATTTTCATACTTATCCAGGAGGTCGGTAGAGACCAAATCCCGTTCACTTAATTGCTGATACCGGAGATATTCCCGTTCGGCCCTGGCCGCTTCCAAACAGGCCCGCTCTCGTTTAACCTGTACGACGGCCAACTCCCGTTCGGCCATCTGAACGGCCGCCCGCTGACTCTCATCATGCACACGAAGCAGCACATCTCCGGCACGGACTCGCGCCCCCTTTCGATAGGGAATCTCAGCTACCCGACCGCCGATTTCAGGAGACAGCTTAGCTCGTTGCCGGGCCTTGACCGTCCCGGCTCGTGAGTTGGTCACGGTCTCCTCCACCCGACCCCGATCCACGGTGACCACCGAAACCGAAATCAAATCAGGAGCGAAGACCCAGAATTTTAAAACAAGGCCGATTCCAATGAGACCCAACAAGGTTCCAATCCGAATACCCCACCGTTGCATAAGTAAAATTTAGCACAGATCGTACACGGAGTCCGCGACAATCTCGAAACTTCCTCAGGACGAAGTGACACAAGCCGATACATCGGAGAAAATATTCACAAGGAATACCCGAGCTGAGGAAATCACCCGGAAGGGCAATAAAGAATTGAAGCAGCCCACGCTTAACAAAAATGATATACTGAAAAAAACAACCATATGCCTGACGGTTTGCCCGCCTGGCACGAGGGAAAAATTAAAACCGGATTCTCCATACACACGGCACACAATTTTTCATTTCACACAAACCACTTAGGAGGATTTCTCATGCCACATCGCAAGGATGTTATGCAAATCAAGGACGTTATGCGAAAAGACGTGAAGTCGGTTGAGCGCACCTCTCCCATCTTCGAAGCGGCTCAACTCATGAAAAAACTCACTGTCAGCGCCCTTTTGGTGAAGAAAAACACGGACTTCGTGGGTATCATCACAGATACCGACATTGTCCGGAAATGCGTAGCGGAATCCAAAGATCTATCTTCCATGACAGTCGAAAGCATTATGACTACCCCGTTTATTACCATCGAAAGCCAGCAGAGTCCCCGCGAAGCGCATCAAATTATGGCCGATTCGGGCGTTCGTCATCTTGTTGTCAAAGAGGGAACAGCGATTACCGGCCTGGTTTCGATTAGAGATCTGCTCGTGTTTTATAAGAATACCGCCGAAGAGAATTTTTCCGAGCCAAAAATTGGCGTGGATTAAACAGACTGCGGGTCCGATCAGGAGAGGCAACTCCGATTAACGGAAATGGTGTGACACCCAACTCATCAGGTAGAGACTGACGCAACGACACACATTAAAAAAAACCCCCAAGGGACGATGAGCCTCTTGGGGGTTTTCTGCTACGAACACATTAGAAAGAACAACACTCCTCTTGAAGGGAAGTGTTCCTCTTCCAGTACCCTAAAAACTATAGGACGAAGGGCGCGGCCCACGTCCCGGCTGATTGCGCCGTGGACGATCCGACCGGGGGCCACCAGGACCGTTCCCATTTCCAAATCCTGGACGATCTGGCCGGGGACCTCTGGGGCCATTCCCATTGGCCACCTGCGGCCGGGGTGCCCGATTTGCCGCATGACTCACGACCGGAGGACGGCTCCCCGCCGCAAGGGGCACAGCCTTTCCCAACAGTCGTTCGATCGCGCGCAAAGATCGGATATCCTCTTCAGTCACAAAACTCGTCGCTCCACCGGTGGCTTTCATTCGAGCTGTCCGGCCAATCCGATGGACATAATCTTCCGGGACATTCGGCAAATCGTAATTAATGACGTGCCGGATATTGTCGACATCCAGCCCACGAGCCGCAATGTCGGTGGCCACAAGAATTTGGAAGCGACCACGCCTGAACCCTTCCAATGCGTTACGCCGCTGCCCCAACCGACGGCCGGCATGCATGACCGCCACTCGATGACCGATTTTTTCCAATGTTTCACCGATTCGATCGGCCCGGTGTTTGGTTCGCGTAAAGACCAACACCGACTCCTTGGTTTCCTTTAGCAAGGAAATGAGCAAGGGTGTTTTATCGGACGACACTGTATGGTGAATGGTATGCGTCACTCCTTCAGCCGGAGTCGCGGATTTCGACACTAGGGCCTTCACCGGCTCATTCAAGGACATTCTGGCCAGATCTCCCAAATTATCCGGCATGGTCGCGGAAAACAGCAGCGTTTGCCGAACCAAGGGCAAGGCTTCGATGATCTGATTCAATTGGGGTGCAAACCCCATATCCAACATCCGGTCAGCTTCATCCAAGACTACGATTTGGAGTTTGGCGAAGGATACCGTTCCCTGCCACATATGATCCAGTAATCGCCCGGGTGTGGCCACCAGAATGTCTGGCCGTTGCCGCAACCCGCGAATCTGGGCTTGCATATCATCACCACCCACTACCGTGGTGCCAAAAATTCCGCGCGCCCGTCCGAACTTGGTAATCGTGGTTTGAATTTGAAAGGCTAATTCCCGCGTGGGAGCGAGAATCAATCCTCGGGGAGCCGATTTTGGCCCTTCGGCCAATCGTTCGATCATGGGAATGACAAATGCGGCGGTCTTGCCGGTACCGGTCTGGGCACAGCCCATGACATCCTTTCCGGCAAGTGCCGGAGGAATAGCCAGTTGCTGAATAGGGGTCGGTTCAACCAACCCGCCTTGCTCCAGAGCCTGAACCAAAGCTGAAGACACACCAAGAGCACTAAACTGAGATAACACAGTTGAAGACATACTACTTCCTTTTGTTACTAAGATCGTATTGACACGGGGTCAGATAACCGAGGGAGGGAAAAACCAGGGTGGGAAGTCCGCTCCGAGCAGAGTCTGGTCGCGATACGATCGCGGGGCCCGGAGTCTTTCGTGCGTTCACGCCGCCGGACCGAATCGTCATGAACTGTCCACAGGTTACAGGACAGCTCCACTTCTGTCAATTGAACCACTCATACCGGCCTTGTTCTCCGGGACTTCCCAAATTACGCCAAACACTCTGTTTTAATTAAGGCAAGATGGAGGAACCTCAAAGCCTCGGGGCTTTGCACAGGTCAGGCTGATTCCTGCATACTTTGCTGTATTTCACAACAAGGGCTAACGTCACGGAAACAAAGGAAGAAATACCATGAGCACGTTATATGACATCACATGCCAGACTATGGCTGACCAGACCAGATCACTCGGTGACTACCGTGGGAAAATTTTGCTGATCGTCAATACGGCCAGCCAATGCGGATTCACTCCCCACTTCAAAGGCCTGGAAAAACTCTATCAAACCTATCATGCTCAAGGACTGGAAGTGCTCGGATTCCCCTGCAACCAATTCGGCAAACAGGATCCAGGCACAAACGAGGAGATCCTTTCATTTTGTCAGGCCAACTATCAGGTGACCTTCCCCATGTTCGCCAAAATTGACGTCAACGGCCCCAATGCGCATCCCTTGTTTGAACATTTGAAATCCCAGGCACCTGGTGTCTTAGGATCTGAGGCCATTAAATGGAACTTCACCAAGTTTTTGGTGGATCAGACCGGCAACATCCGTCAACGGTTTGCCCCCACCACGACTCCAGCCGACATCGAACCGGCCATCCAGGGATTACTCAAATCATCTGCCTAGATTCGAGAAGATTCCCCAGACCAGCCTTCTCATTTCTCCATCTATACTTTCCACTCATTTAGGATTAGGATTCTGAGAAGACAGTCCAGCTATCCCGGCTCGAAAAGTACGAATCACTTATGCAGGATATTTACACCATGATTCTGGCTGGGGGCCGCGGGGAACGACTGCTTCCCCTCACCCAGGATCGCGCGAAACCGGCCGTCCCCTTTGGGGGTAAATACCGCATCATCGACCTCACATTGAGCAATTGCCTCAATTCCGGGCTCCGCAGAATCGCGGTCCTGATTCAATACAAATCCCACTCGCTGGATCGTCATATTCGGCGGGGGTGGTCGATCTTCAATCCCGACCTGGGAGAATTCATCTTCTCGATCCCCCCCCAACAACGCATCAGCGCCGAATGGTATCGAGGCACGTCTGATGCCGTCTATCAAAATCTATTCCTGTTGGAACAGGAACGACCCAAATACTTATTGGTGCTGGCCGGGGATCATGTGTACAAAATGAACTATGCCGACATGTACCGTTTCATGCAGGAAACCGAGGCGGATGCCGTGGTGGGAGCCATCGAATGGCCGATTGAAGAAACCAAACAGTTCGGCGTCTTGGGAGTCGATTCCAACATGCGCGTCATCCGCTTTGAAGAAAAACCGGCCAACCCGTTTCCCCTTCCCGATGACCCGTCGCATGCCTTCATTTCCATGGGAATTTATTTATTCCGCACGGAACATCTCTATGGGGAACTGCGCAAGGATGCCGATCTGGAGACAGCCCATGATTTCGGCAAAAACATTATCCCCGCGATGATTCGTGACTATCGGGTCTTCGCCTATAATTTTCAGGATGAAAATAAAAAACAAGTCAAATATTGGAGGGACATCGGCACCCTGGATGCCTACTATGAGGCCAACATGGATCTGGTCAATGTCGATCCGCTCCTCAACCTTTATGATGAAGACTGGCCCATCCGTACCTACCAGGGGCAGTTTCCTCCAGCCAAATTTGTCTTTGCGGACCAATATCCCGGCGGGAGAATGGGGATGGCTTTGGATTCCATCGTATCCGGCGGATGCATCATCGCAGGGGGACGGGTGCAAAACAGTGTGCTGGCGCCGGATGTCCGCGTGGACCAGCATGCGGAAGTCCTGGAATCCGTCATCATGGAAAACGTGGAGATCGGCGAACGGTCTCGTATCCGTCGCGCCATCATCGATAAAGGGGTCGTCATTCCACCCAATTCCGTCATCGGCTACGACTTGGAGTCTGACCGTGCCCGCTTCCCCGTGACGGAAGACGGCATCGTGGTCGTTACCCCCGCTACCGCTCCCAGATTGGGATGATGTCAATACAAGTGGGCCTTCTCCTCCGCCTGCCACCCTCCCGGCTTTCAGAAATCTTGCCGCAGCCGACAACTCTCCGAGCCGATCTTCCCGACAGCCTTTTCCTCACAGTGCATTTTTGGCCTGGGAGACATAATGCAACACCAGGTCATACCGCTCCTCGACTTCCCGCCGGTCGAATAATTCGGAGATGTGTTTGACCATGGCCTCCTTGACCATTGTGGCATGCCGTCGGATAGCCTGATGAACCTGTGAATTGTCCGTGTTCTGGGCAATGATGCTGAAGACTTCAAGCAGGCGAATACCAACGGCCACCGATCCACATCCATATTGACGCAGTTGATTGAACGCAGCATCGAAGATCCCGTCAATGGTCAGCGGATAGGTAATCACCCGCAAAATATGCTCCTCATTATAACGCCGAGAGGAAGGCAGGATCCGCCCGGACAACAGAGTCAATGCGTCACCAAGTCGATCAATACAACTAATCGCGGTAAACGGATCGTTGATTCCCGGAGATAAAGCGCGCAGGGCCACTTCCACCAATTGATGAATGGAAAACTCGATGTCCTGCTCCTCGGTTCGTTGGCTGCCGAGAAGAAACGATTGCTGAAGATCGCCGATCATCGCCTCGGTAACCCGTCCCGGAGGCCAGACTTTTCCAATGGTTTCCCCTTCAACAATAAATTCTCCTGGACGATACAAAAATTGGATAAGCACATCCTCCCTGTTCGCAAGAGCCATGACTCCAGGGCTATCAATGGCCTGGAGGTATCCGCTTCCACGGCTGACAAAGGAAATACTGTCATCTTGGAACCCAGCCGGTAATACTTCATCAAGCGGAGGGTCAGGAGCGGGTGGAGACTGTCCCATTTTTTCAGGGAAAAGGTGATTGATGGCGGCCTTCAACTCCCGGCTGACACCCGCCACGACCGTGTCTGCATGGATAGACACGGAAATGTGGTGAATAAAGAAAATAAACACGCCCATGCTTGCAAGGGTCAACAACAGCCCAACCAGCACGGAAATATGGGGAACGAAAATATTGGCCCCATTTTCCCGGATGGCACCCAACACGAGGAGACAATACAGGAAGGTGGCGATAAATGTGCCCAGCACCACTTGATTCCCCATATCCTTCATGAAATTTTTCAGAAGTCTGGGACCAAAGTGTGAGGAGGCCAGGGTCAAGGCCACAATCGTGATCGAAAACACCACGCCCGCAATCGTGATGACTGAACCCGCCACCGTCGCCAGAAGGGTGCGCGCTCCGGAAGGACCAAGGGTATAAAGAAATCCCTCCCCCATCACATGAGGCAGATCGACAGAGCGATCCACAACAATGGTCAGCAAAGCCAGAGCGATAGCCGATAGCGTCATCAGAGTGGGGATAAACCACAAGCTGGACCTCAGCATCAGCCAGTAATTGAGCAGTCGGGTTTTCATAAAGAGTCCGGGAAACCGATCTGAATTGATGAATAAAAGTCGAGAGACAGGAGAACAGCGTACCTGGAAGCTGACCGTACATGCCACATGGTCATGAAGTGAGCCATGACAGGCAATAACCCTGGCCGTGGATGGATTAGATTAGCCAACCTTCGATAAGTTTCGCCAGTTTATCCCAGTCGGAAAGGATCGTCCAAAGAATCCATCCCACCCCGGCCACAAGGCCCGACACCAAAACCAAAAACAGCACAAAGCTACTCATCAGACTACACCACTGCCAGAAAGGCAATCGCTGAACGATCGGTTGATGCTTCGTATAGTTATTGAACGTGAGCTCCAATATGCGGCCGACGATTGGAGGATCTTTCCAATACTGGGCATGAGAATACCCGGGAACTTTCAATCCCTTGACGTGATAATTGTCCACGAGGTCTCCAAACTCCTCAAGCTTTCCACTAATCGGATCGCTCGCGTAATGGAAATTTACCCAAAATTGTTGTTCCTGAGGAGGGTCCGAAGGAGAGGAATCATCCTGTTCATATTTTTTGGGGGTTAACAAGGATCTGCGAAACACCGGGCTGTCAGGGATATACCTGGCATCATGAACATCCACATACTCCGGTGGCCACGGCCGAAGCACCGTATTTCGACCGGTGTCCGGATCTCTGTACAAACACGCAATTTTATCCAGGGGGGATCCAAGCGTGATGAAATGTTTCAGCCCTTGTTCCACCTTCTTAACTCCGTTCATCCGTTCACTCAGAGCGACTTTGCCTTGCGCATCGGCGCCATCATACGCCGTCCGGATGCGTACACATTGATCCAATAAATCACCGATGACGTTATAGCTGATGACGGACCCTAAACTATGTGCCACCCAGACCACCTCATCAAAGGCATCAGGATCGGCTCCGACATACCGGTATCCCTGTGGACGAATGGAGCAAAAATCCCAATCCAATCCCAGTAATTCCAAAAACTGTTCTCCCACCCGCCGGTCAATCCGCTGAACAATTTCATGCTGGATGTCTCCCTTTGGCTCCAGATACACCAAGGTATCATTCACATATTTACAGAGAATTTTCCGGGTTCCCGCCCGGAACAGCATGCCAAAGGACACGAGGACCAGGGGCCCTGACAGCAACAAAAAATACAACGCCGAGAAAGGACCGGTGGCTTTCGCAGGAAGCCCGATGGCCTGACGGGCCAACCACATTGCAGATTGAAAGGCCGACTCAGCACGTCCCAGCCACAACAAAGAAAAAAACCGTTGCGGCCGTTCACTCAGATCTTCGAAGATTTCCGACGCTATCCAGGAGAGGTCGTGATACTTCGCCCAAAATCCATCCAGCACGAACGGCGCGGGGACAATCCATCTGTTTGCGCCTGCCTCTTTCCATTGTTGTGGATCAAGCGCACAGACCGCGTCCTCGAGCGCATTCCGCAAATTGGCGGCCGTCACACTGTCTTCCTGATCACCAATCCCATGGACCACAAAAATCGCCCGTTTCAAAAACGGGTTGGGGGTCTGGTTATTCCCTTGAACCCGGATACAGGAAGGCAACTGCAAATGACGAAACTGATAGCGCCATGGGGAATAATCATGGGCCCGGGGACGCAGGTTTTTATCGCATGGCAGATCCGCAACCGACGGGAGGGAACGAACCCGGGTTCTGAGAACGGCGGAACCCTTCGCAACAAAGAGCACCACTTGTCGATTTTCCAGGGGAATCTGAGCACGGACAGCCTGCGCGGGAATAGACCAATACTCCCGCAAGCTGGGATTGCGGTACAGTTTGTACTGTCCCTCGTGAAGAACCCCTAAAAATCCTTGTAGCTCCCAATGGTCATTTCCATAATGTTCTCGAGCTACGGTCAACGGATCAGGGACAAAGGGATCAGCCATTGGAATATCACACGGAACAAGAAGGCCGGAAAAATCAACAAAGCCGAAAGTCTAAAAAATTTCCTCAATAATAGCTATACCGACCACTGCGATCCCTAGGTAAGCAAGACAACAACTCCGCTGAGGATCAGAACCGCCCCGGACAACCATCTCCATTGTGGACCGAACACATGAACCGGCAGAACTTTCTCCAAAAACACAAACATCGTCATCCCGGCAATCCAGAACAGATTCATCACGCCTCCCACAAAGAGCAGTCCCATCAACGCCCAACAACATCCCAGACAAAACGCCCCGTGATGCAGCCCCAGGCGAAAGGCCCCAAACCCGCCAGGCCGCCAATGTTGCGCAAAAAAATGGGCTGGCGAACGGCAATGCTCCAGACAGACCGATTTCCATGGTGTCAGTTGGTACAGGCCGGCCAGAATGAACAGCCCTCCTCCCAGAATCGGACTTTTCGAGACCATCATCGGAGAAAGCAGAGCGGCCTCATGCAGACCCCATTGAACCGCCGTTGCGCCAACACTAAAGACACCCCACATACCCAGATAGCCGACGACGAAGGCAGCCGTGGGGGGCATGGGCGTGCCCTGCCGTTCGGCTTTCCGGACCATTCCGGCATAGAGTAAGGTCATAGGAGCGGCACTGGGAAGCATCATACCCACCATCATGACCGCCCACATCAAAAACAGGAATATTCCGTCAACAAGCGTCCAGGTGTGGGGAGTGAGAGCCGAAACGGCACTTTCCACGCCCATCCCCGCCATCGACTGGGACATCCAAAGGAGATAGGCCCAGGCCAGACCGGTGACGGCGGCTAGGGCGAAAGAGACAATGAGATGATCGCGTGAAGGGGACATGCTTGGAAGAAACCAAGCCCGAGAAAAACCGGATTCAGAAACGACTTGGGACAAACCGCGTTAACGAATCACGCCATCCTGATTCATATGCAACAGATTAAACTGTCCATAACTATTGGACAAATTCAACGTAACCCCGGCCTTGGCTTTGGTTGACCCATTCCCCACTTCAGCCACGGTGTATTCGAACCCTTCCGGCAGGTTAATTCTGGCGCGATACTCCCCCCCGCTAAACGGATCGGGAATAGGGGTGCCGGTGGATTCCACCAGGTCCGGCACACGCACGGTGGCCCTCCTGGCATCGACATCAATAGAAAGCTGAATCGGCACAAACAAGGGGTCGAGTACGGTGGACATCGTGCTGTTAAAAACAAAGAAGTGAGTCGCCCCGGGAAGCGTCGACTCCCCATGCAAAATTTTCCGGAGGGCTTCCCGCTGTTGGGCATCGGCCCGTTCATCAATCAAGATCTGTTGGGTTCCATTGCCCTGGGCAATTTCTCCCGGCCACTGCAACAACATGACATAATTCAATCCATCCAGGCGGGTATTATTAAAATACCCCTCCTCAATATGCCCCGAACCCATCGCTTCACAAAATCCATGAGTAGAAGGCGCATGAAATTGACAGCCACACCCGTAGGAACAATTACAATTGGCATACTCAAACCCACGAAGCATCCATTGATCACCCATCGGACCACCCCCCATTATTGGTCATTGCCCCCCTTTGGGCACTGGAGAGGGTTGGACAAACCCGAACAAGATTTCTGACGAAATCAGACCTCCAGCCCTCTCCGTCCTGCACTTCTACCATGCCACCGGCCACCGATTCCACTGGCCCCGGTCCCTATTCTTTTTTTTCGTTTCCCCCGAAAAACCAGTAGGCAAACGACGGCAAACCGACTACACTACACCAACACACAAGAGACCAGGTCTGAACCGATAACGTCACGTCTCGCCTTATTATGTTCCGACTGAAGAAAGGATGCAGCGCACATGGCCCAACATTACAAACAATTTGCCGAAGGACAGTTTGGTGAACTCCACGGATACACCGGAAAAGATGCCCCGGCCAACACGGTGTCTCTGGTAGAAGAAGATGGCAAAACCCTCACCGCAGCAGGCCTCAAATTTTGCAAGCAACGGGGCTTTCCCACACCAAACGTCGAGGCACTCCGCGTCATATACGATCAATACCATTCACCGGCCCTCGACCATGCCGTGGCAGCCTCCATCCGCAACCAGGAAATCATCAACCAAAAAATGGAGAACACCAAAAAAATCTCCGAACGACTCCGCTTGGATTGGGAATCGCAGGATAAAGCCTACAAAGAACAAGTGGCAGCCGCCAATAAGGCACAGGTCGCAGCAGCAGCACCAAAATAAATCGCCGGAAAATTAAACCGTCAACAATCACGTTTCTCACACACTTACAAGGAGCCGTTTGATGGGAAAAGGACAGGATGCCCGCAAAGAAACCAAAAAAAAGCCCGCTAAAACCATGAAAGAAAAACGCGCCGAAAAACGAACCAAGAAATAATCCCGCCCAACCCGTATACTCCTTCCTTCTGGCGAGGGAGCCTTCCTTCGCCAGACAGGATCGCCCCCTACACGTCAAGCCCTCCACCTTTCTCAACGCCCGAAACCGGGGTTCGTCTCCTTTCATTAAGCGAAAACCGTTCGAGTCCAGACCAGGAACCTCGTCCCAATCCCTCCTAGCATTTGACAAAATCTAACATGTCTACTATTCTAGACATATGGAAATCAATGACGCACTTTCCGCCTTTGCGGCCTTATCGCAGGACACGCGGCTTCGGGTCTTTCGTCTGTTAGTGGAATATGGCCCGCAAGGGGCACCGGCCGGAAAACTCAGCGAGGCCCTGGCTATTCCTCATAACACCCTCTCCTTCCACCTCTCCCACATGAGCCATGCGGGATTGGTCCTCTCCCGGCGCAACGGCCGGTCAATCATCTACAGCGCCAACTTTGAATTTTTCAGCAATCTGATCCGGTATATGGTCCAGGACTGCTGCCGCGAGGACATGGCCAGCATCCGTGACAACAAAAAAAAGAATTGCAGCGTGATTGAACTCTCGAATTGTTGCTAACCCGTCATAAAGGAGACACATCCATGAAACGTCTTCATATTCATATCGGTGTCGAACGGTTGGAAGAAGCCATCGGGTTTTACAGTCGATTGCTCGGTGCTGAACCGGTCAAACGCAAACCGGACTATGCCAAATGGATGCTGGAAGATCCCCGCGTAAACCTGGCCATCTCCACGCGAGCCTCCACAACAGGCGTGGATCACCTGGGCATTCAAGTCGAAGAGGAGCAGGAGTTGAACGAGATCAGGCAACGACTCCAGACCGGGAATCTCCCGGTATCCGAAGAGGGCGAGACCCTCTGCTGCTATGCCAAATCGGATAAGTCCTGGGTCCTGGACCCTGCCGGCATACCGTGGGAAGCCTACCGCACCATGGAAGATGCTGAAATCTTTTCTACTCCTTCGGCAGCAGAAAATACCGCCTGTTGCGAACCGGCACTCTTAGCGAAACCAGAGTCAAAACATTCGACACCTGTATCAACCGGCTGTTGCTCCTGATGCCCGGCCAGCCCATTAACATACTGGTGCTCTGCACGGGGAACTCCTGCCGTTCCATCATGGCCGAAGCCCTCATCAACCACATGGGACAAGCTCGCTATCAAGCGTGGAGCGCCGGAAGTCACCCCAAAGGAACCGTACACCCCCGTTCCATCTCCACCTTGAAACGGCAGGGCATTCATCCCGGCCGGCCACGCAGCAAGTCCTGGGATGAAATGACCTCACGGTCATTCGATCTGATCATCACCGTCTGCGATCAGGCCGCCGGTGAAACCTGCCCGATCTTTCCCGGCCGACCGCGAAAGCTTCACTGGAGTATTCCCGATCCGGCCAAAGCGACGGGCACCGAAGACGACATTCAAGCCGCATTCGATCACGCCTACCTCCTGATCAAGGACAATGTCGAGGCATTACTCGTATGACTACGTGCGGCACTCCTCGCCTGTCGTTTCTCGATCGCTATCTCACGGCATGGCTGCTCCTCGCCATGGTGGCGGGCGTCACAGTTGGAACGGTCTTCACCGAAACCCCCGCACTCCTCAACAGCCTCTCGGTCGGGACCACCAACATTCCCATCGCCATCGGGCTCATCCTCATGATGTATCCCCCCCTGGCCCGCGTAAAATATGAAGAACTTCCCCTGATCTTTCGTGATTGGAAAATCCTGCTGATATCCTTGGTGCAGAATTGGCTCATCGGTCCCCTGCTCATGTTCGGGCTGGCTGTGGCATTTCTCCGGGACTCTCCGGAGTATATGACCGGGCTTATCCTCATCGGACTGGCCCGATGCATTGCCATGGTGTTGATCTGGAATCAACTGGCCGAAGGCGACAACCAATATGCGGCAGCCCTGGTCGCCTTCAACAGCATCTTCCAACTCCTGGCATTCAGTCTCTATGCCTGGTTCTTTTTAGAATATGTTCCACCGCTGCTGGGACTTGAGGGACAAATCATCGACGTGCCGTTCAGCGCCATCGCCGAAAGCGTCTTCATTTATCTAGGCATTCCGTTTGCGGCAGGCCTGCTATCAAGAAAAATCGGTCTGGCCCGAAAAGGCCGGGCCTGGTACGAACAACGATTCCTGCCGACCATTGCTCCCATGACCCTGTTCGCTTTGCTCTTCACCATCTTCGCCATGTTTACCCTCAAAGGGGGAACAGTCTTGAGCCTGCCGGGCGATGCGCTGCGGATTGCTGTCCCCCTCACCCTGTATTTCCTCATCATGTTCCTGGTCAGTTTTGCGATGGGGAAACTCACGGGAACCGGATATGGCAAAACCACCGCCGTCTCTTTTACGGCCGCCAGCAATAATTTTGAACTGGCCATTGCGGTGGCCATCGCCGTATTCGGCTTAGGCTCATCCGTTGCCTTTGCCACCGTCATCGGCCCTCTGGTGGAAGTGCCGGTCCTCCTGGCTCTGGTCAACGTGGCGTTCTGGCTCCGAACGAAATGGTTTTCTCCATCGCCGGTGGCCATCCATACCGCCTGAACGGTCATATCGGTACGACGGGCGACCCGGAAACAGAAGGAACGTCCGACTCGGCTGGTGCCGATGGATTGCCTAATCTTTCTTGACATGCCAACATACACAACAGAAAATCCGGCATACCTTATGGATCATGACTTCCGGAGGAGAACCTGGTGAATCGCTTCAACAGTATACGCACCCTCATAATCGGACTGATCGCCCTGCTGGCCATTCCGGGTTGCCTCAACCATCCCAGCCAGGCAGGGGCAGCAAACCTTAATCCGGTGGACATCAAAGAATGGCAGGTGCCCTGGGACCAGACAAGGCCGCGCGATCCGTATGTGGATCAACAGCATCGCGTATGGTTCGTGGGACAGGGTGGAGACTACATTGGCCTGCTGGACCCTGCAGTCGGACAGTTTCACCAATTCAAATTAGACCCCGGCACCGGCCCTCACAACCTGATCGTCGACGAGACAGGACAGGTCTGGTATGCGGGAAACCGTGCGGCCCACATCGGCAAACTCGATCCGGCCACAGGAAAGATCACCAAATACCCCATGCCCGATCCCCAGGCCACCGATCCCCATACCCTGGTTTTTGGCAAGAACCGGGACATCTGGGTTACGGTACAACAAGGAAATTTCGTGGGGCATCTCGACATGGCGACCGGACACATTCAACTGATGCCGCTTCCGACCCCACATGCCCGCCCCTATGGCATGGTCATGGATACCGCCTCCTCCCCGTGGTTTACCGAATTCGGCACCAATAAACTGGGGAGCATCGATCCGGAGACTAAAACCGTTCGTGAATATTTGCTGACACGGAGCGAGGCACGCCCACGACGACTGGCGGTGACCTCGGACAACCGCATTTGGTATGTGGATTATGCCGGAGGGTATCTTGGATCCTACGACTCGCAAACCAACAAAATTCAGGAATGGCCGGTGCCCGGAGGATCCGATGCCAAACCGTATGGAATGACCGTCGATGGACAGGATCGTGTGTGGTTTGTGGAAACCGGCTCACACCCCAATCGCTTCGTCGGGTTCAATACACGAACACGAACGGTCATGAGTGTCACCGATATCCCCAGCGGCGGCGGAACCGTTCGCCATATGGTGTATCACCACCCGACACAAACCATTTGGTTCGGCACGGATGCCAACACCATCGGCCGCGCCACAATCCCCTAAACCGGTATTTCCTTCTTAGTTTGTCATCCTGAGCGCTACGCGAAGGATCTGTGCCAAAATAGGACGGCAAAAAGATCTTCCCCTCTCCCAATCAGAGCAAAAAATCATATTCCCTCTGTAACATCAAAGGGACGTTGAGGAATTTCCTGCTTCTTCACTCCCCTGCAGACCAACTTCCTCCCTCGAATCAATACACTTGCATGCAAAATCAATAAGATGGGAACATACCTGTATGAAGACCTACCCGGCGCGTCATAGAAAAAGGAGCTGGCATGTTCACCACTATACATTTGCCGCCTGACACCAAAAGATTATCCTGCCTGTGGTTCATTCTCATGGCAATCCTGGTAACCGGAACTCCGCAAGCCAGTCTGGGCGAGACAGATCCTGACATGAATTCCTCATCCGGTACCGTATCATTGGGGCAATTGGGAAGCATTGAATTTCCCGCATCGGGGTCCGCAGAAGCTCAACCCCACTTTCTCCGGGGAGTCGCCGCCCTGCATTCCTTCTGGTATGAGGAAGCCATCGAGGCCTTCCGTCGTTCAACCGCCATTGATCCCAATTTTGCGATGGGCTACTGGGGCGAGGCGATGGCGCATAACCATCCCATCTGGAATGAAGAAAATATGGAAGCGGCCCGCGCGGCCCTGCAACACATTCCCGCTGAAACATCTCTCACAGAGAGAGAGCAGCGGTATCTCCAGGCGATCCGGACGTTATTTGGTGAAGGAGATAAACTTGCCCGCGATCGGGCTTATGCCGCCCACATGGAAAGCCTGGCCGGTGAATACCCGGAAGATCTGGAAGCCACCTGTTTCTATGCCCTGTCCCTGCTCGGGTTGGCCACCCATTTTGATAAAGAGCCAAGCCTTCAAGAGAAATATCATGTGCAGGCCGGTGCCCTGACGTTAGGAGTGTATGGGGTCAATCCCAATCACCCGTGCGCCGCGCATTACACGATTCATGCCTTTGACGATCCGATTCACGCCATCCTGGCTCTGCCGCAAGCCCGCCGGTATGCCCAAATCGCACCGGAAGCCCATCATGCCCAACACATGCCCGCTCATATCTTTGTTCAACTCGGCATGTGGACGGAAGCGGCGGCCTCCAACAAAGCTGGATGGGAAAGTTCACGGACCTGGGTCAAGGAGAAGCAGTTACCGCTCGCGCTGCAGGATTATCATAGCCTCTATTGGCTGCAATACGCCTATCTCCAACAAGGCCGGTACAACGCCGCGGCAGCCCTGATCTTGGATAAACAACAGGATATGGCGCAATCCTCATCCGGTGACTCCTCACAAGTCCTCGGATACGACCGGAAGGTCAGCCGGAATTACGATCAAATGGTCGCCGCCTTTATTCTGGAAACGGAACGATGGGGCCAAGCCCGGCAACCCTGGCAGGTCAAAGATATTCACTTTGGTAATGAGTTTCCGGAAAAAGCCGCGTACGTCCGGGAATTTGCGGAGAGCATGGCCAAAATACGAAATCAAGGAGCCGTTTTCCAGATACATCCTGGGATGGCCCCGCCAGTCCCTGAGCCTTCCACCGAACCCACAAAGTCGGCTGAATCGCCCACCTCACAAATCTGGAACCTGCAACTGGCGGCGTTAAAACATTTCATGAACGGAGAGATGACCAAGGTCACGCAACTTCTCGATCAGGCCACCGCGTTGGAGGAATCCCTTCCGCCTCCGTCCGGTCCGCCGGATCTCATCAAACCCACCCATGAATTGTACGGCGAAATCCTGTTGTTCCTGGACCGGCCAAAAGAAGCCCAACACCAATTCGAGCGGGCGCTCTTATGGCATCCTAATCGGGCGCGATCAGTGTTGGGCCTGGCGCGAGCGGCGGCACAACTGGGACATATCCAGGTCACTCGTCAAGCCTATGCCACCTTCCTGAACATCTGGGAACTCGCCGACCGTGACCTCCCCGAGTTGCGGGAGGCCAAACAGTTTCTACAAGAAACCGAGAAGCCATAAATCCATTATCGTACCTCAATTTTGTCTGCCCACGATAGAAATTTTCCTTTTTTAGCATAGTGAATCGACCTTAACTCTTATCGGGCTGAGTTGTTCTAATTTCTTTTGAAATTTCGAGGATAGGGAGTTATCCCATCGAGATAAACAAGAAACTATAATCCTAACATTTTCAATTTCCGTATGTACTTTTTGGAAAACCTTGAGTAGCATCAAAATACAGATGATAAGGTTAGATAAATGACAACAACACCTCCAACGGAAAAATTCCTAACAGTTCCTTTACAGGTATTTGAGCAATTTCTCCAGGCACTTAAAGATGCGGGTGAATCCGACGAAATAATCAACCGACTTCGGAAGGCGTTACTCGATGACAAGACGTTCACGGAGCCAGCACTGAAAAAGGCTGTTTTCGACGAGGAGCCATCGAAATGATTCGACTCGAATCTCTTAAGATTAATGAATTCCGAGGCATACGCAACCTTACCTTGGATTTCAAGGGAAACAGTTTCGGTATTTGCGGACCAAATGGTACAGGTAAAAGTGGAGTAATCGATGCATTAGAATTCGGTCTAACTGGAAATGTCTCGCGTCTATCAGGGGAGGGAAGTGGTGAAGTTTCCTTAAAATTGCACGGACCACATGTGGATATGCGAGATGCTCCAGAAAAGGCAAGTGTTCTTCTTAAAATTTCGCTTCCTTCACTTAAGAAATCAGCTACCATTGAGCGAAATCTTAAGAAACCTAGTAATCCAAAAGTGACCCCCAATGATCCGGAAATTTTAAAAGTACTCCACGAGGTTGAATTACACCCCGAAATTGTTCTTTCGCGCCGAGAATTAATCCGGTACGTCCTTGCTACCCCTGGAAACCGTGCCAGGGAGGTAGAGGCACTTCTCCAATTGAATCAAGTGGAAAAGGTTAGGACAGCTTTACAGAGGACCGCGAATAATTGCGAGAAACAGCTGCCCCTTTTCACCCAAAAGGTAAATCAATCTCGTGACAATCTTTTAGGGGCACTGGATATAACAGAACTAACACAGGAGAAGATTCTTCTATCCGTAAATGCTCAACGTAAGGTTCTTCACCTTCCTGCACTTCCAGAACTAAATGATATAACCAATTTCAAAGATGGAATGGCCACCCTGGGGGCAAAACCCTCCCAAACTGTTCCTAAGGCCCAAGCTTTGCTGGACATCCTTGCGACACATAAAGCAATTGATGAGATAACTGGAGAGCAAACTGCCAATTGCATAGATGAATTGGTTGGGGACCTACAACCTCTTGCTAAGGACCAGAAGGCTATAGAAAGCTTGCAACGAGCGAGCTTTTATCAAACCGGAATGGATCTAACAACAGATGCTCTTTGTCCTTTTTGTGATACCCCATGGGATCTTGATGAACTCAAGTTACATATTCAAGGAAAAATCAACCACTTAGAAAAAATTTTCCACCAAATCGCTGCTGCACAAAACAAAGCTGAACCTTTGACCACCACGATTCAGAAAGTTAAGGCAAGGATGGAATCTTTAATTAAGTATTTTGAACTCGCAAAACCACCTATTGCTTGCAAAGAAATCAAAAGTTATTTGCAAACTTGCCAAAACTGGATCGACAAGCTAACTGATGGCTTTGCCATACTTAAAACCATTGCTGCCCTCAAAGATATTTCGATTATGCCACAACCGGTTCTAGCTGAAGTAGCTAAACTTGAAGATTTAGTAAACGACCTTCCGGAACCAACAAAGGAAGATGCTGCACGAGACAGACTAACGCTTGGACAAGAGCGATATGAGGTTTTGCGAAAGGTTGAACGTGAGGAAAAAGTTGCAGCGGCGCAAGCGAAGAAAGCACGGAAAATTTACGATATCTACACTGCCACCAGTGATAACGTACTCACAGAAATTTACAAAGCCGTGGAACATGAATTCGCTTCCTTCTATGGTTTTGTAAATCGAGACGATGAAGACAAATTCAAGGCTCAAATTATTCCCTCTATGGGAAAACTGGGATTCAACGTAGATTTCTATGGTCGGGGATTTTTCCCACCTGGTGCGTATCACAGCGAGGGACATCAGGATGGAATGGGCCTGTGCCTATATCTGGCATTGATGAAGCACCTCCACGGGGACGGCTTTACCTTCGCAGTACTTGATGACGTCCTTATGTCGGTGGATGCAGGCCACCGTAGGGAAGTATGTACTCTTCTGAAAAACTCCTTTCCAAACACACAGTTTATTTTGACAACCCATGACCCGATCTGGTTACGCCACATGAGGACTGAGGGCCTTACAACTGGGCGTTCCGTGGTGCAGTTTAGACGTTGGAGTGTCGACCACGGACCGACTCAATGGGATGATCGAGATGTTTGGGAAGAAATTGATGACTTTTTGAAAATAAATGATGTTCGCGCTGCCTCTGCACTTCTCCGGCACTACCTTGAATATACTTCATGGGAGTTATGTCACCGGTTGAGAGCTCCAGTCGAATTTCGGGGTGATGCTCAATATCAACTTGGCGAGCTATTACCCGCAGCTATCAAACAAATGCAAAGACTTTATGCCAAAGCGAAAGAAGCGGCTAATTCTTACAATCAGAAAGAAATCCTAGTTCAAATAACCACACAAGAATCTAGATTTTCAAAGGCAGTTGAAATCTCCAAGGTCGAACAGTGGCAAGTAAACGCGGCTATTCATTTCAATTCGTGGGATAATTTGGGGAAGGGAGACTTTGAACCGGTCCCAAAAGCATTCCAAGAACTACTTAGGACATTCACCTGTGCAGACCCTGAATGCGGTGAATATTTTCGAGTGTCCCCAGACCGTGAAGCGGCAGACTGCTTTAGATGTGATTGCGGAAAAATTAATGTCAACTTACGTAAGAAGAGTGCGTAACTTGGGCCAATTTAAAGTCAAATTTTACCATTATCACGACAATGTCTTTAAACTTTCTGATTTTCAACCACATTGGAATTTAATCTTTGAGCTCAATAGTACCAATACTTCAGTGTTTTGTTTCTAAACATCCAGTTTCCAATAATTTTTTTATTATTTGGAGGAAGAAATGAAATGTTCGGCCTGGAAGGGAGGAAGTTATGGCGTTAGAGTTGGTAGAGCTAATGCACAGCAATATTTCAATAAGTCCTGGAATGGCATTGAAGTTAATATAGGAGGAATTTGGCATACCTTTTCACTAACAACAACATTTTGGAGCACATGTCCGGAATTTCGTGGTAAAAGAATTAAAGCCTGGCTAAAAACACTAGGTTTGATTCCCTGGAAACCTGGACGGCCTCCTAGGCTTACACTAAAACACAAAAAAGGAAAGAAGTTTTTGCTTTCATATCCCTAAAGAATAGGGCCAGCTTACCCCTGTTTTATAATTACAGGATAAATATCAGCGGTAAATCCTACATTAAATTTCAGGCAACTCAATTGCTTACTAACTTTCCTGCAGATGGCAAATAATCGATGGAATTTTAAGTAAATCCTTTTATCTTCTTGATTGAGGTATGATTCATTATGATGATGAAGTCAACTATCCGAGTACTTGCTGTCGTGTGGGGAATTCTTTTCCTCGTTAGCTGCCAATCCATGACGGCGATGCCCGTCAAGCCGGAATCGCCGGAAGTCCTGCTGGTCAATGTCACTCCGTTAGACACCACGATGTTTGAACAACGCTTGCAGGTGGACTTGCGCGTTCGGAACCCCAACAACTTTGATCTGGAAGTGACCGGCCTTGATTTCACCCTGCACCTCAATGATCAACGGCTGGCGCGCGGATTAACGAACAAGGCCACGAAGATTCCAAGACTGGGAGATTCCGTGCTGTCCGTTGAGACCACCACCTCCACGCTCGATGTGATCCGGCAACTCCTCCATTTTCGTGAGCACCAGGAGGTTGCCTATCAAGTGGAAGGAGTTCTCCATTTACAAGGCACACGCTTACCCTTCGAAAACAAGGGAGTCTTAATGGACTCCAGCCGGTTCTCAGGCTCATCTACCAGCCCTTGATTTGTGCGGGTTCCGCCGGTTGAATGACCGATCGCCGGCATGGGGACGTTGAAATTGACCTATATTCCCCCCCCCCCGCTTCAGGACCGAGGCCTTTCCATACATTTCTCTTAGTCCCTTTCTATCCCAGCAGGGCGAGGAAAAGACCGCTTCCCGCTAAAGTAACGTACGGTTTCCTGTTTGACCACATTGGCCAGCAACAGCAAGCCGATGAGATTCGGGATGGCCATCATGCCGTTCATGAGATCGGAAAAATTCCAGACGAATTCCAATCTGGATGTCGCGCCAACCAGCACCACGGCGACAAAGACCAGGCGGTAATACAGGATGGCCTTGGATCCAATCAAATACTCGATGGCTTTTTCGCCATAATAATTCCAGCCGATCAAGGTCGAATAGGCAAACAGGGCAATGGACAGCGCGACGATGAGTTCTCCCGCGTGGCCCAGGGTTTCCCCGAAGCTGGCGCTGGTCAGTTGGGCCGCTCCGATGCCTTGGGTCCAGGAGGTGGCCGTCAGGATGACCAGCGCGGTCATCGTGCACACGATCAGCGTGTCAATAAAGGTCTGGGTCATGCTGACCAGGGCCTGTCTAACCGGGTCGTCGGTGCGTGCGGCGGCCGCAGCAATCGGCGCCGAGCCCAGGCCTGATTCATTGGAAAACACTCCCCGCGCCAATCCGTACCGCATGGCGGCCGCAATCGTCGCGCCGGCGAACCCGCCTCCTGCCGCGATCGGATTCCACGCGTGATACACGATACTGAACCAGGCTTGCGGAATGTCCGTGACATGCAGCGCCAGCACGACCAGGGCCGCCCCCACATATCCCGCGATCATGAATGGCACCAGCACAGAGGTAAACCGCCCGATGGATGTGATGCCACCCAAAATCACCAGCGCCGTCAATCCCATCAACACCAGCCCGGTCATCCAGGGCTGAATCTGAAAGGTTGCCTCAAAAATACCGGCCACGGCGTTCGCCTGCGTCATGTTGCCGATGCCGAACGCCGCACAGGCCGTGAACAGGGCGAACAGCCAGCCCAACCATGGCAGCCCGGCTCCCTTGGCCAGGTAATACATCGGCCCGCCACGCATCCCGTATTCTCCCTGCTCGCGGTATTTTACGGCCAGCACCGCTTCGGCGTATTTGGTGGCCATGCCCACCAGTCCGGTCATCCACATCCAGAACACGGCGCCGGGTCCCCCGAGCGTGATGGCCGCGGCCACCCCCACGATATTCCCGATCCCGACTGTGGCCGACAACGCCGTCATCAGCGCGGCAAAATGGCTGATGTCCCCGTTCCGGCTGGGTTCTTTTTGGAAAATTAATTTCAGGGCATGCGGGAGGACACGAAACTGCATGCCTTTCAGCAGAATGGTCAGGTACAACCCCGTGCCGATCAGCAAGATCAGCATCGGCGGGCCCCACACCCAACCAGCTAACGTCGAGACCAACGATTCAAGCACATGCATATGGCCGTATTCTCCGACATCGCATGAGTCATGCTTTCCTACGTGATGGCATGGGGAACGATTTAAAACAATTCCCCCATCCCCTTTTCAAACGAAAACCGGAACGGCCACCCGAAAAACGCAATAGGGAATAGCCTGTTTCCCTGTTGCGCACCCTTCTCACGCACTACGTGTGACACATCGGTCAGTCGCAAATGAAACGTGAGATACCCTCTGCCGAGAAGCCATGAAGGGAACGGGAGGTTGATTCGAGAGGCACCGCGGCATTTTACCAATACGTTGATGGCGAGGACAGGCATTCTGCGAATAATCCGGCACGATCTTTCGCTGGGATGAGCGTTTGCTCCCCGTCGTCCTCCAGCAGGTTGCGAGTCAGGATCCAGACGAAACAAAGATGGAGACCCGATAAGAAATGCAGGGCACCTACCTTCTCCTCACAAATTTTCCCCTCACCTGACATAGACAACCCAACCTGTTTTCCGCCATGTTTTAAATGTGCTACATCTGGCATATACCTTTTCGGACTGATTGTTCAAAATTTCATGCTGGAAAAACTGTGAATTGGCTTCCCAAATTCATTAAGAGCCACCGGCTACATCGAGATTTGCGATGATGGGCTTCTGGCCTTTTGCGTTTTTTTCGCAAGGAACGTGGCGTTTATACGGAATCGTCTTTGCAGGTTTGACGCTTGGACCGGGATGCGCTTCATCCCCTACTCCGATTGAATCGGGTATCTCCTCCCTCTCTCACCAACCGAGAACGGATCTTCCTGTCCGTGGCATCTCCGCCCACCGTGGAGGGTTGCTGGGCTGTCCTGTCAACACCATCGGTGCCTTCCAACGAGCCATCTGCCAAGGTGTGCATCAGATTGAACTGGATGTGCGGGCGACCGCCGATGGTGAAATCGTCGTGGCACACGATGACCGCGTGACAGACGAGCAGGGGCGAACCACGTCCATCTCCGAATCGACTCTCGCCGAGTTACAAAGCCTGCGGCTCAAGCCGTGTGCGGGAGAGCAGGAGTGGCATCGCATTCCCACACTGAAAGAAGCCCTGAGAGACATGCCTCAAAATGTCTGGATCAGTGTGGACATCAAAGACAACAATCCCCTGATCGGTAGACTCGTCGCCGAAACCGTGGCTAAAGCCGGTCGATTGAGCCAGACGATCTTCGGAACACGCGACGAGACCGATCTGGCCGTGCGCCGTGTTGCGGAAGAAGCCGGCGCGGAAAGCTGGGTCGCCAACATGACCCGGCAGATTTTTCGCTTCCAGTATGTTGACTCAACCATTTCCTCTTCTGATGAATTCATTCAGTTATCCTTTCTGCGTGGCAGACCAGGACCAAAAACCATGAAACGATTGAAGCAGGCAGGTGTCCGCGTGACCTATTCATGGCTGCGGGAGGAAGACGAGCATGAGCTTAAACAGGATTTGAGGGATTTGTTCGACCGCGGAGTGGACTTCGTTCTGGTGGATCATGCCGCACCGGCCATGAAGGCGACATGCGCCCTGGGCATCCCGACGGTGGTTCCCCGCTGGAATGAAACTCCTCTCTTCACCTGCCCGGCGCCTCCAAGCTGTGCACCTGCACAGTGACCTTTCTGGATCTTCGCGATAAACGACCTCGGCCTTACCTGTTTTTTTCAGCATCCGGATCTGGAAGGTCTTCTTCAAAAGGTCTTACCTTCAAAACGGAAGAGTCTGCGCTTTCCCCATTTGGGAAAGAGCCTGACTGTTTTCTCGAACCCTGACGATGTGGTACACCTGGTAGGGGATGCAGAGAATTACATCCCCCTTTCCCCCTTTTCAAATGGGGGAACTTTCTCGAACTTCTTAACCAGGGCCTGAAGAAGATGAATGAATTCACCAGATTTGAATTAGCTGAAGCGGATGGCAAACTGATTGTCGGAGACCTCATCCCCGGAAAGAACCGGCAATTGTTGTTCGTCACCGGCTTTTTATCCAAGCGATGGGGCAACAAAAGTAAAGCTCTGGCGGAACAGTGCCGTGAACACAACTGGGGATTTTGCTGTTTTGATTTTCGGGGCAACGGCGACTCGGAAGGCGCCTTCGCCGACTATACACTCCGCGACTGGCTTGAAGATGCCCGATCCGTCACGAAGATGCTGGCCGACGGTCCTCCGGTCACCATCATCGGCTCATCCTTAGGCGGATGGCTGGCATGGCACCTCGGACAGGAATTTTCTTATGTGCAACAACTGGTCCTTCTGGCTCCGGCCTTTAATATGATGGGAAAACGCGCGCAGGATATTTCCCCCACCCGACGCCAACAATGGGAGACCACCGGATGGATGCCCTGGGATGACGATGCCTTGCACAAAGACTTTCCGCTTGCCTGGAAATGGGTGGAAGAAAGCGAAGCCTTATGGGCCAAGCGGTTCGACTCTATACGGCGGGTTCCGACGCGCATTCTGCACGGCCTTCAAGATACGGTGATTCTTTCCAAGGGCAGTTGGGAATTTACGGAGGATCTGCTCACACAAGATCCTCACTATCCCATCGAACTCCTCTTGAAAACCGGCGATCACCGATTCAGCAGCCCCGCCAATCTGCAAACGTTTTTGGATCTGGCCCGTCAGGGTCAGTAGAAAGTTAAAATAACACCTGAACATCAACTCCCCTCCATCGATTTCAAATGGAGAAACTCCAAGTTCCCCGCGTGGTAAGGTAGAAGAATAGTCACCTTCCGTAAATACCTTATAAACATTGCCCAGAAAGGACCTATAGCCATGTCCGCACCCAGCCATCCTCATCGCATCGGCATCTCGAAGAATCCCAATCGCGTGAAGGTCACCTTTAACGGCACGGTCATTGCCGACACCAAACGGGCCCTGATCCTGAAGGAAGGTCCGTTGCCTCCCGCTCACTATATTCCGCGTGAAGACGTCACGATGGCCTCCCTGCAACGAACCACCCACTCCACCCATTGCCCGTTTAAAGGTGACGCGTCCTATTTCACGGTCAGCGCCGGCGGCAAAACGGCGGAGAATGCCGTGTGGACCTATGAAACCCCATTGGAAGCCGTGTCCGACATCAAAGGGTATCTGGCGTTTTATCCTGAGAAAATGGATGCCATTCAGGAGGTTTCTCCCGACTCATAAGATTCAACGACCCAATCTTTCGCACTCAGGGACAAGGTCTGGACCACCCATGCGCGAGGATCATGACTAGTGGTCAAAATGGCTCTGTTCTTTCCTCGGCATTTCCTCTAGGATAGATCTATCTCATTTCTCCACCGCGCAGCTTCATTCGTCACGTTTTCTCCGGGAGGTATCGTATGCCTATCTATGTGAGCTTAGTGAACTTTACCCACGAAGGGTTGAAGACCATGAAGGGCAAAGGGGTCGGACGGTCGGACATGGTGAAGAAAAATGTTGAATCCCTGGGCGGCAAATTACTTCACGCCTATTACTGCCTGGGTGAATTCGACGTCGTGGCCATTCTGGAATTTCCGAATAATCGGGCGGCCATGCAGGCCGGAGTATTGAATGCTTCCATTGGACATATTCGCATCCGGACCATGCCGGCCGTGTCACGGGATGAATGGAAATCCGTGCTCAAGGAAACCTGGGGGAAACCCAAATCAAAGCGAAAACGATAAGACGTATTTCGGTGCAGGGGCATTCGTGGTCATCCTGGCCTGGGTTATTTTCTGTAGGCCGTTCCGCCTGACGAATCGATGTGCCCTGTGGACCGCTGTCCTTTCGGCCCGTTTTGATGGCATACTGATCGAAACAGAACCGTTGACTGACAGATTCATCCCGTCACAAGGAGGTCTCGTATGGGTCCAACGAAAGCAATAGTCAAAGATGGCGGTCTTTATGACGCCAAAACAGGGAAGCTGCTCAAGGACGGGTTCACGACCCAGGAGGCGATGCAGGATTATGTCGCCCATCATTACCTGACGCTCCCTGTGATGAATAAAGCCGGCCAACCCTGGATGATCGACGGCAAACCGGTGTATTGCCTGCGAGGCACCCGGTACGAAAATCTCAATGACGACGTGTTACACCTGGCCCGCTGCCCGGATTGCGGAGGAATGGGCATCCGGGACGACGAACCGATTGTCGAGTCCGACTGTATCCGGTGCGTGTCCTGCGGTCATGAGTTTGATACCCGGTTGGAAATGATGGAAAGTTAGCAGAGGGTTTCAGTCAAAAATCCGGGAATATGCCCTCCGGTAATTTTGTTGATCCCTGACCCGATTCGTCCCGGTGTTCCGTGATCGGGATTGCCCCGATCCCAATCATCTGAATCTAGGGTTCGTGCGTGTCCGGGAATTCCAGACTGGTGCGTCCTAACGTGCCGTTGCGAAATTCCGTCAAAAGAATTTTCGCCGCCTTTTCCCGATCCACTCCCCCACCCTTACCCTTCGTGAGACATCCCCGTTTGGCGGCAATGGCTTCCAGCACCCCTGCGCTATCCAACTCGTCTTCCTCACACCCGTAACGGGCCGCCAACAGGCCGGGGTAGCGTCTGAGAAAAATATCAGCCAGAAATTCCGCGAGTTCTTCGTCCACTACCACCTTGGCGGAAATCGAATGAATGGTGGCCAGCATGAGGCCCACCACGGGATCTTCGATTTTTGGCCACAGCAGGCCGGGGGAGTCAACGAGTGTCATCCGGTCGTTCAGAATATGACGTTGTTGAACTTTCGTGATCGCCGGTTCGTTGCCCACTTTCGCGAGACGCCGCTTGAGCAGACTGTTCATCAGCGTGGATTTTCCGACGTTGGGCACGCCCATGATCAGCATGCGGAGCGGTTTCTTTGAGCTGTTGCGATGGGGAGCCAGGGGCTGACACAGATTCGGCACCTTCGCAGCCTGACCGGGCTGACTACAGGACAGAGCTACAGCATTGACACCCGGTTCCTGATTGTACCGGTTCAACCAGGCTTGAGTGACCACCGGGTCAGCCAGATCGGCTTTGTTGAGGACTTTCAAGCAGGGACGCTGACGTTGCATTCGCAACTCGGTGATGATCGGATTGCTGGTGGCTTTCGGCACACGCGCATCCAGCACTTCCACGATGACATCAATCGTTTCCATCGCCCGTTCCGCTTCCCGGCGCGCTACGGTCATATGCCCCGGATACCACTGAATCGTCATCTACCAGACATTCCCTTCATCCGAATACACAGCCAACCCACCCTCACTCTTCATCAAGGCTTTTGGCAAATAACATGGGGCCATAGCCACAGGCGAACAGCACATAGGCTCCGCTCCAACACGTTGCGGCCAAACCTAACATCATCGTGCCCGGCACGTGCAGCCCCGGACCGAAAACCCGAAGCACAGCTCCCAGGTTGACGAGGACATAAATGATGACCGTGAGAGGACCGGCGTGTTTGACTCGTCCTGTATGGCCCAGGCTGGCCCTGGTCATCACCGCCAGGGTCATCGCCCCCACGGCTCCCGTCGTCAATGCATGGATCGCCTCTTCCGGATGAAGCCCCACTCCTAGTATAGCGGCTCCAATGATGAGCATCGACATGGCCAACCAGGCATACCCCACATGTAGAATGAACACTAATGGTTCGCGCCAGGCCAGCCAACCATACCAGCGCATCATTCGCACCAGATGCATGAGCCCGGCACCCACCAATGCTAAACCCGTCACCATCGCACCAGGCTGAATGATCCACGCGAGTCCGCCCATGACCAACAGAAAAATCGAGAGACCATCCAGCAGACCAAAAGCTCCAGGCCGTTGAGACCGTTTCGCCTCTTCAAGGAAATCTTCCGTAAAACTCGGTGTGATCCGTCCGCCGATCAAGGCGAGCAGGATCATCAAAAGCGCCAGGGCCAGGCGCTCGGCCGCATCCGTGGCCGCATCATTTAGAAACCGCGCATGAAACAGGAGATTTCCGACCGCATACAGACTGATCAGTACGCCGATCGGCGACCGGTCCCAGGCTTTTCCTGCCACAATTTCCCGCCAGACAATGACTGCCATCGCCACAAGAAATGCGCCATCAACGATAGCTGCCCCTAGAGGAGGAAACCCTGGAATGGCCATCGCCAGCCGTCCGGCCAACCAGAGCAACCATAACCACATGAGCGGCAAACCCCTGATCGGCGGGCGGTCCGTCCAATTCGGCATGGCGGTCAACAGAAAGCCGGCAATCACACAGGGCAGAAAACCAAACACCATTTCATGAATGTGCCAAAGCCTGGAGACATGATGCCACGCCACCCCGACTCCGTCAGACAACATCATCACCCAGATCGGCACCGCAATACCCGCAAATAACGCCGCACTCAAAAAGAAGGGGCGAAATCCGAAGGACCAAATAGCCGGGCCTTGGTACTGAGAAGGTTCACTCATAGGAAACAACCGCGCGGACACCATTCTGTTGTCATCCTGAGTGAAACGAAGGATCTCGCTCAGCCAGAGAACTTATCTCCTGGGCACAGATCCTTCGCTGGAAGCTCAGGATGACATCGATATCTCAAGGGAGTATCTGGATTATCAAGTATACACGATGGCTCTTGTGAAGAGATTTGATTTCCTCGGCCGAAGAGCCATGGCCACCGAGGATCCGCAGAACGGAAAGCATTCCTGGTTTAGAGCGGGTAGGTCTTACTCACCCACTTCATGACTTTATGCAATTCGACCTCGGTCATGGACGTGCGTGATTTCCGAAACTGCGAATAGACCGCCCGATTGACGGTCCCATGCGCCAGCCTGCGCGACTGCTCATGCGTGCGGACATGTTTTTCGATCTGATTGCGCAAGCGATCCAGCCGGTCCTTGGGTGTTTCTTCGGTGGTCTCCGCCACAGGCGGCAGTGGCAGATTGGCCCACAATCCTTGATGACGCATCTCCAGCACGCCGGACCGTAACGGTTGAATGCTGGATTCGGTTCTGTCCGTGGGAGGCCACAGGCCGTTCCCATTAGACCCCATTTCACCATTGAGCCCGTCGCCCGATGAAGGCGAATGGGCGACGACCACTTGTCGTTGCGCCAGAATGTATCCCATGCATTCGCGAAACGGCCGGTCGTCCGGCGCATAAATATACGCCCGTTGCTCGGCATAGGGACCGGCCTGGTGATCCATGCGCGTGGCCCGATGCACCACCTGCTCGATCCAGGGCTTGGTTCGGATATGCGTGAGACAGATCAAATGCGTAATGGCCGGCACGTCGAGGCCCTCATAAGCCATCGCCACGGTAATCAAACAATCCACCGCTCCCGCGCCCTGCCGCTTAAAGGCCTTGATAGTCTGATAAGCCGCGGTGGAATCGTCACTCGTGGCGATTTTTGCAGGCACTCCGCGTTCCTGCAGCCAGTGGGTATATTTTTGGGCTTGTTCAATATTGGCGGCGACCACCAGCAGTTTCGACCGGGGGTGAGTGGCCCGATAAGCCTGCCAGTCTTTCACTCCCGTATGGAGCAGTTCCAAGGCCGCTTCGGTTTTCAGCGCCGTCAGAAGTGCCTCGGACGTCTGCTTGCCGGCATGAGCCAGACTTTCCACATGATGTTGCACGCCCTGCGTATCCAGCCACGTGGCCTGGCAGTTGGCATAATGCACCGTGAGATCGATGCAGGCCTGTTCACGAAGCGCATCGGCCAACGTATAGCGAATGACCGCCCGCGATTCCGTGTTCTCCCATTCGATGGCTTCCTCTTCATCGCCGGAGTCGTAGGGCATGAACCCGATTGGCCGTCGATCGCCCCGCTCGAAGGTCCCGCTCATAAGCACCCGCAAAGCCGCCCGTTCGTACAACGGTTCAATGGCCTGGTGCCAAATACCCTCGGCTTCCATATGATGCGGTTCATCAAGGACCAGGATGTACCGCTTCCGGCCGAACTCCTTGGCGTTCACCTTGCGCGAGTCAGCGGCCAACGCCTGATAGGTGGTCACATAGGCCGCGCATCCCCTGGTCGGATGCTCCTGATTGGTACTCAGCATGGCTTCCAGCCGGTGACCCAGCATGGCCCGATGACTGGGATCTTGAAAACCGCGTGCCCCTTGGTCTTGCAGGACACGCCGGGGCACGACCCAACAAAGGGCATCGGCAATTGACGGAATGAGCCGCGCAGCCAGGATTTGCGGCAGCAGACTTTTGCCTCCGCCCGGGGTCACCGCGCATAAAATGTCGGTGAGAGGACGGCCACCCAGAATGTCCTCGCAGATCTCTGCGAGTTCTCGTTGATGTCGGCGTAACTGCATCCTACCCTTTGGCCAATTGGATCGGCGGGAATGGATGCTCAGGATCTCTGCGGACTTTGCCTTTGGCGGATGGGGACTGTATCACCTGCTCGCGATTGCGCACGCTCACGGGATCTTCAACATTGCCGCACTGGAGGCAGCGGTTCATTTCAACCAATTGACTGCTGCCTTCCCTATCATACACGGATTCCTTCACTAGCAACCCGCCACATCGGGCACACGCCATAATCAATTTCCTTTCTTCAATCTTTGTGTGGACAACTCAACTGTACCCACTGCCAACAAGTATGGGGACTGACTCCATTCGTCTCAACCTTTGGAGCAGCCCCGAGACAGTAGCATTCACTCGACTCACATCTAAGCCCCATACAGATACCCAAAATGCAGACAACTTGGCAATCAAATCCTTCAAGGTAAATGAGATGGACGAAAAAAAATTTGAAGCAAAAATGAGGCCGATTCCGGACACGGTCGCCGAAGCGGAGCCTCATCTCGGGGAAACCCGACGGGAAAGTCCGGGGATGCCGGATTGCCCCGGCCATGGATCATGGTGTAGTCTCCCCTCCCTGTCACTGAATTGCGCCAGCTTCGCGCATGGTCGCGGACTGGACGCCCTCTCCGACTTCCACGCCTGTCTTGGTGTCCAAGTCCTTTCCCGGACAGCCCACACCCTGATTGCTGCCGCCGATAGCGGTGCCACCGGAGGATGACCTTGCCTCTACGTGGCGTGGAGCGCAGCCAAACTCGATCACAATAAAAGGAGACCGGAGATGCCGAAGGCCAAGAGAGAAAAGAATTGCTACCTGTGCGAAGAAGCCGATTGGGTGCGCCTGAGTTTTATGGTCTGCTCAAAATGTTCCCGTCATTTTTGCAGCCGTCATGGTGATCCTAAGCTGGATGAATGCACCACCTGTCTGGACGGGGGCGAGGAAATGTAGGTAGGCTGCGCAATAAATTCGAGTTCGTAGGTCCCACAATGGCACTTCCTCCCGACTTATCATTGCTTGACTCGCTGAAGAGTGATTCTCGCAAAGCCTTTTATGAGAGCCACAAGGGTGTGGCCATGGTGATGATTCTTATCCTATTTTTGGCTCCCCTGGTCGGAGTGGCCTACCGTGGCTTTCAAGGTGCAGCAATGGGATTGGTCCTCTCCGTATTGGCCTATTACCTGGCTCCATGGGTTGTGCTTAACTTGGAGGCATAAAGGTCTGACAAATGCCCTCATTTCTGTGCCTTTGGTAAAAGTGAAGGGACATGACAGGCAAGAAAGCGTAATGATCGTTCTTTCATTTTCAACCAAAAGATGAATCCATTACTTTAAATTTAACTGACGGCATGTCGAGCACGATTCCCTGGATACCCCCCGTAAAACCTCGCTCTTCACCAGGTTCGAATAGCCCTTCCTCAACCTCAAGCAGACTTAAACCATTCACGCCATTCCTGACCTTCCTGTCTTCGTTAACTCTGATAGTGTCGCTGTCCGGATGTACCCAGCCACCTGTACAGGCACCTAGGCAAACTCCCGCAGTGAAATCGGCGATTATTCTGGTGCCAGGCTATTACGGCACGCGTTTGGTCCGCAAAGCGGATCGCAGCTTGGTATTCATTTCCCTCACCCAAGCCTTATTTGGGGATCAGTCGTTGACCCTTCCCGTGCCAGGATTGGGATTTGAAGGCACGACCGAATTGGAGCCAGACGGTATTCTGGATGAAGTCGGAGTGATTCCACCCTTCTATTCTATTGACGTGTACGGGTCGTTGCTGGACCGATTGTCCACTTCCACCCACCCGAGCCTGGAGGTGATTCCGTTTACTTATGACTGGCGGGAGGATCTTATGGAGGCGGTTCAAAGCCTGGACACCCTCATCCACCGTCTTCAAGCTGAGGGAACAGAGCGGATTTCCCTCGTCGCGCATAGCATGGGCGGGCTGATCGTCAGTTATTATTTGCGGTATGGCACCCAGGATATCGATTCGGCCGTGGAAACCTGGCAAGGGGCAGAGGGGATTCAAGAGGTGGTGATGGCCGGCGTCCCGTTTCTTGGCGTGATGAACTCGTTTCGCAACATGAACTTCGGGGCCACCGTGGGATGGAATTCATCGCTGCTGAGTGCCGAGGCCTATGCCTCATTCCCGGCCAGTTACTATACCTTACCGGTTGCCGACATCGATGAACTGCTGACCCTGGAGCGAAAACCCATAAAGGGCTTCATCAGGAAAGCAACACAATGGCAACAATCCGGGTGGGGGCTCTTGAAGACCAGCAAAACACTCTCTCCCCAAATCGATGAACGCCGGGCCGACTATACGTCCCATTGGCTTCAACGATCACAACGCTTTCTTGAACTCCTTCGCGCACCCACTACCACGACAAGCCCACACCGCCCCTCCCTGCTCTATGTGTATGCGAAAGGCACACCGACACTGGCCAAAGGCATATGGAAGGGCAACCAGGTCACTGGGCCGGATTCCCTATTGTTCGAAGACCCAGAAATTACGGCGTCCCACGCGGAGGGAATGGCCAACGGATTCTTTGTGGATGGAGATGGAACCGTCCCGGTGCCATCTGCATTGCTTCCATCGGCCTACCGGCAGTCCTTTCCAACCACCATGCGGGAGTATGAAGTGGGACATACCGAATTGGTCACCCGCCGGACTATCCAAAAAGATATTCTCACGTTTCTTAACGGCCGGAAGCCGCCGATTTGATAGCCGAAGCTCACATCTCTTCATCACCTATTATTCAACCATTCTCTCATTGACCGGCGGCCCTGATAAGATCATCCCCTTTCACGGAAATTATCCCGATGCTCTGGCGAATCCTTGCAGACCTGATCCTTCTGATTCATCTGGCATTTATCATCTTTGTCATCGTCGGCGGGTTTCTCGCCATCCGATGGCCTAGACTGGCGTGGGTTCATTTACCTGCCATGGTGTGGGGTGCCGCAATCGAATTCAGCGGGTGGATCTGTCCCCTGACGCCTCTGGAAAACTGGCTGCTTCGAACCGGGGGCCTGGCAGGGTATTCCGGGGGCTTCATCGAGCAGTACGTCCTGCCCGTGATCTATCCCACCAGCCTCACTCCCAAGATGCAAATATATTTAGGAGCAGGCGTCCTCTTAATTAATCTCGTGGCCTATGCCCTGTATTCCCGGCGCTGGTCAAAAGACAACTAACATCCACCTGAGGCCATCTGAAGGGGTGACCTCCAGCAGAACCAGGGTCCTCGAACTCTTCATTCTGAATATGGCAATTGATTCTTGTTAACTGCACCAGCCTGGATACCGTTAGAGAGTAAAGGAGGAAGTGGCAATGCAACGATTACTCTTGGTGATGGTTTCGTCATTCATCTTGGCCTGCGGTTCGGATCAATCAGTATCCTCACCGGAATCCCGGAAACAGGTTCAGGATGAGCAGGCCGAGGCTGACCTGCACGAACACCATGCGGCTGAAACGATCACCTCAATGTCTTCCTCCCATGCACACTTAGGCCCGCATTTTCGATGGACGGCGAAACGGCCTCCGCGTGCCGGAGACCAACAACAGGCCAATGCCATTCTCAACGAACTCCGGATGGTCCTGGAGCAGTATCGTGATTATCGAGTGGCCATTGAAGACGGATACGAACCATTCCTGCCGAACGTGCCGCAGCCGCATTACCACTTCACCAGCAAATGGCGGGGGTTCAAGGCTGCCTTTCGCTTTAATCCCGACGAGCCCACCTCGTTGCTCTACCGCAAAACCTCCGATGGCTATCAACTGGAAGGGGCAATGTTTACCGCTCCCAAACGGGCCGATGAGGCCGAGTTGGATGCCCGTGTGCCGCTGAGCGTGGCTCAGTGGCATGCGCATGTGGATATTTGCCTGCCTCCTCGCCGGGAAGCCAAAACGGCAAACTGGTCGAGATTCGGGCCAAAAGGTTCGATTGTGACGGAGACCGAATGCGATGACGCAAACGGACGTTGGTTCCCGCAGCTCTTTGGATGGATGCTCCATGTGTACCCCTTTGAGGACACACAGGAGAAAATTTGGACACACTAGCTATTTCTCGTCCGAAGGGGCGACAATACCCTAGACATCCTGGAAATTCACCGAATGGAATACCGATGAAACCCTTCCAATATGGCCTGGCCTTGCTCCTGTTGGCCGGTGCCTGCGCCACCATCGATCCGGCCAAGGAAATTCCGACCGCCAGGTCGGTTGATCTTGTCCGGTATATGGGCACCTGGCATGAAGTCGCCCGTCTCCCGATGTGGGCCCAAAGGGATTGCGTCCAATCCACGGCGGAGTACCGGCAGATTGACACTACCCGGGTCGCGGTGCGGAACGCCTGCCGGACACTGGAGGGAGAATCCATCAGCATCGAAGGAGTCGCCACGGTGGTCGACCCGATCAATCATGCCAAACTCAATGTCGTCTTTGACCAGTGGGCGGCCAAACTGGTGGCGCTTCTGACTTCCTCGGAACAAGGGAACTATTGGATCCTTCAGATTGACCCAGATTATCAACTGGCGATCGTGGGAACCCCAGACCGCGACTACCTATGGATTTTGTCCAGAGCCCCGACTCTTGATGACACGGCCTACCAGGAGGCCGTGGCCTTTTGCCGGAGTCTGGGGTTTCAGACAGAACATCTCATCCGGCCTTCCCTTTAGTCTCACCGGTCAAGCCTGGGTCCACGGATCTCCTCCAAATACCTAATCCATAGCTTTATTTTTTCGCGTATTTGAAGGCGCAATCGACCACGGAAATAATAAAAGTAATACATTCATAATTTAAGCGTTATTGGATCAATACACGGTGCTCCGTTCATCTTTTTCGATCATGTAAAAGCAGAAAAAACATAGTCATTAAATCTAAAGTCGTTTATTATATTTAACTTTAGGTTTGACGAGATAAAAAATATAAATAGACTCTCCAGCAAAGGATTTCATGAAGTTCAAAGTTTCACGGTTTATGCCCAAAAAATCACGAGTCAGACTGATTAAAATGCAGGCATTTCATCCTTGACGCCGGACTGGTCGGACCGTGAAAGAATATAGCCAAATGGTAACCAAAGTTGACGCATTGGCAAATTTTTTCGTTTAAGAAATTCGGATATGGCAAAGAGTCAAAACCGGCTTTGGCCGGCCCCCTACCTAAGCTCAAGAAATCGACTTTCCCTGAACATCCCCTCCCCTTCGAACTCTTCCATACCCTTTGCTCTGAGACCTGCCCCCTGACCATCACGGTCAAACCTCCCAGTGGTTTCAATGAGGGAAGGGTTCGAATTTGCTTCCTCCAACCAGGATTGCCATCTCTTTTTTTGTACAGGCGACTCCACCGGTCAGTATCCATTTCCAGATCTTCAAGGACCGGATACAATTTCCGCATACCCCCATGAAGTCGGACCGTTGGCTTTCAGACCTCATTCCTCCCGATTCCCGTTCAGGCTGCAACCCGGCATGAACCTTTCCCTGCTCATTTTATTGTGCGTGCTTCTAGCTATCGCCTTCCGGAAAATCGGCGGCATCCCCGTAAAAATCTGGCAGGCAATGGCTACAGGAGCCGCCTTGGTTCTCCTGACCGGTCAGATTTCTCCCGAGGCAGCCTTTCAGGCCATCGACCTGGATGTCATGATCTTTTTATGGGGGATGTTTGTGGTCGGTGAGGCCCTCATTCTGAGTGGATATCTCAGTTGGTTGGCGTACCGTCTCCTGCACCGGATTCGGTCAGCGGAAGGATTGGTTGCCGCCATCTTACTGGGAGGAGGCGTGGGATCCGCCCTACTGATGAACGATACCCTGGCTATTGTAGGGACTCCTCTGGTGTTACGAATGGCCCGGGAGCATCGACTTGACCCACGGTTGCTCCTCATAACCCTCGCAGTAGCGATTACCACCGGAAGCGTCATGAGTCCGATCGGCAATCCCCAAAACCTCCTGATTGCCCTCCAGGGTCCGGTGTCCGCCCCGTTTCTCACCTTCCTTCAGTTCCTGGCCATTCCAACCCTGCTCAACCTGGCACTGGCCTTTCTGGTCTTGCGCTTTCTCCTGCCCCGGACATTTCATAGGGAAGCCCTGTCTCACTCTGCCGTCTCACTGACCGATATCCGACTGGCGCGCCTTTCCCAATGGAGTCTCGCCACCATTATGGGGCTCATTGGCCTCAAGATGGCCGCCGTAGCCTTGGGTTGGGCAGTGGACATTCGGCTCAGCGCCATTGCGGTGGCCGCCGTTCTTCCGATCCTCTTATTGAGTCCTCATCGCCTGGGGCTACTCCGGCGCGTCGATTGGCCGACCCTACTGTTTTTCGCGACCATGTTTGTGCTCATGGCCAGCGTCTGGCAAACGGGCATCCTGCAGAACTGGACCACCCGCCTCCAGCTGAATCTTCAGAGCATTCCGTCAGTGCTAGGATTCAGCGTCCTGCTCAGCCAACTCATTTCCAACGTACCCCTGGTCGCCCTCTCGATACCGTTGATCGGAGAAGGACACAGTACATTGGGTGCCCTGATGGCTTTGGCGGCAGGCAGTACGATTGCCGGCAATCTGTTCATTCTGGGAGCAGCCAGCACTGTCATTATTATTCAGCACGCCGGGCAGGAAGGCGATTTGCTCACCTTTTGGGAGTTTGCCCGCATCGGCATTCCCCTTACGATCGGGCAGACACTGGTCTATGGTGTCTATTTGACGTGGGTATGGGGTTGATCGTATCGAGCCAACCCTGTCCAGGAAACCATGAACATTGTAAAATAAGGACAGATTGATTTTTATCCACCTCACGGCACACACATGGGAAACATTCCGCTCATTTTAAAAGCGCTGGACTTCGCCGCACACAAACACCGCGATCAGCGTCGTAAAAACGTTGAAGCTTCGCCCTATATCAATCACCCGATCGAGCTGGCCAGGGTCTTGTCCAATGAAGGAGGATTCATTTCGTCCGAATTACTCTGTGCGGCGCTCTTGCACGACACCGTGGAAGACACGAAAACCACGGAAGAGGAGTTGCTGGAACTCTTCGGAAAAGGCATTACGCAGATTGTCATGGAGGTCACCGACGATAAGACAAAATCTAAGGCTGAGCGAAAACACCTGCAAATTGTGCATGCCTCAAAAATCAGCCACCACGCCAAATTGGTCAAGTTGGCCGATAAAATCTGCAACCTACGCGATATGGCCAACAGCCCGCCTTCCAACTGGCCTCTGGAACGTCGCCGTGAATATTTTGACTGGGCGAAACAAGTGGTCGATCAAATGCGGGGCACGCATCCTCCCCTCGAAGCGCTTTTCGACGCCGCCTTCGCTCAACGACCGTAAATTCTGACCCACCATTGACAACAATGGGAGAAGACCCGGCGCGGGTTCAGGCCTTCGCAAATATTGCGGGGCCTTCCGCCTCTGCCGCATGCTGAAGCGCTTCCAGCCTGGTTTCATATCGATGGCCGGGACGAATGTGATCCAGGACGCCCAAGCCCTGCAGGACCGTTTCAACCTTCGGTTGCATGCCCACAAAAAACAGATGCTGTTTATGCGCGCGAATGATCCGTAGCATATCTTCGATGGCCAGGGCCGCCGTGCCATCGATCACCGGCACATCTGTGAGATCCAGAATACAACTCGTAAATTTTCTCAGACCCGGCACCGTTTCCAGCCGACGCACCATGTTTTTGGCCGATCCAAAACTCATGGGACCATCCACATGAATGAGAACAATCCGTCCCTGCGCACCATCCAACACTTCGGCTTCTTCCTTGGTCAGCGGCGTTTCTTCATGCACCTCGGTGATCACCGTCATATTGGCCAGTTGCAGATCCGCCATTTCCTTCACGAACAACAAGCTGGCCAGCACCACGCCGACACCGACCGCAGTCACGAGATCCACCAACACCGTCACCAGAAACACGATCACCATGATGCCCACGTCCATGCGCGGAGCCTCGGTCACATGCCGTAAAAACCGCCAATCGATAATATCCACACCCACTTTCAGCAGAATGCCGGCCAGGACCGCCAGGGGAATTTGTTCGGCCAAGGGTCCCAGCCACAGGAGAGTCGCCAACAGAACAAGGGCCATCAAGGCGCCGGACAGTGGCGTTCGGCCACCGGATCGAATATTGGCCACGGATCGCATGGTAGCCCCCGCACCGGGCAATCCCCCGAACAGGCCCGCCACCATATTGCCGATGCCCTGACCAATCAATTCGCGATTCGAATTATGTTGCGTGCGGGTCATGTTGTCGCAGACCAGTGAGGTGAGCAAACTATCGATGGCGCCCATCAGGGCGATCACACATGCCCCTTCGATCATGATGGGCACCATCTCCAGTTGAAAACTTGGCAGCCCCAGGGTGGGAAAACCGGCCGGGACGTCCCCGATTACCGGGGCTTCAGGAAATACCCAGGCCGCCATCGGCGTACAGACCAGAAGGGCCAGGAGAGGGGCCGGAATCACCGAGCCAATGGATTTCGGCGTGAAGGAGACTATCCCCAACGCCAGAGCTCCCAGAACTAGGACCGTCCATTTGACGTTCAGGAGAAATCCCGGGATCGCGACAAGGTTTCCCAGCACACCACTGACCGCTTCGTGCCCGATCAAGGGTCCGATTTGTAGAATGATGATAATGGCGCCAATGCCGCTCATAAACCCGGAAATCACCGGATAGGGCATCAGACTGATGTACCGCCCCACTCCCAATACGCCCAGGAGAATTAAGCCCGCACCGCCGAGAATCACCGTGGTAAAGGCCAGCGGCAGATTATGCCCGAGGTCGATCAACAGGGCCGCAAAGACTACAGTCAGTGGACCGGTCGGGCCGGAGGCCTGGGCGGGCGTCCCCCCGAATAACGCCGCAAAGAATCCCACAAAAATGGCGCCATAGAGGCCGGCCACCGCTCCGGCGCCGGACGCCACGCCAAACGCCAACGCCAGGGGCAGGGCAATCACCGCCGCCACGACTCCGCCGAACGCATCCCCACGGAGATTCTTAAAATGTAATCCGTGAATAAGATTGATGCCTGAGTTCATCACAATCAACTCACATATCCGTGGTGTTCCGGCTTTCCCGCACGTACCTGGATATAGGCTTGCGCGACCGGTTCATTCTTTTTTATATACCATCACAGACCCAGAACCAACCTTCTTTTCAAAAAGGATGCCCCCGATGACCTTACGGATCCATGCGGAAGCCCTCTATCAGGGAATACGACCTCTCCTGGGCGATCATGAGGCCAACACGGTTCAGACGAAATTGGAACGCGAACTCCGGCATGTGCTGCCCACGTGGTCCGATGACAAACCGACCGTGCCGGGTTGGTATTGGCACAAATCGCCCGGCGTGAGCGAACCCAGGTTACTGTTGGTGGGTCACGGACGCATCGACACCAAACTCATGGCCGACCTAGGTCCGCCCAATAATCTGGTGGACGTGCTGCGCGTGGCCGGTCAATGGGCCGGTCCCCTGCTGCCACCCGGCTGACCCTGGACGGGACTGCGTGTCGCCACCCCCACGTGGCGGAAGAAGATATTACGGATAATTGTCCAATACCTGCTTGAACACGATTTCAAAAAAGTAACAGTAGAGAAAAATTGGAACGGGTAAGCCCAGTATGGTGCCCAACAGGTAGTGACGAAAGCGGACATCGGCCAGGGCCAATGCATAATTGAGGACGGGAAGGGTTTGAAACATCAACCGCAGAATCGTGACGGACAGAACAGGTCGGTCATCCAAATGCGCAAAAATCCGGTCCGCCCATCGATGATTCAGACTGCGTAAGGCATTGCCGCCGACTCCTCGAATAATACAGTAACTCACGACAGAAGACACCACACCGGCTGTCAACGTGGCCAGCCCTCCCCACTCCTTCCCGAGCGCAAACACCGCTCCCACCAGAAAGATCCATCCGGGAACATAGAGCAGATTACCCACGCTGAACGCCAGACAGAACAGGCCGATGCCCCACCAGTGATAGTTCCAAAACAATGTGCGGATTTCTTGGGGGGACAGTCGGGATCGCAACCCCGTACTTTCCACCAGAATAAAGACGATCAGAAAAAATCCGGCGAGATAGACCAGTTTTCGGATCGGGGTGATCGGAGGAGACACATCCATGATCGATTCGGTCTGAGCCGGACGAAAGGACAGCCTCTCACCCCGTCACATCAGATTTGCACATGTTCAAGAGATTTGGCCACCACACTGACCGCTTCCCGAAGCGCCTGCATGTTCTCGGACGTATCATAAAAGATATAAATTTTCGCCTGAAGCAGTTCCAGGAGACGAAGAACCCGGTCGGAATGACTTTTCCCCAGTGACCAAACCACCGCCGTGAGCACCGGAAACTCAATGTCATCCGGAGAGGTGATGGTCTGTACGGCTGCGGCAAGATATCCCAACATGGGCTCAAAGGCGGCCGGGTTTCCCGTGGAGCCTTCAATCCGGCCGATGCCCCTGGCTGCGGCAGCTCGAATAGACTGCGTCTGCGTTCGATCCTGAAACAAGGCCATCAGATGAGGCAACCCTTCTTCTCCCGCGGATGCCAGCGCCTCAACCGCTTCCACCGGAAAGTGCGGCCGTTGAATAAGAGTCAGCAGGACTGGAAGAAATGTGGAGGAGGAAAAGCCTGCCAACTCTTGGACAATGAGTTGTTGTTGGGCGGGCTGGGTTTTGGGGTCCAACAGAAGCGAGGCTAACCGTGACGCATGTCCCCAGTCGGCCATCACCAGCAGCGGAAAATCCGATCGGGCCACCTCCTGAAGCAGCGCGGCAAACACGGCACTCTGTTCAAACAATTCCCCGGACTCACGAATCTCGGACTTCTCATCGGAAGAAGGAGCCCGAACTTCCGTGCTCCAACCCAGATCCTCACCATTCAAACGATAACGGAACCGGCAGGCCGGCCCATGCCACAGGCGATCCGGGGCCTCCTCCAGTTCCGCATCCCCACCGGAAGGCGTAATGCCCGGAAATCGTTTCCGCTCCTCACAAAAGACGCGAAACTCCACATCGTGCGAAGCCGTGGATTCGTTCACGACCGAAAAGCCCAGCTCTTGAAACCGTTTCGCAACCAGAGTATTCAATGCCTCTGACTGGATTGGCCCCTTCTCCGTCATGACGTTGGAAGTGAGAAGAATGATACGGATGTGCGCTAACTGCAAGGTCTGTTCGGAAGAGAGATGCACCCGCCGGGCCATTCCATCGGAAGGTCCGGTGAGGAGGAACACCGCTGACAGGCTAACCAGCACTCGAAGCATAGACGCCCTCCTGGAAAAGGGTTGGCGAGTCTAGAACCTCAGGCTTACAACATCTTGGTCCCCAGGGAAACCGGCTTGTCCGGGACACACAAGACCACGTCCCCGTTGGCCGTATGAAATCCCGTGACCAGACATTCGGACATTACCGGGCCGATCTGCTTGGGAGGGAAATTGACCACGGCCACGACAAGTTTCCCAACTAATCCTTCCGGTTGATACAGATGCGTGATCTGTGCACTCGATTTCTTTACGCCGATCTCCTCGCCAAAATCAACCTGCAGAAGATAGGCCGGCTTTCTGGCTGCAGGAAACGGCGCCGCACTGACAATGCGCCCCACCCGCAGTTCAACTTTGGTGAAATCGTCCCAGGAGATGGTCTCCACCTCACTCTCCCTGCTCAACGTCAACACTCTGCCTCCCTGTTGAAAATCCGCCACCCGGACGAAGTCAGCATCACGGGCACTTACCCGGGATCTGCTTTAGAGCGAGGCCAGATCGATGACAAGCCTGAACCGCACATCTCCCTTGAGAGTCCGTTCATACGCCTCATTGATCTCCTGGATTTTCACGGTTTCAATATCGCAGATGATCCCCTGTTCGGCACAATAGTTCAACATCTCCTGCGTTTCCCGAATGCCGCCGATGAGCGATCCCACCAGACGACGACGGCGCAAGACCAACCCGAAGCCCATAATCGACAAGGGTTCCGGGGGTGCCCCCACCATAATATACGTGCCATCCGTCTTGAGAAGATTCAACCCGGCATTCATATCGTGTTCGGCTGAAACCGTATCGATAATGAAGTCGAACGACCCCATCAAACGATCCGATTCATTCAGACTCCCCATCACGGCAAAGTCCTTGGCTCCCAATCGTTCAGCTTCGGCTTTCTTCCGGTCGGTACGGCTGAGCACCGTGACATCGGCTCCGAACGCTTTTCCAAACTTCACCGCCATGTGGCCTAACCCGCCGAGTCCGACCACCGCCAGCCGATGCCCTTTCCCGACACCCCAGTTACGCAACGGGGAATACGTGGTGATGCCGGCGCAGAGCAACGGGGCTGCCCCGTCTGGCGCTAGTGCCGAAGGAATGGTCAACACATATTGTTCATCGACCACAATCTGACTGGAGTACCCACCATAAGTCGGCTGGCCCTGTTTATCCAATCCGTTATAGGTCAGAATCATGCCCGTGGCACAATATTGTTCCTCCCCCTTAAGGCAGGCCGGGCACGTCCGGCATGAATCCACGAAACAGCCCACACCGACCGTGTCACCTTCTTTGACCTTTTTCACATCCGGCCCGGCTTTCACCACCGTGCCCACGATTTCATGACCGGGGACCATGGGAAAGATCGCACCACCCCATTCATCACGGGCCTGGTGAATATCCGAGTGACAGACTCCGCAATAGCGAATCCGGATCAGCACATCTTTCCCACCTACTTCACGCCGTTTAAAACTGAAGGGTTGCAAGGCCTCTCCGGCCTTCATAGCAGCATAACCTTTGGTAACTTCCATAGACTCCTATTCCTTTATCGTTGATCTCTCGTAAAACGGACCCGCCGGAGGAAGGGTCCTATCATTGCTCACTAAGAAATCGCGGGCGATCCCTGACGGAAATCATTTTCACCAGGTCCCTCACGGACAAAATTCCCACAATTTTCCGGTTTTCCGTAATCGGCAAATGCCGGATATGTTTTTCGGCCATGAGATCGCTGGCATCATGCACCGTCCGGTTGATATCAATTTCAATGAGGGCTTGCGTCATGACGGTTCCCACGCGAATCTGGGCGGGATCCTGATTGCCTGCCAGACTTTTGTGGATCAAATCACGTTCGGTGACAATACCCGTCAGTTCTCCGGACTGGGTCACCATGAGGGCGCCGATCCGTTTCTCGGCCATCAACTTCGCCACGGTCAGAAGGGAAGCCTCCCGATCGACACATTCGATATTCCGCCGCATCAACACACTGAGCGGCCGGTACACGTCATCAAGATCCCGGATCGGGCCTTTCTCCGCATACACAAAATGTTTGACCAGATCCCGGATGGAAATCAACCCCACGATCGCTTCCCCCTCCGACACACACAGATGACGGATACCGTGTTTCTCCATAAAATGACTGGCATCAAGCATCAGGCGATCCAAGGGAATGGACAGTAACGGACTGGCCATCACCTGTCCCACCGTCGTTCCCGTGACGGGCAACTCTTTGGCCATGACCCGTCGGATTAAATCCGTCTCCGAAAGGAGCCCGATAACTTTGGAGTCTTGAGGGTCCTGCCCGGCCGGGTGGACCACAAGACTCCCGATCCGTCGCTCGGCCATGAGAGCGGCCGCATTCAGCACGCAGGTGTCTTCGCTCACACCTTCAAGATTGCGCTGCATGTGATGCCCGATTGTTTCCCGAAAATCGACCGTCATCGTCCGACCTTCTTCATCCGGGAGATTATGGCCCCGGCGGGCCACCCCATCCGACTCATCATGCCCTGATAGATAGCACCAGGATCAGGACTGTTCCTGTTCTTGTATGAATTGTCGCGCATTGACCAGTTCCTCATACGAACACAGTTGATTCTTCACCATGATATGCTCGATGGCGGCAATCCGGAACATGACTTCAGGGAGAATGATATCAAGCCGTTCGTTCAGCACGTCAAGCGTTTGGACGGTGACTTTGGACGAACGGGACACGCGCTTGCGCGGCGGCTGTTTCGGTTTTTTTGCGGGGGATTTTTTGCGGGGAGAGGAGTGTGTGTTTGCGGTGGGTGTTTTTGTTGCTCGACGTAACGACTTCTTCTTTTTTGTGGCCATCATTTCCTCCAATAACTAACCATGAACCTCTCATCCAACATCCGGTCGCAGTCCTCTGCGTCCTGTTCTCTCCAACTGCGCTGAACGACTATACACGACCATGCCCCATTTTCCGAGCCCCCCGCATTCCGGCATGGTACAGCGGACAGGCTCCTGATTGGGTGCATCCGGTCAGAGCAGGCTTTTCAACTCCTGATCGATCGAGCGCTGACACTCCTGACAAATCCCATACGTCAACCGGGGCACCGGTCTGTCCCCCAGAAGATCCAGACGATTCGTCGCTTCCTCCAACTCAACCCATTCCTCCGTCGGAAGACAGGCTTTGATACACCAGCTACAGATCCTGAGAAACGGCTCTCCTCTTTCGACATCGGCATCGAGGACGGGGACCGGGGGCCGGAGTTCTTCACGAATGGAGTTTGTGGAAAGCATCAGTGAACCCTCCAGGAGAGGAGCAATCGTCAGAAGAAAATACCGGCGACAAGCCGGGGAATCGCAACGGAATCTGAACACCATCGCGTGGTGTTTGGTCCGGACCGTTCTAAAAATCTGGAAATAGAGATGTCTGAGATCCTCCCCCTCGATGAAATCCCACAGCGATTTCCCAATCACATACGCACGATTCAGGTGCGCCCCGTCATTCTGGCAGGCAAACTGTAACCAGGCTTCATTGATAAACCGGATGTAATCGGCACTGTCGATGGTATATTGAATCGACATGGGTGGCTGGACGCTCCCTGTTGAATAATGCCTCCTCACATGGGGTACCGGTGATCGGGCCATCTTACGCCAAACGGCAAAACAGTTCCACCTGAAACAGAGCAACCGCCGTGCTGGTCGAAGACCGGTGGCACCCGCCTCACTCGTCATCAAACCCGTTCGGGCATCTGGAACCCGAACGGGCGACATTGGTAGAGTGAAGCAGTTTCTCCCCCCGTAAAGGAGCCGCAATGAAATATCGCCATCTCGGCAGGTCAGGACTCAATGTCAGCCGGTTATGTCTGGGCACGATGAACTTTGGCCCGTTCACCTCGGAAACCGACAGTTGTGCCATCATGGATCGCGCCTTGGAACTCGGGATCAATTTTTTCGACACGGCCGATGTCTACGGCAAACAACCCGGACAGGGGATCACCGAACAGATCATCGGACGCTGGTTCGCCCAGGGAGGCCGGCGGGAGAAAGTTGTCCTCTCCACCAAAGTCTTTGGACGCATGGGAGACTGGCCAAATGAATCCCGATTATCCGCCTTGCATATCAGACAGGCATGTGAAGCGAGTCTGCGACGCCTCCAAACCGACCACATCGATCTTTATCAAATGCATCATGTGGATCGACGCACGCCCTGGGAAGAAATCTGGCAGGCCATGGAACAGCTCTACCGGGAAGGCAAAATCTTGTATGTGGGCAGCAGCAATTTTGCCGGGTGGCATGTAGCACAGGCCCAGGAGCTAGCCAGGTCCCGGCACTTCATGGGACTCGTATCCGAACAAAGCCTGTACAACTTGAATGAACGGATGATTGAGCTGGAGGTCATTCCTGCCTGTGAATCCTATGGCATCGGCCTGTTGCCGTGGAGTCCGCTGGCCCGCGGCCTGCTGGCGGGGGGAGGGGACAAAGTGGCTGAGGGACGTCGAGCCGATGAGGAACTCAAACAGGATGTCGAGAAATTCCGTCCACGCCTGGATCAATATGAAACCACCTGCCGGCACCTGGGAGAACAACCTGCGCACGTCGCGCTGGCCTGGCTGCTGCATCAACCGGTCGTGACGGCCCCCATTATCGGCCCACGCACCATGGAACAATTGGATGGCGCCATGCGCGCCCTGGATCTGACCCTTTCCCCCGATTTGTTAAAGCGCCTGGATGATATTTTCCCCGGCCCCGGCGGCCGCGCCCCCGAAGCCTACGCCTGGTAACCATTTGGTATTCATCCTCCCGGTTATTTTCGGGATCAGCATTATCGAACGCGGTTATCGTGAATATTGTCGTGTTGGCATCCTGAGGCGACGCCGAAGGATCGCATTGAGCCGTGGTATCGTCGATCTGGACACAGATTCTTCGTTGCACTCAGAATGACAATAGTGGTTTCTGGGGCTCCCCTAGCACCATGGCCCTCGGCTGTCATCCTGAACGCCAGCGAAGGATCTCGCCTAGCCATCACCCCCTGGGTTAGATAGTCAACCTCAATCTCCAACATAGGATCTCTATCCGAACCCCGCCCCGCTGAAACACCGGATATCCCATGATATATTCACGGGTATGAAATACCGCCTACAAAAAAATGATCAGCGAGTCGAGTTGATCGATGAGGATGACGCCGACTGCACACCGGTCGTTATAGATTTCGTGTCGGGCAAATTGGCGTACCGGAGAAAATATGGCCATGCGGGGGGCGAAGCCATCAGCAAAGCGGTCGGCATCAAAAAAGGTCAACGTCCGAATATCGTGGATGCCACCGCCGGGTGGGGGCGTGATGCGTTTGTGCTGGCCACCATGGGATGCCGCGTCCATATGATCGAACGCTCGGCCATCATCGCCGCACTCCTGGAAGACGGGTTATGTCGCGCCAAGGAGGATGAAACCATCGGCAGGTTGATCAAAGACAAGCTGTCTCTGGCGTGCGGAGATAGCCGGCAGGCCTTGCTGGAAGTTCCGTTTGAACCCGAGGTGATCTATCTCGACCCCATGTTTCCCCATAAAGAAAAATCGGCTCTGGTCAAAAAAGACATGCGCATCTTACAACGGGTCGTGGGACAGGATGAGGATGCCGATGAATTACTGAAGCTGGCGCTCACCATCGCCACCAAACGAGTGGTCGTGAAGCGCCCGTCCTATGCCGACGTGCTAGCCGGCATCACCCCTCAGACCGCCATCAAAACCAAAAAACACCGCTTCGACATCTACCTCATTCCTCACTAATCGTCGGACATCCCTCCGCATCCCACATTTCTGCCAGCATTCCTCACCCCCACCTTTTTCATCCTGAGTATCGTTGCGTTGTCATCCTGCCCTTCTTTGTCATCCTGAGCGCCAGCGAAGAATCTGTACCCAGCCGCATACACAATGACTCAGCAAAATTCCGATTCGTTGGTTTTTGAAATTCCAAGCATTGCGAGTCAATTCACTCGTTCCCTCTCAGCTTCCCTGGCCTGGTGGCATGGCCGAGCAGTGGAACCGGTACCGGCGAAAAGGCGGACAGTGCTTGAGCCCTTCGGCTTCGCTCAGGACAGGCTCCGCGAGTTTGCCTCGGTACGCTATAATTTTGCTGCGACGCCTGTCGGCTGGCCCTGGGGAGGGACGCTCTTATCAGCTAACGGGCCTTGTTTGATCGGAGCGAGTTGGACCGTTCTCCTCAAAATTGGCATCCCTCCCTCCTAAATGAGACAGGCGAGGCGTCAATGGTTTTGGCCACTTTTGCCGAATCAAAAGTGGCTCGGCGACCGGGCCGCCCCCCCCCCGGCATCCAACCCTCGAAATCTCAAGACCATCACCATTTTTCATACCTCATTCTTCATTTCAACCCCAATTTTCTTCTGTACTTAATTTAAGCTATGAGGTAAATTTCCACAGATTTCCCATAACGCATCATGGCCAACCCTTTGGACATTACCTGAACAACCCCCACACAGGTTTATGCCCACGCCTGAAGACCAAGCCCGCGAAACCATCGACACCCTGCTCACCCAAGCAGGGTGGGTTATTCAGGACAGCAACCAAGTCAACTTATCCTCAGGGCGCGGCGTAGTCATCCGGAACTTCCCCTTGCAACAGGGCCAAGGCTTTGCTGACTATCTGTTCTATATTGATGGCAAAGCCGCCGGAGTCATTGAAGCGAAGCGAGAAGGGGCCACACTCACCGGCGTCGAAATTCAGTCGGCCAAATACAGTGGGGGATTCCCGCCATCACTACCTGTCTATGTTCGCCCACTCCCCTTCCTCTACCAAAGCACCGGCGTGGAAACCCGCTTTACCAACGAACTCGATCCGGAACCACGTAGCCGCCCCACGTTTAGCTTTCATAAACCCGAGATATTGGCTAAATGGTTGGAGGAAGCCCGATTAGAGGAAGCGAACCCAATCCCTACGGACCATGCAGCACTAAGAGGCGAAACCTACAAATCCTTCCCCACCCTCCGTAAACGCCTCCAACAACTGCCGCCACTGAAAGAAGAAGGCCTCTGGCCCGCGCAAAAAATCGCCATCAACAATCTTGAACAGTCGCTGGCCCAAGACCGCCCCCGTGCCCTCATTCAAATGGCCACCGGCAGCGGCAAAACCTTCACCGCCATCACGGCCATCTACCGGCTCATCAAATTTGCCGGGGCCAGGCGCGTCTTATTCCTGGTGGATCGCGGCAACCTGGGCGACCAAACCCTCAAAGAATTCCAGCAGTACGTCTCCCCGTATAACAATTTCAAATTCACCGAAGAATTCATCGTCCAGCGTCTCAGCAGCAACACACTCGACACCACCGCGCGTGTCTGCATCAGCACCATCCAGCGCATGTTCTCCATGCTCAAAGGCAAAGAACTCGCTGACGAAGACGATGAAGTCTCAGCCTCAGGTCTCGAATCGCTGTTCAAAAAACCTGAACCCATCGACTATAACCCGGCTATCCCCATAGAAACCTTCGACATCATCATCACCGACGAATGCCACCGCTCCATCTACAACCTCTGGGCGCAAGTGCTGGAATACTTCGACGCCTACCTCATCGGCCTCACCGCCACGCCCAGTAAACAAACCTTTGGCTTCTTCCACCAAAACCTGGTGATGGAATATCCCCATGAGCAGGCCGTGGCCGACGGCGTCAACGTCAACTACGACGTCTACCGCATCCGTACCGCTATCTCCGAAGCGGGCTCAACAATCGACGCAGGGTTTTATGTGGAAAAACGCGAGCGCGAAACTCGGAAGACCCGCTGGGAACAATTAGACGATGACTTCGCCTACGACCCCAACCAACTGGACCGCGACGTCGTCGCCCCGGACCAAATCCGCACCATCGTCAAAACCTTCCGGGACAAACTTCCGACAGAAATCTTCCAAGGCCGTACTGAAGTGCCCAAAACTCTCGTCTTCGCCAAAGACGACGCTCACGCGGAAACCATCGTCGAAATCCTGCGAGAAGAATTCGCCAAAGGCAACGACTTCGCCCAAAAGATCACCTATCGCACCACCGGGGCCAACCCCAAGGACCTCATCAAGTCGTTCCGCAACAGCTACCACCCGCGCATCGCCGTCACCGTGGATATGATCGCCACCGGCACCGACATCAAACCAGTGGAAATCGTCCTCTTCATGCGCGCCGTCAAATCCCGCTCCTTCTTCGAACAGATGAAAGGACGCGGCGTGCGAATCATCGAGCCGGACGACCTCAAGGCCGTCACGCCGGATGCCACCACCAAAGACCACTTCGTCATCGTGGATGCCGTAGGGGTTTGCGAACAGGATAAAACCGACGCCCGGCCCATGGAGAAAAAGCCCACCGTCTCCTTTGAGAAACTGTTACAAGCCGTTTCCCTGGGCAATATCGAAGAAGACGTCCTCACCACCATCGCAGGCCGTCTCGCCCGGATGGAACATCGCCTCACTGCCACGGACCAACAACAGATCGTCAAGGCCAGCGGTGGGTTAAACCTCAAAGACCTCAGTCACCGACTCTTGGAATCCGTCGACCCCGATACACTCGACACGACTTCCCTGGATGAAAAAGGTATCGAAGCTTTACGAACGAAACTCATCCAAGATGCCGTCAAACCCTTTCACGACCCCAAGCTGCGCGAACTCCTCGTGACAATAAAAAAGAAGAACGAAATCACCATCGACCACGTCAGCCAGGATCAAATCATCGAAGCCGGATTCAGTGCCGAAGCCCTCGAACGAGCCAAAGGCATCGTTCACTCCTTCGAACAATTCATACAAGACCACAAAGACGAAATCACCGCCCTTCAAGTGCTCTATAGCAAACCTCATAAGGCCAGACTCACCTTCGAGCACATCAAAGACCTGGCCGCGGCTATCCAAAAGCCGCCGTACCTCTGGAATGAATCACAACTCTGGCAGGCCTACGCCGCGTTAAAAAAATCCAAAGTCAAAGGGGCCAGTGCAAAACGCATCCTCACGGATTTGGTCTCCCTGGTCCGTTTCGCCATGCACCAGGACAATGAATTGCTTCCCTTCCCGGAAAAAGTCCAGGTCAACTTCAAAGCGTGGATGGCCCAGCAACAAGCAGCCGGAAAAACATTCACCGAGGAGCAAAGGCATTGGCTGGAGATGATCCGCGATCACATCGCTGCCAATCTAAGCATCGACACCGACGATTTCGACTACGTACCGTTCGCCCAGGAAGGCGGCCTAGGGAAAGTTCACCAAGTGTTTGGAGATAAGTTGAACAAGATAATTGAAGAATTGAATGGGACGTTGGCAGCGTGACTATCAAAGAATTTCCACAACAATTTATGAGTAGTTGGAGTATTACTACACTGAATGAGCTGGGCCAACTGTACTGTGGCCAATCTCCCTCATCGAGTAAAGTAAATCGCGATCGTTCAGGAATGTTATATGTGTCTGGGCCTGAACAGTGGGACGGACAGAGGATCCGTCAAGAAAAATGGACAACTGACCCAAAACGGGTTGTACCGAAGGGATGTATTTTTATCACTGTTAAGGGAGCTGGAGTTGGAAAAATATTTCCCGGCATCAGTTGCGCCATTGGACGGGATATCTATGCCTTTCAACCAAAGGATAGTCTTTCAGTTAGATTTATTGAACATGCCATCAGATTCACCGTCCAGGACATACTAAAGCACGCGGCAGGTGACATCCCGGGCCTATCAAAATCCCATATCCTACAGCATAAGATAGGTATTCCAGACCTAGAAGAACAGGAACGCATCGTTGAAGAGATCGAAAAACAATTCTCCCGCCTCGACGAAGCCGTCGCCAATCTCAAGCGAGTCAAGGCCAACCTAAAACGCTATAAAGCCGCGGTCCTCAAAGCCGCCGTCGAAGGGAAACTCACCGAAGACTGGCGCAAAGCCCACCCCGATGTCGAACCCGCCTCCAAACTCCTCGACCGCATCCTCGCCGCCCGCCGGAAAAAATGGAAAGGCAAAGGAAAATACAAAGAACCAAGCTCCCCAAATACCAATAATATAGGGTCGCTCCCAAATAGCTGGACATGGGCATCGTTAGAGCAACTTTGTCCACGCTTCGTAGATAGTGCGCACCGTACCCCTCACTATGGTCAGAGGGGAGTACCTGCGCTCGGCCCTCGAGATATTGTAGGTGGAAAGTTGAAATTGGAGGATGCGCGGCGCGTGGAAGAAGAGGAGTTTGCAATACAAACAACACGCCATGTACCAGAGGCTGGCGACATTGTTTACAGCCGGGAGTTGAGTCTAGGTTGGGGAGCTATTATTCCACATGGCGTGCGAGTTTGCCTTTCCCAAGGGATGTGCTTGTTCAGGCCATATAAAGCAGTTGAGTTGAGGTATTTCATGTTTGTATTGAACGGCCCACACGGGAGACACCAAGCAGAATTGGCAGCAACAGGGAGTGCCCATCCTCACATAAATCTGACTGATATCAAGAAGTACTCCATTCCACTTCCTTCGAGTTTTGAGCAAGAACAGATTGTAGCTGAAGTCGAGCGCCGCCTGTCCGTCATAGATGAACTCGAAGCCACCGTTGAAGCCAACCTCACCCGCGCCAACCGCCTGCGGCAGTCAATCCTCAGGAGGGCTTTCACTGGAAAACTTAAAGGAATCTGAAGAATGACTGCTCCCGAAATTTTCAACCCAGATTTCCTAAGACCTTTGGCCCATGTAAGTGAGCCCGACCCAAGAAACCTTGCGTTTATAAGGGTTGATCCTGACACGAAAAACTGTCGGCCAATTGAAATTAAGGATTTCCATCAGGAAGTATCAACATTACAACTTAACTCGACCGTTCCCCAAAAAATTACATCTGCGTTTGAAACTGCCAAGAACCTCTATCTCTATGCCTGGTTTGTCTACAGATTTCATCCTGTTGCAGAACATCAGGCGCTTGCGTGCCTGGAATTGGCACTTCGCAAGCAATACGAATGTGAACTACAAGAGGAAGATCCTGATGGCCGGAAACCAACGCTTAGTCCCCTGCTGCGCTATGCAATCAAACATGGCCATATTACGCCCGGGGGATTTCGGAGATGGCACGAGGCAGCCCAGCGGCGAGCACTGCGGCGCTATGAAATGGAAAAAATCGATGAAATGTATGCCAAAGAGTTAAAACAAATTGATCTCGATTATTCCGATGTCACGATGACGGACGCAGACCGCAATGGGGAATTCTTGAATTTTCTTGCAGACTCTCTGCCTAAGCTTCGGAACGAGTATGCTCACGGGACCGCCATGATCCACAATCAAGCATTGATGACACTCGAAATCGTTTCTGAGATCATTAACCAAATTTACACCTCAGAATAGGACATGGTCTCAAACCAAATCGTCCAAAAACGCTGAAACTATTGTAACGTCCTCCGCAACGACGGGATGAGCTATGGCGAGCAGTTGACCTATTTGCTGTTCCTCAAGATGGTTGATGGGCGAATATAAAATATAATGGCCTTTTCCCAAGTTATCGGTTTTCTTCTTTGCATGCCTGGGCTATTATAGGCATACAAGCGAGGTTGATCATGAACGAACAGGGTCTTCTCAAACGAATCACGGTGAATCCTCAAATTTTTGCTGGCAAGCCGATTATTCGTGGACGCCGCCTAGGTGTCCAACATGTCCTCGGCATGTTGGCAGCCGGTGATACACCTGAAACCATTCTTCAAGGGTATCCGTGGTTAAAACCAGTGGATATCCAAGCCTGTCTGGCCTATGCCCACCGGCTCGTCGGTCACGAACGGATTGAGCCGCTCCTCGTCGAATCACCTTCGTGAAACTCCTGCTCGATACGTGCATCTGTCGAAGTGTGCGCTGAATGAACCTACCCAATGGTGAACATGCTGTTGTCGAATCCGATAAGGTGATGGATTACCTGCTGGATGTAGCTCATCCTGACGGATTCGGAAAAGCGGCATTCTTTACGGCCATGGGTTTCAAGCGCGAGGCATGGGAGACGTTGGCTGAAGCTTTGCGACAGGTTGCACGGGACTCTCCAGTGACAAAAAGCATGACATCTGTGTACGGGCAGAAGTATATTGTTGATGGTATGGTACTCACGCCGAAGGGTCAGACCGTCATCGTGCGGACCATATGGATTGTTGATAAAGGCGACAATCGGCCTCGTTTGGTGACGGCCTATCCACGAGAACAGGAGCCTTGACCATGATCAAAGAACATGACCGAGTTGTTTTAGCCGTTGACGTTCCCTCTGAAGGCCTTGTAACTGGAGATGTCGGTACGATCGTTCATGTCTATCGGGACAATCAAGCCTACGAGGTAGAATTTACTACCTTGGAAGGGAAAACTGCTGCAGTCGTAACCTTGGAAGCGAGCCAAGTACGTCCTGTGGGTAAACGGGAGATCACTCATGCCCGCGAGCTGGCATCGCGATAAGCATACCCCAGGCCGCGTCGGTGATCAAACCCGTGGACGCCCTTGGCTCGCTTGTCTTTCTTCTTTCCAGTCAGAATATTCTCGACGGATTCCACAGAAGCACCGGTCTCGATGGCGGTTGAACTTGCAACGTTCATGATCAACGCCTGCCGATATTCCTTGGGATTCTGCAGATGGAGATTGGTTTCAATGAGAGGTTTCTTGTTCATTTCCACTCCACTCTGATTCGATTGTACACGATGGGTTTCCTTCTCACCAGAACGGCATGAGTCCCTCGGCCATCGTCCAAAAACTCTGGAACTATTGTAACGTCCTGCGCGACGACGGGATGAGCTATGGCGACTACGTCGAACAGTTGACGTATTTGCTTTTTCTCAAGATGGCTGACGAGCGGACAAAGCCGCCCTATTCCCAGCCCAGTGGAATCCCAGGTAAATACAGTTGGCCCATTCTGTTAAAGAAGGATGGAGACGAACTTTTTGACCACTACCGCCATCTTCTTGAAGAGTTGGGCAAGGAAAAGAGCTTGCTCGGCCTCATCTTCACGAAAGCCCAGAATAAGTTCCAGGACCCGGCCAAGCTTCGCCGCCTGATCGTCGATCTAATCGATAAGGAAACCTGGTCGATCATGAGTGCGGATGTGAAAGGAGATGCCTACGAAGGTCTGCTGGAAAAGAACGCGCAGGATACCAAGACCGGCGCAGGCCAGTACTTTACTCCGCGTCCGCTGATTCAAGCCATTGTGGATGTGATACACCCCAAACCCAGCGAAACCATTTGTGATCCGGCCTGCGGGACCGGCGGGTTTCTCTTGGCGGCCCATGATTACCTCGTAAAGCAAAATCCGAATCTCACGAAGGACCAGAAGAAGGAACTGAAGGAAAGTACCCTCAGGGGATGTGAACTGGTCCAAGGCGTTGCCCGCTTGTGCGCGATGAATTTGCTTCTCCACGGTATCGGGAGTCAGGAATACGAGCCCATTGTCGTGGGCGACTCCTTGGCCGCTGATCCCGGCCATCGTTATAACATTGTGCTCACCAACCCGCCGTTTGGAAAGAAGAGCAGTACGACAATTGTGGGTGGAGAAGGCCAGGTCTCTAAGGAACGGGACATTGTGGAACGGGATGACTTCTGGGCCACGACCTCCAACAAACAGCTCAACTTCGTCCAGCACGTGAAAACGTTGCTGAAGCAAAACGGGCGAGCTGCCGTGGTCGTGCCGGACAACGTGCTCTTTGAAGGAGGCGCCGGAGAAACCATCAGGCGGAAACTTCTGCATGAGTGCGATGTGCACACGCTGCTGCGCCTACCCACGGGCCTCTTTTATGCCCAGGGCGTGAAAGCCAATGTGTTGTTTTTCGATAAACGACCTGGGGGGGAATCGGCATCCACCCAAAAGCTGTGGATCTACGACCTTCGAACAAATAAACATTTCACTCTCAAAACCGGTCCGTTAAAACGTGCAGACCTGGATGAGTTCGTGAAGTGTTACAACGCGTCCAATCGGCATGCTCGCAAGCCGACGTGGTCTGAGAAAACCCCTGAAGGCCGATGGCGGGGTTACGACTATGACGAGTTAGTCGCCCGCGACAAAGCCAGCCTCGACCTCTTCTGGCTCAAAGACGACTCCCTCGAAGACTCCGCTAATCTTCCCGATCCCGAGGTGATCGCCCAGGAAATCGTCGACGACCTCGAAGCCGCCCTCGAACAATTCCGCCTCATTGCTAATGATTTAGGTACGGAGGAACGTACTGATGGGTAAAGGTATTACTCGTGAAAGAACGGGGTATATGCTTCAGGAGCTTTTCAAAGTCCTGATATCGAACCCTGATGGCATTCAGGCTAGAAATGCCATAGAAAGACTCGTGGGGAAAATAGACCTTACAGAGCACGAAAAGGGGGAATATGAAAGTGGTGGCCGTCGATTCGATAAGATTCTTCGGTTTGCTACGGTCGACGCCGTGAAGGCTGGATGGATGACTAAAACTAAAGGCATATGGTCTATTACTGAAATTGGCGAGGAGGCTTTAAAGAATTTCCCAAACTCTGAGCATTTTTATCAAGAAGCCACGCGTTTGTATCATCAATGGCGTCAGGCTCAACCAGACCGGGAGGTAGAGGTAATTGCCGATTCCACGCAAGAGCATGAAGCGACCATTACATTCGAGGAGGCTGAAGAGCAGGCTTGGAAAGAAATTTCAGAATATCTAGAGAATATTGACCCCTACCACTTGCAAGATTTAGTGGCCGCCTTATTGGAGGCTATGGGGTATTACGTGAGTTGGATTTCTCCCCCTGGCAAAGATGCCGGTCTTGATATTGTTGCCCACACCGATCCCCTGGGCACAAAGCCACCTAGAATTAAAGTTCAGGTCAAGCGGAGAAAAGATAATATTGGGGTGGAAGAATTACGATCGTTTCTGGCGTTGATCAATGAAGATGACGTTGGAATTTATGTCACAACGGGAAATTACTCAAAAGAGGCTAGTGTTTTAGCACGGCAACAAGAAAGACGCCGAATCACCTTAATCGATCAAATACGACTGGTAGAATTGTGGATTGAGTATTATGCAAAGTTATCTGATGAAAAGAAAAAAGCCCTACCCTTAAAACCCATCTATTTTCTTGCTCCAAATGATTAATCCCCAATAGACCTTGAGATTGTGGAGCATTCGATAAGAGTTCTCAAAAGAACATGAGCCCCGATGAGTACGTGCGCCTGGCCATTGCTATGGCCAAGAAGGTGCCACAATATCCATTCGGGGCGGTGATCGTTCGACCGACAACTGGAGAGATTCTCGCGAAAGGGTACAACCGTTCCTCCCGGAATCCGACCATCCACGGCGAAATCGATGTGATCAATCGTTGTGCGGCCAAGCATGCATCGCATCCTAGGCCTTCAAACGCGGGCAAGGAGAAGAATGACGACAAAGAGATAAGCGGCGAACGGGAGCAGGTTTCCCGGGAACGGCCAATTCACTATGATGAACACACCTATTCCAATGACGAGCAGTGTTATGACGGCGCCCCACAACTTTGCGAATTTGAGAACCCACGCCAACCAGGTTTTCACTTCTCCCACCGGATTCTCGGCCTTAACCGGCGTTCCCTTCACCAAATAGGATGCCACGTTGGGCAGTCGGGTTGGTTCGATCGCCGCCCCATGGCCGCCATCCACCCATTCAGTCTCGTGAAAGTCCGTTCCTGCGAACCTCTTCGTGAATCCCCGGAATCCGCCGATGCCCAGATCACGGTGGAACGGGCTGCTTGATAAGGCGGCGCACAAAAAGCCCACCGGGACATCGGCGTTGGCCATGTCGTTGCGCACCTGTTGGACCTGGTTGCGAATGCCGATGGTGCGCCAGTCAAATTCCTGTGGCAGCACAGACCCGGCGAGAAAGACCCGTTTGAACCGGACACCCGGAAATTCGAGCATGGCGTGGCCCAGCAGGTAGGTGCCGTTACTGTGGCCGCAGCACACGAACGTGGCGTTGGGATAGACCACGCGATGGTCGCCATATTCTTCGACCAGGCCGTTCACTTTAGTCAGGCGATCCGTTCTACGGAGAAAATTCAGAATGCTAAAGTACGGGTACCGCTTCTTCCAGACTTTGGCTTCGGGATCGATGGCCTTGATCTCGGTTTCCAACGTGCTCAACCATTTTCCGTAGTCTCTGATCCCGTGCACGATAAATGTCACCAGCTTGACTGCCGGATAGGTCTTGGTCTCGACGCTGGTGGGTGTGAGCGGATCGAACAGCGCCGCTTTGATCTGGTCGAAGCGGATGTATTTTTGCGTGTCGGGTTCCGACTCGGGCGGAAGCATGGCGATGGTGTAATGGTTGACGTGGGGAATCCGGCGCTGTTCGGCACGGCCGCAGGTTAACAGATCATCGCTGTCATCCCCGAACACCACCGGACGTGATTTTGAGTGCGCCAGCAGTTGGATGGTGGGCGGCGGGGTGAGCGGCACGTTGGTGCCGGTCGATTCGGGTGTTGCCCCGGCACTGTCCGGACCTTTTTCGGAACCGGGTTCAAAACCGGCCCGGGATTCCGGAGGCGTCGTATTAACCGGCGCGAAGGTATCCAGCCAATCCAATCGGACACGCACGACAAAGCGGGAGCCCACCAACACGCTTCTGGCTAGCCGCGCCACACCTAATTTTCGTGCGAAAAACAATTGGATTTTGTGCCACAGGCGGTGGGGCCGGTATCCCCGGTTGGTGGATTCCAATAAGCACAACCGGGTCACCGCTTTGGCCCAAGGGTGACCCTTTCGCAATCCATGCACCAGCGCAGCGCGGGCGAGCAGCCCTCCCATACTGTGAGCTAACACAAATAGGCGCTTGGGTTGACGCTGGAGCCACAGTGTGTGGATTTGCGTGGCCAACTCTTCGGCGATTTCCTTCGGATCACGGTTGGACCATTTGTTCGACTCGTATTGAAAGGGCAAGATGTCGTCGTGAAGAAAAGCCTCATCCTCGGCCAACTTTTTGAGAAGGGGTGCATGGTCTCTGGGTTGCAGCAGGAAGCCATGGACGAACACGACCAGCCCGCGTTCCGACGCGTCCGACTCCCGGAGAAAGGGTTCGCCACTTTCAATACACTCATCCAGCGTCATGTCCATTTCCTTTAAATCGGGTTTTCATTGATTGAGATAACGGGGTTTTCGGAAAGAATTTTGGCAGATTTGACACAAAAGTCAATTGATTCAGAACGAAGGCCGCGAGGTTGGCGCTGGAAGTGGATATGACTGAGACAGGTGCCGGCGTGCCACTCCCTCGGCTTTTTTCAGGACTCCAAAATGATGATGTGGTAGTTTTACGGAAACGGGTTTTGGAATGAGACCATTATGGCTAAACAAAAAGATTTGGGAAAACCTGGTATGAGTACTCAACAGAAGATGAGTCCCGATGAGTATATGCGCTTGGCCATTGCCATGGCGCAGAAGGTCCCCCGGTATCCCTTCGGGGCCGTGATCGTTCGCCGGGAAACCGGAGAGGTTCTCGCGAAAGGGTACAACCGTTCTTCCCGCAATCCAACCATTCACGGCGAAATCGATGTGATCAATCGTTGCGCGGCCAAGCATGCCCCGGTCGATTGGACCGCACTGGATTTGTATACGACGGCTGAACCCTGCCCCATGTGTCAGAGTGCGATCGAATGGGCCGGTTTTGCCACCGTGTACTTTGGCACGTCGATTCCGTTTCTCCAACAACTGGGGTGGCGGCAGATCGATATTCGGGCTGAAGAGGTGGCGCGCCGTACCCCCTTTCGGAACACCACAGTCATTGGCGGGATTCTGGAGGAAGAGTGTAATGCGTTGTTTAAGGCCGCCCAGCGCGATGCCCTGAAAAAATAGATTTCTCGACTTTCAATTTGGAAAGAATCAAAGCGTTTTTCTTAGATGCCGGGGTTTCGCCCCTGGACGACGAGGTATTGCCTAGCACATCCCGAAGGGTGTCACTCTTGTTGTGGAGGCAAAAGTGGCCCAAAAAAGGTCGCGCTCTTCGAGACGCATTGTGCAATGCTTGGCCGTGGCAAGTCCCTTCGGGTGCCCTGCGCAGTTCACCGACACCGGCGGCGGACAAACTCGCTTCGCTTGTATGGTCTTTTCTTGTCATTCTTGAGAAGCTCCGAGGGGTCGGGGGTGGAGGGACATCGCTTCGCATCTGCCAGTTACTGGACAGACGGTTTGAGACTTCTCCCATCCACAT
>JBFWRU010000007.1:0-238046 GCA_050248735.1 Nitrospirales bacterium | reverse complement strand
TGAGGGCGTCGTAGCGGTGGGCGAGATCAAAAAAACCAAGTTGATTGGGTGTCTGCATCGCTCATCCTCCTTCAGAGGACTTATGCCAGAATCAGCCGAATTTGTCAGTAGTTTTTAGAGGTGCCCTTTAAATTGATCACCTGCCTCCACCAGCTAAAAATCATTGATGATCATTACCCAATAGAGAATCCATGACACTTCTCAAAGGTCTTACAGAAGAACTATCCCCCTTCCTTTCTGCGTCTATCGCCCTTGCGCGGTTAGCATAGGACTCTTGATAGCCCATTGGTTCTTTTCTCACCAATAATGGGGGAAGACCAGGGGAGGTAAAAGAGGAATCTCGTTTTTCTGTACATGTTCTCCTGGTGAGCAGCGTGATCATCCTTATTCTTCTGAGCCTCCCGCTGGCAAGGAAAACATGGAGAGCCCTCCTTCAATTTCTGGCCCTATTGTTCACCGCGGTGATCACATTGCCGTCCACCACCTTTGTCTCCAATGCCATAGCCGGATTCATGTCTCGGGGCACGCAACCTATATTTGGATTCTCATCCTAAGTACCGCGATCAGATCATCCGGCACGATAGTCTCGTTAAGATATGACGCCTCTTATCAAATGATTGAAACCTTACTTAAGGAAACCACTCTGGCGAAAAAACTCACAGCTCTCTTTGTTCGCACTACGGATCCCGGTTTTTTCGGTAACACTTCCGAATATCCCGATTTCTAAGCCAAGTCAAACATCTCCTCAGTACGCGTTCAACCTTTCGAGCACAAATGCTCGCCTTCCTTCATAAGTCGAATTTATCTCCCCAATCGTCATCAATCAACGACAACTGGAGGAAGGCATCTGGGTCTTACCGCCAAAATCGACAAACTAGACACCATCGGAAGGTCACAATCCGGAGAAGACTCCTCTCCCCCTGCTTTTGGATAAAGCCCACGCAACAGGAGAGGTGGAGGCGTTGATGAAGAAGCGTGACGAAATTTGAGAAAAGATTGACGGATTGGAAACTCAAATTAATTCGAAAGGGGAAAACCTGCGTAACTATATTGAACAACACATCACGCACATTCAAAAAGAAGAGGAGCGTCGTCGTCTCATGATTCAACAAGCCGAAAAAGAAAAAACTCTCTACCTCTTCATGCAAAAATTATATGATTTCCTGGGCAAGGATTACCCATTCCCCTAAGATGTTTGGAGATCTTTTGAGACGGTTTTAAAATAACCCAATAGATCACGGACCGATATAATCCCCACAATTTTCCCTTCTTCAGTGACCCCCAAATGCCTGATTTTCCGGTCAGCCATCAGGTCCCGCGCGTAATGGGGAGACATATTTCGATCCACATTAATGATGGGACTGGACATCAACCCTTTGACCGTTAAACGGCCCAGCTCCGTCACTTGCTCAGCCACCGCTCGAACGATATCGGTTTCAGTCACTATCCCTACAAATTCAGCATCTCGTATCACCAGGAGCGAACCAATCCGTTTGCGATGCATATGCTGCGCGGCTTGTTGAATTCCCTCCTCCTCTTGAATCACGCTGAGATCCCGGGTCATCAGTTGTCCTACGGTGGCCATGGTGGTCCCTCCATCTTTTTTCCAGATCAAGGCTTCTGTGTATTGTGAAGGAAAAGCCAGAAAAGATCTACAATTACCCATCTTCCACTGGACTAGTTACCACACAAAAAAATCGACCATTCGTTAGGTCCATACGTGCTGAAATTTGACTCTACCCAATTTCTTTTCATATAAACAATCATTCATATAAATATCCATTCATTTCATTCACTTAAAATTCCTCTGTGGAGTATTCGGGATTACCCAACATGAAAACCAAAAGCGATTCTCCTGACTGTGCCAGCAAACTGAAGGTTTTGTCAGATTCTACTCGTCTGGGCGTGCTTGAATCTCTCATGACTGGCCCGAAAAATGTCGGGGAATTGATGGAGCAATTGGGTGTGGAACAAAGTTTATTATCCCATCATTTAGCCGTGTTACGCGACAACAATTTGGTGGAAGCCACCCGAGAGGGGAAGACGATGATTTACCAATTGCCGGATAATGTCTCGGATTCTACGGCCGGTAAGGCCATCAATCTTGGGTGCTGCAAAATCTCTTTTGATTGATATCGTTCCTTCATTCCTTCAAAAAATATGATGAGAACTATTCGTATGTCCTCCTCACTTTTTGTAACATTCGGTTCCATTGTGGTCGCCATCGGACTCCATGCGACGCCTCTGTTGGATTTCCCCTTCGCACAGGCCGGTGAAAACAAATTGATCATCACCGGTTCCAGCACCATGGCTCCCCTGGTTGCGGAAATTGGGAAGGAATTTGAGATACGTCACCCAGACGTCCGAGTGGACGTCCAAACCGGAGGTTCTTCACGTGGGATCGCAGACACCCTAAACGGATTAGCCGACATTGGTATGGCCTCCCGTTCTCTAAAACCTCATGAACAGCACCTGCATGGATCGGTCATCGCCCACGATGGCATCACCATAATCCTCCATACCTCAAATCCGGTTCAGAACCTAACCGATGACCAAATCAGATCTATCTATACCGGAGGCATCACTCATTGGAAAGACCTAGGTGGGCCTGATGCGCCAATTACGGTTGTGAATAAAGCAGAGGGGCGGTCCACATTAGAATTATTTCTAGATCATTTTCTATTATCCAATCGAAATGTTCATGCACAGGTAGTCATTGGCGACAACGAACAAGGGATTAAAACCGTGGCAGGCAACCCAAATGCCATCGGCTATGTCTCCATTGGAACCGCACAGTATGACGCAACCCATGGAATACCCATCCGACTGTTGCCCTTACAACACATTCCAGCCACGATCGAAACAGTCCGGAAAGGCACGTTTCCCCTTTCCCGGCCACTGACCCTTGTCACAAAATCACCGCCCGCAGGACTCATCAAAATCTTTATAGAATTTTCGCAATCGCCTCACGTCCATGATCTTATCCTCAAACACTATTTTGTCCCGCTCCAGAAGTGACGTCCTCCTGCTATGGGGCTTGCGGGTCATGGCGGGATTAGCCGGGAGCCTCCTGCTTTTGATTGTGGCGTTTTTGTTCCATGAATCCTGGCCTGCCATTCGCCAGATTGGTTTATTACGCTTTTTCTCCGATTTAGACTGGTTTCCCACGGAAAATTCCTATCGGATGACGGCCATGATTTTAGGGACACTCTGGGCAACGGCAGGAGCGGTCCTGTTGGCAGGCCCCCTCGGCATCCTGTCCGCGCTCTTTTGTCAGTATTATGCGCCTCCAATGGTGAGCCGGTGGTTCCGCCGCATGATCGAGCTTCTTGCGGGGATTCCCTCTGTGGTATTCGGGTTGTGGGGTCTTGTCATTCTGGTTCCCATGATCGGCCGCTGGCATCCTCCCGGTCCCAGCCTCCTGGCCGGAATCCTTATTCTGTCACTCATGATCCTTCCAACCATCATGCTGGTGGCGCAGGCCAGTATGGTACAGGTGCCCTTGACCTACCTTCACGCTGCCACAGCGCTCGGATTGACCCGGTGGACGGTGATTCGGCATATCATTCTGCCCACGGCCAAAACTGGGTTATTGACCGGTGTGTTATTGGGAGTCGCACGGGCACTTGGAGAAACCATGGCCATCCTCATGGTCTGTGGAAATGTGGTGCAAATCCCCTCTCATCTCTTTGATCCGATCCGGACCCTCACGGCCAATATGGCGTTGGAAATGGGATACGCATTGGGACATCACCGGTCGGCTCTATTCGTCAGCGGCCTGTTACTCATGGGGCTTGTCGCCCTGTGTGTCGGCATGGCCGAGTCTATCCGTCACAACACCACCCATGCGACCACGACGTAATTACATCCAGGAATCATTCTGGCCAATCCTCATGTGGGGAGTGGCCGCCCTAGTCACACTTCCGTTTCTTTGGATCACAGGCGACCTTATTGTCCACGGGGTCAGTTACCTTTCTCTGGATTTTTTACTCTCACCGCCACGAAATGCCGGACGGGAAGGCGGGATCAGTTCAATCTTGGTCTCCACCTTTCTGACCATCGGTATCTGCATCACGGTTGCCATGCCAATAGGAGTGGGCACGGCACTCTATCTTTCGGAATACACACGAAACGACCAGATTTTGGGCAGACTGATTCGCGGCTCCCTGGATATCCTCGCAGGAGTTCCCTCCATTGTGTTTGGCCTGTTCGGAAATGTTCTCTTTTGTCAGATGTTAGGGTTGGGATTCTCCATTCTATCCGGCGGTCTTACGTTGGCCTGTATGATGCTCCCCATCGTCATTCGCACCATGGAAGAAGGATTTCGGAGCCTTGTCCAGGACCAACGATTATCCGCCGCTGCCCTGGGTCTATCGAAGTACACCACCATACGCGCGGTGCTGATTCCTGCGGCTCTTCCCAGTATCATCGTGGCCGGCATCTTGGGACTGGGACGTGCCCTGGCTGAAACCGCCGCATTGATCTTTACCAGCGGATATGTCGATCGCATGCCGGAATCCCTCTTGGACTCTGGGCGCGCCCTCGCCGTCCATATTTATGATTTATCCATGAATGTAGCAGGCGGTAATTCCCACGCCTACGCCACGGCCCTGGTTCTCGTGTGTCTTTTGTTGAGTATTAATATTCTCGTATCAAGGATGGCTGTCCGATGGACCCTATACGCCCACAACCTCGCCTAACCCCCGATCATCAGGAAAAGCCCGGGGTCCAGACATGGGTACCCTACCCTTCGAAAGACCCATGCTGTGAGCCCATCGCCCATATTAAAGCGGACGACCTTTCCATCGCCTATCATGCAAAACGGGCACTGGAACAGGTCACCCTGGAGATCAATCGTGGTTGCATCACTGCCTTGGTTGGTCCATCTGGTTGCGGGAAAACCAGTTTCCTGATGAGCATGAATCGCCTGACCGATTTAATTCCGGGATGTTACGTCTCGGGAACTCTGCACCTCAATGGAAGGGACATCTTATCGCCACAAGTGGATCTGCTGGACCTCCGCCGGACAGTCGGCATGATATTTCAAAAACCAACCCTATTCCCTTTTTCCATTCGCCGTAATCTGGAACTGCCTCTCCGGGAACATGGCAGACGTGATCGCACGACGTTGACCAATACCATGGAGAAAACCCTTCAACAGGTGGGACTCTGGGATGAAGTCAAAGACCGTCTGGAGCATCCCGCACAGGCATTGTCGGGAGGACAACAACAGCGACTCTGTCTTGCACGTGCACTGATGTTATCACCAGATGTCTTATTGCTTGATGAGCCATGCAGCGCGTTGGATCCCCTCTCCAGCGGTATCGTCGAAGATCTGATTGTGAGCCTGCGAGGCCAATATACCGTACTCATCGTCACCCACAACCTGGCGCAAGCCCGACGCATCGCCGACCACGTGGCCTTTTTCTGGTCATTTAACGGCGTAGGGAGACTGGTCGAACATGGCACGGCCCAGTCCATGTTTGACAATCCCAAACATGAATTAACTACTGCCTACATTTCCGGTGCAAGAGGATAAGGCTCTTGCATTCTTCTCCGTACCGATGTAGTTTTCCACCCTCCAAACGCTCTTTTCTCTCATCCCTCTTCCTTGGAGAACGTCAGCATGAAATATGCGATCCTGGCCATGATGTGTCTCGGGTTTTTTGTCACAAGTCATGCATGGGCCGTTGATCCGCTCTATCAGGATACCCTTGAGAATGTGTTACGCGAAAAGGGGGTGATCACCAAAGAAGATTGGGTACGTATTCAGGCAGCCAGGGAGCGGGATGAAGAGGACATGCGAAAAAGTATGGACATCGAGTTTCCGATCGCCATCGGATACGGAGGCAGCGGGTTTGAACTGAAAAGCAAAGATGGCAAGTTTGCCACTCAGATTCAATGGCGGTTTCAAGGTCGATGGTCCTATCCAGAACGAAATGATCCGACCGGACTCAGTGATTTCAACAACGGGCCGGAAAGCACGTTTGAGTTGCGCCGGGTTCGGATGAAAATCGGCGGACATGGCTATCAACCCTGGATCAAATATTACTTCGAGGTGGATTTGCAATCCACATCCAACTCTGGTGGGTCTCCGGGGGATACACGATTGATTGACTGGCGGATCAGTCTTGAGAAATTCAAATTTCTCTCGCTTCAGCTCGGGCAATGGAAGGTTGATTACAATCGGGAGCGACGCGACTCCTCCGGTCAGCAACAATTCGTTGAGCGATCCATTGTGAATACGGTCTTTACCCTCGACCGGCAAGTGGGCGCCATGCTCTATGGCCACTTGGCGCCCGGAACATGGGCCGACTCCCGATATTACGCCGGTGTCTTTTCCGGTTCAGGGCGAGGTGAAGCCAATGACGACGCCAACATGATGTATTTCGGGCGGTACCAATGGAATTTTCTGGGCCGTGACCTGAAATGGTCACAAAGCGACGTGGAATATCACGAACAACCTACAGGGAGCCTGGCCTTTGGGGCCTACACCACGATTGGGAAATGCACCGCCTGGTCATCAAGCGGCTGCGGAACCTTGGGTGGAGTCAATTCCGCAGGATTGGCTTTTACGTCTGATTCTACGGCTACAGCCGGACAATTCAGGGTGGAAGGCATGGTCGAGGAATTCGCCTTCAAATGGCGTGGACTATCCATTCAACATGAATATCATTGGAAACAGATCAAGGATCATGGCTTTTCCGCAGGGGCACCTGGCTATCAAACCAATCTGATGGGAAGTTACTCACAAATCGGATATTTTCCACATGCCCTCTTATCCACTATACCCAAACCGCTGGAAATGGCATTCCGATACGCGTTCGTGGATCCCAACGTATTTGCCAGGCATGACAAACTTCAGGAATTTACCGGCGCACTCAACTGGTTTTTTGCCGGGCATCAAAACAAGCTCACATTGGATGCCTCCTGGTTCACCCTGGACCAACCCATAAGAAGCGACCAACACGAACAACGGGTTCGGCTCCAATGGGATGTGTCGTTTTAAATTTCTCATCCACCCGTTTCCGGTTGTCCTACTCGTAAACAGCCATTACTTCAGAGCTTTCCCTAATCTAAAGAATTTCCTTAGCGCAACACAACCGACTGAAACTCCAGGACAATCAGTTTCGTCTTTTTACCTCTCCTTGACCTTTACTTAACCTGTTCGTAACAAACCCAGGCTAGTCTCCCCTTCAGGATACAGAGACATTATTACTCGCTTGCCTATGAGAGGGTTTCACATTAAATGGGGAGGTTGTTCGGATGAAAGTTTTTTGGCTGGCAATCGCAATGGCATGTCTAGGCTTGGCGCCACAATCCAATGTCTGGGCAGGTGACGTTCTGCTTGATGTCTTGCGGGAAAAAGACGTGATCACAAAAGAAGATTGGGTGCGAATTGAAGCCGATCGCGAAAAAAAAGAGCAGGACCTCAGTAACCGAATGGATCAGGAATTTCCCGTGGCCATCGGATATGGACGAAAGGGCTTTGAGCTAAAGAGTAAAGACGGAAAATTTGCGACGCAGCTTCAATGGAGATTTCAAGGCCGGTTTACCTATCCCGAGCGTGGTGATCCGGAATCGTCGGCGGACTTCAGTAATAATCCGGAAAGTACTATGGAATTACGTCGAGTCCGGATGAAAATCGGGGGCCATGGCTATCAACCCTGGATCAAATATTACTTTGAGGTGGATTTACAATCCACAGCCAATTCCGGGGGATCTGCCGGCGATACACGATTGATCGACTGGAGAATTATGCTCGAACGTTTTAAATTTCTGTCCCTCCAAGTCGGACAGTGGAAAGTCGACTACAACCGCGAACGACGGGACTCCTCCGGTCAGCAACAATTCGTCGAACGGTCCATTGTGAATGAAATCTTTACAATTGATCGACAGATGGGAGCCATGCTGTATGGCCATGTGGCCCCTGGCACATTCTTTGACTCACGCTATTATGCCGGTGTCTTTACAGGATCGGGACGAGGCGAAGCCAATGACGATGGGAATATGATGTACTTTGGACGGTATCAATGGAACTTTTTGGGACGCGATTTGAAATGGTCGCAAAGCGACGTGGAGTATCATGAACAACCCACCGGAAGCGTGGCTTTCGGCGCCTATACCACAATCGGAAAATGTACCCGGTGGTCATCTAGCGGCTGCGGAACCCTGGGGAGCCCCAACTCGGGCGGAGCCGCCTTTACGGCGGATTCTGCGGCAGCAGACGGACAATATCGCGTGGAAGGCATGGTAGAAGAATTCGCGTTCAAATGGCGCGGTCTATCTATCCAACATGAATATCACTGGAAACAGGTGAAGGATAACAGCATCCCGGAGGGGGCACCGGGGTATAAAACCAATCTGATGGGGAGCTACTCACAAATGGGATATTTCCCCCATTATCTCATTCCGGCCATTCCCAAACCTCTGGAAGTGGCTTTCCGGTATGCCTTCGTGGATCCGAATGTCTCGGCCAAGAACGACAAACGTCAGGAATTCACGACGGCAATTAACTGGTTCTTTGCCGGACACAAAAACAAACTGACACTGGATGGGTCCTGGCTGACCCTTGACCGACCTGGCACGACTGGAGGCAATCAACATGAACAGCGCGTTCGCCTTCAGTGGGATGTGTCATTCTAAAACATCGGAATGCAAAGGCACTCCTCCTCTCGTCCCACAAGAAGCCCATCCGAAGCTTCGGCTTCGGATGGGCTTGTCCATGCCCCTGCAATTATTGGATGCTCAGGTTAGATAAGAATTCTACGATCCCCCGGTATATTGAGCTACCATGGGCACCTTCCTAAGAGATTGAACTTCCGACAACAGATTCCGTTAAGCCGGTTAAGGGAAATGAAGGATCACCGACCCTCAGGTTAATGTCGGAGGAAATGGGCAGAATAAATTTATCAGCTTGAAGATCTGCAAAACATTTTTCAGGTAACCACCAGAAAGCGATAGGGCAAATACTCTGCCTCTTCAATTACCTGTGATGGACTTTTGACACTTCACACGAAATTCTTTGACCGAAAAAACTTTCCCCACATTCATTATATTCCAAGAATACATGGATTTACTGAATGGGCTTTTTTAGAAAATCCCGATACTGAATTGCGACTTGCCAGGGTTTTCCTTTGAACCGGCTTCCGATTTCCCCGTCGGGAGACACCACCATGAATTCTCGAGGTTCAAAGACCAATCGGCCCGGTTGAGGATCAATTTGCTCAAGAGGTCGAGTCCGATAAGACGCTTCATATCGTTCGTTATCCTGCCAGGCACGGGTTTTCACCGAAAAATTACTCAACACGACGTACAGATGTCCTCCTGCGACAAATAGTCCTCCGGAGGTCGTAATGTCATGCTCGGAATCAATCTGAGCCGTTTCAAAAAAAGTGAGAATTTCTTGATTAGTCGCCTTTTCCAACCCTTTGACAAAATGCGGCGCAAATAACCGGATTTCGGTGTCGCTAAAGGCCGCATGTTGTGAGTGAGTCAACAAACCCCGCTCAACCCTGACCCCTTGAAGAAGTCGGATCATTTCTTCCTCAGTCAAAGAGACTGGATGGTCATACCCTTTCCCTCCGTAGGGATCTGACATCGCCTGGAGGGCCACAACGCGGTTGGTGGTGTCCAAAATACTCATGGTTTGAAACTGTGGAGTCTCACAACCTCCCAAGACCATGCTGAAAATGAGAAGACCGAACGTTTTTCCTAACCGCTTCATAGCCTGACACCTCCAATTGTGTGTACACACCAAATTCTTGATCGGCGCCATTCTATCCTAGCACCCTCCCCTCAAAGGAAGAGGAAGGGAAAAATGTTACACCCTGGTCATAGAGCAAGACCATATTTGTAACAATTCCCCCGTACACTTCAAACAACAGAACCTCATTCACAAAGGAGCCTAATATGGTACGGGTAGAACAATTAATGACAAGGAACCTGGCCTGCATTGATGCCATCCAGGCGGTATCCGTCGCGGCCAACCTGATGCGCGTTCGCGGAATTGGAAGCCTCCTCGTCAAGCGTGGAGAGGAATTAGTCGGCATCGTCACCGAAAGCGATATCGTGAGAAAGGTCGTGGCCTTTCATCTTCAACCGGAGTTTATCCAAGTTGACCATATTATGAGCAGTCCCATTGTCTCCATCGATGAATCCGAGTCGATCTTTGAGGCCGCCGGGATCATGAAAGCCGCTCACACGAGACACCTGGTTGTCGGCAATGAATTTCATGTCATCGGGATGCTGTCCGTTCGTGATTTATTGGCTCCGGTTGCAAAGGACGAATTATAAACTTATGAAATCGATCATGCCGCGTTCCTATCCTGCTTTATTTCATGACACCATCCAACAGTCCTCCTCCTGGATGGCCAATGCGTTGGAAGCCGACCTGACGCCTTTCTGGATGAAAGGCATCAGAGCAGTCCTCAGTTTACTAATTATTACCATTCTCGCAGGGCTTGCCGGAGGGGTCCTGAGAATTTTCTTAAGCCTGGAAACACTGTTCACGGAACCCCTCGAACAGGTTTTTCGTCAACTCATCGTAGATACCTTGATCATTCTGGCCATTGTGGAAGTATTTAAAACCACCGTGACCTATTTTTCCGAGGGTCGCGTGAAAGTCACCTTTATCGTAGACACGATTCTGGTAGTCATGCTCACCGAGATTATTTCGAAATGGTTTTCGGAAACCCATCTCGATCAGTGGATGACTCTCGGGGGGATTCTGGTGGTATTGGCATTAGTTCGGGTAGTGGCGGTTCAATGGTCCCCAACGCGAGTCGAGCATTCTCCAGACGGTCCTCCTCTCACACCCTAGGGATCCTCATGATATTCCTGGTTATCAGCGGAAGATCTCACCAGTCTTTTCATACAGAATAAGACATTGCGGTCCTGGGCGGACTCTTTCTCTGGCCATCTTCAGAATGGCCCGCTTATTCCAGGGAATCGTACGTGAGCGCCACCGCTTTAATTTGGGCGTGAACTTTTTGACCGGGATGGAGGTTAAGGGCGGCTAACGATTTTCGGGTAATAGTGGCCAGCAAGGCACAACCAATATCTAATTTGATATCCACAAAGGGATGTCCGGCATCCATATGCCCAATTTCCAGGACGGTGGCTTCCAACACATTCAACACGCTGGTTTGAAAAGCTGGAGGGCTGGCGACGAGACTGACATCCCTGGCCAGTATTTGCACGCGTAAGGATTCCCCGATGGCACACGGTTGGCGAGGCACAGACAAATGTCCGCCAGGATAAGCCAAGGTTGTCAGCCCGAATTCCTCATCATGGCCGACCACATGAGTATCGATCACCGCCCCGATATGACTATCCGGAATGATCCCTCGACTTCCTACTTGAGAGAAGACTTCTCCGAGCGAGCCAACAGCAGCCAGCCGGCCCTCTTTCAGAATGAGCAGAGTCTTGGCCAGTTGTACCACTTCATGCAGGGCATGGCTGACGTAGATAATAGGAATGTGAAATTCCCTATCCAGCCGCTGGATAAAATGGATGATCTCCCGCTTTCGTTGTGCATCGAGAGAACTGAGCGGCTCGTCCATCAGGAACAGACGCGGACTGGTTAACAACGCGCGGCCAATGGCCACGCGCTGCTGTTCTCCCCCAGACAGATGAGTTGGCCGACGTCCCAGCAACAGGTCTAAACCAAGAATGCCGACAACCTGGTCAAGCGTAATTCGACGTTCCGATGGCGGTGTCCGGTTCCATCCGTAGAGTAAGTTGGATCGGACACTCAAGTGAGGAAACAAACGAGGCTCTTGAAACACATAACCGATGGGACGTTGCGAGAGAGGACGAAAGAGACCTTTGGCTTCATCCTGCCAAATCTGCTCTCCCACGGTAAGAATGCCGGTCGGAGATCGTATCAATCCGGCCAGACAACGCAGGAACGTGGTTTTTCCGCATCCGGAAGGACCGAACACGACCGTGATACCTTCGGCGGGTACACTCGTATTCACCTGCAAACGGAACGTGGGAAACGTCACATCAAAGCGGGCGGTTAATTCACTCATGAGACGTGAATAGGCAAGCGCCGGTTGACCGTATAGACCATGAGAAGGACCAGGAACGAAAAGAGGAGAAGGCCGGCCGACAGTACATGGGCCTGAGTATACTCCAATACTTCCACATGATCGTAAATCGCAATGGAGAGCACTTTCGTTCTTCCGGGAATATTCCCGCCTACCATTAGGACTACGCCAAATTCGCCAAGGGTATGTGCGAAGCCAAGCACAATGGCTGTCAGATATCCGCGGGAGGCCATGGGGGAGGCAATGGTAAGAAATGCGTCGAGCTTTGAGGCCCTGAGCGACCAGGCCGCTTCCAGCGGCTTTCTCCCGATGGATTCAAAAGCCCCATGCAGAGGCTGCACGACAAACGGGAGTGAATATAATGCAGAGGCAATGACCAGCCCGGTGAAGGTGAAGGACAGCGTCGATCCGGTCACAGCTTGCGAGGCGCTCCCGATCCATCCATGGGGACCTAATAGGATCAGCAAATAAAATCCTAGCACCGTGGGCGGAAGTACCAGCGGCATGGCCACCACCGCCTCCACCACCGTCCGGACACGAGATCGTGTATGCGCCAGCCACCAGGCAAGCGGAGTTCCGATAATCAGAAGCACAACCACCGTCACTCCCGCCAAACGCAGGGTCAGCCAGAGGGGTCCTAAATCAACGCCAGACATCGTCATGGATTCCTTGAGATTGGGTCCCCGCGTTATTCCCGTTGGCCAAAACCATCGCCCAGAGGATGCTTAGCAACCATTTATGGCAGGCCATAGCCAAATTGTTCAATAACGGCCCGGCTCGTATCTCCTTTGACATACTCCAGGAATGCTTTGGCAGCAGCATGGTTCTGGCCTGTCTTTAACAGAACGACTTCCTGTTCGAGGGGATCGTGAAAGGTGGCGGGAACATCCCACCGGCTGCCGCTGCCATTGATTTTGAAATCCAAAACTTGAGAAAGAGAAACAAAGCCCAGTTGGGCGTTCCTGGAAAATACGAATTGAAAAGTTTGCCCGATGTTTTCCCCTTGAACCATCCGGTCTTTCAGCGATTCCCAGAGGCCCAGCTTTTTGAGTGTTTGTTCGGTAGCCATACCATAGGGCGCGGTCTTCGGATTGGCAATGGCCAGATGCACGAACTTTCGGTTTTCCAACACGGCTTTTCCATCCTCTTGTAACATGTCCGGATCAGGGCTCCACAACGTCAGCCGACCAATCGAGTAGATAAACCGGGTCCCTTTAACCGCCAGCCCTTCTTCTTCTAACAGTTTGGGGCGAGTGACATCGGCCGAAAAAAAGAGCTCAAACGGTGCGCCATTTTTAATTTGTGCATACAGTTTTCCACTCGATCCTGCACTGACGACAACGGTATGATCCGTATCCTTCTCAAAATGTGTGATAATTTCATTCAACGTGGACAAAAAATTCGAAGCCACAGCCACCCACACCTCTTCCGCTGCGACGGTCGTTACACTTATAGAAAGAAAGAACATGAAGACAAAAGCATGGACTCGGAGAAACATCATGCACCTCGCAAAACAATAAATGTCACCAGTCGTCTAGCATAGAGAACGTACCGCCCGCCATGAAGGACTCAAGTCATTTTTACAGTCTGATGCGCATGGAGAGGTAAAAATAATCCGTATCTTTGTCCCCGCCTTGAGGTAAATTTGCCGAAGCGGGAAGCCGGTCGAAATAGGCCCCCTTGAACCAATGATCATACCCGGCATCGAAATCCAGATTTTGGCTGACCGTCCATTGCACACGAAATTCCAGATCATGCCCTAAATAATTTCCAGATCCTCCTGTGGGATCTTGTAAAAGAATCCCCCCATTCACTGCGCGGCCTTGAGCCAAATACCAGAATCGCTGTTTCAGCTGGATTCTCCACCCGTTCACGGGCGTGACGATCAGCCGCCAACCTGGGGAGCTGATGTTTGACCTGAGAAATGGTCCAAACGTTCCAGTGGGCATCAAATCAAATCGACGGGCACCAAACAACGGATCAAAGGTTTCGTTCTGGCTGCCTCCCGGAGTCCGGGTTCCGCTCGCGTAGGTGTATTGCACCAACAAACGGAGAGTCCAGGGCACATCGAACGTATACCCCACTTGGGCGTTGGGGTTATAGGCAAAATGATCGACTTGGCCTAAGTGTCCTACTTGAACGGCTCCCTCCAATTCATAATCGAATTCGCTCTTCGCGGGAGACTTGAATAGCCGAAGGCCATAGGTACCATACGTTCGGTGAAGATTCTTATTTTGCTGTGTTTGGTCGTTTAACCCATAATAAAAGGCATTGACCTTCGCCCAGGGAATCTGGTGATTTTCCAGGTATGCACCCCAAAACAAGAACTTCTTGTTCTGCTCGTCGAGCTGCACGTCATCCCGAATGACGGGCTCGACGAGAAACGTGCGAAAGCGCCAAAGCTTGGCTTTGGCAATCTGCCAATGAAAGCCGTCGAAGGCATTCGTGGTATTTCGAAAGTCGTTTCGAGCCACGTACCGACGACCACCGAAGTCCATAGTCATCCGGCCGAAATGCAGGTCCGTTCGCAGTCCGCTTCCTAACACGTTATCAGCGGTCAATGATCCGAATAACTGTAAAATGTCCCATTCATTAACCGTGGTGTTATTGACAAAACCTCCGACCTCATCCGCGTACCCACGCGAATCCTGCCCTTCAAAGAAAAATCGGATGGGACCATTTCCTCCTAATCCGAAACGCACCCTGGATCGGAGGACCACCTGAGAATCCGTTCGCCCTCCTCCAATATTTGCAGTGGATCGCCAGGGATGATCGACACTTTCGAAGCGCGTGCGATTTTCAATGGCCAAGTCGACCCAATCAGGCAAGTGCAAGACGGCATTCAAGTATCGGGGCCACTCAACTTCCTTTCGTTGATTGAGGACCGCGTCGGCGGGTTCGATCCACTTTTTCCCGGTCTGGACTTCCGCCCGCACCCCAATTCCATCCACCAATTCAGGATAATCGGAACCATTCTCTGCAGGGCCGGGGGAGGGCGATACAGACGGGGGCTCGGCAGCCAGACCCACTCCGCAAGAGAGCAGGAACGCCATGGCGAATCCTGCCATAACTCCGACCTGCTCACCCCCTCGTTCGTTTTCCATTACGCCACAACCTTCTCCCTGCCCTCAGAATATTCAAAAACAATGAAACAGATCTTGGCCCACCAATTTTGGCATAATGTAATTTTAAAAATCTTATATGTCAAATATAAATTACATTACGCTAAAAGATCAAATTCTCCAGATAAAAAGATGAGGCGCAACCTCTTTGGCTATTCAGAAACTCACATGACGAACTGAATCCTGAATTCCGGGTTCAACCCGGCAGGACGAAAAGCAAGAAGACCAGAGGGTTTTTGTGTAGCTGGGAAGAAATGACGTCTTATGATGTCAGATTTTTTCAAACGGGATCAGAAAGCCGCGTGAGCTTTTTGAGGTAATGCTTTCTCCACCGGAATCACCGGGATGCCTGGACGAATTTCGTCAGTACCCCGTAAGACAACGAGATCGCCCTCCTGCAAAGCGCCAAATACTTCAACCATTAAGCCACTCTTCGATCCCTTTCGGACAGGGATCCATTCCACCAGGTTTTCCTTGACCTGGAGCACAAAAACGCTTTCCGTTGTTGCGACAACCGCCGTAGCCGGAACAAACAAGGTCGCCGTGGATCGGCGAATCGGCCAGCGAACTTCGGGGAACATTCCGGCGGCCAACCGCATCGTCGGATTATCCACATCCATTTCAACAGGCATGGATCGGGTTTTCGGATCTACCGATTGAGAAATACGAGACACGATTCCCTGAAACGTCTCCTCCAGATAGGCCGGAACGCTAAACCGCACAGTCGCCCCTTTGACAATCAATCCGGCATAGGCCTCCGGCACTGGAACAATCAACCGTAACCGCGCTACCTGCTCCAACCGTAATAGTGGTAACACCCGACCGGATACCACGTCGGGGCCCACAACCGCTCCCGGATGAACATTACGTTGAGTAATCACACCATCAAACGGCGCCAACACCCGCAAGTACTGTTCCATGGTTTCTAGCGATTGAAGCCGGGCTTCAAGAGCCTCCTGATGATGTTGAGCCAATTCCAGTTCGTTTCCGGCCACAATGCCGGGCGTGGAGGCCGCAGACTGCAGACGGGTATAGGTTATTTGTGCAGCACGGAGCTGGGCTTCGGCTTCTCTTCTCTGCGCGTGCAGCTCTGGAGCGCTCAATTGAATGAGGGCATCTCCCTTCCTCACCCTTGCCCCACGGTCTACGCTGACAGATTCAACGATTCCCGTGATCTTTGGTGAAAGATCCACACTCAGAAAAGGAAGCAGTTCCCCCGGTAACGGAATCGTCTCTTCCAGAAGGTAACTGGAAACCGGTACGACGTCGACCGGGACGGGTTGAATACCTTTCACAGATACCCCTGAAGACAAAGGTGATGATGAAGGCACGGTGGGAATTTGAGGAGCACGCCCTTCGTTGCTTAGTACCATGACACCCGCTCCGATGAGACCCAACAGCGCCAGCCCAATTCCGATTATCTTTCGTGACATAGTAACTCCAGCCTAACCGTGAACCGGAACATGCAAGGGTTCAAAATGAGAACTCATCGGGTCATCGGGATCTAAAGAAGGAGACTGGGTGCCCCCCCCTTTTTCCAGAATCGCATACACGGCAGGCAAAATCAGCAAACTGAAGACAGTCGCGGCCAACAACCCGCCGATCACCGCCTGTCCCAGCGGGGCAACCTGTTCCCCGCCTTCCATAATGCCCAATGCCATTGGCAACATGCCGACCATCATAGCCAATCCCGTCATGAGAATCGGGCGGGCACGGCTGCGTGCCCCTTCACGAGCAGCGTCCTCCGCTGAATGGCTCTGTTGCCGGAAATGTTCGGCAAACGACACTAAAAGGATCGCGTTGGCCACGGCCACCCCGGTCGCCATTATTGTTCCCAAAAACGATTGAATATTCATTGTGGTCTCGACAAGAGTCAGCACCAGCACAACCCCCATCAACACGGCAGGCATGGTCAACAGGACCACGAGAGCACTCCGCCAGGATTGAAAATTGGCGGCCAAGAGCAGAAAAATAGTCAGCAAAGCCAGAAGCAATCCGAGCTGGAGATTGGCGAACATTTCCTTCATCGGGGCGATTTGCCCTCGAACGTCCACCCGCACTCCTTTTGGAGGAGGACCGACACGGGCCAACGCGGCGTCAATGTGTTCCGCGGCTCGGCCGAGGTCTTCTCCTGTCACATTGGCCACAATCGTGACCATCCGTTGCATATTATACCGGGCATACTCACCGATAGAGGTTCCGGGAACGACTTCCGCGACGTCACGAAGCAACGGCCCCCGGCCCCCGTCCAACATCACAGGAAGATTCAACATATCCTGAACGGACCGAAACTCCGATTGAGGAATTTCCACTTGAACCTGATAGGCTCTTCCGGATTTGGGATCACGCCAGTATATTGGTTCCACGAATCGGGTTGAGGAGGTGGCCGAGACCACGGCCCGAGCCACTTCACCGGCCGTCACCCCAAGCTGGCCCGCTCGCACCCGATCCACCCGCACGGCCAGAGTGGGATAATCCAAAGGTTGTCCGAAATGCAGGTCCCGGATGGCCGGAAGATGGGAGAGCTCCTCTCGTATCTTTTCCGCATACTCCCGGTTGGCCTCCAAATCCGGTCCGCTCATCGCAATTTCAATCGGAGTGGGAGATCCCATACTCATGACTTGGGTGACAATATCACCTCCTTCAAATGTATACCGGGTTCCAGGAAACCGCTTGGGCAACAATTCTCTCAATCGTTCCTTTACCTGCTCCAGGGACACATCCGAACCCGGTTTAAGCGACACCAATAACACCGCTTCATGAGGTCCACTGCTCCACATATAGAGAGTATTCACCGGATAACTCGAAGGATGAACCCCCACAAACCCTAAGCTGATATTCACACGTTCAGGACCGACTTCCTGTTTGATGGTCTCCAGAATTTCCTTCGTCAGCACTTCCGTTCGTTCAACACGGGTCCCATCCGGTGCCAATATGCGTAATTGAAATTGTCCGGTATTCACCTGAGGAAAAATATCCATCCCTAGCCGGATTCCGAAAACCACGACAATCGTCGTGCTACTTAATATATAGCCGGTGAGGACAAACATTTTATGGTTCAAGGTCCATTCCAGAGCGCGGAGATACGAGGCAGGTAGTGTCGGATGTTCGCCAACTTCGGATCCGAGATGGCCCCCCAAAAGCCACACTGCTAAAACCGGCACCAACGTAGTGGCCAGGATGTAGGAGGCCGCCATGGCAAACCCCACGGCTAAGGCCAAAGGCACAAACAGCGCTTTTGCCACACCGCTCATAAAAAACGACGGGAGAAATACCGCGAATATACTCAACATGGCCAACAGCAGAGGCACGACGATTTCACTGCGGGAGTCTTTGACGGCCCTTGCCAGACTCTTGCCACGGGATAAGTGAGCATGCACATTTTCAATCGTGACGGTGGACTCATCCACCAAAATGCCCACGGCTAGTGCCAGGCCCCCTAAGGTCATAATATTGATGGTTTGTCCCGTAGCCCATAAGGCCACCACGGCGGCGAAGAGGGCAAAAGGAATGGTCACCACCACAATCACGGCACTTCGCCAACTCCGGAGGAAGAGCAACACCACCAGCCCCGTCAGGATCGCTCCCAGCAGACTTTCCACAACAACGGCATTCACGGCATTGGTCACATACGTTGATTGATCGAACTCAAAACTGATCTGAATATCGTCCGGTACGGCAGCCCGAAAGGTTGAAAGTGATGTGCGAATGCGGTCCACCACGGCCATGGTGGACGCATCAGCCCGTTTAGTCACCGGAATGTAGACCGTTCGTCGGCCATTGACCATGGCATAACTGGTGACAATGTCTTCTCCATCTTCCACGGTTCCCACGTCCCGCAGAGAGACAGTCGGCCCTGACCCCAAACGGATCGGGAGACGCTCCAGTTCTTCGATATTTCCAACCACGGAATTCACGGGAGTCAAATAGGCCAGATCGTCAATCCTTACGTTCCCGGCTGGCATCAGCATATTGCCCGTTCGCACGGCCTGCACCACTTCCTCAGGGGACATACCAAATGCCCGTAACCGTTCAGGGCTCACTTTGACCACAATGGTTCGGGCCGTCCCTCCAAACGGGGGAGGAGCAGACACCCCTGGAATTGCAGAAAACATGGGACGCACTCTGAACAAAGCCAGATCTTGAATCTCTTTCAGATTCCGTGACTCGCTTTGAAAAACCAGGTATCCGACGGGGACGCTTCCCGCATCAAATCGGGAGATAAAGGGCGGGACGGTTCCCGGTGGCATGAAAGCGCGTGACCGATTCACATACGCGACCGTTTGTGCGAGGGCCTGAGCCATATCCGTGTCCGGATGAAAAAATAATTTCATCAGGGCGGCACCCTGAATGGATTTGGATTCGACATGCTCAATGCCCGTGAGGTAGAGAAAATGATATTCGTAAAATGAGACCAGATAGGCCTCCATCTGGGCCGGATCCATGCCTCCATAGGGTTGAGCTACGTAAATGGCCGGCAGTCCTAAATTCGGGAAGATATCGATGGCCATCCGGTTAACCGCCAGATAGGAAAATAAGGCCATGGACAGCACCAGGACGATAATCGTCACCGGGCGCCGCAGTGCAAAAAGAAGAAGCTTCATTTTCGGTGAGGGGCAGAAGAGGTAGGAGGAGAATTCCGCACCAGCCGTAAAAATCCGGAAAGTTCACCCTGCACTCCGGAAAGGGCCAATAAGGCCTTCCAGACGCCGAGACGTGCCCTCGCATCATCCACGGCCGCCTGAACCACCAGCCGTTGCGCCTCTGCGACATCCACAACGGTTGCCAGGCCGGCTTTAAATTGCGCTGCGGCCTGGGATTCCGTCAAACGGGCCGCCTGTAATTGGATAGGCGTATTTTCAGCAATGCGCGTGGTACTTTCCAACACGGACCGGGCAATGACCTGCTGTGCGGTCAGCTCCTGTAAAACACGATCATAGCGTGCCGTTTCGGCCAGATTGCGATAATGTTCCTGCTGTTGTTGCGCACGGATGGCCGAAAAATCCAGGAGGGAAAATGTCGCCGTCAGTCCGACGGTCCAATTCGGCACATCCGGCAATAACCCTTCTCCTCCTCCGTCACGGTTACCCCGGCTATCCCATCCGGTGCCCCGACCGAAAAATGAACTTTGCAAATTGAATTTCGGAGCCCAGGTTCGCGCCAAGGCCTCTTCCCGTTTCTTGGGAATATCCGCGGCGGCTTTTTGGACCAGCGCCAAAGGATGCTCTGCCGGATCATGCTGTTCGGGAATTGATCCTTGAGGGAACCCGGCAAGGACGGGATCCTTGATCGCCATAGAAGTTCCGGCCTTTCCAAGCACCTGTGCCAAGGTTGCCATCCGTGATCGTTCAACCTGCTCGGCCTCCAACAACTGGGTTCGGGCAACAGAGGTCTCGGCCTGGGCCCGTGAACCATCCACACCCGCACGCAATTGATTTTTCACCAACACCTCTACTGTCCTGGCAAAGGTCAGTCGACGGTCCAGATTGGCTTGCAAGGCCTGGCGGGATTCCTGGGCCATAATCAGATCAATATAGGCATCTCCCACAGCCAGGGCCACTTCCAATTGGGTCAGTGTGATAAAGGCCTGAGAATGACGCTCCAACGTCTGAGCCGTACTCAATTGGGCCGAACGCAATCCAAAGTCAAAGGGTTCCCAGGCCAACAGGATGCCTGCGGCACTGCCCCAACTACTACTGTAGGAATTTCGACCCAGATCGGGGCCGGAAATCGGTTGAAAAAAGGAATTCGGGAAAAACATCCCCGAGACATTGTTAAAAGTTGATCGAGTCCCTTGAACTCCGATTTCAACCCGTGGAAGGTAGTTCGTCTCGGCAAGTTCAATGCCCGATTGCGCTGCTTTTTGCTTGGCCAGCGATTCTCGTACGGTAGGATAATGTATTAAGGCATACTCAATGGCCTGAGTGAGAGTGAAGGGAGACGGCAGGGAATTAGAAGTATCGGCCAACGCTGTGGGACTGATCAATAACCCGATCCCTATCCACACGGCACCGTTTAACCATGCCCGAGCAATACCCATAGCCTCTCCTTGAAAAAGTACCGCATTATAGAGGAACGCCGGGAACTTCTGCTAGAATGATTCTCTCATCTCCCAAGCTCACGATTCCAATATTCCACACCCATCTTCCTCCAGCGATGAACACAGGATTCAAGCTCTCCCGGTGGACCCCGTTACCTCAAATGGAGGGGGAGAGGCTTTCACCCCGATCGGACTGGCCGCCAGCCTTTTCGAGCGACCATCTATTTTCTACCCTGCCCGTTCACCCACAGCCTGATCGCCCATGAGTTCCGAGGGATTTTCTGAAAACATTCCGTTCCGGTCGGCCTTCCGGTATTGGGTACTGTTGGGCTTTATTAATTTCGGGGGTCCGGCCGGACAGATAGCCTTGATGCACCGGGATTTGGTCGAACGCCGCAGATGGATCTCTGAACCAAAATTTCTCCATGCCCTGAATTTCTGCATGCTGCTCCCGGGGCCGGAAGCCCAACAACTAGCCATCTACATCGGTTGGCTGCTGCATGGGACGTTGGGAGGAATTGTCGCCGGGGTGTGTTTCGTTCTTCCGTCGATTTTTGTTCTGTTGGGATTGTCCTATGTCTATGCCGTGTATGGTTCTTTCTCTATGGTGGCAGGGTTATTTGCTGGAATAAAACCGGTGATCGTAGCCATTGTGATGGAAGCCGCCTTGAAAATCGGGAAACGGGCACTGATTCGCCCTCTTCACCTCTGGACGGCGGTGCTGGCTTTTCTGGCTATGTTTGCCTTGAAGGTTCCTTTTCCCTTCATCGTCATTGCTGCGGGCCTTGTGGGCTTGGGATTCGCCCGGACCCGACCTGAGATCTTCTCTTTAACCAACACAATGCAAAAAGAGCCTACCAATACCATCGATATCGTCCATGGGAAGCCTCACCAATCAACGACAGCCTTCCATCAAACATCCCCGACCCGGGTGGTGATGGTTTGTTTGATACTGTGGCTTTTCCCCTTTCTGACCCTCAAGTTCATATCGAGTCAGACCGGTCTGTTTGCGGATATGTACCTCTTTTTTACCCAGGCGGCCTTTGTCACCTTTGGAGGGGCGTATGCCGTCCTGGCGTATGTCAGCCAGGCCGCCATCGATTCCTATGGATGGCTCACACACGGACAAATGATGGATGGCTTTGCACTGGCCGAGACCACTCCCGGCCCCTTAATCATGGTTCTGCAATTTGTCGGGTTTATGGCGGGGTGGAACCAAGCTGGAGATTTCAGCCAAATCGGCAGTGCCGTACTGGCAGCCTTGCTGACGACCTACTCGACGTTCCTGCCCTGTTTTCTGTTTATCTTTTTAGGGGCACCCTACATTGAACTCTTGAGAGGCAATCGGGACCTTAACGGGGCGTTATCAACCATTACCGCAGCCGTAGTGGGTGTCATCATGAATCTGGCCATGGTGCTGGGAATGTCGTTACTCTGGCCACATGGGTGGGAGAGAGAATTTCATGTAATAGGGTTGATTCTTTTTCTCACAGCTTTTCTCGCACTCTATTGGTTAAAATTCAACATCCTCTGGGTCTTACTGATTGGAGCCGTTTTAGGTCTTGGACTCACGTTAGGAAACGGGTAAGCCTCCTCATCAGTTCCGGATTCCAAAAGGATACCCGAGAATGACCGGCTGGAATGTTTCTTCAGAGGTCAGAAAGGAAATGGATTCATGCAATGCCTTCTCTTTCGACACGGAATTGCCGTTTCCCCTCACGATTGGCAGGGATCGGAACTCTCACGTCCCTTAACCAAAGAAGGGATTACCAAAACCCAAAAAGCGGCGGAAGGCTTACAACATCTCGGCATGCGACCGACACATATTCTTTGCAGCCCCCTGATCCGCACGCAAGAAACGGCACAAATTGCCAAAGAGATCCTCGGGTGTAAAGCCAAGATCCAACTCTGCCCGGAATTAGTGTTTGACCAATCCCCCCTCTTACTCTTTCCAATTCTGAATCAATTCAGTTCAACGGCCTCTGTTCTGTGCGTGGGTCACGAACCCCATCTTGGGCAAACCGCCGCATTAATGATTTCCGGTAAGGAATGCCCAGGTCTTTCATTAAAAAAGGCCGGGGCCGTATTGGTGTCCTTTGAGGGAGAAGTCAGACCCGGTCGTGGCTGGCTTGAATGGTGGATCCCCCCTGCTCAACTCCGCATGCTCCGCAAGGGGGATTAAGGCAGTGAATCAGGCACCCGTCGAAGAAGCGGCACTCATTTTCAATGTGCCATTCACCAGGACGCCTTCTTCCAACAAAAACACCGGAGTGTCGATTTGACCCTCCAAGGTCGCTGGAGACATCAGTTCGATTTTCTTGTTGGCGAAAATATCGCCCCGTAGAGGCCCCTGACTGATAATATGAGAGGCTTTGACGGTAGCTTCCACTCTTCCGGTTTTCCCAATTTGCATCACATCACTCCCGAATACTTCCCCTTCCACCATCCCGTCGATCCGCATCGTGCCCTGAACCTTTAATACCCCGGTGAGGCGGGATTTATGTCCCAAATACATTTGAAAGTCCTCTGTGCCATCGCCCACTTTTTGATCGATGAATTCCTGATCCAATGATGCCATGCGGATTCCTCCTTCTTTCAAATATTCATTCCCCATTACTGACAGCCATGATTCCTGATTTTCGTAACAACCAGAAGAGTAGAGTGCTTGAGGCACGGTCACCATCCCTCTTTTGAAGGGTATAAAAGTTTAGCTTTCTGTTATAGACGAAAAAAATGGCAGAGATGAAAGTGCGGCAGCTAGCAGGACATACAGCAAGGTCGCCAACAGGGCGAAACTAGAGATGGAGTATTTATCTGGTTGGGAGGGAGCTTACAGAGAAGAGATCGGAACCGCTCAGTCGTGATTAGGCCACTTGCCTGTTGGCTATGGGGTTTGGCTTTAATTCAATTCGACAACGAAAAATTTTCTCGAAAAGTTTCTTTCTTCGTTCCATGGTCCAAAGTTCCAATTCCGGGTCGTATTGAAATGCCACATGAAACCGGAGGGGATTGCCTAATTCGACTTTGACTCCTTTGACTACGGAGAAATGGCTGCGGTCCAATCCATCCGCGATTCGCAGGAGGGCACTTAAACACAGCACCGTTTTCCTTTGATCCCGGCTCAGCAACTTAAACCCCTGGTGCTGGACCTTGGGAATTCCCCGCCGGTGATATCGGGCCACATTCGCCATGATCATGACTTCATCCGATGAAAAACCGGGTAGGTCGGCCTGAGTCATCAAATAAAACGTATGCTTATGGTGTTTGTTCTCGCTGATATGATGCCCGATATCATGGAGGAGAGCGGCATACTCCAACCATTCACGCTCCTTATCGCTCAATTGATGGAGAGACTGCGTTTGATCGAACACACTCAATGCCAGTTTTGCCGTATGATGTGAATGGGTTTTCGGGTATTGATACTTGCGGGCCAACAATAACACCTGACGTCTCCGCACATGAGGGATTTCCTGCTCGGCTTTTAACCCCTCATAATGTTGTTGAATAAAATCATAAATCACCCCTTCACGAATGGCCTTGTCACTGATTTTCACTTCGCTCATCTTCAGCCCTTGCAGGAGGACGCGCAACACCATGACGCCCGGAAGGAGCGTATCCACCCGTCGCGGATCCAAACCGGGAATTTTTAACCGTCCTTGAGCATCTTTGGTCTTAAGCAGTTGCTCCACTTCCTGAATTTCTTTTAGCGTAATGGTTGCCATGTCAATCTGCGAGAGAGGTCGCCCGGTCCTAGCCAGATAAATGATTTCCGTCAGATTTCCGGCCATTCCAGAAGTCGCCACCAATTGGCCGAAGGATTCCACTTTTTTCTTTGTCAGGGCTTTTTTCACCATACGCGTAACAGCCTGTTCCATCCGATGAATCATTTTTTTGTCAGGCGGATCGGATTTGAGGTATTGATCTTTCAGGCGGATCGCGCCCATTTTCAGACTTCGAACAAATTTCAATCGTTTTCGACTGCATGCCATCAGCTCAACGGACCCTCCCCCGATATCCACAATCATCGCGGGCGTGGCAGACAAATCCATACTGTGTCGCACCCCTAAATAAATCAGCCTCGCCTCCTCCTGACCGGTAATCACGCGAACACGCAGTCCAATTTCCTTGCGGACGATCCGTAAAAAATCTCCCCCGTTCTTCGCCTCACGGACCGCACTGGTGGCAACCGCAAGAATCGGGTCAAACCCTTTATTTTTCGCCAATAGTGAAAACCGTTTCAGGACGGTTAATCCCCGTTCGATGGCTTCCTGAGACAACCGATGCGAGGTAAACGTTCCATCCCCCAGCCTGGCCATTTCTTTGATCCGATCCACAATTTTATAGGAAAAATCCTTCTCAATTTCCGCCAACACCATATGAATGGAATTGGTTCCAATATCAATCACAGCTATCCGTTTCACAGTTTTACCATTCATCTTGATACAGGCTTTCCATTCTCCCATATAATTTTTCTACGCTGAAATTCAAATAATCCATCGGAATAACCAATTGTGACAGCCCGGGAAAACCTTGGGAGAACGGTAGGCGCATCAGTACTTAACACGATAACCCAGACCCCAGACTGTTTCAATAGTAGGCCCATTCGACCCGCCAATCTGCATTAATTTTTTTCGTAGCCGAACCACATGAGAATCCACGGTTCGAATCTCAACGGAAATGTGAGGACCCCACACCAACCTGAGCAGTTCCTTTCGTTCAACATACCCGCCATTGCAATTCATCAATTGCCTCAAAATTTCGAATTCCATATTAGTGAGGCGGATAGATTGGGTCCCAAGATGGAGATGATAAGTGTCTGAATCTAACCTGAGTCTGTTGATGGACATTTCATTCCCTAAAGATTTCATGCACCTGCATAGAGGGCTTCCTTTGGGAAAGTCTTACCGAGAAAGATTGCTAACAGGTTCTATCCATGTAACACTTAGGTAAATTAGGAAGGGCGGGCCAAAGAAGAAGTTGGTAATACCCTCAGGAAGGAAAGAAGAGGAAAGGCGTTAAAAGGAGAGTTCTATAGCAATCTGGCGAACAAGGGAGGGACTTCCAAACAATGCATCAACCTTCCCGGGTATACAGGACGGACGAAGTAATATTATCCCGCCAGCCTCTTCAACCAGCACCTGGGTTGCCAGAATATCCCACGGATTCAGGGCAGGGTCTAACATCGCACCAACGGCCCCGTTTAAAACCAATCCATGTCCAAAACAATCCGTATACCCTCGTACATATGAGGACAGCGTGATTAACCGCTGATAGTCCGCCAAGCATTCCGCACTGGTAAATTGAGCGATATCCCCTACCGCAATAATTGAGGTGTGTATGGGGCCGTCCGGAGCAACCCGCAATGACTTTCCCTGGCATTTGGCTCCTTGCCCTTTTGCCCCGGAAAAAGTCAGCCCAAGCATGGGAAGATGAATAACTCCCAAAAGAGGAAGATTGGTTTCAGTATCCTGTAAGGCGATCAGCGTGCCGAACAGTGGAATCCCATGGATAAACGACCGTGTCCCATCAATGGGATCCACAGTCCACCGCCACCGAGTTCCACCCCCGTGCAACCCCTCTTCTTCCCCAAGAATGTCCAGTGGGCCCAGAATGGATTGCGAAAGTAAATGAGCCCGAATCAGGGCTTCGGCTTCTTGATCGGCGCGTGTAACGGGGGAACCGTCACTTTTTTGTCGGACGTCGAGATGCTGTTTGGCATAATAGGCTTGAATGGGCACAGCGGCAGACAGGGCCGCCTCAGTGGCCGTAACCAGCAGTTGGGACAGTTGGGCAGGAGTTAAAACCTTGTCCGACATGCTTCTCTGCCATCATTCAGCATAAAACTCTTTCGGGACACGATAATTATAATCAGAAAATGGAATGTTTTTGATAAGGCACAGTATACTGCAAGGCCCTGGTGATTCAACCTATTTTCCAGGAAAATCCGAGACATCAGACTTTTCATCCGGACACATTCCTCTTCTGTGCTGGCTCTTTCCGCTCGGCTTATTCTCTGATGACATATACATGCTGTCCATCAGCCTCTAAGCCAGGGATTGAGCCATCGACATCTCGATTATGCTCTGGCAGTGCGACAAATGCTTGGGAGGGACGGTTGTATGCCTGAATAAAGCGGCTTCAGGCCATCCTAAAACAGAGATAGTGTAAAATTTTTTCTGGAGAGCCGGTTGGTTTGCCCTAAAAGGACTGTCAAGGCTATCCTGAAACACAAATATGGTTGAAGCCGGATGGAACCCATGCCCTATTAAACTCAAAAATTTCACACTTTTTTACGGGTCGTTCATCTATAATTTCTATGCTCTGTAATCTTTTGTGAGAATTCCCGTTCATCTGGGGTACCCAGGGGGCGTAGGTATGCATGCTGATTCCCCAAAACAAGACCAAACTTCTGATCTCTTTTCCCTTTCAACCACGTCCGGGGGGAAACTGCACCAACTGCTTGAACGGGAAATCAAATTTGACATTCCACCTCGATTTCACATCCCGGAAAACATCGGCGCTCCCACTTCCCCTCGCGTTTTCACCTCAACCTATTACGACACCGCTCAGCACCGACTTGGCCAACTGGGCCTGACTCTCCGTAAACGCATTGAACGGGGCCGGGGAATCTGGCAAGCAAAAATCCCCAGCGGGGACTATCGGGTCGAGCTGGAAATTGAGTCCGGCAGCCGTCAGATACCCTGGCAGTTTCTCGATCTGCTGACCGCTTTTGTTCGAAAGGACGAACTGGTCCAATTGGGTAAAATTCGAACGTGGAGAACCGGACGACTTATCCAGGGAAAAGACCACTATATGGCCGAAGTGACGGTGGATTCCATAGCTCTCCTTCGAGAAAACAAAATACAAGCTCGTTTTCGTGAATTGGAAATAGAACTGAAGGAAGGCAAATCGGAGCACCTCAAATTGATCGGGAAAATACTCCAAAAGTCTGGAGCAAAACCCAAATCATCACAGCCAAAAATCTTCCAAGTCTTAGGTCTTCCTTACCCGCTTGCCGACCCGGGCCTTGAGCCGTCCACGTCTCCCTCTGAACACATCCAGGCAACGCTCAAGTCCCAATTTACACAAATGATATTGCACGATCCCGGAACCCGCCTGGGACGCGATAATGAAGACCTGCATCAGATGAGGGTGGCTACAAGACGAATGCGTGCGATTTTTCGGGCCGTTCGGTCGTTTCTGGAACCCGAATGGACCAAAAAGATCAGAGAGGAGATTGGCTGGGTCGGTTCCCTGCTGGGAGAGGTCAGGGATTGGGATGTGCTGCTGGAATCATTAGGGAAAGAATATTCCAGTCTCGATTTACCGGATAAACAGGCCTTCACACCAATCCTCCGGACATTTCAGGATGAACGATCCGCCTCCCGTGCCCGGCTTCTAGAAGGATTACGAAGCGACCGATATGTGGATCTCCTGAATGCACTTGAAGATTCCCTGACACATCTGCCGTTTCAACCGAATCATCCCACGATGATCGATCTGGCCAAAAAGGAGTTTACTAAGCTTGAGCAATACGTGGAATCAACCCAATGTCGTTTTCCCCAACAGGAGTTGCATCGCATCAGAACTTTAGTCAAGCGGGCCAGATATACCGTGGAGCTGACCGAACCCTTCCTTGGCAAACGAGCCAAGCGATTTCTTCAACATGCCAAATCTTTGCAAGAGGTGTTGGGGCAACACCAGGATGCCCTGGTCGTGGAGGGTCAGATCCTGTCTCTCCGCACGCTCGCGCGAAGCCCAGGAGTGGCTTTTGCTAAGGGAATTCTGGTCGAACGATTTCGGAATCGGCAACGTATGGCACGCCAGCAAGTCCCCCGACTATGGAAAAAGCTAAAGGATTCCGGGAGAAAATTATCAATATAAACAAGAACTTTTCAAGATTCATTCCCTGACTGTTTCTCGTCGACTCTGTCGGGTAATAAAAGTTTGTTATACTGATCTCCTAACAGGAACATTTCCTAACCCGGGTCATGAACAGGCACATATCTTGAATAAAAATTTCTCCATGTCTGATTCCTCCACCAGCATCATACCTCCTTCCGTTGAGTCCGTTCAGAATCTCGATGATCCGAAATGGTATCTCAATAGGGAACTCAGTTGGCTCGAATTCAATAAACGGGTTCTCGAGGAGGCTGAAGACCCCAATCTTCCTCTTTTGGAACGGGTCAAATATCTTTCCATTTTTTTTAATAATCTGGATGAATTTTTCATGATTCGCATCTCCGGACTTCGTGAACAATTATCCAGCGGAGTCCTGGAAGCCGCCCTGGACGGCATGAGCCCATCGGATCAATTGGCCCAAATCCGCGAAGCTCTGCTCAACCACTTTTCCCGGGTCAAACAAGCCTGGCAGGAGCACATCCTGCCCTCGCTTTCAGACACCGGCATCAAAATTCTGGCGTACCAGGAGATCAAGCCCAAACAACGTTCGTTGCTTCGACGGTATTTTCGAAAGGAAATTTTTCCGGCCCTGACCCCACTGGCATTTGATCCGAGCCATCCCTTTCCGCATATTTCCAATCTCACGGTCAATGTGGCTGTCGTCGCTAAAGATCCCGACCGGGGGGAATGCTTTGCCCGTATCAAGGTGCCAAACAGTTTCCCGCGGCTGATACGAATTCCGGACGAGCATCAAGTCGGCGATGAGCAGCAACTGGGCTTGGGCACCAATCCTGAGGCCACAAATTTCGTCTGGCTGGAGGACATTATTTCAGCCAATCTGGATTTATTATTTCCCGGGCTCACCATTCTGGCCTCATATTTTTTCCGGATCACCCGGGACGCCGATTTTGAAATTGAAGAGGATGAGGCCGGCGATTTGCTTGCCGCGATCGAAGAACAGATCGATCTTCGACAATTCGGCTCGGTGGTCAGATTGGAATTGGACCATCAAATGCCGGACTCGATTAAGGATATCCTTATCCGGAATCTCAAACTGGCGCCCTACCAGGTCTATACGTATGAGTTCAGGCTGGGTTTATCCGATACTATGGAACTCACGGCCATCGACCGGCCCGACCTCAAATTTCCGACTCACCACCCGAATGTCCTGCAGGAACCCGGTTCGAAGGAATCATTATTTTCCCTCATCAAACGCGAAGACATTTTCCTGCATCATCCATTCGACAGCTTTTCACCCATTGTCGATTTTATCCGCCAAGCCGCCGAAGATCCCAATGTCCTGGCGATCAAACAAACGTTATATCGGGTTGGGGCCAATTCTCCCATTGTGGCTGCGCTCATGGCAGCCAGGCAAAACGGAAAACAAGTTGCGGTCTTGCTTGAACTCAAAGCCCGGTTTGATGAGGAAAATAACATTGAGTGGGCCAGAAAACTTGAGGATGAAGGCGTCCACGTTGTCTATGGGGTCTTTGGTCTCAAGACCCATGCCAAGGTGGCCATGGTGGTCAGAAAAGATCCGGATGGTATCCGCCGGTATCTCCATCTCGGTACGGGTAATTACAATCCGACCACAAGCCGCTTCTATACCGACTTCAGCTTTCTGACGTGCGATACGGGCATGGGAGAAGATGTCACCGATCTATTTAATGCGTTAACGGGATACTCCAAAAAAGAATCCTATACCAAACTCTTCGTGGCACCGGGAGGGATTCGCAAACGGCTGCTTGAACTCATCAATCGGGAAAAAACACGCCACCTTCAACATGGAGATGGATATATTCTTTTCAAAATGAACGCGCTCGTCGACAAGGGCTGCATCCAGGCCTTATATCAGGCATCTCAAGCCGGCGTGAAAATTGACCTACTGGTCCGAGGGATGTGTGGGCTCCGACCGGGCATTCCGGGCCTGAGCGAATCCATTGTGGTCAAATCGCTGGTGGGCAGATTTTTGGAACATTCCCGCTGTTATTATTTTCGAAACGGTGGACAGGATGACTTGTATTTAGGCAGCGCCGATCTTATGCCCAGGAATTTAGACAGGCGAGTGGAAATTCTCTTCCCCATCGAAGATCCCAAGCTTCGAACCTTTTTCGTGGCCAATGTGCTCACACCGTACCTAAAAGACACGCATCAAACCCGCCAATTGGAGTCAACAGGTCAATACAGCAGACTAAAAGCCACAGCGGAGGCCACGGCTCTGAACGCACAAAACTGGTTTGTGGATCGGTGGGTGGGAAGGGGAACGAAGTTTTCTTTATCCGAACAAGGTAATCCGGCGTAAAAAGCAATTATTTCGGAAACCTCAATTTAATGGTCACCGGACGAGTTCCGGGATCCAGATTTTGTAGCGTGTCATCCCAAAAACACGGAAATAATTCCACTTCCAGCTCGGCCAGGGGACAGTTCTCGTATTCCTGAAAGGCTTCCCATTCCAGTCCGCAATTGTCGCAATGCCTAGGGAAACCAGCAGGCCAGGTTTGCGGTATTCCTTGGCCTACGCCACTCATTCCCCTTGGTGCCCACATGACTTTCATCCATTCCTCACAACGTGACAGGTGGTACTGACCGTTTCCCTATATATTCCGTGGTTATGATATTTTCTAAGGTAAAATCATCCTCTTGTAGGGTTTGATTCTCTTTCCCATCATTTAGCGGGCATTTTGGACAGCCGGAAAATGGATTCTGGGCTTCCCAGACATACTGGCATGTTGAGCATTTCCACTCATAAAGACCGCTCTGAGATCTGACTGACATCAAAGAAATCATCGCTCTCCTCCATCGTTGATCAACGATTTGCCCACTTACCTCATGAACTCGGAACATCCCCGGATGCTCCCTATGACTCCACTCTTTCATTGGAGTAGTTGGCTTCCATCCGATGTTGGGATGGCTTGGGAAGCCCCATGATCTCCAATTGTGACCGCAGGAAAGGAAAAACCTTCGCTTCCAGAGTTTCAACCGGTGTCGTGTGGTACAAATCACTGAGAATCTGCCGTTCACGGGACGTACCCAGTACAGGACCAAGCGCATCCAACCGACTGAGAAGAGTCGGCAACAATCTTCTTCCTGCCAGCCAAAGGGTTTCGACCCTGGTCACTAACACCCCAACAGTCCTGCGCTCATCCAACCCGTCTCTTTTCGCAGGTATAGGCATGACTGGATGTCCATGATGCTGTCGAGGCACATACGTCACCATCTCCCCCTGGGGCACCTGCACACCTTCCCGCCAATCCCAGCCTTCTTTCCCATCATCGGAATTGCTTACGCACTCCAACCCCACCAGAATATCCGGAACCTGGTTCACCCGGGCAATCGCGGCCTGGACTCTGTCAAAAACCGAGTCATCCAATTCACCTGTTGGTCCGACAGACCACAGGATCACAATACCGTCAGGGTCATGAGAGCGGATATACGACAAAGGCAAAAAAGCCCCAAGAGCATTTCCACGATTTTCCGGCTGCCACACCACTCGTCCCAGTGTTTCCTGAATTAACAATTTCCAGGCATATCCCCAATGCGCTTGTTTCATCACCGTCATCACTTGATGAGGAGAGCTAACAAGTTTGGCCAATTTCCATGTTCGTTGAATGCACGATTCTTCACCAATAGTTCGAAATGGCCACGGACCCGAGGAGAAGGCAGGCCAATCCAGGGTTCCGGATTCCGACGCTTTTTCGTCCTCTACCAGGACCACTGACCAGATCCCCTGGTTTCCGGTCTTGGACAAACCGAACACATGACGATTTTGCGTTCGAGGTCGAGTGTCAATCCATTTTTTCATCAGCGTACCCCCTCAGTGATGGCATTCATCATCGTTGTCGTCATTATCATATTCACGTTCAATGACGAACCCATCACGCCCCGGTAAATTGTAGGTTACGCGGTACCGCTGGAAATCGGAAGAGGAGGAAGGAGCTTGCTTGAGAATGCCGGACGTACAGTGGGGGGACACTAAACAGGAATAGTGTGGCGGATAATTTTGCCTTCCACCATATACACAACCAGCTCGGCAATATTGGTCGCATGATCGGCTATCCGCTCAAGATACTTGGAGATAAATGAGAGCCGGATGGCCCGGGAGATGGTTTGAGGATTCTCGATCATAAAAGACAGTAATTCCCGAAAAATTTGTTCGTTCAACTCATCCACATGATCGTCGTCTTTTAACACGCGACGAGCCAGAACGGAATCTCCACGCACAAAGGCATCAATCGCCTCCCCCACCATTTTCGTCGCATGCTCGGCCATCAGAGGAATATCGATATAGGGTTTCAGTTGAGGTTCCTGATTCAACTCCATCGCCCGCTCGCAAATATTTTCAGCAAGGTCGCTAATTCGTTCCAACTCTGTGGAAATTTTCATCGCGGTGGTCACGAACCGAAGATCTCGCGCAGCCGGTTGAAACAGGGCCAACAATTCCAGGCAGGTTTCATCCACATTCACATCAAGCGTATTGACCTGACGATCATTGGCAATGACCTCTTCCGCCAAGGCTTGGTCCCGTTCAATCAGCGACGTCAGCGCCTGGCGGACCTGACTTTCGACCAGCGCACCCATTCGCAGCAGCTTTTGCTTTAACTCTCTCAGTTCGTCATCAAAATGTCGTTGCATCGGTGTAGAGACTCCTTGCCAACAGGGTATCAGCCAAACCGTCCTGTGACATAATCTTCCGTTCGTCGATCAGTGGGATTGGTAAAAATCTTCTTGGTATCATCATATTCGATCAGCTCGCCCAAGAGAAAGAAACCCGTGTAATCGGATACGCGGGCCGCTTGTTGCATATTGTGTGTAACAATGACAACCGTCAATTGTTCTTTCAAGGTATGCAACAGTTCCTCGATCCGTCCGGTGGAAATAGGATCCAAAGCGGAGCACGGTTCATCCATCAGGAGCACTTCAGGATTCACGGCCAGAGCGCGAGCGATACAAAGACGTTGTTGTTGCCCGCCGGACAAACCCAATGCCGATTCATGAAGCCGTTCCTTCACCTCGTCCCATAAGCCGGCTCCCCGAAGACTGTTTTCCACGATTTCATCCAAACGGTCACCTTTCCGGACTTTTTGTAACTGAGGACCATAGGCCACATTTTGATAAATGGATTTAGGGAACGGGTTCACTTTCTGGAAGACCATGCCCACCTTGGTGCGCAGATCCGTGACATCCACAGCGGGACTATAAATGTCCTGCCCGTCCAATAACACCCGACCTTCAACTTTCGCCCCGTCCACTAAATCATTGAGCCGGTTGAAACAACGCAAAAAAGTGGACTTCCCGCATCCCGACGGTCCGATAAAGGCCGTGACCTTATGGGCAGAAATTTTCATATTCACATTATTCAAGGCCCGGGCCGCACCGTAATAAAAATTCATTTCTTCAACCAGGAGTTTTGTGGGTTGTTCGGCGAGCGTGTGTGGCATCGTGATAGGATCTTGAATGGCCGTCGGTTTTAGGTCTTTATCAAGCTTTTGCACAACGAGTGTCAAGGGTTGCCTCTCCTCGCTCTTTGGTGAAGGTGAATGAGTACTCGGAACGTGCTTGACCGTATCCATACGTGAACCTCATTTTAAATTGCCGAACCCCTATATCGACGCCGCATTCGGGTTCTCAGGGCAATCGCGGCCATATTGAGCAGAATAACCACCAACACCAGGATAAAAGTCGTGACATACACCATGGGCTTGGCCGCTTCCACATTGGGAGATTGAAATCCTACATCATAAATATGAAATCCCAAATGCATGAATTTCCGATCCAAATGCACAAAGGGAAAAAAGGAATCGACCGGGAGGGAAGGCGCCAGTTTCACGACACCGGTCAGCATCAGAGGCGCCACCTCTCCCGTAGCTCGTGCAACCGCCAAAATCAATCCGGTCAAAATGCCGGGCATGGCACAGGGAATCACCACCCGAAGCAACGATTCCAATTTCGTCGCACCAAGCCCTAATGATCCTTCCCGATATTCTCTGGGCACGGCCGAAAGCCCTTCCTCGGTGGCAACAATCACCACCGGGACCGTCATGAGCGCGAGCGTCAATGATGCCCAGAGAATCCCTCCGGTTCCATAGGTAGGATTGGGCAGAGCTTCCGAAAAAAACAGCTGATCGATTGTCCCACCCACGGCATACACGAAAAATCCCAACCCGAACACCCCAAAAACAATAGAGGGAACCCCGGCAAGATTATTCACCGCAATCCTGATCATCTGCGTCAGCACACCCTGCCTGGCATATTCTTTCAGGTACACCGCGGCCAGCACACCGAACGGCACCACGGCCACACTCATAATCAGCACCATCATGACGGTACCAAAGATCGCCGGAAAAATTCCTCCTTCGGTATTCGCCTCACGCGGTTCCGTGCTTAACACGGTCCAAAAATTGTTCACATACATGATGATTTTTTCAGATAGGCCCATGCTGTTGGGCACCCACGCCCGCATCATGGTCGCGACCGGCAACGACTTTTCACGTCCGGCGACATCCACAAGCGTAACACGATACCGATTCAGTTGATCATAAAGACCCAACAGTCGTTGATTGAGCAATTCATAGGCGGTTTCGACGTCTTTCACATACCGTTCGATCTTACCGCTTTCCAAAGACCCGGATCGTCCCTGCAGTTCGAGCGAACGAAGTTTCAATCGGGCCTCTTCGATACGGTGGTTCAGCGTTCCGATCTCATCTCGCTCAAGATGGTCTATTTGCTCCTGAAGATCATTTGTCTTCTCCAATACGGCGCGCAATACCGCCAGTCCGTTCTGGCCCTCCGAAGCCAGAAGGGTGTCACCCTCGTACAGATCTTTCACCTGCCCATAAAAATTCCCCCATTCCCGCCGCTCAAATGCCACGACATCCGAAGGGTAATCTGTAGCGGCAATGTCGGCCTTATCCACCCATCGAAAGTCCAGTCCGTACAAATCACGGTTTCCGACCTTGAGCTGAATCCGCCAGTTCCCTTGAGGATTTTCGAAAGATTCGGACCCCGGAATCATTTCAGTGTCCACCACTTCCCCAAGCACTTTCTTGCCGTCCTGCAGAGTGTATTGCACAAGATCCTTGGGCCAGAAGTACCCCATACCATTGATCAGGATTAAGAGCACGAGACCGCCAATCATCAGAAGGGATACGGCTAACGCCCCACCACAGAGCCAGATGAAGAGAGCGCCAGAATCAAAAAACTTTTTCAGAAATGAAGGCATCGTGCTTAATATTGAGAATATTTTTTACGAAGTCGCTGCCGGACAACTTCAGCGACCGTGTTGATACAAAACGTGAAGCCAAATAAAATAAGTCCGGAAAGAAACAGGACGCGATACAAAGTCCCCCCGTGGGGAGCCTCAGGCATTTCAACCGCAATATTGGCGGACAGGGTCCGGAACCCATTAAACATACTCCAATCCAGAATGGGGGTATTACCGGTCGCCATCAGCACAATCATCGTTTCTCCAACTGCCCGGCCGAATCCGATCATCAAGGCCGAAAAAATACCTGGGCTGGCCGAAATAATGACCAAACGAATCAGGGTTTGCCATTTAGTGGCCCCCAGAGCCAGAGACCCGGCCAACAGATGCCGTGGGACATTGGATAAGGAATCCTCAGAAATGCTGAAGATGATCGGAATCACGGCAAAACCCATGGCAAAGCTGATGACAATGGCATTGCGCTGGTCGTAGACCAAACCCAAATGATTCGAGAGCCACAGCTTGTAATTTCCATTGAACAACACGGATTCAATGACGGCGTTCGAAAGGAGACACCCGCCAACTGTCAGAACAATGACTATCAGAAGCACGACTAAATCCAATCCATAGCGATCAAGATTTCTCAGGGGTTTTGGTAGGCCTTGCCACATCAGGCAGACCAGTCCAATAACAACAGGGAGAAGCCCCATCATCGCCACCAAAGCCGGAAAGATCTCTTGAAGCAAGGGAGCAAACCAGAGACCAGCCAGAAAGCCCAGCACGACAGAAGGCAAGGCTGCCATAATTTCAATCGTGGGTTTGACAACGGACCGGAGATGAGGATGCATGAACATGGCCGTATAGATTGCCCCCATCACAGCCAACGGAATAGCCAAAATCATGGCATAAATGGTGCCTTTTAATGTCCCGAATATCAGCGGGATCAATCCTAATTTCGGTTCAAATTCATCCGATCCGCTTGAGGATTGCCAGATATGTTCAGGCTTCTCATACCCCTCATAGGTCACAGGAAAAAACAAGGACCGGAACGTCACCTCGGGATGAGGATTGTCAATAGACAAAGTACGCAACTGCCCATCCGTCCCCACCCATACCGCACCATCTGCTTTGGGAGAAAAACGCAGAGCCGCCGTGGCCTGCTCGGTGCGATTGAATTCCAGCACTGTTTGCCCTGTCGTGGCATGATGAAGAATAATCCCTCCCTGCCTATCGGCCGTGAGAAATCCCTTGTCCCGCTGGGACCAGGAAATAGCTTGAACCGGGCTGGGATGAGATTGAAAGGACAGGATTTTTCGAAAGGGAATGCCTCCACCCCCGGCTTCGGGAAAATCCTGTGGCGCCCACGTCATGACCTGCCCTGATCCAGTGCCCACGATCAAGGTCCGCTCCCCAATCAAATACTCCAGAGCGGTGACCGGATCATCCGGTTGGCTTACAGAAACTCGACGGGTTCCGCTTTCGGATTTCGCCTGTAAATTCCATTCCACTAATTCTCCATTTTGCGTCCCGGCCACCAAGCGTTTCCCGAAACGATCCAACACCAGTCGCGTCACGGTCGTGCCTTCGGGGACAACCAGCTGTTGCTGGGAAATGTTCAATGCCTCCGAAAGGGAAAATTCACCCGGTTCTTCCACAGATGTCAGCCACAATGTTCCGTCTGTCGTTAATGCCGCAATGGATTGCCATTCATCTTTTTTCGTATGCGCATGCAACGACAACTCTTTGCCTTCAGGAATCACTCGCATCGATTGGTGAAGCTTCACGGTAGGAACTATGGTCCGGATACTTCCCTCAAAGGCCGGGCGAAATCGTACTTCCACCGGGTATAGCAAGCCGTCCTTGGTCCCCACAGATAGGAGATTCCCTTTTTGGCCAACCAGGACGGATGACTGCACAATGCCGGGAATTTCCAGTAAACCGCCAACTTCAGGCAGGGGATTACCGTGAGGCATCTGCAAAAATCTCACATGGTTTCCCTCCAGGACAAACACCACTTCCTGATATTCATCCAATCCCACAAGGGTGGTGCTTGCAGAGAGGGGAGCATCATGCTCGAGTACCAGCGACACGTCCTGGCGGCCATCGGCCCCATGAAATAACGGGAGCACTTCCCACAACAAATACAAAAAAATTCCGAGGATGCTGACAATGGTGGCAATCCCACCCACCCAGACCACCACGCCTCCGGCTTGATCCAACCAATGCCTGAAACGACGGTGACCCGTCCAGCTGTTTACGACAGGCCGCATAGGAGTGGAAACTGACCCGTCAGGACCGGAAGCAGGTGAGGGTTTTAACATATCGTGGGGCTAGATCACCGAATTTGTTCAGAGACCGAACACAACCGCCCCCAGGAAAATATGACCAGGAAGCGGCTGTTGAGTGACATGGAAAATGCTATTGAAAATTCACGGATTGTTTTTCAATGATTTGGGAATTGATCGGAAAATACCCATCCTTGATTACCACTTGCTGTCCTTCTTTACTGTAGACAAACTTCAAAAACTCCTGAACGATAGGAGACAGCGGCTGATTCGGAGCTTTATTGACATACACAAACAGGAAACGGGACAAAGGGTACGCTCCTTTCGACGCATTCTCAAACGTGGGGTCTACAAACGCCTCTCCATCCTTCATGGACAGGGGAAGAGCTCTGACCCCGGAGGTGCGATAGCCGATACCACTATACCCGATACCCGCCTGATCCTCAGTCACGCCTTGAACCACCGAAGCCGAACCGGGCTGTTCCTTGACCTCATCCTTATAGTCTCCGCCTTCCAGAACCTGTTCTTTAAAAAAGCCGTACGTACCGGAGGCCGAGTTACGCCCGTACAGACTCACGGCAGCCTGAGCCAGATCACCCTTCAAGCCAACTTGCCCCCACTGACTGAGACTTTCCTTATATCCCCGTCGCCGGGTCTTGGAGAAGGCCGCATCCACCTGTGCCATAGACATTCCCGGAACGGAGTTGTCCTTATTCACATAGACGGCCAAAGCGTCAATCGCCACCGGGAAAGCTGTGGGCTTATAGCCAAACTTTTCCTCAAAGGCATCCATTTCCTTGCCCTTCATTTTCCGGGACATCGGTCCCAACTGGGCCGTTCCTTCAATGAGGGCGGGCGGAGCGGTACTGGAACCTTTCCCCTCAATTTGGATTTTGACGTTTGGGTATTTTTTGCGAAAACCCTCTGCCCACAGAGTCATCAGATTATTGAGGGTATCCGATCCAATGCTGTTGAGATTTCCGGAAACACCGCTGACCCTCTGATACGATTTCCACCCCGGATCTTCCATGGATTCATCGGCATACACCGGCTCGGCGCCTGCCATACTTCCTAACCCACACAATAGTCCCACGAAAACCCAGATCCCTAAACTTTGCCCACTTTGTTTCATGAACAGTTCCTCCTTAATAAGGTAAAAATACTACGAAAACCACATTGCTCTCCTGTAACGTTCATGTTACGAACGTGTTAAATAGCGCTTACGGTGTCTAGTTTGGCCAGAAATATGCTTATGTTTTAAGCAAAAAGATGACAACCCAGCCCAGAGCCGAAAGAGAGCCGGGCCTCATTCATTCGGACATCGAAATCAAACCCCCTTCGATCCAAAACCACAACTCCCTCCTTACTGAACGAACCCAAGATAGAAAATAACTCTCCCCATCGTATCCACGGCAGGGCATCTAACAGCTCCTCAATGGAAATCCTCTTCCGGCTCGCAATGACCTCCAATACGAAAACCCGGGACTGACTCTGAATCCCGTCGCTGGGCAGTATATGAGTTTTTATGGCCATACTACCTCCTTGCCCATCACCCTTATGATCCGACCTGAGTGCCATTCTAGCGAGAGTCTGTTGCTAGTAGGTTGGGTTCAGGTTACAGCTCTGTAACTTTTTATGTGATTTTGGGAAAACCCAGGTTCGGGTGGAATAGGCCCCATAAAGCCAAAAATGACCGGAGTGTCCCGGAAACTTCCGTGAACCGCAAACATTTTCCAGGGTTATCAGCGGTGATAAAAAGATTCAGGCGGGCAGACAACCAGGCAGGATATGAAACACAAAGGCCCCCCTTGAACGCTGAGGGCGACCGGATAGTTCTTCTCTAGGGTCAACTTGAAATCTTATCGACCACCACCGGCAAATCCAATTCAATCGTCGTCCCCTTCCCCACTTCACTGGAAATTCGGAGTTTCCCTCCAAGCAGTTGAGCCAGATGCTTCACAATGGATAACCCCAGCCCCGTTCCGCCTTCTTCGCGGGACCGCGCTCGATCAACCCGGTAAAAGCGCTCGGTGACTCTGGAAAGATCGCGGGAAGGAATACCCTGACCGGTATCCTTCACCTGAAGAGCCACACGTTCACCTCCCAGGCGAACTTGAAACGAGATGGTCCCCCCGGGTGGGGTATATTTGATGGCATTATCCACCACATTCACCAGGATCTGAATCAGACGATCCCGGTCTGTTTGAACTTGGAGCTTCTTATGGATTTGGTTGACGAAATTAAGATCTTTTTTAAGCACCTGCGAATGGAACATTTCGCACACATCCTCTACCACCTGCCCCAATTGCAAGACTTCCTTGCGTACCACAATATTGCCTGACTCAATCTCGGAGAGGCTCCGCAAATCGTTGACCAACCGGCTCAACCGTTCCGCATGCTGGTGGGCCACCTGAACGAATTTCCGGTTGTTAGGCGTATCAAGTGTCGGTTCATCCAGCAAGGTCTCCAAATATCCCACAATCGCCGTAAGCGGCGTGCGCAATTCATGAGACACATTATCGATAAACTCCGCCCGGACCTGCTCCAGCCGCCGCAACTCCGTCACATCATGCAATACGATGACACTGCCTTGCTTCTTGTTGGAAAAAGGCACCGGAAGGGCATACACCTCCAACACCATAGGAACGGGGGCATGCAATTCAACTTCCGCATGCCGGGTTTCGTGCAAGGCTAAATGCCGTGAAGCTTCCACCAACCCGGCTAATTGCTGGTGCCGGATGACTTCCAGAACGGTCGATCCTTGCAGGGCTTTCGCCTCTAATCCCAAAATTCGTCTGGCACTGGGATTACTAAAGAGGACCTTCCCCTTGGGATCAAAGGCCAACACGCCTTCCACCAAATTTTCAACCACCGCGACGATTTTCGCTCGCTCTTCTTCCAGATACGCCACACGGGATTGAATCCGATCGACCAAATGATTCAGCCGGAGGTTTTCCACATTCAAGCCACCCGAACGGACAGGTGAGGGAAGATGTTCTTGAGATCCGGAGATCCGGCTTAATTGATGCAGGCCGGCCTGAATATCTTCCTGCTGTTCACACACCTGCTTCCAGGCCCGACGAGTTAAGCCATAGGCCGCACCGAGCAACCCGCCTCCCAGCAACACGACCAACCAGAGAGGCCATCCCCAGACCATTCCTCCGCTCACCAGCACCATCGCCGCAGCCATCAAGAGCACCACAAATGAGGGAGGATTCATCTTTACCATGGATTATTGAAGGCGATTCGTTTCACTGAGACTCAGCTTCAAACCGATACCCGACTCCTTTGACGGTCACAATACGTGATTGCTCTATTCCGAGTTTTTCCCGCAATCGCCGGATATGCACATCGACAGTGCGGGATTCAATATCCACCGCATTGGAATAGCCCCACACCGTCTCCAGGATCTGATCCCGATTGAGTACCCGACCATTGGCTTTCATGAGGGCGCAGAGTAAATCAAACTCTTTGACGGTTAATTCCACCACCGCTCCCTGCACGGAAACCTGATGTTTCCCTTCATCCACTTCCAGAGTTCCAACTTTTCGAACCGCAGTAGACTCCTGGCTCTGTCCCCGGCGGAGCACGGCCTTGATACGGGCCACCAATTCCCGTGGACTAAACGGCTTGACCATGTAGTCATCGGCCCCCATTTCCAACCCGACGATCCGATCGACTTCCTCCGCCTTGGCCGTCAACATGATGATAGCCACATTGGACGTCCTGGGATCTTTGCGCAATTTCCGGCAGACTTCCAAGCCATCCAGCCCGGGCAACATCAGGTCCAGAACAATCAAGTCGGGGGTCCGATCTTTGGCCACCTGCAAAGCCGTCTCCCCGTCACGAGCCTCCAGACATTTCAGTCCGGACTTTTCCAGGTGGTACTTCACCAAATCCAACAAGTCTTTCTCGTCATCAACAACTAACACGGTGGCCGACATCGATTATGCTCCTTCTTTAAAGATCCTCGTGGGATTCATGGCCAACGGCTGCCTCCCCCTTCTGCCGGTGATGCTCAAAATGTCGCTTGATCGCCAGCATGGCATAACAATCATCCTCATTGTAATCCAAAATCCGCTGCATCAGGCTTGGATTCTCCGGATCTTGTAAATAGTCGTTATACCAGGCAATGGAATTCGCCCCGGAAGGGTCCAGATCCCTCCATTGAAACCCAATCCATTTGGCGATGTGTTTAATACCATAGGAAAACGTCGGCCAGTCCGAATAATCCACGATCAATTGCTGGTACAGATCATATTCCTTGGCTTTATACGATTCAAAGGTGTCCGAATCCAACCCGTACCGTTCCATCAGTTGTTTCAAGGTCGTTCGTTCCTTGTGCGAGTACACATAAAACACCACGTTGCCACAGGATTGTAAAAACGTCCAGAAGGCTTGAACGGTCCGCTCTTCATCTTCCGGCTGTTTGGCCCAAAGATATTCATACCGTGCCGGACGGCCCGGCTCGCAAATCACGTAACCAAAGAGGTAGACCACGCCTCTCGTGGGATCATCTTCGATGTCAAAATAGATTTCCCGGTCAACCTCCGGAAAGGTGTATCCCGGCCGGATGACCGGCTTTCCGTCAAGCGCCACCTGTGCCCGCTCCTTCATACGATCCAAAGATTTTTTTCCCATCCGGGGAATTTTCAGGGGCGGGGCCAGATAATCGTCCACGTTCATGGCGGCAATATCGGCAATGGTCCGAAGCCCTACCTCTTTCATGGCAAATTTTTGCTTCCCCACAAAAAACAGGCCGGTGGGGTCGGCTTCCGCCTTCACCCATCGATAACATCGTGTAAACCACCCACACATCGTACAGTGGCTCCCCAGAACAGGCTCCGAAGATACGTCACCTGACACCAACCGCTGCACATCCTGCATGGCCTGGGCAAAGCGCTCCTCAAATGGTACCGGATCGAATTCTTCAATTTCCTTGTCCACATTAATAATCCGCCCACCGGTCGGAACGGTTCCCTGAATCTTTTCCAGGAGAAATCGATAAAACAACACCTGAAAGGCATAATGTTCCTTGAACTTTCGTTTCTTGCTTTCGGACTCTTCCCAACCTTTTCCCGCCTTGATATCAACCGGCTCATAAAGAAACGGCCCGAAACGAGAGGTCCCGTCCTCCCGTTTCACCAATAGGTCCGGTCGCCCCACAAAATTTTCATGAATCAAACACCCTTGATAAATGATAGGAGCTCCACGCTCCATCGCCGACAAAGCTTCCTGAAACGCCGGCTCCACAGAAAGATGTTGGAGATCCGTAATCTCCTGATCGCCCAGCGAGCAAATGTAGTCCCGCTCGGTCTGCAACCCCACTTCCCACAACAATTTCACAAATGAGCTGACCTCGGATTTCTCCGTGGGATCACCATTGGAATCCAGAAACACGCGATGCAGACACTTGGTGTAGTTATAGAGGTCTTGAGCGGTGATACGCTTCAGGGCCATGGCTCAGGAGGGAGCGGAACCGGATAGATTACAATTGAACGAATGATGCGGGAACGATTGAATCCAATCCTAGCATAATGGAAGAAATGGAAGGGAGGGGTAGATTCATATATTAGAGAATGGAATAACACATTCTTTTTTGGTCGTAATGGAAACCATCTGATAAAGAAACTGCCTAGGGGTCAAGCTGACAAATTCACTTACAAGTGGACGCAGATTTCCCTCGAGAAGGGATTCGATTTCCAAAGGTCGGTAACGGGCAGCGTTTCCTAAGTAAAACATTGCCAACAGCGAGTATGCGAGGTGTGGAACAATTCCAGGCTTAAGATCAACGTAATACCTGTAGCCCTGGGACGTGAGTATGGGAACAATATCAAATGAGCGGTATTCCGCTAGTATGTTTTGGTAAATTCGGTTCATGTTTTTCTTGGTATATGCCTTTCGTTTAGCAGATCGATTGACGATTTTCTGTAGGCAATCATACCCATCCCTAAAATACTTTCCCCTCTTCCCTTTTAAAAACCTAGTGGTATCAACTTTTGATTCTTGTTTTTTGTCAAAAAATATCTCCGTGAATAACCGATCATGTGCCTGGCTTACTTGAAATTCAATGGTGACAGGCAGAAACTTGCTCTTTGGAATGTGACCTAAGCTCGCATATATACTGTGAATTTCTGGCACGTGCGAAAGCGAATCACTAAAACTGACTTCCATAGACGATTTAATTTCTTTCCCTAGTTTTTCGCAAAAACATGCGAAAATATTGATACCGCCCTGCATCTTCGGCTTTGCTTCAATCGTTTGAATCTTTCCGATTGGAAGATTTAGCCCATGATGTTCATGAGTAGTCTCAAGTGGGACATCATTCAAGGCTAAAAAACATTTTACAAGGTCGAGCATACCGTAATAGAGCAACGTACCTTTTGCAGGCAAAGGGATAACTTCGGCTGCGCGATAAAAATCCTCTGCCAATGAGGCAAAATAAAGTGCCCTCTCTAATTTTTTTCGATTGACACCACGTGTTTTCGGTTGACGGGACTGCAATTGCGAACTCAAAAATGACCAAGGGTCACTCGTCAATACCTGTTGTTCACCAGCGTCTAAATCAACAAATGAAAAACGAAGCTTGTTGTACTTATAGAGCGCAAGTTCACCCTTTTCAATTGTTCGCGGCATGAAGATTATCCTATGCAACTAAGAATACTTGCATGCATCTGTATGAGACTTAAACATTGCAAGTACTGCCAGCCTAATGAGCAATCATTTCAATTTAATCATTCACGGTGATTCCTAAAATACCCCCAACTCATTATCTGAAATGAATCAGTCCAATTCTTTGTCAATTAAAAATTTAAGTCAAGATTAAGATGTACAATAAAATAATGAGTTAACTCAAGAGATTAGAATATTCTTCACCATGGGCCGTCCACTTGTCGAAGTTCAGGGCGAGTTCTCCAACAATATGCTAATCAAAGACGACGGTTTTTCTTCCGTAAACCAAAACTCGTCGTTCGATGTGCAGGCGGATAGCACGGGCGAAGACCATCACTTCCAGGTCACGGCCTTTGCGGATTAGGTCCTGCACGGTGTCCCGATGGCCGACTCGCACGACATCCTGCTCGATGATGGGTCCCTCATCTAACTCCGCTGTGGCATAGTGGGCCGTGGCTCCGATGATTTTCACCCCGCGGTCATAGGCTTGATGATAGGGCTTGGCTCCGACAAATGCCGGAAGGAAGGAATGATGGATATTGATGACCGGGCAGCCCACCTGTTGTAAAAATGTTTCCGTAAGAATCTGCATGTACCGGGCAAGCACCACCAGATCCACGTTCGCGGCATGCAGCGCGTCCAACACGAGACCTTCCTGCTTTCCCTTTTCACCTGACTGCACTGGAAAATACTGAAAGGGAATGTCGAAGGCCCGCGCCCACCATTCGACCGTTTGATGGTTGGAAATAATGACCGGAATTTCTACCGCCAACTCCCCCCGGCGAAACCGCTGCAAGACATCCACCAAACAATGATCATATTGGGAAACGAGAATGCCCACCTTCGGCTTCCGGTCGGAAACATAAATCTGAAAATTCATGTCATGGACTTTGGCGATCGGGCGAAAGGCCGTTTCGATTTCTTCGGGAGGCACCTGAAACCCTTCCAGATCAAACACGGTCCGCATAAGGAAATCACCGGTTTCCCGGTCCGTATGATGGTCGGAATCAAGAATATTCCCACCAAAATCATGGATAAAGCCCGACACACGAGCGACCAGGCCCTTTTGGTCCTGACACGTGATTAACAAGATTGCCGTACGATTCGACATACCTACCCCAAAATCACAAAATTTTTGATTATAAAGGCGACCCTCAAGGAGGGATGAAAAAGGAAAGAGTAATACAACGGGGAAGAAAAGGAAATGTTTCCAGCACACTCGGGACACGTTCCACGAAGGACCTCGCCAAACCCTTGCATCATCAACCTAGGCAAAGGTCCTTCGCATGCCCTCAGGATGACAGAAAGGGTCAGGACTCACCCAGCTAACCATGACTTCTCCAATTTTTCACGTGTCATCCTGAGCGGAGCGAAGGATCTGGCAAAGCCATAACACTTTTAGCCAGGACACAGATTCTTCGGCCTAGCCTCAGGATGACAACAAAGTATTGGTGTCGCTCTAGGACAGAGCTATCCCATATTTTGATCGTATTCGGCCGCTTCCACAAAGAAATACGTATGGCAGGCTCGATCGATAAACGTTTTGGATAAGGTTGGTGGCACGCCATTGAATTTGGCGATACTGATGATCTGTTCGATCAGGTCACGAGGGTGGCAGCTCCGCATATTCAATTGATATTTTTGATACACGAATTCCAGAATATAATCCATGGCACTCGAATCATAGGGCACACCTTTTTTCTTGCACACTTCTTCAAAGATCTGTCTGAACCGTTCGGGTGTCGGATCGGCAATATAGATTTTGTTCCTGATCCGGCGAAGGAACGCTTCGTCCGCCAGCTTCGCAGGCTCTAAATTGGTCGCGAAGAGCACAATGGTGTCGAACGGAATCTGAAAGACCTTTCCGGTATGCAGCGTCAGATAATCCACCCGTTTTTCCAAGGGCACGATCCACCGGTTCAAGAGATCGCGAGGCCGAACCAATTGCCGCCCGAAGTCGTCGATGAGAAATACACCGCCGTTGGCCTTAATATGCGGCGGCGCCTTGTAATATTTCGCGGATTCGTTAAAGGACAAATCCAGGGTGGCCATCGTCAACTCACCACCCGCAAACTCAATCGGCCGTTTACACAGGACCCAGCGGGTATCTTTTTCCACCTTGGCTTCAATGAGCGTTCGGGTGGGTTCTGATGGAGACTCGACGCGAATATGAGTAATAGGATCGAACACTTGAATGATTTGTCCATCCACCTCAATGGCGTACGGAATAAAAATTTCTCCCCCACCCACGGCTTCCAACATTTTCCCGATGGCTTCCGCCAGAACCGTTTTTCCATTGCCAGGCGGCCCGTAGAGAAAGGTGGCCCAACCGGAATTGACGGCTTCTCCAAGCTGGTCAATCGTTCCTGCCGTCAAGACCAGATGTTCCGTGGCCGCCACGACGGTCCGTCGGTCAATCGTCAGACTGCTCACCGGTTGGCTTTTGACCATCTCAATATATTGCTGAAGCGGAACCGGGGCCGGCCCCACATACCGGCACAAATCCATATAGGCATTCGCCCGAAGCCGGCCGGCTTCCGTGAGGGTATACCGGAGAAGGACACCAAGGGATTCGCCGTGCCCCTTCACTTCGCAATATTTCTCCCGCTGGACAATCGTAAACAATTCCTTCATGACGCTGACCGGCAATTTCATAATCTCTCCGGCCGTCCGCTCGGTCATCTCTCCCACCGAATACAACGTGCGGACTAACAACTGCATCAGCAGTTCTTCGGGTAATCCGGTTTCTTTGATCGTGGTGGGGGCAATCAAGGCACGAGGGTCTTTGTGGAGTGTCGTCGCACTCCCGTTCGGCGGTGTCATCGTCGCAAGGGAACTCATGCATACCCTCCTTTACAGTTCATCGCATTTCCTCTTCAACATCGGTATCATCGGAATTTCTCGCACCAGGTTTGGTCTTTCTTGAAGGCTCGAATCCCGCTACAATCACAGAAAGGACCTGTGGGTGAGCCACCGGTCATTTCCGGCAACGCATGTTCCGCAGTGTCTTGTCCTGTCAGTACGTAGGCCCTTGAGGTTCACTATTATCAGCCATTGGCCAGCGGCACTTCTGATACTCGCACTGGAGTTGGTTGTTGGTGCCTGCTCCCCCCAACCCGATCCCCACACCATCCGAATGGGGGTGGCCCAGGCTCCGACCAATCTCGATCCACGCTATGCCACGGACGCCACTTCCGCCAGAATCAATCGGTTGCTTTATTCCCGGCTGGTCGACTTTGAAGCCGATGCGACTCCGGTCCCGTCTCTGGCCACCTGGGTCCAGCGGTCCCCGACCCACTATGTCTTTACGTTGAGGGATCACGTGCCTGAATTTCATAACGGGCAAGGGGTCACGTCTCAGGACATCAAAGCGACCTATGAGTCGATCTTAAGCCCTCACAGTGCGTCTCCCCATCAAGGCGTGCTTCATATCATCGACCGCATGGAAATACCATCCGAAACGGAAATATCATTTCACTTAAAACGGACGGATCCCTTCTTTCCCAGTTACCTAGTTATCGGCATTCTCCCTGCAAACCTTATTGCCAATCGCCATCCCTTTTCGGACCACCCCATTGGCAACGGCCCGTTTCGCTTTCTCGACAGGCCGGATGACACGCGACTGCGCCTGGTTCGCCGGACCGATGGACAACGGGTGGAATTCCTCAGAATCCCCGACCCGACCGTTCGTGTCCTGAAACTTCTGGCCGGTGAAATTCAGTTGCTGCAAAATGATCTGCCACCGGAACTGGTCGCCTATTTAGCCAAACACCCCGCCCTTCACCTCCAACAAAGCCGTGGGTCCAATTTCGCCTATCTGGGATTCAATCACCAGGATCCCTTGGCCGGAAACATTCTCGTTCGACAAGCCATTGCCCATGCGATTAATCGGGAAGATATTCTTCGATATGTCTTTCAGAACCGGGCCAGAGAAGCACAAGCCCTTTTCCCGCCCGATCATTGGGCGGGACCAAGCCAACTCACCGGATATCCCTACAACCCGGACCGGGCCAGATCATTGCTTCGGGAAGCCGGGATCGAGAGCGACCATCGCCTCACACTCACCTATAAAACTTCCACCGATCCTTTTCGTCTGAGATTGGCCACCATCATTCAAGATCAACTGAGCCGGGTGGGCATCGACATGGTCATTCAAAGTCATGATTGGGGCACATTTTATGGAGACATCAAAGCCGGGCGATTCCAGATGTACAGCTTGGCCTGGGTCGGGGTGAAAACCCCGGATATTTTTCGATATGCCTTTCACAGTCAGTCCATTCCTCCCACAGGCGCCAACCGCGGGCGGTTTACCAGCACCGTGGCCGATCATCTGATTGAGCAGGCAGAAGGCTCAACCAACCGCACAGAACAGCGCATGCTTTACCATGCCCTGCAAGCCCATTTTCTGGAAACACTGCCCTATATTCCCTTGTGGTTTGAAGATCACATCTGCTTCTCTTCTATGGAGATCACCGGGTATCAGCTCGAACCGGACGGTAACTTTGACGGCCTCCTTCAGGTCCAACGGCAAACTTCCGCCACACACGTCGCTTCCATTCGAAGCCCCACGACATGAAAAAGTCGGCCTTGCTCACGAAAGATCAGGCAGCCCCCAACCACCGGTGATCATTCCATTACTCCCATGACCGCATTTTTGTTGACACGCCTGTCCAGCACGCTCATCGGGATCTTGGGCGTTCTGTTCCTCGTCTTTCTGTTGATTCACCTCATTCCCGGAGATCCCGTGGAAGTCATGCTGGGCGAATCGGCCTTACAAGCCGACAAAGAAGCCTTACGCCACAGCCTGGGTTTGGATCTCCCCCTGCACCAACAATGGTGGCACTATTTGGGCAGTCTCCTGCGCCTTGACCTGGGGCATTCGCTTTTTTCCGGGAGGCCCATCCTGGATCTTATTGCAGAGCGCATCCCGGCCACCCTGTATTTGAGCCTGGTATCATTGGTTATCGCGATAGTTTTCGCCCTGCCACTGGGCCTACTTGCAGCCACTCATAAACATCAACTGTGGGATATGGGAGCCATGGGATTTGCGTTACTGGGCATTTCCATACCGAACTTTTGGTTAGGTCCGATCTTGATCCTGGTGGGATCCTTGTGGTTAGGCTGGTTTCCTGTGAGTGGCCAGGAAGGCTGGAACGCCGTGGTCCTTCCGGCTTTTACCCTGGGAACGGCTATGGCCGCGATCCTCGCCCGGATGGTTCGCAGCAGCCTTTTGGAAACCCTCGGTGAGGATTTTTTACGAACCGCGCAAGCCAAGGGTCTATCCCCTACACGGATTCTGCTCATTCACGCCTTGCCCAATTCACTCCTCCCCATTCTCACCCTTCTCGGACTCCAACTGGGGGGATTACTGGGAGGAGCGGTCATTACGGAAACCATGTTTGCCTGGCCCGGCCTGGGCCTACTCATGATCGAAGCCATTCAACAACGGGATTATCCGGTGGTTCAGGCCGCCGTGCTGTGCATCAGCCTGACCTACATTCTGGTGAATCTTTTGACGGATGTGGTGTATGCCTGGCTAGATCCCCGCATCCAGTTCAAACGAACATGACCATGCGACTGTGGCTTCCGGCGTCTATCGTCATGCTGTGGGGTTTCCTGGCGCTTGTGAGTCCACTGCTCCCCCTGAACCCTCATGCCATCGATCTGGCCAATATCCTCACACCACCAAACGCCACGACATGGCTAGGGTATGACGACCTCGGGCGTTCGATCGCCGATCGTCTTGCAACCGGTGCTCAAACATCCTTTATCGTCTCATTGGCTGTCGTCTTTCTTGGTGTCACCTTTGGTGGACTCCTGGGGGCCACCAGTGGGTACCTCAGCGGATGGGTGGATCAGATCTTTGTCCGGGTCGTCGACATCCTGCTGGCTTTTCCCGGGTTACTCTTGGCCATTGCTCTGGCTGCCGCTCTGGGGCCTGGCATTGAAAATGTCATTCTGGCCTTGGGTCTCACCGGCTGGGTGGGGTATGCCCGCTTGGCACGGGCTCAGGTCCTCTCGGTCAAACAGGCGGATCATGTGGTGGCGGCCAGAGCCATCGGCGCGTCGACCTGGCGCATCCTCACGCGTCATTTGCTGCCTCTCCTGACCGCCCCGCTGATCGTGGAAGCCAGCTTCGGGATTGCCGGTGCCATCATCGCGGAAGCCGGATTGTCGTTTTTAGGGCTGGGAGTTCAACCGCCCGACGCCTCCTGGGGCAGCATGATTCGGGACGGCACACGGTATATGCTGGTCGCCCCCCATCTAGTCATTATTCCTGGTGTAACTCTGATGCTGGTGGTCCTGGCCGCCAACCTATTAGGCGACTGGCTCCGCGACTGGCTGGATGTGAAGGATCACATAACCAAAGGAGAGAAACCAATCAAGGCAAAGGAAAAAATAGCAGGCCCGGGAAAACTATGAAGAAAGAAGCATCAAGACGCTCGTATCGTTAAGCGGCGGAGGCAGGGAACTGCTTCATAAAATCAACGAGGCCTAGTTGGATTTGTCTCCAGTCGCTTCCGGACCATCCGCCAACATCCTCAAACCATTCATAATAGACAAAGACGGTATCGCGTTCCGTCAAGACGGGAGGAAGACTCACCACCAATGGATCTAACTCGCCGATCCGAATGGCCTCTTCCAACTCTTCCGGAGTTTGGGACTGCCATCGCTCCATATACAACATGCCAATCATTTCATGGGCCATCGCCTCGGGGGTCCAGATCAAATCGATACTCCGGCCTTCACCCTTGAGAAGGACCGTTTCCCAGTTCGGCAAAAAAACCTTTTGAGTCTGGCAGTGTTGGTTCACCTTATTCCATTTGGACAAGGGAAGAATGGCGAGGAGAAGGGGGTTATTCATAACGATGGGGAGTCAACGTGTGCTGCCGATTATGTCCTCAGGGCTCTTGAGCGTTCCAGAACCTTTCTCAACCGGTCTGTCGTCAAGAGAAAGAAAAAAGTTCATACCCCTGGTCTGATGGGCCCCCTCGGGCTGGATCAACCGTGCTTTCTGTTTCCTATCAGTAGAAATACCTTATGGCAACCCCATTTTTTTTGAGGAAGGAATCTGGTGGTCAGTTGTCATACATATAGGTGAACTGGCCGTCCTCCATGACCGCTTCTAGTCATGGTGAAGAAGAAGGGTGAAAGTCTCTAGAGCCAGAAAAGGAAGTGAGGAAGGAAGTTCCAGGACAGGGACATGAGCAGGCGGATGCGGTTCCATAGACCACACCCGCCTGTTTCTGGTCGGATATGCAATCAGATTTAGGGCACTTGCTTTTCCACAATCGGGTCGATCACCGCATCACCCAACAATTCCATGCCGAAGCGGGGTGTATCTTCCAAGGCATTGGCATAGAGCCGGCCTTGGGGCGCTTCGAACTGTACATCAAGCGGGGCGGTTTTCCCGGCTTCAATGGTCACCATGAATTCCTGATCGACCATGGGATGCCAGACCGACACATGATAGGTGCCCGGCGGAATATCGGCGATAGTGAAGTTCCCATCCTGATCGGTCAAGACATAATACGGGTGATCGACCGCCAACCCCCAACTCTCCATGTAGGCATGAAACCCGCACTGCATGACAAAGATGTTTCGTCCTCTTCGCATCTTGATGGGTTGCGACATCACCTTACCGGCTCGATTTTTCACGGTGACTTTTTTCAGGAGTTCGCGTTTCGTTAACCGTTGACTCATGGGAAGCGGGACATTGAATAACACCCGTGCGCCGAGATCTGAGGTTTCATAGGCCTGAATGTCATGGAGGACGGGATCCAGGTTGACGACTTCGACCTTATCGCGATCCCGGACCACGGTGATATAGGGTTCGAACTTACAATCCACGGCTTCAATGCGTGGCGGCGTGTAGTGAAACGGTTTCCCCTTTTCAATGTCCGTCAACAAAACCACCACATTTTGGAATCCGCCATCCGCACTCACGGTGAACGGCTGCAACAGTCTCCAGCCATTTCCCGTGGAAATGCGCCCGCAATAAATGGGATCCGGAAATGTAACGAGGTTGTATCCCTTGGGTTGAGGGACTTTTCCATTCAGGGTCACTTTCCCCGAAAGGGCGCCTCCTCCCTCCACCGTCATCTCCTCATACGCAAACAGCGGGGTCGCCACCATCGCCACGAGAACTCCCGCCAGACTCAATCCTTTCCACATGCTCATGAAACCCTCCTTCCAACACGGGGCCTGAGGGATACGGTGAGAAGGCGAGCAAACATCCGGAGCGACACCGGCTCAACTCGTCGCAACGACCCACTCCTCCACCTGGCACCACAAAATCACGACCCCTATGACTTAATCCAACGGGAAGGAAATAATCACCCCTCCCATGACATCACCAACTTCCCGGTCACGTTTCCCACTTAAAATATGGGTATTGTGACAATTGACACAAGCTTTGGACACCGCTCTGTCCGCATAGATCGCCTTAAAATATCGTTTATCTCCTCTTGTAATCACACCGCTGTAGGGTTTGCCCGGATCTTTTTCCACTGCTTCCAGGCCCTCTCGCTCAAAATCGGTGGTAGGCCCATTCCGTTCGTAAATGGGGAACAAACTGGCCAGGCGATATTGCAATCCCAGCCCGCTTTCCCCAACCTTTAATCCCGCAAGCAGTAACATCTGCGCGGGCAGCGGTAGGGCGTTTCGTTTTTTCCATCCTTCCGATGCGATCACCGTCCCGGTTTCCTGCATGCGATCCACCACATGGGTGGTATAGAGGGTGCGATCCGCCTCAATCACCGCATGAATATAGTCAGCCACCACCTCCGGCTTCATACTCACTGTCGCGCCCTTGTCTTCCGCGGCCCAGGACAATCCGGAAACCTGATACTGCAGAGCCACCAGTCCTACTATCATCACACAGACCGTTCGGATGATGCGTTGTTGCATTGGACACCTCCCGGTTGAAATCATGCTGTCTGAACATGTATGCCTATGATTAATGTTGCCTTATTCAAACAATGAAAGGCTAGTTTCATCTTACCCTAAAACCGTCACGGTCCCCAAGAAGACTCCGGTGCATGCGGGATATTTCCGTTTAATTCAAGAATAGTCTTCAATCCTCCTCAGGGTGGACGCATCCCAGAAAAAAAAGCGGGGAAGCCTTTCGACTTCCCCGCTCGATTGCCCGCCTCAGACCCGAAGGGTCTTATTGAGCAGCGGTTGGAATAATCCGCGGTTCGCCGTTGAAGGTATCCAGTGCGGCCTGTTTGAACGAACTGGAAGGTCCACCCAACGGAAGAATCCGCTGATCGGTATGAGGCAGCACTCGCATATAGCCCCATTGCCCGGATTGCGAATAGGGCAACCGACCGTTGCCATACGTGTAGTCGCCAGGTAGGGACCACTTTCCTCCTGCACCGGGGATGAACACATCCAAACCCTCGGAAGCCGCGAATTCTACGGTGCTGATAACGTCCGCACCCGGAAGGAACGGCTCAATCGGCCATTCATGCTTTTCGACGGTGAACATGCCGTTTTGTTCACTGCTTGCCCCAAACACATGGATCCGCACCGGATCCCCCGCATGGGCTTCGATCACCGGCGTGACCGGATCCTTGGGATTATCCACTTCACACGGTTGGAACATGCGACCCAACGTGCATCCGACTTCTTCCCGATACGGGTAGGGTTCGGCGCGATAGTTAATCGCCGTCAATCCCGCCACGTTTTGCACATAGGGCATAAAGGCCGTGCCGATGATGTTGTCCTCGTCCTGAAAGAACAAGGCCACATCACGGTAGTTCGCCCGGCCTTCGTTCCCGGGAATCGTGTGGTCAATCAAGACATCCGCCACCCAGCTGTTCTTCAAGGACACATCGGCCCCCGTCTTGGGATCACGATACGAAGACCCCTTCGGTCCGATGATGATACCTCCAAACAGTCCGTTTCGCGGATTCATGGCTACATTGCCGAAATCCCACACCAACATCTGACCTTCCCCGTTAAAGGGGTCGGCATAATAGGTGTAGACACGGGACTCTCCAGGGGCCACTGTTTGCTCACCGGTATTATTACCCAGATTCACACCTTGTGAATCATGAGGATCAAACGCCATCCCGAAGGCCGAGAACGACGCCCGGCTGTCTTTCATCTTGTTGGTGAGCTTTACTTTTACACAATCACCGACATTCACGCGGAGGGTCAGCGGCATCGGCTGGGCATCCCCCGAGACCTTGGCCACTTCGTCTTCCAGGACATAAATTTTGGCATCGGGATTCCGGAGTTCGATCTTCCGCTCGAAGTCCACTTCAATGGCTTCCGGCGCGTTCGGATTGAGACTCATCCCCGGAAAATCAATGGCCACGACACTGAAATCCTTCACCGGCGCGTCACCGGGACATACGGGAAGTTTTTCAGGTACGCCTTCTCTTCCATACGCCTTATTGGGCAGGGGTTGAAGATCGGCTGTCGGTTTATCCAGCACCCGGATGATACTCCAGGACCCTTCCGAGAACTTGGAACTCCGGCCGTTGAAGAGCAGATAATCGCCCGGCTGATGCCGGGGACCGCCCGCTTCGGCCACGACCAGGTCATACCGCTCGGCAATCCCGATATGCAAAGAATTTTTCCGATTGGCTTCCGGTGCATACCGCTCCGACCAGAACGTATGCCCGGAAATGGTGAACACGTTGCTCTCGTTCATCGTGACATCCAGCAACCGGAACACCATCGCATCGCCCAGATAGGCACGAATCATGGGCGTGCTGGGATCTCCATGCACCTTACTGCTGAAGATTTTTGACGTGTCAGGATTGTTGGACAGGCGTTGCGCGAACGGCTCCGCCCGGAAATTTAACGCCCCGCCAGTCGTATGGGTTCCCCCATTCAGAAACGGCATCGGCGTCATTTTGATTTTGTCGTTGGGCGGCATGATGAAGGACACCGTCCGTCCCGCCTCCAACGCCACATCCACGGGCTGCCCCGGAGGATTCCCGGCCGTCACGATATTCACCGTGTGCGGCACCGTATCCTGGATGTGCACCATCAATTCGCGGAAACTGCCCGCCACATCATGCCCGACCCGTTCGGTGGCATGAATATCGGCAATCGGTCCGGAACGAATGGGTTTCCCGGTCACCGGATCATGCCATGTGGAACCGAATGGTTCCGTGATGATGGTTCCCACGGCCCCATGCGGCCAGGTGGTGCCACCGAACGCGTGGTCATGCCAGAAGACACTCCCAACATCGGCATCCGCCCAGAACCGCTGCCGGACATATTCCACCGTCACAATGTCATCCACCGGATGGGCGTTCCGTAACGGCTGCGCCAACGTCAGCACATTCTTCTCGATTTTCACGATGCGTTGGACTTCATTGCCCTTCACATTGTCCGCACCGATCAAGATGGGGATACCCACATGGTATTGCGCCCCGTTACTGACACTGATGGTTTTATCGCCTTTTTTGGCGGCTTTCGTGATCTTGGCATTCATGGGCACCGGCAGCCCCTTTTTCACATCCTTATTGAATTGCGTGAACGGCCGCATCGATTGCTCATAGGAGAATCCCGAAATCACGCCATCGGAGGCCTGATTATCGAACTGAAGGAAATGGAAATGCGTATTGATTTTTGAGGATTGGAAGTTGGTAATGTCATCATCCAGCCATTCGCTGGTCAGCGTCCAGTCCACACAGTCATACACATTGGCCCGAACCACCAACGGAAACTTTTTATTGTTGTCGGCTCGAACGGCCTCCTCTTCATCATGCACCACATAGAGCAACCCATTGGGATCCACGATCGCCGGCTCACTGCCTTCCGCGGCGGACAGTTCGATAGGCAGCTTAATGAAATGCACATTGTATTTTTGCGATCCGGCACGATCCGGACAAAGGCTCCAGGGCCCGTTCTCACCCGCTTTGGCCGGTTCCACCGACCGGGTGCCGTCAGAATTCAAGCGGATCATTTCCAGCCACGGAGCCGGATTATGATCATTGGAGAATGGCGCCCGTTTTCCGAAATGCGGCGTCAGCCACGGCCATGCCACTTTCCCGGTTGACGGTTCAAACCAGATAGCCCGCCGTTCCCCGGGTTTATAACCCTGCCACTCGGGATGATACTTGGGGTTTGCTCCCAAGGTGGGCTCTTTCTCACTCATGGCTTTATTACCGGACCAAATCCAATCCACCACGGTGGCATCATACGCCATCAACTGGCCTAATTCGTCATCGGCATGACCGGGTTTTCCCTGGTTGCTCAACTGCATTTCTACCCAGTCTTTCACCGTGACGACCGCCGGTTCCAAATTCCAATTGCTCTTTCCTTTATCGACGATCTTGAATTTCTTGCCGAACCAATTCACCGTGGTCCCCACCAGGGCATCGGACGACACGGGCTTGTGAATGCGCCCGATTCGATCCGGCAATTCACGCATGGGCGGCATCACGTCACTCTGCACTCCCGGAACCTGAAGAGTGTTGTAGACCCGCCAGTAGCCCCACATGCCGGCCACATAATGGTGCGCCACGTGGCAATGGAACAAAAAGTCTCCGGCCAACCATTGGCACAGACCGGATCCGCACTCGGTTTCCAGATCCAGCGCCTCGGCCGGTCCGATCACTTCCACGTCTACCCGGTCGGACTTCGTCCGGACCACCGGATATTTCACCGGCCCGTTTTGACCCGTACTCCACACGGGCATTTGCGTAGCCCGCGGGCTTCGCTGCCACCGGATGGACCCGCCATGCGGATGATGAGAGTGGAAGACTTCCGACCCGCCGTGCACAATGCGAAATTTGGCCGGATCTCCCAAATAACTTCGGGGAATGGTGGGCGCCGCATCGCCAAAGGTATAAGAACTATAGGCCATGGACTCGTCCTCGAATCCAAAATATTCATGCTGTACATGCATGTTATTGATACCGAAAGGCTCACTGCGATAATTCAGGGCCCGGGCCCCTGGGCGATAGGCATCGCTCAACGGATCCCGTTGCGGCAGGAAATCGCCATGTTTATTCACCGGGCGAAACGCTTCGTCTCCGACTTCGTGATAGATCAACACAAATTCACGGAAATCCGGACCGGTGCCGTTTTCAATCATCACCTGCCACCCACTGGAGGCTTTGGTGGCTGGTCCGGTTCCCAATGGCTCCCAGTATTCCGAATTCCGCGGTTCGACGACAAACACCCCGAACAGACCCATGACCGTTAATTCTCGGTCATTGCTGTAGGTGTGAAACTGACGGCCGCCTTCCTGGGTATCGGGATGGATATACCACTCCATCTCGACCGTGCCGCCTTCAGGGGCCACCGTGTCCGGATTGGTGGTGGTGGCCGCTTGGCCGGTTTTGCTCATCACCATATCCGATCCGTTGATATGCAAACTCACTTCTTCGCCAAATTCCAATTGATTGCGCAGAGTGACCTTAATGCAATCTCCCTGATTTCCCCGGATGACCAGGGGTTGAATCCATTGATCCTGAATCCCGTTTTTCACTCCCCCGGGATCGTGATGTCCTTCTTTCTCGCGAGCAGCCGCATTTTTGGCCTCTTCTTCACGAACCTTGTCAATGTTCTCGGTCAGGACATACATATACCCCGGGTAATAGTCCATCCATTGGTTCAACGTAATTTCCGCATTGATAGCCGAGACATCATAATTGCGGACGGGAGCAGTTTTTGGACACAGCCCCCCCTTCATGGACACCGGCTCGACACCCGGCGTGCTGGACAATAAACCCGTGCCCTGACCGGCACCATACTGATGGATCATCGACATGGAGTTAAACGCGCCGCTGTTCTGACCGTTGACCTCCATATCCTTTTGCATTTGCTGCATGAGCCGATTGTGTTGTTGCTCGACTAACGCCGCCCGTTCTGCCCGGCCCTCCATGGAATCTTCCACGATGGTCTGTCCTTTCAGACGTTCGGCCCATCCTGGAGGTTGCTCGCCCATTCCTGCGGAATGCACATGTGAAGCACCAACATTCTCAGCGCCAACCGAAGGTGGGAAGCCGAACAGCGTCGCCCCTCCAAATAGCGCTAAGAAGGCTGAAGCAGTGAACAATGTACTCTTGCCGTGATACATTCTCCGGCCTCCTTACGTAAAATATGGGGTTAATAATATATCCAATTTTGTCATATGGATCGCCACTCTCCTCTCCGCCTCCCTCACGTCACGGCCGGTTCAATAAATGCCGACACCAGGTATCCCCTCTTAAGAAGATCGGGCATTCCGGAGGCCGGTCCATCACACCCAACCCAGTGTCGGCACACTCATAAGTCAGCAACAACAATGCCAATGGATGCGACAAAGCGCGGGTAGAAAAGAATCGACAAGACTGGACAGGCAGGAGGGATACTTGAACCGGCTACCGGACGAAAATATTTCGATGACAGAAATCTACAACCTTGGACAGGGTTGGCTTGTCAAAGCAAAAGTTCGTTGTCATTCAATAAATTAGGCGTCCAAATTTTTGGACGCCGTTAAGTATGATTTGAGGAGGTTTGGGACAAAAAATGGGAAGTTAGGAAATTTGGTAGGACCGGAGTTTATTATACAGACTGGAACGGCTGATTTTGAGCATCCTGGCTGCCCGGGTTTTATCCCCTTTTACCTCACGAAGGGCTTCAATAATTCTTTGACGTTCAGCTACCTGCCGGGCTTTTTGCCCAATGACCTTTAAATGTCTTTTGGCGGGTTCAATACTCTGACCCTCCTGACCGAATACATCGTGAACGTGAATGGTGGGACCTGAACAGGTCACCACCACACGTTCGATCAGATTTTCCAACTCACGAACATTCCCCTGCCAGGGTTGCCGGACCAACGCCTGGTACGTTTCCGCACTGATGTTCGGGGAAGTCCGTCCATGCCTCAAAGCAGATTTAGTTAGAAAATGATTCACCAACACTGGAATATCTTCCTGCCGTTCTCGTAAGGGTGGAACTGTCAGAGGCAGCACCGCCAACCGATAATACAAATCCGCACGGAATAATTTCGATGCCACCAGTTCCTCAATGGTTTTATTGCCGGCAGAAATCACCCGGACATTCACCTTGATCGAACGGTTACTTCCGACTGGACGGATTTCCCCCTCCTGTAGGACTCGTAATAATCTGGCCTGAAAAGCCGGACTCGTATCGGCTATCTCATCCAAAAAAATCGTCCCCCCTGCGGCTTCTTCAAACAGTCCCTTCCGGTCTGCCACCGCCCCCGTAAACGCTCCGCGGACGTGACCAAACAATTCACTTTCCAACAAGGTATCAGGCAACGCACTGCACTCCACTACGACAAACGGTTGTAACCGGCGACGACTCAATCCATGGATCGTCTTTGCCACCAACTCTTTTCCCGTCCCGCTTTCTCCCTGAATGAGCACGGTCGCTTCACTCGCAGCCACCAATTTGATCATTTCCACTAATTGTTGCATCGCCTGGCTTTCCCCGATCAGGGGTAATTCCGGAGTTGGCACATCAGAGGCTATTCCCTGAATTGAATCCCGGAAGGAAGCAGATAAATCAGGGGTAGGGATCACCTGGCTCTGACGTCCCTGGGCTCCCATCATGATGGCAAATTGCACGCTCCCGTTTTCATGCTCTAACGGTAACGCTCGTGGCAATGGGCACGCAGGATTCAAGCCGAGCCCAGCCCCGTCGACCACCCCCAGGGCCGGTCCCCCCGAACCCTGTCCAGAGAACAGCACTTTGCCGGGGCACGGGTCACAAGGAATCCCCTGTGAAGCACTCGAGAATAAACTTGAATCCACGGGAGTCATAAGTGGACAGGCTTTTTGGATATGTTCCGCCGAAGGGTTGGCATAGACCATCTCCATCTGCGGGTTGAAAATGACAATAGGCTCCTCAAGACACTGCGCCAAGAGCTTAAGACCGTCCAGGCGAGCCTTTAGGAAAGAATCTGAACACGGTGGGAGGGCATCAAACGATCCGGCCATCGTTATACCTCAGAGCTTTCAGTATTAAATTAACGGAACATTTCCACAAGGATTAGCCAGACAGAGCTGACAAATCCAAGACTTGAGATCTTGAATTCGAACAGGTTTTTCAAAATATCCCTTGAGTCCATACGACAACGCCTTGGCCTTGGAATGCGCATCCCCATAGGCCGTCATTAAGACAATTGGACAATCGGGAACAGCTTTCCGAAGATCCTCCACATATGAAAATCCGCCACCCGGCATGCGCAAATCGGTCACAATTAATGAAGGAGTCTTCGCTTTCAACAAATCCAACACCTCATGGCCATTGCCTAATTGAGTCACCGCACATCCGCGTTCCTGGAGGGCCTCGGCCAGTAAACTTCTCATGGCTTCATCATCGTCAACCACCCAAATTGTGCATAACTCAGGGGAACTCGGAGCCGTCTCCTTTCCACTTTTCACAAGAATACTCTCATTCTTCCATTGGTCCATTTTCACATTCGTACCCATTCTCATAGAAATTCATTAAGCAAATTCTGGACCCTACGCATTAGGTTGATTTAACCTTTTCTTTCGATGGTTTACAATAAAACATTCTATGCCCACAATTACCGTATTGAGGAAGAACTCCTCACTTATATTTTGGGGAGGCTTGCATCCTGTGGAAGGAAGGGCCAGAGGCAATCGACCGGCAGTAAGCTGAAGACACCAAGACGTGCCCAATCCCACATATTCGAACTTCCCTGCCTACCTCCTCTGAAAAGATAAGGTCGCGCTCCCCTGCCGGACCATTAGGAACCTGTCTGTTTTTCCGATTCTCTCGATCGAATGACCAGAACCGAACAAGAAGCATTTCGAACCACCTTGTGGGAGACACTTCCAAGCAAGAATCGTCGAAGCCCGGTCAGCCCCCTTGAGCCCACCACCACCAATTCGGCACGAGTTTGTCTGGCCGCTTTCAAAATTTCCTGGGCTTCATGCCCAAACACCAAGCGATCCTCTATGCTGAAATCTGATGAACCCAAGCGTTCCCGGGTTTGTTCGAACAACGCCACTCCTTCGCGCCCACGATCATTCAAGATTTTTTCAGCTAATTTGGCAAACTCTTCGCGGCCTGATCGATCCCCAATCAACACCTGTTCGGTCTGATACACCTGCTTACGAATGACATGTACAAGTGTCAGCTTTGAAGATTTTGGAAAATCCAATGTCTTCAGAAAATCCACTGCCGCCCAGGTATCCGCCGATCCATCAATCGCCAAAAGAATCCGCATGGGCCCTGAGGTTCGTTTTTGACGGGTCTGTGGCCGCCCGATTAATACCGAACAGGTGGCTTCGCTCAACACCCATTCACTGATACTGCCCAGCAAAAATCCTGTCACCCTCGACAATCCTCGAGGGCCCAATACTACCATGTCGATACCATACTGCTGGATCGCGTTGAGAATTTCCTGCCCCGGATTCCCCTCAACCACCTCCGAGTGGACATTTAACGTTTGCCCCTGGAACACCTTTTCCAGTTGGCCAAGAACTTCTCGGGCATGCGTGCTGGCTTTGGCCCGGAGAGCCGAAATAGCCTCAGGCAAATGTAACGATCGACCGGAGACAGACGAAATCGGCCATTCCTCTGGAGTATTGACGTGCATCAAATACACCTCGGACCCTGACGGCACCTGCATACGTCGGAACAGATTCATGGCATTTTTGGAATGATTGGAATAATCAATGGCGAATAACACCTTCATCGGCCAACTCCTTTTTTAACGGACATCCTCTCGAACATCACCGGATCGGTCTTCGGCATCCTGCACCATAAAAAAGATCCGTCCTTCATGCGGAGGCACCTGGACCGGCAAGCCCTGCTGGGACAATTCACCTTGCTTCCACTTCGATTCAGCATTGGTGAATAGTTCCTGCACCGTTATAAAATCCGTGGAAACCGGTTGATCATGCTTGCTGACTTCATCGTCCAGGAACACCGTTCCTCCGGCAGGAAGGGCACTCAAGTTGACGACCACAAGGGCACGTTTAGTGCCCAGCTTCCACTGATAGGCAATCAAAGGTTCACAGGAAGAATCTACCGAAGAGAGAATGGACACAATACGCCACCGACCAAGGTGAAACACCTCTTCATTCGTGATGGACAGCAACCGTTCATACCACTGTTGTACGTCCCGATCCGGCATTTCCAACGATGCACGGGCCAGTTGCACGGGGATGCGAAGACGCCGTCCTTCCAACTGCCCCTGATGATAGAACCGCATGCCCGGAATGGTGGCCATGACCAGGCTGACCGCTTCATGCTTTTTTGCCCCGAACACGACCATGGCTCTTTCCTCGTCGTGATTCTCCATGAATCGAACAGATCGGCATTGATAGTCCAAATTCGCCTGAAGGTGCAGCGCGACTTCATGAGGTGAAGAAAAACGAAGCCGTTGGTACAGTCGCCTATCATAGGTATAGTGAAACCCCAGTTGTTGAAGTTCCCATTCACGCTCCCAATAAACTTCAGCCATCCAGATAAAACCCGGAAGGAGCGCAATGGCTTCCGACCAAAACTCTTTGTTAGGGGATTCCAGGCCTGTTACCTGATTCTTCCATGTCTGCCCAAACACCTCATTCAGCACCAACATCGCCATATCGCATCGAACGCCATCACAACAGTCAGCCATATTTTGGAGTTCGTGAAGCAGGGCTTGACGGGTATGCGGATGGAAAAAGTTCAATTGCGCGGTGTCGGTCCACGGAGAGGAATGGGGATCTTTGCCATGCGCCAGATAGCGGATACCTTCTGACGTTTCGACGGAAAAAAACTCCGAAGGATAGTTCATGGCCTCCGTTGAAGCTCCCTGAATGTAGTACTCAGGATGATGAACCACCCACTCATGATCCAACGCCGTATGGTTGGGCACAAAGTCCAGAATCAATTTCATACCCCGATCATGAAGTTTTTCCTTTACCTCTTCCAATTGCTCCCACGACGCCAGTTCAGGGTCAGGCCGGTATGCCCTAATGGAGTAGGGGGACCCCACCACATCGGCCGGCTGCCAGTCAGGAAGTGCCTGAGCATACTCCTTTTGTAAATCCGGATATGCCCTGGCGATCTGGCGGCTCCGCGGGCTTCTCTCCCAGATTCCCATCAACCACACCCCATCAAATCCCTTGGCCTGCAGATCATCCCATTCCCGGTCAGGAACGTCGGCAAGACGAAGAGTTCGATTCCTCTTCAGAGAGAGTTCGCTCAACCAGACCCACGTATTGAGTTCAAAAAGATGCGGATGGGGCCGGAAGGAAAAAGCCGAAGATCGCGATTTCATGAGGGTGAACCCCATCCGTCCATGTAAGTTTCTTGACGAAACATCCAGTGTCCATGTGCCAAAATTAATATGGCCACTTCCAATTTTTAATGTCCGGCATATCGTCACCATACTGAGCAATGTATGTTTTGTGATCGATCTTCTTATCGCGAATCGCCTGTTTGGCATAGGCGGCCAGATATCCCAGTTTCGGCACACGATCAATCACATCCGCCACCAGATGAAACCGGTCAAGATCGTTCAGCACCACCATGTCAAATGGCGTAGTCGTCGTACCTTCCTCCTTGTAGCCCCGAACGTGGAGATTTTTATGGTTGGTGCGCCGATAGGTCAGTCGATGGATTAACCAGGGATACCCATGAAAGGCAAAGATAATGGGTTTATCCGTGGTGAACAAAATATCAAACTCCTTGTCGGATAGCCCATGTGGATGCTCATTTTGCGGTTGAAGCTTCATGAGATTGACCACATTCACCACACGAACCTTTAGATCGGGAACCTGCTTGCGAAGCAGGTCCACTGCAGCTAACGTCTCCAGAGTGGGAATGTCGCCGGCACAGGCCATGACCACATCGGGTTCGCCGCCCTTGTCGTTACTCGCCCATTCCCAAATGCCGATACCCGCCGTACAGTGTTTAATGGCCGCATCCATGTCCAGGAACTGCAGCCCGGGTTGCTTCCCGGCCACAATAACATTGACCAGATTCCGACTGCGCAGGCATTTATCCGCGATGAATAATAAGCTATTGGCATCAGGCGGCAGATAAATCCTGATCACCTCGGCTTTTTTATTCGCCACATGGTCGATAAACCCCGGGTCCTGATGGGAGAATCCGTTGTGATCCTGTCGCCACACGTGAGAGGTCAACAGATAATTCAGTGACGCGATAGGCCTCCGCCATGGGATCTCACTGCCTGTCACCTTCAACCACTTGGCATGCTGGTTGAACATGGAATCGATCAGATGAATAAACGCTTCGTAGCAGGAAAACAACCCGTGCCGGCCGGTCAGAAGATAGCCTTCCAACCAGCCCTGGCAGGTATGTTCACTCAGGATTTCCAACACACGCCCGTCGACGCCGAGATGATCATCTCCAGAAATGGTGTCGGCCACCCATCGACGATTTGTCACTTCAAAGAGCGCTCCGAGCCGGTTGGAAGCCGTTTCATCAGGACCGAAAACCAGGAAATTTCGATTGCCCATATTGCGTTTCATCACGTCACGGAGAAACGTACCCATCACCCGCGTGGCTTCAGCCATGACCTTCCCAGGCTTGGACACCTCCACCGCGTAATCCTGAAAATCGGGCATCTTGAGATCCTTGAGCAGCAGGCCCCCGTTGGCATGGGGATTCGCGCCCATTCGCCGCTCCCCCTTCGGAGCCAGTTCCGCCAGCTGAGGAATAAGCTGGCCCGTCTCGTCAAACAATTCTTCCGGCTTATAACTTTTCATCCATTTTTCCAGCAGCTTGATATGGTCCTTTTTCGTCGCCATCTCCGCAAAGGGAACCTGATGGGAACGCCAGGAATCCTCGGTCTGTTTCCCATCGACTTCCTTGGGCCCCGTCCATCCTTTGGGGCTCCGCAGGATAATCATCGGCCAACACGGTCGGGTCGTCTCTCCTTTGTTTCTGGCACGATGCTGAATGCTGTGAATCTCCTTCATCACCTCATCCAATGTGGCCGCCATGGCCTGATGCATGGTTTCGGGGTCGTCTCCTTCCACGAAAAACGGTTTATAGCCATACCCGACAAAGAGGCTTTTCAATTCATCATGGCTGATTCGAGCCAATAGCGTGGGATTGGCGATTTTATAACCATTGAGATGTAAAATGGGGAGCACCGCTCCATCCAGTTTGGGATTTAAAAATTTATTGGAATGCCAGGCCGTGGCCAAAGGCCCCGTTTCCGCTTCGCCATCTCCCACCACACAGGCGACCATCAGATCCGGATTATCAAACGCCGCGCCAAACGCATGCGACAGCGAATAACCCAGTTCCCCTCCCTCATGGATGGACCCGGGAGTTTCGGGAGCCACATGACTGGGGATTCCCCCTGGAAAGGAAAATTGCTTGAAAAGTTTTTTCATGCCTTCGGCATCCTGGGAAATATTGGGATATACTTCGCTATAGGTTCCCTCCAAATAGGTGTTGGCCACCAAACCCGGACCGCCATGCCCAGGGCCCGCAATATAGATCATGCTGAGGTCATGCTTCTTGATCATTCTATTCAAATGGACATAGAGGAAGTTTAATCCCGGAGTCGTCCCCCAATGCCCGAGAAGACGCAATTTGATGTGATCGAGCGTCAACGGTTTTTTCAGCAAGGGGTTATCGTGAAGATAAATCTGCCCGACCGACAAATAATTGGCCGCTCGCCAATACGCATCCATCCGCTGAAGTTCTTCTTTGGACAATGGTGTTTTTCCTGATGTACCAGCTTTCATGTTCTTTCCTTCCTGTTCATCCTTCTCTCAATGAGCATTATTTCATGTAATCAATGGACGGACCCTGAGTGTCACCTGTTGTTTCTTTCCACCTGATCCGAATGCACGCTTGAACGCCGTGCAGGGATTCCGGAACGTTTCGTCAATTTTTCATTTGAGAAGCTCTCCGCTTCAGAATAATCCGCAAGACATATTTTTCGAACTCCACCAACAAAAAGATTACCAACCCTATTGCGACAATTCGCATCCATGCTACTGCAGGCAATCCCGTGGTATGAAACAAGGTTTGCATCACCTCGGTATAGGTAAAGAGACCTTGAATACCTAAAACCATTCCGATGGTGAGTGGGACATAGGGATTGCCAAAGAGCCCCTTTCGGGACAACACCGATCCATGAAAGGATCGGGCATTCCATAAATAAAACGCTTCAAAGACCACCAGCATGTTGACCGCAATCGTTCTGGCCATTTCGATAGAAGCTCCCTGTTCCCTTTCCCAAAGAAACAGCCCGAACGTCCCCGCCACGGCGAGGACGGATACAAAGCCGATTCGCCACAAAAGAAATCGCGACAAAATGGCCTCTCCGGGATTCCGTGGCGGACGGCTCATAACATCCGACTCGGACGGTTCCACCGTAAGAGATAAGGCCAACGTGACGGCCGTAATCATATTGACCCACAGAATTTGTACCGGCGTAATCGGCAACAGGGTTCCCAGAATAATGGCGGCCACAATCACCCCGGCTTCAGCCACATTGGTGGGAAGAATAAACAGAATGGACTTTTGAATATTGTCGTAGACCCGACGCCCTTCCTCCACCGCATGCACAATCGAAGCAAAATTATCATCGGCCAACACCATTTCCGCAGCTTCCTTCGCCACTTCCGTCCCTTTCACGCCCATCGCCACTCCCACATCCGCTCGTTTGAGCGCGGGGGCGTCATTGACTCCGTCTCCCGTCATGGCCACCACGTCCCCACCGGCCTGAAGGGCCTGCACGAGTCGTAATTTATGTTCCGGACTGGTCCGGGCAAATATATCAGTATCCCTCACGACATCCGTCAATTGTGCATCGCTCAACGTTTCCAGGACTGGCCCCGAAATAGCCCGGTTTCCATTTCCGATATGCATCTGTAACCCGATAGTCCTCGCCGTCACGAGATGATCCCCGGTAATCATCTTGACGCGAATCCCGGCCTGCTTGCACCGCCGGACCGCTTCAATCGCTTCGGTTCTGGGGGGGTCAATAATCCCGAACAGTCCCAACATCGTCAATCCATGGTCTACATCTCCAAAACGTAACTCTCGATGTTTATCATTGGTGGATGTAAAGGCCATTGCCAGCACTCGCTGCCCACAACCCGCTATCTGCTCAATCTGATCAAGCCACAACTGGGTATCCAACGGACGGTCTTCTCCCAGGCTCCGCTGACACGCGCACATCTCCAAGATCCGTTCAGGCGCTCCCTTCACATACATAAATCCATGGCCGGCATGGTCGTGGTGCAGCGTAGCCATAAACCGGTGTTGTGATTCAAAGGGAATCACATCTGTCCGTGGCAACATCTCCTGTTCAAATCTGGAATCCAAACCGGATTTTCTCCCAAGAGTGACCAACGCGGCCTCAGTGGGGTCCCCGCTGACCTGCCAGGCCCCCTCCACCTGCTTCAGATCCGTATCGTTGCACAACATTCCTGCCCGAACCAGTTCCAGAACATCCGGAAGTTCAGCCGGCGCGATCGGGTTGCCGAGCAGAGAAAATCCGCCATGGGGATCATATCCGACACCACTCACTTCCACGGCATGCACAGCCGTCGACATCGTTTGCACAGTCATTTCATTGCGTGTGAGCGTGCCCGTTTTATCTGAGCAAATCACCGTCACCGAGCCCAGTGTCTCAACAGCCGGCAGCCGGCGAATAATCGCCTGTCGGCGTGCCATGGCTTGGACACCAATGGCCAGGGTGATGGTCATAATGGCGGGAAGCCCCTCGGGTATGGCTGCCACGGCGAGTCCTACGCTCGCCAGAAACATGTCACTGACGGCATACCCTCGAAACAGGATGCCGAAGAGAAAAACAGCCACCGCTCCAAGAATGATGGCGATACTCAGACGGCTGCCGAATGCTCCGATTTTTCGCAACAGTGGCGTCGTGAGGGTCTGCACCCGAGCCAGCATTGCATTAATCCGTCCTATTTCCGTGGCATCTCCAGTTCCCACCACCACGCCCGTCCCCGTCCCATAGGTCACCAGGGTGCCTGAATAGGCCATATCTTTTCGATCACCAATCGGCGATGTCTCCGGGACAGGCTTGGGATGTTTTTCCACGGGATCAGACTCACCGGTCAGAGCCGCCTCGTCTATACGCAGATCTTTCACCTTGAGAAGCCGTAGATCCGCCGGAACTTTATCCCCGGATTGGAGAAATACGATATCACCGGGAACCAGGCATTCCGCGGGAATCTGACCGCGAACGCCATCCCGGAGTCCGCAGGCCTGCACGGACAGCATTCGGCGAATGGCATCCATGGCCCTTTCGGCCTTTCCCTCCTGGAGGAATCCGATAATGGCATTGATGACCACCACTCCCAGAATCACACTGGTATCCACCCAATGGGTGAGAAAGGCAGTGACGAAACCGGCTCCCAATAGGATATAAATCAGAATATTGTGAAACTGCATGAAGAACCGTTGCCACGCCCCACGTTTTCGTGGAGGACGCAAACGATTGGGGCCATAGCGGGCTAATCGTTGGACAGCCACATCCTGAGTTAACCCGCCGACATCACTCTCCACGGCCTTGAGCACGGATTCGCTGTCCAGGGCATGCCAGCATATGCCTGACTGTGTGGTGTCAGAAATCGGCATCATACTCCTTATTGTGGAGTGTAAGACCAAAACCGGGAAGACATTTTTGACCGACGGCATCCCCGGAACAACGCGTGACTCATTATGGTCCTCCTATTCTGGACATATTCCGTGTTGGCATGAAGAAAACCCACAAATCACCCTCCTTTCTCAAATTTACCAGGACGAGTAAGTAAGACCGAACAGTGGGCATGGCGAGCGATTTTTTTGACGATCCCACCCAATGGAATGGGTTTGCCATCCTTTATTCCCTTCGATCCGACCATGATCAATTTCGCCTTCGTTTTCTCGGCAAGTTTCAGAATTTCCTCGGCAGGATCCCCTTTGCGTAAAATAGAATCGACTTTCATATTCAGATCTTTGACGCGCCGACTGATTTCCTCAAGATGCTGGGCTCCATCCTCTTGAGCTTTTGCCATCAACTCCTCGGCCAATTGCTTAAATTCGGCTTTGCCTTTTCCCCAATACCAGCCTTCCAGATAGGCCGGCCTTGCCACGACATGCGCCACAGTGACTTTTGGAGGAGTTTTACACGTCAGGAGGCTAAGCATACCAACCGTATCACAAGCTCCCGATGACCCATCGGTGGCCAGAAGAATGTGAGAAGCGGTTTTTCCCATCGTCACCCTGCTCAGCTTTTCACGCACCAACAGAACCGAACAGGGAGCATCCCTCATCACCCACTCACTGGTACTGCCCAGCAAAAATCTCTTGATTTTTGACAGCCCTCGGGTACCCAGTATCACTAAGTCAACCTGATAGTTCTGAGCCGCCGTTAAAATTTCCTCGCCCGGAAGACCTTCTTCGACAACGGATTTGATTGTCAGGGAGTGCTGTTCATGCATGTCTTGCTTCGTTTGATCGAGAAAATGCCGCGCCTCGGCGAGCAATTTTCCCCTGGCCTGAGAGATCACCCTGTCCCAACTGGAAGGCCCATCCAAAGGAGAGAATGGGGCGGCATGCTTCAATTCAATCACGTGCATAAGATAGATTTCCGTGTTCTTAGGCCACACCACCGATTTCACAAACCGAATGGCCTCCCGGGCATGCGGTGAAGAATCTATGGCCACCAGAATTTTCATTTCATGCTCCTTTTTTACGAAACCATGGATTGGGGTTTACATTTCATGCTGGGTTGATATGGGCAGTCGATCAAATAAGTCTGTGAGTTCCCATAGCCGGGTCCTCACCTGCTCCGTTAAATGACCAGAATGGAATCGCCACTCCCAGTTCCCTTTGAGGGTACCGGGACGATTCATCCGGCAATCACTCCCCAATCCAAACACATCCTGAAGGGGAATAATGGCCAGGTGGGCCACGGAACTCATAGCCAATCGAATCATATCCCAATGAATTTCGCGACCGTCGGTCCCGAGAAATTTCACAACCCCGGAACGCTCCTCCTCGACCTCCTCCTTGCATTGGGTAGTTTCCTTTCCCGGTTCAGCCGTAAACCACCCGACTGTCGTATTATGATCATGAGTGGCCGTATACACGATGCAATTCTGAATATAATAGTGAGGCCGATAGCTATGAGCTTTGGGGTCCCGGCCAAACGCCATCTGGAGAATTCGCATACCTGGAAATCCAAAGGTATCCCGCAATGTCTCGACCTCCGGGGTGATCACGCCAAGATCCTCGGCGATCACCGGCAAATCACCCAGTGCCGCTTTCACGGCTGCAAACAACTCGGCCCCGGGACCTTTCACCCAACGCCCATTGATGGCATAGGGTTCAGATTCAGGAATTTCCCAATAGGCCTCAAACCCCCGGAAATGATCCAATCGAATCACATCCGCCAGAACCAGATTGGCCCGGAATCGATCAATCCACCATTGATACCCCGACCGGGCCCTGGCATCCCACCGGTAAATGGGATTTCCCCACCGCTGTCCCGTGGTGCTGAAATAATCCGGCGGCACACCCGCAACTACCGACGGATGACCTTGATCATCAAGATAAAATAGATCGGGATGAGCCCAGACATCCGAGCTATCATGGGCGATATAAATCGGGAGATCTCCAATGATCCGAACGCCATGAGCATGAGCATACTGTTTCAGCGCGAACCACTGATTAAAAAAAACATACTGGAGGAACTGATGGTAATCGATGGTATCACGAAAGCGACGGCTGCAATCCTGCAGGGCTTGAGAATCTCGCACAATCAATGGTCGATCCCACCGAGTCCAGGACCGCCCTTCATGGGTTTCTTTCAACGCCATAAAAAGAGAAAAATCTTCTAACCAGGAAGCCTGTTTCTCCCGAAACTGAAGAAATCCTTGTCGCTGTTCGGCAGAAGATTTTATTTTAAACTGTTCATAGGCCTTCCTGAAGATTGAATGCTTTTGGGTAATGACACGAGGGTAATCCACATGTTCGACAGGGAAGGACCGCGAGCCCTGGGGATCCGTTTCCAATACAAACCCGTCCTCCATGAGTTTTTCGGGACTAATCAACAGGGGGTTACCGGCAATAGCCGAAAAGCACATGTAGGGAGAATTGCCATATCCGGTCGGCCCCAGTGGCAACATCTGCCACCAACTTTGACCTGCCGACTTCAGGAAATCCACAAATTGATAAGCCGCGGGCCCTAAATCCCCGATTCCCCATTTCCCGGGAAGAGAGGTTGGATGTAGGAGAATTCCACTCCCTCTAGACAAGTTCATAGCTGGCAAAAGCGGAAAGAAATGAAAAGCTAATTACGCTGAAAGACTACGGAGAATATCCCATCTGCATAACTTTCCACGCCCGCCTCCAGGCATCACCAGGAAAGTCCGGCGCACAGAGTCACCTTCACTTGCTGGTTTTTCTTGGGGATGACTTTTTTGCTTTTGAAGACTTCGTCATTTTTTTGGGTGGAGCAGTGGTCGTAGGAATGGTTTCTGATGATGGCAAAAAAACATTCTTTGTGAAAATCTGCCGTTCGGCTTCCAGCCAGTCTTGCTGATCTTTTCCATGCATTCGACCCCCTGCTTCATACAATTCAAACGCACGTTTGGCAATGTCGGGGTGAAGAACTCCCCTGATAGCCAATTCCACTTGCTCAAGATTCAGTGTTCCCCCACTTGCTTGAAATCCACCGATCACCTGATCCACCCCAAGCTGATACGCTTGTGGTAAGAGAGGACTAACCGACATGCCAGCCAACGCCACAACTTTCCCCTTGTAATGTTGACCTCGCAGCTCTCTCAGCACTTCCAGACCATTGGGTTCTGAAACATACATATCCAACACCACCACTAAGGGACTTTTTTCCTTTGCCAAGGGAGCCACATCCTGCCTGTGTGGCGGAACACAGACTTCGTATCCCTTCCCCCTCAAAAAGGTACATATTTGCGATCGATAGTCTTCCTGAAATGTCACCACCATTATCATCATTCGTTCCTCTCCCCAGCCATTCTCCCCTTCATCCCCTATTTCATACAAAAGAAATACCAAATTCCATGCCATCTTCTTTCTATACAGAAAAGACTGAATTTGAGGGATGTAAAAAGACATTTCTGCTGGCATAAAATTTAATATATAAAAAATCATTCCTGGAATGGGGTCTTTAGCGACATATTTTCTAAAATTACCTGCCCCAAAATGCACCATCGCTCTTTTCCGCTTTTCTAAACCACATAATGGATAATTCATTATGTGGTGATAAAAATCCGTTACTGACATGCATAAAGACCTATTGGGAACCAGGCCTTATTCCAGACGCGGGTCCACCCTATACCCGGGTAAAAAATGGGAGACCAAACTGACGGAAAGAAGGGAAAGATAATATTGGGGAGACCATCTTTACCCATCAGATATTGGGAATAGGCATTCGCACCGGGTTCCAGGGTTATTGCCTCGATTCCCCTAAAAACCCAGTATGTGGGATGACACTTGGCTTTGAAATTTTTATGAGGGTGTGCCACACAAACGGGAGGACAAAAGACGAACACTTCTAATCGGCAATTATCCAGTTGCGGTTTGAATGAAGAAGGACGAGTCCCATCGAAATCCGGAACAACAGAATGAGTGGTTCAAGTCCTGAGAAATAAGTCCGCCGTACGGGGATGAACGAAGGTGCACTTTTCTCTTATTGATTGGGGTGTACGATAAAAATATCCATACTGAATTCGGTTGTCTATGACGAAACGATTATTTGATCTTCCCAAAATTCTCTGTCCGTGAATCGGTGTCTCCGGTCATACGGAATGGACCACAGGCCTGCTGACCTGATCGGCATGCCGTAAGGCCTCCAGCCGGTTGCCATAACGCTGCTCGGGGCCAATGTGATTGAGAACCCCCAACCCTTCAAGAACCTCAAGCACTCCCGGATTAATACCTGAAAAGTAGAGGTTCTGACGATGGGCTTGAACCATGCGGAGCATATCTTCAACCGCCAATGCCGCCGTTCCGTCAATCGCCGAGACGTCCGACATGTCGAGAATCACATGGGTAAAATTATTGAAGCCCTTGACCGACTCCAGGCGTCGCACCATATTTTTGGCCGATCCAAAGCTCATCGGTCCATTGACATGGATCAAGACAATACGACCGTTATTACGCTCAAGAATAGCTTTTTCCTCAGGATGAAAGGGAATTTCAGGAATGGGTTCACTAATAACCCGAAGATTGGCCAATTCGAGGTCGGCCATGCGTTTCACAAAGAGAAGGCTCGCCAGAACGATCCCCACTCCAACCGCGGAAATCAAATCCACCAGGACGGTAATAACCAGGACAACCCCCATGATGATTACGTCGGTGCGCGGAGCCTGCAGTAAATGCTTGAGAAATCTCCAATCAATGATGTCCAGCCCCACCTTGAACAGAATGCCGGCCAATACGGCAAGGGGAATTTTTTCCGCCAAGGGACCAAGCCCAAGTAATGTGCCCAATAAGACCAAAGCCATCAGCGTCCCGGAAATAGGTGTTCGTCCTCCGCTCCGGATGTTCGCCACAGACCGCATGGTGGCTCCGGCTCCTGGAAGACCACCAAATAGGCCGGCCACCATATTACCAATTCCCTGACCAATCAATTCGCGATTCGAATCATGTTGACTGCGGGTCATGTTGTCACACACCAACGAAGTCAGAAGACTGTCGATACTTCCGAGAAGCGCCAGGACGACCGCCCCCTCGGCCATCAGGAGTATCGCACTGGCCTCCACCCCAGGAATTATCAAGGACGGGAAACCTTCCGGCACGTCCCCGATCACCGGAGCCTGGGGAAAAAAGAGAAATGCCCCGAAGGTCCCTACAAACAAGGCCAATAGCTGGGGAGGGATCACCTGGCTGACCCTGATCGGTGTCAGGTACATAATGGCTATTGTCAACACACCTAGAACCGTGGCTTCAAACGCCGGGGCAGTCAAAAATTCCGGAATGGCCAGGAGGTTTGCCACGATTCCCTCCGACTTGGCTTCAAATCCCACCAAAGGTCCCACCTGCAAGATCAGAATGATGCACCCTATCCCGCTCATGAACCCTGAAATAACCGGATAGGGAACCAGGGCAATATAATGGCCAAAGCCGAGTAGGCCGAACAAAATCTGTAACCCTCCCCCCATGATGACCACAGTGAAGGCAAGCGCGGGATTGTCCGAATATTGAACCAAAATTCCCGCCATCACCACCGTCATGGGTCCGGTAGGACCGGAACATTGTGCCGGCGTTCCGCCGAACAGGGCGGCAAATAACCCGACAAAGATGGCTCCATACATTCCGGCAATCGCACCCGCACCGGAGGCCACTCCGAAGGCAAGGGCCAACGGCAAGGCAACCACGGCAGCCACCACACCTCCGTAGAGATCACCTCGAAGATTATTGAAATGCAGTCCATGAATCAGGGACATGGTTTCACGGCCTCCTTCATGGAATGGTCCAAGGCTTTCATTGACCATTCGGGATAGAGCGGCCAAGCGTTTTCGGTCAAGACCTGGCTGGATGGAAAGGAGCCACGCTGCAGGACCATGAACACACCCAAGGGGAGGCGATCGTGAGCGTTGAACGAAAGTTTTTTTTGCACGATGTCATGAGCATTCGGTTCGCTCGCAAAACGTTCATGCAATTGAGGCGGGGGAAGTTTCACGCACCCACTCAGGCCCAGGATGGACAAGAGCAAAATTATCAACACTCTCCCAGAGGGATCACTTGATTCAGGAAATTGGATTGGGAACCTGTGACAGTCTGGGTTATGGTAATTTCTGCTTAGGGGAATAGTTCCTTTTGGCTTAATGAACCGGTGTGACCTCATAGCATAAATCACCAATGCAAAATTTTTGGCTTTTTCGACTGTTGTCTGAGGCATTGGAGTTTTACAATCGCGGCTCTCAAAAACACCATAAGTGATTTGAGTATTCCAGATGGGGTTAAGAAGGGTTTCTTCTTACCAACAGTTCTAACCAATGTTTCATTGAGGACAACGGATCGCCCTTTTTAAGATATCGAGAATCCGGCGAAGAGGGCAGAGGGAAAAACCTGACAAGGAGAAGAAGCACGGGAATCAAGGGATGACGAAAAGCGAAAGAAGGAGTGAAATTTATGAAAATGGATTGCCGGTCTGGAGAACACCACAGCTGAGGGCAAACCGAACCAGATCAGCCCTGCTGCGAAGACCAAGTTTTTCCATGACCCTGGCCCGATAGGTCTCCACGGACTTGATACTGACTCCCAATTGATCCGCCATTTGCTGATTGGTAAAGCCTTGTGCCACCAACGTAAAAATTTCCCGTTCCCGCGGACTCAATTGTCCAAGTAAGTCCGGATCGTTGTTGGAATGCTTTTTTTTCGAGGATCCGGAGAGTTCCTGTCTTTTACGCACATTTCCCACCGTCCAATCCACAAAGGTCCGTCCACGGGCCACGGTACGAATGGCCGTCAATAATTCCGTGTCTGCGGCACTTTTCACCACATATCCCGATGCCCCCGCAGCCAGTGAGCCACGGACATATCCACTCTCGGTATGCATGGTCAAGATCAGGATCTGGCCGGAAGGACAACTTTCTCGGACTTCGCCGATGAGACCGATTTGGATCTGACCATCCATGGCCAGATCCATTAACACCACATGCGGTTGCTGATCTCGAACGGCCTGAAGTGCGGCAGGAGGATCTCCAGCCTCACCCACCACTTCCATATCCGGCTGTCCGTTAATCAGCAGACGCAAACCGGAACGTAAGACGGCATGATCGTCGACGATGAGAATTCGAATCTTCAATGGACAGGCCTTTTCAAAGGAATCTTGACATAGATCGTGGTGCCCCCTCCAGGAGACGATTCAATGGAAATCACTCCGTTGAGCAAAGCTGCCCGTTCCCGCATTCCATGCAACCCAAGATGCTCGCCTTGCACCGGTCGCTGAAGAATCCCCTGCGCATCAAATCCTTGCCCATCATCCTCAACAATAAGTTGCACCTGCTCGGGATTTCGTTGAAGAAGAATGCTGACCGTGGCGGCTTTGGCATATTTTCCCACATTGGTCAGGGCCTCCTGAACGATTCGATAAAGGGCTGTTTCCACCGTGGGAGGGAGACGGTCTCCCAACCCACTATGCTGGGCAACGTCGACTTGAATCCCATAGGTGGAGGAAAAATCTGCCGCATAACGGGCAATCGCTTCTTCCAAACCGAAATCATCCAGGACACTGGGGCGAAGTCCCCGTGCCAGCCGCTGGACCTCTTGGAGAGTATGTCCGGTAATTTTTCGAAGATCGCTTACCCGTCCGCTTATCCCCCCGTTTTTCATCTCTTCCTCGGCGGCTCGAAGACCAACCAAAAGAAACGTCAGGGATTGGCCGATATCATCGTGTAATTCACGACTAATCCTGCGGCGCTCATCTTCCTGTGCCGTCATGATTTTTTCCAACAGGTGACTGTGCAGAATGTCCGCTTCCTGAAGTTTTTGATACGCCAGGGCATTCTGAATGGCGATAGAGGCAACCTGCGATACCCCAACAAGCGTTTTTTGATCAAAAGAGGTGAATCCAGCCTCATCATATTTATTATGCACTTCGAAAAACCCCAAAAGCGTCTCTTTGGCATCCAGAATAGGAATACTTAAGGCTGATGCAATTGCAAAGGATTCGCGAAAATCTGGGTCAATGCAGCTGTCCGCCTCGGCATGGTTCGTCAGATAGGGCGTCTTGTTGGAAAGCAACCAACCAGGCAATCCCTGTCCCGGATGCCAGGATCGATGAAAAGGGTGCAATACCTGATCCTGGAGATATTTTTGACAGACCAGGGTTTTTCCGATTGCCAACCCTGCCAATCCAGAACGTGCATACACCAGCTGAGTCGCTTCCGTCACTAACACATCCATAAGCTTTTCCACATCGAATGTGGAATTCAATTTATCGCTGAGACGAAGGAGCGCCCGAATGGCATCATCCTCCTGCTTCCGCTTCGTTAGGTCCCCCAATACGGTTGCAAATCCCTGAAGCTGCCCTGTTTCGTCTCGCAAAGCGGTTATACCGGCTTGTCCCCAAAACCGCGACCCGTTTTTACGCACCAACCATTCCTCCCTCACCGCATTTCCGGAATTCAAGACCTCCTTGAGAAAGCTCCACGGGTCCGAGGAGCCGGTGGCGGGAGCTGTAAACAATACTGCATACGGATGACCCAGGACTTCATTAATTCGATACCCGAATATACGAGCCGCCCCGGCATTCCAGCTGGCAATATTCCCGTCTGGGTCTAGCATGACAATCCCGTAATCCTGAATGCTTTCTGCAACCAATCCAAATCGATCCTCGCTGGTCCGAAGGGCTTCTATGGCCCGTCTCCGCTGAAGCGCCAACAGGGTGATGGTCCAAATCATGCCAATACAAAAAATTCTGTTCGTGATGGGAAACCGGAAGGGCCAACTAAAGGAGGACTGTCCCACCTCAAGGCTGAAAAATGTCAGGGTGAAGCCCAAAACCGTGAGGGCTGTACACCCAACGGCCACACCAAATACCATTCTTCGCGGCAGACGCTGTGTCGCAAAAAATACCACGCCCGCGTATAACATTTCCTCCGCAAATCCCCGGGGAAGGAGGAGATCGCACGCAAAGACCCCGCCGGCCATCATCACGGTGAGGAAGAAATCTCTTGGTTGGTATAGTTTGGTTGAATACATAAAGGCCTTGCCCTATTATGGCCGGAGTCCAAAGGTTTCCGTCAAAAGGACCCACATGACGACCAAGACCCGTTCCGCGCCTCAAGCTTACCATATACGCAATTCTTCGATCTCCTTCCCCCTCGCCGGATATAGCCTAGTCCGGTTGAAAACCGAATGAACGAATGACGTTTCAATTTTGAAATACCTGCAGTTGAATGACCTTGACGATCGGATGTCTTTTACCCAGCTTAAGAGGCCATTGTTTGGCAAACGAGACCAGGCAAAAAACGTAAATTACTTCGTCATGGAATGGCGACTGTTTTCGGAGCTATGTTTATTGACGGGGGATTAAGTGCTCCAATAATAAGTCTCTTCCTGGTTGATAGAACAATTCTGAATGAGCAACGAAGGGAGGGAGATAAACGAGGTGGAGGGAGCGCTGAATGGTCTTAGACTGTCTTACCAGGTAAACCGCAAAAATCCTCCATTATAGTCGGGGGATATGTTTGAGGGTGAGAGAAGAAGAGGTTGGTCCTGTCGAGCATTCAATGATTTCGGCAATCGTTCCGAGGGAACAACCGATTGGAGAGCCTCGAGGCTGTGCATTTCAACTCCGAATTCGATGCCCGGTAACTTCCCCGGCGACTTCAGTGGAATGCCTGAACCATTCGGTAATCGAATCGGACTTTTTGAAAACTTATACGGGGAAAGGGGTTTATCGAAAAATCGTTGTTCCCATCCTGGGCCCTTTTGTAGATTCCAAGCTCGATCCCCCTCTGAAGGTGTTGACGGATCAGGAGGGATTGGGGCCCCGACTATCGGCTCTTCTTTTACCGTCAAAGCCGCTTCGACAGGTAAAGACCAAGCCCCATTTGAATACAAAGCGACCACCAGTGTCACGAGTAAAAAAAGAGCTATGGGAGGACGTTTTTTCATAGTTGATTCCAGTATAACACGCGCTTTCTCATTCCTGACAATTTTAACAATTATTGGCATTTTAGCAGCCAAATACAGACTGAGCTTCCCTAAGGATGGAGGTTCGACATCTGAGGGAAGGCGAGCCCCAGACCAAACACCACCGGTTTGGTTGAATTACGCATTAATCGGCCACAACAGTTCAGAAAAACACACCGCACCCGGCTGATCGTTCATGAATTAGCCGGGTAAAGCGGCAGACGGTATCTTTCTACTTCACCCTGAGTGTAACTATAAATGAAGACGTTACCCATCCAGGAGTAAGCCACAGGCGGAGAATCGCGAAAAGATCAATAGAACCTTTAGAAACTCGATGATTTAAGAAAAAAGAAGAATGCGAGAACTTTCGCTCAATTTTATTGTATTCAGAGAATCCGCCTCATTCCAACGCCGCCGACGTATGAACATGAAAGGGCTCAATACGAGAAGGTGTACAGGTAGTTGAATGAGTGCCCCCCAGTCTCATACCCTCCGGAACCCTTACGGCGGGGCCCTTTCAAGAGGGAACCCGCTTGACGATGGGTCGGGTAACCATGGGAGTCCTTGGTGAAAGACGAATCTCTTCCTCTTCGTGTCGGATCACCAGACCATCGCCCTCCCGTAATGAATACGTGGCTAAATCCGGGCCGAGTTCCACATCCAGGATTTGGCCGCGATAGGTCAGAGGAAATCGTAACTTTGCCGGTTGGTCCTGGGCGCGTCTGGGTCTAAACGTAAGAATCCCATCGTCATCCCGCAACCCGCCAAACCCATAGGTCAGGGCCATCCACGTCCCTCCCATCGAGGCGATGTGGCAACCATCCTTAACGTTTCCACCGATATCAGCCAGATCCATCAGAAGGGCCGCCAAACCTAATTCAAATGCCTTTTGCGTATAGCCAATCTCCGCCGCGACAATACTCTGGATGCATGATGAGAGAGAAGAATCTCCTGTGGTTAGAGGGTCATAATAGTCAAAATTGCGTTTCTTCTGTTCCGGAGAGAAATCCTGGCCAAGGAGAAACATGGCTAGGACAATATCCGCCTGCTTAATCACCTGATATCGGTAAATGACCAACGGGTGATAAAACAACAGCAGTGGAAATTTCTCTTGGGGGGTATTCTGTAAGTCCCACACTTCTTTGTCTAAAAAAATATCATCCTGTGGATGAATTCCTCTTTTCTCGTCATAAGGGATGTACATGTTCTCCGCCGCATTCCGCCACTCCTTGACTTCATCCAATTCCAAAGCCGTCTTGCTAACCAAGGCGGCGAACACGTCGGGCTTCTTTTCGCACAACAACTCGATCGTCGCCGCGGCATACCGCAAATTCTCCCGAGCCATGAGATTGGTAAAGGCGTTATTGTTGACGACGGTATTGTATTCATCGGGTCCGGTCACGCCATGGATGCAAAACTTTCCGTCCTTTTGTTCCGAAAAGAATCCGAGGTCACTCCATAATCGTGCCGTTTCAACCAACATTTCCGCTCCATAGTCATACAGAAATTCATCATCGCCGGTGGCGTTCACATACTTTCTCAGGGCATACATAATATCGGCATTGATGTGGTACTGGGCTGTTCCCGCCGCATAATAGGCCGAGGCTTCTTTACCGTTAATGGTCCTCCAGGGAAACATGGCTCCCTTCTGATTCAATTCTCCGGCTCGCTCTCTGGCATGATCCAACATGCGATACCGAAACATGAGGAGGTTCTTGGCAAGACGCGGGGAGGTATAAATCAAGAAGGGAAGGAGATAGATTTCAGTGTCCCAAAAATACTGGCCTTCGTAGGCCTGGCCGGTGAGCCCCTTGGCCGGGACACCGAGGGTATCAGCCCGCCCCGCTGCCTGCAGGATATGAAACAGATTGAAGCGAATGGCCTGCTGAATTTCAATGGTGGAGCGTTTGGCCCACTTTGGGTTTATATCGCGAATCTGGACATCGCTCCTTTTCCAGAAATCGTCCATGTATTGCTCCTGATCCGCCAAAATGCCATCGAATCCATGCCCCATGGCTCGATCCAAGGTCCGTTCGGCCCTGTCGCACAACCCTTCAGGAGAGGCAGTGTCCGTAGTATGATAGGTGATGTATTTCAAAAGATGGACCTTCATGCCCGGCTGGGCCTCGACCGAAAATACGACTGCTCCAAAATCTTCGGAACCCTTGGATTTGTAGGATTGAGGGCATTCGGTCTTGATTTCATGGTCGATGGCGCAGGCGAGTGTCAGGTTGCTGTTTTTCGTTCCATGACACAGGATCACCCGACGATCGTTGACGTCATGCTTCCGTGGGTGAAGCACCCGCTCCATAAACCCTTTCCCCTGACGGGGGTCACCGTCCCGCTTGCATTGATCGTGAAGATACAGCATCTCAGAAGAGATGACGATCGGGGCCTCGGCATTCAGCATGGTGACTTCGTAGGAAATGGCCGCAAGGTGTCGATGGGGAAATGACACGAGACGTCGCGATTTGATTAACACCTGCTTTCCTGATGGCGTCTCCCACACAACCTGCCGGTCCAGCGTGGCGGATTTCATATTGAGACGACGGTCGAAACTCAGGAGGGTCGCGTTGGAAAGGTGAAACGGTTCATCGTCGACATAGAGTTTGATTTTTTTGGCATCCGTCACATTCACAATAGTCTGGCCGGTTTTGGCAAAGCCATACGCCTCCTCGCCATACAAAATCGGCCATGATTCATAAAAGCCGTTCACGAACGTGCCATTCTGAGCGGCAGGCACTCCCTCTTCCGGACATCCACGCATGCCAAGGTAGCCGTTCCCAATTGAATAGATGGTTTCGGTATGAGACAAAAAGTCGGGATTAAATTGTTTTTCCACCAGATTCCATTCATCGGGTGGATAAATGTGGGGAGGTGGAATCAGGCGTTCATGGTGAATCATGCGTCACGACCTCAAAAATGTTTGGTAAAGCAATCCATTAAGATCCTGGCCCATACACTTGACTCTGACATACGGAATTCCTTCTTTTCATGGCAAGCCAGCGCATTCACCAAACGAACTCACCCAGGTCGGTGACCACGAGATGGGCGCCATGTTGCTTCAGTTCCTCCGCATTGCCTTTCCGCGCCAGGCCGATCACAAGCCCAAAGCCCCCTGTGGCTCCGGCTTGCACACCGGAGATGGCATCTTCGATCACCACCGCACGCGCTGGATGGACGTCAAGCATTTCCGCCGCTTTCAAGAAGGAATCCGGAGCGGGTTTCCCCGCCAAATGTTGATGGACAATGGTATTCCCGTCGACTTCTACATCGAAGAGATCTCCGATCCCCGCAGCGTTGAGGACCGCTTTGCCGTTCTGGCTCGAGGTTACCACCGCTGTTTTGATCCCCTCATCACGGACATGCCTGAGGAACGCGACGGTCCCCTCGTAGGCCTCGACCCCATCTGTTGCTAAAAATGCCTCAATCAGTTGGTTTTTATGATTCCCCAGCCCGCATATGGTTTCCTTCCGGGGAGGATCATCGGGTAGTCCTTCAGCAAGCCTGATACCGCGGGAGAGTAAAAAATCTCGTACCCCATCGAACCGGGGCTTTCCATCCACATACACAGTATAATCTGCGACAAGATCAAAAGGACGAAACGGTTCACCCGTTTTGGCGGAGCGCTTCTTCAGGTAGGCATCGAACATGTTTTTCCAACATGTCGCATGCATCTTGGCCGTATTCGTAATGACACCATCCAGGTCAAAAAGCACCGCGTCATATTTCTCCCGGGTTACGGGATTGTCGGCATGCCCTTCGTTCATAGTTTATTCCTATCACATGTCTCTGGCCTTCACTTGAGATAAAGCAAGGAACATGCTCGTCTCCATGAGCCTTCATGCCAATGAGAGCGACCCTTGGGAACGGTTGTTGCAATCAAACTTTCCTCTGTCCTGTTCATGCTCGACCATTCCGGTCATGCCGTATCAACAAAAGTGTTGGTGATATCTGCGAATTCCAATTTCTCAATATCGCATCAACACACAACCTTACTCCATCATCCCTGCTAGTTTTAAGCAGGGATCCATCTTGTATCTATTCGCCTTATGTTTTTTCCGTCATTCCCGTCGGTAGGAAGGAGAATCTGTTTTTCTCTTTTCCTATCGGGGGAAAGCCGAAGATAGATGCCCGATAAAAATGTCGGGTATGACAGGCAGAAGAATCAACGTCGGACAGGACTCTTCTCACGGCGTTATTCCCGCAGGTAGGAAGCGGGAATCCATCTTACTTTTTGTCTTGATCCTTCGGCTTCGCTAGAACGTTCTCTGTCGGAGATTAGCCCTCGCCAACGAACATTCCACAAGCCGATTACAGAGGGAGCCGCACGAAAATATCGAGCAGCCGCCGAGCATACCCGAATTCATTGTCGTACCAGACGAGAACCTTGACGACGTGTCCTTGCACGACACGCGTCGAAAGCGCATCCACGATACCGGAATGGGGATCTCCCAGGATGTCTGCCGAGACTAATTCCTCTTCGCTATAGCCTAAGATGCCGTTCAATGGCCCATCGGCTGCCGCCTTGAATGCCTCATTCACTTTTTCGACACTGCATTCCTGGCGAAGATGGGCAACAATGTCAGTGATGGCTCCATCCAGGACCGGGGCACGAATGGCAATAGCGTCCATCCGTCCTTCCAATTCCGGTAGCACTTGCGTGGTGGCCACGGCTGCCCCTGTAGTGGTGGGGATCAGCGATACGGCGGCCGCTCGGCCTCGTCGTTGCTTTTTGGCCGGTCCATCAACCAACGCTTGGGAAACTGTATATGCGTGCACCGTAGTGACCATGACGTGCTCAACTCCAAATTTGTCGTGGAGCACTTTCAGGGGAGGCGCCAGAGAATTCGTGGTGCAAGAGGCCAACGAAATGACCTGGTGCTTTACCGGATCGAACTGGTGATCGTTGACCCCTGGGACAATGGTGACATCAGCTGTCGGAGAAGGGGCACTAATGATGACTCGCTTCGCGCCGGCGTCCAAATGCTTCGCCGCAAGATCACGCTTGGTAAACAACCCCGTACATTCAAGCACGACATCCACCCCCAATTTCTGCCATGGCAAACGGGCTGGATCCTTTTCCGCATAGATTGGAAACCGGGATTCTTTCATGAGAATCTCATTTCCCTTCACGGTCACAGGGTATGGCGTGCGCCCATGCACAGAATCAAACCGGAGGAGATAGGCCAAATTCTCCGGTGAGACCAAATCATTGACTGCGACGATCTTCACATCCTTTGATTTATTTTCACAATATTGTCGTAATACTAATCGTCCGATACGTCCGAGTCCGTTGATGGCCACCTTTTTCATCCCATTCACTCCTTCAAGATAGGTCTATCGGTTTTCGGTCATCTTGCTCTCGAAACAACTTTGCCTTTGTCGCTCATGACACATTGAAACCGATCCGGAAAAGAATGCTCTCACAGCCAAACATCTCATTCGCAAGACTTCGCCACCAGGGTCGTAACGAGCAAATTAGTTTTAATATTACGCCCACAGACCTCGGTGCAGCTGAATAGCGCAATAAGAATTATTTGGCCGATCCCTTTCAACAATTCTCGGAAATTCGTTGGCTATTTCAAGGTCCGACAATATCTTGTTTCTTGTTCCCTTGTAGGAATATCTTTCTTGTCTTTCAGGCTATTCCGTTCAAAGCACAGAGAAAAGGAATGGGCTTGCTTTGGACAAGCCCGACTCCTTTTCCCGGAATTAACTTCTTTTAGTTAGGTTGGAAGGTGTAGCCTTTGTGATCAACCGCCCTCCGCTCCTCTCAAGCTCCCCCCTATTAGGGCAGAGTGTAGGTAAGATTTGGCCAGACAGCATAGCCACTGATTACCCCCTCTTCCTTTGGACCGATATCCATGCGGGAATGAAATGCCGTCGTACCGGATATCCCCGCGTACTTGCCGGTGCCTCCCATATGAGTCCATTCGCCCTGACATTCTTCGGTTGAACCCGAACACTTAAACAACGTATAGACTATCCCCGTGCCGTCATTTGGAGTGATGACGCAGAATCCTTGAGAGTTCCGTTCCTTTGTATTCTTATCTACATTCATTGTGACAGGACAGTGCATTTTCGCGGCTTGCATCGGGCTTCTGATGATTCCCTCCCGCTTCTGGATAAAAATGACTCCGTCAAGCACACCATGGAATAAAACATGTTCATTTCCGATCTCATGAGTTTCCCCTTTGCCGATCCAACTGGACATCGCATGACCGGCTTCGACTGTCGCGCCCAATGCCGTACCGGCGATTAAAAGACAAGCCATAGATGTGCCAGTCACAATTTTGAACAACGTGGTGAATCGCATTTCGTTACCTCCTTTAGTTAAAAATAATCCAATCGTAAAAACACGGCTTCAGTTACACGGCTTTCGAATACAGCATCCCTAAGAATTCAATCCTCCTTTGTCTAGACCAGAGTCCTTTCTCCTATGGAGCCTCTTGCTCCTCCGTAGGTTTTTATCGATGTTTATTCGTGTTTATTAGTCGAAAAGGATCAAGGGCTTGAGCATGCCATCCTCTTTGGTTTTCATCATGTGAAAAGCCTTTTCCACCTCATTGAAGTTGAAACGATGAGTCGTGAGTGGAGTTGGATCTACCCGGCCGGTCTCGAGGAGTCTCATAAGTCGTTTCATCCGCTCAGCCCCACCGGGACACAGTCCGGTTCGGATGCTTTTATCACTCATTCCGACCCCCCACGCGGCCCTGGGAATTTTCACAAACTCTCCATCACCGTGATACCCGATGTTGGAAATCGTTCCCCCAGGACGTGTCGCCTTGATACAACTCTCAAAACTCGCCTGGAGTCCCAGTGCCTCAATGGCTGAATCCACCCCTTGTCCACCAGTTGAGTCGAGAATCGCTTCGACCGGGTCCTGGGTTTTGAAATCGACAACCACATCTGCACCAAACCGTTTGGCCAGTTCTTGCCGATGCGGCACCGTTTCTACGGCGATAATTAACCCTGCTCCCAACAATTTCGCACCGACTGTCGCCATCAATCCGACTGGTCCCTGAGCAAAAATGACGACGGTTCCTCCGATCGGAATATTTGCGTGTTCGGCTCCCATGAAGCCTGTCGACATCATGTCTGTGCAATAGAGTGCCTGCTCATCCGTCAAACTATCCGGGATCGGTGCCAGATTGGCTTGCGCACTGTTGACATGAAAATATTCCGCCATATTGCCATCTTTGACATTGGCAAATTTCCAGCCGCCCAGCATGTCCGTGCATTGAGAGGTGTATCCACGCAAACAATTTTCACAGAGGAAACATGGGGTAATGGCATTGACGGCGACCCGATCGCCTTCTCGAAATCCCTTGACGGCATGGCCGAGCTTGTTTACGACTCCGACCGCTTCATGGCCCAATGTCAAATTGGCTCGCTCCCCAATTGCTCCACCCACCGTATGGACATCGGACGTACAAACCAATGCGGCCGTGGTTTTTATGATGGCATCATTAGGCCCGGGATCAGGTATGGGTTTCTCCATGACGCCCACCTCGCCGATCCGCTTCATAACAAAGGTGCTCATGATTTCAGGCATTTGTTTTCCTCCTTTTCTCTATGAGGATGACCAAGCCCCCTTGCCAGACTAACCGATAAGCACCCTGCTCCTGGTTCAGTCCTCTTGAATGAACATTTCCATTTTCATCTATGCGTTCATTCAGTCTGATGTTTGGGAACAGCACCACACCGTAATGTGAGGTGGGCGCACCATCCGGTCCACGCATAGACAGAACTCCTGGCTCCCTTTATTCACAACCTTAAACATGAATGTGGATTAACCAAGCTGTTTGGTTCCTCTTTTCCCTTCGCTTGCGTCTCAAGGATGAGAATGCGAGCAAAGCAGATGCCAAACCTTAAGGTCATTGCTTTGCACCCTTCCAATACAAACAAAAATGAGTGGGACCATCAGGGCAAAAATATTTTCAATCCACCCCCTTTTGGGATCACATGGGCGGCCCTTTGTAAATCCAACACGAGTATCAATCGTTAACAGAAACTGGCAATGACGCGTTTTCCCTCACTATCAAAAAACTGAGATGGGGACTTTTCCCACACTTTCTGTATGCACTTCCAGGCACGACACCACATGAGAATCCCTGAAAATTGCAAGAATGCTCGGTACAGTTCATTTCGGGTTGATGACGATTCAAGCACTTGGCACCTATGTTGCCTTCTAATTTTAAATTCGTTGTTTTTTATTGCTCATTGGTTCATCCACAACTTTTTCCCATACGTACACTGCCAGACAAAAACTATTCAATTGGGAGGCCCCCATGATTTTCAAACAATACTATTTAGGATGTTTAGCTCATGCTTCATATCTCATCGGTGATAAAAGAACGCGTACCGCGGTCGTCGTTGATCCGCAACGGGACGTCGATCAGTATTTGAAAGATGCAGAAGACCAAAAGGTGGAAATTCGCTACGTCTTTCTTACGCACTTTCATGCTGATTTTGTGGCAGGACATCTTGAGCTCCATGATCGCGTGGGAGCGAAGATCTGCCTCGGTGCCAAAGCCAAAGCTGACTTTCCATTTCAGGCCTTCAAGGATGGGGATCTACTGGAATTCGGCGGTATCCGACTCAAGGTACTCGAAACTCCTGGCCATACCCCTGAGGGTATTTCTCTTGTCGTCTTTGACCTGGAAAACAGTTCGACTATCCCCCATGCCGTCTTAACAGGCGATACCCTGTTTATCGGAGATGTCGGGCGACCGGATTTGATGGCATCTGTCGGCATCACCGCCAATGAATTGGCCGGGATGCTGTATGATTCTCTCCACGACAAAATTCTGTCCCTCCCCGATGCAACGCTGGTGTATCCGGCACATGGAGCCGGCTCCATGTGTGGCAAACAGCTGAGCACCGAAAAGTTTTCGACCTTGGAGACACAACGCCGGTATAATTATGCCTTGCAGCCGATGGAGAAGGAAGAATTCATCAACCTCGTCACCGCTGATCAACCCGAAGCCCCGCAGTATTTCAGTTTCGATGCGATGCTCAATCGGAGCGAACGGCCAACGCTTGAACAGGTCTTGGAACGCGAACTGCACCCCTCTCTCTTGACGACGTGCTTCAATTACAGGAGGCCGGAGCGCAAATAGTGGACGTCCGCGATCCCGCAGACTTTGCCGGAGGGCATCTGAAGGGAAGTGTGAACATTGGACTCGGAGGAAAGTTTGCGACGTGGGCAGGCAGCATTCTTTCGCCACAAACAGGTATGGTAATTATTGCCGAACCAGGACGGGAAACTGAGGCTGCGATGCGGCTAGGACGTATCGGCTTTGATCAGGTCACGGGGTACCTCAAAGATGGAATGGAGGCAGCGGAGAGGCGACCGGAACTTGTCGGACGTACGGATCGAATGACGGCAACCACATTGATGGAACAGTTACAAACGGTCGCCCCCCCCATTGTGCTCGACGTTCGCTCCGAATCAGAGTGGAAAACCAAACATATCGACAACAGTGTGAATATCCCCGTAGATCACCTCGTGGACCGAATCGACGAGGTGTCACGGGACCGACAGGTCGTGGTCCACTGTGCCACAGGGTACCGCTCGTCCCTCGCGGCTAGCCTATTAGAGCAACACGGCCTTCACAATGTAATGGATCTGGTCGGGGGTTATGGAGCTTGGGAAAAGGTTCAACCAGAACCGGTGGCTAAAGTTGCCCAACGCTGAATATATGAGCAAAATTCACAGTCATGAATCATTCAGCTACCTCTGCTAGAGACACGGAGAACATGGTCAACGCGAATCCCTTGTCACGGGCAGCACACAAATCTGAATGATTATCAGCACAGGGCACACACAGATTTCCTGTGGTATACAACAGGGCTGTTCTGACTCTTCTCCCGCTCCCAGGAATGATGTGATGACCGAGGAACCCTTCCCAACTAAACGCGTTTTTCCTGAAATCTCACAGAAAGCGGAGGCCCGTGTTCTTCCTTGGCCTACTCGCTTCCAAGGCGAAGAGTTTCACTACCCGAGGTATCACGCTAAGCACTATTTCATCCCGCGCACTCGTCTCGAAGTCCGCACGTGCAAAGGCTATCCGCACCACCTCTGCCTTCGGGGGACATCATCTTTGAAGTCTCGAAGACGACCCCGCTCCTCTGGGTCAACGCTCGGTTTTATGTCATGTAGGGGAAACGCAGGATGTCGGCACAGGAAATCCAGCGGCATTTGAGCCGGAAGTCCTATGGGCGGGTGTGGAGTATGCTCCAGAAAAATCGTGCGGCCTTGCCATACCGGGAGGCGGACGATCAGGTGCGTGATGACGTCATCGAATGGGATGCGGGAACGTTTCAGTGCCTGGAAAGGTATAGAGAATGAGGAGAGCTGGACGTAAAGGGTATAGACAGGGATAGGAGCCAACTTGATGCAGATTGAATTTTTGGGGGCGACACGAGAAGTTACCGGTTCATGTTATTTACTGCACGTCGGTAAATCCCGGATGCTGGTTGAATGTGGGTTGATTCAGGGCAGTCCCCAAAATGAGCGCCATAACCACGCTCCGTTCCTCTTTGATCCAGAAGGCATTGATGCCGTGGTGCTCACTCACGCCCATCTTGACCACTCGGGGCGTCTGCCGTTGTTGATCAAACGGGGCTATAAAGGGCAAGTCTATACGCATAGAGCCACGGGAGATTTATGTGCCATCATGCTGGAAGACGCCGGCTATCTGAATGAAAAAGAGGTGCAATGGGAAAACAAAAAGCGCGAGCGGAAAGGCCTGAAGTTAGTGGAGCCCTTGTATACGCGTGAGGAAGCACGTGAGGCTCACAAACACTTTCGGTCTCTCGAATATGGAAAGACTGAGGAAATTTTGCCTGGCGTCAAACTGACGTTGCGAGACGCAGGCCATATCCTGGGTTCCGCCATCGCAGAGTTCGAACTGCAGGAAGGTCATCACTCGCGAAAAGTTGTGTTCAGCGGTGATCTGGGCCATCGGGGGGCGCCCATCCTACGTGACCCGGAAGTCGTGACGCACGCAGACCTGGTCATCATGGAGAGCACCTATGGCGACCGTCAGCACCGGGACTGGGACAAAACCTGGCAGGAGATGGGTGAAATCATTTCCAATGCCCGTAGCGGCAAAGGCAATATTATGATCCCCGCTTTTACTGTCGGACGTACCCAAGAACTCTTGTACACCTTCAAGCGCTACTTTGATGAATGGGGTATCGGGGATTGGGAGGTGTTTCTGGATAGCCCCATGGGCATCGAAGCCACCGAAGTCTATGCCAAGCATGCGAAGATCTACGATATCGAGGCCAAAAACATCTTTGAACAGGGCGGAGATCCATTCGGCTTGCCAAATCTGCATCTGTCTCAAGGAAGCCAAGATTCGATGAAAATCAACCGACGCGAATCGGGCGCCATTATCATTGCCGGCAGTGGTATGTGTACTGGTGGCCGCATCAAACATCATTTCAAGCATAATATCTGGCGCGAGCACGCTCACGTAATGATCGTCGGTTTCCAGGCCAGAGGCACCCTGGGCCGCGCTCTGGTGGATGGCGCCAAGCATATTCGGTTGTGGGGCGAGACCATACAGGTCAAGGCCCAGGTGCACACCATTGGCGGCTTATCTGCACATGCAGATCAACAAGGCTTGATGAATTGGTACCATCACTTCGAGAAACGGCCTCGTGTTGTGTTAGTCCATGGTGAACCCGAGGCGATGGATGCGCTGGCCCACCGGCTGAAAAGTGAATATCGCGCCGATGTGGTGCAGGCAAATTTCCAACAGAAACTGACGATTTGAAAGTGGTCCTTGAACCCTGCGCACACGCTTCACATACTCAAGACGCAGAACTCACCCGAAGCTGCGGGGCGAGAGGTAAACTGTAACGGCGCGCACTATTTTATCCAAGACAACTCAACCCAGAGTTGGAACCAGGAGACCTTTCGCCTGCTCTATCAGCTGTTTCAAATGACCGTCACAGAGGTCTCAGGGGTACACGTCCCCAGAATTACCTTTGGGAAGTAAGGCAGAGCGGAAAGAAAAGCCCACCCGCCACTCAACCCATCCAAAGAATCTCACCGCATTCCAACGGCACCGCCGCCTGGAGAAGAAATGGCACAATGCGAGGAGTGTAGTGGTTCGCGGGACGTAAGCCGGAGCGTCTCTGCTACAGCCATATGCCTTAAACATGGCTTCACGTCCCTCGAAGTTTCCCAGGGCTAAATCCGTCAATCCCTCAAAACCGGAGCCAATGGACGAATGTAGAAAAATAGGAAAATGCGATGGCATTATTATGGTGAGGCTTCATGATAGATCTGTTCCTTGGATTGCTTGGATTGCTTGGATTCCTACGTACTCCTCGCAATTGACCGGCGAAACAGTCCGAGGCTGAACAGAAAGAAAGCCAGGCCTAATACCGTGACGGCGACAAATTCAGGCCACACGATATCAAAACCTGCCCCGCGATACATAATCGCCTGCGCGAAGCTGACAAAGTGGCGGGACGGAAGGAAAAACGTGATGGTCTGCAGCCAATCGGGCTGGCTTTCCACAGGAGTGTTCCCACCGGAGAGCATCTGCAAGGGCAAGATGATGAGAACAATGAGCAGTGCGAACTGAGCCATGGATCGTGCAATCGTTCCCAGAAAAATTCCCAGCGCGGTGGCAAAAAAAAGATAGGCACCCATGCCACCAAGAAAGAGCCATTTTGAACCGGCAATGGGCACTGAGAGAAGTCCCTCAATCACCAATTGCAGGGAAAGTGCGGCGGCGACCAGGATGACAAGACCGGTTGCCCAGACCTTGGCCATGGCGATGTCGAAGGATGTCAACGGCATCACGAGTAAATGCTCAAGAGTACCGTGTTCCCGCTCACGGATCAGTGCCGCACCGGTGAGCACAATGGTTAACATCGTGATCTGGTCGATGAGGCCGACGAGGCTGTTATACCACGAGTGATTTCGGTTGGAATTAAATGCCGTCCGGGTGACCAGTTCAACGGCTCCGGTTGATTCCTCACTCATGCCTTGTCCAAAACGCATAATTTCATCTGAGATAAGGTTGTTAATGTAATTCGCTCCGATACTGGCCTGCATTACTGCGGTGGCATCGATATTCACCTGAATCTCAGGGTGACGACCGGCAATCACATCGGCCTCGAATCGCGGAGGAATGTTCAGCACGAACATGAATCGCCCCTGATCCATACCCGAATCGACCTCGTCGGCTGAAATCATCTGAGGCTCCTGGAAATACGGGAGATAAAAGGCATTGGCAATCTGTCGGGAAAGAGTTGAACGGTCTTCGTCAACCAACGCCACCGACGCGTGATGTACTTCGGCTGATGTGCCGGTCGCCCGTGAATAGACGCTAAACGTAAAGGCAAAGAACAGAAGGACGATAACCACGCTGTCGCGTTGTAAACTGCGCAATTCCTTTGTCCCAAGCCAGAAGATGTTCAGAAGCCGTTTCATGCTCAGAGATCCTGTTTCTTCAAGGCCATGGCACTCAGGAGGGTAAAGACAGGGATGAACGTGGCCAGAGCCGCAAGATCCGCCCACAAATCACGAATCGCCAATCCCTTCGTAAACGCCCCGACACTGAGATGCATATAATAGGTGGCAGGCCAAAGAAGTCCGATAACCTTGGCGCTACCATCCAACGTCGATACCGGCTGGAACATGCCGGAGAATTGAATGGTTGGCAATGTGGCCACAATCATCGTCGCGAAAACGGCAGCCACCTGACTCGACGTAAACGCCGACATCAGCAGTCCAAGTCCGGTCGCCGCCGTGACATACAGCAAGGCGCCGAAGGTCAGCGTCAACGCGTTTCCCTTCAGTGGCACCTGGAAGACCACGGTCGCCAGAAAGGTTAAAAGCCCGAAGTTGAGCATCGCAATCGCCACATAGGGAAATTGCTTGCCAACCAGAAACTCCAGGCGGGTAGTTGGCGTGACATAAAAATTTGTGATCGAGCCAAGTTCCTTCTCCCGCACGACACTTACGGCCATGAGGATGGCAGGAATCATAAAGAGCAATATGGCTGGTACGCTGGGAACCATCGCATACACGCTTTCGAATGTGGGATTGTACCGGTAACGGGTCACAATGTTTGCCTGAAGCATTGAGGACGCATTCCCGGGGTTTCGGCGGGTGAGATCCTTGAGATACCTCGAATGAACCCCTTCCACATAGCCTTGAATCGTCTCTCCTCGAAAGGGCATGGCTCCATCGACCCAAACTGAGATTTCAGGTCTGCTCCCACGCGTCAAGTCCCGACCGAAATGTGGAGGAATCTCAATCGAGAGGGAGATATCGTTCGATTTCAACCGTTCCTGTATTTCCGGTTCAGAGTGGAGCGGTGACTGCTCAACGAAGTACCGTGGGGAGCCGGCAAAACTCTGCAGATAGGTTCGGCTTGCCGGTGTCCGGTCAAGGTCCAACACCGCATAGCGGAGATGTTCGACATCGGTCGTGATCCCGAAGCCAAAGATCAGCATGAGGATCACCGACCCGACAAACGCAAAAGCCAGTCGAATCGGATCTCTGAACACCTCTAATATTTCTCGATAGCTGTAGGCCACGAGACGGCTCAGATTGAGCAGGGACGGTTCGGCATGAACATCAGCCATACGCGTTGGGGAAGGAGGTGCTTCCAACGATTCGATTGCCGTCAGTTCTGCCGGTTTCTCCTCGGATGGGCCTACCGCCTCTTCAATATAACTGATGAAGGCCTCCTCCAGATTGGATGCGCCCCGAGCCCTTTGTAGGGCAGACGGAGTATCACACGCAAGCACTCTACCCGCATGCATCAGCGAAATACGATCGCAACGCATGGCCTCATTCATGAAATGGGTCGAGATGAAGATGGTGACATCCTGGTTACGTGAAATGTCGATAAGGAGCTGCCAAAACTCATCCCGCGCGACAGGGTCGACACCGGAAGTGGGTTCGTCAAGGATCAGCATCTCCGGCTGGTGAATGAGGGCAACGGCAAGGGAGAGTCGCTGGCGTACTCCAAGCGGCAACTGGTCGGCCAGTTGGTCGATATGCTGGGCGAGGCTGAAACGGTCAATGAGCTCGTGGATCCGGGAAGCCCTCACCTCTTGGGAAAGGTGAAAGAGACGGGCATGCAACACAAGATTTTGTTTGACGCTTAACTCACCATAGAGCGAGAACGATTGCGACATATAACCAACACGTTTTCGTGTTTCAAGGTTACCGGCATCAACAGGCTGTCCGAACAGGTGTGCTTCCCCCTCTGAGGCCGGTAAAAGCCCCGTGAGCATTTTCATCGTCGTGGTTTTCCCACACCCGTTTGACCCCAGAAAGCCAAAAATCTCTCCACGCTCAATCGAGAAGCTGACATTGTCGACGGCCGTGAACTTGCCAAAGCGGCGAGTGAGGCCCTTCGCGACGATGGCCGGCTCACCACCGGCGTGCTTGCGGGGCGGAATCGTCAATGTGTGCCGACCACCCCGCTTGCCTTTGGGTAAGAGCGCAACGAAGGCGTCCTCCAGACTCCCCGAGTCAGTTATGGTTTTGAGTTCTTCGGGCGAGCCGGTCGCCAGAATGTTTCCGGCATCCATGGCGATGAGCCAGTCAAACCGCTCAGCCTCGTCCATATAGGCCGTTGACACAAGCACACTCATACCAGCGCGCCCCGCTCGAATGCTGTCAATAAGGGTCCAGAACTGCCGGCGAGAGAGGGGATCGACGCCGGTGGTCGGCTCATCCAGAATAAGAAGGTCCGGGTCGTGGATGAGCGCGCAACAGAGACCCAGCTTTTGCTTCATTCCCCCTGAGAGCTTTCCGGCCGGCCGATCGGGAAACGGGTCAAGCCCTGTCGCCCTTAAAAGGGTACCGATACGGGCGTGCCGTTCGCCCGCTGATTGTCCGAACAGGCGACCGAAAAAGTCCAAATTTTCAAAGACGCTCAGCTCCGCATAGAGATTTTTCCCGAGCCCTTGCGGCATGTAGGCAATACGCGGACAGGTGACGTTGCGATGCCGTGCGTCGGCCATGTCCCCCCCGAGCACCTGGATCGTTCCTGCTTGGATCTGGCGGGCCCCGGCAATAAGGCCTAACAGAGTGGATTTGCCGACTCCGTCGGGGCCGAGAAGTCCAACCATACGGCCGGACGGAACATCCACGTATATGTCATCCAGCGCACAAGTCTTCTTGTAGAGATGAGAGACTCCTACAACACTGGCCACCGTTCCAATCATTGTTAACATGGAAGTGTCTTACGGTGGGTCACCCGGATAACGCTGTTCAAGCGCCTCAGGCCATGGAATGGAGTCATCAAGGCGCACATAGGCAACACCTCTCACCCCGGTTTTCACCTTTTCAATATGCTTCATGACCAACTCACGCGGGATCTTGACTTTCACCCGAAACATCAGTTTTTCACGCTCACTCAGAATCTCCACCTGCTTGGGAGTGAATTGCGCTTCCGGGGCCACAAAACTGACCGTGGCCGGAACCGCGAATTGAGAGGCCACCGCATCAATCACAATTCGTGCCTCCGCCCCAATGGTCAGGCGTGCTGCCTCACGGGAGGGCAGAAAAATTTCCATATAGACCTCACTCAAATCCACAATCGTCAGGACTTTTCCACCTGCGGCCAAGACTTCTCCCTCCCGGGATAGGCGGTACAGGACGCGTCCCACCACTGGAGTCTTCAAAAACGCATCATCAATCTGGGTCTGAATTCGCTTCACCTCAGCGCGCGCAGCATCAATCCCACGGCTTTGCGTTCGAAGGTTGGCCGTCGCCGCATTCAATGCGGCCACAGCGGTATCCCTCTGGCTTTGCCGTTGATCAAGAATCCGCTTCGACAACGATCCCTTGCGGACAAGGGGCACGGCACGCGCCAATTCCTGCTGGGCCAGCTTGAGTTCACTTTTTCGTTGGACGATCACGGCCTCAGCCTCCTTCACGGCAGCCTGCGCTTTGGCGAGTTCGGCTTTGGCTTTAGCCAGTTCGGCCTCCTGCTCCAACGTATCCATTTTGGCCAGGACTTCACCCGGCTGGACTAAATCACCTTCGTAGACCAAAATTTCATGCACGCGCCCGGCAAACTTGGAAGCAATGTCGACCTGATCAGCCTCAATACGACCGTTGCCGAACACGATGCCTTGTGGAATAGGAGAGGGTTGATTCTGCCACCATTGCCATCCTCCAATTACACCACCCGCTGCAAACACTCCCAGTATCACGAGCTGTATGGTCGTCCGGGTCATGAAGCGCCTCCACTGAAGTCCCGGTTCACATGGTCACGGTCTTGGCCCGTTTCAGTGTGGGCGGTTTTCCTGTTTGCACTTTTTCCCCCTTCTGACTGATTGTGATGGTCTTCATCCAGGCTTGATTCACGAACATCTTCCGGCGCTAGCGTCGCCCATCCTCCCCCAAGCGCCTTATACAGACGAATGATGTTCGTTGTGACCTGGGCATTACTGGCCGCCAACTGATCCTGAATGGTGAGCAGAGACCGCTGGGCATCCAGGACAGTGAGGAAGTCGTTTTCTCCCGCACGATATTGGTCATCCGCCACCTCAACCGTGCGGCGCGTGGCCTTTTCAGCCTCGACTAATGATTGACGACGGATCAGTTCCTTGCCATAGGCCACCAGGGCGTCCTCCACATCCTGCAGCCCGGTGAGCACGGACGCTTCATAGGCAATCAGGGCCTGCTCCTGTCTGGCATTTTGGACTTCGATATTTTGGCGGATACGACCGGCATCAAAGATTCTCCATTGAACAGACGGACCGATATTGAACACTCGATTGACCGGAGACACCAGGTCTCCGGCACTAAACGACTCAAGACCGATTGATCCGATCAACGTCAACTTGGGGTAAAGCTCCGCCGTCGCCACGCCGATTTGAGCAGTCTGTGCGGCAAGTTCACGCTCGGCCTGTCGAACATCCGGTCTCCGGCGCAACAGGTCTGCAGGCACACCAATTGCCAATTGAGGAGGCGCGAGCGGAACATGTCCCGGCTTCTTGAGTTCTTCGTTCAACGCAGCCGGTTCTTGGCCGAGCAGAACCGCCAGCCGATGCTTGGCTTGGGCGAGAGACGTCTCCAGGGTGGGAATTTGTGATCGGGTGGTCTCAAGGTTGGATCGGGCTTGCTCAACATCAAGCCGCGAGACTTCTCCGCCTTCGAAATTGGCTAGCACGAGGTCAAAGGTCTTCGCCTGGGCATCCCGATTGGCCTTAGCGACCGCTATCCGTGTCTGAAAGGACCGCACTTCCACATAATTCAGAGCTACTTCTGCGAGCAATGTGACCAGGATATCCCGATACTCTTCCTCGGTGGCTTGAAATTCCGCTACGGAAGATTCGACCTGTCGCTGGAGGCGACCAAACAGATCAATCTCCCATGTGGCATCAAACCCAGCCTGGTAATAGGAGGTCGTAGCCGCGAGTACGTTATCCTGACTCGTCCCAAAGCGAAAACGTTTCCGGGCCACTGACCCGGAGGCATCAATGGTCGGAAAACGATCAGCTTCGCTTATGCCCCGTTGAGCCCGCGCTTCGCGAATTCGCGACGCGGCCTGGCGCAAATCAAGATTCCCTCCAATCGCCCTTTCAATCAGGGTATTCAGTTCCGGATCGTTCAGGGTCGTCCACCATTGACTCAGAGTGGCTTTAGCGTCTGAAGTGGCGCGCAGCCCACCTGTCAGCTCACTGCTAAACGTCTTGGGCGTCTGTGGTTCAGGCGGAATATAGTCCGGACCAACGGCCGTACAGCCGGCGGCTAGCAACCCAATGAGTATGCTGAGAAGTCTGTTCATCTTCATTCAGGGAACTGCTTGAAAGGATTCACGGGTCTTTCGTCAACAGACGGGCCCTGCGAAACAATTACCACGTCCGGTTATACGGATTCCTCCCCTCATCCGGAAGTGAGGCTCAGCGTAATCTCCATCGCATCTCCCTCTGCAGTAAGTTTTTTGGTAAATCCGGTTCGCCGCGCCAACTCCAGCATGCCGGTATTGTCCGTTAAGACCTGGCCGATAAGTCGCTCGGTTCCTCTTTTTCGGCAATACCGGATCATTTTTTCCAGCAACTGTCTCCCGAGGCCCTGCCCTTTCATATCCGAACGCACCACAATGGCAAACTCGGCGGTTTGATTATTGGCATCGTTGATGGTCCGGACGACTCCAAGTGTTTCAGCACGTTCCACTTCAGACTTCCGAATCGCAATGAACGCCATTTCCCGGTCATAGTCAATCTGCGTAAAGCGGGCCATTTGGGAATGAGGCAACTCTTGAATAAGCCCGAAAAACCGGAATCGAATATCCTCCGAGGACAATCTGGCAAAAAATTCATGATGAGCAAGCTCATCTTCAGGCCGGATAGGACGGCAGAACACTCGTTCTCTGGAACGGAGCGTGATCCACTCCTCCAGTTCTTGCGGATAAGGACGAATGGCAAGATGCTGCGGACCCGAAATGCGAGAAGGTGCAATCTTTAACCTGGCATCTAATGCCAGGACTCCCTTCTGGTCGGCGAGAAGCGGGTTAATGTCCAGCTCCACAATTTCAGGAAAATCCTGGACAAGATGAGAAATTTGAATCAAGGTCAGACAAATGGCCTCCAGATCAACGCCCGATTGTGTCCGGAATCCCCGTAATAATGAGACAATTCTTGTCGAGTGAATCAGGTCCTTCGCTAATTTCATGTTCAGGGGAGGAAGCGCCATCGCATGATCACCCAACAGTTCGACCGCGATGCCTCCCTGTCCAAAAACCATGATCGGGCCAAACGCGGCATCAACGGTCGCCCCAACCAATAATTCGTAGGCGCCGGGCCGTCGGGCCATCGGCTGAACTGTCACTCCACGCATCTCCGCCCCTGGATGAATCTGCTGCAACCGATCTCTCATTCCCTGAAATGCCGTTTCAACGGCTTTAGGGGATTCCACATCCAGCACCACTCCGCCGACATCCGTTTTATGAGTAATGTCGGGAGAAAGAATTTTCAGCGCAACGGGAAACCCCACCTGTTCTGCAAAGCGAATGGCTTGCTCGGTGGTCGAGGCGATATGGGTCTCCACGGTTGGAATCCCATACGCAGCCAGAATCGCCTTTGCCTCAGGTTCATTCAGTAGAGACCTCCCCTGCGCGAGGGCTTGCTCAATCACAAATCTCGCAGAAGAGGAACCCGGTTGAAATTCACGGGGGATGGAAGGCGGGATTTCCATCAACATTTCCTGACGTTGGGAGTATTCCATGAGGTGGAGAAAAGCCCGCACAGCTTTTTCGGGAGTGTCATACGTCGGGATATGAGCCTCGGCAAAGAGTTGACGGGCCGAACGTGCGGTTTGACCACCGAGCCAACTGGTGAACACATTTTTCTTTGAGACCGACGTGCGAATGACATTCACCACAGCCTGAGCCGCCTCCTCGCCGGTGACCACTGCTGTGGGCGCGTGGGTCACGACGACTGCATGAACATCAGGATCATTCATAATACGTGTTAACGCTTGCGCATAGCGTTCCCCTCCGGCATCCCCGACAATGTCGATAGGGTTTCCCCTCGACCAACTGGAGGGCAGGAGGGTTGATAGCTCCTGAAGCGTGGTGTCTGAAAGTTGGGCGAGCGTCCCACCGCCTTCCGCAAAGACATCCGCGGCCAGAACGCCGGGTCCTCCGCCATTCGTCACAATGGCCAGCCGATTGCCCTGCAACGGGTAGGTTCGCTCCAGTGTTTCCACTGCATCGAACAATTCATCGATTTCAAACACCCGTAAAATTCCGGCCCGGCTGAATGCCGCATCGTAGACCTCATCGCGACCGATCAGGGCCCCAGTATGAGAACTGGCGGCTTTGGCTCCTTCCGCCTGACGTCCGGCCTTGATCGCCAAGACCGGTTTATTGCGAGCTGCGGCTCTAGCTGCAGACATGAACTTTCTCGCCTGGGTGATGGATTCAATGTACATCAATATCGCACGGGTATTGGGATCGCTCCCGAGATAGTCCAGGACATCCCCCATATCAATGTCTGCGCTATCCCCGAGAGACAAAAAATGGGAAAAGCCGATTCCCTGAGAGCGAGCCCAATCAAGAACAGCCGTGCAGAGAGCACCTGACTGGGAAATAAACGCCAGCGATCCGGGATGTGCCTCCATATGCGCAAAACTGGCATTCAAATGCATGGAAGGAATGAGCAGTCCAATCGTATTCGGACCAAGAAGACGCATACCGAAATTTCGAGCCGCTTCCAACATGCCCCTCCATTCACTCGCGTCATTCGCACGCTCCCCTTCTGAGGCTTCCGGCCTCATGCCGGCTGTCACAATAACCGCAGCTCGGACTCCACGCTCGCCCAATTCTTGAAGCAACCGGGGAATAGTGTTGGGAGGGGTACAAAGAATGGCCAGATCAGGATTCATCGGCAAGGCCTGCACATTAGGGTAGGCCAGCACTCCGCACACCGCCTGATACCTTGGATTCACCGGCATAATAGGCCCCTGAAATCCTCCCTTGAGAAGATTTTGCATCACCACACTTCCTACGCGATTTGGCCGATTTGACGCACCAATCACGGTGATGGACCGAGGCTTAAACAGGTATTTGAAATTTCGAATGCTCATGACACGTTCCGTTTTTCACAGGTGACAATGATCCAATACCTCGGTAAAACCGATAACTCAAAGAATACCTTCCTGAGCGCGGAAGGGAGAGATCTTCACATCTGACTGCAACTTTCCCCCATCACAAAGGAAGCGACAAAAGGCCAGCCACTTCACCCAACAGGCCAATCTTCTTGCCCGAGTTGCATCGAATCACTTCTTTTCTCTTTTGCGAATGATCGCCACGGAACATCCGGCACTATGAACGACCTTGTTGGACACACTGCCCAAGAACATTCGCCGACCTGCCGCCGGCCCACGAGCCCCCATCACGATGAGATCAGCCTTGATATACCGGGCGGTCTTCAGAATATCCTCAGCAGGATTACCGAACACCAACCGCTCTTTTACCTGAAGGCTGGAAGAGGCTAACGCCTTACGGGTATCTTGAAGTATCCTGGTCCCTTCCCGTCCACGGGCCTCGAGAAGCTCTTCAGCCATTTTGGCAAATTCGGGTTCATGTTCACTTTTCACGGTTAACGCCTGTTCGGTTTCGTATACATGTTTTTGCACGACATGAAGAATCATGATTTGTGTGGAGTCAGGCAATTCCACCGAGTTGACAAAGTCGACAGCCGATTGAGAGTCGGAAGATCCATCTGTGGCCAGAATCACTTTCATGCCTCGGGTTTGCTTTTTCTCACGGGCCATGGGGCGGGCAATCATGACCGAGCATCGCGCTTCATGTAATATCCATTGGCTGACACTGCCCATCAAAAAACCTGCTGCCTGGGAATAGCCCCGCGTGCCGAGCACCACCAGGTCAATGTTTTTCGCGTGAATAGTTTTTAGTATTTCCTCTCCGGGATATCCCTTTTTCACAATGGTATGAAACTGCACATCCTGTCGACGTAGAGTTTTCTCAACCTTGTTCAGAAATTCATGCGCGTGCTCCATCACGTCTTTCTGGACTTCCTGAATCTGCTGAGAAATTCTTAAAATCCGTTCCTTCGCCAGACCGGTAATCTTTTGCGGAATGGGATTCACATGGAGTAGATACAGATCAGACCCGGAGGGGAGCATTAACTTTGACAACATCCGAATGGCTCCGGCGGATATGCGGGTTTGCTCGACGGCCAGCAGCACTTTCATTCCTTTTCTCCTTTCGATTCACTTACCTCAGAATAAATTAATCCCTCTTGGCTATTTCGCCTCACGACCAATTTCTGTGCCGCTGAATACTGCCGACGCATCCTGATTCGAAATTGGCTCATTCCGTATTTGTGCTGATTGACCTTCTTCCGGTCAACCCCGAAAACCGGACGAGGATAACCCTTTTCACTCATCCTCAATTTCCACTTGTCCTCACCGGTGACAATTGAGACATTTGGCAAAATGGCCGGGTCGGTGCGCCCCTTCACCTTCCTCACGTAAATGTTGAACAAGGGAGTTCTCCAAGAGGCCGGACGTCATTGTTCCCTTCTCAGGATTGACTTGATGACAGCCGGAACAAGAGCTGGCTCCCGTAGCCCGAAAAATAAATTCCCCATGTGGATTCTTCACCTCCCCCATGGTAATGAGCGTGAGAGCACCTTGATGTTCCGTGTGACAGTCCACACAGGCTTGCCCCTGTTGAATCACCTCCAGATGTTGGCGGCTGACTTGGGTTTCTGCGCCGCTCTGGAATCGTTGTTGGGTATGACACCCCAGACATTTACCGGCGGTCGCCCCACGAAACGCCTCATGACACCTTTGACAGTCCGTTATATCAGTATGATGGCGGCTTAAATGTCCAGGGGCCCACATGGCTTCGGGGTACCGGGTTGAACTCCACACCACCACGCCCACGGTCAGAAAGGTAAGAGCCCAAATTAAACGGGGCAACCATGGTCGCAGGCACCCCATGACCTAGAATCCTCCCCAAAAAATGGCTCCTCCGACGTGCAGCAGGGTCAACATGACAAAGCTCCAGGTCAAAGGACCATGAAGGCATTTCCACCAACGAAGTGTTTCTTCTTCGAGCGCCAAATCATGAAGATAATCTTCCATCTCCTGTTCGGACATGCCTTGAGACGCTAAATCATGGCGCTGTCGATAAAGCGTTTGAAAGGCCAGATAGTGAACCGCTTGCCCCGTTATCCCGCTTATGACCACGAGCACCATGGCTATCAGGGCCAAGATGGGTACCCAGGCGTGAAAATGTGCCCCCGAATGCACGAAAATGATCCCCGGCCCTATCAGCCCGCAGATGATATGCACTCGAAACCATCCCCTGGGCCACACCTGATTAGGATGACGCCACCGTTTGTACGGATAGACAAACGTGAAACCGATTAATCCCAGGCCTAGCCAACCAACCAGATGAGCCCACTGGGTATGCCCAAATGGGCGGGCCGGGGTGATGGTTAAGTATCGCTCCAGAATGAAAGATCCAAGAATAATGAGAATAATCATTCCCAGGAGGAGCAGAATTCGACGTACAAGTGTGGACATATGGAAGGAGTCGGACTAGTCCTTCAAAAATGGAGCGCTCGCCAATATCAGATGCTATTGGTCACATCTTCCGAAACCGGCAACAGGGCCTGAAGTTTTGTCATTGGGATTACCGGATCCGGCACTCCTCGAAAGCGCAGGCTTCTCTCCGTGTCCCGTTCTTTCACCACCACCGTCCCTATACCCAGAAAACCGGCAAACGGCCCCTGATCCAAATCCACCTTCTTAATGGTGCGAATCTCCATACTTTCCAATTCTTTTCCCGAGTACCCGTTTTTCAACACCACACGCTTCGTGGTGAGGATATATTCGGCCCAATAACGGAGAGCGACCACCAATCCTAATAAGATCACGACTCCGCCCATCCATAATTTCCACCCGGCCACGTTCATTTGCAGGAGAATGAGTCCCCTCATGCCTGTCCACATGGCAAACAGATAGAGCCAACTAAATTGGCCCCAGGAAGGATAGCTCTGCCAAATGATCCGCTCCGGACTTTTTTCGTTTTGCTCAGCCACCGTTCATTCCTTCCCTCAGGGATCTTTCTTTCTCTAAAAAGCGAGAGTTATGCCATTCCCTCTTCAAGCCGATTTCACGGTCATCTCAAGAAAAGAAGGGTTTCCGAACATTCTTAATGCGGTAGAATTCCGCATTGACTTTGGAATGGACTGGGGCACTATGCCACAGGACCTTGATGAAGGAAAATTATGGAAATTTTCGGAAGGCAGTTACAAACCAGGCATTGAAGATAAAAGCTGAAGAAATTACCGCAAAAATGAAAACCAAGCTAGGCGGGAACTCTAATTAAGGAAAATGGCAAAACTCCCCCTTAAGTCTTAAAATAGGTGTATGGTCGGATTACTACCCTACACGACTCCGACATTCGTATTATTTTGGGAAAGATGAGAAACCGGATTATTATGGGCAGAGGAAAAAATCGGCTGTTTGCCCACCGCCTTTAATGTTTCAACGATCCGTTCAGGTCGTCCCCAATCACTCCACATGACCTGTTCCAGTTCCATAATCCCCAGCCGATCCGTCAGACATTCCAGCACCTCAGAAGAAAAATTACGACATGGCATCTCCTGGTAGATGGCCTGGAGGGTGGAGCCCTCCGCCGGAGTGCCCACGGCTTTTCCCAACCTGTCAAACCCTTTCATGATTTCCGGGAAACATGTCCAACCCATATTCCATAGGGTCTCAACTTTGCCAACCATGACAAAAGTGTTCCATAAGGCACCTTGACGGAGCAATTCCTGACTTTGACGAAAATCGGGTTTCTCCTGAAAGGTCCGTATGGCCCGAATGGGTGAACCGCCACTCCAACCTAACGTGGCACCTGGCACCACCCAGCCATACTCGGGTTCGGCATAGGTCGGACGAACCCCCATCAGGATTACTCGATCGGTTAAAAATTCGATAGCCCGTACAGCCCGGCTAACCGTCTCCACAAATCGTTCCTCCGGGAAGATAAAATGATCCGCCGGGAAAATGGCCACTACGGCTTGAGGATCACGAGCTCTGATATAGGTAAGCGGGAGAAGAATGCCGGGTCCGGTATCGCAATTCCGAGGTTGAAACAGAAGGGTGCCTTCGTTCTGCCCGCCAAAGTTCCCGGCCCCATCGACCTGATGATTGGAGGCCACCACAGTGATTTTACGGTTCGGATTGCTCAATTGATTGGCGCGGTCCCAGGTATGTTGCAACATGGAACGAGTCCCCACAAACGTACAATATTGTTTTGGGAGGGGATATCCTAACCATTGCTGGATAAAGGGGCGGGTTCGTTCCCCGTCACCACCTGCTAAAATGACTGACCAAAGTGATGACAAGGGCATTCGTCGTTTCATAGGTCCTCCTTTAAATAGCGCCAGAATGAATGTTTCTGCTCTATTGAATGGAACATTTATCTTCCGGCACTCGAAGTGTCTTGCCCTTAAAAGACCAAGCAAATGAGGGACCAAATCCTTTTGTTGCCTATTAGTTGTTTTTCAATAATTTTTTCCCAGGTCACCCAGCCATAGTGGTGCAAAAACGAACAGTCTCGGGTGCGAAACCGAACATTTTGAAGGGATGAGCCTTCAGGTTTTGAGGAGAATGTGGTCAATAAGGTCTCCGACTCAATTAGTCATCGCTATCAATCTTTCCGGAAAATGTGAATGGGCCTCACCATATCCAACTTATACTCTCATCTTCTTTTCACCGGTTGTTTCCACTACCATAGGAAGGTTGATCATTGATCGGTACTGTTTTTTCTCAAAGAAAGAATAATTGTTCTCAGCCATGATGACGTTTGAAGAAACCTTGATCAGTTTTTTGGTCGCCCTGGCTGCCGGAGCCTTGATAGGGCTGGAACGTCAGCAGGACACCTCGGTCGAACAGCGCTTGAGAATTGGCGGGGTGCGGACGTTCCCTCTCATTGCCTTGGCTGGTGCCCTGTCGATGTTTATTTCCCAAGCTTTGGGAATATGGGTGCTGTTCGGATCGCTGTTGATTCTTGGAAGTTTTTTAGCCGTGTCGTACTTTGAGGAATCCCGAAGAACAGACCGAACGGGGCTGACCACTCCTGTGGCCGCCTTGATCACCTTTCTTCTCGGTGCCCTGGCACTGATTCCCAACCTTGGCATGGACACCACCCATCGATATCTCTTGCTGATCTCCAGCGCCGCCGTGGTGATGGCCCTACTGTCCTTTAAAGAACGACTGCATCAACTGGTCGCACGGGTTTCGGATGATGATATTTATGCCACCGCAAAATTTGTCATATTGGCCCTTGTCGTACTCCCCCTCCTTCCCAACCGCACCTTCGGTCCCTTCAGCGTGCTCAACCCCTTTTCCATCGGCTTGATGGTGGTACTCATTGCCGGCATCAGTTTTTTGGGATATCTCTGCACGCGTTTTCTTGACCCGGGAAAAGGTATGGCCACCACCGGTATCCTCGGAGGGCTGGTCTCATCAACGGCCGTCACCTTAAGCGTGTCCTCACAAGTCCGCAGAAATCCACATTTGGCGATTACCGGATCCATGGCCATCCTTGGAGCTTCCAGTGCCATGTTCGCTCGAATGCTCGTTATTGTCGGTCTGCTGGAACCCGGTTTGGTGCCGGCGCTCCTGGCCCCCCTGGGAGCCATGAGCCTGACCGGATTTGGTACCGTTCTGTTTTTATATGGAAAATCGCGAAGGCCTTCCTCCAACGCCACAGAAATCCCGCATCGAAATCCATTTGAGTTACGATCCGCACTGACATTTGGCTTGCTCTATGCCGCGGTCCTGTTTATTGCCAAAGCCGCGCAAACCTTTCTAGGCGAAGCCGGTCTATATGGGTCCAGCATTCTGGCGGGCACAACCGATGTTGATGCGATCACATTGTCTCTGGTGCAATTTTTTAAGGAAGGGTTGAGTCCCTGGACGACCGCCACGGCCCTCACCTTGGCAGCCATCACCAACACAATTGTGAAAGCACTGATTGTCTTATGGAGCGGGGGAAAGCCTTTGGCCCGGTTTGTGGTCCCCAACATGGCGATCATACTCGGAATGGGTGGAGGCATTATCCTGCTATTCCGGTTCATGCAGTACTGACACCTAATCCCGATTTCACCGGTGCACCAATCTTCTGAGGAAGCAGTTTCCGCTTTCCCTCCCGCCCCACATCAAGGGCCACCTCTCGGCCTTTTGTGCCACGTTGTCAGTATTTTTTTGAGGGAGTGGAGAAAGGAAGAGAATTATTCCACCGGCAAGACATAAAAAAGACAATCGCTTTGGGCGATGTCCTGGCGTGTGGTCGCCATCATGATTCGGCTGGGTTGCACCAGGCGTAAGGTATGTTCATGAACAGAAAAAATTTCACGGCTGCGATCGCATCCCCGGGCATCTTTGGTGTACAAGACATCCAGACCTTTGGGCCCCACCCATCCGAGAGAATCCTGGGACGTCAATATTCCGAAGTTAAATAAATCCACATCCAAAGGCAGACACAGGTCAGTTCCATTGCACGGCTCCGCCCCATAGGCGATACTTGCCCCGTGGCGAATCTCAACACGCAGGGGATGGCGCATGACGGTCACCCCGCGTGAAGAAAGATCCAACGATTCGGCCGCTGCATACCGGGCAAGCCCCTGATACGCCACTTCGTGAGATAAATGATTATTCCCTCCACCACACTCAATAGTGACCGTCGGCCAGTCGCTTTCAGTAACCTCCATCAAAGCCCCCAATTGCAGATCGGTCACCACGAGATGATCGGAAAACAGGGAGGTCAGAAATTCTTGCCGCTGGCCTCCCTGTGTCGTGACCCCATAGGCGGGACTTCTTCCTGAAGTATTGTGGACATCAATGAGGGCTTCGGACTTCACCGATCGACACTCCTTGAGGAAGCCTTCCGCAATCCGGCCCTCCGGTCCTTCAAAGGGTGCACGGAAACATCGATTTAAATCCCGCCATCCCGGCACGCAACGGGTGGAAAACAATGGTTCAGTCAAGGCGGCTTGGACCACCCCGATAAAACAGAGCAGGTTCACGGCGGGCTCATGGCCCTCTCTCATCCACCGGTGGAGGGCCCGCACACCCGAAGATTCGTTCCCATGCAATAAGGTTGAAAACGCCCGCGTCCGTGAAGAGTCTTTTCCTGGAAACCATAAAAGACTGGGTTGACCCAACTTTTTAAGGAAGGATTCCACCGTGTCTCCAACCTCATCAGGCCGGGGATCCACCCACTTCGGAAGGCCATAGGAGACGTTCATGACACCTCCCGGCTCCACTCGGCCACAGGAACGCCTGTGTGGGAGTGCGTGAGGTATCTTTCGAGCATTTCCGAAAGGGCCGCGGATCGGTCCATTTTTTTATCTAATTGCTCCAAGATCATTAATTGCCAACGGGCACCTGTCATCCGTGTCTGAATTCGCCGACGAATAACCTGAAACAACCTGTCAATTTCCTGTTGATTGACCCCGGCCTCACACAATCCTTCTTGGGCAATCGGCAATAACTCTTCCGCCAGTGCGCACACGGACATTTCTTTGGGACCGCCCACACCTGACGTGGGCCAAAGCAACGTGGCATCCACCCCATACTGTGCCGCACGATAAAAATTCCGATGGGCATAGTCAAAAGGAAAATGAGGCAACAGGGTTTCAATCTTCCGGCTGAGCCCCAACGTCAGACCAATGAGAAACGCGGCGCTGGCCACCATATCAATCGGTGTGGGACCGGATGGCAGAGCGCGCAATTCGATACGAATATGCCCGTGATCATTGGCATCATAAATCGCTCGATTCCACCGCCATACGGTGCCCTGGTGTAATCGCAATTCTTCCAGTTTCGGCAAATACCCCTTGGCCAAACAGTCCCAGGGATCTTCATTGCCCACCACCGGGAGCAGCGGAGGGAACAACCCCACTGCCTCGGCGAATAATTCATACGCCCCTTTACGGACCCAGCCGAAGCCAAACGACACTCGGGCCGGTGGCTGCCAATCATGTTCATCGGTCTTTCGACTATCAATGGCTTGCTTAAAGAGGGCCACGCGAGTTTCATCCCAGAGACGTTGACCAAGAAACGTCGGGGAGTTGACACTGAGAGCCAGGACCACGGATGTGGCTAATTGGGCCGCGTTATAGACGTTGGCAAAGGTATTCGGATCGACACGAAGATGCACTTGAAAGGATGTTGCGGCTCCTTCCAGGGTAACATCCTGACAAGTCACGCTTAACGGTTCGGCACCGTCTATGTGGATGATAAACGGGCCCCTCTTCAAACGTCGCAATCCAGCTGATAAGGCCCGGTATCGAGGTAGATCGGACATCACAGATGAATCCAGCTCATTGATTCGTAACGTCGGAAGGATGCCGATTGGCACAATTCGTCCGCCAAGACAGTTGGCACTTCGCTCTAACAAAGCTAACGCTTTTTCCAATTGTTTTTGCAAATTGAAAAAGGGGTTACCTGCCAACGCCACAGGAACCAAGTTATACTCCAGATTAAACCGGTCGAGTTCTAACTGAAGTTGTTCATTCACACACTGATTCAACACAGCACGATTGATAGGGAGCGCTTGACCTTTTTCATCGATAATGGACAATTCCATTTCGGCTCCGATGCTTTGCGCACCTTCCCCAAAACCCGGGCGGTGGAGTAATTCGTTCAAGGCCGCCAAACTATGAGTCAGCCGTTCCCCAAATTGACGGTAATGATCATCATCAAAATGTTCCCGAGTGATCTGAAGCCCCATGGATAACTAATTTTCCGTTCTTTTCAACTGTCTATGTTCTTTTCCCTTACCGGATTGCTTCTAATGTTTTGGGGAATCTTAAAATGTCACAAGGGCCTCGAATTTTCAAGGTCACCAGTTTACTACGTGTCTACAAAAATCAAGCAGACAGTCTCTCCATTCCTTAGAATTTTCTCCACATACAGGTTAGATAATCCGAAGAGGAATGTAAGCTTTCGTCAACCGGGCATCCTCTTCTCTCTGTCCAAATTCTTGGACACTTCAGGAAACGCATTCCAAACTATATGCTTTCCTATACATTACAATAGGATATAGGTCGCATCTGAGGGACAGGTTTAGTGTCCAGCTGAGCCATCTTACCGTTTCAGAAAATCTCACGGTTTTTCAAAGGGTAGAGAACCGGTGATACCAAGCAAACGCTTGAGATTCTATTCCTGCGTGGATTAGAATTGAGTCTGTCTGATTTCGTAGGATGATAAATTCATTAAATTTTCCACGCATCGCTTACTCAATTACTTGTCTTATCAAAGGATCAATTCAATGAAACACGCATGGTGGGTATTGAGTGTTGGTTTTATTCTCACACTATCCTCACATGGTTTTGCCTATGAATCCATGACGGTTACCAATGGTGGCGCCATCAGTGGAAAAGTGAAACTTGATGGGCAGGAACCGCCCCCACTGGCCTATAATTTGACCCTGAATAATGACACCGAATTTTGTGGGCGGATTTCCACCGGTACGGGGTGGCGAATCGTAGATGAATTTCAAGTCGGTCCGGACAGCGGTTTGGCGAATGCGGTGGTGTTTCTCGAGGGAGTGTATAAAGGCAAACCTTTCCCGGAAACTCCCCCAGCGACTATCACTACTCAAGATTGCATGTTTACCCCTGCGCTGACCGTAGTCCGTGACCAACAGCCTATTAATATCATCAATATGGATCCCATCGTCCATGATGTACAGGTGTATGAAACGGCATCGTTCGGGCCCAAGATTATGTTTCACCGGCCTCTACGCTTAAATCCCTTTCATCCGAGACACTTACTGAAAGATCATGTGCACGAACCAGGGGAACCCATGGTTGACACTCTCCAGTTCACCCGCGGGCGTCGCCTGCTCTTCCTGGAATGCGGATTCCATGCTTATATGCAGACTTGGGGAGTGGCCGTAAACAACCCCTATTACGCGGTTACCGACAACGAAGGGAACTTTTCGATCACGGATATCCCGGAGGGAGTCTATCAGCTCATAGCCTGGCATGCAGGCATGGCGGGCTATTTGGATACGAAAGTGGTCGTGTTGGCCGGAGAAAATTTGAAAACGCAATTCGTGTTTCAGAACCCTAGAGACAAGCGTTGGTCACACACCACCATGAGACGAAATTTTCGTTATACTCCGGAAGCTCTTGGACGGGAGGGAGCAGTCATCGACATCAGGGTCACCCACCAACAACAAGAGGATGGTGATGGGTATAAGCCAATACCCAATCTGGAGCACCATTCGGAACACCATCCCGAACACTAACTCCTCGTTTCCGCATGTTGAACTGAAGGCTCTCCTTCCGTTGAAAACGGAAGGAGAGCCTTCAGTTCCTCTCCGCTCATCACTTCATCCTTCAACAATTTTTCAGCCCCTTTGAGCATCACCGGTCTTAACGAGGACAACAATTCCCGAACCCGGCTGCCCTGTTCTTCTATCATCCGCCGAACTTCCAAATCGATTTCCTGGGCAATGTGCTCAGAATAGGTTGGTGCCCCTTGGGGTTCTACCGACTTCAAAAACGAGGGATGAGCGGACTGATCCAATGCAACAGTGCCAAGTTTTTCACTCATCCCATAATCCTTCACCATGCGCTTGGCAATCGTGGTAGCCTTCTGTAAGTCATCCGCCGCTCCGGTCGACGCTTCACCAAAGACCAATTCTTCCGCCACTCGCCCTCCCATCAATACGGCGATTCGATTTTCCAACTCGGTTCGGGTCAATAAATAACGATCCTCCGTCGGCAATTGAAGGGTATAACCTAAAGCCGCGATTCCCCGAGGCACAATAGAAATCTTCTGAACCGGATCAGCCCCAGGCAGGGACAAGGCCACCAAGGCATGTCCGATCTCATGGTGAGCCACCCGTTTTCGCTCATCCTGACTCAATACCCGACTTTTCTTTTCCAATCCGGCAATGACCCGTTCCACGGCTTCCTCAAAATCGGATTGCTGAACGGTTTCCCGCCCACGGCGGATAGCCAGCAAGGCGGCTTCATTAACAACATTGGCCAAATCCGCCCCGACCATCCCCGGTGTCATCGCCGCAATCTGCTCCAGATTCACACCGGGAGCCAATTTGATGGATGTAGCATGAATAGACAAAATGGCTGTCCGGCCTTGGCGATCCGGCCGATCAACCAGCACCTGGCGATCAAAACGCCCTGCCCGCAACAAGGCCTGATCCAAAATTTCAGGTCGATTCGTCGCGGCTAAAATAATGACTCCTACACGAGGGTCAAACCCATCCATTTCGACCAGCAGCTGATTGAGCGTTTGTTCACGCTCTTCATGCATCATGGGGCCCGTTCCCCTGGCCTTCCCCAGCGCATCCAGCTCATCAATAAAAATAATACAGGGGGCCTTGCTTTTGGCCTGTTCAAATAAATCCCGTACTCTGGCCGCTCCGACTCCCACGAACATCTCCACAAACTCCGACCCGCTGATGGAAAAGAACGGCACTCCCGCTTCCCCCGCAATCGCTTTGGCTAATAACGTCTTTCCGGTTCCAGGAGGACCGATCAACAACACTCCTTTAGGAATTCGTCCGCCGATACGGGTGAATTTTTCCGGGGTTTTCAAAAACTCAATCACTTCCATCAACTCATCCTTGGCTTCGTCCACGCCTGCGACATCAGCAAAACGTGTGGGAATGTCATTTTCGATATATACTTTGGCCTTGGATTTTCCAATTCGCATAAACCCGCCGCCCGCCCCCTGTCCGAGTTTTTTCAGGATCAAAAACCAAATGCCCGCAAACACCAGAATTGGCACCACCCACGAGGCCACATCTTTCCATAGCGTACTCACGACGACGCCTGCATACTCCACGTGTTTCTCTTCAAGCAGATTGACCAAATTCGGATCATCCACCCGCACGGTCTGAAACCATTGGGGCGCATCCTGACTGTTTTGTGATTTGAGTTTGCCATGAATGATTTTTTCGGTAATGGAGACCTCGGCTACTTTATCTTCTTGCACCCAAGCCTTAAACTGGCTGTACGGCACCTCATCCATATGCTGGGCGGCAAAGTAAATTTCTTGAAGAATGATGAGCCCCCAGAAGGCAATAATGAAATACCAGATAGACAGACGGAATTTTTTATCCATCGTTTCGGCCTCCACATATGCTGAAAATGACAATCAGGAATGGGTTCAAGCGGATTCGCTTCCCTTTATGGTACTCGACATTGCCTCAGAGGTCTATGTAGAGGCATTTTTTTTAGGGTTGCCGTTAGGGCATTCCAGACGAACGACTCCAGGATAGCTATTCGAACTCATGCACCTTCCGTCTTGTCCAAACAAAATGAGCCATGACCCCTCTGGCCTTAATCTGACGAAAACAGTCCCGATCTCCACGAACTCCCTATAGATTTATGAATTCGGATCCTTTATTCGGTTTGTTCATGCTGGGAAGCTTTCTGGCCGGAGGTGGAATCTTTTGGGGACTGAGTTATCTCAAATTCCAGAAATCCTTGACAAAAACCCATCAAGCTCTCGAGTCTCAACTGGCTTCCACCTTGGGACAACTCTCTCCTCTTAAAGACCACCTGAGGGATATCCAAGAGGAACGAACCCGCCTGCAACAAGAACTCCGAGTTCTGGAGGGTGCCAAGGCCGCCGCCCTGACCAAACTGGAGGATATGCAAACTCTGGTTTCGGAACGGGAAGCGCTATTTCATCATACGAAAGAAACCTTATCCGACACCTTCCGTTCCCTGGCGGCTCAGGCCCTGGCCACAAACAACCAAGGATTTCTTACGCTTGCCCAAGAAAAATTCCGGGCTCTCCAGAATGAAACCTCGGCTCATTTGGATCATCGGAATGCATTATGGGAATCGCTTCTTCAACCGTTGACCGAATCCCTCCAGACTTATCATAAAGCCAACCAGGACCTGGAACATCAACGCTTGCGGGAAATCAGTGCCGTCAGTGAACAATTGCGCCAACTGGCTTCGGCTCAATATGCTCTCCAAGCCGAAACATCCAAATTGGCCAATGCCCTTCGCTCTCCACAGATTCGCGGACGATGGGGCGAAATTGCCCTTCGAAAAACCGCCGAATTAGCCGGAATGTCGGCGCATTGCGATTTTCTTGAACAAAAGAGCGTCACGGGAGAAGCGGGTCGCCTCCGCCCCGATATGATCGTCAAACTTCCGGCAGGACGCGATGTGGTGGTGGACTCCAAAGTTCCCCTGAATGCCTTTCTCGATAGCCTGGAAGCCCAAACCGAGGCAGAGCGTGAAACGGCCTTGAATCGACATGTGAAGCAGGTCAAGCAGCATATCTTTCAGTTAGCCGCAAAAGAGTATTGGGATCAATTTCCTTCAGCGCCTGAATTCGTGGTGTTATTTATCCCCAATGATTCGTTTTTAGCTGCCGCAGCGGAACGAGATCCCTCCTTGATGGAAACCGCCTTAACCAAAAAAGTGGTCTTAGCAACGCCGACGACCTTTATTGCCTTATTACGCGCTATTGCCTATGGCTGGCGCCAGGGAAAATTGACTGAGGAAGCCGAACGAATCGCGGCTTTGGGTCAGGAATTATTCGACCGCATGGGAACATTTTCGGAACATATAGCCCGGATTGGACAATCGTTGGGACGCAGCGTGGAATCATATAATGCAGCCGTCGCCTCGCTTGAATCACGAATTTTCCCTACAGCCAGGAAATTTCAACAATTAGGCGTTTCGGTTAAAAAAGAAATAGCCGATCCTCAACATCTCGACCAGACCCCACGTTCTCTTCACCTCCCCGATGAAGAAAACGGTTCTCCTTGAGAATCATCCCCATGGATATCATGAAAGAGGTCACCGGAATCGGTTATGATGCTCTTGGCCCTTGACCTGGAAAAAAATTCCGTTATTCTTAGTCAACCTATTGTTACTACTATAGAGGGTTTAGCCAGCCCATTGATTGTGAAATTCAAACAAAATTATTCAGGAGGGTTTGAGACGTGAGATTTTGTGAAGCAGGAAAAGGGAAGCAGCAATCCCGACAGGAGGATTCAAAGGCTTATGGCAAAATTAGGTTGTCTTTCAACCCCGGAATCTGGAAATCGGTCATAACTTTTTTTCTGGTGATGGCCTTTCCTCATTTATCCGTCGCTTCCCCTCATCAAACCTCCACACTGGAAATTGCCCTACAGGGAGATACGATCCCAAAGACAATGATATTCCCTCTGTATGAGCAGGAGGGGATTCGCTACTTCAGTGCTGGCATTGGAAAAGAGGAACGAAGCCTCTCCTACCCCCCATACTCGCTTAAATTAATTTTTGTTCAGGGAGATCGTGCCTTCCTGGCCGGAGTATCCCTTGAAATTCACAAACAGGATGGAGGCACGACCATTTCGATTCCTTCCGAAGAAGTACAAGGACCATGGTTGTTCCTTGACGCACCTAAGGGAGTATACTCAATTAAAGCGACGTCTTCCAATGGGAAAACCGTTGAACGAATGATCAAGATTACTGAAAAATCTACATCAGTTGTTCATTTCAGGTGGCCATAGCCAAATTTAATCAGTCATTTCTCTTGCCTTTGGTTCACAAAAGCAATTGATTATATTGCGTATTTCTGGCTGATTTCTCATTTCCCTCCGGTTTTTTTCGTTGTTATCCCCAATTATGAGATTTTTTTAATATTTGGTTAATCTTGACTTAACAACAAAGAGCTATATCTATTTAGCATTATCAAGTATCATTTATTAGTAATGGTGATGAGTGCGTAAATTCTCGCACGCCTTTGAAGGAGTAACAGATGTCCAATCTTCACATACAGAAGAAAGTGTCAGCACGAACCAAGCAGCCAGCCAAAACTGGATCTTCAATATCTCTTTCCGGCCAATCAAAAGAAACCAGCTTGCTATATTCTCGCATGCTGGAAAATGAAGATACCTGTACTCGGTGTGGAGGGTTTATGGTTTCCCACTGGTGCATGAATGTAAATTATGACGCCGGAGGAATGGAGATTTTGACCAAGAGATGTCTTCAATGTGGAGAGGTCATTGATCCGGTCATTTTAGAAAATCGCTTGAATCCCAATCGGGAGGAATTGAAGAAAAAAACGCGCCCTTTGTTATCGCGGCCGTTGGCTTCTTCAAAAGGTAAAAGCTCGGGAATGAGCTGTAGCCCTTTGGCCTAATTCAGGACCTTGCTACCGTTTTGGTGGCCGATATGGGACCACCCACAGGGGAGAGCCGATACATACACCCTGAGGATGTGGAGACTGCTATATACTTCAGTCTATCCTCCCCAGGAGACTACTCCCCAGGCTGTACGTTTCCTCCTCTTCCTTGTGGGCCCCTTCCCGAGTCTTCCGCGGTCCTTGATTTTTCTTCCGCCCAATATTCCCTCTTTTAAATTTTACAGAGGAGTACCATGATGATAACGGGCATTCGATCCATACTGTGCCTTGTTCTATTGTGCCTTCCACTCACTGCCCATGCTCAATTTGGTGATTTCCTGAAGGGGTTGGAGGAAAGTGTTCCCCTGCTCAATTCCACAGTGCTGGATAATGAGAAAATTGTTTCCGGATTGAAGGAAGCACTTAACGTGGGAACCGAAAAAGCCGTTGCACTCACAGGGGCCACGAATGGGTATCTCAAAAACGAGGCGATCAAAATACTGCTTCCTGGCAAACTCCAATCGATGGATAAGGCCTTGCGTCTAGCAGGCTTTGGGCCACAGGTCGACGAACTCGTCGTGAGCATGAACCGGGCAGCCGAACAGGCCGCGCCATTGGCCAAACCTATTTTTCAAGATGCGATCACCAATATGAGCTTTGATGATGCCAAACAGATTCTGAACGGTGGGGATACCGCAGCGACCGATTATTTTCAGCAACAAACCCGCGACCAATTGGCGACGGCCTTCAAACCGGAGGTCGAAAAGGCAATGAACCAGGTTGGAGTCGTCTCTCAATACAATGAACTTGTTGGACAATATTCATCGTTGCCCTTTGTGAAAAGCCCGTCATTGGATGTCAATAACTATGTAGTCGGAAAAAGCCTTGAGGGATTGTTTTATACGTTAGGAGAAGAAGAAAAGAAAATTCGAACCGATCCCACGGCCCGTGCCACCGATCTATTAAAGACCGTCTTCGGGCGCTAACTCGACCAATCACGTTATTGTGCTTGACCAATCGAACATGCACCAAGCCATCATTGGATACCACCAGGATGATGAAGGACATTGGGTAGCCGACCTGGCCTGTGGACATGGGCAACATGTTCGTCACAATCCTCCTCTGTCTCACCGACCATGGGTCCTGACATCCGAGGGAAGAACCAAATTTCTGGGGACAATCTTAAATTGTAAGAAATGTGAGGAAGACTCGCTAACGCCCGTACCAGAGTAACCGGGAGGAAGCCAACTCGGCCGATTCCCTTAATCCACGCCTGTACGCTCCTGACAGGCTTTCACTCGACAAAACCCCGCCACTCAGGGATTGTGCCACATAGCCCCATCAGCGTGGGAATCCCCCCCTTGATGTGTAATCTTCACCGTATCACCAACTTGCACTTTTGCTTCCCAAGTCGAAATTTTCTGGTTAATGGTGAACATTAACTGTTGAGATTGTAAAAACGGCATAAGGCTCTGGAATTGTTCGGGATGCCCTTCCAACAAGGCTCGGAGAGTAGTTGGCTCTTCCAAGAGGATTTCGACTTCGGGGTCTTCAACTACATCCCGGAGTGCATGGCCAAAAATCAATACTTTTACCATCGCATGTTCCTCATCAATGAATATAATCACAAACCGATCATGGGAGGCTGTGGGTGCTTCAGTTCGCTTGTCACATTACGCAGATCCAGGGTCACCTTTCTTCTGGTCCAACCAGACTTGGGCGATATGCTTGACCTCCGCCGTACCCCGCAAGCCATTTTTTAACTGAATCATACAGGCAGGACAACTCGTGGCCACCACCTCCGCCCCACTGTCGGTAATAGCTCGTTGCTTACGCTTGAAAATCGCCTGTGACGTCTCATAGTTTTTGACCATAAACGTCCCGGCTCCGCCGGCACAACGATCAGCATCCTGCATCTCGACATACTCCACATCAGATAACGAAGCCAGGAGTTTTCTGGGAGCCTGTGACACTCCGGCCGCACGAAGATGGCAGGAGCCATGGTAGGTCACCTTCTGCCGGATGACTGCCCCTGCACGCGAGCGTTTCTGACTTGGGGATTCGGCACCAACCTGCTCAGCCAATATTTCTGAAATATGTTTCACCCGTGTCTGCAACCGTCGGGCCGAGGCTTCCTCGGGTTCTCCCCGAAACAGTTTGTCATAATCTTTCAAACTCAACGTGCAGGAAGCACAACTCGTCACGACGGTATCGTAGCCCTCCAGATTCGCGAGATTTTCTCTGGCCCCTTCCTTCGCCAAATCCCGTAACCCATAGGTTTCGATCGGCGTGCCTGAACATCGTTGCGGGGGCATGTCGACCTTGAAGCCCTGTTGAGCCAGCACGGTCAACACGGCATCTCCCACGCCATCATCAAAATAATTCGCCGCGCAGCCATGAAAATAGGCGACCCTTCCCGTCTTGTTGGACGGGATTTTGGTCAATTCGGGGTATCGATCCCGGAGATGTCGGACAGCCAACTGAGGAAGAATCATGTCGTGGGGAACCCTGGCTGAATCCGCCAGCCCACGCAGACCGTAGCGCGAGAATTTTTCAAAAATATTTCGAAACCACGGGCGGTCCCACCAGGGCTGCGTCCGAGCCAAGATCTTCAGAAATGGGTGAAAAATCCCGGGATGCGCATGCAACCAAAAAATTCGTTTGGCCACCGGATTAGGATGCTCTGCACGCCGCTGTAAAATCAAATCGGACACATCCACCCCGGCAGGACAAATGGTCCGGCAGGATTTGCAATTCAGACAGGACTCCACCACCCGCTTGGAATTCAGATATTCATAATCCTTGGCGGTGACAATTTCAAACCAGCCTCGCGCACTCATATCCTCCGATTGGAACACATCATACACCGGACAAACAGAATTACACTTGGCACAGGTTGCGCAGGGCTTGGCCATGCGCTCAAAATCAATATGTTCCGTAAACGCCGTATCACTCAATTTCACCCCTGGATTCATGAGATTCTGTGGGTCGAAAGCCCGCTTCACCTGCACGAAAATATTGTACAGTTCCTCTCCGTACATCGCACGAACCACTTCCGATCGAATCCGCCCATCCCCATGTTCTCCGCAAATCGATCCTTGGAAACGATCCAACACAACCTGATGAATGTCGCAATGTGCCTGAACCATCGTTGAAAAGTCCCGCTGATCCTGCAGGTCCAGCAAGGGTAGAATATGGGCATTCCCATTACCGACATGGCCGAAAATCGCTACCGGTACCGTTTGCTTCCCAAAATAATCTTCAAGATATCGGATTAATTCGGCTGTTCGATGCGCGGGAACAACCACATCATCGACAAAGTTAACCGGCTTTTTTCGTGAGTCAAACCGATACAAAGTGGGATACAGCGCCTTTCGGGCCTTCCACAATTGGGCCTGTTGCTCCGGATCCGAAGCCATAGTGAGATCACCGGCCAACGAAAAGGTCCGGCACATAGCCAGAAGCCGATCACTCCGTCCGGATTGCGCATCTTGATCAAATTCAATAAGAAGAGTGGCGGCAGCATCAGCCGGAATGCCATAGGTTCCTCGACCGATTAAATTCAAGGTATTCCCATCCATGACCTCAAGGGCATTCGGCTGGAGTTCCAATAAATACGGAACAGCTTCGCCCATTCCCTCTAAATGCCGGAAGTGAATGAGCCCGGTCACGGTAGATTCAGGGCGTCGCACCAAATTCACCTTGGCCTCGCTCATGATCCCCAAAGTCCCCTCACTGCCCACAAACAACTTCGGAATATCAAACAGTCCCTTGGCCATAGCTTCCTGTACGTCAAATACATTGTAGCCGGAACTATTTTTACTCACTCTCGGGCGTTTCTCCTGAATAAGCGCCTGATTCTGTTGGATGACATTCCATACTGTCCGTAAGGACCCATATTGCTCCAGAAGAGCCCTAAAGCGAGAACTCTGCAATTCAACCGGTTCCGCATCCAGCCATCCCTCCGTCAATAATCGTATTCGCAATCGATGCACATTCTCCTTCACGGACCCATATCGGAGGGTATGGGGTCCTGAAGAATTATTGGCCAGCATGCCCCCCAACTTGCACATATCGCCACTGGAGGGATCGGGACCGAACATCAAACCGGTGTGAGCCAACAGCTTATTCATTTCCGTCAACACTAAGCCCGGCTGAATCCTGGCCCACGCCTCTTCGGGATTCACTTCCACAATACGATTCATTTTAGAAATATCGACGATGATCCCGGATCCAATGGCCGACCCGGTCAAATTCGTTCCGGCAGCTCGTGGTGTCAGCGGAATCCCGCGTGACACGGCATAGTCCACCACAACATCGATATCGGCCTCGCTTTCAGGAAGAGCCACCACTTGAGGAGGAATTTTATAGATACTGGCGTCAACCGAATACGCGGTCAACGTGGCCCAATCCGATCGGACCTTGCCGTTACCCAATAATTTATTCAGGTCACGGGTTAACGCACCAGGCTTTTCGGGAAGAATGAGCGGCATGATGGACATTGTAGAAGAGGAGGAGATGAGAGTCCAACGAGTCTATGGAAGCAAAAAAATTTGAAAGGCAAGCGGTTGAGGAGATTTCTAGAGGTAACCCCTTTCACCAGATCAGAATCTTAACCAGATATGTGCGTGGGAGAAAAAAGAAAAATGAGGAAATGCTTCAGACTGGACATGCCCCGTTAGGGAAAGCCTGACAACTTCAAACTCCGCTACGCAGACATATCCTTTACCTGGGGGCCTTCATTGGAAGACTCTGTATCAACGAACATATCCAGGGCAACCTGCTCCGGATCACCCAGTTCCTTAAATTCTTTCAGAGGCGGCAGATCCCGCAAGTCACGCAACCCGAACCGCTGAAGAAACTGCTTGCTTGTCCCATACAGAATGGGACGCCCGGGCACATCCTGTCGCCCGACAATGCGAACGAGTTTTTGATCCAACAGGGTTCTCAATACCCCAGAGGTTTCGACGCCTCGAATTCGTTCAATATCCGCACGGGTCAGAGGCTGTTTGTACCCAATAATGGCCAGTGTTTCCAAAGCCGAACGGGACAGCTTGGTCGCGGGCTTGCTCTTGGTCAATCGCTTAATAGCCCAACTATGTTCCGGCCGCGTGACGAATTGAAAGCCGCCAGCCACTTCCACAATTTGCAGACCACGCCCATTATCCTCGTAGTCAGCCTGCAAACTTTGAATGATCGTTTTGAGCAACGGCTTGGGCACATCTTCCAAAATCCCAGCCAGTTTTTCAAATGTCAGAGATTCGTGAGACATAAACAGTAATGCCTCAAGCGCGCCCTTCACTTCGGCCTGGTCAATCTCTTCAGCAGTTTGTAGGTCGGTCGGTTTTGACGATTCCGTGTCGGCATCCGATGACTCCATTACAGGGGAGTCCGTGATATTCGGTTCTTCATTCATATCCACAGCTTGATCTTCCATGGAAAGTTCGCGGGTTGTGAGTTCCTGGGTAATCATTTGTCCCTCCATCCGGCTGTGCACGAGGCATCCCTTTTCGTTCATGCCATTCATCCGCTCTCCATTTACCTTTGACGTTTTTCAATTATAGGATAGAGCCCATCAACCATGCTGGTTCTAAAGATCCATATCCGTAGAAATTTCCTCATTCCCCACGACCCCCGCAGGCACAAAACGCCGTGTGACATGGATCGGGCCAAACCACTCTCCCTGAAATAATCGTACAAGGTTCATCCGCACCAACTCCAGCAGGGCCAGAAAGGTGGTAATAACGAGCAGTCGGGAGAGTTGCCGTTCAAACAATTGGTCAAAGGGAATAGACGATTCCACCTCCAATCGTTCAAGGATAGTCTGAATACGCTCCTGGACCGTCCAGTTCTCTCTGGTGAGTTCGACGAAACTCGTCGTTGCGGTTCGATCCAACACCTCCTGCAGCGCACTCAAAAGGTCAAACAGTTGAAGATCCTCTCCAATCCATTCCTCCTCCTCAGGGACCACCGGTTGAATGGGAGGGGGTAGAGGCTCTCTCAAAAACGATTCCTGCCACATCTTTTGTCGACCCACCAAGCTGGCGGCGGCATCCTTGAACTGTTCGTATTCAACTAATTGGCGCACCAACTCAATTCGGGGGTCAAGTCCTTCTTCCTCTTCGGTCTCGGCGATTTCCTCCTTGGGAAGAAGCATTCGTGACTTAATGTGCAATAAGGTAGCCGCCATTACCAAGAACTCTCCGGCCAGAGACAAGTTCAGGGTTTTCATCAGAGACAGATATTCCAAATATTGCTGGGCAATAAGCGCGATAGGAATATCATAGATGTTGATTTTATGTTTGCGGATCAGATGGAGGAGAAGGTCCATCGGACCGGTAAAGGCCTCTAACTTCACCTGATAGACATCTTCATCGTCCAAATCAGAAATGGTCAGAGGTAATGACTGGTCCAAAAGGCCCCCTGTAACTGTGGATAACTGAACAGGAATGCTTAACGTATACCATCTTTTGTGGAAACCCGCAACAAGAAATCAAAATATAGTGGTATCTACAAATATTAAAACCAGACTTTTTAAGACTTTTTCCCTGTACGTAGAGAATGAAGACCAACCAGAAGCAGCAGACAGATCGCAATGACGAGCAGGATAACGGGGTCCTGCCACCAAGCTCGTGACAAGTCAGGAAGGGTGAGATTACTCCCCGCATGCTCAGGGCGAACAGCAAAGGAGGCACCGGAAAAATCGGCCGGTTTGGCAAATCGGGCATTCGAAAAATCTATCGTTTTATCGAAATCCGTCCCTCTGAAATGGACCCGGTCTTTAAATTCCGAGAATCGAAAAAAGGCCTCATGGGTAAATTCCGCTTCCGAAAAGTCAGCCAACCCCTGAAATACCGATCCTGAAAATCCCGTCCCGCTATCAAACACCACCTTTGAAAAGGTGGCTTCCTGCCGGAAGGTCACTTCCAGGAATTCCGAGACTCCCTTGAACTGGACCCCGGCGAAGGTCACAGGGGCACCGAACACCGCCTTATGAAACCGGGAATGCGTTCCGAACAACACGTGCGAAAAATCCACGGATTGCATAAACCGGGCTCCGATAAAAAATGCTTCAAAGTCTACCCGCATTCCCGTGAGTGTGGCCGGTTGCACGAAAATCGTTTTTGACAAATCCATGGACTGGACAAACACGGAATCGGTCAAATCCACCTGGCCAAGAATAAGCAATGCTCCTTCGGACAAATTGGTCGCCAGCACCTTTTCAAATTGCGACTCCCTGATCCGGATATTTCCTGGAATAAACCGGATATTCTCCAAGTGGCGTTGCGCCAACTCTTCCTGAACCTGGGCAGACAGAATGGGAAGATCGGCCACACGTCGAGATGAAAGACGATCCAACATAACATCACCGGTGACCACCACCCCCTGCAGGTCCACACTCTTCCCTTGTTCAAGAGCCGCAAACACATCTGCCCCGGAGACGGCCAACTCCCGTCGTTCCGCAGCGGAACAGCCCTCACCCAAATGAACCCAAAGCACCTCCTCAAGGCCCGGAGGCTGCTCCAGAAGACGACATGCTTCAGCGATGGATGGAAGACCTGGCCCGCAAACCATCATCCCCCCCAAAAGCCAGAAAGAAACCCCGCGAAAAAAAGAGGAGAAAATATCCAATGAACGAATGAGCGAGTTCAGCACCATCAAGAATGTTCTAGCATTTTATGGGGTCCGTGAATGCGATTTACCGGTGGCACGATCAAGAAAGATACGAATGAACGGATGAGAAGTAAAAAGGTCAGAATGAACCAGGGACCCGCAAAGGAGGACGCAAGAGGACCGGATGGCAAGGCTCTCCTGCCATCACATTGGGAAACCTTACCACGTCATGTTTCGTCACGTACCCCCATCCTGTTCCATGTGCTGCTAACGCAGCCCTTAGGAGGTGGAAGGCGAAACAGGGGCAGACGGAGGGACGTTTTCAGACTTCGGAGATTCATCCCGCTTGGAAGCCTCGGCCACAGGCGAGGCGACTGGTGCGGCTGGTTTGCTTGCCTCTTCTTTCTTGGCAGGCAGGTCTTTCAGAGACAAATAAAAGTCCTTGTGCTCCCACTCCTGATGCGCCGCATGCTTCTCAACCTCCTCCACGGTCTTGGGCGGAGGAACCACCACCTTCTCTCCTTCTTTCCAGTTGGCCGGCGTGGCACAGGCATGCCGTTCGGTTGTTTGAAGCGCCGACGTAAGACGAAGGATTTCATCCACATTTCTGCCGGCATTCAGCGGATAATACACGATGGCACGAATAGTCCGTTTCGGGTCAATAACAAACACCGCACGAACCGTGGCCGTGGAACTGGCGTTGGGATGAATCATGCCATAGAGTTGGGCCACTTTCATTTCCCCATCTGCCACCATGGGAAAAGGAATGGTCACACCCCATTTTTCTTGAATATTACGCACCCACGCCAAATGCGCGTGGATGCTATCCACGCTTAAACCGATAAGCTTGATGCCCCGCCGGCGGAATTGTTCATGCGACTGGGCAAACGCCACTAACTCGGTCGTACACACGGGCGTGAAATCGGCAGGATGGGAAAATAAGACCACCCAATGCTGCTCCTGCCAGACGCTAAAATTGAAATCCTGATGCAGCGTGGTCACAGCCGAGAAATCCGGGGCTGGATCACCGATCCGAGGTAGACCTCGTTCTTCAGACATGAAACCTCCTTGGAAAAATCACTGCCAGAACCGCCAAAGGATCTCCTGGGAATCCAACATCCCTTTGGGGTCTTTCACAACTCACACAGACCGTTCTTCGCAGCCCTCAGCGCTGACTGTGCAAGAAACAGACGGAAGGCCTGCTCAGGCCGGGAAAAAAGATTGGGAGCCTACCAGGAACGAGGAATCTCTTCCTCATCATCCTCAAGATTATTTTCGGTATCCCGGAAAAACTTTTCAGGACCCAATTCCTCCGACAGATCCTCGGTGAGATCCAATTCATCCTCTGCATCGTCACCTTGTTCCTCATCAAAATCATCATCTTCGAAGTCATCGTCCAAATCAGTCGCCAGGCTTTCCACATCGATATCATCTTCCACAACATCCAGATCGGCATCTAAGTCATCCAATGCCAAATCACCCTCGGCTTCCACTTCAATATCCAATTCGGAATCTAAATTATCCACTCCCACCTCATCGACTTTCCCATCTTGGGAAGGTAGAAGGGTTGAATCCAATAGATCATCTGCCCCAGGGGTCTTCTTTGCCGACGAAGCAAGCGCCTTAGTGCCTTTGGGTGCTTTGGGCTCCTTGGAAGCCTTGGACCCTTTGGTGGCAGCCGCCGTGGAGGATGATGGGGATTTAGTCGATTTACTGACTTTCGGTTCGGCCACTTTCCCTTTCAGAGGAGTTGTGGCCGTTGCAGACTTACCAGTCTTTTTCGTCTGACTAGACTGGGATTTGGTATTTTTACTTTTCAACTTCGTTACACCTTTCTTCTTCGTCATGCTTTTCTTGACTTTGCCTTTGGAGACCGTTTTTTGTTTTGCCGCCGCACGGCCTTTCGCAGCCGTCTTGGGGTTAGCAGCTGCTTTACCTTTCACTGCGGCTTTCCTTTTTCCGGCCTTCCCGCCTTTTACTCCTGCTTTGCCTTTCGACCCAACGGCCGTCTTGGATTTCTTTGCGGAAGCTCGTTTCGGGACCGCAGATCTTTTCGCCTTGGTGACTTTTTTGGATTTCGTCACGCCCTTTCCCTTGGGCTTCTTGGTGCTTTTGGGTTTGGCCTTGGACTTGGGCTTCGCCTTGGCAGCCATGTACGATCCTCCTGATGTTTAAGCTAATGTTGGATACATCCTTGACGAACCGCCATTTGGGTTGCCCCCATCTAACATGACCAGGGCCTCTCTTTCAACCGGTGGTTGCTTCAAAATTCGAATCCCCCGCTTGACAACCTTCCAGGCTGATCCCGTCCCTGCTAGAATGATGACCGCATGGAAATTATCACCACTCATCTGGAGGCCGATTTTGATGGACTGGCCTCCATGGTGGCTGCCCTGAAATTATACCCGAATGCCCGATTGGTCCTCCCGGGAGGAGCTCAATCACGGGAGCGGGCCTACTTGGCCAACCATCCGATTCCCCTGACCCCGATCACCGACCTGGCCACCGCCAAAATTACTCGCCTCATTTTGGTGGACACCGACCACAGTGACCGCCTGGGATCACTAGAAAAAGTCATTGAGAATCAATCAGTTTCGATTCACATTTGGGACCACCACCCTTTGGAGCCGTCCAATCCCCTGGCTCAACGAGCAGAACTGATGAAATTGGAACCAGTTGGAGCAACCATCACCCTGCTCTGCGAGGAACTCCAGAGGCGTTCGCTTCCCTGGACCTCGGAAGAGGCCACCTTATTTGCCATTGCTCTCTACGAAGAAACCGGACATTTTACCTACCTGCATACCACCCCGAGAGATCTTCAGATTGCGGCTCGCCTTATCGAGACAGGAGCCGATCTCACCACCGTCACGGACGTGATTCAACGCAAATGGACGGAACCACAAGTGGCTCTCTTCAATGCCCTGCTCCAATCGACGCAACTCCTGACCCTTGGCCGTCGGCGAATCGCCTTGGCCTCCCTGGCCTGGCCTGATTATGTATCCGATTTGGCTCCGGTAATTCAACAACTCGGCCAGCTTCATGGAGCGGATGCCGTCATGGGGATTGTGGCCATGGAAGGCAAGGTGCAGTTCATCGGTCGGAGCCGCCATGCCGACATGGACATGAACCACATCGCCCAGGCATTTGGGGGGGCGGGCCATACCATGGCCGCGGCGGCCAGCATCAAAGGACAGACCCTTCCCGAAGTCGAACAACGGCTGCATTACCTGCTTCAGGAGCAAGCCAAAACCTGGCTGCCGATCCGGCGGCTCATGACCGCCCCGGTTCGAACGGTCGAAGAGGGAACCCCGATTAAACAGACCGAACGCCTGATGACCCAATATGAAGTCAATGCCTTGCCGGTTGTAAATACCCAGGGAGCGTTTCTTGGCCTGGCCACGCGCGAGGCGGTGCAAAAAGGGCTCTATCACAAGCTCGGCACTCAACCGGTCGAACACATCATGCTCCGGGATATCTTTTCTGCGAACCCCACCACCGCCTTTGAGGAAGTCCAGCTCCAAATGGTGGAACGGAACCAACGCATTGTCCCGATACTGGATCAGGACAAGGTCATCGGCATTTTCAGCCGGACCGATTTGTTGCGGGCCCTCCATCAAGGGCCTGGCCGGGAAGTGGACATTCCGGATTCAAAAACGGAGGCCATTCCCTCGACAACCATGCTTCTTCACACATGGAACGTCACCCATCTTCTGAAGACCCGCCTCCCCGATCCCCTCCTGAGCCTCTTGAAAACGATCGAAACACTGGCAGACCAACTGAACGTCTCTGCGTTTTTAGTCGGCGGGTTTGTCCGGGATCTGGTCATGAATATTCCCAACTTCGACCTGGATCTCGTCATTGAAGGCGATGGGATTCAATTCGGAAAAGCCTTGGCCAAAGCGTTATCGGCCGAATGGACGATTCACGAACGCTTCGGCACCGTGTCGATTCAAGTGCCCAAAGCTCTCGAACTTCCGCAGATGCATCATCTGGATATCGCCACCGCCCGTACCGAATATTACGAATATCCGACCGCCCTGCCTACCGTGGAACGCAGTTCAATCAAAAAAGATCTGTACCGGAGAGATTTCACGATCAATGCCCTGGCCATCCGGGTGAATCGGACCCCAGGCGAATTACTGGATTACTTCGGCGGCCGCCGGGATATCAAAGACAAAGTCGTCCGCGTACTGCACAGCCTGAGTTTCGTCGAAGATCCGACCCGGGTATTCCGGGCCATTCGATTCGAACAACGGTTCGGATTCCGCATCAGCAAGGAAACCGAACAATTCATCCAGCAGGCCCAGACGATGGAACTGTTCCAGAGATTATCCGGCTCGCGGTTGGGCAACGAACTCATTCATATGCTGGAGGAACCATCACCGGCCAAAGGCATTCGGCGATTGGAGGCTTTTCGTCTCCTGCCGTTCATTCATCCCAAACTGCAGGTGAAGCCCGCGATTCAGAACATGTTTGAGGCCGTCGAACAGATGCTCACGTGGTTCACGGTTGAACATCCCGACATGCCCATCAAGCGTTGGATCGTCTATGGATTAGCCTGGTTTGAATCGCTGGAGCAAACGGAACTCACCAAAACCTGGAAACGGCTGGGCTTTCCGCAAGGACAGATCAACACGGCCGGGGAGTTTCTGAACGCCCAATCTTCCCTGATACGAACGTTGAATAGAAAACATCTGGCTCCTTCGGAAGCCTATGCCCTTCTCACGGATTGGCCGCAGGAACTGCTGGTGTTTCTGATGGCCAAGACCCGATTGAAACCTTCCACTCACGTGGCCATGGAACGGGTGCGTTCGTTTCTCACTACCTGGCAACACCTTTCCATTGCGCTGACCGGCCATGATCTGGAGTCCATGGGCCTCCCCAAAGGCCCGGCCTACCGCCGTATACTGGACAAGGTGTTCAATGCCAAACTGGACGGGATGGTATCCACGGAGGAGGACGAATACCGTCTGACCAAAACCCTGATCGACCAAGAAACCGCATCACCTAGGAAATCCAAACCTTCCTCCATGGTCAAAAAGGTCAAGGACAGGTAGACTCCCAACGTATCCTCAGACCACATTTTCTTTTCTTCTCTCCATGCACTCGTCCCCCACACCACCAGCCCAACCCTCCCGCGTCCGTTGGCGCATTCTGTTCCTGCTGCTGCTTATCAGCATCATCACCTATATCGATCGGGTGAATATTTCCGTCACCGCCCGCCAGATGATGCCGGCACTCGGACTCACCGATTTGCAAATGGGACAAATCTTTTCGGCCTTTGTCTTCGGCTATGCCCTCTTTCAAATTCCGGGAGGATGGCTGGGGGATCGCTGGGGACCCCGCCGCGTGCTGACCTTTGCCGTCATCTGGTGGTCGATTTTCACGGCGCTCACGGCCATTGCGCCCACGCTACCTTTGGCCAGCTTGATCGGCATCATGGGATCACTCATGGTCGTGCGCTTCCTCATCGGCATCGGCGAGGCCGCCGCACTGCCGAATTTCAATCGGGCCGTGGCCAACTGGCATCCCCCACAGGAACGAGGATTAGGTATCGGCATCACCATAGGGGGCATCGGCGTCGGCTCAGCCCTCACGCCTCCGATCACCGCCTGGATCATGGTGAACTTCGGATGGCAAACCGCCTTTTATGCCGCAGGCGGATTAGGCATTGGTATCGCCCTGCTCTGGTATTGGTATGCCACGGACTTCCCTCGTCAGCATCCCCACGTCAATAACGCGGAAGCCGCAATCATCGAAGGATCGGGAGTTTCCCCCTCTGTGCCTACTGCACTGGAAGGACGTGCGGGAAAAGCCTGGGGAACGGTTCATGACTCCTTTGCCGATCTCGAAAAAAGTGATTGGCTCCACCCGGCTTCTCCTGCCAATGGGAACGGAGACGGAGAGAAGAAAGATTCAGCCACGACCGCCGGCCCGGTTGAAACAAGCCGTCAGAAGGAAAAAGCTTCGCTCCTTGCTCCGAAGCCAACCACCGTTCCCTGGAAAGCCATCCTGACCACACCGACTGTCTGGTGGCTGACAATCAGTTATACCTGTCTCGGCTACGTGGCCTACGTGTACATGTCCTGGTTCTACCTGTACCTCGTGAATGTGAGGGGCTTTGCGATTCTTCAAGGCGCGTTCTTTGCCTCGGCTCCCTTTATCGCCATGGCCGTCTTCTGTCCCCTGGGCGGATGGGTGACCGACCGGTTGGTAGAAAGATACGGCATTAATCGGGGACGGGCGTTTGTGGGAGGAGCAGGGATGCTCCTGGCCGCACTCTCCATCATCATCGGCGCGAATGTCGAAGCTCCCTATATCGCTATCGGATTCCTCTCTCTCGGCGCGGGCTGGCTCTACTTCACCGTCGGCCCGTTCTGGTCATCCACCACGGATTTATCCAAACCCTACGCAGGTACACTGTCGGGCATGATGAACACGGGTGCCAACCTGGGCGGAACACTCTCGCCCACACTCACCCCCTGGCTGGCGGATACGTTCGGATGGTCGGTCTCCCTGGGCATCGCGGCCGGCATCGCCTTACTCGGCGGCCTCTGTTGGATGTTCATTCAGCCGGGACACGGCCTGATAGTCACTAAACATGTGCCCGAATCCTAGGATGAACCCTTATCACAAGTGATTCCATTATTCCCGGATCATGGTAAACTGAGACGCCGAACTTGAACGCACGAGAACAGGCGATCACAAAATCGATGCGAGGCATTCGCACCCTTTTTTGGAAAGACCATTAATCTAATCTTAGAAAGAAAGGAGGAACACCATGGGAGACAAAGGCGGAAAAAAAGACAAAGACAAAGCTCAAAAACAAAAAGCCAACCAGCAGGCCAAAAAAGACAAAAAGAAATAGCCGAGGCTTTTTCTTTAACGGAAAAAGTGGGCTTCGCCCAGGCGAAGCCCACAATTCACAGGGACACACCAACTGTACCACCACACAACAAAATACCTGCACTCGTATCAGCAAAAATATACCGTCCAACTTAATAAACCGCGAACAAGAGAATATAGAACTTTTCTTACTCCAAACTAAGGCAAGGATCAAATCCTTTTCATCTTTCCCTTGAAACGGACAGAGAAAAGGTTAACCCATTACTAGCAAAATGCCGGAACGTGATATTCCATATTTCCAACTATCAAGAGAGGAATTAGAATCTCAGATTGCTGAGCATGAAAAGTGGCTAAAGTCAGAGGGACGAGAAGGCTCACAAGCAATCCTAGAAAATCTCGACCTCAGCAAACATTATCTAGAAAAAATTTCTTTTTCCTTATACGGCAAGAACCTTTCCAATGCAATTCTAAAAGAGGTTCACTTTGGGGAAAGCTATCTCGAGAGCATTAATTTAATTGGAGCAGATCTTAATAAAGTCATTTTCACTGATGCCAATTTAAATAAGTCAAACCTTGAAAACGCATTTTTTCATGATTGCTATTTTCGCAAAACCTTCATTCTTGATGCCAAACTCCGCAATTCCACCTTTGAAAAATGCCAATTTATAAATGCCAGGCTGGATGGAAGCGATTTAAGGAACTCAAAATTCTCCCAAAGCAATTTCGAAGAATCCACTTTGTTGGGCTCAAAGCTTTACGAATCCACCTTCCAAGACTCCAACCTTGAAAAAGTCACTGGACTTCTTGGGAATCAATTAGCTGGCACTAATGTTTCCGGTGCCAAAATTCCAGAGGATATTAAGAAATTTGAAGGCTTAGCTCGAATTGAAGAACTCTCTAAAAAGGCTGGAAAACTTTTCATATTAATGCTGGTTGGTTGTTTGTACTCATGGTTAACTATCGCCACCACTACGGATTCTCAATTATTTTTAAATTCAAAACATTACAATTTGCCCATAATTCAAACTTCAATCCCCATCACGCCCTTCTTCTATGTTGCACCTATCACTCTTCTTAGCATTTACATTTGGTTTCACTTGTATTTACAACGTTTATGGGAAGAAATGGCAGCTTTGCCGGCCATCTTCCCTGATGGAAAAGCCTTGGATGAGAAGGTATTCCCATGGCTGCTTAGCGGTTTGATTCGAGCCTATATCCCTCTATTAAAAACAAACCTGCCGAATTTGTTTGTCCTGCAATTTATTGCCTCATTATTTCTTGCATGGGGTCTTGTGCCTTTTATACTTAGTGGGTTTTGGGTCAGAGTTCTCCCGACACATAATGAGGCTTTTATATTAACGTTGGCCTTCATATTTACAATTTCCCTAGGGTTTGGGATTTACTTTTTTTCTTTAGCTCGCGTAACACTTAACCCCCCCCCCAAAAGGCCAAGACTTTTTGGAATAAGTGGTACGGTATGCCTTTTGGTTTTGTTTATCCTTGTTCTCGTTTCGCAGGCAGCTGTTAACATAACAACAACTTCTGCATGGTGGCCATTCTACCTAAAAACTGCCGCATACTCTGTGGAACCAAAGCATCCAATGAATCGATATATTTTCAGCAGCTTAGCTTGGAGTAAAAAACTAAACTATGCATTATTAGAATTTTTCCAAGAACTGGGACTTCGAACTTATCCCAAATTTTATAGAGAAAACCTTACTCAGCCACCAGAGAGTTGGCCACAGGATTTTGAGCACATATCTAAGATTGAGGGCGCCGATTTCAGGGGGGCAAACCTTCGGCACCTTTATGCCGAAGGGGGGTTTTGGGCAAACTCCCGTTTCAACGGAGCAGACTTAAGCTATGCATTTTTGATGGCAGTTTATTTGGGGGGCGCAGATTTTTCTCGGTCAAATTTAACTGGCGCCCTTATGCTATCCACAATGGAAAATGCAAAATTGGTTGGGGCAAATCTTGCAAATGTTCGTATGAGCGGTAAATATAAGAAGGCCGATTTTCGAGGGGCCAACTTTGGGAAGGCCTTTATTATTAATGCTGACTTTTCTCAAGCTTTTCTAGCAGGAACAAACTTCCAATCTGCAATTTTTGATACCGTCAACTTTGAGCAGGCCGTTTTCTCTGGCCCCTACCCAATTTTTGACGACCAAACAAGCATTGAAAGCCCTGGCTTTAGCCTGGTAATTACAGAGAAGACAAAAGAGGGTAGTAGCGATTTCTCCAATGCTGTTTTTCGATTTGGAAATTTCAACAAGACCAATTTGAAAGGGGTAAAATTTTCCCAATCCAAATTTTTCGGTGTGGACCTAAGTGGATCTCGGGGACTAACACAAGCCCAAGTTAATGAAGCTTGTGTCGATGAAAAAACAAAATTGCCGGTTGGCATAAAACGTCCAGATCCTTGTCTTTAAAAGATTTCTTTTCATGACGTTCTAGAAGTTCAAAGCAATCCTTTGTTTTTAGATCTATAATTAATAAACCTCTTGAGGGATCAGACCTCTTTAACATTTCACAGAAATTGGGTGCATCTTGCAGCGGTATAAGATTCTTCATCGGACGTATTATAATTTCTCCGGGGCGGTGACACTCGGGCCGCATTACCTGCGCCTGCGTCCGAGAGAGGACTATGACCTGCACATTGAGTCATCCACTCTGACCATCACACCAACGGCAACCCTGCTATGGCACCGTGATGTGGAAGGTAACTCAGTGGCCACGGCTACCTTTGATGCGTCAGCCAACCAGTTGGCGGTTGAGAGCGAAGTCTTCATCCAGCAATTCAACGAGGCTCCACTCGACTTTCTCGTGGCCGACTACGCCGTCAATTACCCCTTTACCTATCAACCCGATGACCGGATCATGTTATTACCCTATATGGCCTTCCCGGAAGAGAAAACCAAAGCACAACTGACTAAATGGATTGCGGGATTCTGGAAACCGGAGGAATCGATTCAGACCTATACCCTCCTGCAACGGCTTGCCACCCACATCAACCAGACCCTGTCATATCGAGTGCGGGAAGAACCCGGCGTACAAACGGTGGGACAAACCCTGGAAAATGGCACCGGCTCCTGCCGTGACTTTGCCTTGCTGTTTATGGAAGCGGCGCGGTGCCTGGGTTTCGCCGCGCGCTTTGTGAGCGGATATCTCCACGCTCCGCCCTCAGCCACCGATTATGGTGCCACCCATGCCTGGGCGGAAGTCTACCTGCCGGGTGCCGGTTGGAAAGGATTCGATCCCACGGTCGGCGCTATGGCCGGAACGGACCATATTGCCGTGGCGGTGGCCAGACTTCCCGAATCGGTTCCGCCCATTGAGGGATCGTTCGTTGGCCCCCCGGGATCCACCCTTCATGTCGGCGTCTGGGTCACGAAGATGGATTGAACCAGTGACTCCTGCGCTTACCGAATAACATCGCTCATCCTCTGCTCCGATCCGGAAGGGGACCGTCGCCTAAAGATTGCGGTACAATCTGAAGTTATCTAAATAGAAACAGGATCTGCATAAATCAAACGTTCTCTAACCTCTGCACGATGAAAGCCGACGATGCCAATCTGGGTTGATGCCGATGCCTGCCCCAAGGTGATTAAAGAAATCCTGTTTCGCGCCGCCGAACGGGCAGCGGTGCAGGTGACGCTCGTGGCCAATCGCCTCCTCCATACCCCCACCTCAGCTTATATTTCCGCCCTCCAGGTCGCCGATGGGTTCGACGTGGCGGATTCCGAAATCGTGCGAAGACTGGAAGCCGGAGACCTGGTGATTACCGCCGACATTCCATTGGCCGCTGAGGTGATCGCCAAGGGTGGCCATGCACTTGATCCGCGCGGTGAGATGCATTCGACCGATACCATTCAAGCCAAGCTGACCATGCGGGATTTCATGGACACGCTCCGGGCCAGCGGGATCGAGACCGGCGGTCCCTCGGCCATCAGTCAACGGGATCGTCAACAATTTGCCAAACACCTGGATCACTATCTCACAACTTTTGCCAAACCCAAGACTGACGAGTAAAACAGGCGAGACCCTCTTTTGACTTTCCCCTCCTCGGGGACGTACAAAAAGACGAAATTAACCAAGCCACCTTATAAGGAGCACCATATGCAGTGTCCCTGTCAGAGCGGAAAGACCTTAACCAAGTGTTGTGAGCCCATCATCAGTGGAAAGAAGCAGGCGGAAACCGCCGAGCAACTCATGCGGGCCCGCTATACCGCCTATACCCAGGTCCAAATGGACTTTATTGAGAAAACCCATGATCCCAAGACCCGTGGCGATGTCGACATGGACGCGAATCGGAAATGGGCGGAGTCAACCAAATGGCAGGGATTGGAAATTCTTGAAACCAAAGAGGGCGGGGCCAAGGATGACGTTGGCATGGTCGAATTCAAGGCTACCTTCGAGACGGATGAAGGTCCCCAAATTCACCATGAATTGAGCGAGTTCCGGAAACATGACGGAGCCTGGTATTTCTACGATGCCAAGACGCCGGGTGGGCAGACGTTCGTTCGCCCAGAGGCCAAAGTTGGACGGAATGACCCGTGTCCATGCGGAAGCGGGAAGAAATATAAAAAATGCTGCGGGAAATAGTGCGTGTCGAAAAAGGCCTTAGGACTCTTTGCCCTTTGACATCTTCTGAAAAATTTTCTCCAATTTTTCCTGGAGAGATTGCGTGGAAAAAGGTTTCACCAAATAACCGGATGCGCCGGCTTGCACCGCTTCCATAATCTGTTCGGCCTGGGCTTCCGCGGTAATCATCAGGACCGGCAGAGAGTTGAGAGCTGAATCGGCCCGTATCGTGCGCAACATGTCGATTCCCGACATTACCGGCATATTCCAATCCAAGAGTAATAATCCGTATCCGCCTGCCCGGAGTTTCTCCAAACCTTCTTCCCCGTTATGCGCATCCTGAATGTCCTTGAATCCGATTTCGAGGAGAGCCCGCTTCACGATATGGCGCATACTCAATATATCGTCAACCACCAATACTTTGACGTTGAGGTCGATATGAGCCATGTCCGCACCCCCTTACTTCACTCATCTTATTCCACCCTTCTCCTTGTGCCAAGGCCAAACCCTCATGATCGTTGATCCCGGAGAGGAGGGTGACGTCTATCTTCCCTGCAATATTTCATCCTGCTGTCTGACCCGAATTTTCTAAATTCTCTCTTCAAGTTACATCCACCAGCCGATATATCTCTAGATACGGATGCGAACTGCAGGGAATGAAATGGGATGTGTATGTTCCGATTCTTCAAAGGGGTGGTGATCGCCGAACTCTTTGCCCTGTGGGTGGAGATTTTTTACAAGTTCGGCGTGCACTATTATCCCAAGGGATTTTTCATGGCCGTCCCCCTCTATTTTATGTTTCTCTGCCTGTTACATTGCCTGTTCTCTCATCTCAGGAAGAAGCCGCTTTTCCGGCTCATGGGTATCGCGATCGGGGGAGTGGCGGGGTTGATGATCGAATGGTTTCTCGTGGGAAACTCGCCCTGGAACAAACCCGGAGTTTTTCAATCCGGTCAGCTGCTTTTCCATGGAGCCTATCCCATACTCGGTTATCTTCTGGGACATTTCCCTGTTCCGGAGCCGTTACGAAATCGGTTAGTCTTTTATATGCTGGTCGCTACAGGCATGACGGCCTTCGGTTTCTTGTTCAGCAATCCCAATCTACGGAAGCTCTGGTTTCTTTTCCTGCCGCTCGTCGCGTTTGTCGGCCTGTATTACTTCATTTATCAATTAGGATCTTCGCGCACAGCACACCACGACACAAATCCCGCTGACCAGCTGTAGAGTGGTTTCAAGGAACGGGCGGTCGGGTGTACCCTCCCCTCCGACAGGACTTTTCTGTCATGAACATTGACAGGATTTCAAAGGCTCCCTACAGTGAGCGTCATGATTTTTTAAGGTCCATCCGCCATTAAAGTCTCACCGCACAACTACCTCATAACTGTTGCATGGTTTTCCTACCATGACCAAAGACCCTAGACTCGACACTATTCCACGAGGGCAGACCTCTCGTGGAGTCCATAAAACTATCATTGAATATCTTCTCCGGATAGAAGATTCCTTCGATGGCAGAGCCATGTTGGACGTGCCCTGCGGTGATGGCAGCTTCATCTCCTCTTTGCGACGTTTTTTCCCCAAGACAGTGCTTCGAGGTTGTGACCTGCGCAAGCCATCCAACTTGGCACCGGAGGATTTTTGTGTGATCGATGCCAATCACCCCTTCAGTGTCTTTCCGGAGACACCATTCGATTTCATCTTTTGTATCAGCGGGGTCATGGAGTTTGATAACACGCTCCAATTCTTTACCCAATGCCGTCACCATATGCGGGATAGCGGCCTGTTTTTCGTGACCAATGACAATGTGGCCGGCATTCGTGATCGCTTCACTTATTTCTGGTTTGGCAAGCCTAAACAATTTAAATATTTTGTGACCCAGGGCCAACCGAGCTGGAAAACCCTTTCCATTGCCAATATGGTCAGGATTCTTCAGGACGCAGGATTCCTTATTCAGGAAATCCGCTATGTACCATTGCAAGGGAAAGATTGGTTATGGCTCCCCTGGGCTCTCCTGATCTATCCCGTTCATTTTCTGCATGTGCAGCGGGCCGACACGGCTTTGCCCCTGGCACTGCGACAAGCCATGCATCCGTTTCAATCACTGTTGTCCCCTCATTACATTATCATCTGTGAAAAAGCGTCGGGATAACTCAATTGTCATCCGGCAAACAACCGTGGCCGGCTCCCGGAAGACTCGACGGTTACCGAGTACTCGCTTCGCCTTGCCAGAGCAGGTCGTATCCCAGTTCCCTGGTTTCCGTACACAAACTGGCAATGGCACTGAACGTCTTCTTGAAGATGGTATCGGCGTGAGATTTTTCATGATTCTCGAATGAACTCCAATACGTCACAATGGCATAATGCGCATCGGCGCTCTTGGACGCATTCAGGGAGCCTTCGGCCGATATAAACCCCGAAAATTTCAACACCTGCCCCGCGATAAATCCGCCTTTGTCTCCCCCATACGTTTCCTTCACCACCATACACATTTCGCCAACAGCCGTTTCCACCTGATCGAAACCGACCCCCGGCTTCAGTTTAACGGTATTGAAAAGCATTTTCGCACCGAATGGAATGGTAATGGGTCCAAACATGACAGCCTCCTTCACTGGACACCAGGTCCAAGCCGTAAGAGCGTTGAGAAATTTAACAAGACATTCACCGTTCCCTCTACACTACCATAGACCAGTCTCCGGTCGGTCAGTCTTTCGCGTTGACCGCACTTGGCTCTCTCGTTATGATCCGTGTAGGAACACACTCTGCGTGCCGAGGAGCTACGACACGTCAAAACCCAATATTGAAGCAGTTCACACATTGCCGGAATCATACATACCTATGGGAAGGACTGCAGGAGAAAAGGATTGTTATGTTGAAAAGAAAATCACTGAAAAATATGACCGGGGTCTATGTGGCGGTGGAAGAGATGGGACCGGAATTCAAGGGGACCTTAACCCGAAAAGATATCCGGACCCGCGTCGAGGCTCAGCTTCGCACCGCAGGCATTCGTCTCATCAAGGAAAAAGAAGCCGCCAAATTACCCGGCGAACCCTATTTGTATGTGAATCTGGCCGCCCTGCCTCTCAAATCCAAAACGTTTGCCTGCCGCATTGACCTTGAAGTCCACCAATTGGTTGCCCTCGTGCACGACCCCAAAGGCGGTCACGCCATTACCTGGGAACAGGGAATGCTGACCGTGGGCGGCGCAGAGGTCATTACCAAGCACCTCGATGAACTCGTGTTTGAATTTATCTGCGACTACCTGGCCATGCATCCCGGCGTGTAAGGCCGGACGTATCATCGGAACCTCTTCGGACAGATGGTGTCCTTTCCTTTGAATATGATTTGACCTCGGCGAGGCAATCATGGGACAAAGACTTTAACCATTCACACTTTTCGATAAGGAGATTTTCATGGCCAAAGCGCGCGCCCGTCATATTCTTGTGTCCACAAAGGAAAAATGTGAAGAATTAAAAACACAAATCGAAACCGGTGGAGATTTTGCCGCTATCGCCAAAACGCATTCGACCTGTCCGTCCGGCAAACAGGGCGGAGATCTGGGTGAATTCGGGCCCGGGCAAATGGTGAAAGAATTTGACTCGGTGGTCTTTAGCGGAGAACTCGGCAAGGTTCACGGCCCGGTTCAAACACAATTCGGCTACCACTTACTTGAAATTACCAGCCGCACGCCTTAAGCGATCAGGGATGGGCCGGGCATCACTCCACGTCATGCCCGGCTTATGACCCGACTGTGTTCCTCCAACCCGTCTTATCTTCCTCCGGAATTCGCCTCAAACGGAGATTCATGTTTCCATATCTGAGCAACATGGGCATCCGGATGACTTGCTCATCTTATCCACGACCATTGAAGGTTTGGCAGAGGGATTTGCCTTGGTGTAGACTCTTGCCCTTATTCATTGGAACCTCAACCTTGCGAGCCACTTAACCGGATATGACTGTCAACTTACTGCCTGACAAATCCTCTCAGTTCAAGAAATTGCTGCTGTCCCCTCAGCTGGAATTTATTTGTGAAGCCCACAATGGCCTGAGTGCCAAGATTGTGGAGGAAGCCGGATTCCAAGGCATTTGGGCCAGTGGATTGTCCATTTCTGCCCAATTCGGTGTCCGCGACAACAACGAAGCCAGCTGGACACAGGTGTTGGACAATCTGGAATTCATGTCCGACGCCACACGCATTCCCATTCTCTTGGATGGCGACACCGGATACGGCAATTTCAATAATATGCAGCGCTTGATTCGGAAACTCGAACAGCGGCATATCGCCGCGGTGTGCATCGAAGACAAACTGTTTCCCAAAACCAATAGTTTTTTGAAGGGGGACGCTCAGCCCCTGGCCGACATGGAAGAGTTCTGCGGCAAAATCAAGGCCGGCAAGGATGCCCAGTCCGATCCCGATTTCTGCATCATTGCCCGGGTGGAAGCGTTTATTTGCGGGTGGGGCCTGACCGAAGCCGTACGTCGCGCAGAAGCCTATCACCAGGCTGGTGCCGATGGCATCCTGATTCACAGCGCCCTGGCCGTGCCCGATGAGATCCTGGCCTTCAAGCGTGAATGGGGCGACCGCTGCCCGGTCGTCATTGTGCCGACAAAATATTATGCGACTCCCACTGATGTGTTCCGGCAGCATGGCATTTCTCTGGTCATTTGGGCCAACCATATGCTGCGGGCATCCGTCGCCACCATGCAGATCACCGCACACACGCTCAAAGAACAAGAGAATCTGCTTTCGATCGAAGACCAGATCGTGCCGGTCTCGGAAATTTTCCGATTGCAGGGTGCCGCCGAGCTTTTAGAAGCCGAACGGCGCTACCTGCCAAAAAGTTTGGAACGGGCTTCGGCTATTGTCCTTGCCGCTTCCCGCGGAGATGAACTGGGAGAACTGACTGAGGACAAACCCAAAACCATGGTCAACATTCGCGGGGTGCCTCTGTTATCCCATATTGTCGACGCCTACAATAGCGTGGGCATCAAAGATATTCTGGTGGTACGGGGGTACAAAAAAGAAGCCGTGAATCTGCCCAACCTGCAATATGTCGATAACGACGAATTTGCGGCCACCGGCGAATTGTATTCCCTAGCCAAAGGCCTTCAGGACAAACGCTCCCGCCCACAAGACACGATCATTTCGTACGGGGATGTCTTGTTCAATACCTATATACCCCAGGCCTTGCTTCAGACCAAGGACGATTTCGTCATTTTTGTGGATAGCGACTGGAAGGAAAAAACCAGCTACAACCGCTTAGGCGGATTTGCGGAATGTACGGCCCCAAACTCCCGCCGGGCCTTCAATGCTCAGATTCATCTCAAGCAACTGGGAACGTCCATCTCTCCCGACAAGATTCACGGAGTGTGGATGGGTTTCCTCAAGGTCTCCGCATCGGGACTCACATCGTTACAGGAGGTCTTGTCCGACATGCTCAAAAACCCGGCCAACGAAAAAGCCACCATGGGCAGCCTACTTGAAGACATGCGGAAAAGGGGCTACTCAATCAGGGTATTGTATACCGTGGGACACTGGTTGGACATCAATAGCCTGGATGACGTCGTCCAAGCCGGCAGCTTTTAATACTTACCTTTCTTCGACAACCGCCTAATTTTTCATCCCCACAAGACCAAGTGTCTTTTCAGCGGGGGATTCAAGCTTGGCCCGTACGACGCCCAGCAGCACTTTGGCCTTTAGATAGGGGGATGACATGGAGTTTGCCCAAGTCAAAGCTTCATACCAGTCTCCTTGAATTGCAAGCACCCGAGAGAATTTTTGTAAGGCCTTTCCCTTTGCCTCAGTATCTGAAATAGAGGCGAGGGTTTTTTTCGCTTTTTCTATCTGTCCTTTTCTGGAAAACGCCACGGCTAGTTCCTCTCTAGCTAAGGCACGCCACATACCGGGAAGCTTGGATAGGGTATATTCCGCCCCTTCCAAATCGTCATTCTCAATTTGGCAACGGGCAATTCTTTCGAGACTATAATACATATCCCGGGGGTCTGCATCATTGCCCCTGGGAATATTCGTTAAAGTTTCTAATGCGCCTTTACTATCTCCCATTTGGGCCTGCCCAAGGGCAATTGGATCATATGGAGAAAATTCTTTCGTCTGAATTTTTCCCGTCTCGACAAGCTTCATGGCTTTGGATACCTGTCCGGAAGCAGCCAAATCCCTCAAGATATACCAATAGGGACTGGGAAATGCGTTTTCCTCGTTAAAGCGTTCAGCAATGTGCAAGGCTTTTTCCACGTGTCCCGATTCGGAAACTTCAGCGACAATATCACGAAGGGCGGAATGTTTATGTCCTTCAATTTCGATCAGATCCACTGTTTGTAGGGCCTTAGAGTAATCCCCAGACATAGCCAACCCCTGGGCAATCCTCCAATAGATATCAGAGCGGGCAAAGGAATTTTGAATGGCCTTGGCCCCGTCCAGTGCCAGTTCCAGACTGGACAGACTGGCTTGGCGACTGCCAGCCTCCGATTGAACCAGGGCAATATCTCTCCATGCACTGGCGCTGGCATAGCCATGGGGAATTTGTTTGGCCATTTGGACCGCAGCGGAAGATTGATTGTTATCCAAGTGAGCATTTACGACTCCCCACAGGGCAAACTCCTGCACAAGAGGGTCAGAGATTTTCTGAACCTCTTTCAAAAATTCATCCACATGGCCTTTTTTCACTTGTTCTTTGGCAATTCCCCAGAGGGCATAGGACACGTGACCGGCTTGAGCAGCAATTTGAATACCTCCATGCAGGTCCCCCCTTTGGGCTTGGAATTCCCCAATCGCTATCAAGGCGTTTTTTTTGGCCCGAGTTTTCTCTTGAAAACTTTCTACTATCGCCAACGCTCCCTCAATATCGCCTGATTTGGCCATAGCAATAGCAATCCCCTCTTTGGCATAATCCCGCTCAAAATTTTGGATGGAGTCCGCAACTTTTAATGCCCCAGAAAACTCGTTAGCCTTGGCGAGGGCTAACGCAATTTCTTTTTTCAGCTTAATGGCCAAAGAGTCTTGGTGAAATCCCACTGGAATGTGAGAAAGCGAAATTTTAGCATCTTCTATCCTGCCAGCTTTTGCCTGTAGTTCCCCTAGTTCTTGGTACAGAGTGTAACTCTTTGGTTCGTCCGGCAATGATTCCACCAAGATACGCACCTGTTCCAGGAGCGCCGGGACATCGATTACATTGCTTGAAGTCGCTTGCGACTCTGAAGGGCAAAGGAAGAGATAAAAGAGAAAATAGGCCAGAGGCATCATTGAGAAATTAGGAAACTCTTTGAAGTATCTTGGCCGCATACTCACCATACATGAGGTTTTCGGTAAACTCCCCCAATCCTGAAGAAGTGGGAATGCCAAATCTGTATTATGCCTCTATCGCAACATATGGATAAAGAGCCCGTCGCGGAGTTTGGGCTCAAACCAAGTGCTTTTGGGCGGCATGATTTGATCAGCATCAGACACCGCCATGAGTTGATCCACGGTCGTGGGAGACAACCAAAACGCCACCGCCCAATCACCCCGATCCACCATCGCCGCCAACTTCTCCGGCCCCTTCACCCCACCCACAAAATCGATTCGTGGATCCGAGCGTTGGTCTTTAATTTCTAACAGCGGGTCCAAGACCCGCTCCGTCAACACCGCCACGGCCAAATCCCGAACGGGGTCTTTTTTAATCGCCGCGGCTTCGGAAGGAGAAAATATCGGTTTCGCTCGATGCCATTGGCCTCCAATATACATATCGAATCCCAAGTCTGGCGGATGCCCCGGTTGGGAGGCTGGCTGAAGTTCAAACTGCGCGGCAATTGCCTTGATCAATTGGTCAGGCGTATGCCCGTGCAAATCCCGCACGACCCGGTTATAGGGAAGAATTTGCAATTGATCATTTGGGAAAATAACGGACAAAAATCCGTCTTCAGACCGAGGGGAAGAAGATTTCACCGATTCACGACGAGCCGACCGCACACGACTAGCCGCGGCCGACCGGTGATGTCCGTCGGCAATATATAAGGCCGGAATTTCGCGAAACGCTTCGATCACCTGTTGGATCTGAGATTCATCGCGCACACTCCACACCGTATGTTCAACCTTATCCGAGGCCACAAAATGCGCATCTGGTTTGGTGCTGCTAACCTGCGAAAACCACTTGGCCACGGTTGGGGTACGACGGAAAAATAGGAGGACAGGACCGGATTGGGACTCATGGGTTTGAATGAGTTGCACCCGGTCATTCTCTTTCACCGGCCGAGTCAGCTCATGCTTTTTGATAATCCCCCGATCATACTCATCGACAGAGGCCAAGGCCACCAGACCGGTTTGGATATGCGCTCCCCATTTCTGCCGATAGACTCCGAACATGGGCCGAGGCTCATGTGCCAGCGTTCCGTTTTGAATCAGCTGCTGAAGATTCTTCGCCCCGTGCTCATACACTGCCGGCGAATAGGGATCTACATCATTATCCATTTCCAGTTCAGCCCGCCCGATTCGCAAAAAGGAGTAGGGATTGCCCTCCGCTTGTTGACGTGCCTCCTCTAAGGAGACGACATCATACGGAGGGGCGGCCACTTGAGCGGCCATTTCAGGTTTGGGTCTCAATGCGCGAAAGGGTGTAATCACGGCCATAAATTTCTTCTCCTTTTTTCCAATTCTAACCAAAATATGCGCCTTTTTCTTACCACAACCGTCACGGCTCTGGATATGGGAAAATCCACTCTCTCGGATAAAGATGCCGGTAGGTCCGATTGGCAAACCTCGCCAGCAATCTCCCTCACATATTTACCTGAAGAATGTTACGACTTCCTAATCTCCGTGCTTGGATAGAAATATCGTTTTTTGGTCATCCGTAATTTTGAAGCTGGGAACGAAATGAGACTCAAGCGCCTTTCGTGATAGTTGTCATATTTGTTGACAATGATCCTACTTTAGCTTTTGTCATTCGCCGCCAATGCCTCTCTAAAATCTTGAGATCCTCAATTCTCCAAAGACATCTGTGCTGCTGATTCGTTATCATTGATATTGACAAGATCCTCCCAAGTAGTATTTGATAGCTCTACGCCCTTAGAGAGGGACAATGATGATTCCCCCACCAATCGGCGATCAGACCTCGCTTGTATGTCTGCTTCCTGCTCTAGTCCCCTTCTTCGCACCTGGCTTGACCAACACTCTTGGCTGTGTCGGCTAGTCGGATTGTCCCTTCTTCTAGCTGGTTGCAGCCACCAAGTGGTGAGAACGGATCCTGATTCCATGATTATTAACAATCATGGGAGCCGCCCGATCACCAAACTCGTTATCAAGCCCTGCAACAAACCGGCACGGGAGTTTAAGGAAATGGCCCAGAATATTCGGCCGGGCGCGATGAAGTTTATCCTCCTCTATCCGGGCTGCTTTGACGCAGATGCCCTGGATGAAAACGGGGAAATTATGGCCACCCAATATAGAGTACGGATTCCCCCGCAATTACGGTGGAACATTTATTAAATCGGTTGGAGCCTTTTTGATGACATCTCCCATTCGTCATGGCCTCACGGGCATCTTGTTGATTATGTCCTCTCACGTGTTTCTCGCCTGTAGTCCTCCTTATTACCTGGTGACCTCTGACTTTGTAGTGGCGGACAATCAGGAGGCACCTCCGGAGATCGTGGAAAGCCCAAGCTATCTTGCATCCATTTCTCAAATTAATTTTCTGACCGTGAAGGCTCCGGAGGGTTGTGCCAATGAAACCGCTACGCAAAGTTCAGGGAAAGCCGCAGGCCAAAGCCTGTTGCTGAAGACTACCTGCGGCATCGAAATGTCTGAACTGGAGCGTGCACTGACGAAGGCCGGCTTCCAAGTCATTTCATGGAATGTTCTTCAAAACAAAGTTGTGAATGAGAAACTGACTCCTCATGCGGCCTCCAAGGAACTCGGAGCGGAGGTCTTGTTTCAAATTAATTCCCTCGAGCGGTCAATCATCCAAGCAGGCCAAAATGCCCGGTGGGAAAGACATTTTTATGAATCCAACCCAGAAGGCGAGCAGCTGAAATCCGTAGCTTTACCACCCAGGGAAGGCAACCAGCTTCTAGACCATATCAAGCAAAAGGAGACGTCACTTCTTAATCAGGATCGCTTGAGCGTCACAATTAATGCGAGTGTTTCTTCGGTCAAATCAGGGGAGACCATCTGGTTTTACGAATGGACTCATGCCGAAGGACGTGGCGCGGATGAGGCCATGAAGGTATTAGCGGTATGTGACGATGGAAAGTGCCGGGCCGCCTCCCGCCCAAATGAGGAGAAACCGGATGAAGAACCGTTGATATCTGGTAGCACCGAAGCCGTTTCCAAACAACGACGTGTAAAGGATCTGCAAAACGCCACCTACCATAAGCTGTTGCGTGAATTGGTCACGAACTTGGCTCATTCATTTAAACACCCCTCCATGTCTTCTCCCAACCTGCCACAAAATCCTTAACAATATATCCCGGCCACCCAACTAACCTAACCCGCAATCTGGTCGAGCAATACGGAAATATTCCCTCAAGAAAATACCCTCCTAATGGGGTATAAGATTATCCCATTCGTTTCCTAATCAGCTTAACGCACAATCAAAATCCTATCGCCAGAGCGACAGGCTCTACGGAAAAAGTTGAATCCAATGGGAGTTACGGTCAGGGTTCCTTGATGTGCCTGATAAAAGCCCTGCCGAGAATCATTAGATAATTGCTCAATTTTGCTATTCAATAGATCATTTCTTTTTACATCTTTGCGACTTCTGCTTTCCTAACAAGTAAGGACACATACCTCTTTTGGAGGGTAATTTTCCACCATGCTTGCTAAGATTACTGGGATCAAAGTCCGCCCCAGCTGATAACTTTCACGTTGAATCGTCTTTCTCCATTTTAAAGACTTCTTACATTTCCAATTCCTAATCTCCCTTGTATTTTTTTTCATTTGTGTGGGATGATATATCAATTAATTTGGGTTTTATATTATTCCCCATTTTTATAAGGAGGCACTCATGCCTAACATTTCCCCCAAAAAGACCTTCGTGGAACCACAATTAACCCCACAGGGCTCATGGCAGGACTTAACCGGAACCTTCGGTCATTACAACACCAGTGGCGGCCATCAGCACAGCGGAAAAAAATATGGCGGCTGGGGTAAATGGGGCGGCTGGGGCGGCTGGGGTGGTTGGCGTCGCTAACATCCAGGCATTAACCCGTTAGTAAAAAAAGGGGACCAACCGGTCCCCTTTTTTTTCGTCCTCCCTTGGCTCTTTCTTTACCATCCAGTTTTATCAGTCCATTGCTTCCAGCCTGACTTGTTATCTCATTGATGAACCTTTCCGGATGAAAATAATTTGTGAATATTGATAAAATTGCCCAATCAACTCTTATTTTATGGCCATTTTTATCCGAAGATATCTTTTAACCATTATTTCCATTAAGGACTCTTTTCAATCTATCCAGGGCATGAACCTCACGTTACTGAGGACACCATGGAATCAACGTTCCCGTCAAATCTGGCACAATCAAAAGATCACCATTCATTTTTGACATCCATCGACACATGCGCCAACAATTCAGCTTTCATGACTCCTCTCTTATTCTGGAAATCAAAGGGCTGGATGACTGTCCTCCCCCTTATCTGGCCGGACTTCTTTGTGATTTTTGGTGGGAACCCTATTCGGGCAATCTACCTACTCAGCTTCAACTTGAGATCGTTGTCGACTCCCCACCTGTCCTCAGCGACTTTGTCCCCCCCCGGGAGGTATTCTCATTAAACGATGGGATTCAATTGTCTTTTTTTCAGAAAAGAGCTCTGATCCAACTTGGAGACATCCAGGGTCATGTGGACTTCCATGAAGGTCGGTGTGCGATTTTTTGGAATTCCAAATTCCCTGAATACTCCCCGGAAGCGTTCAGCTCGTTTTGGATGACTGTAGTCATTTCCCTGCTCCAAAGCCGGGGGATTTATATGATCCATGCTGCGGGACTCAACACACCCGATGAAGAAGGTGTGATGGTTGTCGCCGAGTCAGGAAGCGGAAAGTCCACATTAACACTCGGACTCATTCAGAACGGATGGGCCTACCTTTCGGATGATATACTCTTTCTCCGATTATCCGATTCTTCGGTTGAAGCCTTTGCTGGACGAAGGACCTTTTACGTGGTCAAGGAACGTGCTGATCATTACAAAGACTGGCCATTTGGGGAATCAAATTGTCCGGACCGGGAAGGCAACCCCAGGCAAGAGATTCTTGTTCATCAACGATTTCCTACTCAATTTCGAGGAAAAACCCGACCCAATATCGTCATCATTCCTACTATCGTTCGACAACCTGACAGTCGCCTGATCCCGCTGGACCGAGGGGCTGCCATGAAAGATCTGTTACGGGAAAGTTCAATCGGCTTAACCGGCAGGGGAATATTGCCAGGCCAATTGGCGGTTCTATCACGCCTGGCGGGACAGTGCCAGATATTCCGGCTTGAGGCCGGAGAAGATCTTCATCAGCATCCTGAATCTTTTGCTGACCTGCTGGCACAGCACTGTGTTCGATCTTAAATCACAGCATCACCGCTACCTCAAGGAGCACAGCCAATGGTGACCGTCCAATCGATCATTCGTCCACAGGCTTCGGTGGTCTATACTGAGATGAATGAGGAGGAAGCGGTGATCTGGCATATGGATATTCAGGAGATGTTTACGCTCAATGTGACAGGCATACGCATCTGGAAAGGGATTCAGGAAGAACTCTCAGTTTCCGCCATAAGTCAACGACTAATGGAAGAATTCGAGGTCGAGGAAGCTCGCGCCACGACCAGCGTCATCACTTTGATTCAGAAGTTGCTGGCACGGGATCTGGTCACGATTCAAGAACCCGCGTGACAGGTCGAAGCCTGGGGATGCCGACCCTCTTCTCATTTCCACCGACGTGAATCCATCCTCTTTGAGCCTTAGGCCATTTTGATCAGTTCCCGGATGGCTCCGCTCACACCCTCAAAAATCTGATGGGGTTTGGCGGTGCCATACATATAGGCCGGCGTGGTGATGACTTTATTGCTGTAATCCACCACATATTTTTCCACCGCGCATGTCTGATGCTTTGCACCGGTCTTTTCGAGTTCTGACGCAGTACCCGCATCCTCTCCGATGGTCACATTCACGCCTTGATTCCCCAAGGCCAGAGCCATGATGGCCGGCGCAATGCAAATCGCGGCAATCGGTTTTCCACTACCATGAAATTCTTTCACAATCCTGGCGACCTGTGGATCGATTTGTCCCCCGCTGCCTTGTTTGGCAAAATCACAGAGATGCATTGCGGCACCAAACCCACCGGGAAACGCCAAGGCATCAAAATCCTGGGCCTTGAGTTTTTCCAAAGGTTGGATGTCACCACGGGCGATACGAGCGGCCTCCTGTAGGACATTTCGTTTCTGCCCGGTGGGTTTCTGCGTTAAATGATTGGTTTCCTCTACTTCTTTATTGGGTGCGAATACCCGATAGCCAGCTCCCTGCTGACCGATGGCAATGAGTGTACTGATGGCTTCCGTAATCTCGGCTCCGTCCAAAAACCCACAACCTGAAAGGATGACGGCTACGTTTTTCATAATTGCCTCCTTTGCAATAAACCACACCCTTGGGGAATCGGCTTCAGCATTCGGCCTGTCCCCATTTTCGTTGTCATGTATTACGCTAGTATGACTCCCTACGAAAGGTCAATCCGGACCGTTTTCAGAGACTTTTACCTAACCGCAATGAGCGGAAGGCAGATGACATCATGGTATGCTTTCTTACCGGAAAGGCTTTGCTCTGTTATGGGAGGTCGAGCATGAATTACAGTCGATTTGATTTTCGAGGCACGGGATTCAGCTGTTTGTGGCTTTTTATCTGGACCTGGTTCCTCACGGTGATCACCTTTGGCGTATTTTTTCCCTGGGCCTACTCTGCCCAACAACGATGGATTTCCGAGCATACGTTCATTGATAACCGACAACTGGCTTTTCAGGGAACAGGATTTGGGTTCTTCGACAACTGGCTGCTGATCATGGCGCTGACCATCATCACGTTCGGTCTGTACATACCCTGGGGGTTTTGTCGCTTAAAACGCTGGCAAACCAACAATCTGACCTTTGCCGATGAGGTCTCATTGGATTAGTGGACACAACCTTTCCATGAAAATTCTTATCTTAGCCGTTGGCAGTTATGGCGATGTGTTGCCCCTGGTGGGATTAGGGCGTGAACTGCGCACACACGGACATACCGTCACACTTTTTACCAACGGCCACTTCGCGTCCCTCGTGCAAAACGCCGGATTGCACTTTGTCCCATTGGGATCGGCGGATGAGTATGATGACATGGCCAACAACCCGGCTTTGTGGCATCCCCACAAAGGCTGGCGGCTCATTATGAAGGGCCTGGCTTCGCCACAATTACGTGAGGCCTACCAAGCACTGTGCCGGCATATTAAAACTGGAGATACCATCCTGGTGAGTTCCACGCTGGGATTTGCTGCCAGGCTGACCCAGGAAACCCATGACATCCCCCATGCCACGGTTCATTTTTCCCCGGGGGTCTTTCATTCCGCCTACGCCCCGCCCAAAATGCCCAATCTCGTCCTACCGGATTGGCTGCCCATTTGGGTTAAACGGGGATGTTGGTCACTGATCAATCACATCATGATCGATCCCGTCCTCAAACCCTATCTCAACACGTTTCGCCGGGAGCTGGGACTTCCTCCGGTTTCACGAATTTTCCATTCGTGGGCACATTCGCCGGACTTGGTGGTGGGAATGTTTCCGGATTGGTTTGCGCCACCTCAGCCCGACTGGCCTGCAAGCACACAACTCAGCGGCTTTCCCTTGTATGATGAAGCTCATGATGCCGATCTCCCGGCTACCGTTGAGCAATTTTTACAAGCCAACCCCGCGCCATTAGTTGCCACCCCGGGCTCAGCCAACAAACATGGTCGATCGTTTTTCAGGGAGACCGCCAAGGCCTGTCAACAATTGGAACGTCCGGCGATCTTTCTGACGCGGTACCCTGAACAACTCCCTCCAGCACTTCCGAAGTCCATTCGACATTTTACTTATGTTCCGCTCAGCCAGCTCCTCCCATACTGTGCGGCGCTCATTCATCACGGCGGTATCGGGACCTGCTCACAGGCCATGCGGGCCGGTGTCCCGCAGCTGATTCAGCCCTTGGCGTTCGATCAGTTTGATAATGCCGCGCGCACGGTCAAATTAAATGCCGGACGAATGATTTTACCACGGGCATTCCGGAGCCGAATCCTCGCCTCCACATTAGAGGACCTGCTGTCAACCCCTGACATCTCTCAACAATGCCGACAGATCGCCCATCGCACACGAGAGACCAATGGCCTGTCCTCAGCCTGCGAGATGATCCAAAAACGGCTCATCAACGGAATCCTTTGAATTTTATCCTCATTTAACTTGATGAACTTTGCAAGGCCTTGGTAGAGTGCGTTCGCTGTGTCTGATCCCGAAACCTTTCAATTCAAGAAAAAAAATCCAAAAGCCATTATCTCCACCAAGCTGGGGGATATTGAAATCCGGTTTTTTACCGATGACGCTCCACGCCACGTCGAGAATTTTCTGAACCTGATCAGACTGAAATTTTATGACGGCTTGTCCTTTCACCGCATCATCCCCGGCTTTATCATTCAGGGCGGTGATCCTCTCAGCAAAGAACCCGACCGGAGCCTTCACGGAACCGGGGGACCGGGCTTCAGCCTTCCCCCTGAAACCAGCGACCGGCCACATCGACGGGGAGCGGTATCCATGGCCAAAGTCCCCAGAAATGAGGACTCCACCCGCGACATTGCCGATAGCGGATCCCAATTTTTTATTTGCGTGGATGATCAGGGCAGCTTAGATCGAAGATACACGGTCTTCGGCAAAGTGACGAAGGGTATGAACGTGGTGGACATGATTGTCGCACAGCCAAGAGATGAGCGGGACAATCCGCTGGAACCGGTCCAGATGACGATCCGGGCAGAGGAATAACAGAGAAGAAACGGATTCTCGAACGAAGCGTCTAGACAAACACGATACTGGCATAGGTCACCGTCGAATTAAACTGATCGGTGATCCCCCGGTCATACCGCAGTACTTGCCCCTTCAACGGGGTTTCATCTCGTTTCATCAGCTTCAACAATGAAAAAATAGCGGAAAATCCCATAATCTTCCGCTGATCCCCTTCCTTCAGGATAAATTCTGCAAATCCTTCCGGGTCAGCCTCTTCCACTTTTTTGAGCATTTCCAGATCGGTTTGCATGCAACGGTGAAAGGAGAAGTCTGTAGGTGGCTTCTGATCGCCATATCGGATGCCGATATGTGCCAAATTGGCACTGGCGATGATGCAGACCTGCTGCCCTGAAGCTTCAATGGCCCGTTTGGTGACTGAAAGAAACTGGTCCACACGTTCAAACAAACCGTGATACTCCCCGCCGGTTAAGGTGGCGGGTGGGAAAGAACAGAGCACCGGCAAAATAGTGAATGCCCTCTCTTCGCCTAAAGCGTGCTGGAGAAAGGGCAACTGCAATTCCAGGCTATGCTCACGAATATGCACCAGTTCTTCCTGAAAAAAGGTATCTCCCGATTCTTTACGGATAAAGTCTACCAACGGCCGGTTAACTGCCACTCTGCCAAAGGGCGTGTCAAAATCCTTATCCGTAAAGACGATCCCCCCTTCCAAACCCGCGTGACAGGTCCCGATGACAATAAACACATCCGGCGTGTGCCCCTCACGCAATTCCTTATAGCCCCAGGCATAAATCGGCCCGGCTTCCTTCATGTCAAAATTGGGAGCCACCAACCCTCTAATTAATTTTCCGGCATTTTCCGAGGGAGCTTTTTCAGGCCCCTCCTTGGATTGATAAAAACCATCCAATTGTGCTCGCAATTTGACGGGATCGGCCTCATATTGTTTGCCGGCAAAAGCCATGGGGCGTGCATCTTGTTTCCGGTAGTTTTCCAGGGCCTGACGTTGGGCCTCTGCAGCCCGCTCCCCTTCCAGAAACATTTTCGTTTCTAAATCCTCAACCAGCTTATTCAGCCGGTCCGGCATCATAAATTCGCCATATTTTTTGAGATATTCGGCCCCGACCTGTTCCAACGAATGTTCCCCGTCAAAAAACTGAAACAGATAGAAAAAATTAAGCGGCAACACCAGCTTTTCCGCCGACAACCCGGTCGGGTCCCACAAGACAATGTATTGCTCCTCACCCTGTTTCAGGGGGGAGTATTGTAAGTTGCGGAGAATGGGGTAATTCTTTGAATCTTTTTCTACAGTTTCGGTACTCATAAGGGTCCTATCCTGACTTCATTGGAGATTTTTGCCATAAGACTGCTCATTATACGGACGCCTTGTTTGGCCCCGCAACCAATATTGACAAGGGATTTCGCAAAAGCCCTGTGAGGCTCAAATAAAAGAGATTATAGGCACTTTTGGATGATGGAGGCTTAAACGGGAAGAAAAGACGTAAATGACTGGCTGGGTAATGCTGAGGAATTATTGAGGTAGAAAATCAGGCCTTCTGGCCTGCCAGGCGTTTGGCCAGACGCTGGGCCACACGCTTCATGGCGGTGGACCGATCACCGGGATCAAGCAGCACATTCAGCACATGCACTTGTTTGTGATCGTCAATGGCGGTTGTCAGCGCCTGAACCAATTCCCCAAAGGTAGCCACCCGATGGCCCACGCCCCCACCGATGAGGTCACAGACTTTTTCGTACTGCCACTCATGAATATCATTGAAAGGACCCTCCAGAATTTCCCGTTCCGTCGAATACCCATGGTTATTCAGAATCACTACGATGGGGGATTGCCCATAGCGGATACAAGAGGACAACTCCGTGCCGGTCATTTGAAAAGCCCCATCGCCCACTATCACAAGAGACCTGAGGGTAGGATCGGCAAATCCGGCACCAAGCGCAGCGGGCACACTGAATCCCATGGACGTGTAATAGGCCGGAGACAGAAACTCCGCGCTTTTTCGGACACGCAGATCGGCAGCGGCAAACAGGGATTCTCCGACATCGGCAATCACCACCGTCTTGTCATTCAGCAGCCCGTCCAGATACCCGAAGACATTGCGAAGCGTCACGGCCGCTTCCGGTCCAGGGGGATCAAACCGGACGCTGTCGCGAGGCGGGAGCACCCTCGGAGGAAAAGATGGCAGGGGCGACGTCACTAAGGCCCGGACAAAATCTTCAAAACGGACATCTTCATATTTATGGTGCTTGATGGCAATGGAATCCGCGGTGGCATGAATGGTACGGCCTGCAGCCAGAAAAGTGGAATGCGCCTTGGCATCCTCAATATCAGTGAGCAAGGTCCCCAAGGTCATCAAACAATCGGCATTTTCCACGAAATCAAGAATTTCTTCCCGCCCTACCAGGCCGCCATACACCCCGATATTCAACGGATGATCCTCACGGATCACCGACTTCCCCAGCAATGTGGTGGCGATGGGCGCGTTCATTTTTTCGACCAGTTCGGTTAACGTATCCTGAAGACCGAACCGGTGAATCTCAGCGCCCGCCAGAATCACCGGACGCTCGGAACCGGACAGAATGCCGCGAACTTCCGCCACCGCCTCCTTGAGAGCCGCCGGATCGCTTTGACAGGCGTTTTCTTTCGGCGGATCGGAGGAGACCACCTGCACAGGAGCCAGCACGAGATCCCGTGGAATTTCCAAATAGATCGGCCGCTTGTATTGAATTAAGGCCTTTAAAGCCCGGTCAATCTCACGTTCGGCCGTATGAGGGTCATCCAGAATGACGGAGGCCACCGTAATCTTTTCAAAGACATCCCGTTGGGTCGAGAAATCACGGACCATGTGATGCAGATACGGATTATTCACGCGTTCCGACAGACCCGGTGAGCCGGAAATCAGCACCACCGGCGACCGTTCGGCATAGGCGCAGGCAATCGCATTCACCATGTTCAGGCCACCCACGCAATAGGTGACACAGGCCCCGCCAATCCCGTGAATACGGGCATAGGCATCCGCCGCAAAGCCCGCGCAATCTTCCCGTGTTGTGCCGATGTGCCGGATGGGGGACTCCTCAATGAGCTTAAAGAGCGTCAGCACATAATCGCCGGGGATGCCGAACAGGTGGCCGAGACCCAGCTTGTGCAGGCGGTCCAGCAGAAGGGAGCCGATGGTGTAAGAGTCACTCATATGTGCCTAGCCTCGTAGTCATTATATCGGATTATCCCTTCATAAAAAGAGGCACCTCAATAATGATCGCATCCAGACCAGGGCCAAAGAAAAAGAGATAGAAAGGCTGTTCTAGGAGGAATTTAGATTAAACTTTTCAGAGATTACACGAGCAACTTGTGGCTAAAATAGCCCTCAACGAGACTGTCATCCTGAGCCCACCGGCGAAGGATCTATGCCCAGGTGGAGGAGGAAAGACCCAGCGAATTGTCGTCGACCTCAATTCGATTGTTGGCCATTTCTCTCACTGTTTTAATTACAAAAGTTAGCGGATCCCATGGGAGGGCGCATGTCATAACTTACAATTTGTTCAAATGGAAAGAGGCTCGATACGATATCGGTACAATCCTTAAATGATTCATTTAGGAATAACAACATCCTATATTTACTTACAGGCACCGCTTTATCTTTCCTTCTTAATGCAATTACACCAACGAGTCTTTTATTGATTGGATACTCTTTGAACAGGCCATCCGACTTTCTCCCCCAACTAGGATGACCTGCCCGAAACCTTTCAAATTCTGTACCGAATACGGCATCGCAAATGTCAATATCGGTTTGTAATTCAGAGTCCATTGCAACAAGATTGATTGTTTGGTCATTGGCGCTCCAATCAAACGCCCCAGTTGCATTCCGAACGCTTTGCCTGATTTGTTCTTTGCCAAGCCCAGTTTGGTTAACCATATCAATGTCACCGGAAACACCCAAAGACAGATGAGATAAAGATATTCTGTTAGGAAGCCAAAATTCAAATTCTGCTTTTATCGTTATTTCATTTCCGAAGATAAACACTTCGCCTTCAGGAGCCGTTTTCGCTACCTTCGAAATATAAGCAATAAGAGCTGGAATTTCGCTGCGAGAAAAATCTTCCGCCAGCTCGCAGCTAAGAAATTTGCCAATAGAGATAGCCGATATTTTCCTCTCAATTTCTTCAAAGATTTTAGCCTGTCTGTTCTCTCTTTCTAATCTCGATAAATTTTTTATTTGAATCCAATAAGTTCTTGTACCATTAGTTATTTTGAAATCTGGTGGTCGTTGTAGCCCCTCTGTTGGTTCATAGCATATAGAGACGCTCGAATCGAGCAACGAAATCATTGAAACGGCAAAATTGTGCTCCACAAGTGTATCCCATACTTTTTTACCACTTTTCATAAGTCTTTGATTTAATTTTGTAAGCCCTCGCTGTTCCAACAGAAAAATGTTTCTTGCTAGATTCCTTATATCTTCATCGCTAGCTTTATATCGTGTCCCTTCAAATATTTTGCGAGAAACACTCAATGAGTCCGATTCTGAGGTTGTTAATTCTGTCATTTGACCTCCCTATACAGATCCTTCGCCGAAGGCGAAGGATGACCTACTCATCGGAAGGGAAGTAGATGGGATATGGTTGGATGGAATTTCATTTATGGATACAAATGGCACCAGACCTGTTGGCCTTTTTCCGGTGGGCCGATCTGGGTCAAGTGAGGTTCTACCGTTTTGCAGACATCCATGGCTTGCGGACAACGCGGATGGAACCGGCATCCGCTGGGTGGGTTTAAGGGCGACGGCACATCGCCGGGAAGAATAATTCGCTTGGGGGTAGCCGTAGGATCGGGCACCGGATTGGCGGAGAGTAGCGCCTGAGTATACGGATGCTTGGGATCATTGAATAAATCCGTGGCCGAAGCGACTTCGGCTAATTGGCCCAGATACATCACCGCGATCCGATCGGCCAGATATTGCACCACATTCAGATCATGGGTGATGAACAAATAGGAGAGATGGAACTCCTGCTGTAGATCACGAAGCAGATTCAGAATTTGCGCCTGGATGGACACATCCAGCGCCGAGACCGCTTCATCACAGACAATGAACTTCGGATTGAGCGCCAGCGCGCGGGCAATGCCCACCCGCTGTCGTTGGCCGCCGGAGAATTCATGCGGGTAGCGTGACTGATGTTCCGGCCGCAAGCCCACACGCATGAAGAGCTGATCCAACTGATCCTGAAGCGCCTTACCCTGGGCAATGTGATGAATTTTCAAAGGTTCGCTGACAATGGACCCGATCGTCATACGTGGATTGAGCGAACTATAGGGATCTTGAAAAATGAGCTGCATGCGTTTGCGCGTCTGCCGCAATTCCTTCGGCCGTAGCGCCAACACATCTTTTCCTTCGAAGATGACCTCCCCGGCCGTCGGTTCAATCAATCTGAGGATGGTCCTGCCCACTGTCGTCTTCCCACAACCGGATTCCCCGACCAGACCTAACGTTTCCCCCTGCTTCAGATGAAAGGTCACATCGTCCACGGCCTTGACCCAGGCCGAGACGCGGGAGAAAAGCCCGCTCCGGACAGGAAAATATTTCTTTAATCCTGTGACCCGGAGTAATGGTTGGGTGGAGTCGGGCATACGTGACAACGGATTCTCAGATTGAGGTGAAAAGATTTTGAGCTTGAGGAATGAAGATCGTTTGCATCATGACCGCTTCTCCTCATACAACCAACAAACGGTTTCATGCGCCTCCCCCACCCGTATAGTCGGTGGCGGCTGATTCGGACAATGCTCCATCACATCCGGACAACGTGAAGAAAAATGACAGCCGGGCGGATATTGCAGAGGAGACGGCACGGTCCCGGGAATGGCTTCCAGCTTGGCCTGACGTTCCCCCGGCCGCGGCAGCGATTTCAATAGTGCCTTGGTATAGGGATGACTGGGATTGCGAAATAACTCTTTCACCGTGGCCCGCTCGGCAATCTTACTCGCATACATCACAATGACATCCTGGGAAAATTGCGCCACCACTCCCAAATTGTGCGTGATCAGGAGTATCGCCATGCCCAGATCTTTTTGCAGTGCGGCCAGCAAATCGAGAATCTGCGCCTGTATGGTCACATCCAGCGCCGTGGTCGGTTCGTCGGCAATCAACAGATCCGGCTTACAGGCCAGGGCCATGGCAATCATCACCCGTTGCTTCATGCCGCCTGACATTTCATGGGGGTATTGATCGATCCGGCGCTCGGGCGCGGAAATCCGCACTTTGCCCAGCAGAGTGATAACCTCTTGTCGAATATCCCGGTCCGAGAGTGTCGTGTGAATTTTGAGCACTTCACCGATCTGATCGCCGATCGACATCACCGGATTCAGCGAGGTCATGGGTTCCTGAAAGACCATGCCGATCGACTTCCCTCGAATTCCCCGCATGGCCTTTTCGGGAAGATCCAACAGATTCTGCCCCTTAAAATAGATCGAGCCGCCGATCACGCGACCAGGGGACGAGATCAGCCGCATGATGGAGAGCGCCGCAACGGACTTTCCGCAACCCGATTCTCCCACCAGGGCCAGCGTTTGCCCGGAATGGATGGAAAAGCTCACATCGTCGACGGCTTTGATTTCTCCTTTGTCCGTAAAGAAAGAAGTCCGCAGGTTGGAGACGTGGAGCAGTGGGTGCACGCGTGATTCCATCTATCGACTTCGCAATTTTGGATTTAACGCCTCTCGCAGACCTTCCCCCACAAGATTAAAGGCCAGGACCACGATAAAAATCGCCAAGCCGGGGATAAAAAATAACCAGGGGGCGTCAAACACAAACCCTTTTCCATCCGACAGAATATTGCCCCATGTAGCATCCGGCGGGGGCACCCCGAACCCCAGAAAACTTAACCCGGACTCCGTTAAAATCGCGGAAGCCACACCGATGGTGGCCGACACAAAGACCGGAGCCAAAGCATTGGGCACCATATGCCGGAAAATAATCCGCCCCTCGGGGATCCCAAGGGCTTTGGCCGCCGTCACATAGTCCTGCTCACGAATGGACAAAAATTCAGCCCGGACAAACCGGGCCGTTCCCATCCAACTGAACAAACCGATAATCATCATAATGGTATAAATGCTAGGCGGAAGAAGGGCCACCGCTGTGAGAATGAGAAAAAATGTGGGGAAGCACATCATGGCATCGGTAAACCGCATGATCAGGGTGTCTACCGTGATAAACCATAATTTGACGTGGCCGTAAAAACCGGACAGTCCTCCCAGCAAAATGCCAATACTCAGAGAAATACCGACAGCCACAAATCCAATGGAGAGGGACACAAACGAGCCCTGGAACATTCTGGCAAAGACGTCCCGCCCCAATTCATCGGTGCCCATAAGATACACACCGGCAAACGGGCGATCGGCCGGAATGCTGTCCGGAGACGGTGCCGAAAGTGGTGGAAGAAATTTGTCGGTGAGACGGACCACTTCAGGATCGAAGACCACCCACCATTCTGTCAGGGCCTTGCCGGCCAACGCCGTGATTAACAGGAGTACCAATATCCAAAATCCGAGTAGGGCCTGATAATCTTTCTTAAAGATTCGCAGGAATTCCTCCCACGGCGTTTCCGGAGGAGCCAGGCCTTCGGCATCCAGATCGACCGCTCCGGCGTTGCGTGGAACATCTGCTTTCGACTGACTCATAAATAATCTGTCCAGGGTTCTCGATTAATGCAAACGGATTCTCGGATCAACCACCGCGTAAAGAATATCCGAGAGGAGTGTTCCCAATAAGGTCAGGACCGCTGCAATAAGATTCAAGGTCATAATAATGGGAAAATCTCTGTTTAAAATAGCTTCATAACCTAAGCGGCCCAACCCCGGCCAGGCAAAGATCTGTTCAAAGATGACCGACCCACTAATGAGACCCGGGAGCAAGAGACCAAACATGGTTACAAAAGGCAATAATGCATTGCTAAGCGCGTGGCCATAAATGACGGTGTCTTCCTCAAGCCCTTTCGCCCGGGCGGTTCGGACATAATCCTGCCCCAACACTTCCAGCATCTGCGAACGGACATAGCGGGATAAAATGGCAATACCCCCGATAGCTGCCATGACAGATGGAATCACCAAATGCCACACCCGATCCATCACCTGATACGCGGGTTCGGCATGTTCCATCCCGAATGTTTTGATGCTAATGACGGGCACACCAAACCATCCGACTACCCACAAAATGGCTAAATAGGACAAGAAAAACCCAGGGACGGAAATCAGGGCATAGGATAGAAACACGGTACCCCGATCATACATTCCACCTCGAAAAACCGCCCCATAAATTCCCGCGGGAAATGCCCATGTCCAGACCAGGACGGTCGCCAGAATAAATAAGGGTAGAGAATTCAGAAACCGGTCCCAGATTTTCGGGAGCACCGGCTGGCTATCTTTGAACGACTTCAATTCTCCCGTAAATAAATCCCGAATCCAATAGGCATATTGGACATGGAGCGGATCATCCAAATGAAAGGCTGCCCGAATCTTGGCGATATCCTCCGGTTTCATCCGCGGATTCATAGGATCCACTTCACTGGGTTCCCCTGGAGCCAGATGAATAAACGAGTGCGCGATAAAGGACACGATGACCAATAGGATCAACCGTTGTGCCACGTTACGAATAATAAAATTCCACATAATCGATCACCAATCAGAACACGTCTGCCTTTGCCCCATCAACTAAAAATCCGGCGAAAATTCGAGTTTTCGCCATTTATGAAAATAGAACGTGATGTCACCGCTCTTGGTAGGATAAATCTTTTTATACTCTTCTTTTCCATCCGGCCCTTCCTCAACCAGCACAATTTTCTTATCCAGGACCCGCGTGCTGAGCGGGGCATAGAGGAACGTATAGGGTTGATCCTCATGAATCAATCGATGAAGTGCATGGGTCAGTTGTATCTGTCGATCCCTATTGTATTCCTGTCGAATCCGGACGATAAGTTCATCAGCCCGTGGATTGCGATATCCCACAAAATTCAATTGTTGCGGACCGGCCTGGCTGGAATGCCAGATTTGATACAGGTCGGGATCGATGCCCATGCTCCATCCCAATACCACCGCATCGAAATCTCCGGTATTCACAAAATCATTCAGAAACACCGCCCACTCGAATACCTGCGTGTTGACTTTGACCCCGATTTTCTTCCAGGCATTCTGGGCAATGGTCATGAGATTTTTTCGAATCGGATTTCCGTTGTTGGTAATGAGATTAAACTCGAAAATCTTTCCATTCTTTTCAAGCCATCCATCTCCATTCATTTTCCATCCGGCACTTTCCAGGATAGCCCGGGCGCCTTGAGGATCATACGGCAGCGATTGAATGGACTGGTCATACCATTCGGTATTCTGGGGATACGGACCCGTGGTCCGTTTCCCCTCTCCATAGACGAGATAGGTGATAATTTCATCCACATTAATTGCCATGCCCAACGCGGTACGGATCAGGGGTTCGGCAAACATGGGTTTGCGGTTGTTGTAGCCAATATAGGTATACGCAAACCCCAGGCTGCTAAACCATTGATAGGTCGGATCGTTTTTATACCGGTCCACTTGATGAGGTTGCGCGCCATAAAAATCAATCGCCCCCGTGCGAAACTCCACTTCCTGGGTAAACAATTCCGGAATAATGCGCATATAAAAATCCTGGTATTGGGCTGGCCCCTCCCAATAGTCCTCAAACCGGCGAAGATGAATGAACTCATCCCCCTGCCATTCGATAAACTGAAAGCGCCCGCTGCCGATAGGCTTCCTGTTGAACCGGCTCTCCCGCATACCGAATGTTTTTTGGGCCTCTTCCGACAATCCGCGCATTTCTTTTTCACGGGTCAAGGCCTCTTGATTCAGGAGATGTTCAGGTAAAATCCCCATGGTCCAGGCATTGATGGCCGGGGAATATAAGCGTTTGTAGACAATTTTTACCGTGAAAGGATCGATCATTTCGACGTGCTTAATCGGCTCAAAGTCAGGGGTCCGGGGAGATAAATTCTTGGGGTTCATGATGGATTCATAGGTAAACTTTACGTCCCCGGCATCGAACACGTGACCATCATGAAATTTCACTCCCTGGCGGAGGTGAAACACGATGGTGGGATTATGCTCCCCAACCGGCAGGATTTCAGGATATTTTTTCTTGAGAGCCGCCTCCACCTCCTGATCAAGGGTTTCTTGTGGGTGAATCAACTCCTCATACGGAAAATGCTCGAAATAGCGCTCGCCCAGAACCGGAGTGAGTCGATCGAATAAATCCTGATCGACCTGTTGAAGAGAAAAAGCCACTCGTTCCGGAACTTCTACCCTCAGCGGAATTTCCACGACCCTGGGCTTCCCCTCTTTATCTGAAAGCACAAGAGAAATCTTTTCCATGCGTTGAACCGCAGGAAGTAATTCCGGGGGCCGTTCCATGCCGGGCACATCGTGAATAAGCCCGTCCTTCAGAGCCCGAGTGATCCGCTGAAACAACTGCGGCCCGGTCACCTCACGACCATCCGGAAACCGGTGATGAGGATTTACCAGGAGATACGCGCGTTCTGTAATTCTCCAATCCGTTGCCAGACGTCCCCGGAGATTCAAATTTTCATCCAAATCCAGCAGACCTTCGAAAACCTGACTCACAATACTGGAACTGGCAGAGTCCGCATTCAAAATCGGATTCAGAATTTTGGCGTCCCCGCTTGATGCTTCGATATAGGTGACGAGTCGATTGGGATTGCCGGCCGCCTGGTTTTCATAGGTAGGAACCCAAAAAAACGATTGCAGGAGAAATAGGACCAGAGCAAGAGGAATGAGAAGGAGAAGCCGCTTAATCAACATGGCGCAAAAAAATATCGATAAATAAACACTCTATGGTATCAAGAACTTGGGGTGTATGCCATCCCGACCTACTGGGTATAGCCCCTTAAATGCAGCAGAGGTCGTTGGAAGAGGGGTTAAAGATTCTGAACAGGATTTTTTCCATTTTCCGCCTTGAAGTCTTTTTCCTGTTTCGTTAGACTCGGCGTTCCTTTCCTTTTAACAAACTGGCGCGGCAGTGAATAGCTCATCTTTTCCCCCTTCATTTCCATTCGTGTGTCTATCTGCCCAACGCCAGTGGTCTTCCGTTGTGTGTTCACATTCGCTCTCCTTACAGCACTGCATCCAGAGGGTCTCCTTCATTCATTCGGTATTATCTGACCGTTCGACCCTTTCCCATTTAATTGGGATACCCACTCTGGTTCATGCTATGAAGGAGGGAGTTCTATGGATCCACAGAGGATTCCGCGCACCATCCTCATTATCGATGACCATCAAGGTCTCATCGCGCTGATTCAACGCTGCCTTTCCCGGGAAGGCTTTCATACCGTCGTGGCATACAGCGGACAGCAGGCGTTGTCCTGGCTGTCCACCCAGAAAGCCGACCTGCTCTTACTCGATCTTCATCTCTCCGATATGCACGGGGAGGAGTTCCTCTTTCGACTCAAAGCCCGAAACCAACAGATTCCGTTTATTGTCATTACCGGACAGGGGGATGAACGCCTGGCGGTCAAGATGATGAAACAGGGTGCCAGAGACTATTTCATCAAGGACAGTTCGTTGACCAGCCTGCTCCCGTCCATCGTGACGCAGACCTTTGAACAAATCCATCAGGAACAACGGCTGGGAGAAATGGAGGAGGCCCTTAGTACGGAACAGAAACGTTCCGCCATCACGCTGGCTTCCATTGAAGAAGGCGTCTTCACCACCGACCGCGACGGACGCATTACCTATATGAACCGCATGGCCGAAGATCTCACCGGTTACCCGCCCCTTGAAGCCCTAGGCAAACCCATTGAAGGGATCGTGAAATTTATCGGTTCCGGTGCAAAAAACGGTGAACGTCATCCCGTCTATCAGGTCTTAGAGCAAGGCAAACCGCTGCACCCCATTGACCATCAGATGATGCGGCAGGCAACCCTTCGAGAACGACCGGTGGTCTACAGTGCTTCGCCCATTCGATGCAAAGAAGGACGGGTATTGGGAGTGGTTTTAGTACTTCGTGATATGACGGAACGGTTGAAACTGGATCAAGAATTATTAAAGGCGAGTAAATTGGAATCCCTGGGTCTCCTGGCCGGTGGCATTGCTCATGATTTCAATAATCTGCTCACCGCCATACTGGGGAATTTGTCCATTTCAAGAAATTGGGCGAATACGCCGGAGACACTCGACAAATTTTTATCGGAAGCGGAGCAGGCTTCCCTTCGGGCCAAAAGCCTGACACAGCAACTGCTCACGTTTGCCAAAGGAAGTAGTCCCTTCAAAAAGCCTCTAGACCTTCGCCTCCTGATCATGGAAACCGCCACGTTCGCCCTGCGTGGATCTTCCACGCGTTGCGAATTTAATCTTCCGGAAGGTTTGTGGACGGTTCATGCCGATGAGGGACAAATCAGCCAGGTCATTCATAGTTTGGCCCTGAATGCCCACCAGGCTATGTCCGAAGAAGGAACCCTGACCATCAAGGGAGAAAATGCGGAGTTGTCGGTTGATTGCATCACACCGTTGGCTTTATCCACCCCAGGACCCTATCTCAAAATCCAATTCATCGACCACGGCAGCGGGATTCCCGAGGCCATCCTCACGAAAATTTTTGATCCGTATTTTTCCACAAAACCCCAAGGCAGCGGGTTGGGATTGAGCACGGCGTACTCCGTCATCAAAAATCATCATGGAACGATTTTAGTCTCATCCCTTCCGGGAGAAGGCACAACAATTACTATCTACCTTCCGGCACAAGTCAAGAGCCCTACGACGGCCCACGTTCCGACCGCACTCACTCGCGGCGAAGGGAAAATTCTCGTTATGGACGATGAACCATCCATTCGCGCCTTGGTCTGTCAAATGTTGGGGTTTTTGGGATATGAGGTGCACTGCGCATCTGATGGTCAGGAAGCCATCAAACAGTATGCCGAAGCCCAGAAAACTCCGAGACCGTTTTCGGCCGTCATTTTAGATCTGACAGTCCCCGGCCGGATGGGAGGCAAAGAGACCTTGAATCGGCTGAAGCAATTGGACCCGGAAGTCAGAGCCATTGTAGCCAGCGGATATTCAAATGAAATGAACCTCTCGCACTATTCGGCCTATGGATTTTTGGGGGCCGTTTCCAAACCCTTTCACTTTTCAGACCTCAGCCATCTTCTCAGTCAAATCACTCAAGGTGCTGAACCTTCATTCCCCATTCAGTCGACGGGATAAAGTCATAGTTGGAGAGAATTGAACGCTCACGAAAGCCTGGCATGTTCCGGATTACAATTCGACTTTGACCTCGCCCTCCTCCACACGAGCCGGATAGACCTTTACATGGCCAGCTGGATTATTCACACAATGTCCGGTTTTTACATTATATTCCCACCCATGCCAGGGGCACGACACCACCTCTCCATCCAGATCGCCCTCACCTAAGGGCCCCCCACGATGGACACACGTATTATCAAGCACATGAAACGCTCCACCCACGTTGAACACGGCCAGACATTTCCCGTGGCTCTCCACGACAACGCCTTTGCCTTCCTCTACTTCTTCCGTTTTCGTAATACCAACCCACTCAGACATCTCATCCCTCCTTTCCGTCTTTGTCGATTTGCTTCTCAGGTCTTCTTTATTGGATCCTTAATTTTTTTCAACAGATTCGCCATGGAGGGCGCCTCGCCACCCTGACCTTGTTCAGATTTGATCAATTGATCCACCAGGGTTTGAGCAATTTGCATAAACGCTTGGGATTGAGGAGATGACGGATTATGGGTCACAATCGGCTTTCCGGAATCGCCGGCTTCCCGAATAGCCTGATCAATGGGAATTCGTCCCAGGAACGGCACGGCAAATTTCTCCGCAGCCCGTTCCCCTCCCCCAAAGGAAAAGATTTCGCTCCGTTCCCCACAATGGCCACACACAAAGAAACTCATATTTTCAATCACCCCCAATAAGGGGACATTGACCTTTTTAAACATCATCATCCCTTTTCGCACATCGGATAACGCCACCTCTTGTGGCGTGGTCACCGTAATAGCCCCCGTCAACGGCACCAATTGGGACAAAGTCAGCGGAACATCGCCCGTCCCCGGAGGCAGGTCAATCAACAGGAAGTCCAACTCTCCCCAATTGACATCCCGAAAAAACTGTTGAATGGCGCCATGCACCATGGGTCCGCGCCAGACAACCGGCGTTTCTTCCGGAACGAAAAAGCCCATGGACATAACCTTGACACCCTGTCCATCAGCCGGATTGATTCTCTCTCCTTCTTTGACGGGCGGCACCGTCACGCCCATCATCATGGGAATATTGGGACCGTAAATGTCGGCATCCATCAACCCCACCGCAAATCCTAATTCCCGAAGAGCCACCGAAAGGTTGACTGTTACCGTGGACTTCCCCACTCCCCCTTTTCCACTACTCACCGCGATAATATGCTTCACCCCCGGCAACATATGTCCTTCTTGATGGCCTGGGGGTGTTTCCGATTGCCCCGTGACCTTCTCCGAATCGTGCTCAGCCATATTTCATTCTCCTTTTAAACATGAATGCGACTCCAGGGTCGATTTAACCACTCGTCGACTATCCAAAAAAAAGAGGCATGCGCCTCGGAACCCCGAAGCAGCATGCCATTCTTTTTACAAATCCAGCAACCCTCTTCGTGGAGATTGTTTGAGGTAAGGTCCCCCTGTTGGGCACGAGGGAAAATTCAACACCCCACGGAACAGCCACTATTAAATTTCAAACATTCCTATAGGGCTATCCAAGCTGGGTTGCAAACTTTTTGCGTGACCGGCCCAGCAGAGGCTCGTGATGATTGGTTCGATTGGCAAAGATGACCGGGTCTAAAATTTCACCGCAGGTGATACATCGCCAACCGGAAAAATACATCGCGCCTGCTTCATCAGCCACATCGCCAAACTTATCGGATACCATTACGCCTTTGCATCGTGGACAATCCATACGCTGCTCTCCTTCACAAAAATATCAATGATTAAACTCAAAAAACTTAAATGAACTGATAATTATTTTTAAGAAGGAGCAATCTATATGCCTACAATAAAAAACCGTAACATATTGAAATATATAGTAAGTTTTTATTAATTTTATTTAATAATGTTTCATTATGAAACATGTGCTGTTAATTCGTATGGTAAAAATATACATAAACAATTGATTTAATTAGTTTAACCTATATATGTAACTTTTTGGTATCAGCAAGATTCATTTTGAAACATAATGAGTTTATAAGTATTAATCCAATCCCAATTCCTTCACTTTTCTCCATAATGTCGTGCGGCTAATACCCAGTTGATGGGAGACCTGCCCTAACCGACCACCGGAATTCTTCAAAGCCACCCGTATGGCCTGCTGTTCCAGGTCACCCAATGATTTGGGGGCTCCGGACTGTGGTTTTTTCTCCACGACCTTCCGGACATCCTCGGGAAGATGAGCCAATTCCACCATGTCCTTCTGACAGCAGACAAACGCATGCTCCATCAGATTTTGTAATTCCCTGATATTTCCAGGGAACGAATAGTCCATTAACGCGTTGAGACAAGCTGGCGACAACCCGACAATCTGCTTGTGCATCGCTTCATTAAACTTCAGACGAAAGTGGTTGGCCAACAGGGGGATATCATCTTTCCGTTCACGCAGAGGAGGAAGCTCTATGGGAATCACCCGAATCCGATACAATAAATCTTCACGAAAGCGTCCGGACTGAACATCTTCCTCAACATTGCGGTTCGTCGCGGCCACGATACGGACATCCACGATTTGAGTCTCGTTGGAGCCAACACGCTCAAATCGTCCCCGCTCCAATACCCCCAGTAACTTGACCTGGGTCGCAGGGGACATTTCTCCGATTTCATCAAGGAAAATCGTTCCGCCGTCGGCCATTTCAAACCGTCCCGGTTTATCAAAAAATGCGTTGGTAAACGCACCTTTCACATGACCAAATAATTCGCTCTCCAACAATCCCTCCGACAAGGAGGAACAATTCACCACCACAAACGGGGCCTCGCTTCTGGGACTGTGAGCATGGAGGGCCTGAGCGATCAATTCCTTCCCCGTCCCGCTTTCCCCGGTAATGAGGACCGAAGCCTTGGACGCAGCAATTGTCGGTAACTTGGCAAGGATTTCCTGCAATTTTTGAGACCGACCCACGATATGATCACCAATGGTCTGTTCTCCCAGGCAATGTCGTAATTCCGAGACCTCTGCCGCTTTTTGGCATAATTGGCGAGCCCACGACATATCCCGGATGACTTCGACCAATCCCACCATCTTTCCAGCCTGATCCAACAAGAAATCGGTACTGATATTGACGGGAATCAACACGCCATCACGTCGGCGCACCATGGCCTCGAATTGGGTCACCCGATCTCCTTGAAGCGCACGCTCGAAGACACAATCCTGGCTGGAGCAAATGGTACTTTGCACAAACACATCACATGCCACCAATTCCTCCTTGACACCCTCTTCATAGCCCAACATGCGTTGCAAGGCTCGATTGGTAAAGGTGATCCGTTTGTGAAGGTCAATGGTCATCACCCCATCACTGATACAATCCAAAATCGTTTCGGCACCCTGGGCTCGGGAATCCGAATCAAATACGGTCATGCCTCCCTCTCATTCGCGTTGGTTTTTCTGTTTTCACGGCGTGACCTTTTCTACAACAATCAGCTATGCTGCCACATAGCAAACGTGGTCCGCCCCTCCACTTCTAACGGTCAGTGTAAGCCAACCCAAGAGTCTTCCACAAACCTTCTGTTATTATCCTGTTGCCAACCATTCACCCATATCCCGTTCCAGGGCAACTATTGAGTGACTCATTCTTACCAATGGGGAGGATCTATTTCTAATGGATTTTGTGTTCTTGGGTACCACTCTGGCCGCCATACCCTATCCGGAGATCGACCCGGTATTCTTTAGGATTGGCCCCTTGGCATTCCGCTGGTATGGCCTGATGTATTTGCTGGGATTAGGGTCGGCCTATTGGCTGATCAAATCCCGAGCCGCAAGCCGGAACCTCGCTCTGCCTCCTCAACAACTTTCCGATTTAATCGTGTTTGCGGCTTTTGGGGTCTTTTTAGGAGGTCGGCTTGGCTATATCCTTTTTTACAACCTCCCCTTTTACTTCCAAAACCCCTTGAAAATATTGGCCGTGTGGGAAGGCGGGATGTCCTTTCATGGGGGACTCCTCGGAACCTGCGTGGCCATCTGGCTATTTTGTGCTAAACGCGGCTTACCGATTTGGCCTATAGCGGATTTGGCTGCCGGAGCCGCTCCAATCGGACTGGGATTCGGGAGGATGGGAAATTTCATTAATGGGGAATTGTTCGGAAGGGCCACCGATGTGGAATGGTGTATGGTCTTTCCCCAAGGCGGGACGGACTGCCGTCACCCTTCACAACTGTACGAAGCGGGCCTGGAGGGAATACTCCTCTTTATCGTTCTCACGATCATTTGGCGTCGACCGACTCCGCCAGGAACGATCTTCTGGTCATTTATCTGCGGGTACGGAGTCGCGAGATTTTTAGTGGAGTTTTTTCGACAACCAGACAGCCACTTGGGCTTCATCTTTCAATGGGTCACCATGGGACAAATTTTGTGCATCCCCATGATTGCCGGTGGCCTGTTCATGATCTTTCGGGGATATCGCACAACTCCGGCTTCTGCCTATTCCTCAAGGCCTCAATAACCTCCAGCCCCGCCTCCAAGACCTCCAGCGCCACCAATCCCGCCAAACGATGGCAAGGCAGGTGCGGCAGCCGGTTGCTGCGGGGCATCAGGCACATTCCCATATCGGCGGAGCGGCGGGGAATTCCAAATGACTTTATGCCCAGGAGCCAAATTGGCGGCTTCGATATAATGTTTCTTGGCATTGGGGGTATCGCCCAACCGTTCCAACGACAATGCCAAATTGTAGTGGGCTTCCGCCAAATCGGATTGCTGATCAATGGCAGCTTGAAATTGCCGACGGGCCGCTTCCCACTGCCCCTCCCCAAAACGTTGATTTCCTTCTACCAACAGAGTCCTGGCCTGCTCATTGGCATTGGGAGGTGGTTCCAAGACAACAAGGGGAACAGGTTTATTATCAGACGCACAACCAGCCACTCCCCATAGCACCAGACACCATCCCAGCATGCTGACCCACCATCGTCCCTTCATGTCTCCCTCCTGTTTTCTATCTCGTCTCAACTTTCGTACCTCCGGTTAGACACAAATGGTACGACCTCCACTCTGTCTAACCGTAGAAAAAAGATTTTACACCCTTTTATTCCCAGACCCAAGCTCTGGAAAACGGCTTGGGCATAGAGTTCGGCCTGCCCCCGGTACCTTTCCACTCGGATGGATAACTGATTCTCGTCAATGGCATCGGTTTTGTAATCGCCAACCCAATAGTCACCGGATTTCTCATAGACAACATCCAATACCCCTTCTACGATTCCAGAGTTGGATAGACCTGCACTTTCCTTATTAAAATTCCAGGGAATGGTCACCGGGACTTCCCTCCCCAAGATTCGTGCCTGCTGTAGCTCACGAAAGATCTGTGTCTTGGGAAACGCTCTCAACATCTCCTTCATCTCCGACAACAGCCCCCCCCCCATGTCCATGGAAAGAGTCTCGCTCTGAATCCGACAAAAATCATCAAGGGATCGATAAAAAGCCTCCTCATTCTGAGAAAAAGGACAAAGCTCCAGAAACCGATGAACCAGCGTTCCCAACTGTGGGCCGAAGTTCAACTCGTTGGTCCTGGCCCAGTCCCATGCGTTTGCCCTCCCGGGCTTTTGCCAGAATGAGGGTGTCGTCCAAGCTATCGACTCCTGAGCCAGACGCCATCGATCATCGCGGGTTTTCCATCCGACTGAAGAGGGCAAAACGCAGGCGGCCTCAGGCACGGATTTATGTGTTCTCTCGATGACTGTGGATGGCTTCGATTTTGAAGCCAGTACGGTCTGGGAAAAAGACGCAAGCCCTACCTGTACGGTTGAACAAGCAGGATTCCCCAAATCCTCGCCCATGATCCCCCGCAACAATCCCAAAGGCGTGGGTCCCCCGCGCTGAGAGGTCAATCCACCGGATAGGACTAATCGGTCTTTTGCCCTGGTCATCCCCACATACAAAATCCGACGTTGCTCCGCTTCTTCCTGTTCTCGTTGTTTTTCCCAGAGGGGCACCTGACTCGCATTACACCAACGCGCAAATGTGCATCCATACAACCCGCTGATCCAGTCACGCGTCAGACTCGCGCCGCTCTCCGATCCTCCGGCTTTTACGTGAAGCCCCGGCAACACCACTACGGGAAATTCCAACCCTTTGGCCTTATGGATGGTCAAAACCCGAACCGCATCCAGGGAGTCTTCCGCCAAAGGCGCCTCCGCCTCTTGAGGAGGTGTGCGCAGGTAACCGACAAGACGGCTTACAACCTCTGCAAAGGACAATGCCGAATCCTTGCTCATCTCCACGATCAGACTTCGCAGTTTCCATAGGTTGACCACGGCTTGTTCGCCATGACTGGACGCGGCCGCTAACTCCGACACGGGAAGCTCTACAAACAGCTGATTCAGGAGGTGGGAAAGAGAACACGTTTTGGATAACCGATGAAGAGCGGTAATCCGCTCACACAGGCTGCGCACGGACTTTCTTCGTTCGCTCTGCCACCCGTCCAGCCAGTGCAGACGGCTCACATCCAAGAAACCATCCGGAAGCCGCGTGTGCGCCAGCGCCATGATATCCGAATCCGGAACACCACCCAACGAGGACCGAAGCACCCCGACCAAAGCAATGCTATCCGCCGGATCATCGATAAGCCGCAGGACATTGACCAGATCAATGATCTCCTGGCGTTGATAAAAATGTCGTTCCCCGTCAGTCACGTAGGGAATGCCTCGCCGCCGCAACGCCTCCACATACCATTGCGCATTCGTCAATTTTCGAAACAAGAGCGCAATATCCCCTGGGCGGATGGACCGCTTCGAGGATGCACGAATCTCTTCTTGCTTGTCAGAACCGAGCAACTCATAAATCCAATCACCCAGCCATTCGGCCTCCGCCCTTGAGGCTCGCTCCGTATCCCATTCCCGCTCACTTTCTGGTTGGGCCAAGACGAATAGTTCGACACCCCCTCCCAACCCCTCCTTCGACTCGCGTCCAGCCTGGAGCGGAACATGAGGCGGTTGGACATGATCTTTCTGAATCAACAGCTGGTCAAACACCGCATTGACAACCTGAAGAATGGTCCCATGACTTCGAAAATTGGTGGTGAGCGTACAGGTCATGGCCCCGGCTTGAACCAGTTTGTCGACCACCTGATCAAACGCGGCAATATCCGCACGACGAAACGCGTAAATAGATTGCTTAGGGTCTCCCACAATAAAGAGTTTTCCCGGCACTACCTGAATGTCTTCCCAGGAACGGACATGCTGACCCGGGCACTCGGCCAAATACAGCAGGATTTCATATTGCAACGGATCCGTATCCTGAAACTCATCAATCAAAATGGCTTGATATTCCTGCTTCATCTGCTCCCGCACCAAGGGGTAATCACGTAAAAGATTCCGAACGTTCACCAAGAGCCCATCAAATCCGATCCACCCCTTCATTCGATAATGTTGACGCGCCTGCTCGATACAGGGGCTGAGGAGAGTGAGGACCTGCTCCAATAATGTATGATTTATTTTGAGGACATGTTGAGCCGATTGGATGATTCGCCTGGCAAGCTGAAAATCCAAAGGCTCCCAGTCGCGTGGAGCGGACCCCACCACGGAGTCCAGATCACTCTCTCCCCTATCCATCACACCCTCCACACCCGGTATGCCAAGATCCATCACACGCTCAAATATTTGGCACGCGACTTCCAAGCTCCGTTCGATTTTCCTGGGTTTAGAACGGCGATAAATCTGGAGCAAAGCCTGCGCTTGCTCCGCCATATTGTTCAGCCATCCATGAAAAACCCGCTGTTGGAAAGAATTGTCTCCAGGAGCAGGCGGAAGCAATTCCGTCAGTTCGCATTCCTCCCGCGCAATCATTCTTGCCAAAGACCGGATTTCCTGAATGGGCAGCCACTGAAGCACCGATTCCCAACGGTCATGAGCCTGACCGCCCTGGCCTAACTCCCGCTCCAACCAGGGCTCCCACACCTGCTCAAATAATTCTTCAAAATGCGATCCGTCATCCTCCTGAAAGTTGGGGGCCACGTGAGCTTCCAGCGGATACAAACGCAAGACCGATGCTGCGAAACTATGCAACGTTCGAATATGAGCCTTTTCCAGATCCTTCAATGCCACTTCCACACGAGCGAGAATTTTATCAGTCGAGAGAAGATAGCGCTCTTGCAACACTCGCAACATACCATGATGAACCGACCCACTCTCGCTGCTCCCCCGACATTCCTCCAACACCTCCTGAAGCCGCTCACGCAACCGGAGCTTCATTTCATTCGCCGCTTTATTGGTAAAGGTCAAGGCCAAAACATTCTCCAACGTCATGGGGTGGGGTTCCCGCAGCAGGGCATGCAGGAGACGATTCACCAGCAACGTCGTTTTTCCCGTACCGGCTCCGGCCAACACCACCACATTCCGGTCGAACGTTGTTTCGGCAGCCACGCGAGCCGCGGCATCGGGAAGTCGGGAGGACTCAATCACGATGAAGGCCCTGTTTTTTGAGGAGACGAAATTCTCTCGCCAGAGGCAGGCTTTGTACTCTCGACCAGGAGGGATGATGCCGAGACCGGCACGCACCGGCCCAGGCACAATCGCGACAATGTGCCCCCGTCATGAAAAAAAATTGGCCTTTTTGGATGGCGTTGGTCCACTTGAGAATATTTTCCGAAAGCTGCGTCCCGGCTGCCCCGACCCAGGTGTCGGCCGAAAACGAGGCCGATCCTAATGGAGGGATCTGATAGGGACGGATATATCGAAATTCCACGACTTGAACCGGCACAGGACCTTCGGAAAAATTTGAATCTGGCTCACCGCTTTTGAACGAAGAGAGCAACGCATACAATGGAGCCTGGAGACGTTTGCCCTGAACCGCATCCACAAGTAAATCGGGTTCTGAGATATTTCTCGCTCGACTCCAGGAAAATTTATAATCCACCACTCGGACCCCCTGCTCAGCCGCTCCTTGATCAAGCCGATCCACCCGTCCGTAAATAGGTAACCCATGCTCTTGCTCCTTCGACCATGGTGGAAGCCTGCCTGTTCCCTCAGCCTCTTGTAAGATGGGCATCCAGCCCTGGCTTACAAATTCTTCTTGATCAAGGGCAACCACATTCCCGATCAACTCCCTCAATCGCTCCATCAGATTCTGCCAAAGCATACGGTAGCCCGTTCCATAAACACGGGCATAGGCCTGAGCCTTTTCCTGAATAAATCCATCAATCATTTCCTGGAGATGACCACGTTCGATGGGGACACCGGGCCAGGCCTCCCTTGCCAGCTGCTCATATACGGCATGCAACACCTCGTGTCCCAATTGGCCCCAGACCCGGGGAGGAAGCTCCCGGGTCACGGGGTCGCGGACATCTTGTGTTCCCAACACGTCCTGCATCCAATACCGCAACGGACATTGGACATAACGCTCCAGCGCGGTGGGTGACAATCCTCGTGTCCGCAGATGTTGCCAATGGATATGATCCGCTTCCACAAGACCATCGAAAGAGCCGGCACCTGCATCGCTTCGCTCAAGAACCGCTACAGCCCGCAGACCATTGTTCAAGATGTCTTGCCACGGGCGGGGATCCGAGGGATCAAGAGGGAGTGGCTGTCCTTTTAGCAGCGAAATAACCCGCCCTTCCTGTGGCGTAAGAAATTCAGCCGAACCGGCTGAACGCGTTTGCCGGTCGACCATACTTAGCGGCACATGCAGGAGGGAGGGATTCACAATGCCGGAATTTTGAATATCCCTTGAAAGGAAAGAAGAGGGAATGAGAGACCGTCCCTGATTATCTGCTCGTTGATACAGCAGATATAAATGCTCTTTGGCCGAATTTTCCAACAGGGCAAACAATAATGCTTCCTCATCAAGGCCCTTTAATTTCTCATCAACCTTATAGCCCAAACTTTCGGCCAGAACACGACGATCCCGATCCCGTAAAAAGGCGTCTTCCCTGACCACTCGGGGAAATACTTGATCATTCAATCCGAGTATCACCAAACCGCGAAAACCACATCCCCTTGCGGCCATGACGTCCATAACCTGCACCCCAATCTGGCTTTGGCCGGAGAGAGGCAGTCTCTCTTCCTCCAGAAGTTCACGAAAGCGTTCAACCCAGAGTTCCGCCGGAACTCGTCCTTCGAAGCGATCCCATTGACCAAGCATCGCCATGACTCGCTCCACAGCTTCGTTGAGGTGCTGGCAACGAAGTTGTTCTTCTGCATCATCCCCCCAGACCCCGGTATCACCCGCGATACGCAAATGCGCTTCACAGACCCGTTTGAAATACGTCGTCAATTCCTCCACCGACCCTGATGGCGGACACGAATCCGCCGCATGGATCAACCGCATCAGGTCATGGGCAAAAGCTTTTACATCGCCATCCAAAATATGAGACGGTAAACAACGGGTATCAAACAATTCTTGAAGATAGGCCGCATCACTCAACAAATCGGACAATCGTTCCCAGTCAGCCGGCCCACGAATAATTCGCATCTGTCGAACCAGTCGCCACCACCAATGAGCATCCTCCGGCAATGAGCGAGTATACTGTCCTTGGGAGCGAAAATGGGGAGACGTCAGAATATCCATGACGGCCTGAACCGGAAAATTGTCCTGCTTCAACCCGGCCAATTGCCACCATAGTTTTGCCCAGGGTTCATCCAAAAATGCCCGTGTCCCTGTGGTGCAAAAAGGAATACGATGTTCCCGGAATATCCTGCTGAGGAACGGACTATACCCTTCCAGATTTCTGGCCACGATACCTATCTCATGAAAAGCGTACCCCTCGGACTCCACCAAACGCAGAATGACTTCACACGCAAACTGTAATTCCCCTTGTTCCCCGACCGCACTCACAATGTGCCTGATCGGTCTCATGGACATAGGCTGCCCACCGGCGTTGGGAGCCTTTTCAGTCCCTACGGATTGATGCGCCACTCCCCCTTTCAGCAAATACCGTTCAAGAAACCGTCTTGCAAACTGATAGGCGGGTCCTTCTTCCAACGGAAAGAACACCTTTACGGGCCTAGCACGGGCCACTTCCTCCAATAGGGACAACTGAACCTGGGTTAAATCATAAAACCCGTAATAAAAAATATGAGACCATCTCGAAATAAGAGAAGAACGGGCCACCCATGGAAGAATCGATTGCGCCAGATCATCGGGCAATCCCACATTGAGGTGACGACTCCATTGCCCAACGGCGGCCTGGATCGAAAATATCTGTCGCAAGCGTTGGCCGCTCAGATCGTCAAATACACCTTCTTGAATGGCACGCAACCCAACCTCAGGGTCAACTTGCCCTTCTTGCAGATCTCGAATGGTGCGCCAGATGGCCTGACGCATTCCCCGTGAGCGATGGAGTGAATTTTCAGCGCAGAAGGACAGATCCAATTGAGCCAGCAACCATGGCACCATCCATTCATACCAGCGAGCATCCACCAATTCGATGGGCTCGACGCGGGCATCCATAGATCGATCAAGGAGCGTTCGCTCGCCCTGCAGGTGAAGGGCCAATTGATGGAAAGTCAAAAAAGATACATCGAAAAGGGACAGGCCATGCTCGATACATAAGATCCATTGCACGCGCCGCCGCATGACATCGGAGGGAACGATGACCGCCAAGGGGGTCTGCGGATCATCCGCCTTGAACTGACGAATCGACTCGACAAATGATGTTTCGAGAAAAGGGTGAAAAGGGCCCGTCAAGAGAGTAAACATGAGGCTCTGACCTTACCAAATGGACAGAGGTCAGAAACAGGAGGGATTGGGAGAACAAAGCGGATTTACCCGGTTTCGGGACCGATTAATTCCCCATTGCAATCGGGACACCCCCAATCGCCGTCAATCATCGACATCGGATCCCCACAGAAGGGACATTCGGGCGGAGGACCTGAATCAATTCTGGGGAGAACGGGTAATTCGATATCAAGATCTGTTTCTTCTTCTTCTTCACCGTTCATAAGAATCGTCCCCAATTCATTAAAGACCCCTGAAATCTAAACCCCAGAGGGTTTCAACACGGGCTGACACTTTCAACTTATTCGTGCTCATCATCCTTCTTAGGCTTGGGTTTGGCTTTGGCCTGAATCGCCTTTTCTGCACTTTGGCGAGGCGGCACACCGATAAAGGTCAGCCGTCCATTGATAATCGTGGCAGGTACAGCCCGAATGGCATGGCGTTCGGCCAGTTCCTGGCCGGCCTCCGATCCAATATCAATTTCCCGATAAGTGAAGCTGTATTTCACCTTCATGCCCTTCCACAACGTCTTTGCCGAAGGACAGGCGGCACACGTCTTTGAAACCAATAAGGTCACACTCGCCATAACTGATTTACTCCTCTTTGCCAGAGACAATGATTAGGTCATACTATCACCCGGCAAAAACCACGGGCAAGGCAAAGGGAAAAAGGGCACTGGTAACGTTTGGATCTATGTAAAATGGGGTAGTGACCTATTTTGGGTTGCCGGGCTATTTTTAGAGCTGAGCCAGTAAAAATCCGACGATAGTTCCTATGATTCCACTAAATGGGACAATCCAACCTAGAACTATCTCCCTCTTGTTCTTTACTTCCTCTCGAATGTCGTTTCGCAACTGCTTTATGGCTTTATCCGTCAATAGCATATATCCATGTAGCACCCCGGATTTTTCCCAATCTCCTGACTTTTCAGTATATTTAGGTATTTGTATAAACAGTCGGCGAGCCTTTCGCAACAATTGCTTCTGATACTGAAGCCGCTGTTCCTCTCGTAGGCATGCTAGTTCATAAGCATATTCGTTTTCCAAAGATTGAACATCCTCACCTCCTTTTTTGGCTAGTGCAAAATGCGGTCGGAATGTGCGCTCAAGTTTCCATTCTGCCCATACGAATTTTATTTCTTCAAACATAGACCAATGACCTGGTCAGTTGGGGTCGGTGGGGTCCTTGGACGGACGTTTTTTGCTGGCTTCTTTGGGGATTCGTTTTTCATTGTCATAACTATATCTTGGCAAAACAGGTGGTCATTTTTCACACAAAGACCAGGATATCGTGGTGGCAGCGGTGACTATTGCGTTCAAAATTCGTGGTCTTCTAAAACCAAAGAAAATAGGTGACCAACTGCTTGGGCATCCTTTTCCAATACCGCACGCTTTATCGTACTATTACCCTCTGTCATGTAGCGGCTCCCGTTGGTATCCTCACAAATTGTTGACGCCAATCGTGATAATGCCTCGTCGTCCTCAATCGGGTTGGAATTTTTGGCATTATTTACCTTTGCTATGACCATGCCATAACCATTAAAGACATCTCTAAACCTAAAGCCGTAAATTTCAGCCATTCCCTGCATCGCACCCAATTCAAAGGCAAAAATTTTTGTTTGCATTGCTTCATCCATAGGCCAATCCTTTGGGATCATGGTCCTGGAAGACGAAAGAAAGTAATACAGCCATTCCCAATGATTAAATTGTTCGTCTTTCTGTGGAGTGGTTGTTTTAAAAAGCCAGTCTAACCAACCCATTGCTATTTCCTTTTAGGCTTAAAATTTAACGTATCAAAAATGCTTCGAGAGGTTTGGGCTTTCGTAAGACCCAATAATACACTTCTGAGCTTATTTATCAAGGCTGGGAGGAAACGTTACCAGTGCCGGCAAAGGGGCTGAAGACCCAAGGCAGCGAAGGATGGTCTCCGCTTCCGAAGCTGGCCTAATTTCTGCATGGTCATACAAGGAAAAGGTTCCTGGCATCAAAGACAAATATTTTTCTTCTAGACACGTAATGGTGTACGGTTTGGCCTTTTCACCTTTTGCCACTTTTTTCCAACGTGCTATCAAAGGAGCAAACTATGAGCGTTTCCCAGAAAGATCTTCAAAACCTTGTTACTTCCGTGAAGCAACAACGGGACGAACTCAAACTGAAACTCCATCTGGCCAAGGCGGAAGCCCGCGAGGAATGGACCAAACTCGAGAACCAATGGGAAGAGGTTCGGACGAAAGTGGAGGGCACTTACAAAGAAACCAGCAAAACCGCTGAAGGGGTAGGCTCAGCGCTTGAACTGGCCTTGCAGGAAATCAAAAAAGGGTACGAGAGAATCAAAAAAACACTGTAACCATTCAAAGCCTGCAAAGCCTGGTCGCAGAGAAACCCCTAATACCTCTAATACTTCAAATCTCACGACCTAATTGTGGAATAGTGGGACTCATAACTTCTTATCCCTGTCCCAGGAAAGGGCATATCTGGACTGATGGCTACCCGAAAACCAGATTCCCTCCGGAAAAGGTCTTTATTTCAATGGACCTCTTCCCTCACTCACATGAACATTCCTAATTACACAACCATGGCACAATATTTGTTTTTTAAAATTGTCAAAGGAATTTGTTTCGTGACCTACAAGGCGGGAGGCAGGCCATGACCATGAGAGGAACTAAACGCTATTCCACGCAGTCATTTATACCGGAGACGATCCGTACACAATGCACAAGGCTCCGAAGGGGTTGCTCGAATGTCCGGAATGTCATGCGGTATATTTTCGGAAGCGGTGGAGCCTTTCAAAGCTTTCTTCAAAAAGAAGTTCCTCAAGAGCAGGCAAGGTCGCGCCTAAAAAACCAGGCCAACGAGTTCTGATTCCCCACAGTTTTGTCTGCCCGGCCTGTCGAAAATTGCGGGACGGATATGCTGAGGGTTTTTTATCCCTTTACTGGCCCAATTGGGGCAAGCACAAGGCCGAGGTCCTGGGTCTTCTTCACAATGAAGAAAGTCGGGCCCTACGCAACAACCCCCTCGAACGAATCATGACCATCCGCACACGGCCGGACGGCGCCGACATCGAAACCACGACAGAACATTTCGCACAAAGCCTGGGAAAGCACCTTGATCGAGCTTTTCGAGGAAAAATCTGTTACAAATGGTCCCATAAAGATAAACTCGCGAGAATCGAATGGCAGGCCTCTCCGCCGAAGAAAAAAACCCAGGCACGTTAACCACAGGCATCCTATTCACCTGAAAACCCTATAAGTTCATTGACACCGGCCGCAAAGATCCACCAAGGACACGACAAGGCCAATAGCGGGCCAAAAAAGGAAAAGGTGATTCATGTTATTCCGTACTATTCCGTTCCTCGTGCTGTTTCTTGTCGGCCCGGCCCTGCCCGCTCAAAGCCAAGAATCCCAAATCGACTCTGGAAAAGGGCAGGAAGTTTATCAATTGCACTGTGTGAGTTGTCACGGAATACAGGGCAAAGGCGATGGTCCGGAGGCAGCAAAATTGATCGTCCCACCGGCAAATTTCCATCGGCCCGAGTCGCGATCCAAAACAGAGATGGAACTTCGAAGCGCAATCATCTGGGGGCTGGCCTTTAGCCCTATGCATGGATGGTGGGATAAAATCAGCGTTGAGGATATCCGCGCCGTCACGGCCTATATCAGACGATTAGCTCCCTTTGCCCCTTAAACAACGCCATGATTTTGGGAAAAGATATCAGGGCTAAGCCGGCCTTCAATAAACCTGGAAGGGGAATCTTCGTTCCCTATATACCTCTAGTAATGGGCTCTCTTGCGCTTTTCATAACTCAACTCCAAGCAGAACCCAGTCAAATCCATATTGGAAGCAGCCTGTTCCAACAGTACTGTTTCGACTGTCATGGCCAAAAAAAGGACGGAATGGGGAGTTTGCGTCACTTATTAGAACAGGAACCGGCCAACCTGAATGCCCAGGCGACACAGGCCAAAACGGACCAGGAACTGTTTTCCATCATCAAACACGGCGGCGGAGTGGAGATGCACGGTTGGGCTGACACGCTCACAGACACCCAAATCCGATCATTGATGAGTTATCTTCGGAATCCTGCAGAGTAATACCACCCGGCTTCCCCGCCAAAAGTCAACAAGGCCATGGGAAAACGCTCAACAATTCATCATCAAGATGATACCTACGGATAAATTTCTCATGAAGGAATCTGAACTCTCTGAGAATTATCTGCTCTCCTCTTTTTGCCCCAACGTTCGGACATAGCCCAGGATCGATCTCATTTCCTCATCCGACAGGGCGTATTTCCAGGTTCCCATGGCTGTATTGGCATGACCATTCCTGATCGTGTCCAATAATTCATCATCCGTTTTTTTCTGCGTGGCGGGAGCTTTTAAATCAGCCGGAGGCGGATCGAACAAGGCATATCCATCCCCCTTCCCGGCTTTTCCGTGGCAGGCCGTACACAAACGTTGATACAGTCCTTTTCCTTTTTCATTTGCGGGATCCTGCCCGTTCACCCCCACCCCCGGCATGAAAAAGAAGACCAGCAGGCCGATCAACGCGATACCTCCGGGTTGTAAACCAACAGAGAACCTATTTCTGTCAGACATATTTTCCTCCCTGTTATTTCATCCAAAGTGAGGACATTTAACACGGCGATTTTGGAGAACCGGAAAGACAACCCGCTAACCAGTCATTCAGGTTCATCAAAAAACGGCTGACGGCCTGTTGCGCCGCAAGGACACCTCCATAGGCATCTTCACTTGAGGCCTTTTCCTGAAATTCAAATTCCCGTGTTCCGATGACACGAGGATCGACAACCGTCATCAGTTGTGCGCGCAGAGTCAATCGTATGTGACTCGGTTGTTGCGTAAAGTCCTGAACTAAAGCCACCTGGGATATATCCAAACGAAAGTCCCCTCGAACCATGGAAGGCAGAAGAACCACCGAACCCCAGGTTTCACTCGCTTCGAGTGACTTCGTCAGTAACGGGACCAGCATGCGGGCGGGAGAATCGATCCATTGGCTGGTAGCAAAAGATCGGAGTTCATGGGGAACCTGTTCATAGATCATCCCCTGCGATTCAAAGCCGGGAGCCGGCTGAGGGATCGAGAGCAGAAGACCCGGCAGGCTTTTTGAACGAGGCTTGTTAAGGCCCAGAGCGTCCTGACCATTTTCCATTTCCAACACATAAGACCGTATGGGTTCAGAGATCCCTCGGCTGAAAACACAGGCAGAAAGAACCGCTGCACAGAACACTGCAGAAAGAACAAACAGGCTTTTCATGTCCTTACTCACCAGGGCCTCTGGGTGGAGATGGCCGGCCATAGATCAGGGAATCGGGTTCCCGCTCAATTTGTTGGGCCATTCGTTGCAGCGTGGATGTCAGCTGCCGGAGTTCGATCACTAATTGCCCGGTTTCCCCCAAGGTTTCCCGTGTGAATTGTCGGATGTCGGGACGACTTTCCCCGACGACGGTCTGAAACGTCTTTCCGGCGCGGGCCAACTCTTCAGCCACCGTTTCGACCGCTGTAACGCTCTGATGAATCCGCTCTAACAGTTTTGGCATCTCTTCGTTCACCGTTGAAGTCAGGACGGCCAGATTGTCTGACGCGTCGGATGCCCGCTCAATGCCCTCCGCGATCGATGCATTATGCATGTCCAACGTGCGTGACAATCCGGAAAGGTCATGGAGGATGCCTTCCAGCTTCAACCGATTCTCCTCATTCATCAACGCGGTGGCGTTCTCACTGAAGGCATGCAGACTACTCAAGAGTTTGGAAAGCCCCTGTTCCGACAGGAGACGCGAGAGGGCCATATCCAGACGAAAGAACAGGGACGGTTTCGTCTGGATGACGGGATAGTCCTGACCGGGTTGGATTGCCAGATCGGGAGCTTCCTGACTTCCTCCTTCCAAATTCAGGGTCGCCAACCCGGTTAATCCTTGTGTCTCCAGGGTGGCCACCGTATCGGCCTTGATGGGGGTTCCCTGGAGAATATCAAGCGTGAGGCGTACCTCTTCGATATTATCCGGATTCAAGGTAATCTCCATGACCCGTCCCACATTCACGCCCCGGTATTTCACCGTCGAGTTGACGCTTAAACCCGACACCGATTGGCGCATGTAGGCATAGTACTGGTCGTACACGCCACGGTAATCTGATTTCCCCAACCACAACACCAGACCCACGGCAATTACACCGAGTACGAGGACGAAGATTCCCACCACGAGATAATTGACTCTAGGCTCCATCTCTATCTTCCATTCTATATTCCATGTTGACCCTGTGCGGCTCTCCCGCGAGGCCCATGAAAATATTCATGAATGACGGGGTCGTCTGATTCCGCCAGCTCCTTCATGGTTCCCGTGGCCAGTATGTTGCCATTTCCGAGCACGGCAACACGATCCGCAATCCGCCAGAGTGAATCAAGATCATGCGTGACCATGACCACCGTTAATCCCAATACGGCCTTTAACTGCAGAACCAATTCATCAAACCCTGCCGCATTGATGGGATCCAGGCCGGCGGTGGGTTCATCCAAAAACAGCAGTTCCGGATCCATGACAATGGCTCGTGCCAGCGCAGCCCGCCGCCGCATGCCGCCACTCAGTTCACTGGGATATTTATTGGAACTGTCCGCGGGCAATCCGACGGTGGCAATCTTGAGCGCGACCAGACCACGAATGAGATCGGGTGGCATATCCGTGTGCTCTTTGAGAGGCACCGCCACATTTTCGGCCAGCGTCAACGAACTGAATAATGCGCCCTGCTGAAACATGACTCCAAAACGCCGGCACACCTCTTCTGCGCCCCGCTCTTCCAACCCTGACACGTCATGGCCGAAAAGGCGAATGGTGCCTTCCGCCGGCATCTGTAAGCCGATGATTTCGCGAAGAAATGTGGATTTCCCTGAGCCATTGCCGCCTGCAATGGCAAAAACCTCTCCCGGCATAATCGTGACATTGACATCCTCATGGACCACCGTGGCACCAAACCGGGTGGACACATGACTCACCTCAATGACAGGAACGGCCGTGTGAATGGATTCCTGGACCATGGCTAGATATTCCACCAACTGAACACAATGCTGCACACCGCATCAAACACAATGACCAGAAAAATACTTTGAACCACTCCGATCGTGGTTCTGCGTCCCACATCATCAACATTCCCCCGGATTTGGAACCCTTGATAACACCCGACCAGCGCGATGATGATCGCGAAGCACGGGGCCTTACCGATCCCGATCAACAAATGCCGGAGAGCCACGGATTCCTGAAATCGATCGATAAACTCCACTCCACTGACGTTGAGCTGATTGGAGGCAATCAACGCGCCTCCAATGACCCCGAGAATATCGGCATACACGGTCAACAACGGCACGGCAATGACGAGCGCAAAGACCCGCGGAAGTACCAGCAATTGCATAGGCGAAAGCCCAAGGGTCCTGACCGCGTCCAACTCCTCGGTAACTTTCATCGTTCCAATCTGTGCGGCATAGGCCGATCCCGAGCGACCGGCAATAAGAATGGCGACGATCAGGGGAGCAATTTCCCGGAGCAGAGAAATGCCTACGAGATCGACTACAAAGATATTGGCACCGAATTGACGCAATTGTTCCGCCCCCTGATAGGCAATCACCACACCCATGAGAAAGGCCAGTAATCCGGTAATCGGCAAGGCATGAAAGCCATCCCGATCCAGGCTGTGGAACAGGGCCTTCCATCTGATCAATGAAGGCCGCCGGAGTGCACGAAACACCTGAACCGTCGCCTCCCCGACAAATTCCAGGGCCTTCAGCATATGACCGGTATGCCGCGACACCCACCATGAAAATTTTTTCCGGTCGGACTCCTTCACCGACGATCCGGGCTTGATCCGATCCCAATGTTTGGATACCAATTGCATCAATTCATTAAACTCCGGACGAAGCCCATTCAAGGACACGTGGTGTCCTTTTGAACGGAGATCCGCAAGTGTTTGATACAGCACCATCGCCCCACCCGTATCCATGGCCCGAATGTTGACGACGTCCCACACCAGATCCCTCACCGACGGCCATCGCATTTGGCCGAGGACTTCATTCAGCTGCGTCAGATGAGGAATGGTCCAGGATCCATCACATTTGATCCATTCTTCACCCACGATTTGAATAAGAGGCTCCATTGACCGCATCTCAATCATCATGTCTGAAACAGACTCTCCAATATTGTTGCCGGCGGATTGATTCCTAATTTGTTGGTTCTCGTCTTCCATGATTTTTAATTTGCAATGCCAATGCCTACTGGGGAAAAAATCCTCATTTCATGGGCTTTGCTAACACGCGTTGGCACCAAGTCGTACAAATATGAGGAATATTAATCAAAATATTTACCGAACCACTTGAGTCCTGTCGGCAAACCATATCGGCATTTCCCATCATTCCACATGTTTATGCCACATGTTTATGCTGCAAAATGCTACAGCAGATTTTTGATGCGGTAGTTCTCTGTCTAGAAAATCAAGTTTTTTCATAAAGATAAGACCAGGCACAGCCATTGCCTTTGTCTGGAGATAAGGAGGATCTTCTCTTTTCTAACTCCATGCTATGGCGTAGGCCGGTCCCTTAATTGATCCAATAATCAGGAAAACGTTTTATCCAATGGCCTTATTGGAAATTGAACACCTCACTTTTGCAGTGGAGAAGAGACCCATTTTGGACGACTTGTCTTTTTCTATGGAATCCCAGGAAATTCACGCACTTCTGGGGGCCAACGGCTCAGGGAAAAGTACCTTGGCTTATGTCCTCATGGGTTGCGAGACATTCACACCAGCCCGGGGAACCATGACATTCAAGGGAATTGACCTGGCGCCTTTACCCATGTTTGAACGGGCCCGATTGGGGATGACCCTTGCATGGCAGGAACCGGCCCGTTTCGAAGGTCTGACCGTTTCTCAATATATCAAATTAGGAAAACCGGATATCGATCCCTCCCCGTATCTCACCAGGGTGGGGCTCTCCCCTGGGACCTATCGCAGCCGTTTTGTTGATAAATCATTGAGCGGAGGGGAGCGAAAACGCATTGAATTGGCGGCCGTCCTGGCCATGAAACCCCGGTTTGCCATCCTGGATGAACCCACAGCCGGCATCGACATGCTCTCGGTTCAAGACATGATGAAGGTCATCCGGTCATTTAAGGAGGAAGGAGCCTCCGTCCTCCTGATTACTCACCAGGAAACGATCGCCCTGATGGCCGATCGGGCATCACAGTTGTGCGGAGGACGGATTATCGCCTCGGGGAGCGCCGAAGACGTGGCTGAAAAATATAAAAAAGGCCGTTGCGTGCGATGTGACGGGGAAACCTGCCTTCCGCTCCTGACGGCCAGATAGGAGCCCATGCCCGAACTGAAAATTTTGACCGATACGTTGGAGTCGTTGGGAGGAGATCCGGCAGTGTTTCAGGATCAACACATCGCCCACATGGCAGCCAGCGGTCATCGCCTGATCAGCCAACGGGAAATTCCCGGTGTCACGATTGACGTACAAGAAACCGGCGATGGCATCATCAATTCCATCCACATCGAGAAAGGGAAGCGGATTGAACTGCCAATCCATTTATGTCTGGGCATTACGGAAAAAACGGGCATTCAACACATTCAGACCAAACTCATCATTGGGGAAGGCGCCTCGGCCGCCTTCTTAGCCCACTGCCTGTTTCCGTTTGTGGAGTCGGGAGAACACCGCATGCAGGCAACGCTGGAAATTAAAGAGCGTGCGCACGTGCGATACCATGAAAGCCATTATCAGGGGACCTCCGGAGGAATGGTGGTTGTGCCGCAAGCCATCGTCTCGGTCGGCCCCGGGGCACAATATTTTTCTGACTTTTCCCTGGTCAAGGGCCGGGTCGGCCAGTTGGACATCGATTATGTCGTGGAGGTCGCTGCATCGGCTGTGGCAGAACTCACCTCGAAAGTATTCGGGCGGGGAAACGATAGCATCCATATTAAGGAAAAAATGATCTTGTCCGGTGAATTTTCCAAAGGCCTCATTAAAACGCGTGTGGCATTGGAACATGACGCGCAAGGGGAAATGACCGGCATCATGGAAGCTCACGCCAAGGGAGCCCGCGGGCATGTGGATTGTCGTGAAATTATCAAAGACCGTGCGGTCGGCCGTGCCATTCCCATCGTACAAGTCACACATCCGGAGGCAAAGGTCACGCATGAAGCGGCAATCGGAACGGTGGATAAAAAAGAATTGGAAACGTTAATGGCGCATGGCCTGGATCCGGAAGAAGCGACGGAACTGATTGTCAGCGGCATGCTGCAATAGGCCCTGCTACCTCCTCGAAAGTCTAACGTACAACTGGAGGGAAACATGAATCGCGAAATGCACCCGCATCCCGAGTGGTGTCCTGCCCAATCACCCCATCGGAAAAGTTTTTCCGATCAGAACCTGCCCAAATCGGCACCCGGAGCTTTTCTATGCAAAAAGCCAAGTGAGTCCGGGACACCCATTCAGGAAAAAGTGCCTTCTTTGCTGTTGGCAGAGGGATGGAAGACCACACGCCTCAGTCGCAGACAAATCATGGCAACAGGGCTTTTGGCAGCCGCGGCACTGGTATTGGGAATCGGCAAAAGAGGCTCATGGGCCGCCACTCCCTATCCCAAAACGATCAAGCTTCTTCAGATCGCCCATAGACGTGAAATGGAGAAGTATTACCAATACATGGAATTTGGGCGCCACGCCAAAGAGGAAGACTATAAAGGCATTGCCTATTTGTTTTTCTCATTGGCCAGCGCAGAGTTGATCCACGCCCAGAACTTTGAAAAAATCCTCTCTCGTCTGGACGTGGAAATATCCCGGGTGGGCAAACCGCGGATAACGGTTGCCCGAACACGCGACAACCTGATGAAAGCCGCCAAGGACGAAATCGATGATATCGATTCTTTTTATCCGCACATGATCAAAGAGGCAAACCCCGAAGGCTTCCATGATGCGATCACGTTTGCTACCTTTGCCTGGGAGTCGGAAAAACAACACCGTGATATCCTCATGAAAATTCAGCGTTGGGCTCCCTGGTTTTTTGAAAAAGTTGCCAGGACCATCGATGAAGAGACCGATCAGTATTTCGTCTGCCAAATGTGCGGATCAACAATGGACGAGATTCCTCCCCACACATGCCCTATCTGCCGTTTTTCGTCGGAACATTACCGGAGGATCGAGTTTCCCACATAACCCTCTTTTGACCGGGAATCCCCATTCCTCAGGGGCAGAAAGGTTGTTCATGATTGAGGAGGAACACCAACAAATCGACTGGAGCGGGTGGTCACAATTAGATGAGCCGTTACCCCGACCCTATCCCTGAAAAGGGAGAGGTCGTGGTCCGTCATAGTGGAAAGTGAGAAACCGATATCTCCAAACAGAACATCCGAGGGTGCATGAATGACGGGTTATAAAAGTTGAACATCCTGGATCGCCTTGCAGAGGACGGTTTCACATTCTGCCTCTCTACCATAATTGTTCGGGAGCAACTAACAGAAATACCCCCAAGCCCAGCATGACCAACCCGCTGACCAGTTTGAGCCATCGTCCTTCCCTTTCCTGCAATTTACGATGGCTCAAGCTGACCACGGCAATTGAGACCATCACGCTGTCGTCGGCAATATAGGCCAGATTGTACAGGCCTAAATAACCATAATACTCCCAAGTGGTCAGACCCTGTTGACTCAGCACTTGCGTAAACAGGGCCGGAAAGCCTGCCGTACAGACGAACTCAATCATATTCACCAGGATAGCCAATACTAGAATTCCGAGCATGGCTTGACTCACGTGCTCGGCCGCTAAAATTTTCCGGACTCGGGCATACAGACCGGGCTTGGCCGATTCAGGTATCGAGAGCGAGAGACCCTGTCCAAAAGTCCAAAACTCCTTGACATTCACCAGGCCGATTCCGACCGCCAGCCCGCCCATCATGACCTGGATAATCCGCACATACCCGATGAGCAGAAAGACATTCAGCCAAGCTGCCATGAATGCAAAGTAGACTATGCCGCTGACCAGAACGAACGTCCCGGCTAGGAGGAACATTTTTCGTCGGTCCTTTAGGTTGGCCAGCAGGGCCAACAAAAACAACAAGACCCACATCGCACAGGGATTAAATCCATCAAGAAGACCGAGAGATACGGTAAAAAGTGGGAGGCCGAGGTCTGGAAGTGTTCGATCACCGAAAAACGGAATGGTAATTTGGGAGTTCCCGGCAACTTCTGACTGTACCTGAGGAAGACAAGGCACATCAGGTTCAAGCGGGCATGTGCCATCGGAAGACATTCCCACATCCGGTGGCGGTCGGCCTAACAGCTCTTCCAGATGTTTTCCCGTCGTCTCCCCGGATTGAAACCCAACTACCAACTCCCCTCGCACATAGAAAGCGGGAATTCCCAGATGGGTCACATCAAATTTGGCAGCCAGGGTTTTCAATCGAAGTAATGCTTGAGGATCTTCGCCGATATCATGCACCGTGATCGTGAGCTGAGGGCGCCGTTCCTGAAGATGAGCCAGATAGACTTTCGCTTTTTCACAGTGCGGGCACCCCTGGCGGACAAACACTTCAAGATCACTCTCCACCTGCGCCGGTCCAACGGCAGATTTCCCGGACAGACCAAGCATCCCCATAACTATGAACACCACACTCAACAGAACGAAAGGCCATCCAAATTTCCTCAAATTAGTCCGACTCTGTTGGCCCCGTAATTTTCGAAAGTGAAAGGAACAAGAAACAAGATTGGTGAGTTTGAAGTTTTTCATCTGTCAGGTCTATGAGAAAAATCCGGAGGGAATACGATCTCTTATACTCTGCCTTGGAATAGGATGATCCACAATCGGTCAATCAATGAGAGAATAAACCTACCATAGAAAAGGATTGAGGTGACACCTCTTCAATGCCCGGCTAGCCTTTGTTCCCTGGTCCGATTAGAATCGTTTAAACTGTTAACCCGGCACGCACAACGGAAGTTCAAGGCATTTACGAAACACTCCATTAAGGCCGCCGCACCGCCTGAGAATGTTGCCGATCATGCAGCCTGGAGATTCCTCATGACCCGTCCCCCATTCAGCTGTCGCAATACACTGGAACGCCTCCGGGAGAATGATGATGAAAGTCAACGAAATGAGAAGGACACGGACAGGATGATTATCGCGCGCGTGGAATATATGGTATCGGTCACGGGAGAGGATGGAAAAACCATATCGGTCAACAAAGAACGAATCCTGTACGAACTGAGTTCACTTGATCCCGACTATATCCGGCAGATTCTTGAACAAGAAGTGCAAGCAAAAGAACCACCCCAACCTGAAAAAACCGTCCCCGGCTCTTCCCTCGTAGTAACGAACATCACTCCACTCAAGCCCACCGGTGATGACGACCAGATGTAGTCAGGAAAGGACCTCCGCCCCACTTCAAAATAAAATCCCATAGGACCATTCTGGCCAGGCCAGCTCTCCTGCAGGGTTTCATGCCGGCAGGCAGGAGAAGCCGGGAGTTCATGTCATACACCGGCCTACGCCACCCTTAGGGACCTGTCGTAGGGCACAAATTCTCCTCCAAGAACTGTCTTACCCGCAACTCATACCGGGGCCCCTCAAGTCCATGGGCAAACCCATGGTCGGCTCCCGGGACGATCCAGAGCTGAGTCTTATCCGGGTCGGCATTGGCGTAAATGGTCTGCGCATGCTCCACCGGAATCTGGGAATCGGCATCCCCGTGAATGATGAGCAATGGGACATTGAGATCCCGCACAACTTCGGCTGGTGCTGCGTCACTGACTCGAACACCGAGAAGGAGCCGGGCATAGAGTTTGGTCAGGGCGACAAAGGGCCATTTCGTCAATCCGGGCAGGAAGAAAAATTGCCGGCCAATAAGTCCCTCCAGTGTTGCATAGGGACTATCAGCCACGATGGCTTTGACATCCGGATGCCTCGTCAACATAAAGGCTGACGCGCTCATGGAAAATCCTAGCGCCCCGATTCGTTCCGGATTCACATCATGCCGGCTTTTGACATATTCCACGGCGGCTTGGACATCACGGGTTTCCAGGAGACCGGCTGTCGTATAGGCTCCCTCACTCTCACCGAAATACCGGAAATCAAACACCAGCAGATGAAATCGGGGATGCAGGAAGAGTGCATGCCGGAGGATGTTGGCTTTGTCAAATGGATAGCCATGACCGACCAGGATGGTGGCACAGGGATCCCATGCCATTTCTCCTTTTCTCAACGGTTCAAGTTTGGCAGAGGCGGCCGGAATAAACCACCCGCCCAGGGTCAACCCGTCAGAAGTTGGGAAGGAAACCGACTCGAAATTAAGACCGTACCACTTGGGATGATCATCCGTTTGAAATCTGGGCGGATGAATGCCCAGGAGAAAATTCAAAAGAGGCAGGAAAACCATAATCCCAAGAATCCAATACAGAAGTTTCAAGCTTATGTTCCTTTTCACGGAATCCTAAGAATTTTCTTAGCACCGGCCCAGTTCCATTCCTTAAAAACCAAACCCCGTAGACGATCTACCTCTCCCCTCACCCGAGAACCATACCGGAACAAGAAGCCAGGATGAAAACCTCTCCCAAACAAAAAGGGAATGGAAACGCTTGCGTGTCTTCATCCGCACCAACTTTTCATAATGAAAAAATTTCACAATAAGTTTGGCGGGTCAGGGTTCGAATCTGCGGGGACTTTTTTCCGCTTCACCCGTCATCGGAACAAATCTGACCGGCAACAATTCGGTCCGTTGATACCCTTCTTCAGTTCGTCGAATCATTACCAATTGTTGAGAGTAACTGCCGACCGGAACAATAAGACGCCCGCCTATCGCCAATTGCTCTAAGAGCGGAGAGGGCACCTGACTCGGGGCCGCCGTTAATATAATGGCATCGAAGGGGCTTTCGTCCGGCCAGCCCTGGTAGCCGTCTCCTGCCCGAACCTTGATATCGGTATAACCGGATTTCGATAAATTGTTCATGGCATACCGGGCCAGTGGCTCAACAATTTCAATGGAAAACACCTTAACGCCAAGTTCGGCCAGGATGGCGGCCTGATACCCTGAACCTGTTCCGATTTCCAGCACTTTTTCTCCGGGCTTGAGCTTCAGAGCCTCCGTCATATAGGCCACAATGAACGGCTGAGAAATTGTCTGGTTATGGCCGATGGAAAGCGGAAAATCCCCATAGGCCTCTTCTGATTCATAGTCCGGAACAAATTGATGACGTGGCACCCGCCTCATCGCAGCGATCACTTGGGGATCCGTGATTCCTCCCCCCACGATTTGCGTATTGACCATCCAATCCCGTTCCGCCTGCCGTGTATCTTCGCTGTCTTGACTCATAGCCTGATTTCCATTTCCGCATCGGGTCACGATGCTTCCGAGTCCTATAATGAGCAATACCACCGCCAATGAAATATTTGCTCTATACATCACCGGTCATCTTCCTGTAGGCCGGTCCTGCGTATCGTCATTGGTGGCTATCACCCTTCGGCTATTATTTCGCAGAATGCTTCGGAGCATTCAGGAACCGCCCTTTCGCCGGCTTTTGTTCATATACCAGTATAGAGGAATACCTCCACTCAGCGTCAGGCAGGCCCAAAACGCCTCAACAGGCTTTTCGAGACTAAGCACCAACAGAATCATCACGGAGGCCATGATATAGAGAACCGGCGGCACGGGATACAGTGGCACTCGGAAAGGACGCAATAAAAGAGGCTGGCGTTGGCGAAGCACGAGAACCGCGCCCACTGTGAGTGCCGTAAACATGGTAATAATGATTCCACTGTAAATGATCAGTTGCTCGAACGTTCCGGAAATGATCAACACCGTCACCCACAAGCTTTGCAGAAGAATGGCCCGCACCGGGGCTCCGGCCAGATGTCGGGTGTCTGAAAAAACGGAAGGGAGGAGTCCATCCAGCGCCATGGCGTAGTAGACCCGTGGCCCCGTCCACACCATGGCACTCACCGCACCGGCGATGGAAATGCACAACATGATGGTCACAAAATTCGCGGCAAGAGGGCCGAACATCGCCACGGCCGCCTTCTCCGCAACAGGCATTAACGGGGGTTCGGCCAGGGTCTGTAAGGGTAAGGCATAAAAATACACGAGGTTCACCACGGCATATAACGCCCCGACCAGGAGAGTGCCGCCGATCATCGTGCGCGGTATGGAACGGGTCGGGTTCGAGATTTCTCCGGCAATAAACCCTGCCGCATTCCATCCCGAGTAGGCATAGGTGACAAAAATAAATGACACTACAAGGGTTCCCATGCTCACCGAAGACTCGCGGGGGACGACCGACAAATGCTGCCAATCGCCCTGTCCAACCGTGTAGGCCCCGACGACCAGAAAGGCAATCGCACCAATTTTTAAAATTGTCAGAATCTGCTGGAGTAGCCCGCCAGGCCCAATCCCGGCCGCATGGACAGCGGTTAATAACCAAATCAGCGCCAAGGCGACCCCTTTATCCTGAAGGGTGGAATCCGCCGTAGTGGGCAGCAGTTGGAGGACATAAGAGGCAAAGCCCATGGCTCCGGCGGCAATGGCCGCGCCAAAGCCAACGGTAAATGCGGCCCAGCCGCTGAGGAACGCAGCAAACGGGTGATAGGCCTCCCGTAGATACACATAGTCGCCACCTACCAATGGGAAGGCGGCTCCCAGCTCGCTGTAACACATGGCCCCGATCAGAGCCAGCAGGGCTCCACCTCCCCAGAGAGCGAGAATCAGCCACGGGTTCCCCACATCACGCGCCATAAACCCCGTGGTGGTGAAAATCCCTGTTCCCACAGTGCTGCTGATCAGCACGCAGGTAGCTGTAAACCCGCTGATCCGGCCTGAACTTCCCTGAATAGTTGCGGAATGGCTTGAGTCTTCAGCCAAATGTGTTCACTCACTCTAGAACGGCATGGTTCACAAATCGGTTTTCTCACAATCTCGGATCAATTCCCGGATTACCGGGCATTCAACAGACCCCATACTGTCCGTTAGCCAACGCATCGCAGAATTCTTTCATGTTGGACAGCTCAGCTTCAATCAATTCATGAACATCTCCTGAAACTTTCTTGAAAGAAGATCCTTTTTTCACACCCACCTGGGCGGAAATTATCAACGGATGGTCGATAGCCTGACCGATCCGGCTGGTCATCCAAATGGTGACATCACGAACGCCGTTTATGTTGGCATGAACCCGTCGGGCCAATTCATGACAGAAGACGTTATAAATTTTTCCGACATGACTCACCGGATTTTTTCCTGCCGCCGCCTCGAGACTCATGGGTCGATTGAAGGAAATGAGACCACTTACTCGGTTGCCCCGACCGACCTGCCCAGAATCACCTTGCTCTGCCGAAGTGCCCAACAACGTCAGATACATCCCCTTCAAACTGTGCTTGGGTTGATCAAGGGCATTCAAGATGATCTTCACCCGTTTGCAGGCATGAGGTTGTTCATGAATAAAGCGCTCCACGTTCCGAAGGGCTTTCGCCTTGAGGGCAAAATACGTTTTTTCTGTGCTGATCTGTTTGGCCAGAAACGGCATGGCCAGCGTCAAAGAAAGCGTGCGGTCCATTCGGACCGCCATGACTTTGACATCCTCTCCGGTTTGAGGAAACGCCCGCTTGAACTGCGGTCCGTTTAAATAGTGTTCAACATCCACCACCAATTGCTCCGTTGGGGTGAGCGGGGCATAGCCCACTCCGGTAGAGGTATCGTTGGCCCGCAATAGACCCTGTCCCTGTTCGAAAATGGCCCCCAACTCCACCGATGTGGGTTGTAATTCGATTTGATACCGCATGTGTGTGTCAGGATTGACATGCCGGAGGTGGCTTTTGATCCAGTGTTTGGCGGTCTCAACGGCCAGGTCGGCCACGGGTATCGTTTTTCGCCCCACACCAAATGTGGCCCGATCACCAATAATCAACCGCATGGGCTTGAGGACGCGTCCCTTTTCAAGATTCAACTTCACCTGCCCGGCCACCAACATGCACTTGTCAATATTATGATGCAGGATATGACCGAACGTCTTGTAATAGGACTTGGACAATTGCATCGAAATAGATTCGGCGATGGCATCACAGATCGTATCCGGGTGCCCTGTACCCTTACGTTCCACAATTTCGAAAGATTGTGTGTCAATCGGAGGACCGGCGTTCTGATTAATCAGAATAGGTGTGCTCATTGAAAAAGAACCTCACTTGACGAAACGTGAGAAACAGGGGTCGGGCCGGGGCCCTCTTTTTTCACCCGGGTCTTAAGAAACAGCCTCCCACACTTGAATTCCACACAGGCCTTTCCCCTATCCCTTGCCAATTACCACCACCAGTAAGGTCCCCAATAAGGAGCCCAATAGGGATACACATAGGGATAGGGATAAAATCGAATGTCCCGATGGGAAGGGGTGGGGGGCCAAACCGTTAAATTTTTAATTTCCACGGTGGGAAAGTCATAGGTCGTTTCATCCAACGGAAGAGTTTCCACCCCGGAAACTTCTCCGACCACGGTCACACGCGTACCTGAAGGCAGCGTTGCAGGGTCTAAAAATTCCTCCTGAAAAGCCAGAAACCGTCCTTTTGACCTTTGAAGGGATTCAACCGGTTTCATGTCCCGGTTCAATGGCAGTTGCAGCACCTCGATCTGCGTGGAATTTTCGAGACGTTTGGCCGAAAGAACTTGTCCGCCGATGACGAGGATCTGGCCCTTATGCTTCAACGGGTTTTTGAGTAATTGAGGAAAGGTGATATCGCGATTCACACGATCTGCCAGGTCTGGGGGCACCACTTGAACGCCGGCGCAACCTGCCATGAACACCAGACAAAATCCAAACACCATCGGAAGGCCCGGGCTACGGACTTTCATCTCATCGGCCTTTACCCATCGATCCCCATCCCTATCAAGGAGAAGAGCGCAGACACCGAATGAACTTCAACCTTCTTCCTTCCCGCAAACAGATCCTTCTTATCAAGGAGAAGTGATCGCATCAGACTTTTCCCGTAACTTCTCAACTAATCCCTCATATGATGAATCCCGGATAATCCGATCGAACTGACCTCGATAATTCTTGACCAGACTGACCCCATCGACCACCACGTCATATACACGCCACGTACCATCCTTCAAGATGAGCCGGTAATCCAAGGAAATTTCGGTCTTAGGAGATACAATGGTGGTTTGCACTTCGGCATACCCGTCCCTTAACCGCTCCTTGAGGTAGTTGACCGTTTCTCCAGAATAATTTTCAATTTTTTGTGCATACGTTTTTGAAAGCAGGGCTTGAAAGAGCTTGATAAACTCTTGATGGTCAGGTTCTTGGCGACGTTTCCAGTGGGCGGCCAGGGAGCGTTTGGCCATTTCTCCAAAATCGAAGTGTTTACCGATTTCCTCCTCGAGCAACTCCCGACGATGAGATACCTGGTCAGGGGCTTTGAGCTGTTCGTCGGTCACCAACCTGATCACTTCATCGATCGTGCGCTTCACGACAGCGGTCGGAGCCTCCGCACCCAAGGCCAGACACACCCACCACACAAGAATAAGAGAAAGAGTGACCCCGTGGCCGACCACCCATTTTTTGTAGATGGTTGGAGTCACCCCATTCCCTTTTTGTGATCGAGGCCCCCCCTGACGGACTTGGAATGGTCCATCGGAATACCCTATTTCTCTTTTTTCAATCATTAATCGATTTTGACGGTGGTATGCCGCTTTTTGGCTTCCTCGGTTTTGGGAAGCTTCACCTCCAAAATCCCGTTTTTAAATGTGGCTTTGGCTTTCTCGGATTTCACCGCACAAGGCAAATGCAGACTTCGTGCAAAAGCCCCGTACGATCGCTCGGAATAGGAATAGGCTTCCTCTTTTACATCTTCTTCCTTCTTCTTTTCTCCCGAAATTGTCAGCATGGAGTCGGTCAGATCTATCTTCAAATCTCCTTTGTCCATGCCGGGCACCTCGGCCTTAATCACTACTTCTTCCTCTCCCTCATACAGATCAACGGCCGGTGCCCGGAGGGAAAAGGCCTCTCCCATCAAAGCTCGGGAAGGTCGCAACAAGCTTGGCAGCGAAGGCCACCAACTGGGGAAAGGCCGATTCCACAAATCGGGGGCCATCATCTGATCAAATCGCTCAAGCATTCGATCAAACTCCGAACTCCCACGCCTTACTTCTCCCTTGTGAACCGGTTCCACTTCCTTTTTCCCTTTTTCAATCACTAGTTCAGCCATCACACACCTCCTGTGTAAAATGAAGTAATGAACCCATCTTCACAAATCACAGAATGTTGATTTAGCAACTTGCGTGCCTTTCCCTGTTTTGCACAGAATCAAGAGCTGAACGACCGGATCAGGGACGCACTTTCCTCCTAAGGCATGATGTTTGCTCGTTGTAAGAGATTCAAAAGGCTGTTTCCATATGGGTATGGCACATTTACCCTCCACGGATAAAAAAGAAAGGCATCCCTGTGAAATCCACCACCATAGACCTTCTGGCGACCAAGATTTGCGGGAAACGAATCATCTCCGTCGAACCATCCAAATGGTCGGGGGAAGTCAAAGCTCTCGAGAAAAATCACGATTATGTCTCTATTAGTCTCGAAGATGGAACCGTTCTTGAGGTCGGAACCGTATATCTTCGTGACGGAAAATCATGAAGGCATAAACCGATTTTCAAAGATTCCTCGAAATGGCAAAGTACATGATTGGGACTTACCATGAGTCTTCATAGTATCGGGGCGGCAGGCCTTCGAACGATTCGGCACATAACCCATCTACACTCACTCTCGTTTCACACGACACATAGCGGGTTAGCCGTCACCATTGAACTCCTGGGTTCTTCATTACCCGGCGCCCCCGTTCTGAATTCGAAGAAGCAATATGTGGGATTTATCAGTGAGTTCGATGTCCTTCGCGCCCTGGAGTCGGAACGGGAATTAAGCCAATTAACCGCCGAAGACATGATGGTTCGGAATCATCTTTCCGTCAGTCCTTCCAACACCATCAGGGAAGCAGTGGAATTGATGAAAATTAACCATATTTTGGTCCTCCCCGTTGAGGAAGACGGGCTGGTAATAGAGTGTCTCACCCGGAAAGATCTTCTCCGAGCCTGGATCGGCCTGGGCTTCAATCAACCATTATTGCCACAATAAAAGAGCATTTATTTTGTTCCAGTGAGCAGCAAGGGATATCTTGTGAGTGAGGAATTTTGGGAATTTTTGAGAGGTCGATCATGGTGCAAGATGCCACAGATGGGAACCCTTTCGGCTGCCTATTTCCAATGGAACGGAATTTACGTTTAAAAATTGAGAAGGAACGAACTCCTATGAAATCAGAAATCGTCGCACTGACATGCTTTTTCTGCGGTTATATGTTCCTGGACGGAGTATATGGTCAAGATTTTCAAACAGGCACACAGACAGGAGAAGTGATTTATCACCAACACTGCCTCCCTTGCCACGGAAGCGCAGGAGACGGCAAGGGCCCGGAGTCCCAGAAACTCATGGTCCCTCCCAGAGATTTTCATACCCCGGAATCCACGAATAAAACCGATTTGGAACTCCGGTCAATTGTCATATGGGGATTGGTCTTCAGCCCGATGCATGGCTGGTGGGACCGCCTAACCACGGAGGAGATTCGTGCCGTGGTGAGCTACATTCGACATTTGGCCCCCTATCAACCACGCATATAACAAAAGAAGTATTGGGGGAGATTGCCAAAGAGCGGATCAGTGGAAATTCATCTCATCCAAGACTCGGCAAGTGAGTCAGTCACCAAACCATTAAAAAAAGGTTGAACTCCACTGCCTCTCTATGATTACAAATGTCTCAAGTGCGGGAAAGAGTGCCTGTTGGCGTGAACCTTGAAGGAACATGAACGTGATGAAGCGACCTGCCCATTTTGCGGAAGCAAAGAATTGGAGCAATTGATCACCAGCTTTATTGCGAGAACCGGTTCAAAAAGTTGAGAGGCGTGAAACCAGCCAACCCTCATCACCACCAGAGGTGTCCCGCAGGAATCCGAGGAATTTCCTCACTTGGTGGTCAGCAAGCCAAGCGACACATTCAATTTCGAACAGTGAACTGGCCATCCAGTTTTTTGAGCTTTTCCACGATTCCCGTATATTCCAGTTCAGCCATCGGGAGCATGGCGGGGCCAAAGAATCCCTGCCGACGCATTTCGATGGATTTTTCGGAAACCTGCATCCGGACATGGTCCCAAAAGGGATGGGCAAAGGCATCTGACGGTTCCGTCAGTTTCCCCTTCTGCATCGCAAAGGCTGCACAACTCACGACCGGTGGGCCATCAAAGTAACTGATGCCCGAGTTGAGAGTCACGGGCATCAACGGCATGTGATGCGAACCCCGCATCCCACCCGCCACGAAAGGACCGATGGCATAGGGCGACAAAATTTCCCCGGTTGCCGGAAAATTTTTCTGAACGCGCACAAGCATAACCGGATCATCCTTGCCCGTATAGCGCCCGGCGATATTGTGAAGACGCGAGGTGGAGACACTGACCGCCTGCTCACCTGTGGCCCGAGTCCAAATCGACTCCACAACATACCGTTCGGGGTTCCGCAACAACGCGGCCACATCGTACAGCTCTTCAGGCGTCTTCAACTCAATCACGCGGTCACCCTGGGTATGGCTCACATCCATGATGACAAACGTAAATCCCTCCGCCATCGCGGGAGCCAGCATGAGACCAGGAGTATTCATGGGATCTGCAAACGCCAAATACAGCGGCAGGTTATACGCCCCCGGATCGGTTTTATCGGCCGCAAAAAACAAGAACGGTTCATTCGGCCTTTCCTCAAAGGCCATTTCCGCCACCGCCGGTCCCATCCCCCGTACATTTCCGGAAAAGGAATCTTTTAAAAGATCCTGCCCCGCTCCATAGAGTCCCTGGTCCTTGGCCACCTGTGTCCCAGCCAAAAATGCTTCCCACGCTAATTTGTGAATTTCTTCATGGCCCACACCCTTGTTGTGAGTCATCACAATGGCAATATCGTCACCGGTAAAACTCACATACTGATCCAGGAGTAACTTCCGGCCATTGGTTTCAACACACGACTGCACCGTCTCCAGGAGCCGTTTGGAGGGGCAGATATGCCCGCCGATGGATCCGATGTCTGCTTTAATGACACTAACCGTTATCTTCATCACTGACCTCCTTCTTATCTCATTTCAATCGAAAGGGAATTTTTCTGGAGAAGTTTTTGGAACACGAAGAGGTCGATTTCCCTCAAATGCAAAATGACCTTCTTCACCCATTGAACATTAATGAATAGTCAACGGACTGGATGGGAGGCCAGAGCACTCAATCCATGGAACAAATAAAGCAAGACTTCCCACTCCGACCCTCCCCAGAGATACGTGCTTTTTTTCGTATCGGAATCGGGACATTGGGCCAGCCGTACCCGACATGATGTTTGTTTATACAGTTGATTAGTCTTATGATTCATTAATAGCACCAACGACAAAGACGGGGTTGTTCCAGGTAAGGAGATAGGAACAACAAGAGTTCCATCCGCTATCCGACGGATTCCCCCCAAACAACACGACCAACTCTGAAGAAAAATCTGTGCCCGCAATAATTTCCACAAATTCCTTTACGGCAGCTTTTTCAGCCTCATCGAGTACTGGGGGCGCATCCTGTACTTTAAGCATTTTCCCCTTTCAACCAATTCCAGGCTTGGTCGATTTGCGAAGGAAGAAAATTTTTCACTTTCATTGCTGAATCAGTCCTTCCATCCTCCCCTAGGAATTCCAACCACTGAGGCGGATCACCGGCGATGGCCACTCGATCAATCCCTGTTTGTGTTTGGAGATTGACCACGAATTCCTTCCACCCTTCCGGGTTCTGCTCCCCGTCAAGTCGTGTCACATCGAACAGAAGATTTAGAGGACCGACCTCTTTTCGAGTATCTCTCAAATATGGGAGCAACCCTTCACAATCTTCCCTGGTAAATTTACCGTGAATTCTTATGCCAACAGTGGCATCTTGACTCTCATCTAAAATTCTATACATTGAACTGCTCTCTTCCTGGTGATGAGACCAAACGGCGAAGCACTAACGACTCATCGACACCCTCCCCTTCCTCAAATTTTGCCGAGTCATTCGTTTTGCAATATTGGAATCTTCAGTAAGAATGAAAATAATGAGATTTTCTGCATACCTCACATTCCTACTTTTTCTCCAATCAATACTTGTGCCATTCCCCCAGAGATATCCTCTACTGACCGTTGGCGTCGCCTGTTCTGATTTAAAATGCAAAATGATCAACAGCTTGGGCATCTCTCAATAAGAAAGATGTTTAAAGCCTCTTATAAAATCAATCCAAACCGCCAGTCTTTCTGCCATCATGCACTGAAGAAGACTGGGACTTCTTGTTCATTCTCACTGGGGCAAGGTGCTACACAAGCGGGAATATTTTGTGAAATGTAGATGCCCTACTTCATAAAAACGGCATCATTTAAATCAAACCCGCGATTTGATCGGTCGAACCTTATAAAGATGAGAAAGAATGGACCCGCGATGATTCCTCTGTTATTTCAACGTTCCTGGATTCCTTCATTCCACAAAATATTTCCACCATTCTCTCAAACGCAATAAGCAAGGCTTGCCTGGCATGAAGTTTGATCTTTCCTGCTCTGGGAGAAAGCTGAATATAAATTTTATTTTGTATCAAGGCCGTAGTGAATGAATTTATCCTACTCCCGGGTCAGATTGGAGTGTAGAGGGGTGGAAGGTATGTTGGCCTGTGAGGAGAAACATGAATCGAGATAACACAAAGATCTCCTTTGTCGTCCCAATCATAATTGTCACATTGTGGGTGGCGATGACTTGGTATGGGGGAATCGACACTGCCGAGTCCCAACAACAGGAAGTCATTGGAGGCGGCAGGCAGTTATTCGAGAAGTTTTGTGTGGCCTGTCACGGGCAGGGGGCCAGAGGGGATGGGCCGATGGGTGATTCGCTTTCCCCTCAACCGGCAGACCTCACGAAATTATCCGCACGCAACGGGGGCATGTTTCCCTTCTGGAAAGCCTATAGAATTATCGACGGGCGGCAGGCCATGGAAAGCCATGGCTCCCGTGACATGCCGGTCTTCGGCCACTGGTTTCGAATTCCTGACGATGAAGTTTCGATCGAATCGGAGTGGGCGGATCAGGTTCGAGGAAGAATTTGGCAATTGCTTTCGTACTTGGAATCCATTCAAACCCCCTCATGACCATGATGTTAAGACCCGTTACATCTTAGTCGGAAAAATTCTATCGCCCGTTTTCGAGATTTTTCCATCACTCTAGCCAAAGAGGAAACTCAGCTTATGTTTACTCAAATGCTTAAACGAATAGCCATTCTGGGCTGTTTCATGTTGATCACCTGGCCGGCGGGGAGTTTCGGACAAGAGCTGCCCGGCAATCCAAAAAATGGAAAAATTCTGTTTGAAGCGCATTGCGCAAATTGTCATGGCGTAAAAGGATCAGGGGATGGACCGGATACACAATTCCTCATGGTGCGCCCGACCGACTTTCACTCTTTAGATTCCCGATCAAAAACAGACTGGGAATTGATGAACGTCATTACCTTTGGTGCCGCCTTTTCTCCCATGCATGGTTGGTCGAACCGTTTAACGGAAGATGAGCGGTGGGACGTCTTGCGATATATCAGATTGCTTGCTCCCTTTAACCCCATCGCCCGGCTTCACAATGGACCTGAGGGGTATGGGTGAAGGCCCAACCAATATACCGCGGTCAGTTATTTTTCATTCATTTTCACAATAGGAGGTTTAGCCATGTCGGACATGTTGAAAGTGATCGAAGTGCTAGCGGAATCCAATAAGAGCTGGGAGGATGCAGCTTCCCACGCCGTTACACTGGCAGCCAAAAGTGTGCACGGTATTAAATCGATTTACATCAAGGATATGGAAGCCAAGGTGGAAAACAATAAGATCACGGAATACCGGATTAACGCCAAAATCTCTTTTATGCTGGATTAGGCTGGGCAGGGCTACGAGGGAGAGGGATTCGTCTAGTTATCGGAAGGCATGTTCACTCCGCGTATTCGCCCATTGAGAACAATTTGTAGATGAACTGGGGGACACTCCCTCATACAGCCTGGGCTTCTCCTGTTTAAGGTTTGTTCTGCCTCCCTGCTTTTCATGACGGTCAGGAGTATTCTTGCCCATTCATCATAACTCACGAAATAATATGACTACGGCGACAACGGTGAAGGTACGAATGGAAACAGGAGAACCCTCATGCAAATGGGAACATTTCCCTCACGACGCCGACATGGGTGTTCGAGGTCTAGGTACAACCAAAGCCGAGGCTTTTGAGCAGGCCGCCTTGGCTCTAATAGCGGTCTCGGTCGATCCTGACATCATCAAGGAACGATGTGAATCTCATTTCACCTGTGAGGCCCCCGACGATGAATTATTGCTGGTGGATTGGTTGAATACCCTGGTGTGTCACATGGATCAGGAAAAGATGCTCTACCACCGGTTTCATGTGGTGATCGACAACCATCACCTGGAAGGCACAGCCTGGGGGGAACCCGTAGACCGCCAACGCCACGAACCAGCCGTGGAAGTCAAAGGGGCCACCTACACCGAACTATCCGTGCATCAAGGTCCCGACGGCAAATGGGTGGCCCAATGTATCGTTGATGTGTAATGGCCCTGAGACGCACATGGACCTTTCTCAACTCACAGAAGTCTCCGAACATGAATGGTACATTGCTCCCAAAGGCAAAATGCGTGTGCCCGGAATCATCTTCGCCACTCAGGGCCTCATTCGGGAGATGGACCAAAAGGTGTATGAACAGGTTACCAATGTGGCCACACTGCCGGGCATCGTCCAGGCTTCCTATGCCATGCCGGACGCCCATTGGGGCTATGGTTTTCCCATTGGTGGAGTCGCGGCGTTCGATGCGGATCGCGGGGGAGTGGTGTCGGCGGGCGGAGTGGGGTTCGACATTTCCTGCGGGGTTCGGGCGCTCTATACCGGCCTCCGAAAGGAAGATATCCAGGGGGTACAGTCGGAACTGGCCGATCTTCTGTATCGCACAGTGCCTGCCGGCGTCGGAAGTACGGGCCGATTACATCTCGATACGAAAGGGATGAATGCCATGCTCTCCGGTGGAGCGCAGTGGGCCGTCGAGCAGGGGTACGGTCGCCCCGAAGATTTGAACCGGATAGAAGAGCACGGTCGCATGCAGGGAGCCCTCCCTGATTGCGTCTCTGATCAAGCCAAAAAGCGGCAACAGGACGAAATGGGCACGCTGGGCTCCGGCAATCATTACCTGGAAATTCAGGAAGTGGTGGAAACCTTCCATGACCCTTTGCCCCGGAAACTTGGCATTCAACAGGGGGATACTCTGATCAGTATTCATTGTGGATCGCGAGGGTTGGGGCATCAGATCGGCACGGAATTCTTAAAAAAAATGGTCATAGCCGCCGGCAAATTCGGCATTACCCTGCCTGACCGGGAACTGGCTTGCGCCCCAATCGATTCCCCCCTCGGTCAGGAATATCTGGGAGCCATGCGAGCGGCCATCAACTGTGCGTTGGCAAATCGACAAATCGTGACCCATCTGGTTCGGCAAGCCTTTGCGGAAATATTTCCTGAAGTGAATCTGCCGCTTATGTACGACGTGTCTCACAACACCTGCAAAGTCGAAGAACACCGGGTCGGCAACCAGAGTCGCCGCCTCTTTGTGCACAGAAAAGGCGCGACCCGTGCGTTCGGCCCCGGACATCCCACCGGATCTTCAGGCCATCGGGCAACCGGTTCTGATCGGCGGCACGATGGGAACGGCCTCTTATTTGTTGGTGGGCACCGCGGAAAGCATGCACATGGCTTATGGATCGGCCTGTCACGGAGCCGGGCGAAACATGAGCCGACATCAGGCCACCAGGCTGTGGCAAGGGGGAAAGGTGATTGACGATTTAGCGAAAGAAGGCATTCTGATTCGGAGTCCGTCGAAGCGCGGCGTCGCGGAAGAAGCTCCCGGTGCCTACAAGAACGTTACCGCCGTCGTGGATGCCGCCAAAGCAGCCCGGCTAGCCAGCAAGGTTGCCAAAATGCGTCCATTAATCTGCATTAAGGGATAAGGACCGGCGTACTGTTTCAGAATAGGTGGAACCGTAAATGAATATTGACAGAGTTCATCAGGAAAGGAGTTCGCTATGGATAAGACACAGCAACAACACAGTCTTCAAGAGGTCTTAGAAGCCTTCACCAAAGGGTTGACGGTATTAAAAGAAGCAATCGACCTTGCTCATTCGGCAAATGACCGGCTGCCGCCAGGCGAGTCACAGGCAGATATCCAACAAAAAATCGAAGAAGCGGAACGGCTCATCCAAGTGGGACATGCCGCCGTGGGACAATCCCTGGGGTTTCAACTCTGTCATTGTACGTGGCCCCCTCAAGTAATGGCCAGTACCGGATATGACGAAAAAACCCAAGTCGAACAATTCACCTGTTCTAATTGCGGAAAAACCCTGTCTCTCTCAGGTCGAAAAAAACCCGGCATAACCATGCACGCATTTGACCCCTATGATGTGTATTGATAAAGCAGGATGAACGTCTTTTCCCTGGCCATTCCACAACGAAGGAAAGAGAGTCTTCGGCATGAAATCGCAAGCTTCAGAATCCGAACCTTTGATTCTTTGGTTTGATCAAATCGGACTGGAAGATATCAAATACGTGGGAGGGAAAAATGCCTCCCTCGGAGAAATGTATCGGGAGTTGACTCCCCATGGGGTCAAAATTCCTAACGGCTTTGCCATTACGGCCCAGGCCTATCGCTATGTTCTTCGGGAGGCCGGACTCGACGATAAAATCCAAGAGATCCTGCGCGATCTGGATACCGGCGATATGTCTAACCTGCGACAACGAGGACACCAAATCCGACAAGCCATCATTGCCGCCCCTCTTCCCGGCGATTTGGAACAGGCCATCCAGGATGCTTATGACCGGCTGAGTGAAAGTATGACCGAAGGGGTGGATGTCGCAGTACGAAGCAGCGCCACCGCGGAGGATTTACCTGACGCCAGTTTTGCCGGACAACAGGAAACCTATTTGAATGTTCAAGGCCATCGGGCTCTCCTTGAAACCTGCAAACGGTGTTTTGCCTCCCTGTTTACCGATCGGGCCATTTCCTACCGGGTGGACAAAGGCTTTGACCATTTTCAAATCGCCCTGTCCATCGGCGTGCAGCGCATGGTGCGCTCCGATCTGGCTTCTGCCGGCGTCCTCTTTACCATCGACACCGAAACAGGGTTTCCTGATGTCGTGCTGATCAACGCCGCCTACGGCTTGGGAGAAAACGTCGTGCAGGGTGCGGTGAATCCTGATGAGTATTATGTCTTTAAACCCACCCTCAAGCAGGGCTTTCATCCCATTCTTCATAAAATTGCCGGCAGTAAGGAATTCAAACTGATATACGATATCGGGGGCAGCAAGATGGTGAAAAATGTGCCGGTCCCCCCTGATGATCGAAGCCGGTTCGCGATTACCGATGAAGAAATTCTGACACTCGCCCGGTGGGGCTGCATTATTGAAGACCATTACAGTGCAAAGAAAGGCCGGCCCTGTCCCATGGACATCGAATGGGCCAAGGACGGGCAAACGAGAGAACTGTTTATTGTCCAGGCCCGGCCCGAAACCGTTCAGTCCAGAAAAGATCCCGACGTCATGGAAACCTATTACTTGAAGGAACGCGGTCGTGTTCTTCTTCAAGGCCGGAGCGTGGGAGAAAAAATCGGCCAGGGCCCGGTACGGGTCATTCAGCAGGTCCAACACCTTCAGAACTTTCGTGCAGGAGACGTGCTGGTCACAGACAAAACCGATCCGGACTGGGAACCCATCATGAAAAAAGCCTCCGCCATCGTCACCAATCGCGGGGGGCGGACCTGCCATGCGGCCATCGTCAGTCGTGAGTTAGGTCTACCGGCTATTGTCGGTGCCGAGCGGGCCACCGAGCTCCTTAAGGACGAGCAATCGGTCACGGTGTCCTGTGCCGAAGGTGATTCCGGGTTCGTCTATGAGGGTCAACTTCCGTTTGATGTCGAACGGGTTTCACTGAAAAATTTGGCGCACCCCAGAACCCATATCATGATGAATGTGGGTAATCCGGAGGAGGCCTTTGCCCTTTCCTCCATTCCCAACAATGGCGTCGGGCTGGCACGGGAAGAATTTATTATCAGCACGTTTATTAAAATCCACCCTCTGGCGCTTTTGGAGTATCAACACCTGAAGGATCCCGGCGTGAAAGGCGAGATTGATCGTCTCACGACTGCGTATCCCGACAAAACACGGTACTTCGTCGACAAACTGGCCCAAGGAGTCGGCATGATCGGTGCGGCCTTTTACCCTAAAGATGTGATTGTTCGCATGAGCGACTTCAAGTCAAACGAATATGCGAATTTAATCGGGGGCAGAGAATACGAACCGACAGAAGAGAACCCTATGCTCGGCTTTCGCGGCGCGTCCCGCTACTATGATCCCCGCTATCGCGAAGGCTTTGCCCTGGAATGTCAGGCCATGAAAAAGGTCAGAGAGGAGATGGGGCTCACCAACGTGAAGCTGATGATTCCATTTTGCCGGACCGTTGAAGAAGGGAAAAAGGTTCTGGAAGAGATGGCCAAACACGGGCTGAAGCGTGGCGACCAGGGCTTGGAAGTTTATGTCATGTGTGAAATCCCCAGCAATGTCATTCTGGCCGAAGATTTCGCGGAGATATTCGATGGATTTTCTATCGGGTCGAATGATCTGACCCAACTGGTACTTGGGGTGGACCGAGATTCGGAAATCGTGGCCCATGTGTTTGATGAACGCAACCCGGCGGTGAAAACCTTTATCGCTCAGGTCATTCGTGCGGCGAAGGCGAAAGGACGAAAGATCGGCATTTGCGGGCAGGCCCCCAGTGACTACCCCGAGTTTGCGCAGTTTCTCGTCCAGCAGGGGATCGACAGCATCTCCCTGAATCCCGACGCCGTCCTGAAAACCACCGTCAAAATCCTGGAAATGGAGCAATCACTAAACCGACACCCGTCGTAGCGTAGGGTTTGATGAACTTTCATAACCATTCAATTCCGACCACAACAAAAAAACAGTGTGGGAACCAACCATTTATTTGCCTTCCCAGTCATCCACTCTTTGAAACGGTGGAAACCATAGGCCTGGATACTGCGGCCTTTCTTTTCGTCTCTTTCAGTTGAATTTTGGCCTTCGCCGTCTTTTTCTCCTGATCCTGCCAGTTATAGGCCAGCGTATTGATTTGATCCAGAATCGTCGTGAGTTCCCTACCCTCTTGGGTGAGTTCATAAGTCACCTTGAGAGGAACGGTAAGCTCCTGATGACGGTCAATAATTTCAGCCTTTTCCAACGATCGCAAACGTTCGGTCAGCATTTTTGATGAAATGCCGGGCATTTGACGTTTCAGTTCACCAAATCGGGTTTTTCCATTTTTATGAAGCCGACAGAGAATATAAATCGTCCACGGACCTGACAATATCCTCAACAAAGAATCCAGGGGACATCCAAAAGAACTTGAAGGTAATTTCATGGTTACTTTTTAGTATCTACTTTACTTTTGTAACTAGTAACTTATCTTAACTGTGGGAGTGAATAATGGCAAGGGAGAAAAAATATCTCACGAAATCACTGAATAAGGTCATCAAAATGGTGCAATGTGAACGATGCGGCGGTTTTCTAGTGAAGGACAGTATTTATAACGTGGGGGGACAATTCCTCGAATTGGAAATTGCCCGATGTGTGAATTGTGGTCATACGGTCGATTTAACCGCTCACAAAATCGGACAAGAGAAAAAAGTATCCGCGATGACCAGGAAAGAGAGAGTTTTAAATTAAGTTCCCCCCATCACTACAGCGAAATGAGAAGTGAAACAAGGGATCTACGGAGGTTGAGATGCCAGAGGTCATCGGAGAACTCAACAATACGAATATTCTGACGGGCCTCATTATGAGCGGGTCGTTGTTATGGATGATTTTATTTTTCCGAATGTTATCCAATGCACAAATGCTCCACGTCCCATCTTTCAAAAATGATCGTTGGGTGAAGCGCCGGTACAACAACAATCTTCAATAATTGCAGGGGAAGGAGCACGGCAAAAAAATGAACCACATTCTTCAAACCATAGAATACGGATTTCACCAATTGGGTCAATTGGGATTGATGCTTGCCCGATTTGGCCAAGGAGCCATTCTGAGTGTGCCAATTGCTTTCTCGGTGGGAACCCCCGCCCTTCTCCAGGCCGAACCCTCCGCCTCTATGACTAAAGAGCAGGCGGTGAAGTTGGGAGAAGATTTTGGCATTGTGGTCGGAGAGGTTGATGAAGAGATACGGGATTTTCTGGGGTTAGAAAGAGCGCAGGGAGTCGTGGTGTTTGAGGTAATTGGAGGAAAACCTGCGGCTCTGGCGGGCATAAAACCCCGCGCGCTCATTAAGGAGATCAATTCAGTTGAGGTGACCACGCTGGAAGATTTTGGCCTGGCCCTACAGAGAGCAATACCGAATGAAAACTTTTCTGTCGCGACCTATGAACCATCTGCCCCCGACAACCAGGGAATCAGCGGGGGCATTAATTTTCATTTTGTCCGTATCGAAAAAAGCTAAAAAAAGAATTCATTATGAAGTATCCGTCTTATGCCAGCCCATCCACGGAGTTCCTGAACGAGGAAGAGGTCCCCATGCAGTCAGCGGATTTCCTACATGACCAATGGGGAAATCTGATCTCCTCCCAAAAGGCTTTTAGACTTTCAACCGGGAATGGAAATGATGGTGAAAAGTCCGAAGCGACCGACTTGGAAGCATCTGCCATCCAATTGACGGAATCGTTGGAAGCGGAAAGTCCGTCTTCAAACGAATCGATTTCATTATTTCTCGAGGAAATTGGCCGGGTTCCTCTCCTGACCCGTGAACAGGAAACCCGACTTGCGCAAACCATCGAACAAGAAACATGTCGCTTCACGCGCACTCTCTATAGCCTCCCTCTTGTCCTGGACCATCTCATGACCCTGAAAGACCGGTTAGAGCAAGCCGACGTCCAAGTAAGTGATTTGATGATCATCGGAAAATCTTCGGATGAGTCGGATGAGAATGATAAAGATTCCAAGGTGAAGCCATCTGCCCAAGGCAGTCATTATCAAAAAACGCTCCATGCTCTGAAAGCCATCGAGACATTCAGTCGATTAATCCAACATGAGTATCGGAGTCTATTAAAAACAACGCATAGCGGAAAAACCTCCGGATTCGATGCCACCAAACGCCTCACAGCCCTTCAAGGGAAAATAGGCAAGAAAATCAAAACACTGTTCTTCCGGCAGGATCTCGAAGAGAAGTTGGTCAAGACAGTCGAGACCGTGTACCGGGAACTGGACGGACACCGTTATGCCCTGGTGATGATATATCAGAAACTTGGGCTGAGCGCGGAAGAAAGCCAAAGTCGGGTCAAACACCTTTTACAAAATCCGCATGCCCCCGTTTATCAGCCGGCTACGGTCTCAGGATTGTCCAGTGAGACTGTAGAGGAAATGATTACACATCTCCGACATATACAAGAGGACCTTCAACATCTTGAGAATCAAGTCCTTAACATGCCTCTCCCCCTGTTTGAAGAAGCGGCACGAACCATCCGGCAGGCCAGGGAGCACATGTCGTCCACCAAGGCACTCATGATAGAAGCCAACTTGCGCCTCGTGGTGAGCATTGCCAAACATTATAAGAGCCGGGGAATACATTTCCTCGACCTGATCCAGGAAGGCAACATCGGACTCATGCGGGCAGTGGACAAATTCGATTATCGACGCGGCTATAAGTTCAGCACTTACGCCACCTGGTGGATTCGTCAAGGCATTACCCGCGCCATCGCGGACCAGGTGAATACCATTCGCAAACCGGTTCACATCCATGAAAGCATGCAAAAACTCAAAAAATATTCCGATCGTTTGACCTGTCAATTGGGGCGCGTCCCCACCCTGGAGGAATTAGCCCAGGAAACGGGGTTTCCCGTGGCCAAAGTTCAAGACATTGTCGAATGTTATCACCCCCCCATCTCTCACGATTCTCCACTGGACGAAAGTAGCGACACGCAATTTGGGGATTTTCTCGAGGACCATAACGCCCTCTCACCGTTACGGTTAGCCGAACGTCAAAGCGCGGATGAAGTGATCTCCCGGCTGTTCACACTCCTGACACCCAAGGAGGAGCAGGTTCTGCGGAAGCGGTTCGGAATCGGGTACGACGAAGAATCCACCCTGGAAGAGATTGGAAAAGCGTTTGGCCTCAGCCGTGAACGCATTCGACAGGTAGAGACCCAGGCACTGAAAAAACTTCAAGACTCGAACGTCTTGGATCAGCTTCGAAGCCTTACCCGCAATTAATCTGCTCCTGACCGGTCTAGGACAATAGCCGCACAGATCCAGGGTCAGGATGAATTGTTTTTCTCATCAGTGTTGAACCTTCCCGGGGCAAGATAGAGGGAACGACAACACCCGTATTTCCTTCTACTACACCTTCCATAACAGGCATTTTGGCTTGGATTCTTTGATGAGGAAAACACCTCTCCTTGGGAAATGAACCCGTTACCCTCTATAATAAATAGTGAGGCCTCTTGAGATAGGATCCCATCCCTCTTTCCCTGAAAGGACAAAGAAGGAGCATGGTCGATCATGACTAATAAAGATCCCCGCTTGATCAAAGCGCAGGAACAGCTGAACAAGCCCTGGAACTCCACGTCACGTATCGTGCAAAAGTCCAAGTCATACCGAAGTGTCCTGTCTGAACATCTTATCATTTCCATTGTTCCCAAAAGTGAGATTTCGCCGAGCCGGCAAAGGTCAACTAGCAACGACTCAATGATCACGAAAATTTTCCTCCATGTTACCGTTACCACCAAAATCTGTTGCTAAATTTCTGTTGATGGGGTTGCTCTGCCTACCGGCATTTATCGTTGCCGGTGAATCGTTCCTGGCCAATGAACAAAAGCCGGTCGTGTTCCTGATGCCCATTGAAGGCGTGATTGATCTGGGCCTCGCTCCATTTGTTCAACGCGTCTTAGGGCAGGCCGCTGCGAGCCATGCCCAGGCCGTCATAATGGAGATCAATACGTTTGGAGGTCGGGTCGATGCCGCTGTGCTGATCCGTGATGCTCTGCTGGAATCCAAAGTACCGACGGTGGCCTTTATCAATAAACGGGCCATCTCAGCCGGTGCCCTGATTAGCCTGGCTGCGGAGAAAATCGCCATGGCCGACGGGGGTACCATCGGAGCCGCGACCCCCGTGCAAATCGGTCTTCCGGGAACACCGGCCCAGCCCGTTGAGGAAAAAACTGTCTCCTATATGCGGAAGGAATTTCGGGCGACGGCGGAACAACGAAACCGCCCCCCTCTGCTGGCGGAAGCCATGGTCGACGCCGACGTAGAAATTCCAGACGTCATTGAAAAAGGCAAACTGTTGACCCTCACGACCAAAGAAGCCATGGCACTTCAGGTTGCCGACTTTCAAGCTAATGATTTGAAAGCTGTGCTAGAGTCAATAGGGTTGCCAAAGGCGGATATTCGGCCTGTCTCCGAAACATGGGCGGAGTCCCTAGTTCGATTTCTGACCCACCCGGCGGTCAGCTCCCTCTTGATGACTCTGGGTATTATGGGCATTCTCGTCGAAATCCGTGCACCGGGGTTCGGCCTACCCGGGGTGGTGGGACTGGGCAGTTTAGGGTTGTTTTTTTGGGGACATACCCTTGTCCGGTTGGCTGGATTGGAAGAGTTATTGTTAGTGGTTTTTGGGCTGATCCTGGTGGCCTTGGAAATTTTTGTCATTCCGGGATTCGGGATCGCCGGCATCCTAGGAATTATCTCGCTGTTGGGAGGACTTGGCTTGAGCCTCATTGGAAGCGGAGCAAACTGGGACTCCATCCTGTCGGCCCTGGGACAGGTCGCTCTCTCAATTCTGCTAGCCATTTTGGCGGTCTTCTTTCTGTTACGGTATTTTCCGCGTTTGCCCTTCGGGCAAAGGCTACTCTTAAAAGCGAAATTACTTTCCAAAGAAGGCTATGCCTCAGCTCCCGAACATGACATGGGTTGGCTTGGGAAGCGGGGGACCGCGGCCACCGATCTCCACCCGTCAGGTATTGCCCACTTGAATGGAGACCGGATTGATGTTGTTTCAGACGGAGAGTTTATTGATGCGGGCCAACCTATTGAGGTCGTACGGGTGGACGGCAATCGAATTGTCGTTCGCTTAATGAACGAACCGAAAGAAGGGAGAACATCCTGATGGAAATAGAAACCCAAGCCTTTGGTTCCCTTGGCCTGTTATTGTTGGTACTGCTTTTCCTATTCGGCTTCTTATATATCATCCCCCTTCCTCTCTGGATTGCAGCTTGGGCCTCCAATGCCTACGTGGGACTGTTCACGCTGATCGGCATGCGATTGCGTCGTGTACCGCCGGGGACGGTGATCACTGCGCGGATCAGCGGGGCCAAAGCAGGACTGGAATTGTCCATTGATGATCTTGAGGCTCATTTCTTGGCAGGAGGCGACGTTGTAAGGGTGGTCACTGCTATGATCTCGGCCGACAAAGCGAATATTCCCATGTCATTCAAACGGGCAGCCGCCATCGATCTGGCTGGCCGGGATGTCTTGGAAGCCGTCAAAATGTCCGTGCTTCCTAAAGTGATCGAAACGCCCCGGATCACGGCGGTGGCCAAAGACGGGATTCAGCTCATCGCGGTATCACGGGTCACGGTTCGAGCCAATATTGATCGCTTAGTCGGAGGAGCAGGCGAAGAAACGGTCATTGCCCGGGTGGGAGAAGGGATGGTCAGCACCATCGGTTCGTCCGCCACCCACAAGGATGTCCTGGAAAACCCTGACCATATTTCGAAGAATATCCTGGGACGGGGCTTGGATGCAGGGACAGCCTTTGAAATTTTGTCCATTGATATTGCCGATGTTGATGTCGGATCGAACATCGGAGCAAAACTGCAAATCGATCAGGCCAATGCAGACAAACAAATTGCCCAGGCTAAGGCCGAGGAACGGCGCGCAATGGCTGTGGCCCTAGAACAGGAAATGCGAGCCCGGGTGGTGGAAGCCGAAGCCGAAGTTCCCCGCGCGATGGCCGAAGCCTTTCGGCAGGGCAACTTGGGTATTATGGACTACTATCGCATGAAAAATGTGCAAGCTGATACGGCCATGCGTGATTCCATTGCCAGCACTGAAGAAGAACCTCCGGAACCAACAAAACGGTGAGGTTGAAATGTCTGTCGAACCCTTTGTGTATTTGGCCGTCTTTCTTCTTTTGGCCTTATTGACCCGTTTTGCGCTCTGGCTGAACGAAAAAGTACGGGAAGAAATTAATCTACGGGATCTTTTCGTGCAGACTGAAGCTCCCGCAGAAGGACAGGATCTGAAAACAGCCGAAGCACCGACACCCGCAAGCCTTCAGGCCATTGCACCTTCCTCAAGACTCCAAGGCCCTCGCAACCGCCGAAGGCTTTTATACAGGGCGTTGCACAATAAGGAAGACCTTCGTCAAGGCATTGTCCTCATGACGGTCCTGGGCCCTTGCCGGGCTCTTGAACCACCCTCTTCCTAGCATCCGTCTGTGGACGATCATGCAGGAATGCCTTGGAATGTTCAGCCATGGAATCAGGTAAGAGGCTAATCGCATCCTGAGGGATTTCCGCTCCCCATAAGTTTCCTCTCCCGAGCCCGTTATCTTGTTGTTATCCGGCTCGTGAAGAAATCTATTGAACATGTATCCGGACAACATCCATATTGGTACATCGGGCTGGCATTATCCTGACTGGGTCGGCCCATTCTATCCAAGAGGTATGAAGGAGGCAGAGTTTCTTCCCTACTATGCCCGCCATTTATCCACGGTTGAAATCAATAACACGTTTTACCACCTTCCCACCCACGAAACCTTGACACACTGGCGTGATGAAATCCCCGAGGACTTTCTCTTTACCTGCAAGGCCAGCCGGTATATCACCCACATGAAAAAACTCAAAGATCCGAAAGAAAGCATTGAACGGTTTTTTGAGAGCGTCACCGTTCTTCAACACAAATTGGGCCCGATGCTCTTTCAGTTGCCACCCCGCTGGAAAAAGAACGTTTCCCGACTGGAAGCATTCCTGATCGCCTTACCCACAGGGTTCCGCTATGCCTTTGAGTTTCTGGACGCCAGTTGGTTCGATGAGGAAATCTACCAATTGCTCATGGCCCATCATGCCGCATTCTGTTTGTATCATCTGGCAGGCCAATGGTCACCGGAAGTCGTGACGGGAAATTTTATCTACATCCGTCTGCATGGCCCTCAGGATTCCTATGAAGGGAAATATCATCAACATCAACTTCGAACCTGGACAACCAAGTGTCGGAAGTGGAGCCACTCAGGAAAGGACGTCTACTGCTATTTCGACAATGATGAGCTGGGCTTCGCTCCCATCAATGCTCTCGCCTTACTTAAATACGTCAAAGCCGATTAAGAATGTGACGCGATGGCTCTTCACAATTCCCAAATTGCCGAAGCATTCAGCCGCCTGGCCAAGCTCCTGGAAATTCAAGGGGCCAATCCATTCCGGATTCGAGCCTACCGGAAGGCCGCGCAAACCATCGAAGGTCTCCCACACAGTGTGGCCTCCATGGTGGCCGAAGAAGCGGACCTATCCATGCTCCCGGGCATTGGCAAAGATTTAGCTGCCAAAATTCAAGAAATGGTCGAGACAGGACATTTGTCCATCCTTGACCAAGTCAGTTCGCAAATTCCCGGTCAAATGGCTGAACTGACCAAGATTCCCGGCCTTGGTCCCAAACGGGTCAAAACCCTTTATGACAAACTCGGCATTCAAGATCTGAAGGGATTGGCATCGGTCGCTCGAACAGGCGCCATTCGAGAACTCCACGGGTTCGGAAAAAAAATTGAAGAAAAAATCCTTGCCGAGACTGATAGACACTCAATCGGGGAAAAACGTATCAAACTACAGACCGCCGAGGAATTCGGGGAACCACTCCTGGCTTATTTAAAAGACATCAAGGGTGTAAAGGACGCGATTATTGCCGGGAGTTACCGCCGCAGAAAAGACACGATTGGGGATTTGGATATTCTGGTGACGTGTCAGGATGGCAAAACCATCATGGATCGTTTTGTGGATTACAATGAAGTGGAAACGGTCGTCTCAAAGGGGAAGACCCGGGCAACTGTCCTGCTGCGCTCCGGACTTCAAGTTGATCTCCGTGTCGTCCCGAAGGAAAGCTATGGGGCCGCCCTTTTATATTTTACCGGCTCCAAAGCCCACAATATTGCGGTTCGTTCGCTCGCGATCAAAAAAGGGTTGAAGATTAATGAGTATGGGGTCTTTCGAGGAGACAAGACCGTGGCAGGGCGGACCGAAGAAGATGTCTATGGCCAGGTCGGCCTGCCCTATATTGTTCCCGAACTCCGGGAAAATTGGGGCGAGGTAGAAGCGGGTCTCCGGGATGACCTCCCTCGTTTAATCACGCTCGAGGATATTCGTGGCGACCTTCACGCCCATTCCAAAGCCAGCGATGGCCAGTTCTCCATCAAAGATATGGCCCTCGCTGCACAACAGAAAGGCTATCAATATCTGGCGATTTGCGACCACTCGCAACGGGTTACTATTGCGCATGGGCTAAATGCCAAACGCCTGGCTGCCCAGATTAAAGAAATCGACCGGCTCAATAAACAATTCACACGCTTCACCATTCTCAAAGGAGCTGAAGTCGATATTTTAGAAAACGGGTCGCTGGATTTTCCCAAAGAGATTCTTGCGCAATTGGATGTCACGGTCTGCGCGGTTCATCACCAACTCAACCTTTCCCGGCAGAAACAGACAGAACGGATCATTCGCGCGATGGACAACCCCTACTTCAATATCCTGGCCCATCCCACCGGTCGACTCTTGAATAAACGCGACCCTTACGACCTTGACATGGAACAGATCATGGCCGCGGCGTTGGAGCGAGGCTGTTTTTTAGAGGTCAATGCCCAGCCGGTTCGACTCGACCTGAATGACCTCCACTGTAAGATGGCCAAAGACATGAGAGTCAAGGTTGCCATTTCCACGGATGCCCACCGGACCACAGACCTGGACTTCATGCGATTTGGCCTGGGACAGGCCCGCCGGGGATGGATGGAGCCTCGAAACATTTTGAATACAGCCAACTTGCAGGAATTCAAAAGGCAGCTTCGACGCATTTAAATTGTCAAGAGGTAATCCGGATAAGAAATTCCCGCCTTCAGGCTTAACCCCTTCTATTTTTTTAGTGTGCAACAATGTTCGGCTGGTCAAACACATCGCCCTGAGGGTCGTCGATGACGTCAGCGGTCTGCCCGTTTCCACCCTGCACCGGCAGACAGTGCATAAATCACGCATGAAGGCAGGCCTGTTTCTCCAGGCCTCAGGCACGCCACAAAATCCAAGGACTTGATCCCGTGTCAACTGTTCTTCAGTAAGAGCGCGTAACGTTAGCTTGAAATGATGAAAGTCGCGTCCCACCCCTCCCATGATCATATCTTCATTCGCTTCATCACCTAATCCGTATCCGCCCTTTAACCACACCTATACCAAGATGCTCGGTATCCAGACCGCCAACATCATCTTAAAGATAAAATTGCCAATAAAAGACCGGAAAATCACAAAAAAATTTCCTTACCTGCCTATAAAATGAAAAATGAACCGTTACATTCCATTCGGAATGCGATATCATGGCCGGCCTGTGTTAGACCAAACTATCCAGGAGAGACGTACAACGATGGTTCACATCAAACGTGTGATTCTTGATATCCTCAAGCCCCCTAACCCCAACGCGCTGGATTTCACCACGGCCATTGCAGAAAAATTGCCGGGATGCCGAATCAAGCTGACAGTTACGGCCATGGATGAAAAAACAGAAACCGTTTTGCTCCTTGTGGAGGGAGAACATGTGCAATTCCCTCTCCTCTCTCAGGTCATCAGTTCTCTTGGCGGATCGATCCATAGCATCGATGAGGTCGAAGTGGAGAATGGTCATCAGGACATTAAGCCCGATTAGAGATTGCCTCCTCGATGAAACAACTCCTCTGGCTTCTCACCATCACCCGTTCGCATGTCATTGCCCGACGATACTTTGTCGTGAATGGCTTTGATGGAGCACTGACCATGTCGGGACTGCTGGTGGGATTTTATGTGAGCGAGGGCGTCCGACTGCCCTTGATTATCAATGCCTGTCTGGGGGTCGCCATCGCTCTGGGAATGAGTGGGGTCAGTAGCGCTTATATCAGCGAAGCGGCGGAAAAACAACGGGAACTACGGGAATTGGAAAAAGCCATGGTAACGGATTTAGGTCAATCTGCCCACGGTCAGGCGGCCCGACTTCTCCCCCTCTTCATCGCTTTCATCAATGGCATGGCTCCATTGGCCATCTCGCTGGTCATTCTCCTGCCTTTGTGGCTCGCACCCTACGTTGAACCCTTTGGAACCCATCCTCTTGAATCGTCTTTTGGCATGGCCCTCATCATCATTTTCTTACTTGGAGTGTATTTAGGACAGGTGAGCCACACCTTCTGGCTTTGGGCAGGACTACGAACCTTATTAATCGCTGCCGCAACCACAGCGTTGATCTTCGCTCTTAGCCAAGGTTGATCTCAGACCAAACATCGCGCCATGGGATTTCCCCTGAGTCTAGGGACTGATTCCAATAGCCTCATTCCAGGCAAGGAGATGTGTCATGGTTCAAGAAATGATCTGTCCGATGGCGTGCGACCCGCACGTCTTTAGATGCATGTCGGCCCGCTCCCGCCAGATGTAAGCATGCCCGCCTGGGGCAAAGAAACTCAGCAGCGCGTACCTAAGGTGAGTATGGATGAATGATAAATGATGAATGCAGGCGGCCCGTCAGGTGGCGGGTGCTGCCGGTGAGAAGATATCACCAGGGGTCTGCATAAAAAGGCAGGTGAAAATCATCTACTAGGTCGGACGGGGGTCGAGTTCAATAATGCCTTTTCTAATGGCTAGAATGGCAGCCTGGGTCCTATCGTACACCTGCAATTTGTGGAAAATGTTTCTGACATGATTTTTGACGGTCTTCTCGCTGAGATCCAACACATTGGCAATTTCCTTATTGGTTTTTCCATCTGCGACCAGGCGCAATACGGTAATTTCCCGTTCCGTCAAATCATGTTCCAGAATCCCACGCTTTCTCCCCTTCCCTTCGGATAACAGGGAAAACTCCGCGAGAATTTTGCTGGCCACGGAGGGGTGAATCAATGATTCACCTTTGCCGATGGTCCGAATGGCCGCCACGATTTGGGCCGAATCACTATCTTTCAGTAAATAGCCGGTCGCCCCGGCTCGCACCAGATCGAAAATATACTGCTGCTCTTCATACATGGTCAGGGCCACCACCCCGATGTGGGGAAACTCCCGTTTGATCAGGCGTGTCGCTTCCACGCCGGTCATGCCGGGCATGCTGACATCCATCAGGATCACGTCAGGTAGAAGCGTTCGTGCCTTTTCTATCGCCTCCCCGCCATCTTTGGCTTCGCCGATGACTTGGATATCATCTTTGGTTTCTAATATTGCCGAAAGTCCTTCACGGACCACCCGATGATCATCGACGATGAGTACTTTAATCCTTTTGGCCATAGGATCGCTTCTCCTTTCCGGCTAGCGGGACATGAAATGTAACCGTTGTCCCTTTGCCGGTCTCTGAATTCCAGCGGACTTCTCCCCCGAGCATACGGGCACGCTCCATCATACCTCTGACACCAAAATGATCCCACTTATCGGGATTCTGACTTTCCGCCTGCACATCAAACCCCACTCCATTATCCGACACGACGGCTTCCAGACTTTGTTGCTCCAATAGCACCGAGACCTTCACCCTGGTCGCCTTGGCATGTTTGGCCACATTACTTAAGGCTTCCTGCACCATGCGAAACACAAACACCTTGGTCTTGGGAGCAATCGACGGTTCCCGGCCTGCGGTCTCAAATTCCGTCTGAATCCGGTGTTGCGCTTCATAAGATTTTAAATAATTCGCAAAGGCCGGCACCAATGCCAAATGATCATACTGCCCGGGACGGAGATTGTACACCACCTGCCTGGCTTCCTGAATGGCATGCTTCAGCTGATGGGTCGTCTCGCTCAACAGCTCCAGACATTTGTTCGGCTCCTCCGTGACCAATTCCCGGCATCGCTCCATTTTAAAATTCACGCCGACTAATGTCTGTACCAGGCCGTCATGGATTTCGCAGGCAATGCGGGTCCGTTCTTCATCGACCGCCCCCTCTGCTTCTTCTTTGACATAAAGACGGAACAGCGACTGATACCGAGTCAACGTCTGTTCAATTTCTGCCGATGCAAGGATCCGAGCCTCAATCAACTGCCACATGAATTTGGCACTGGCTCCACCGACCAGCGCCAGGTGTGGGGCCTGAACCTTTAACAACACTCGTTCCACTTCAGGATCGCCGGTTACATCAATAACCAGATCGACATTTTTTATTTTCAGCAAGTCTTGATAGCGGCGTACGACCGGAATTTTCAACTTTTTAGCCAGACGAACTCCGGCAGTCTGCGGACGAATTTCGGCCAGACCCACCACCGTAACCAATGGATCTTCCGCAAAAATTTCCATAAGAGCGGTTCCTCCCCGTCCCCCGCCGATAATTGCCACCCGACTCGTCGTAATTTTGGATTTGACCCGGCGAGACTTAGGAGAGGCAGGAACGCTAGATGGTGCTTTTCTGGGCATAGAAAAATCCGAAATATCCACTCACCTAGGCTTAGCCAATAGGACCATACATAGACCCGAGACTGGGGAAAAAAGGAAGGCGAAAAGGGGCCCGCTCAGCGATTCACGTCGACGTAACCCGAGTATCGTGCGTCAGGGCACGAATGGTATCCATGAATTGGTCAATATCTTTAAACTCCCGGTAGACAGAAGCAAAGCGCACATACGCAACCGGATCCAACTCTTTCAATTCCCGCATGACTTCTTCGCCCACTGTCCGACTGGGCACTTCCGTTTCACCCAAGTCCTGGATGCGTTTTTCAATCCGGTCCGCTGCCCCCCCCAACGCACCAATACTGACCGGGCGTTTTTCGCAAGCCTTTTTCAATCCCGCGAGAATTTTCACCCGATCAAATGGCTCTCGTCGATTATCTTTTTTCACGACCATCGGAAGATTTTCTTCAATGCGTTCATACGTGGTAAACCGGCGTTTACAACCCAAACATTCCCGACGGCGCCGAATGACTTCCCCTTCACGGGCAGTTCGTGAATCAATCACCTTATCCTCAATTAGGTCGCAAAAGGGACATTTCACAGGACAGATTCCTTACCGGCTAAACTTCGGAGGGGTCTGACTCGCCAGCGTTCAATTTAGTAGGTGTGAAAAATGGGAAAGCGGGAGCACAAGCCCTTTACCTCCCGCAGAATTCGTTTATGCACAGCCGAATCCTGAGGGTGCAGGATGACTTCATCCATCCAGGTCAGCAATTGTTCCATCTCAGGTTTTTGCATCCCACGAGTCGATACGGTGGGAGTGCCAATCCGAATACCACTGGCAATGGCAGGAGGTTTTTCGTCAAATGGAACCGCATTTTTATTAACTACAATGCCTGAAGCGTTGAGCGCTGCCTCGGCCTCCTTGCCGGTAACCCCTTTATTCGATAAATCCAGGAGAAACAAATGGTTTTCCGTCCCGCCGGACACCACATGGTATTCCCGTTTGAGAAATCCTTGCGCCAAGGTTTTGGCATTGGCTAAAACTTGCTTCTGATACGTTTTAAATTCCGGGGCCAAAGCTTCCTTAAAGGCTACCGCTTTGGCTGCAATGACATGCATGAGTGGACCGCCTTGAATACCCGGAAAAATGATTTTGTCGACCGCTTTGGCATGTTCTTCTTTACACATGATCATGCCGGACCGAGGCCCTCGTAGCGTTTTATGAGTAGTAGTTGTGACAAAATCCGCATGCGGCACGGGACTGGGATGCAAACCCACTGCGACTAATCCGGCAATATGCGCGATATCCACGAGCAAATAGGCTCCGATCGATTTGGCGATGGCTTGAAACCTCGGAAAGTCCAGAATTTTCGAATAGGCACTCGCTCCGACTACCAGCATCCGTGGTCGCACTTCTTGAGCCTGCCGCTCTACCGCATCATAGTCGATTTCCCCCGATTCCCGATTGACTCCATAGGTAAAGGCTTGAAACAGTTTACCGGAAAAATTCACCCGGCTTCCGTGCGTAAGATGGCCCCCATGAGCCAGATCCATTCCCAAAATCGTATCACCCGCTTTTAAGACAGCGAGATAGGCAGCCATATTGGCCTGCGACCCCGAATGGGGCTGAACATTGACATGGTCGCACCCGAAGATTTCCTTGGCACGGGCAATAGCGAGATCTTCAACAATATCAACATACTGACAGCCGCCATAGTAGCGTTTCCCTGAATATCCCTCAGCGTATTTATTGGTCATCAGAGACCCTTGAGCGCCCAGGACCGCCGGACTGGCATAATTTTCCGAGGCAATGAGAACAAGGTTTTCCCGTTGTCGCTTCTCCTCGGCGCGAATCGCCGCATACACCTCATAATCGGTGTCCCGAATGGCTTTGAGTGTTCCGACAGAATGACGCATGGTTTATTCAGCCTCGGTCTCTTGGTCAACAAGAGGCTCAGAGTCCGCTTCTTCCGGAGCAGATGCTTCCCCTCCTTCTGTTTTCCCTACCGTGACACTAATTTTCGACACAATGTCTCGATGGAGTTTGACCGGCACGGAAAACGTGCCAAGTTCCTTAATGGGAAGTGCCAACTGAATCTTTCGTCGATCGACCTCAATTCCCTTAGCTGCCAGTTGCTCGGCAATGTCCTTGGTCGTGACAGAACCGAATAACTTATTATCTTTCCCGGTTTGGACTTCAAAGGTTAAAGAAACCGCAGACAGCTGTTTTCCAAAATCATTTAAGGCCGTGAGTTCTTCCTTCGCCTTCTTCTCAACTTGCCGCTTGAGATGTTCAAACATTTTCTCTTGCCGTTCATTCGCTATCACCGCTTTTTTTCTGGGCAGCAGATAATTTCGTGCATACCCATTGGCGACATTCAACACATCCCCAAGATAGCCCAAACCGTCAATGTTTTCTTGTAAAATCACCTTCATGCACATTTCTCCTTGCTAACGGGTAAATAGGGAAAACATCTTAAGACCGAGTGTGGCAATTGTCAATTTACAATACATGGTATCACTTAGGGTAGCATAGACTTTCTTAGAGTCCTTGCTTGTGGATTTAGCATGCAAGAGCCTATATTTATAAACGTTTTCAGGAGCTTTCGTGAAATATCCTACAGAACACTTGAACGCTCCATCAAAATGCTAGATACCACCCAATGGACAGCCTAAAAGGAGTTTTGCTTGAGTCACCTTAGCCTTCCTCTATTTCTGCAAAAAATTTATTCGATGCTCCTACCGACAGTCTTTTTCATTTTCCTTTTCTTTTTGCCAAGCCTTCTTGGAGCCGAAAGCTCTGATCGGCGGGAAGGTGCCCTTCCCGAACAAGCCTTTTTCTCATTAAATGTCAGAATGAGTAATCGACCCATATCTCCGCCCTTGGACCTTATTAAAAAAACCATTACCCTGAAGGGCATTTCCGTAGCACGGCCTTTTGAAGGGCCGACACCCCAGGCGGCAATAATTGAAAATGACCACCGCCAGCGTGTAGCACTTCTTTCGCAAAACCCAGAGGGAATCTGGCTTCTTTACCTCCTGGAATCCCTTCCCCTTGATCCGAAACTTCCCGACCTGTTTCAATGTGCCCGCGCCCGACATTGTGAAACCGACCGCATGCCCATGACCGGAGGGTTGGCCTGTTTGGCCATTTGCGTCAAAGACCTCATTGAGGCAACCGTCATCGAAAATCATTGACCATGAAACTGGACGACCTGCTCACTCACACAGCCGCCAATTTGTTGGTGGAACGGGAAATGGCCATGAGCCAAGGGCTCGATGCTCCTCTGGATATTCCGACAGCCACACATTATCGGACAGTGGGCTCCCTTCACCTGTATCAATGTCATCTCCCACCCGAGCGCTCTGTCCTTCCAGATGTACCCATGACACTTTTGCCGGGGAACGACATGGAACCCACGGAAGGGTATATCCTGGGAATCTACGAAGGATCCCTGATTATTCAAACATTTGACCATGTGGGGGAGACGCTTTCCCATTGCACCATTATCCCCGACACGTCCGGACTATTGGAAATTGGGGAAAAACGACTCTCCGATATGGCGAACAAACCTGATACCTGGACCTTAGGACCCGCTGAACGACTGGTGCCCTGGCTGGTTTCACACACTGCCCCATGCCCATCCGGAGCGCGGGAAGGAATTCCCACAGCGGTGTTAGGCACCTTTTGGGATCATAACCGTCAAACCCGCTGGACCAAACTGACAACCTTCATGGTTGAACAGGTGCGAAAAAACAAACGCATTCTTCTTCTGGCTCCCGATCATCCGACCATCGATGCCCTCACCGGTACAGTAGCCCGTTCATTGAAAATGGCCGCATTGCCTTACAAAAGCCTGCTTTGCCGATATGAAATTCCGGTGCTTCAAGAACATGCGGGTATTTCATTACACGAGCTTGGCTTTGAAGCCCAAATGTATCAGTTTTTTGCCAAGGCCAATTCCAACAAAGTGGCTTTGCGCAAAAAGTACGACCGATTCCGGGAACTCACGCCCATTCTGGCCTATAAACGCGACAAACAAAAGGATCTGAATGAAGTCAAACTATTGGAATGGCGTCTGCTCACTCAGCTGAGCGACTGGCAAGGGAAGGTGAAACAAATTGATAAAATCGTCGCCGATTATGAAGCCATCCCCATTTGGAAACGCATCGGCTTACAGGTCGCGGGCAAAAACATTGACACCCTGGCCGAATACCGGATGATTTACCAATCAAAAATTACAGGGCTGATGGCTGAAGTCGAGGTAGCTCAGGCCAGAATCAAGGAGCTGATCCCTGAAGCCACCATCCCCAAAGATATGCGACCGGAATATGAGGAACTGAAGGAAGAAATCAAACGGCTCGGCGGAACAAAAAAAATTCGGGAAATGCTGACTGCCGGAGAAGGCACCAACAGGCAAGCCTTTGCACAAAACAAACGCATTATGGCGACGACCCCCGGAAAGATCCTGTCAGACCCACTGTTTCGCAAGGTTCCCTATGATATCCTGGTGATCGAGGATGCTCCACGTATTTCTTCTCCGCTCATTCTGGCGGCAGCGGGTCTCATACGTGAACGAATTATTATAAGCGGAGATACCGGCGATCTACAGGCGGCCCCGGACGGATCAACTCATTCACTGGGATTTTGGCCTCAACGTTATTTAGACCAGATACAAGCCCCGTCATCTGATCCCACCAGTGTCGGATAATTCATTTCAGCCACCTCATCACTTGACCGACTTTCCCCATTCAACGATAATCGCGGAACGCGTGCCGAAGTGGCGGAACTGGCAGACGCACTAGATTCAGGGTCTAGCGCCCTCCGGGGTGTGCGGGTTCAAATCCCGCCTTCGGCACCAACCCCGTTTCATCAAATACATCAGCCACTTACGCCTCTCCTTCCCGTCAAACAGCCGCTTTAACCTGATTGCCCTTTTCCCCTACTTTCGCCTCAATTGTCATGTTTTTGTCATGTAACTTTTCCTTTTCGCTATCTTTCCAATCCAGCGACCGCACGGCCTGGGCTTTATGGGCGGGTGAAAGATGGGCATACCGCATCGTCATGGAAATGGACTTATGCCCCAATAATTCACTCACAGTAGCAATGGGGGTGCCTCGCATCACCAACCATGAAGCGAAGGTATGCCTGAGATCATGGAAGTGGAGATCGGTAATCTTGGCCTCCTTACACGCCCATTCAAACCGCTTTCGAGTATCGGGGAATTTGTCCCCGTCTTCAGCATGAAAGACCCACGGCACGTCAATTCTCGTCCGTAACCCGGCCAAGACCAATCGAACCGTCTCATTGATGGGGATGTCTCGAGCTTCCCCGTTCTTGGTCTGGGTCAGGCGAATCATGCCCTGCTTCAAATCAACCTGCTCCCAAGTCAGATTTAAGACCTCTCCCCGCCTCATGCCGGTATAGAGCGTGGTGATCACCAACGCTTTAAAGTTTCCGTGACAATGCTGGATAATCTTTTGGGCTTCGGCTGCATCGGCTAAATATCGCAATCGGCCGGGGGGTTCCTTTTCCTTCTGTACGTCCTTCAGATCCTGACGAATATCCTTCCGCACCATCTTCCAGGCTACCGCTTTGGTAAGAGCATGCTTGATGGTGGCCAGTTCCTTATTGATCGTGGCTGGTCCGATCTTCTCACTCCGGCGGGTTTGCCGATAATCTTCTAAAACCTTCACCGTGAGTGAATGGATAGGGGGATTTCCCAGAATGCGCTTGAAATGGGCCACATGATACCGCTTCGTCTGTACTCCACGTTGATGGGCAACATGCTTCAGGTACTCATCAAAGAGTTCATCCAAGGGTACTGCCTTGAATGCCTTGGTCGGCAGAATACCCTCAATGGCTTCCCTCCTTCGGTCAACTAGGCGTTTTTCGGCTTCCGCCTTGTTTGACGTTTTGCAAGATTCCCAATGTTGTTTCCCTACAGCATCAAAATAGGTCATCCACCACATTGGGCCTCGCTTATACAACCCTTTGGTTGATCGTGCCATCCCCTACGCTCCTTTCTTGCTCTGAGGGCAATTCAGTTCCCGCTCTAACAAGGCCCGAATGTATCCGCTTGCTGTGTAGCCCTGAGACCGCAATCCATCCAGCTTGGTCTTCAAGGGCTTTGGTAAATGAATCAACAGTTTGACCATCGACATCCTTTTCACCTCCTTTCCGTAGATATCCATAGTATGTAAACATAGCTTTATATGTCAAGCCATAGTTGAGTCTATATTTAACTGGTGCTACTCTTTCGGCCATGCCAAAGGGAAAAGAACCAAAAGAACCCCTTTCTGATGAACCGGGGACCTGGATTTTCAGGGAAATCCCCCGAGAAGTAATGCGCCGCGCCAAAGCGGCCGCAGCCATTCAGGGGAAATCGGTGAGACAACTCACGATCGACCTGATGGAAGAACATCTCCAGGAGTTAGATCGAAAAGGGATTTTGCCAAAAGGAAAATGAGTAAAAAACATCTTCCATTGGTTTCCCAGTATTTAGAGAATATTTCTCGGCGACTGCTGGAAGAATACCAAGATAGTATTCGAGAATATGTCGGGAGAAGGCATGGAGTGTATGCCTTGTACCGCCGAGATCGCCTTTACTATGTGGGGCTCGCGAGTAATCTGCGGTCTCGCCTAAGGCATCACATTCGGGACAGACATAGCCACTCCTGGGATCGTTTTAGCGTCTACTTAACTATTGGAGATAGTCATATCAGGGAATTGGAATTGCTCGTTCTCCGAATCGTGAGCCCCCCTGGCAATAGAGTTAAGGGAAAGTTCGCCCGAGCAGAAAATCTAAAAAAACGGTTAACCGTAGAAATTCGCCGGCACCAGCGTCTGGTATTTCTGGAACTGTTTGGACCGAAAAGAGGCCCCAGAAAAGAAAAAAAGCCAGTCAAAATCACACCCACCCCCAAAGGGCGACAGCCTGTTTTAGGTAAATACAAAAACCGCCCATCTAAAATTAAGGGCAAGGTTAAGGGAAAAACCATTTGGGCCCGCGTAACAAAAAATGGGGCAATTAGGTATCAAGGAAAAGTCTACAATTCTCCTTCATTAGCTGGGGCCGCCGCGAGGGGACATCGCACATGCAATGGATGGATGTTTTGGCAATATGAGCGTGCTCCAGGCGACTGGGTCAAACTCAACACTTTAAAACGTTAAAAGACAGTTTTAGCATAAAAAGAGAATGTATTTTGCTGGACAAGTCCCAAGAACCTAGTTCTTTATTCAGGATAGTGCCGACAAAAACCTGATTAACAGAAAATGAATAGAAGGGTATCTTTCCTATTCGTTTTGTGGGTTCTTGTTGTGCCAGGCCAGCCGTATCCTAATTCGGTAGTCCTGGGTTCAAGAAACTTTCTTTGAATTTTAAAGCCGCTTGCGTTTAATCACCGATTCGGGTAATCACTATTAAGCAAGTTGTTGTATGCCTGGCCCCCGACGTGATGGTTCAGATCACGTCGGGGTTGTGTTAGATCGCCAGACAGTTGTATCCCCCAATCTGTGTTGGGGGCTTGTGACCCTTCATTTGGGTCACAACTTTTTGCCATCTCTCCTTTCAAACCGCGCGGCCCGCCCGGCCTTTCTCAGATGCCTCTGTGGTATAGGCATTGGTCTTGGTCCAGGAATGGGAAACAGTATCAGTATCGGGTCATCAGGAGATGATAGTTGGGAGCTAGGGCGTCAGACATCGAATTAACCCTTTGATCACCGAATACTGAAGGTCAGGAGGCCGCTCCCACCCTTGGGCATTTTTGGTAACCGTCCGAACCTCAGCCAAAAAGATCTTTCCTTTGAAAACATTCGTACTCATACGATCAAATCGATCGGGTTTCCTGCCAGCCGCCAAAACCCAGGTTTGCAGAAATTTTGAGGAAGGATGCCATTGCTTTCTTTTGGTTACGTCACATACCAGATAAAGTTGAACACCATGGTTTGGCCCAGGACTAAGGATTTGAAAACGAAGGATCAGTTTTTGGCGTTTGTAAAAACCTCGTTTTTCGGCTTTCAGAAATTGAACCTCAAAGCGACCTGGAGGGATGAGGGGGGGAAGGTTAACCTCCCCCGACTCGTTGAGTTCGATGTCATCCCCACCATCAGGGGGTTCTCCGTTCTTGAACCTTGGTTCTTTCGTTCTCATGGGTTCTCTCCCCTTGAACCAGGCTTCATGTGTTCCGCTTGTGTTTTCATCCACGCCTTTAGGGCTTCCACATCCCACCTAAGGGCTTTGCCCGCGCGATAGGCGGCCGGGATACTCGGCCAATTCCGGTAGAGATACCATTTACTCAAGCCCACGGCCTTGGCAGCTACTTCAGTTGATTCCAGATTGCTCATCATTTGTCCTCCTTAGCAAATTGTTAATCATCTTTGCCTAGAAGGTATTCGCTTTGTCAGCTTTTGTCAGGACGACAAAAAAATATATTTTTCCCAAAAGTTTTAGGAGGAAAATAAATTTTGTTCCCAATGAGTCCAAAAGGACCGAAATTGACGAAAATTTGCCGCAGGTTAACTAAATTTCTAGGCATTGTCCGGAAAGTCTTTCCCGTTCCCTGGTTAAGTGCGGAGTTGAGGTCTTGGCTATGTAAGTCCAGCGTTGAGCCGCACCTTCGTCGGTGGCTCAATGCGGCTTCACTGTACTGCCAGAAAGGTTGGAGGAGTATTTGGCAAACGAGAGTGTATTAGTCGAAAGGAGATTGGTTGTGGTCTGGATGAAGAAATTTCAGATCAGATGGAACCTCTCGGTAGGGGATTCGGCCCAGAAGGGACTTTTTGGCTTCTATGCTAAGGTCTATATCTAAATCCCCCCACTCTTCTTGTTCTCTAAACATTTTTTTGTAACTTTCCCCTTTTTGAAATTCATAATAGAGTTCTTTTACCCTTTCTGCTGAAAGAATGGTTTTTTCTTCATTTTTATAACTGAAAAGAATCCCAAAGGTAACTTTTCCAAGTTTATTATTTTCAATTTCATCTTTTATAGATTCTGACACCATAGAGAATACTTTTTCATCGGATATTTGCGGAAAGAAGAATTGTAATTTGGAGATGTAATGGATAATGGTGCGATTCCGTTCCTCGATTTTCTTTTTCAAAAAATAACGTCGTGCACTAGTTTTGTTGTTTTTAAAGCCCAAGGCTGTGTTTAGGCTTATTGTTCCTTCTGATTCCAAGAAGGATTTAAAGGCTTTGGCAAGGAATTTTTGGACAGTGATGGGAGGGTTCAGGCCTGCGGAATATCCATGAATAAAAGTTCTCATGGCATCAATAGGATGGCCAGTTCTTTGAAAATCAATGTAACTTAAATAAAAACAAGCGCCCTCATCAGATTCAGTGGCCTCCTCTTCAGTTACATATGCAGTCGGAATTTTATTGAGTTCTTTTTTCCCTATCTTTTTGTCTAACCACAAAGGGTGTTTAGAAAAAATTGCTCCAATTTTATCGTTACTTTCTTCAAATTGATATTCGTCTTTTCCTCCGTATTTCATATACATATCAATGATGCCTCCAGGTATTAGTTTAGTTTTCCGTGTTGGTCATTTGGATGATATTTACGATTAAATATTCCGCTAATTGTTTGTAAAAAGCAATTGCAGGCTAGTTTAGCCGTTTCTATGCTAAGAAAATTATGTGATTACCTTAGAACAGGAAAAATTGTCCATGCACCTGATTGTTTAAACACGCAGTGATAGGATGCATGGCCTACCCCTAATTATTGGCCACTTTTCCTCTGGTATTGCTTTATTAGCGGCGCTTGCTCTTATTCGGCAGTTATGTCAAGTTTCCAGCTTTAGTGGGGAAGGAATATGAGAAAAACTAGGTGCGAGAGACGGCATTCATGGAAAGATGTTCCCAAACTGGGACGTAAAGACCGTAAATGGGGTAGGGCCATTGTGGGGCAGATGAGTGGAGAGCCCTCCCTCCGGGGAAAGTGCGGTGGGCGGAGGGATTGTCATCAATTTGCACCGATCCGCCTTCTATATGCGATATTTGATGATCATTTTGGAACCTTTCTTGGCGGGCGTCCTCCTCGACGGGCTCGGTTCTCCTTGTAGCTTTTGTTGACCTTACATTCAGAACATCGGTCAAACCCAGACGTTAGAGGATGTGATGCCGTTTCTTTCCCAAATTGGCAATATCATTCAATTGATACTTCCAGGAATATTGCATATAGAAGAAAACCGTAAGATGGGTGGTGGAAGTCCTAGGTATGACCACCATTTTAAAAGGTGGCATACAGCGAGATGTCCCGCACACTAAAGAAGGGGAGTGCCTACCATGACCCTTCCCGTTTATTTTCTGCCAGGCACCAAAACAGACGGCTTTCACGCCGTAATCCTTCAGATCACCATTCGCACCGCCGTTCTCATGTAGAAATGCACGTGGTCAGCTATGGCCTACCGGGGAAAACCCAGCAGATCATAAAGGAATTTTCGGCCATAAAGTAAGATAGAACGCATGACTTGTGAACGAGTTTCTAGAGTCCATAAAAAGAGGCTGCCTACCGGGGGAGATTCTGCAATCAGAGTTTTTAGACACGATAAAAAAGAAAGTCTTTTACAGGTTAGCAAAGCCATTTCTGATAGGCTTACTCTTGATGGCCTGTAGCGCCTGTAGCACTGGGCATCTCACTCCAGCTTCTTTGGCAGTGGACGGGTTGGTGGCTTTGGAAGATCTTTGTGAAGAGCTCAGCGAGGATATGCAAACGCTGACATCTTTAGAAGCGACGGCGGATATGCTGGCCCTCCCGGTGTCCATGGCCATCTGGACAGTAAGACTTGTGGCCTATGCCACCGTCGGGATGGGTCTGGTCTTGGCTGGAAAAGACGCGAAGGCTACAGTCGACCAAATCAATGAGGTCTTACCATGGGGGTTGGCCGGACCGAATCCTGATCGAGTGTCATATGTCCCGGGAATGGCCAAAGAGGTGGGTTGCTGAGAGTGCCTTCAACCCATGAATTCTCCTGTCAGATAGAGGAGCAAAAGGAAAAGTTGGCCGTATTTTGGTCCATGACAAACAGAATAGAATGGGGTATCGGAAAATGAGTTTTTAGAGTCCATAAAAAAGATAGGGCTGAGGCCGTCATTTTTCCTTATGGGTATTGTTTTGCCTGTGATGTAAAAAATGGATGCCTCCAATACTCTCGAATCCAAAGTTCATTTAGAATCACTACCCACTGAGTTTTTCGACATGATAAAAAAAGACCTTAAATGCGTCATTTTATTCTTGGAATAATACTCCGAATCTCGGTACATCTTTGAAGGCATGTTTTCTGGGGAAATGTATGGAATTTATTGAGAAAATTCAGATTGAGGATTGAATTATTGGACACGATAAAAAAGGGGGTTAGCAGGGTTTGGGGGCCATAATTAGGAAGACCAGGCTGGAAAAACCATCAGAGTTTTTAGAGTCCACAAAAAAGGAGGATAGGGAAGGTGGTCATTGAACAGCGACGCACTGGTCGGAACTCAATAGTCCTGTACCCGCGAAGGTTTCTCGCGAAAAAATTGGCCAAACACGGACTTTTCAGACACGATAAAAAAAGAGAGGATAACAGGCCCATTGAATGTTTGGCCCACGAGGAAATAGTATTTGAAAGAATAAGAAAAATGGGAAGAAAACCACCTTCTTATACACAGGCCGAACGATTGGTGCGTCTCCTCTGGGCCTTGACCTTCTGGGCGCTGACTATTTCTGACATCACTCGAGAGTATGGTATGTGCCGTTGGCAAACCTATCGGATTTGGATCAGATTGAGGAAGCGGGTCACCCACTCATACAGCATTGCACTTCTTATGGGGAACGTACTTGGCATCTCCCATTAGGCTATCGTAGGCTACCACCTATCGCCGTGACTCCCTATAAATTGATGTCGCTCTATGTGGCGAAACGGAATTTCAATGCAAAAAGTTTAAGCATGTCGTTGCCTGATGCACGTTTTAACTTCTCGTTACAGGCCTTCCCGTTTTTTCAACAAAAAGGGGCTTAGGTTTGGAAATCTGCAATGGATCCTGGTGCAAACACGTTCGATTTTCTTACCCACTAAAAATCCGAATTAAAGGCCAAGTTCTTCATCATATTGATCCATATTGTCTGCGGTTGTACCAATGTGGCTTGTATGTCCTGGTGTATTTTCTCCCAGCAATAAGTCTGGATCTCATTATCCCTGATCCCATACGACCGGCGCTCCCTAATTTTGAATTACAGAGGAAATAGATTTTAAAGCTCAAGGGCTCATGCCTTTGCCGGGGGATACCCTCACCACGCTAGATATGATTTCCTGAAGAACAAGGGTCCCGCCTCCCCTGGTGAAATCAATCGATAATACGGAGAAGGCTGGGAGACATCCCGGCCTTTTTCGTTGTACTTACCTGACCGTTCCGAGAAACATGGGAATGCCCAATCGCTTCCTGGGTGTTTCCCCTTTCAGTAGAAGCCCCCGGCGTGCAGGCGCATCACCCCGTACTCCGACATGCTGTGTAAAAGTGTGAGCGAGCAGACTCGACCCTAGAAACACGGCGTGCTTGCCATAGCGTCGGCGTAGACCATCAATGGCATGGTAGATTTTTTCATGTTTGTCAATCTGCAAGGGAGGATCGAACAGGTTCAGTTGCCGTTCGGTTTCTCCCGTGAGCTTGCCCAACCAGACCCCGGTTGATCGGTAGGCCAATGCAGGGGCAAACAACTGGTCGAATAACGGTTTCAAGGCATGAATGAGTTCATGAGAAAATGCCGTGGGTCGACTGAAGGTGACCTCCAAGGCATAGTCATGAAAGTCTTGAGTCCGGAGAATACAACCTGCTCGCCATGCGGCCAGATGATAGCGTCGGGCTTTCATGCAGGCATTTTCGATGTTTTTGGAGAGCTGGGCGAAGACAAACTCCCGGTCTTGTGAGGGCGGGGAAAAGGTTTTAAATTTCTGGATGGACTGATAGGTCGTTTTTTCGGTCGTATCGAGTGGTAATACGCTTTGTCCGTGGAGTTCTTGCCAAATTTCCCAGTGTGGCTGGGTGAAATGCCGCTTGATCCACCATTCGGGTTGCCGGGCAAATTCCAGCGCCGTATGGATATGCTGTTTCGCCAGGTAAGCTCGCGTTTGCCCGCCAATTCCCCACACTTTTTCGACTGACAGGTCGGCCAAATACCGATGGATGTCATAGCCGGGGATACAGGTCAGTCCTGAGGGTTTCTTCCACTTCGAGGCTAGTTTGGCCACAACTTTACTCGATGCCAAGCCCACTGAAAACGTAAAGCCCAGTTCGACATCCAAGGTGTGCTTGATCTGGGCGGCAATCTGCGGATAGGACATCTTGAGGGGGCGTTGGAGCCCGGTAATATCCGCAAAGCACTCATCAATACTGTACTCTTCCACGTCGGGCGTATACCGCCTCACAATGGCAAACATTCGCCTGGACAGGAGGCTATAGGTTTCATAGTCCGAGGGTAAAACGATGGCATCCGGACAGAGCGCTTGGGCATCGCGGAGCCGCATGGCTCGGGTCACCCCCCGCCGCTTGGCTTCATAACTCATCGAGGCCACAATGCCCCGTTCCTTGCCGGTGATGACGGGTTTGCCTTGCAGAGCCGGATTGCGGGATTGCTCACATGAGGCAAAAAAGGCATCCCCATCAATATGGAGGATGGCCTTGGGCAGATGATGAATGGTGAGGGGGGCCTCCATGGTTAGTATTTCCGAACGAGGCCCCGCACAACCGCCGCAATCCGCAACTCCTCTTTCGGAACCACCGGTTGGTAGCGCGGGTTAGCGGCTTCCAGGGTGACCGTCCGTCCACGTTTGCAGAACCGTTTCATCGTCCATTCCCCATCGACTTGGGCAATGACAATCTGCCCATGCTTGGCGGTTTCACAGCGCTCCACGAGCACAATATCGCCTGGGACAATGCCGGCCTCAATCATCGAGTCGCCCTGTACCCGGAGCATGTAGGTGGCTTCTTTGTTGGCAATGAGATAGTCCTCAAGGCTCAAGACATCCAAGAGTTCTTCTTCCGCCGGATTGGGGTACCCCGCCACCACGGTCCCCAACCAAGGGATGCCCTGAAAATAGCGCGTCGGTAGCAAATGCCCGGCCTTATCCTTCGTGAGCCTACCCTGCGCCACCAAACGATTGACCAGCTTAAAGGCCGAGGCTTTGGACCGAAACTTCACCAGATGCATGACTTCTTGATAGGACGGCATGCGTTTCTGCTTGTGGTAGAATCCAACGATTTTCTGAAATTGGGCTTCGGTCGCCATGCTCCACGATAAGCGAACGAACGTTCGCCAGTCAAGCCAGGCGAACAACGAGCCACAGGATTCGGGAGAAGACTCAACCATGTGTGGTCGCTTTACCCGGAAAGAGAGCGTTCAGCCGTTCGCTGAGCACCTGGGGTTAATGGTCATGCCCTCACTCCCCCCACGCTACAACATTGCCCCTTCGCAAATTGTCGCCTGTGTGCGGACCAATCCGGAAACCCAAGAGAGGGAATTTGCGGACTTGAAATGGGGCCTCGTGCCCTCCTGGGCCAACGATCCCAGCATCGGGAATAAATTGACCAATGCCCGGTCGGAAACCGTAGCCGAAAAACCCTCGTTCCGGCATGCCTTCAAACAACAGCGGTGCTTGGTCCTGGCTGATGGCTTTTATGAATGGAAACGGGAAGGGAAAACCAAGCAACCGTATTACATAAGAATGAAAAATGGTCGGCTCTTTGCCTTTGCGGGCCTATGGGAACGGTGGCAGAAACATGATCCGGCTTTGGAGACGTGTGCCTTGCTCACCACAATCCCGAATAACCTCATGAAACCTATCCATAACCGGATGCCCGTCATTCTGCCGGAATCAACCTATACCAGTTGGTTGAAGCCCGAAATGCACAACCTGATGTACCTCACGGAGTTGTTGCAACCCTATCAGGCCGACGACATGGAAGCCTATCCCGTCAGTCCCCTCGTCAATAATCCTCGGAATGACGCTCCCTTATGTATTCGACCATTTGAAGCTTAATCCAGATTTCTTTTATTCCCACAATTTTGTATGGTTAAGTGGATTAAGCGAGACATAAGGCGCGGAAACACGCGAAGGTCTGCATTCGACCCGTAGCGGTCATTCGCTCTGGTAAACCGAAAAGCAGGAACTGAACCAAAACAGAAGTACGCGGCTGATGGCTATCAGAAGGGGGGCTTATGCCGAATGAACATTGCCTTTGTTGAGATTCAGAACTTCAGGAAGCTGAGGGCCTGTCGCGTCGAAATCGCGGAACAGGAGACGATCTTTGTCGGCGCGAACAACAGCGGCAAGACATCCGCAATGGATGCTCTGATTCTATTCCTCAAGAAGAGCCGCCGCAAAGCCCTTGCGACAACGGATGTCACCCTTACAAACTGGTCATCTCTTAATGATCTGGGAGTCCAGTGGGCAAATTACAACGACCAAGAAGAACCAAACCTGTCACTCGACACCTTGTTGCCTCTGCTTCCCGCTATCGACATCTGGCTCAATGCAGACGAAGAGAATATTCACCGTCTCGCGCACCTTCTCCCCACACTGGATTGGACCCCAAAGGAATTGCTGGGCGTCAGGCTTGTGCTGGCCCCCAAGAACATGGATCAACTCTACAAGGAATTCCGAAGTGCTTACAAAGAGGCACGTGCCGCTGAGTCCACTTCTTCGAAAGTGAGGTCCTTGCTGTGTATATGGCCAAAGTCAATGAGGGACTTTCTGGATAAACAGCTTCACAGACAGTTCGAAGTGCAGTCTTACATCCTGGACCCCACGCAGTGCCAAGAGCCGGTGAAGGGTGTCGCCAAACCCCAGTCGCTTCCAGCCGACAGCGAGCCGCTCAAAATGGAGCCATTCGATGGTCTTCTCAAGATTGACATGATAACTGCCCAGAGAGGGTTCTCCGATCCTAAGACGGAAGATGAGTCGCACAGTGGAATTGCCAGTCTGTCGACCCAGTTGCGACGCTATTTCTCGAAGCACTTGAATCCGTCAGAGGCCCCGGATGCGAGTGATATCGTAGCGTTGGAGGCGATCGAAGCAGCGAAGACGGTATTCAACGATAAGTTAATGACGAGCTTCAAGCCCGCCATCAGAGAACTTGAAGGTCTCAACTATCCGGGGTTCAGCGAACCGCGAATCTCCATAACAAGCAAGATCGATCCACAGGACAGCCTCGATCACGAAACGGTGGTACAGTTTGATCTACCTGGAGCAAAGTCGTTGTCCTTGCCAGAGAAATACAACGGGTTGGGCTACCAGAATCTCATCTCTATGATATTCAACCTGATCCGATTCAGGGACGAATGGATGCGGGTTGGAAAAGTGAGCAAGAACCCGGTCATTAAGGATAGCGCTATTGAACCCCTACACATCGTACTTGTCGAAGAACCCGAAGCTCACCTGCACGCACAAGTTCAGCAGGTCTTCATCAGGAAAGCCTACGACGTGCTCCGCAACCACACTGTTCTTTCGGATTCTTCCTTTCGCACCCAGATGATTGTCAGCACCCACTCATCGCATATTGCTCATGCGCTGAACTTCTCTTGCCTTCGCTATTTCCGGCGTGACCCAGCCACAAAAGAGGGGGAGATCCCCTCGGCAAAGGTTATCAATCTGTCACATACGTTCGGTGACCATGCCGAGACTTCGAAGTTCGCTACTCGGTATCTTCAGACTACCCATTGCGACCTGTTCTTCGCTGATGCAGCTATTCTTGTAGAGGGCTCGGCTGAACGCATGTTGATTCCCCACTTTGTTCGGACGAAATTCCGAAAATTGGATCAAAGCTACATCTCACTTCTTGAGATCGGCGGTGCCCATGCACATCGTTTGAGACCGCTGTTGGAGACACTCGGCCTTCTGTCTCTGCTCGTTACGGACTTGGACTCGATTCAGGGGGCTGCCCCCGTCAAGGCCCGCCCGGAGCGCGGCAAAGGCTACCGAACAAGAAACACCACACTCCGGGACTGGGTGCCCAGGAAGGAATCACTCGATGATCTGCTTGATCTGTCGGACGACGCAAAACAGACAGCGGATGGTCTCGTCAGAGTAGCATACCAGTGCCCAATTACTGTGGAATACAAAGAGGGCGAAAGCAAAGATGAGGCAATACCCTATACTTTCGAGGATTCTCTGGCCTTGACGAATCTGACGCTGTTTAGGGGCTATAAAAAACCAGTGGGTCTATTGAAGAAGCTCCAAGCTGCTCTCGGGAAGGACACCCTCAAAAATGCCAGCAACGATATGTTCAGCAATCTGGAGACGGGCAGCAAAGCTGAGATGGCTTTGGAGCTACTCTACCTGAGTGAGCCAGACCAGATAAAACCGCCAGTCTACATTTCTGATGGCCTCAAGTGGCTTGAGAAGAATCTTAACGCGAGGATGGTCGACGTCATCGCAACTGAACCGGCAGAGGTGAGTGATGCCTGAAGCAGTTACTCAAGAGGATGTACTCAGTGAGACAATGGCAGCATGCCTCGACCTAAAGAAGCCCAAGAGCTTTTTCCTCTATGCCGGTGCCGGCACCGGCAAGACAAGAGCGGTTGTTGAGGCGATGGACATATTTCGCACCCGCTATGGCGGAAAGTTCCGACAGTCGGGCCAGAAAGTTGCTGTCATAACCTACACCAATGCCGCATGTGACGAAATCAGGCGCAGAATAAACTTCGATACCATCTTTGCTGTTTCCACGATCCATAGTTTGGTCTTCCCCTGATTTTACGGACACATCAGAAAAGCCTCATACTAGGCAAGGAGGTGTGTCATGGAGCAACGGAAGAAATACAGCCAAGAGTTTAAGCAGGAAGCCGTCCAGCTGACCAAACAGGC
>JBFWRU010000006.1:261251-286183 GCA_050248735.1 Nitrospirales bacterium | reverse complement strand
CGTGACACCTCCAACAGGTGACACAGCGGTTGCACGGCATACCGGTCTTGATGTTGTAAAATGAACACGTACCTCACTCCGGGTTTTTCGCGAAGTACGCGGCCGCTTTTTTTAGGATATCCCGCTCCCGGGTAACCAGAGCGGGTTCCCGTTTGAGCCGGACCAGTTCTTGATCCTGGGGTGTCCCCGTTCCCGGAAAGGCTTTATGCCCTCGGCGGCCAGCCTCCCGACACCACCGTCCCAACATCGCAGCATTGAGGCCCAAGTCCTTGGCCACTTGCGAAATAGCCCCGCCAGCCTGTTTGGTCAGCTGGACGAAACTCTTGGCTGTACTTTTTCCGTTGCTCCATGACACACCTCCTTGCCTCGTATGCGGCTTTTCTGATGTGTCCGTAAATTCGGGGGAAGACCAGGCATAGCCGGAGCAATTTTTGATGAGGCAGAGCGCCCGGTGGGATTGATGAATGAGTTTGGCGCCAAGAATCGGGCGGAGTCCATGCTCGCGGGCGATATCGATAAACCGGATGGCGCCATACAGCCCGTTGGTATCCGTCAAAGCGAGAGCCCCGGTATTCTGTGTTTGGCTGACTGGCATAAGGCCTTGATTGTCGATGTCCCCTGCATCGGGGAGTGCTCGGAATGGACATGCAGATGCACGAACTGGGACATTGAAAAGACCTTTTTGGTGCGAGTTTATTGTTCATCTATTGCTTGACTTTTTGTCTTGTCAGCTTACTGCAAATTAAAGTAATAGATTTAATTTTAATTCAGAGAAGTGACGATATGCCTGTATCTATTGGTAAATTCGATGATTAGGTTCTGCCGGATATGAGCGTGCCCATGCTATGCATTTCATGCCAAAGCGTGCACGCAGACGATCCAAGGCCAGAGCTAATCGATGAGCGCGCGGCGGTTCCTGAGGTTTGGTTTCGCCATGGGCATCGAAGAGGGAAAGCTGCTGTGGCGGGGGACGGAAGCTGTTGGCACGGATAGTCAGGCTGCGGACACGGACGCGCCGGAGAAGCAGTTTGTGCAGGAATGGAAACATTTCAAACTCCCATTGTGTTGGTGTAGTCAGTGACCTCGTGCGGTGCGTGATACTCTGATCGCTGTAGTGCACCGTGAGTGTGAGTCGATTGCAGAGATGGTGGTGTCGGCGTAGTTCGTGGCACAGCATGTCTGTCAGCCGTGAAAGCCCGCCGAGCAAGCAGGGCATCTCGAGGTGTCGGGTTCGAAGAGATAGAACCGTTGAAGCGGTGGTCGCTGGTCCGGCAGTAAAACAGGGGAAGGATCTACGCCTCGAACCCACTGATAGAGTCGGATGGCCCATCGGCCGAAGACCGGTTCCATGGTTTCCACGGTTGCATCGGCAAGGTCCTGAACGGCCTGAATATTTAAATCAGTCAAGATGGTTCGGAGGGAGGCCCCCTGCGGCCCATGCAGTCCCGGAAAGGCCGAGATGGGGAGAGGGAGCAGGAAGGCCTGTTCCGACCCGGGGCGGACGTCGCATAACTGTGGCGGGGTCAGGACTGTTGTGGCCATTTGCTCGACCAGTTTATTCGTGCCGATGCTGGCGACGGCATGCAGCCCTGTCGGTTGGGTCACCGTGTGTTCCACGCGCATGGTCGTATCGCATGTCGATCCGAATAAGCGTGACGTGCCGGTCAAGTCCAGAAAAACATGACCGGGCTTTACCGGTTCCCAGAGAGGCGCGACCGGCCTAATGGTGGACAGCAGCACATGATGGGCCTGTGCAACGTGCAACGGGTTCGGGGGCATGAGATGGAGTGAGGGGCAGCGTTGCCGGGCCCGGTCTGTTGGAAGGCCGGGAAACACGCCGGCTTCTTCGGCTTCCAGAGAAGCTTCCCGGATCATGGTATGGGATGTATGCGTTGAGGCAATGGCCACGGGTTTGGTCTGGAGTGATGGATTATCCAGGCGTGCGAGAGCCACTTCGAATTTTGGGATGTGTAGGCACACGATCTGCCGCTCCATGGGTTACCCGCAGTGGCGAATCACGCCGATGACCACGCCTTCGATAACAAACTCATCTGCCGGGGTAATGACAATCGGTGAGAGGCTGACATTGGCCGGATGAAGTTCAATGCCCTTGTCTTTACGGTAGTACTTTTTGATGGTGGCCTCTTGATTTACCAGAGCGACGACCGTCTGGCCGTTCCGTGCCGTTCGCTGCTTGTGCACGATGACCAGGTCGCCGGGCAGAATGCCTTCATCCCGCATCGACTCGCCTTTGACCCGAAGTGCGAAGTTATCCCCGGTTCGCAGCATGGATGGCGGAACCTCCACTAACTCGGTCTGGGGAATGGGTTCAATCGGATTGCCGGCCGCGACGATCCCGGCCATGGGAATTTGTGTGGGGGAATCCAGTTGCGAGAGAATGGCTTCGACCACACCGGGAATGCGGCGCATTCCGCATTCGTAGCGGGTAATCGTCATACGCGTCGTGCGGAGGCGTTCAGCCAGTTGAGACTGGGTCAATCCCAGGCGTTGGCGAATGTGTTTGAAGGCTTCAGGCGTCATGTAACCAATGGTTACATGACGGGGTGAGGGCTGTCAATCTGAGACGGTTCATTATATTTAGACTCAGACAGGTTGATAGCTGAATTACATAACTCTTTGACTTATTTGTAATTTTTGTGAAGACTGCCTTCCGATAATGAATTGAACATACCGTGTTATTCATTCTCAGCAACCGAAAGTTTCACTAGAAGGCAAATCTGGCGAGGAAGTGAGAAAAGACAGTCTGCACTGAACGCCATATGTCTGCCTTGGTCTCGATGGAATAGTGACCCGTAAGTGCTGTAGACCGTTTATGACCGTCAAAAAAAGAAAGAAAAGGAGCACCGGATGTTTGAATGGCTGACAAGTCCTGAAGCATGGATCGCATTGGGCACGTTAACCGCCTTAGAAATTGTCCTGGGAATCGATAATATTATCTTCATCTCGATTCTTGTGGGACGTCTTCCCGAGGGTCAGCGGGGGTTTGCGAGAAGAATAGGGCTTGGCCTTGCCATGGTGGCGCGCCTGGCGTTGCTCTTTTCGATTTCATGGGTCATGGGACTCACCGAGCCGTTGATGACCATTTTCACTCATGCGATTTCAGGGCGTGACATTATTCTGGTCGTGGGCGGACTGTTTCTACTGGCGAAGGCCACCCATGAAATTCATAACAGCCTGGAAGGCGTGGAAGAGAGCGGTCATCCCGTCATGGCTGCCAGCCTGGGCATGGTCCTGTTCCAGATTGCAATTCTCGATATTGTGTTTTCACTGGATTCAGTGATCACGGCGGTCGGTTTGGTTGATCAGGTATCGCTTATGGCGATTGCCATCATTCTGGCCGTACTCGTGATGCTCATGGCGGCCAAAGCGATTGGCGATTTTGTGGATGAGCATCCGACCATCAAAATCCTAGCCCTCTCGTTTCTTATTCTTGTGGGTGTCACACTCATGGTGGAAGGGTTCGATGTGCATGTGCCGAAGGGATATATTTATTTTGCGATGGCCTTTTCGGTCACGGTGGAAATGCTGAATATTCGCATGAGAAAAAAACGCCGGGCACCGATCAAACTGTACAAGCCGATTTCGGAATAGCTGGAAACGAAAGGTTATTATCGCAGAAACCCTGCTAAGCGTTTCCCTGGAGAGGGGCATGTGTCTGGCAATCTGTCTGTGTGGGGGAGGCGCGGATGAGGTGGCGCATCCAGCGCTATTGCGGATATTGGTGCTCACGGCAGATTAATTGAACGTCTTGCACGCTCAATGGTTCACGGGTCAAGCCGCAGACATACCCGCCCTCATGATCTTCGTTGAAACGGCAGGTATGGCAGGCTCCAAAGGCTTTCCGTCCGTTGGCCTGCTGCATGCCTCGCAAGATCGAGCGCAATACCGAAGTCAGCTCCGGCATTTTCTCAAAGTCCGTCATCGCCAGGGCCGGTTCCAGGCTCCTGGCCTGGATCGCTTTCTTGATCAGGTTGCTTCCCTTGGCGGTCGGTGCCAGGCGGACGATTCGTTTATCCTGCTTATCCGGGTGTTTTCGCAGGAATCCCTTCTGCTCCAAGACCTTAAGCGATTGTGAGACGGTTCCCTTCGTCAGGCCCAGATATTCCCCCACCGCTTGAGGGGTATTTGAATAGCGATTGCATTGCGTGAGATACGTCAGTGCCTCCATCTGTACGGGCTGTAACCCGTAGCGCAGGCCAAACGCCCGTGCCTCCATCCGTTGCAGATTGCCTATCCGTTCCAACGCGTCATTGGCTTCTTGTGCGTTCATGGGATAATTGTATCGCCTCGATACGGATTTGACAAACTGGAATGTATCCCGTATTTTAGATAAATGTATCGAATCGATACTAATTTATCAACAAACCAAACAAGGAGGTATGCGATGAAAAAAGCGGTGTTCTATCATGCGGGTTGTCCGGTGTGTGTGGCGGCTGAGGACGTGGTGGTCAAGGCGATTGATCGTCAACGCTATGACCTGGAGATTGTTCATTTTGCCAAAGACCCGAACCGGGTGGCCGAAGCTGAAAGGGTCGGCGTGAAATCGGTTCCGGCGTTGGTGTTAGAAGGGCAGGTGTTTCATGTGAATTTTGGCGCGTCCATGGCTGATGTGAAAGCCAGCGTGTGAGAGGCAGATCGTAATTATGGGAGTGGGTTGAGTTGCCAGGAATGGCCTGAGGCCCGGTTCCCTGGCGTCATTTTCCAAGTTATTCATAAAAACGAAAGGAGATCGTCGTATGCGTGCAGGAGTGAAGAATATGGGTCTCGGGCTTGTGGTTGGACTGCTCATGGGTGGGGTGGCCTGTTCGATGGTTAAGCCCCCGGTTAACAATTCAACCGTCTTGTTGTATGACCGGTTAGGTGGAAAGCCAGCCATTACGGCTGTCGTTGATGAATTTGTGGGGAATGTGGGCAAAGATACTCGTATCAACGATCGCTTTGCCACAACCAATATTTCGAAACTGAAAGGACATCTGGTGGATCAAGTGTGTATAGCAACCGGCGGGCCTTGCACTTATACAGGCAGGGACATGAAGACCACTCATGCGGGAATGCGAATTACGAATTCCGACTTTACCGCTATGGTGGAGGATCTGGTGGACGCACTCCATACCTTCAAAGTTCCTCAAAAGGAACAAAACGAGTTGCTTAGTCTACTCGGGTTGATGAAGTCTGATATCGTTGAAATTCCCTGAGACTACCGGGAAAATTTTACCCTGTAATAGGATTCACCGGAGGGAGGGGGATGTGTCCCATCTCCCCCCCCCAATCCTGGGTTACCTGCACCAAACGAGAAGTGATGGTTCGAAATGCAGAGAGTCATTCAAGGTCATCGCGATATCAATAGAACTTGGGCTGTTGTTATTCATGCTAAGGAGAAGGAGCATTAACCGTGTCGAATGTTTCGCAATCCGAAATGGGAGTCATTCAGTCGTTGTGGCGGTACCCGGTCAAGTCGATGATGGGGGAGTCGTTGTCTCTTGCTGAAGTCAACGTCTATGGCATTCAGGGTGATCGGGCTTATGCCATTCTGGATGAGACCGATGGCAAAGTGGCCACGGCGAAAAATCCAAAAAAGTGGCCAGGACTTTTCAGCTTTCAGGCGAGTCTTAGGGAGCCGTCCGGAGATAAGAAACCAGGTGCCGGCGTTCGCATCACGCTGCCTGATGGCAGGGTTTTCAGCAGTGAGCAACAGGAATTGCCCCAGATTCTCTCCCAGGCCCTGAATCGGAAGGTCACACTCGCCGTGATGGAAGAGGGGCGCGTGACCGGCCTGCAGTCCACCCTGCCTGGAGCCTGGATTGCGCAGTCGGAAGAATACTGGCCCGATATGGATGGCCGTGAGAAGCGGGACACGGTTACGGATTTCTCGCTTCCGACCGGTACGTTTTTCGATGCCGCGATGGTGCATCTTCTGACCACGGCCACTCTCAATCGGCTTCGTGAGGCGTATCCGGAAGGGCGATTTGAGGTGCCGCGCTTTCGTCCTAACCTCGTTGTGGCATCAGGGGAAGAGCAGAAAGGATTTATCGAAAATCATTGGGTTGGTCATACGCTGGCTATCGGAGACGAGGTGCGGCTGAAGATCACCGGCTCCTGTGCGCGGTGTGTCATGACCACTTTAGCGCAAGGAGAACTTCCCAAGGATACGGGGGTTTTACGCACGGCCGTCCAACACAATCATGGCCATGTTGGAGTGTATGCCTCAGTTGTGCAGGGCGGCGTCATTCGGTCCGGGGATCGGGTGCGATTAGAGGATTAGTCCATCTTTGCGAATGAGGGCGTGGTCTTGAACAATCGGGTACTGGCGTTGGCTTTATTGGAATATATCTGTGTGGCCCGGTTCCTTTGAGGCAAGCGGGAAAGGCCAGAGTAAAATGAGCATCATTCTTTTTCTGACCCGGATTTTTCCTTTTGAGCCTTTTCGAGACCTTTCAGGAATTCGCCCACCATTTTCCCGGCTTCTTCGGGTTCCATGTTTTGTATGTTCTCCAGGGCGGGGCTAATTTTTTCAAATTCCGTGGACATACGGCGGGCAGCCATCTCACTGCCGATATTGGAGACAATCAGAATCAGGCCTAAAATGCCAAACACCATGGAAGCCGTTTTTTCATTCAGGTGATGGACTTCTTTCGTGGCAATAAACATCAAATAGAATCCCCAGGCAATTCCTACAATAGAGCCCAGGTAGGGGATTAATCCGACAAGAGCGGTGACAGGATAAATTGCAGAGGCAAAGGCTACGCACCGATACGCGGTCTCGAAATTTTCCTGGGTACCCATTAATTTCCAGATCACAAACATGATCGCACCGCCGATAAAACTTCCGATGATGGCCATGACCGGCATGAAGAGCATGCTTCCGATTCCCACACCCAGAGCCCCCATAGGTCCCAAGCCAACAAAACCACAGAACACCAGAATGATTGCCCCGACGACGGCCATCACAATCAAAAATAAGATGGGATCCAGAAATCCACCCGACTTGGGCATTTGCCGGTAGAAATTTTCAGGGGCGGTTAATACGGTTCGCGCTTTTTCTAAAATGTCAGGTATCATAGGTGTGACCTCCGTGGTGGTAAAAGTTCCTCAAAGGTTGATTGGATGGGGAATGGACCAAAGGTTTCTGAGGTTAAGGCCAGTGTGGACCCTGATTATAGAGGTTTCAGTCAAAGACTCCAAACCCTCTGAAGAAAATTTCCTGTCAGGGGTCTTCATGCAGGCCCGACAGAGCACAAATACGGTAAATATTTTTAGTTTTCGGGATAAACCCAGTCAGCGAATGAAATGATCACGGAATTTCTGGTGACAGCGGGAGAAGCGCGGAAGCGCCTGGACCAATTTTTGGTGCACCGGGAACCGGACGTATCCCGCTCCGGGTTGCAACGATTGATCGAATCAGGGCGTATTCGTGTCAATGCGCAGGTGGCCAAGCCCGGCCAGAAAATTAAACCTGGTGACCGGATTACCATGGATACGCCGGAACCCGGTCCTTTACTCGTCGATGGTGAGGAGGTTCCCCTTGAGGTGGTGTTTGAAGATGAAGCGTTAATCGTGATCAATAAACCGGCCGGTGTCGTGGTGCATCCGACCTCGGGCCATTGGGCCGGGACCCTGCTGAATGCGCTCCTGGACCATTTTCAACGTGGGGGTAAAGGGCTCGCTTCATTAGGAGAGGCCCCTCGACCCGGGTTTGTACATCGATTGGACAAAGAGACGTCCGGCGTCATGGTGGTGGCAAAAACGGCGGAGGCGCATCGTGTCCTGGCAGCACAGTTTGAAACCCATTCAATCACCCGGATCTATGAGGCATTCGTCCGGGGTGTACCCCGGCAGGAGCAGGGGGTGATCGAATTGGCGATTGGACGGGAGCGGGGAGCGGGAAAAAAGGTTTCATCCAACACCGCGCAGCCACAACGAGCGGTCACGGAATACCGGGTGAAACAGGCAGTGAGGGATCTGGCTTCATGGGTGGAGTTGTTCCCACGAACCGGCCGCACCCATCAGCTTCGGGTACATCTGGCGTCCCTGGATTGTCCGATTTTAGGCGATAAAATATATGGTGGTTCTCTTATCTGCCGGGTAGGGGAGACGGACATTCCCCGTGTTATGCTGCATGCCAAAACCCTGGGATTCCGGCATCCTGTGTCAGGCGACGATCAAATTTTTACGTGCGATTTTCCTGTTGATATGGAATGTGTGCTCAATGCCCTGGCTGGCACCCGTAGGCCGAGGGCATGATTTCTCCTCATCGCCTTTAGGCGGACCATTCAAGAATCTCTGTGAAGGCTGAGGTGTTGCGATAGCCGGGCTTGCCACAATTGCCCGGCTCTTTTCCTTGCCAGCTTTTTTATTCAGAATGGAGAAGTAAAAAGCTCTTAAGGAACCGGTCGGACGGTTTGTTTGATGTTCAGAATGATGAATTCGGCCGGTTTAAGAGGGGCAAATCCCACCGTAATGTTGACGATGCCGGTTGCCTGATCTGCCGGCGTGGTTGTATCTCTCCCACATTTTACAAAATAGGCATGCTCGGATTTTATTCCTTGGAATGCCCCCTGCCGATAGTACGTCTGTAAAAAATTACTAATCGAAAGGCGGATCTGAGCCCATAGGGGTTCGGCGTTGGGTTCAAACACCGCCCACCGTACGCCATTTTCAATGCTGGACTCGAGAAATAACGCCAGCCGGCGTACCGGCACATATTTCCATTCCTGATTAGTTGAAAGTGTCCGTGCCCCCCAGACTAGATAAACCGAAGAAGAACGTTGTTTGAAAGCATTGATATTGGCCGAGGTCAGGAGATTGATGTCTTGCGAGGAAAGTACTTGCTCCAATCCGACCACGCCCTGCAGGGTGGCCTCGGTTCCTGCCGGCGCCTTCCATATTCCGCGGGTTCCGTCGACTCTGGCAAAAACCCCAGCCATGGTGCCGCTTGGCGGAATAGTTGCTGTGGAGGAAGTGGTTCCTTGGGTACGGACAAGGACACGAGGATGATACAGAATGACATTGGGATGTTGAATGCCCGATTGGGATCTAACCCAGGTCGCAAGGCCTCTCACGGTTTGACGGGAGGCATCTTGTTGGGGTGGGTCAAGAATATAGACGGCCCGGTGTTTTTCAATAAGCGGAACGGCTGTGTGAAAGATCTTTGCCGCTTCCTGATCAGGGAGAAACATGGTTTCCGGAATGAGGAGGATGTTGAATGATGGGATCTGGGATATCAGGAATAGTCCCCTTAAAAAAGGCGTGGCGGTTCCGGAGAATCTCACTCCGGTGGAAAGAATCCAGATCTCCTGCCCGCCGTTTTCAAAAAATTGATTGATAGTCAGAGATGGAAGATGGTTGTTGCTGGGACCTCCAAATGTTCCGGCAAAATCCCGAAGGGAGCGAATTTTTGTGGCGGCGTACCGGGGGCCTTTGGGGAACGTACCAATGAGAAGGGGCGTGGAAGTCGAGACCCCGGTAATCGATTTGTCGGAGGGCTCGATTTCCTGAATGTATACCCCCGGAGTTCGAAAAATCTGAGGCATGAGCCGGCTTTCCTTTCAAATGCTGAAGAGTAAACGCGATGTCCTAGGAATGGACATCTTTTTCATGGAAGTTGGATTGATGACCGGCCTCCTATCTGCTGCCTGCGTTGAAGAGGTAATTATGCACAAAATACAGTAAGAAACATATTCCGGTTGGTTCCTCTTAAGTTTCCATCATGATTACCGTTAGAAGTATAGGGAACATTGTGGTGTGAGATTCCGGAAAGTCCTTCAAAATACCGCTTGGGTTTTCCGAGTCGTCCTTCTTAGAGGCATAGTGATAATCACGAGTCCTCATTATGTGGCCAAAAATTCTGTTCATTCTTTCGTCTCTGGCACTGGGATATGTCTCCAATGCTTACAGCCAAGCCGCATGTCTGGAAAATGCCGTATTCTGGTACTCTCATGTGATGATGTCGGGGAAACCCTATTTTGTGGAATTGGAATCTGACCAGGAACATATTCGGCATGCCTTGGAAACGGTTCGAGCTCCCTATCATGTTTTGCCATCACCCCCTCCTCCGGAAGCGTATCCCAGGGTGAAGATTCAGACCTCATCCTGGATCCCGTTTGTGCTTTCCGAACATTTTTATGCCGAAGCGGATGCAAGCCGGCACGCGAAATTTACCGCGCACTACTTGGGATTATTCGGAATAGCTCTATCGGTGGGGGATTCATTCGATATTTTCTCCCGGCCACCATCGAAAACGCTCCCGGCTTTTTTATAGTAGGTGCCCAAGGGAGATCGGCCCTCTCGGGGCATGATCCTGTTCAGAAGACCCCGGGTTTGGCCGGGAACATGTTTGCTGTAACGGTTCCCATGGTCTCCTTCCCAGAAACCATTCGGTAATCACAAGGCATTCAAGGCCGAACGGTAAATACCCGGCATAGCCCAGAATCGGCATTTCAAACAGTTGAAAGCCATGGACCAACGGAATGCTGTATTCCCAATGAACGTGGCTTCCTGAGTTCCACAATTCCCACCAGAATCCACAACACAATCCCGCTAAAGCCGGAAGTACCACGGAAAGCCAGTTGCCAAGGGCAAGGTCATTAAGCACCGTTGGCTCTCGTCTGATTACGGAATAGCCTAAAAATAAAAACAGAGGCGAGAGCCAAAGTGCCGGAAATAAGAATGCGGGCCAGACTCCAACCATCAAAAGCCACAGACTGCCCGTGGTCAGCAAGATCCACCCTGCGACGAGGGAGTTACAGGCCGGTACCGGACGCCAATGCGTAAACGGAGCGGTCAATCCATGAAACGAACGTAGCCATTCGGTAGTGCTGAGCACGGCCGGAAGCACTGTTGAAAAAGAGAGGGAGGTTAAAAGAAAAAATGCAAACGGCGACAGATTGGGAAGATTGACATAATGCCAGTTATGGACGAACTGATTCAGATATTCAAATATCCACCAGAAGGCCGCGCTCAGGGGGAAAAGCGACAGAAATATCGTCCGTTGATTTTCAAAAAGACAATTCCCCGTCCGTGAAAAGGTGGAGGCGTTGATCAAAAAGATATAGCCGAACCAGAGCATGGAAAACGTATGGAGTTGCAAGTCGGCCAGCCAGGGAAAGCGTGTCCAGGCAAGTAGCCATCCGCAAAGGACGCAAAGGAGTGCAACCCATCCCCACCAGGGAAAAGGCCGATTCCCAGGGTGGGAGGCAACAAGTGGGGAGCGATAGGACACCACACGAAAAACAAATGGAAAAAGTGTGAGAGCTATCAGAAAAGTCAAAAGGACGAATGTAACAGAAACAAAGGAAATTTCTCCCGGTTGGGTCAACAGCAGCGGGAGGTTGATGAAGGGGGAAAGGGGGTGGCCAAGCAGATAGATTCCCAGAAGCGGCAGGATGAATAACAATCCTAAAGGAAAGATTTTATGGAATCGTCCACCTGCCATAGTAATTAGAAAAGGTTACAACCTGTTTAACGGCATGACGGATCTAAGGCCTTTCCGTAGCGCATTTCCAGCAGGTCGTAAACTCTTTTTGATGAACTTCGCCACAACCCGGACAGGTCCAGGTTGTCTGTTCCAAGGGCTTGGCCTGTTCCCAATCCTCAAGGATGGTTTTGGCTTTGTCAAAGTCCTCGTCATACAGCACCCACAGTTCGGGAAAGACTTCCACAAACGGGACCTCACCTCCCAGCATGACAGAGCGCTGGTTTTTGATCATGCAGGGAATGGGCTGCTGATCCAGCCATTCTTTTCTGATCTCAACGTCAACCAGACTGTTGGAGGTGTACACCTTCTTCATGATTCATTTTTTGGAGTACAGGGATCGGGCTTGAGTTATCTAGAAGGATCTCAGTCGACAGATGAAAGCTCATTGTATCGACATGGCCCGAACAGGGGAAAGTGATGTCGATTTGGGAAGTGTATCGGATACGGAGAATTTGTGCGGTGGCGGATGGAGTGTCCTCCTCTCGAATTAAATTTAGGGCTATGATAGGCTAAAAATACAAGTCATACGGGTTTTTTCCCTAGAAGGGGAGATACCAACGGCAATCCTGGTAAAGGTAGGTTTAGGGAGTTGATTCCTCATTCTTCCGGCCAAACCCGACGACAAATGGTCATGTGGCTTGCTGTCCCGTTGACGGGCTGTTTGTTTTTGGGGGGATGTGCCACCGAGAAATCAACATCGGTGTCTACAGACCCGGGGACTTCTTCCAGTCAGACGCCCGCTCCTCCGATTCCCCAAGGGCCATTAGCCGGCCATAAACGGTTTACCATTTTTCCTTTGAGTTTTTCGGTTTATGAGACTTCGGCAGGAGAGGTCACGGAGAAAATTCCGGAATGGTCCGAGCAGGCGCAGAAACACCTCCTGCAGGCCGTAGTGACGGAATGGGGGGCTCATGCCGACCTCAAAGCCGATCCCTTTTCCGTTGATCATCTGACTCCAGAACAGCTTGAGCAGGTCAGGGAGAAACAAGCGCTGTTTTTGGCGGTGAGCCACAGCGTGGGGAATCATATTAAAAACACCGGGCAGGCCCATTTTCCTGAACGAACATTCCAGGATTACACCTTCGGCTCCGATTTGGCGGCTTTGGCTCCGGAAGCCGATTCGGTCATTTTTTTAACCGGAGTCGATCAAATTTCCAGCGGAGGTCGAATCGCTAAACAGGTGGTGGGGACCATTCTTCTGGCCGCGCTCGGGGTGATCGCAAGCCCCGGAGGAGGGATCACCGCCGGGTCCATAGGTGTTGTCGAGGTGAAAACCGGTAAATTGCTGTGGTGGAATGCGATGGCTCGTTATAGCCAACTCGATACCAGAGAACCCGAAGGTGCCGCAGCCCTGGTGAAAGAATTAACCCAGGGGTTACCCTGGCCTTAAATAACTTCACATCCATTCCAAAATGAAGAACTCCTGGTATTCTCCGGCGGCGGTGCTGTATGTGGGGACCTGCCTCCTGCTCCTGGGTTGTGCAGGAGGAGACCTTACGCCTTTTGATCCATCGCAACAGTCCGGCATGGCTCTCCATGAAGATGAAAAGCGGATCTGGGGGCAATCACGAGAGGAACAACTGCAATTAGATCGAAGCGGGCATTTATACGACAATTCCGAAATCACCGACTATGTGAATCGGGTCGCCCAGGGCTTGATGCCTCATCAGCCGGAGCAGTCGGTCTTGCAGGTTCAGGTGAAGATTGTGCGCAGTCCGCTGCTGAATGCTTTTGCGTTTCCCCATGGGGTCATTTATGTGCATACCGGCATATTGGCGCGGATGGACAATGAAGCCCAACTCGCCACCTTACTTGGCCATGAGTTAACCCATTCAACCCATCGGCATGCGGTACAAAGTATTCGTACGATAAAAAATACCTCAGCCACCCTGGCCGGATTAGGTGTCGTCCTGTTGCCGTTCGGATACTTTGGCAATCTTGTGGCGGTTTTGGGGCAGATCGGGGGCATGGCCGCGGTCACCGGGTATTCCCGGTCCCTGGAGTCGGAAGCCGATCGGGTCGGGCTGGAAAGAATGGTGGCAGCCGGATACGACCCGCATGAATCCCCGAAATTGTTCGAATATCTCAAGCGTGACCTCGAAGAGCAAAAACTGGATGAACCTTTTTTCTTTGGGACCCATCCGAAGTTGGTCGATCGCATTGAGGAATTTCAGGAACAGGTGAAAGACCGCTATGCCGCCAGGTCCGGGATCACGAATGCCGAAGCGTTTATGACGGTTATGCAGCCCTTGTTCCTGGAGAATGCCAAAATGGATTTGGCCATCGGCCGGTTTCAATCCGCCGAGTCCGGCCTGACGCGCTATTTGGCCCGGTATCCTCAAGATGCCTCAGCGCACTATTGGCTGGGGGAAGTGTACCGGCAAAGGGGAGAAGAGGCCGACAGGGATAAGGCGGTGCAGGCGTTCGAAAAAGCCATCCAGGTGACGCCGGGTTTTGCCGATCCGTATCGAAGTTTAGGGACGATGTGGTTTAAGCAAGAACAATGGAAGGAAGCGCAGTCAGCCTTTGAACAGTATTTGGCCCTCTCGCCTGCTGCGGCTGACCGAGCGTTCATTGAGACCTATGTGGAACAGTTACGTAAAAAATAACGTGTGGGGTGTGTGCTTTCTGGCGGGCATCATGTTAGGAGGCTGTGTGTCTCCCACCTGGGAGGCCGTAAAAGGGCCGCTCAAGGAAGAGGGCTTGAAGGTGGTCATTGATCTGCCCGAAGGCTGGCACCGGTTTCGAGATTCTTCCGGCGATATCATTCTGACAAAGTATGGGCTGGCGCTTCAGAGTATCAGAATATCCAGACAGCCGTTGAGCGACTTAAATAAGGATGCCAAAAAACCGTTGACTTCATCCGCGTTGCCGCATGAAGTGGCTCATTGGTTCGGAGAGCAGTTTCTGGCCAGCACGCGATTGATGAACCAACGGATTTTGGAAACCAACATGGCCACGGTCGCCGGACATCCGGGGTATCAAGTCCGCGTTACCTTTCGAAATGCTGACGGATTGAAATATCAGATACTCCAATACGGATATCTTCATGATGACGCCGTGACCCGGCTGACGTACGAAGCCGTAGCCCAAGACTATTATGCTTGGGATCTTGCTGCATTTGAGCAGGTTCGGACATCGTTCCGGGAGGTTGAAGCCTCGAAGGACAAGACAGCCGGAAAAACATGAAGGGGGAAAGGTGTCTTGTTCCGTTTTTCGATCGTGTGCCCGATGGAATCATTTCGGGGGAAGGTAGATTTAATCGTGAGAGAATTCAACTAATTCCCGGCCGTTGAGACCCTGTTGGATTAAGGACGGGATGTCCAGTTTTTCCTCGGCTTTCAAGATCATGGGAAGGGTGCAGCGGGTGTTGGGGTGTTTGGGAACAAAGAGGGTGCAGCAGTCCTGATCGGGTTCAATTGAAGTTTCGAATGAGCCAAGGGCACGGGCTTCTTTGGTAATTTCGTCCTTATCCATGCCAATGAGCGGCCGGAGAATGGGCATGGTGGTGGCTTGATTGATGACGGCCATGTTGTCCGGTGTTTGCGAAGCCACTTGCCCCAGACTATCTCCCGTAACCAGGCCCCAAGCCTTTTCCTGTTTCGCGATGTTAGCGGCAATACGCAGCATCAATCGGCGGTACAACACAACCCGGAGCGGGCCGGGGGCGTTTACCACAATTTGGCTTTGAATCTCTCCAAAGGGAATCAGGTGCAGACGGGAATAGAGCTGATAGGCGGTAAGCAACTTGGCCAGATCACGGACTTTTTCTTCCGAGACTCGCGAGAGATAAGGCTGCCCGTGAAAATGCACGAAGGTCGCTTGGCAGCCCCGTTTCATCATGCGATATGAGGCAACGGGGGAATCAATCCCGCCGGAAAGCAGACAAACTACCCTCCCGCCAGTGCCTGTCGGCAGTCCTCCGGGGCCAGCCTCCCGATTAAACGAAAAATAGGCCTCGGGTGGTACCAACTCGACATACACGGTGAGATCGGGTTGTTTGAGGTTGACCCGCTTGCCGGTCCGTTCGACGATCGCGGTTCCGATTTCCCGCTCCACATCCATGGAAGTTTTGGCGAAACGCTTGTCCGCCCTCTTCACGCTGACACGAAAGGTTTCGTAGGGATGGGTGGGAAGGCGGGAAACGATAGCTTCTTTGAGCGCGAGGAGATCGGGATTGTCGTAGGCCAGGGGAACCGATCTGGTCAGGGAAAAATTCACCAACCCAAAGACTCGTGTGATTTGTTCTCGAAGTCTGGGCCAGGCCTCCTCCCCGCTAAAACTCACACGGATACGGCCCTGTAAGGCCGTCACACGTACGTGGGCCAGGGGTTTCAGGGCCTTACGAAGATGCTGAACCAACCGGTATTCGAAGTGTTTCCGGTTGCCGCCTTTTAAAGCCAGTTCGTGGTAGTGAATAAGAACATGAAGCATCAGTGGGAAGCTTCTAAAAAGCGTTCGGCATCCAACGCCGCCATACAGCCAGACCCGGCGGCGGTCACGGCCTGTCGGTAGCGGGAATCCTGTACATCCCCGGCAGCAAACACGCCGGGAATATTGGTCATGGTGCGGGCCGGTTGCGTCCGGATATACCCCTGTTCGTCCATGTCCAATTGGCCTTTGAACAGGCTGGTGTTGGGCGTATGGCCGATGGCCACAAAAACACCTGACAAAGGAATCTCTTCGGTTTGATTGGTCTGGGTATTGCGGAGACGGATACCTGTGACGACTTCGTCGCCCAGGACTTCCTCAAGCTGACTGTTCCACTGGAAGGCAATTTTTTCATTGCTCATGGCGCGATCCTGCATGATTTTCGATGCCCGCAATTTATCCCGCCGATGCACCAGAGTGACTTTTGAAGCAAATTTGGTGAGGAAGGTAGCCTCCTCCACGGCGCTGTCACCTCCGCCGATCACCGCGATATCCTTGCCGCGGAAAAAGAATCCGTCGCAAGTTGCACACGTCGAGACTCCGTGTCCCATCAGGCGGCTTTCCGAAGGCAATCCCAGTAAGTTGGCCGAGGCGCCGGTGGAAATGATGATCGTCTTGGCCTCCACCGTGTCCTCGTCATCCACGGTAATACGAAACGGCCGGGTTTGAAAGTCTACCTTCGTCACATGGCCCTGGCGAAATTGTGTGCCGAACCGTTCAGCCTGAGATCGCATATCCTGAATGAGTTGCGGGCCCATAATGCCCTTGGGAAAGCCCGGAAAATTTTCCACATCGGTTGTCAGGGTGAGTTGCCCGCCCGGTTGGGAACCATCAATCAGCAAGGGGGCGAGATTTGCGCGTGCGGTATAGACTGCGGCCGTTAATCCGGCGGGGCCGGAACCAAGAATCACAACTTCATGAACCATCCGAATACTCCTTACGCAATATGGATAAAGTTAAGAGACCGTTGTCGGTACGTTGACGGCTCGACGTGGTTTTTGTCGAGCCTCGTCTTGATATGTCCTATACAATGCCTGGACGATGCGGCGCAACCGTGCACGCGGCCATGTCCCGTCCAGCACGGTGTCGGCATATTGTAGCTTCTGGCGCAAGGGCAGTTGTTGGCGGATGCGCCGAAGGGCTTGGGCCTTGCTGAGGCCGCTTCGGCGGCAGGCCCTGGCGATTTGCGTGGCCTGGTCGGCCGTTACGACAATGACATGATCCATTCGCCGGTGGGCCCCCGCCTCGATTAAAAGGGCGGCATCATAGACAATGACAGCATCAGAAGTCTGCTGCCGAATGATGGCAGCCTGTTTGGCCTGTTCCCGGGCCACCCGTGGATGAATAAAGTGCTGCAGTATTTTCAATTGCGGGGGATGGTGAAAGACCACGTCCGCCAACGCGGCACGGTTGATAGTCCGGTCCGCATTGAGCACTTTCAACCCAAAGTGCCGTTTGATATCCCGCCAGGCCGGTTTCCCGGGTTGGACCACGTCCCGGGCCAGTTGATCTGCATCAATGATCCGGGCACCCAGCCCCTGAAACATGCCTGCAATAGTGGATTTTCCCGAGGCTAATCCCCCTGTGAGGCCGACCAGAACCATGCAGCACCATAGCATAGAGCCAAGTTCGCCAGAAAGTTTAGGATGATAGTCCGGCCTGACTTGACCCGGTGAAATCGGGTAGGGTATTGGGCTATAGAGACAGGCATCGGAATGAATGAGAATCTCTTAAGAAAGACCAAAGCAAACATGACACGCATTAGACAAATGATAACCGGAATTCCCCTTTATCTTTGGTTGGGGATGGTGATGGGAATCGGGGTGCTGCCAACCGTACAAGCTTCAGAACCCGCAGCACCCATATCCAACAAAGAAAGCGGGTCGGTGTGGCAGGTACGGTTGGACGGAACCGGTCATTTTATCTCCATTCAAGAGGCCATCGACCAGGCCGGTTCGGGCGATACCATTCTCATTGCCGCTGGATCGTATGCTGAAGATGTGACCGTCCATAGCAAGGAAGGCCTGGTCATTATCGGTGAGGGTATGGATAAGGTGATTTTGACCGGGAAGAAGCGGGTAGGGACGTTGCATATTGGAAAATGGCCCTATGGGGCCACAAATGTCACCATCCGTGGACTGACCGTGCTTCAACATGGCGGGTTGGGCGTGGGCATTTTTAACGGAAGCGGTGTGTTCCTTCAGCAGATCCGGGTGAAAGGAATGGTGTTCAGTCAGCAGGTGCAGAACGTGCGAATGGAGGATTGCGTGGTAGGGGAGAGCGAAACCTCAGGAATTGCCTTTGCAGACTCCTCCGGCACTCTGACCGGGAATTTGATTCATAACAATGATCATGGCGTGGTGCTTGGAGGTAAATCCCGTGTTCAATTAGAGCGAAACGTCATTACCAAGAGCCTGTTTGAAGCCGTGCAAATGGCCGATCAATCGGAGTCCGAAATTGTTCAAAATACCTTCGTGCTGAATGGTGGTGGAGTGGCATTTCACGATGAGGCCAAGGCCGAGGTACGAGGCAACATCGTGGCCAATAATGGCGTGGCGTTTCTCTTTGCCACAAAAAGCCAGACAACTTTGGCCTTCAATGCCCTCCATGGCAATGAAGCCAATTATCTCCGGGAAGGGGCTCGGCCAGTCGTATTTCCCGAACGGGCGGGCCAATCCGATATCACTTCCGCTCCACACTTTGTCAATTCCGAAACGGGCGACTTCCGCCTGCAAGCCGATTCTCCTCTGCTCAGGATCGGCGACTTTCCTTTCCTGGGCGCCCTGCCTCCCATTCCTTCGATCCATTAATTTTTAGCTGCCCCTATTTCCTTCAACTGTAAGTGTCTTTCTCCAAGAATCCCTAGCCTGTTTCATTCACTTCGTATCTGAATGGATGCGAGATCTGACAGGGAACAGAGTTGTTTACTTGCCTTGGGCTGTCCTCGATGCCTTTTTCCTGTGGCCTTGTTTGTTTGGAATCTTTCATATCGTCATACTGCTTGCGTTGGCAGAAATCTCTGTGCTTCCTGTTTTTCCGTTGAAAGATGCTTATCAGAACTACCCTTGATTATGGTAGAGGACGGGAGCGACTCAAGGTACGAAGTCGAAACCGTAACCAGAGAAAACTCGGATGAAGTGAAAAGGAGTGGCTGGTGATGGTGAGCGTAAGTTGTCGGAGTCAATGAGAACGTTCAGAACCAGAGGAGACCTGTGCCCACTTGACCGGAACCTTCTAATGGGTGACCGCTATCCGGTGCCTTTATTCAATATCTTTTTTAGAAATGCAAGTGCTATGGTTTTATGTATGAAAAAAATATTTTTCTTTTTTCTGTTCGGTATCATCGTGTCCTTCGGGTTAGGTGGGTGTACATCTGATGCCTCGGTTTCTCCACGCTTGGACAGCTCTGAGACTTCTTTATTTGAACATATTTCTTCTGAAGAGAAATCTCAGTCAATTGTGTATCTTTATCGTCCATTTAAATTTTATTCAGGAGTGGCTTCTCCCTGGGTGACTGTGGATGGATACAAAACGGTTTTGTTAGGTAATAATCAATATACCCGACTTGTTGTCCGACCAGGGTATCATATGGTTCAAACTGAGCGGAGTGATAATTGGATTAGTGGTCAACCGGATATTCTTCACCTTTCTGTAAAAAAAGGGAAAATCCATTTTCTGAAAATATCTATACAGACTGAGTGGTATCTTGGAAATTGGTTTGAGGATTTTTTTATGGGATTTCTATGCCCTAGCTGTGAGGAGTATCACATGGCTAAAGATACCTTTAAAATCGAAATGGTAGATCATGCAACAGCCCTTCTAGACCTGAAAAAAACTAAATATGTCGCTGCACTCTAAACTACAGGAATGGCTGTCTTTGAAGTCGGCATTGCCTCTTAGGGGTATTTCCGATTCATTGGTGGCTGACTAGAGCAGGGGGTAAACTTTCCCAAAAGGGGTCCTGCTCTGAGATGAACCCGGTGCAACTCATGTTTTTATTAACTTTTCATAATTTCCTATTTTTTTACAACGTCAGCTAAATCGAACCCTGAAGTAAATAGAAGACTTAGAGGTAGAGCATTCCTTACCGCATGAAGGCTGGTTGGAAGAGTTGGTTCGATTAATCGTCCAAGTCCGGCTGCCAAATTATCACCATAGCTAACCCTAAGTTCGCTTAAGCCTTTAAAAACAATTTCGTCCCCATCTTTTGTGATGGAATAGGCACTATTTGTTGAAGGTCCAGAAATGCCACCAAAGAATTCTGAAGATCCTGCACCTAATGCTCGAAACCCAGCCCCTTTAATACCTCCAAGTCCTAGCTTTAATGGCTGCAAACTTCCAAAATTTCCCCCAGAAGAAGCCAGTTGTCGGGTGAGTTCCTCACTAAATCCTTGGATAAACCCTACTTTTCCGGCCAATGTAATTTTTGATATGAATGGAAGTGAAGAAGCATCTGCTCCGGTGGGTGCAAAGTACCCAGTAAAAGCCCCCGTTGCCCCACCAATAACTGTGCCAATTAATAATCCTTTGCTAATGTCTTGGCCGTTTGCTGCAGCACTTAAGGCACCAGTTGTTCCTAAGGTTACCTCGCCGAGTAAAGCCGGTTGTGCCGCACATCCACCACAATACCAAGAGGCTACCGCGGTACCAACAATGATTTCTCCAGCCAGGACATAACGCCCTTCTTTGGATTGGGTTAAATGGGCCGTGCCCGCAACAAATGAGAGACCTCCTGTCAGGGCAAATAATTGGGGATTGAACTGTAAGGTTACTCCGACGAATATCGATCCAACAGGACCCAGTTTCTTCTCAATTGATCTCGAAACCTTTTTAAGACCCTTTTTAATGGATTTGATCCCAAGGTGGCCAGTAGGATCGTTATACAGAATGGGATTGTTATTGGCATAGGTATAACGGTTGAACGCTTGCGGATCGGTGGCATTCGGTACAATGGTGTCGGCGGAGATAAACCTCCCGAGGACTGCATCATAGTAACGGGCTTCGTAGAAGTAGAGTCCCGTACTGCTATCCAATTCCTTGCCGGTATACTTGTAGGCCACATTAGCCGTTCCGGTGTTGGTATAGGTTTCCCCAAAGGGATAGTAGACTACGTCTTCTTCCTTTACCCCGCTGCTGTTGGTGAGAAGGCTGGTCGAGCCCAAATGATCGGGATGGAAATAGCTGGTGGAACCGCTATTTACCTGCTTGATGGCAATGCGCTGTCCGCCTGCAAAGATCATTTTGGCGCAGGAGGTGCCTTCGCAAACGTAGAGTTTCCCAATATAGGTGGTCATCGTGGAACCCACGGTCTTTTTCACCCGTCCGCCATCTCCGTCATAGACATATGTTGTAGTGGTCGGGCCTGGCACCCACCAAGGAGCCTGGCCATTGAAACTCTGGACGGTTGTCCCATTCAGCACCCAGATATAGGATGTGGGAGTCGTCAGGCCCGTGGTGGTATTCTGCCATATCAAATCCCCCTTCCCATCGCCATCGACATCGCCCACGCTTTTAATCGCCCACTCCATCCCTGCAGCCCCGGGCTGCCCGGTTTGTTGCACACTGGCTCCGTTCAGGAGCCATACGGACACCGTGCCATTGGTGTGGCGCCACACGAGATCCGCTTTCCCGTCGCCATTGGTATCACCCACATTCGTGATGCTCCAGTCGAGGCCGGCGCCTCCCGGATATCCGGCTGACGACATGGTCGTGCCATTCATGAACCAGATGGCGGTTGCTCCTGAATTGGTATCCCGCCAGACCAGATCAGCCTTTCCGTCCCCATTGGTATCGCCTACTCCATTGATGACCCAGTTAAGGCCGGCGCCTCCCGGATATCCGGCAGACGACATGGTTGTGCCATTCATGAGCCAGATCGCGGTGGTCCCTGAAGTATCCCGCCACACGATGTCCGCTTTTCCGTCGCCATTAGTATCGCCTATCCCCTGGATGGTCCAATTGAGTCCGACTCCTCCCGCCACTCCCGACGTAGTCACGGTGGCCCCATTCATCAGCCAAATAGTCACGGTTCCGGTATTCGAATCACGCCAAATGAGGTCGGCTTTGCCATCTCCATCCACATCACCGACCCCTTTGATGTCTAATGTCTGGCCAGGGCTCGCGACTATCCCTGCTGAGATCCTCGTTGTGCCATTCATGCGCCAGATAGCCGCATCCCCGGTACTGGCATTGCGCCACACCAGATCGGTCTTACTGTCTCCGTCCGTATCACCAGCACCCTTCATGATCCATTCCGGGCCGGCTAGTGTCTCGGCACCAATCGTCACCGGCCGGTTTTCATAGTCATAGCTTATGGTTCGGCCGGCGCCGCCAGTCATATTCCCGTTGGCATCGTAGGTGTAGGTATTCCCGCCTGCGGTGGCCACGGCATGGGGTCGCACGCTGCTGCTGCCGCTCGCCGGATAGGTGTAGGACCCCAAGCGGGAGTTGGAAAGCATGTTGCCGATTTGATCATAGGTATAGTAGACACCACCATACGGCCCCCCAGCGGACGTGAGCCGGTCGAGTGCATCATAGACAAAGGTTTGATTCTTGTGCCCTGGCATCGGATCGGCCAGCGTGGTGATGTTGCCCCCGGCATCGAACGTGTAGGTCAAGTTCTGGATGGTGAAAGCCGCCTTTTCAGTCATTAAGGTCTTCAGGCGATAGTTGTTGGGATCGTAGGTATAAGTGGTGGCCGTGCCATTGCCCAACGTGAGATTGCTGGGTTGGCCTTGGGCATTGAAACCCGTATAGGCCGCATAGACCGTGCTGCCTTCCTTCACCTGCCAGAGTTGCGGGCCGTTATACGTGTGGGTGACCACGCTGAGGTCGGGGTACGTGAGGTTGAGCACCCGGCCTAAGCCATCATAGGTGGTTTGCGTGGTATAGGTGACGCCGCTTACGGCTTTGTCCGTGCGGATGACCTCTCCCATATTGTTGTAATAGAACGTGGTAATGCCGGCGCCATCTAAGACCTTTTGTAAGCGGCCTGTGCGGAAATCGGTGGCGCCATCATAGACGTAATTAACATTGCCGGAGCCTAGGGCTTTCTGTGTGCCGTAATCTTTTTGCTGCCGACGGTTGAGCGCATCGTATTGGAAGTAGATATTTTGGCTTTTGGCATCGGTCTGTCGGGTCAGATTGCCGGCTGCATCGTAAAGATAGCTCCAGTTGCCCATATCAGGATCATGCATGGCCGTTTTACGGGAGAGGGTGTCATAGGTCATGGTGCTGATGTTACCCTTGGCATCCGTCACTGTTTTGAGGTTGCCCAAGACATCGTAGGTGTAGGTGGTGGTGGCATAGGGGGAGCCTACGCTGGTGTCGCAGGTGGCATAGGTGCCGGTATATTCCTGTGTCGTCAGGATGCGGCCATAGGCATCGCTTACGTTTCGGCGGCGATGATTGTTGGCATCGACACTGACGGTGACCCAGTCGTCATAGCAGTATAGCCCACGGGAGGCATCGGGGTTGGTGGCGCGAAGGGTTCGGCCTAATGGATCGTACAGAAAAGTCTTCCATTGAGTTGGTGTGGCCGGTTCAAATACAGGCAGACTCTGTTGCGTGACGGCCCCACGATTATCATAGCGGACTTCAGAGACGACAATCTTTGAGTCGGGGCCGGTGCTGCGCGATTTGATCGTGCGGCCCAACCCGTCAAAATAGGTCCAACTGGACAGACCGAGGGATGAGGTCGAGTAGACATGCTGGGACCCCACCGTCCCAAAGCTATTATAGGCTGTGGTGGTCCAAAAACCATTGGGTTGCGTGACCTTCGTGCGGCGTCCCAATGCATCGTATTCCGAGGTGGTAACGGCCCCATTAGGGTCGGTCACGGTTTTGACCTGACCGTAGAGGCCCGTCGTCATCGTGACCCCATTGACGCCGTAATAGCTGGTAGAGGTGACATGCTCCAAGGCATTGGTGGCCGAGATGGCAAAGGTTTGACTGGGGGTGTCATAAACCAGAGTGGTCGGATTCCCTCGGGGATCGAGAGTGCAGGTGACGTTGCCATAGGCATCATAGGCCATGCGAGTTTCCGGACTGGTACCCCCAGAGAGCCATTTGACCACGCGTGTCAAATTTCCTTTTGTAGGTTGCTGATTTGAGGATGGAGAGCTGCAACTAGTCGTGCCGTCATAGTAAAAATCGGTTCCCGCCACCTGCACCGACGTGCCTAATCCTTGATAGATCTTTTCCGTGGCCGGGAGTCCCAGTATCCAGGCGGTGGTGTTGGGCAAATACGTACGGGTGACGGTGCGGTCGTCGGTGGAGGTGCCCGTATCGCCGTATTGATCCTCACGGGTAATATTGCCGTAAATATCGTAAGTGAAATCCGTGCGGGTTTGTTTGCCGCAACTCGTGCCGTCGCAAATGTTATTTACCACGGAAGAGGGCGGGGTAAAGAAGGGGGGGAGGCCGTTATCGTCGTCCTGATAGGTAGTGGTTGTTTCGGAATACAGATTGCCCGCCCCATCTTTGACTTTGGATCGATAGGGGAAGCCTTTCAAATAGCCGTTAGCCACGTTGGGATTGTTGACATCTACCGCGGTGTCATTACCCTGGTGGAACCAGGTTTCGGACACGGTTTGTTCCCCGCCCGCACCAGCCTGACCCGTCATTTTGACATAGTGAAATCCACGGAAATCCCGCTCACTGATATGGTGGAACCCTTCCGCATAGTCATACAAGATGTTTGAGACATGCCCATTGCCGTCGTTGGTAATGATCTTACTTAGAGTTTGTACCGGATAGGGCAGTTGGGTATTGGTATATTGGGTGGAAGGTTTGTATTCGAGCGTAGTTGTGCCTCCAAGGCCATTTGAGATCGTGGTTAATAAATCGGGGAAAATACCATCGGCTACTAAAACATGCATATTCTGGGAGTTATCCCGACGATAGAGAAAGTCCATTTTGCCATCGCCATTGAAATCACCGGCACTAAACTCCCGGGCATTGGTCGTCTGATAGGTTTTCGTGCCCCAGTACTGTTCGACAAAGCCGC
>JBFWRU010000006.1:0-261241 GCA_050248735.1 Nitrospirales bacterium | reverse complement strand
TTCTGGGAGTTATCCCGACGATAGAGAAAGTCCATTTTGCCATCGCCATTGAAATCACCGGCACTAAACTCCCGGGCATTGGTCGTCTGATAGGTTTTCGTGCCCCAGTACTGTTCGACAAAGCCGCTGCCAGTGGATACCAGCACATACACATCCTGGGAGTTATCCCGACGATAGAAAAAGTCCGTTTTGCCGTCCCCGTTAAAATCACCGGCACTAAATTCCCCGTTGTCGGTCGTTAGATAGGTTTTTGTGCCCCAGAACTGATCGACAAAGCCGCTGCCAGTGGATACCAGCACATGCACGTTCTGGGAGTTATCCCGACGATAGAGAAAGTCCATTTTGCCATCGCCATTGAAATCACCGGCACTAAACTCCCGGGCATTGGTCGTCTGATAGGTTTTCGTGCCCCAGTACTGTTCGACAAAGCCGCTGCCAGTGGATACCAGCACATACACATCCTGGGAGTTATCCCGACGATAGAAAAAGTCCGTTTTGCCGTCCCCGTTAAAATCACCGGCACTAAATTCCCCGTTGTCGGTCGTTAGATAGGTTTTTGTGCCCCAGAACTGATCGACAAAGCCGCTGCCAGTGGATACCAGCACATGCACGTTCTGGGAGTTATCCCGACGATAGAGAAAGTCCATTTTGCCATCGCCATTGAAATCACCGGCACTAAATTCCCCGGCATTGGTCGTTGGATAGGTTTTCGTGCCCCAGTTCTGATCTGAGGCGGTGATAGGTGGCGCACTAAATGACATACTTAGTTTGGGCAGAGTTTGCCCGCCAGTTAAATTTCCATTGGCATCGACGACCACATCCTTTCCATATTGCTGTACCTCTTGCAATATGGAGTGAGAGGTATTGGGATTCATGGTATAGGACAGAGCATAGGCACGAACCATGCTTCCAGAGTTTTTAATTTCAATGGTTTTTAATCGTTTGGCAGTTTTCATGAGAAAGTTCGGGACATACATCGCAGGCGCATCTAAGCGATTTTCGAGGTGAAACTTGATCGTGTTGATGGGCGCCAAGGAGCCGTTCCCGGTATAATCAATTTGAGAGAGATACGCCTGTCCTTGATCGCCTGTATAACTCAAGGTCATGTAATTCCCATGGGTGTCTTCCACCCGCTCCAGAAACCAACGGAAAATTTTATCTGTATTGGTCGGGTCTGCCACCCGCGTTGAGGCAACTTTGCCAAAGATGAATTTTTTCCCCGTCTTATCCGTCGCTTCAAAATACGGTTTTCCATCTGTCGTTGCGAGTCTTTTGATACGAGGGAAAGCTCCTTCGACTTCTGCTACATACTCACTTGGTCCAATATTCTCCAATTTCACATTAATTCCAGAGAGTCGAAACAGAAAATCATCTCCGCTATAGTTCAGCCCAAATTTTGTCTCCCGCTCAATGATACCTTCTTCCAGTTTCCAACCCACCCCTATCCATCCATTCCCGCTATCCGAGCTATATACTAAGGCCAACTCCGGTTGAATGCCTCCACGGCCTGGCGGCACGTCAATGGGAATGCTCGTGGTAGCCGTTCCCGTGAATGGATCCGCATGGACGGCTCCGCCCACTGCGCCGACCGGGGATTCCTTGTCGATTTCGGCGGACCAAGCCGGTTGGGCCATAAGGGTTAGCGTGATCACGCTAACTGTGCCTATGAGTGTCCAGACAATACGATATAGGGGGTATCGCATAAAATGGCTCCTTGGTGGATGAGTAGAGCGATGAATGCTTAAGGCTATTTTTTAATTCAGTGACGTGCTTCAGGATACTGATACCCCGATGTATATCAGAGTTTTTTATCTTTGCTACCTGTCCCAGTACAGGGGAGGGCAAAATAAATTTTTAAAAGATCGAGTTGGAGGTTGAATGGCAATTATGATGAAACGCGTCTTTTCGATTTGGTTTGGAAGGCCTGTCTTTTGGGAAGGTCTGTTTCTGAGGTTAGTCGAAGATGAGATGGGCCAGAACTTTGAGTTGGGACCGGGTCGGTATTTGGAATTTATCTAGAAGATTTCTCATGTGAAATTTGAGAGTTCGCCCAGAAATTCCAAGATTTAGAGCCATTTCTACGCTTGCTTGCTCCTGTATGACCAGTTCAAACACTTTCCTTTCCATGGGGGTAAGAAAGGCGGGAATATATTGGATTTGGACTTTTGAACCATTCTGAGCTGAGCACCCTGAACTATTTACTGGAAAATCGTTCACCCAACCGACGACATTTTCCCCCAAGGGAAAGATGCGGATCAGACTGAGAAACTGATTGTTCCCCTTGGTGAATTGAAGACGGATGGTTGTTGGATGGTGATTGGTAATCGCGAAACGAATAGATGAGACCAGGGTCTGAGCTTGTCGCTGAGGCAGCACTTGCTGAATTGTTGTTCCCCGTAAGTTGGGTCCAGCCAGTAAATGTCCCCACACGGGGTTGGGATATTCACAATCCAGGTAAGTGCCGTGTCGATCCCAGAGGAAAATTTTATGGGGTGGAGGGGGACCAATGAGATGCCAATTGGTTAGCTGGCAGCTCACCGCTAACCCACTTTTGGGATAGGGGATTTTTTGCACCGCACCTGCCCTCCAAGAAAACTCCTACCCCAGTCTTCCTCGCTGGAGTATTCTGAAAGTCTAAGCACGAATTTCCAATTATGGCAATGCGTAAAGGGGACATTTTTAGTTTTGGGGAGCTTGACTTTTTTAAGGCATTGATGCGTAGAGAAACTGCCTTGAGGCCGGCAAGTCGATTTTTAAACCGCAAGGACCACAGATATTTTTTAGGATTGTTGTTTGGGGCGGAGGATGAGTTTACCGTGTTCGGCATCAAGGGTGACGAGGAAATGTTTGAGGAAGGACATGCCCAGCAGGCCTTCGATTTGAGAGGGGATATCCGGAAGATCATGAATGGCCACTCCCACGTTATAGGCTTGGGCGGACCCGACAGTTAAAGACGACAGGTAATTGACGTTGACTTGAACCTGGCCTCCGGCGGTGTTGACGGTCATGAGTTCATTTTCGGTTGTACCAAGTATGCCTAAATCAAGGGCCACGCCGGTGGAGAGGACAGTCATGGAAGCTCCCGTATCCACAATAAGTCGGGCGGTGCGCTCTTGATTAAGTTGGACCTCAACGATGAGTGAACCACCCATTTTGGTCAGGGGAATCGTGATCTCTTCAAACGGGGAAGAGGCCTCATGGGAGGGAGAGTTAACTGTTGCTGTCAAATTGTCGGGAGAGGTTCCTGAGGGATCTTCATATCCTGGAGCCGTGGCCGATTGATTGTCTGGCATAGGCTGTGAGGAATCGGCCTGGAAGAGCACACAGTCCTGTAATTGAGCCGGGTTGTCGGTCAAGATGCGATCTCCCGATGAGTCCTGACATCGATAAGTGGCTGCATGAATGGAGAGAGGAGCCATGGTCATGCCAGCCACGCAACCGGCTGCTATCAGCGGGGAAATGTATTGGCGTATTTTTAGAGAAAATCGCATAGGTTTTTAAGAACAGGAAGAGTGTAACAAGAACGTGATGAAACGTGCCAGAAAGTTTAGCCGTTCGTGTCAGGGGTGAGAGGAATAGAGGCTTGGATGAGATTTCCGGTTTCCCTGACTTTGGTTGACAGAATAATGGTTTCCGGTTCGATCTTATACACCTGCACCCGGCCATCTAACATTTCTCCCTGTTTGACGATATAAATCGCCTGGCCGTTGGTGAGAAATGCTTGGCTTTCACCCCCCTTGGTCAGAAATCCCAGGAAACGAAATCGGTTGAGTTCCTGGCGGGCTCGTTGGGCGGCCAGTTCGGCTGGAGACGGTCCGGAGGGAGGCGGCGGCGGTGGCGCGACTGGTAAGGCAGGAATGGTCAAAGCCGTTTGCTGCGTCGTGGAGCGGCTTTTTTGAGCTGTCCGGACGTCTGTTCCCAGTGGCGCGAAAATATTTCGGGGATTGGAGAGTTTGACTGTTTGCCGGGCATTGGGAAATTCCTTCTCCAGATGGAGGTCTTTGGTGGAGAGGGTAGGTGTCTGCACTCCGTTTGTGTGGGTCTGAGAGTCGGACTTCTGGTCTCCGGTACCGGAAAATTCTGTCCATTGCATGATGGTCACCACTCCCCAAAGAGCAAGAAGGATCACCAGATATTTCAGTTTTTTTCTGTTGTTCATTAGTTAGATTGTTTTGGCCTGTTTGGAATCAGGGGATGTTTTTAAAAAGGTGGAGACCGTCAGTTTGAATATGACCCCCTCCTGTTTTTTCTTGGACCCTTCCACCGAGAGTTTTTCGATAAATAAATAGGTCCACCGTTTTTCCAATTCATATATAAACTTTCGAATGGCTTCATAATCCCCTTCGGCTTCGAAGGAAAACGTGCCTTTGGTGCCTAGCTGGTTGGGCAGGGCTTTAAAGTCATAACCCATTCCGGGTACTTTCACATGGTTGCGATCTGCCAGGTTCGCAATTTCCAGGCTTAAGTCGGTAAATTCCCGGTATTGGGGCAGGGCTTTCCATGTGGAGGCCAGGATTTCCTGTGTGTGTTTTGCTGTTTGATTCTGTTGTTGGGTATGAAGTGCGGCTTCATAAAGCGCCTGGGTATGCTCAAATCTGGCTTTGGCCGGATAGAACGTCATTCCGAAGGTAGCCAAGGTAGAGAGCAGAGCCAGGCCGGTGACGATCAGAATCGGCAGCCCATATTTGGACAATCGAAACGTAGTCTTGGATTCTTGAAAGATTTTCAGCGTCATGATCCGTTATCTCATGGAATAGTAGAGCTGCGATCCTTATTGTTGCGGACGATAGGTCGCTTTCATGGAGAACACGACATAGCTGCCATTGAGGAGGTCGTTTTGTGTTTTGGTGGCATGTTGCCCCAGGATGACCTGCTGAAAGGCCTTGTGGTTTTCCAATTGGTGGATCAGGCGATTGAGATCTTCCAGGGATTGAGCCGACCCCTGCATTAAAATGGTGTTCGTTTTATCCTCAAGGGAAATGGCGTCCATGGATATCTTGGCCGGGACCGCCGCCTCCAGATCGGCCAGTAACTGAGTCCACGAAAACCCGACCCGCTCCCGCAATTGTTTGACGAAGGTGATTTGTTTTGGAATTCCGGCCATGGCTGAAGGGGAGAGATCCAGGTCTTCCCGTCCGGCCTGAGCCACAAACTGTTCATTCGCAAACGTGAGGGTAGTGACCTGCTCGGCGATCCTGTCAATTTTTTCATGCAGGTTGGTGCCTGCCCACCAGAACATTCCCGTGACGGTTAACGCTCCCACGGTCACCAGAAGGAGGCCCCATTGCCCCAGCAGGAGATACTTAATCCCGGGAGGGGAGAGGTGGATTTGAATGCGTGGAACCATCATGCGACCCTCAATCGGGCAAATCCGGGAAGCGCTGACCCTGCCTCTGTGTCGGAAAGAGAGAGCGTGCTTCTGGGATTAATGGGGTCGTGAGATGAAAGCGGGATTATTTGGAGTATGGTTTCCGGATAGTCGCACGCATTCAGGGTGTAACTCAATTGTTCCGCGGATGGCAGAAGGCTTGAGCTCTGGTCTAAATCCGTGGAGAGAAAGACATTGATCGTCGACGGTTTCGGGTCGTCCGGTGGATAGGTCTCCAAATAATATTGAATGGTGGCCAGGATTTCTTTTGTGACTTTCACCTTGGTATAGGGGGGGTATACCGAACTGCTCAAGGGAGGGGACGGCAGGATAGCCTTTGTCACGGGATCCACCATTGATGAATCTTTTCGGATATTAATCGCTTTGGTCCGAATAAATTGCGGGCTGGTATCTTTGAAGGCCAGGAAGGTAAAGCCCCATTGGCTGAGATAGATGAACAGTCCGCCAGGAAACGATGCCGGGGATCGGCGATACTCTGCATCCAGCATTTCTTGTAGGGTGCTTTGATATAAATCAAAAATATCCAACCCGGCAATGCCCACCGAGACAGGGAGCAGGTTTGCCTCCAAGCAGGCATGTTCGAATTGTTCAACAATTTCATTGCGTATGGCCGCGCCCAACACCTGAACACGATCAGGCTGCGGCAGGGATGGTGTCTCGGGTCTCGGAAGAGGGACGTAGGTCCCGTAGGTTAAGCGGGAATGGGATGTATCCAATTTCAAATCCTGCTGAAAGCGCCAGTTGAGCAGAGCCCGTTGGTCTCTGGCCTTTTTGGGGAATTGGGAAAAGTCAAAAATGCTGGTTCGTGCGCACAGGTCCGGGAGGCTCAAAGCCACGGGAAGGGGGGTGCTCAAGGCCTGGCTGGTCTGACGTAAGAGTGCGATAAATTCTGCCGTTTGCAGGATATTGGGTTTTGCCGAGGACAGTTTGAGGGTTCCCGACGGTAACGGAATGCGTTTGAGTTGTTGGAAGGAGCGATGCCGCCAGCCTTTTTTGATTTCCACGAAACACAGCGCGTCCTCAAAGATCGAGAGGCCCCAGGTCGGGTTGGTCAGGGGGAGCAGGTTCATGAGGTTTCCTCGACGGGTGTCACCCGATTGATTTCTTTCAACGTGGTTTCGCCTCTGAAGACCATTTCCAGGGCCGCCTGCCTGAGGCTGGTCAGGCCTTGCGCAATGGCAGCTACTCGGATTTCCGAAGAAGATTTCCCATGTAAAATCATTTCTTTGATGGAATCGGTCATATCCAGGAATTCTGTAATGGCTTTCCGTCCGCGGAATCCCAGCCCGTTGCAATCCTGGCATCCTTTGCCTTCAAAAAACGTGTACTGCTTCACCTGCTCATATTCAATTCCGGATTCTCTGCATTGCTCTGGAGAAATGTGAACGGGCACTTTGCACGCCTGGCAAATGGAACGCACTAACCGTTGGGCCAGGATGCAGCTTAACGAGGCGACAAAGTTATACGGTTCGATTCCCATGTTGACGAATCGGCTGATGACGTCGAAGGCATTATTGGCATGCACGGTGGTAAAGACCAAATGGCCGGTCAGGGCGGATTGAATCGCAATTTGCGCCGTTTCCAGGTCACGGATTTCCCCTACCATGATTTTGTCGGGATCATGGCGCAGGATCGATCTCAGGCCTCTGGCAAAGGTCAACCCTTTTTTCTCGTTGACGGGAATTTGCACGATCCCTTTTAATTGGTATTCCACCGGGTCCTCAATCGTGATGATTTTATCTTCATCGGAATGGACCTCATTGAGCGCCGCATAGAGAGTGGTGGTTTTTCCGCTTCCGGTGGGACCGGTCACCAGAATCATGCCGTATGGCCGCGTGATGGCTCGTCGAAATCGGGTCAGATCCTCGCCTGTATAGCCGAGGGCCTCCAGTCGCAAGCCTTGAACGCCCGCCGAGACATGTTGTTTATCCAGGATGCGAATGACCACCGATTCGCCATAGACACTCGGTAAGATTGATACGCGAAAATCGATGGTGCGTTGATTCACCAGCATTTTAAAGCGGCCGTCCTGAGGTATGCGCCGCTCGGCAATATCCAATTCCGACATGATTTTTAAGCGGGAGATGAGCGAGCTGTGGATGCCGGAATCGAAAGGGTCCATGGCCAGGTACAAGACGCCGTCAATCCGGAATTTGACCTCCACCGATCGTTCGGTCGGCTCAATATGAATATCGCTCGCCTGTTTGCCGAGAGCCGTCAGGATAATGGTATTCACCAGTTTGACGACCGGTGAGAGGTCCTGGGTAATCCGCTCAACGGAAAGCACTTCCTCGCCTTTTTCATCCTCCTTGATGAGAACCGGGTCCAGTTCCGCTTTGATCCGGGTCAGAACCTGGCTGTTTCCCTCGCTATTGCCTAAGGCCTTTTCAATGGCCGATTTCGAAGACACCACCAAACGCAGTTCAAAGCCAAGCTGATGTTCCAGCTCATCAATCATTCGAAGATTTTGAGGATCGGAGATCGCGATAACCAGGACATCATCTTCCTGGTCAATCGGCACAAACCCATAGCGGTGCATGAGTTCGACCGGAATGTTCTTCATGAGGGTAGTCGGGACGCGAAATTCATGCAAATCGTGCCAGGGTATGCCATATTGATCCGCCAATATCTGACCGATCATCTTTTCCGTCAGGGTGCCTCGTTCCAACAGGAGGGCGGTCAATGTTTGGTTGGATGTGCGGGCCGCTTCCTGCAGATTGTCTTTCTCCCGTTCGGAGACGAGTCCCTTTTTGACAAGAAGTTCATCGAAAGCCGTACGTTTTACTGGAGTCGTCATAGTCTGATCTTCGGTTGCAGGGTGAGTTAGGTGGTTCCGGCCAATTGGAATATCGGTAAATACATAATAATGACGATGCCGCCCACTAAGATGCCCATCAGAACCAACAGCAGGGGCTCAATCCAGGTCGTGAGTCGTGAAAGTTGCAAATCCAATTCTCCTTCATGAAACTCGGCAACTTCCAGGAGCATGGTTTCCAAGGATCCGGTGGTTTCGCCTACCTCAATCATTTCCACGGTCATTCGAGGCAGAAATCCTCCGCGTTTGAGAGCGCTGGATAGGCTATTGCCTTCACGCACTTCCACAATCGCCGATTGAATGCCTCGGGCCAAAACCAAATTTGTCATGGCTTTTCCGGTTATTTGAAGAGCCGTGAGAAGCGGTATGCCTCCGGCCAAAATGGTAGACAAGGTCCGTGTGAGACGAATCGCCTGATTTTTGAGAATGATGTCGCCCAATAAGGGGAGTCCAAGCATCAGTTGGTCAAGTTGCCATTTCCCGGCCGGGGTCGTTCGCCACCATAAAAAGGTTCCGATACCCAGGATCAGCCCTACGAGAAGAATTGGCAACCAGGTGGAAACAGAACCGATAAAGTTCAATAACATTTGAGTGGCCCAGGGAAGTTCGACCCGGCTTTCCGAATAGACGTCGGAAAAGCTCGGAAGGACATAGGCCAATAAAAACCCGACCACTCCAAATCCGAACACGACGAGAAAAGCCGGATAAGCCAATGCCCGTAATACTTTTTCGCGGACCCCAATCAGCAGTTTCAAATAGGCAATATAGCGTGACAACACTTCCGGAAGATTGCCAGCTTGCTCTCCCGACCTGATAGATGCCTGGTAGAGTTCAGGGAACAAATGATTATAGTGCGCCATGGCCTCTGAAATGGCCGCACCGCCGCGGATACTTTCCCGGACACCGTGGAGGGCCTGGTGAAATGAGGCGTGAGTCGAGCGTTCAGCTAACAGATCAAAACAGCGCAGCATGGGGAGTCCCGCTTTCACTAAGGCTAAGAACTCCTGATTGAAAATGAGGAATTCTCGAAGCGACAGGCCTTTTTGTCGGGCTGTCGAGAAACGGGATAGAGTTCGAATCTCCGATCCGCTCAGGTCCAGAATTAAGAGCCCCTGGCTTTCCAGTTGGCCACGGATATCTCGTTCGGTTTCACCCTCAACGTCAGTTTCAATAACGGTTCCATCTGGTCTGGCTGCTCTGTAATGAAACCGTGACACTGGTGAGACTCGTGGGTGTTAGGGTGTGGACACCGATAATAAGTTTTTGGTTTCCGATTGATCTGAGTTCCGGGTTGGCTCAGCACTGGATATGCCTTCGTTTGGGGGAGCCGCCCTGGCTTCAGACTGAGTCGGGAGAGTCTGGGATTCCGATGCCGTGGGAACCTGGGCAGGGGCCGAAGTGTTTGGCGGTGTCTCTGGTGAGGCGACACGCAGGCGGAGACCCGTCATAATGAGATTCGTCGATAGGTGGTTCCATTCTTTGAGCTGCTCAACGGAGACATGGTGTCGATTGGCCAATTTCCACAGCGTATCCCCTTCCTGAATAACGATCCGACCTGTGGAATCGGGGAGGGATGATTCCTTGGAGAGGCCGGGTGCTGAAGTTGCGGCTAAGGCTATTTTTTGGGGCGTGGGGGTGTTCGAGGGGACATGCATGGCTTTTTTAATGAGCGTGAGATCTGTGGTCAAATCTTTGAGATTGGTTAAGACTTGTTGAAAAGAGGTGCGGAGGGTTTGAATTTCCGTGACCAATTGGTTGGTGTTGGCCAATCCTCCAATTTGTCCTTCAAGCTCGACGTTTCGACGACGGAGTTGATCCCGTTCATCCTGAGAGGCCAGGAGTTCCGAACGAATATTCTGGAGTTCGACCCCTCGTTCCTGTTCCCGTTGTTGAACCCCTCGTCCCTGATTCTGAAGAATGCGCAACTCTCCGGATTGTTTGGCCATCAGAATTTTCAGTGAGGCCAATTCTGCACGCAATTGTTCGGCTTCGAGTCTGGCCTCCTGCAAAAGGATCGTGTGCTGTGGAAGCGAGGCTATTTGCGCATTGGGGATTTCTGCTGCGAGAGGTTTGGTGGATTTATGGCTACAGCCGCCGAGCACCAGCACAAACAGTCCGCTTATTAAGACGGGGAAAGAATGAGGACGTTTCATAAATTACCTACCATTCCTTGTAGGGAGTGCCATTAAGGGCTGTTTCGTCACTCCCGCTTTTAACATCAAAAATACCCGCCGGAGAATCTTCATCTTCAGCCAGGTCTTCATAAATAGCCGTCCAGGTCGTACTGGATTTTGTAAACGGATCGACGGGGATTTCCCGTAAATACTTGGATTCCACCAAGGCATCCAGACTGGAAGGGTAATTCCCCATATCGGCATAATATTGATCGATCACGGCTCGCATGGTAAATAAATTTTGTTTGAGGGCGGCTTCCCTGGCTTTCAGGGCCGATTGCTGAAATGTGGGGATGGCTAAGGTGACCAAAATTCCCACAATCGCCACCACGATCATGAGTTCGACTAAAGTGTACCCCTTTTTGTGAAGAACGGCAAAAAGTGTCATTACCAGTCACGATAGGCTATCCCATTAGTGCCGATGCCCTTACTCGTGGTATGGACATCGAACACGTCCTCTCCACACCAACGTGAAGCATCGGCTTCATCCTGATAGCAACGAAATCCCCATTCTTTTGAATCGGTCATCGGATCGGTGGGAATTTCACGCAAATAGCGGCGGATAGAACTTTTTTCGCCCACTTGGGCCTCTCCGCCAGTCAATTCAATTTTCAATAATGTTTCTATGGTCTTGGGATAGCCGGTCAGGCCGGTTTGCTCCTTGCAAGTTAATTGGTTTTTTATGCAAAGGGGCCCCAAGAGCGTACTGCCGTCCCGGGCCCAATCTCGTCGGAAGTCATCAATGGCAGTTCGCATGGTCCGTAGCGTTTGACGAAGTTGGAGTTCCTCGGATCGTTTGGCACTGATTTTTGTCAAGGGTAGAGCTACGGAAGCCAAAATAAGCATAATCACAAGCGTCACCAATAATTCAATTAGTGTCACTCCCCGCGGAGGCTGTCTGTTATTCAACCCAAATTGTGCCATGTTGGACCACCACCGGAACGACAAGGGCATTGGGTCCTAGAACCGCCGGGTTTTGAACGTGGACTTCTGATGTTCCTGCTCCTGTGGCTTCAAAGGTCAAGGTGGCTAATACGCCACCCCCTTGCACGGCTTTCCCGGGTTGTCCCATTTGCAACATGATTCGGCCGGCATTCGGAATGGCGGATACGGTCAGGCTGGGTGGGACCTGTTGGCTGATCCAAAATGATCCTTCCGTGGCTTGTTTGAAAGTCAAGACTGCCGGATCGAATGTGAGCGCCAGGGATGTTCGTTCGACATTGTTGAAACTCAGCCCCTGGAGAGAGAGTTGGATCGTCTCCCCAATTTTGAATGATCCTGCGGCTGGAATAACCTGAATGCGTGACAGTCCAGGGTTTTGAGTCGGTGGATCTTCCGGTTGTTCCGAACCAACCGGCTCCTGCTCCTGGGGAGGGGCATCGGCCGATGGCTCCGTGGGAGGCAACGTTGATGGGTCTTCGGGCGGGCTGGAAAGGGTTCCACTCGATTCTCCATTGACCGCGGCCAGATTAGAATTGTTCACGGAAAACAGGGGTTTACTACTGTATTGATTGGCTGTTCCGGACCAGAGTGTGTGTTTGGCCAATTGGGGCGGTTGAACATTTCGCACAATGTGGGGTGTGATGACGAGAATCACTTCATTGGTGACTTTTTCCGTATTCTGGTTGCTGAGAAGATTTCCAAGACCGGGAATATCGTCAATGCCGGGAACGGACTCTCGTCCTTTTCGATCTTCTTCCTGGATTAACCCGGCCAATACGACGGTTTCACCGTCGCGCATGTTCAAGGCCGTATCCGCAGTTCGGGTACCAAACCGGAATTGGGAAATTTCGGGGTCGGCCTGCAAGATGACCCGGTCGCCCAAACGAGTGACTTCTACCTGGAGCCGGAGGGTGATGGAATTGTTTAAGTGGATGACGGGTTCGACTGTCAGTTTGATGCCGGTATCTTTGAACTCGATCGACGTGACGGTTGAGGTCGTGGGCACGGCCCCCGTCGCCGCCTGTCCCGGCAAGACATTGGTGGTGGATAACAGAATAGGTTGTTTGTCTCCAATGTTGATGGAGGCCTTTTGATTATTGAGGACACGAATTTTGGGGTTCGCCAAGGTCTTGGCATCAGATTCCTGTTTGAAAAAGTCTAATAAGACACTGCTCGGAAAAGTAAATAAATACGAACTCTGTCCCAGGCTCGTGAGGTTCTGATAGGTAAAAGTTTGGGGAATCGTGGAAAATGAGGTGGTCCCGTTCGGGAAGACCCCGAATCCAGCCTGCTTGGCAAAGTTTAAGCCGATTCGTTGAGTCTTGGTTTTATTGACCTCGAGAACCTCAAGTTCAAATACGACCTCGGAATCCTGCCGGTCATTGGCCAGAATGATTTGTTCCGCTAAGGCAATTTTATCGGGTTCATCCCGGATGACAACCGTATTGATGGGTTCGTTGACATACACCCGTTTGGTTTCCAAAATGGTTCTGAGAAGGTTGGCCATGTCCTTGGCCTTCGAATTGGACAGGTAAAACGTTCGGATTTGAAGGTCTTCGTACTGTTCCCGTTTCTGTTTGGTATCCGGCACAATCAAGAGGCGATCAGGCCCCACCCGTTTGGCGAACAATTGATTGGTGGTCAAAATCAGGTTAAGGGCCTCTTCAAAGGGGGTATCCTTGGTGAAAATCGTGACCAGATCATCCCGTACGTCTTTGTCAAACAGAATGTCGATGTTGGCTGTTCTGGCTAAAATTTCAAACACTTGTTTCAGGCGGGTATTTTGAAATCGAAGCGTGACCGGTTCCGCTGAACCGCCGATGGTTTGAATGGCCTTTTGTTGCTGGACCACACGGGTGATGCCCTCCACGGCCTCGATTAACGAAGGATCCAGTTCCACAGCTGTTTCATACAGGTTCAAGGCATCGTCAAATCGACCCAGGTTTTCCATTTGCTTGGCATCTAATAAGGTTTGTCTGGCATTTTTCAATCGCCAGGCATCGTTGAGCGCTGTGTGATGTTCGGCCTTTTGAGGATCAAGCCCCAGGGCGACTTGAAACTCCTGAAGGGCTTCGGCCAGCTTCCCCTCCTTAAGCCATTTCCGGCCTTGTGAAAAATGTTGTTCGGCGGATTTGGTTTTGACCGCCTGATACTTTTTTTCGATGTCTTTGTTGAAGGGATCTTTTCGAAGGGCCTCGCGGTAGGCATTTACTGCACCATCCCAATCCCCTTTTTGTTCAAGTTCTTCTCCAAGTTTAAATTCCTGAAGAGTGCAGGCGACTAAACTGGCGACAAGCAATAGAAGCAATAATCGAAAAAAATGTGTGATCATAGGACTCGTCAATTAAAGAATGTTGTGAAAACTGGCGGGGGAAAAGCAGAGCAGAGGCTACTGAATCTTCCCCTTACCCTAACACACTGCACAAATTGGGGCTAGCGTTTTTTGGTATTCCCTTCATTCTGTCAGGTTTATCGGAAAATCATACCGCAAAATTAAGAATGAGCAAATATGGGAGCATTCGCTGCAATCGGAAAACGGAATTGAGGTTTGAGGATTTTTCTAGGAAAGCGACTCGGGGCTCGCCTCCGGGGGAGGCGGGGGAATAGTATCAAAAGGTGGAGTGGATGGAGGTGCTTGAGAAGGATCGAGTGGTGTGTCGGAGGATGGAGCCTGTCCAGTTGGAGGTGTGGAGCAGGTGGGAGCGAGAGGATTGAGGGGATTTGGCTGACATCCCATGATGGCTCCGGTGGATTCAAAGCGTATGGCCTGATAGGTTTTGGCCCCCTTGAATTTGACGACGTTATAGGGAGTATCCGTGCTGGTACTCCGCACTCCGTGAATTTCATCACCGACTTTGATGAGGTCGAAAGGTTTTCCGGTGAGGGGGTCCTCGTATACCATCTGCAGGTAGCGCTTTGGGTTTTTTTTCACCAGGTCTTCCAGTTTTCGAGGCCATTGGTAGGTGCGCGTGGCTTTTTGCACTTCATAGTCGGCCACAAAGCGGTCAATCGCTTCTTTAATGCGGGTTCCCCGAAACAACAGTTCGGCTTCCTTGTCCCGTTTCATGATCACGGACCATTGCTGTGTGACTCCCATCAGAGAAATATTGATGATGACGACCAGGATCATCACAAAGAGATAGGACATCCCGTGTTGATTGCACAGGGGGAACTGCTGAGGCCTCTTTGAGAAGGCGGATGGGGAAATTACCAATTCGTGGGACATAAGGCTGTGGGCGTGAAGAGGAGACTGTTCTTGTTTGGTATATCGTCCGTTCAGTGTGAACACTTTACCAAGCAGACATGTTAGCTATGGCTCCGTCGCAATCGCCATTCCTTCAGAAACCAAGCAGAGAGTGCCTTTCTTTAATCCGGTTTTTGGGGGACGGTCTCGACCTTCTCGTTCTTGCTGATCTGGCGTTTTTCAAAGACAAAGGCCCAGGCACAGACGAGCAAGGTGGCTCCCAGTCCATCTGCCAGTAAATCAAAAAAGTCAGCTTCTCGATTGGGAACAAACCACTGATGGATTTCATCCGACACGCCAAAGGCAACGGCCGTCAAGATAGATAGACCCACCGTCCATTTCGTATTGACGGTATGTTTGAATGCCCGATACAGCAACAAGGCCAGGATCCCGTATTCCGTGGCATGCAAGATTTTATCGCTCAGGCCATAGAGGATACCTGGAATGTATTGGCTGGGGGTGGATTGCGCCGAAAGAAAAACTATCAGCAGGGCATAGCCAACCACCGGGCCCCAATACCAGAGGAGTAGGGTCTTAGGCTTGGCAGGGATTGAGGGTTGTGACATGAGATCGGGAAATTCGTGATTGGCCATTACTTCAAGTAATACCTGAGTTCTGTAATGTTAACAACCGGAAGAATCATACCATCATGATCCCCGTCATGGGAAAATGCATATATGACGGATTCAGATTCGGTGAGCGTGCCAATAAACAACACGCCAATTTCTTTTGTCGCCGGGCTATTTGCCTTGTGAAAGACTTCAGATTTCATCTCAGCCGGAATCCTGGCCATCATGTTATTCGGAATGTCTCTGGGTTTGAACCGGACCAGGCCCCACTCCGTATGAATGATTTCTGGTCCCAGTGCGATCGTGTAGCCTTGATGCTCTTCATTAAAATGCCGAAGCTCTCCTCCCCAGACAAACGCGATGGGTTGCTGGAGAATGTCGAGATTGTTTTCACGGATTTCATCGCGGTTGCGATTGAATTGGAATAATCGTTCACTTTGTTCAGTCATGTCATGTGACGAAAGTTGATCCCACGGTGGCGGGGTTCCCTCCAGTTGTCGGAGATAGATTTCCAATTCTGGAGCCGTGATCAGTGGACGGATTGATGCGGGAACAATACTGTGGGGGGAATTTCCCTTGAGATCCTGAAGCGGTTGAATGCCGATAGATGTTTCGCTTGAGGATGCGAAGCTGATGTTGGCCATATTCGCCGCCAGGATCAGGATTCCCCCAACCACGATCATCAGATATGACTGAATGATAGATCTCGGTGGCATCAACGACGGTGAGGGGATGGTGGTTGTTCCGACTCTGGATCGATGGGAGTCTATGACAGGCCTTCTCCCTAAACCGGCCATTGTTCTTCCCGCCATGCCATTTCCCAAAACATCCACTCATATCGTGAACTGATCAAAAAAGCCTCTTCTACCTGGGCCTTTTCTATTTTGCTGGCCGATTTGCTCCAACGATCGAGGACTTGTCGCATCCAATCGGCGACTTCGGCAAATTCCGGGGAACCGTATAACAGGAGCCACTCCCGGTAGGGATGGGAGGCCGGAGGGGCTCCGTCTCGAAGAAGATGCTGCCCTACTTCACAATAGACCCAGGCACAAGGAAGGGCCACTCCCGTAATCGCTCCCAGTGTTCCGGTCTGGGCCACGCTACGCATATGTCGACAATAGGCATAGTTAGTTGGCGCATGGGGGGTGCGCCGCATGTCTTTTTTCGACAGGTTCCATTTTTTGCCATAGGACTCATGGAGGCTTCGTTCCACTATGATGGTTTCTTCCGCCAGTTTGGCAAAGCGAATGGTGGTTTCCGGATCTTGTGTCCGTTGAGCGCCGATCGCAAAGATTCTTGCCAACTCTTCCAGGTAGCGTGCGTCCTGTAGAATGTAGTATCGGAATTTCGAAAGCGGAAGCGTACCTTTTCCCAAGGCCTTGACAAAGGGGTGTCGGAGTTGTGCCTCCCAAATGGGCAAGGCCAGTTGTCGTAAATGCGCTGAAAAGTTCATGGATTGATGTTTTTCGAGATCTCAGGTAAACGTCGTGAGTCTATCATTGTTATTCAATCAGGGACTTGGCAACCTGGAATGCTTTTTCTAAATCAGGTAATTGCCCAAGGTCGGGTGTGATCTGTAGGTGCCGGATGGTGTTTTGAGTGTCCACCACCATCACTGAGCGGCTCAATACGTGGGGGCCTGGTAGTAACAAACCATGGGCTTCACCAAAATCCCCGCCACGATAATCGGACAGAAATTCCACATTGGAAATGTTGGCTTCCTCGGCAAACCGTTTTTGGGCAAAGGGCGTATCGATACTAATTGTAATGAGCGTCACTCGTTTATCCAGTCCTTCGTTTTTTTCGCTGAGATAGTGAGTCTGTTGTTCACAAACTTTTGTGTCGAGGGAAGGCACAATGCTGATCACCTTGACGGTTCCGGTCCGGTCAGCCAAATTGATTAAAGAAAGATCCTGTGCGGCTAAAGGGGCGGTTCGTAATGGTTCGCCGACAGAGATGGCCGATCCGCTTAATGGAAGAGGGGTTCCACGAAAGAGAATGGTCGACTCGTTTCCCGACTGCACCGATTCGGTAGTGACGGGAATTTGCTGATAGGTAAAGCCTTGAGGTTTGGATGCTGAAAAGCCGATGCATCCGGGAATGAAAACCAGGCTGAGGATGAGGAGGGTTTTCCATGTAGAAGAATTCATCGTTGATACCTCCGGTAGGTGTGTGAAAGCTTCATTGAGAAGAAGAGATTTCATTGTTCCGATAAGAAATAACGAATGGCTTGGTTGACGGCTTCGGGTTGTTCCCACTGGGGGAGGTGTCCGGAGTCAGGAATTATCTGCCAGACGGCATCAGGTAATTGATTTTTGAGGCGTTCCCCTACGATTGGGGGAAATACCCGATCATGTTCTCCCCATAGCACCAAGGTTCGCTGACTGATTTGATCGATTCGTTTGCCATATTGTCCTTCCCACTCGTCTATATTGTCGAGTAACGCGTACAGTGTTTCAAGCAGTCCCCCTCGTTGGCGATTTTGAAAAGATCGTTCGATGACCAGGGGGGTGATCAATTCCTGCCGAAAAATGATTTCTTGAAGTAACCGTTCGGTAGTTGATCGGCCGACAATCCAATTGCCTAATTTGGCCAGCCACAGGGGAGGACGATGATACATAAACTGCTGATATTTGCGGGAGGCAACACTTTCCTGAAGGTTGGGAGGAAATCCGGAAATGAGGATCAGACTCTCAACGCGTTCTGGATAATCCATGGCCATGCCCATGGCTAATCCCGCCCCCATGGAATTGCCTATGAGGACGGCCCGAGGAATGTGAAGGGCATCCATGAAGGCTCGAAAAAAGTCGAGGAGATATTTGGGCGTGTATGGCCCCGGTGGTTTATCGGATAACCCGGACCCCAGGAGATCAGGAATAAGGACCCGATGGTGTTTTGCCAAAGCCTCATACTGGTATTCCCAGTTCCACATGGATCCACCAAATCCATGGAGCAAAATAACCGGTGGGCCAGTTCCGATCTCGGTATAGACGATGCGATGGTCATTGACCGTAATGGTGTGAAAGGGGGTGCGATAGATTAATTCCACCCAAGGAGGTAGGGGGGGATTCGTTGAGCATCCACCAACCATGAGGCAACAAGCAAGGACAATAACAATGAGATATGCAGGCACGAGGACGATGGATCAGGATTCAATGTGAATCAAGGTTTCATCGGGGCTCACTTCATCACTCTCTTTAACGTAGATCATTCCAACTGTTCCTGCGATGGGGGCCTGGACACGGTTTTCCATTTTCATGGCTTCAACCACCAGGAGAGAATCTCCCGCTTTGACTTTATCTCCTTGGGAAACCATAACTTTCACCACCCGTCCAGGCATGGGAGTTACCACATCTCCAGGCTGTGAAGGCTTTGGGCGTCCTTCGGCTTTTGCCGAAGGAGAAACCGGGGCTTCCGGGGCACCGGCTAAGACCTCCTGGATCGGCTCTAAATACACCTCCTCCAGTTTATCATTGACCTTAATGTAATACGGTTTTACGCCATCCAAGGTTTGGCCGGATCCGGACACGCGAATATGATACGACTCGCCATGAACGGTCACTTTAAACTCCACCGGGGCGAGGTGCAGGTCATGGGCTACGGCAGGCCCGCTATCCGATTCTTCCAGGAGAGGTTCGGGACGAAGTTCCCCACGTTCCCGTTCATCAAAAAACTGTAAGGCTACTGAAGGCAGCAGGGCATATGACACAATATCTTCATCCACTACTTCCCGCCCGGCTAATTCTTGCTGCGCATCATCCAGTTCCGAATCCAGATTATCGGCCGGACGTCCCAGAACCGGTTGATCTCCTTCGAGGGATTTTTGGCGTATTTTGGAATTCAGTGTGCCGGGCGGTTTTCCGTAAAGCCCCTGGAAATAATTCTTGGTCTCATTCGTAATGACTTTATAGCGTTCGCCGGTTAGAACATTGAGTGTGGCTTGGGTCCCGACGATTTGGCTGGTTGGGGTCACCAAGGGGGGATAGCCCATGTCTTTTCGTACACGGGGGATTTCTTCAAGCACTTCTTTGATTTTGTCGATGGCATTCTGTTCGGCGAGTTGGGCGGCCAGGTTTGAGAGCATTCCTCCAGGAACTTGCGAGAGAAGGATATCGGTGTCGACACCGGTAAAGTCACTTTCAAATTGCCGGTATCGTTTCCTGGCTTTTCGTAATTTTTCGGCGGCTGGGGCCAGTTGTTGTAAGTCCAATTTTGTGTCATAGGGTGTGTTCCGCAGGGCGGCAATAAACGACTCCGTAGGTGGGTGGGAAGTGCCACCCGACAGGGGAGACAACGCGGTATCTAAAATGTCCAATCCTCCAATGATGGCCATAAGCGAGGACATGGAAGCCATGCCCGATGTGTAGTGGGTATGAAGGTGGATGGGCACCCGAACCGTGGCCTTGAGCCGGCTGATTAATTCATAGGCCTCAAACGGCGGAAGGAGGCCTGCCATGTCCTTAATGCAGAGCGTATCGGCCCCTAAGTCTTCCAATTGTTTGGCCTGCTCCACAAAATGGTTCAAGCTATGTACCGGACTGACGGTGTAACATATGGTCGCTTCGACATGTTTTCCGCAAGCTTTGACTACTTCCATGGCGGGCTTAATGTTACGAAGATCGTTGAGTGCATCAAAAATTCGAAAGACGTCGATGCCATTTTTCGCTGATAATTCTATGAATTTTTCGAGCAGGTCATCGGCGTAATGTCGATACCCCACCAGGTTTTGCCCGCGAAGCAACATTTGCAAACGGGTATTGGGCATGGCGGTACGAAAGGCTCGAAGACGTTCCCAAGGATCTTCTTTGAGAAAACGCAGGCAGGAATCGAATGTGGCTCCTCCCCAAACCTCCAGAGACCAGAATCCAACCTTGTCTAACTCCTCACCGGCAGCCAGCAGATCCTCTGTTCGCATCCGAGTGGCCAGGAGAGATTGATGGCCATCACGTAAGGCGACATCAGTCAGAAAGAGTTGGCGTTTGGGCGAAGCCTCCAGGTCCATGGCCGGTGGAGACCCCTGTTTGGCTTTAGTAGGCGAGGGACGGGATGAGGATTGAGGGGGCGACCCCTTTCGTTTTTTTTGTGCCATAACAAACCTTTCGCAAGATCAACGCCACTGAAATATGGAATGTGGCTGGTGCATTTAGAGGCCTTCGAATGCGGCGATGGCCGCAGAGAGGGCGACCACTAAATCTTCGGGTTCTTCCATTTCCTCATATTCATATAAGGCCGGGTGTCGTTCTAAATACGACGTGTCGAAGCGGCCCGCACGGAAATCAGGTTCTTCCATGACTTTCGTGAGGAAGGGGATCGTCGTTTTGACGCCCCGGAGCACGAATTCTTCCAATGATCGATGAGTGCGTCGAACCGTTTCATCCCATGTCCGTCCATGAACGGTTAATTTTGCCAACAGGGCATCGTAATAGGGAGAAACCGTATAGTCTTTATAGACCGCTCCATCGATCCGGACTCCAACCCCTCCGGGAGATAAGTAGGCTGTGAGTTTTCCTGATGACGGACGGAAGTTATTTTGTGGATCTTCGGCATTAATCCGGCACTGAATCGCATAACCCTGTAGGTTGACCTCATGTTGGCCAAACACCAGTGGGCGACCCGCGGCAATCCATAACTGGGACTGAACAATATCCACGGTGGTGATTTGTTCCGTGACCGTGTGTTCCACCTGGATCCGGGGATTCATTTCGATGAAGTAGTACCGTCCATCAGGGTCCAGGAGGAACTCTACCGTGCCGGCATTATAAAATTGGGCTGCCCGGGCAATGGCAATGGCCGCCTCTCCCATTTCCGCCCGAAGCCGCGGAGTCAGGACTAATGATGGAGCAATCTCGACGAGTTTTTGATGTCGCCGTTGAATGGAGCAGTCCCGTTCTCCCAAATGGATGATATATCCGTTTTTATCCGCCAATAATTGAAATTCAATATGATGAGGACGTTCCACATATTTTTCGATAAATAAATCCCCATTCCCAAATGCGGCCAGTGCCTCCCGTGCCCCGGCTTCCATAGCCTCTTTCAATTCGTCATCAGAGCGCACCACCCGTAACCCTCGTCCTCCTCCCCCTGCACTGGCCTTCACAATGACGGGATAGCCGGTTCGGTGGCAGAAGTCTAATCCTTCTTCTGTGGTGGAGACGCTGCCATCCGTCCCGGGAACGACCGGCACTCCTACTTTAATCGCCAATTCCCGAGCTTTGACTTTGTCCCCCAATAATTCCAGGGCGTGAGGAGACGGTCCGATGAAATTTATGCCGTTTTCTTCACACAAGCGAGCAAAATTGGCATTTTCCGCAAGGAAGCCATAACCCGGGTGAATGGCGTCCGCACGAATACGTTTCGCGAGTCCCACGATTTGACGGGCATCCAAATACCCTTGGACGGGACCCGGACCGACTAAATAGGCCTCATTGGCCTTTTTGACGTAAATAGCCGTGGCATCGCTTTCAGCATAAATGGCTGCGGTGGCAATGCCGAATTCCCTGCAGGCACGGATGACCCGCATGGCAATCTCACCTCGATTGGCGACTAATATTTTTTTGAACATATTTTCGTGAGGGAAATAACATGTACCGGTGGCTAAGGCCAACCAACCGGATCATTGTGCTTGCAGTGGATAATATTTTCCTTTTTTCACTAAAGCTTGACCGGCTGGGGATAAGATAAACTCTTCAAATAATCTGACCTGTGGAGAAGGAGTTGCTTGGGTCACCAGCATGATAGGGTGTTGGAGAGGATATCGTTTGTCTAAAACGGTCTGAACCTCCGGTTCAATCTTGTCAATAAATAACAAGTTAATTGCAATGCCATCTTCTTTAGCCCTGAGGGCCGGAGCCATGGAAATAAACGTGACGGCGTCTAATTTTCCGCTCACTAATTTTATGGCCTGTCCTTCCGATTCGGCCTGAATGGCCGAGCGGGGTATGCCGTTGGGAATCTGAAGTAAGCGTTCCAGGCCCTGTCGGATATTTTGATTCTGGGTACGGTTAATAATCACAATTTTAGTTTGTGGCGCTTCTTCATAGACATCCGACCAATAGCGAACTTTTCCTGAGAACACGTCAGCAACCTGTTTTGTGGAGATTTCTTTTACGGGGTTAGAGAAATTCGTGACAATGGCAATTCCGTCTCGGGCAAAAGGAACGGACCGAAGTTCCTTTGGCGCGTCGTCCCCGGTTATCCCAATGTCGGCTTCCCCCAGTTCAATTGTCCGGATGGGTTTGGCATTAGGATGCCAAAAAAAGTCCACCGAGATAGTGGGGTGGCGCTGTTCAAACGCAGACGCGAGGGTTTCCAGTAAATGGCGTTCCGGACCATTCCCGGCAATCAAAATTCTTTCGAAATCATTTGAGGATTTCATGCCCGGTTGAGAAGAAGATTCCGCATAAAGTGAGGTTGGAATCAGAGTGGCTACCAGTAAGAGCCACACATGTAAAAATTTATAGCCTGACATGATTTTAGCAAACGTTCAATTCTTCAAAGAAGAATGTCTTTATGTTCCTCGAATAAAATAAGAGCCCGGACGATCTACATTCAAAGGAAAGTTCAATCCTAGATTAAAAAACGGGCCCATCTTTCCCGTTTAGCAGAAGAAATGTCAAGGGAGAGAAATGGACTTGACCGTGCCGCATGCTTTTGCGCCACGGGGGATGGCCTTATTCTCCACCGGAAGAAGGTTGTGAATTTTCAACGGTTGGAGATGCCCGTTGCCCCATTATCGGCGGAAGTTTGCCGAATTTATCCATTCGCTCGTTCAGCATGTTGTAGGCTTTGCCTTCCTCAAATCCTGGCTTGTGCGTCCCCACTATTTTGGAGGCAAAGGAAGACATGAGTCGCTGACTTTCTTGTTTATTGCATTGGGGGCAGACTGTTTCCTCGGGTTTTGCGCTGAGGGGTTGCATCATTTCATATTGGTTGTCACATGCACGACACACATATTCATACATGGGCATGGTCTTCTCCTTTAATAAAATTTAAGAAAGACGGCCGAATTCTTATCTTCGGCTTCCAAGGGCATTATACTCTTATTGGATGGATGGTGGCCAAGATGGATGAATTTTTCCATGAAATGACTTGACGAAGCAATTAATTTTTTCTAGACTATTTCATTCGCCAGATGGTCGCAACTGAGGAGGAAATCTGTATGCCGGTTTTAGTTCGTCGATACAAGTTAGTATCAGGATTAGCTCAAGAAGAGCGCATAGATGACCAGGATCGAATTGACCGGTATATGCGATTCTTTAGCCGGGAACAATTGGTTAAATTAGAGGCTGGACAAAAGGTTTTCCTTGAAAAAGATGAGTGGCAGCTCATTCCTGATTGATTGCCCGGATACTCCTTCCTTTTTTTGATCAATCTCATCTTTACGTCTTGATGACCCCGGGAATCCAATGCCTATTAAGGCTGGTTTCCGTTTGTCGTGAAAGGGGGCAATGATCATGGGCTATTGGATCCATCTCAAACGGTCATTGGATCAGGCTATGCTCCATAAGGAGCGATGTTTGGAAATTCCTTCCGGCCCCATGCGAGCAGATTTTTGGGAAGGAGGGTGGTTTGAATACCCCGATAAGGATACCGCCTTGGATGCGTTGGAAAACACCGATGCGACCAATCAAATCAAGTGTCCTTTGTGTAAGCCCTGAATGCCTCCCTCCACCTCATGTGTGAACATTCCCGTTCTGGGTTAAAATACGGTTTGTTGAAACAAGTATGGCTCAGAAATTTGGAAATGCCCGTTGGGTAAAAGAGGGATTTCTGGATAACCGAACCTCTGGCGTGGTAGTGGGGCAGTTGACTTTTGCTACATTGGGCACCGTTGATGTCTGTCTAAAAGGTGACTTTCGAGGGGAGATCCAAGGGCATGCCATTCGCCTTCACAATCCGAGGTTTTTAGAAGACGAACGTGCTGCAGATTCCTTATTTGATTTTTGCATTCCTCAACTTGGAAAGGTGAGTCTGATATCCTTCGATCCGCATCCTCTTCTGGCTCCTCATCCCTATCTGGAATGGTTTTCAGTTCAAGAACAACATTATCGGATTGAATTGGAGCCTGCCGATGCTTGGATTATGACGGCAGAGGAATTGGACGGTATTGGGGATACTTCAATTCGGATTCAAAAAGAGCTGGGTCCGCAGGTGGAAGCTCTATGAAAGAATATCAGGTCGATATTTTCTGAGGCTTTCTCGTTTTTCATGAGATAATGGTATTCGGTGGATTTTTGTCTCAACTAAGCATCAACCTGGAAAACCGGCGATCCCCTTAATTGACTGGCCTGTCCCCCCTTACTAGAATGCCACCCATGAATGATCGATTTTTAAAAGCCTGTCTTCGGCAACCGGTTGACCGTACTCCTGTCTGGTTTATGCGGCAGGCGGGGCGGTATATGTCCGAATATCAAGCCATTCGTCGCCGGCATTCCATTCTTGATGTGTGCAAAACCCCAGCCTTAGCGGCCGAAGTGACGTTGCAACCCATCAATAGGTTCGACCTTGATGCCGCGATTATTTTTGCGGATATCTTATTACCCTTGGAAGCCATGGGGTTACATCTGGAGTTTGTGGAAGCCAAGGGACCGGTTATTGATAATCCGATTCGGGATGAAGCCGGAATTGTAGGTCTTCGTTCGGTGGATGGTGAGGCCTTTGGATATGCCGGTGAAGCCATTCGGTGTACCTTGGCCGCCTTGGAAAACCGAGTGCCGCTTATCGGATTTGCTGGAGCCCCCTTTACCTTGGCCAGTTATGCTATCGAGGGAGGGAGTTCTCGGGATTATGCCCGTACGAAACAATTAATGTTTTCGCAACCGGTGGTGTGGCATCAACTCCTTTCCAAATTGTCGGCTGTCGTGATTGAGTATTTGCGTGTCCAAAGCCGAGCGGGTGCGCATGCGATTCAACTGTTTGATAGCTGGGTCGGTTCACTCAGTCCTGGAGATTATGAAGAATATGTACTCCCCCATGTTCAGGCTATTATTTCCGCCCTTCGAGTGGAAGGGATCCCCATTATTTATTTTGGAACCGGAACCACGGGATTGTTACCTCTGATGCGGAAGGCCGGCAGCGATGTATTGGGCGTGGATTGGCGGGTCCGTCTTGATGAAGCCTGGGGCACCATTGGGTATGATGTCGCGATTCAAGGCAATCTGGATCCATTGGTATTGTTTGCTCCGAAAAAAGAAATTGAGCGTCGCATTCGAGCTATTTTTGAACAGGCCGAAGGGCGTCCCGGTCATATTTTCAATCTCGGCCATGGGATATTGCCTCAGACACCTCTGCAAAATGTTGAATATGCCATAGATTGTGCCCATCGATTTTCTTCCTTAGCTTCGACGATCACCTGACAACTTTGTCCTCCTCCCATCTTCACTGTCTCCATCTGTGTCACTCTATCTCCTATTATAAGGGGATTTCGGGTTTGATAGGCGTTCCTTTCCTTCTTCATGTTCGTAAAGGTATCTGATCCGATGAATTCTACCGCTGGTCATGTGGTGATTATTGGAGGAGGGATTACGGGGCTGTCTGCTGCCTATTCGATCATGGAGGAAGCTCAAAAAGAGAATGTTTCCGTTCAATGTACGATTCTTGAACAGGATTCACGTTGGGGTGGAAAAATTTTGACTCACCGCATCCATGAGTTATTGATCGAAGGCGGGCCCGATTCTTTTTTAACGACCAAACCCGGGGCCATGGAGTTGTGCCGGGCTTTGGGTCTTGAACATCGTCTCCTTCCGACTAACGCACACCATAATCGGACGTTTGCGTTCTGTCGAGGAAAGTTACGCGAACTTCCTCAAGGGCTTTTGGCATTTCGTCCTCAACGGGTGGGTAGTCTGGTAACCAGCGGGTTGTTGTCGGTGATCGGATTGCTTCGAATGGGCGCCGAGCGGTTTTTACCTTGTCCGTCATCGAGACCCGATGACGAATCAATGAGCGCATTTTTCTCCAGACGGTTTGGCCGGGAAGCGTTTACCAATTTACTTGAACCTTTGGTGGCCGGCATTTATGCCGGCGATGCGGAAGAGTTGAGCATTGAAGCGACCTTCCCCCGTTTCAGGGAATTGGAGCGATCACACGGGAGTGTGATCAAAGGCATGAGAGCCATCCAGGGAAAATCTGGCGTAGGTTCTCAGGGATCAGGAAAGCCCTTGAGTATGTTTATGTCGTTACGAGGTGGTCTTGGTGAATTGATTCAGGCCTTGCTTTTGAATCTGAAGTCTCGAAAGGTCCAGCTTCGCTCCGGAGTGGAGATTCGAGAAATTACCGCATCCTCCGGTCCGACTTCCTCGTATCGGATCCTTCTGGATGATGGACAGGCCCTTGACGCAGATGCCGTGGTGGTGACCACTCCCACCTACCGTTCCTCAAAACTCCTGAAACAAATGAGTCCGGAATTGGCCACGGTTCTGGATGACATTCCGTATGCGTCCACGGCCACCGTATCATTAGCTTACAAAACCGAAGGTATGCAATCTTTGATCGCCGGCTTTGGTTTTGTCGTCCCACGATTTGAACAGCGTGCCTTGCTTGCCGCAACCTGGAGTTCTTTGAAATGGCCAGATCGTTCCAAGCCGGAAGACACCCTCATCCGAGCCTATGTGGGAGGGCGCGGACGGGAAACGATGTTTGAAAAAGATGATCAAGAAATGGTGGAAATCGTTCGGGAAGAACTGGCAGAGATGGTTGGAATCACGGCCTCTCCTCATTACGCGGAAGTCCACCGTTGGATTCGAGGAATGCCGCAATATGTTCTAGGTCACCAAAAACGACTTTCGTTTATTGAGCGGTTGTTAAAAAGGTGGCCGCGGCTCTATCTGGCTGGTGCGGCATTTAGGGGCATTGGGATACCGGATTGTATTCGAGATGGCATGCGAGTTGGCAGAGAAGCTATTCAAGCGATGATTCAGGCAAAGAATCTCAACAATGGAAAATAAGTCGGAAGAAACGGTGAGGTCAAAAATAGTCCGTGCTCACCTTCTGGTGTCAGGTCGGGTGCAGGGGGTGGGTTTTCGTGCCTTTGTCCAATTGCAGGCCACAAATCTCGGTTTGGATGGCTGGGTGCGGAATCGTCCGAATGGAACAGTGGAAAGCGAAGTCGAAGGAGAGAGGGCTGCAATTGATACGTTCCTTGAACGGGTGCGCGAAGGTCCGACTCTATCACGTGTGGAAATGGTTCAGGTTGACTGGGCAGAAGCAAATAGGCAAACTAAAGGGTTTCTCGTCCTGAAATGAAAGACTCTGATCAGGTGGAATGGCGTGGATTATAAGAAATTGATTCGTGAAGTTCCTGATTTTCCGAAACCGGGAATTTTATTTTACGATATTACGCCCTTATTGAAAGATTCCGATTGTTTTCGGTCTATCATTGCCGATCTGACCCAGAAGTATGGCAATGCCAGGATCAATAAAATTGTGGGAATTGAATCCCGGGGCTTTATTTTTGGGAGCCCACTGGCGCTTCACCTGAACGCAGGCTTTGTTCCTGTTCGCAAACCCGGGAAATTGCCGGCCGATGTGTATGAGGTGAAGTATAACCTGGAATATGGATCGAACTCCTTGGCTGTTCATCGAGACGCCATTCAGGAAGGCGAACGGGTGCTTATCGTCGATGATTTGTTGGCCACGGGAGGGACCGCTTCGGCCACGGTGCACCTCATGCGTCAGCTGGGAGCCCAGATTGTAGGAGTGGTTTTTTTAGTGGAGCTATCGGGTCTGGAGGGCCGTAAGAAGTTGGATGGTTGTGATGTCCATTCGTTAATTGCATATCCTTGAAGCTCATTGAGCGAGACTGTTTGTAAGAGTTCGACTTGGCTTTTCTTGTGTGGAAAATTTTAACCTTGGTATCGAGAAGAAAGGAAGGTTGGTATGGCAGGACGACCGGCAAAAAAGGATAGTAAACCCGCAGCCAAACCCGGAAAGAAAAGCATGGCTTCTGCCAATTCCACTTCCAAAAAGTCTGCTGAGCCAAGCCAGGAAAATCGTTATGGGGCGCTCAAGGAAATTCTTTTAGCGAAACGGGAAGCGCTGGTCCAGGAAATCAAGCAGCAATTGGGTCAGTCCCTGACGGATGAACAACAACGTCGTTTGGAAGCGGCCATGGACAGTGGTGACCAGGCCTTGGTGGACTTGGAACGGGAAATGGGCATCTCACTTCAGGAAATGCGTAATCGTGAACGGCAGATGATTGATGACGCCTTGGACAGCTTGGATGAAGGAAGCTACGGCATGTGCGCGGATTGCGGAGATGAGATTAGTGAAAAACGGTTGCTGGCTCTTCCTTTTGCGCGATTATGTGTGAACTGTCAATCAAAAAAAGAGCTTATGGAGAAAATTGAGCGGGCTGAACAACGGACGTAAACTGATTTGTCTCAGTGCTCCGGTAGTCCTAACCCGTGGCACATTTGGTTGTGCCCGCCTTTATGTTGTGGTGTCTTCGCCCGTCGTTTTTTCTGGAAATAGCGCCTTCCTCGGAATCTGGAGAGTTGTTCATGAGTAAAGCCGTGGTGTTAGCCAGCGGAGGGCTGGATTCGTCGGTCACGGCAGCCTTGGCCAGAGCTGATGGTCATGAGTTGTATTTTCTCACCATTGATTACGGGCAACGTCATTGCCTGGAAGTGGAATGTGCAAAACGCCTCGGCAAATTCTTCCACGTTCAAGGTCATCAGATTCTCAATGTGGACTTGCGGACATTTGGTGGTTCGGCTTTAACGACTGAATTGCCGGTTCCTGTCGATCGATCACCAGCGGATCGTGAGCAGGGAGTTCCTATCACCTATGTTCCTGCTCGCAATACTATTTTTTTAAGTCTGGCATTGGCGTATGCAGAAGTCCTCAAGGCATCCAAGATTTACTTTGGCGCCAATGTTCGCGATTATTCGGGGTACCCTGACTGTCGGCCGGAATTTATTCGTGCATTTATGGAAGTCGCACGGTTGGGGACACGCTTAGGGCTAGAAGGTCACTCGGTGGAGGTCATGGCGCCCTTATTATTGATGACAAAATCTGAGATTATCCAAAAAGGGGAGGAGTTGGGAGTCCCTTTTCAGCTGACAAGCAGTTGTTACAACCCGGGACCTCAGGGACAGCCTTGTCAGCATTGCGATAGTTGTCTGATTCGACAAGAGGGGTTTCAGGGGGTTGGGATGCCAGATCCGCTTTCATCTAGAGAACTCTTTGGCTGAATAATGGAAGGAGAGGCATGATGAATCCAACACCCACACGACTACAATCAGGCTTCTGGCGTTTGGGAATGAGCATGGTCGTCCTGATCTTGGGATGCTCGGAAAATGGAACCGGGGCCCAAGAGCACTTAGCGGATGCATCAACTCCAGTGGTTGATGCGTCCATGAAGGTTCCTGACGACCTTCAAAAAGGGGATGACAAATTCCATTCATTTTGTGCCCCCTGTCATGGACCTCAAGGAGTTGGCACAGACCATGGACCGCCGCTGGTCCATAAGATTTATGAACCGTCTCATCACGCCGATATGGCCTTTCAACGGGCCGCCGCGCAGGGTGTGCGGGCTCATCATTGGAAGTTTGGGAATATGCCTAAAATTGACGGCGTCACATCTGAAGATGTGACGGAAATCATTGGATATATCCGATGGCTCCAAAAACAGGCAGGAATATTTTAGCCAGAAACATTCTGGCTCGGTTAGAGCTACAAGACAGAATCAAAATCAGAAAATCGAGAGTTGATCTTCCAAGGATAAGGGCTATGTCCTGTCTGCATTGAGCTTCTTTCGCTAAACACCTTCCTTCCCTATCATTCCTTCAAAAATACTAGGGCATGACTTGCTCCAGCTCTTTTATGAGGTCGCGAATCCGGCTGAATCCACCTTCCCAAAAACTAGAAGAGGATATATCCACCCCTAATGGAGTTAACAGGGCTTGCGGGTTGGCAGACCCTCCTCCCGATAGCAATTGGAGGTATTTGGGAACAAAAGGCGCACCTTCTTTTTTATATTGTTGAAAGAGGGAGAACACCAACAGGTTGCCAAAGCTATAGGCATAGCAATAAAAAGGGCTACTGAAGATATGCGGAATCGCCAGCCACTCCCATTGGAATTCTTCACCAACTTTAACAGCCCGCCCAAATTGTTCTTGAAGCAATCGAAGATAGGTCCGGGCCAATTCATCGACCGTGGCCCCTTGAGCGACCAGAGTATGTGCCTCTTTTTCAAACGCCACAAAGTAGGCTTGCCGTAATATGGTGGCATAGGCATCGTCCAATTGATTGATCAGGAGACTGATGCGGACCTGTTTATTCCGTTCCTCCTGCAGCAGGGCATCTGATAGCAACTGTTCTCCGAATAAGGAGGCGGTTTCAGCCAGGGGCAAAGCTGAATGAAATGTAAAAATGGGGTGTTCTCCGGCCAGCATCCCGTGGACGGCATGACCCAGTTCGTGGGCCAACGTGGAGACATCTCGGGTCTCTCCCGTGTAATTAACCAACACATAGGGTGTTTCTTTGGGTAACACGCTGTAGCAAAAAGCACCTCCCATTTTGCCCGGCCGGATCGCGGCGTCCAGATGCCGTTCTTTCATCACTCGTTGAGCCAGACTGGCCAGATTCGGGGAAAAAGACTTATACGATTGGATGACGATCTGCTCGGCCCGATGAAAAGGAATTCGAGTTTTCGTCCCGGCATAGGGAGCATAGAGATCATACCGTTGGAAGGTTTTGAGTTTTAAGAGCCTGGCCTTTAGTTTGAAATATTGCTGGAAAACCGAGGCCCCGGACCGGCATGCCTCTAGTAAAGCATCCACGGCTTGATCCGGAATATCGTTGGCCACGTTCCGGACGGCCATGGGTGAGGCATAGTGCCGTAACTTGATGCCTTCATTACCCCAATCCTGCACTATGTTCTTGTAAATTTCTCCCAGGACATTGCGGTTTTCCTTGTAGACCGAGAACAGTTCTTGATAGGCCGTCCGTCGAATGGAAGCCAGAGGGTGTCTGACATAGCTCATTAGTTGTTCCCGGGTAAGGCGAAGAGTGCGACCTTTGACGCGCGGGTGAAATTCAAACCCGTTTGTGGCAATGCCATAGAGCGACTCCAGAGCCTGTTTGCCGGTCGAGCTTTTGGTGGCTAGAATTTGTTCTTCCTTTTCACTCAAGGTGTACGGGGTATAGCGGGTGAGCGTTTCGAGATGATAGCGATAGCGTTCAGCCGCCTTCGTTAAACGAGCGGAGCGAGGGGCAGGAAGGCTCTGCCACCACAGGTCAAGAAACACCAATCGGTTCGAAAATTCGGTCAATCGATTGCGGACTTGGTTATCAAAGGCCCGGGCTGTTTGGTGTTTGGTATTTTCGGCAAACCAGAGAAATGCAAAAGCCCGGAGTTTGGTTATATCTTCGGTCACATTGGCGTATTGGTCCCAGATTTTCAAAAACCGGGCTTCTGTAATCTTTGGAGTCAGGTCCTTCCGTTGGGCCTCAAGGGCGGAAATTTTGGTGTGGATCGTATCGGTGAGCCGGACATAATCTTTTTGAGGATTCCGTACTAAATCATGCAGATTCCAAGATGGGAGTGGTTGTGCCATATATTCTCCTTAGGCTGATAAGCCGTCATTTCTAAGGTGTGTGCCTGTAAACAATGGTTGATCGATGACGAGTGGCGGGGTGTGAACACGACTAGAAGCGGGAATGAAGATGGAGCTGGCGAGAGGAATCGAACCTCCGACCTGCGGTTTACAAAACCGCTGCTCTGCCGATTGAGCTACGCCAGCTCGATTCATCAATAAGGGAGATCATACCAAAGGCCGGGGATTGCAACCAGCCCTTATAGTGGAAAAGTTAAGGCCTCATTTATTTAGTCAGGATGCAATAACACTTTTAATGTGCCGCCTTGGGCTGCCCGTTCCATGGCACGTATCCCTTGAGACAAAGGATAGCGAGCATGGATGAATGGCTTCACATCAATCAAGTGGTTGTCCAACAGGCGAAGCGAGGGCTCAAAGGGACCACAGCGAGACCCGATAATCGAGATTTCATGAATCACGATGTCGGCCATCCTGATGGCGAGTGTGCCATGATAGGTTGATTTCAGAATCAATCTCCCGCGGGGGCGAAGGAGCTGTAGGGCCAAGTCAAATCCGGCCGGACTTCCGGTGGCCTCCACAACCAGATCTGCTTGTTTTGAAATATCTACAGGGGTCGTGACAAAAGAAATTCCGCGTTCGGCCAACCACTCGGCATGTTCAGGATGTTTTCCTAACACCTGTACGGCACAACCCTGCAAAGCCAATACTTGAGCACATAAGAGTCCGAGTTTTCCATCGCCAAGGACCACAATTTTCTCTGTAGGCTCCACATGCATTTGTTGGGTCACTTCACAAGCCGCCGCCAAGGGTTCCACGAATACGGCCTGATCATCGGTTAGGGTCTGAGGAACAACCCGTAAGTTGGCAGTTGGAAGGGTAACGCTTTCTGCAAAGACTCCGTCCCGTCCTTGGATTCCCAGGACCGTGCGATGTGGGCAATGGCTCGATCTTCCTTTAAGGCAGGTTGGGCAGATTCGACAAGACGCATTGATTTCCCCGACTACCCGTTTCCCGACCCAAAATGGATCGTCTGGAGATTCTGTGACTTTTCCGACGAATTCGTGCCCCAAGATCCCTGAAAATCCCATATACCCTTGAAGAATGTGAAGATCCGTCGAGCAAATGCCGGCCAGCAACACATCAATCCGAGCTTCGTGCTGAGGAAGAGGGGCTAGGGGAAGATCTGTTCGATATTGCAGGGTTTGATGGAAATGAAGGCCATGCATAACAATGCCCAAGACGGAAGAAATTGAATGTTTATGAAATGAGCGTAATAGTGAACAACATACCAAAATTAATTGGAACCTTCAGCTCTCAATGAGTAAACCGTTCGCTTTTGAAAGCTTCCAGCTTTAAGCAATGAAAATACGTGGGGGGGGAATGTCAGATTATACCTCTGGGCTGCTGGAAAGTTTTCTCTTCATTTGTCGATGGGATTAGATGAATAGGTGGCATAGCGGCCAATAAGGTTTGCAAACACTAAAAGTTGATCGGGAGGATATGATGTTGGGAGGATACGGAATAGCCTTAACCGGGATGCAGGCCGCCGGCCGATTGTTAGGTGCCAGTGCCCATAATATTGCCAATGCTCAGACCGAGGGGTTTAAACGGATCACAGCCATTCTGGAGGAGAGTCCTTCTGGAGGTGTTCGGGTGACCTTGAACCACGATCAGACCTCCGGTCCTTCGTTTTTCACTCAAGATGCAGGTGGTCTTAACCTTAGGGAAGGATCCAACGTCGATTTGGCAGAGGAACTCTCCAATACTTTGCAGGCCGCCCATTTATTTGAAGTCAATGTGGCCAGTCTTCGGACTCAGGATAAAGTACTAGGGTCTTTGCTTGACATTTTAGAGTAATAGGAGTTTTTCAATCAGTCCCTCTTTTCCGATTTCCTGAGAAGATCTATTTCATCAGAATCTAGCCTCCGGTTTCCCAATCTCGGTTCGAAAATATCTGTCATATTCAATATTCCTATATATATATTGGTTGAATAGAGGAAATCCCACCTGGTACGGTGAATTGAATCGGCACATTCCGATTTCTGATCTTTTGAAGCGGTATCTTGAGGGAGTTGGATTGCCGCTTTTTTACCTTTTTTCCCAATCGGAACTTTGACTTTGAACGTGGGGGAACAAATATAGTAATATCAAAAACTTATGCTCTTTATGATAGGCTTGATCAGGTTTAGAGCTTAGGAACCGGGGCAAAATTAGTCAGAAATCGACTCGTTAGCACTCCACCACTCATATTTTTAAACAGGGAGAATGGGATGATGCACAAGTTACGGGGTAATTGGGGCAGGGCCTATCCGATGAAGTCTACCATATGGAGAGGCTTTGCCGGTCTTATCTTGGGGGTAGGTCTGGTAGGCGGAGTGTGGGGCACAGGATTCGTGTTCCCTTCGCATGCTCAGGCGGCTGTACCATCTGCTTTTCTGGAAGGCTTTGCCGACATTGTTGAAAAGGTTGGTCCGGCTGTCGTCAATGTCGCAGTGACAGGTGGAGGCGGACCTGCTGGCCGACAACAATTGCCTCCAGGTCCCTTCGGTGGTCCCCCCGGTGGGCCTCCTGGTGGTGGCCCTCCCGGTGGTGGCGGGCCTGGTCGTCCTCCAGGACCTCCGGGTATGAGTGCGGGATCGGGGGTCATTATTGATGCACGTGGTTATATTCTAACGAATAACCATGTCGTGGAAGATGCCAGTGAAATTAACGTGACATTCAGTGACGGGCGGGAATCGCCAGCGACAGTGGTCGGGACGGATCCCAAAACGGACTTGGCTGTGATCAAAGTGAAAAATGGGACTCATGATCTGCCCTCCATCCCCTGGGGGAATTACGATACGTTGCGGGTTGGTGATGTGGTCCTGGCGATCGGAAGTCCCTTTGGACTGAAGTCATCGGTATCTTTTGGCATTATCAGTGCCCTTGGCCGTGGGAGCGTGGGTATTACCGAATATGAAGATTTCATTCAAACCGATGCGGCCATTAATCCCGGGAATTCCGGCGGAGCGCTCGTCAATATGAAGGGTGAGCTTATCGGGATCAATACGGCGATTTTCTCACGGACCGGTGGATCTGAAGGCGTCGGGTTTGCGATTGCGGTGAGTATTGCCAAAGATATTACGGATAGCCTCATTCAAACCGGTAAGGTGGTCAGGGGGTGGATGGGAGTCGCGATTCAGGAACTGACTCCGGCTTTAGCCCAATCCTTTCAGCTCCCCGAATCCCATAAAGGCGGAGTGTTAATTAGTGAAGTTCACGAAGAGGGTCCTTCCGCCAAGGCTGGGCTTCAACGGGGTGATGTGATTTTGCAATATGGTAGTGAGGAAGTTAAGGATGTTAACCATCTCCGGAATATTGTCGCCCGTACAAAGGTGGGAAAGAAAAAAGACTTGAAGGTTCTTCGAGATGGCAAGGAAATCACGTTAGGACTGGAGCTGGGAGAACGTCCTCCGGATGATATGCTGGCGCAAGCCAAAAAGGGTGAGAAAAGTGATGGAGAAAAAGCTCCGGCCGTGGAAATACCCAATAACGTCTTGGCTGGCCTCACTGTTGAAGCCATCAATTCTGACAATCAGAAACAATACAACATTCCGGAATCCACGAAGGGTGTGGTGGTTGCCAAGGTCGAAGCCGGAAGTACCGTGGAAGGGGCCGGAATTCAAGCGGGCGATGTGATTCAGGAAGTTAGCCGTGAGCCCATCAAAACCCTTGACGATTACAAGCGAATCGTCTCGAAAATCGGCAAAGAAGAATTAGTCGTATTGCTGGTGAATAGGCGGGGCAATAACCTGTTTATTGCTGTGAATCCTTAATAAGCATGCCCAATAAGGGTTGAGGAAAAGGGAATTTCTTCCATTCATGATCGAAGAAATTCCCTTCTCAACGTCTGCATCGGGCACGGAACTACAAAATGGCAGACCAAAGTCGTTGGGGTAAATGGTTTGAAGAAAAAGTCTTCAAGCCCCTGGAAGACAAAAAGATGCCCGTTATGGAGCATCTATTTGAATTTCAGAAGCGATTGACCCGATCCGTTGTGGTGATGGCCCTGGTATTTGTGGGCACGTTCTTTTATGCCGATCTTCTCGTCTCCTGGCTGCGTATCCCGCTTCAAAATTATTTCATTCCGAATTCCGGGGAATGGGTCCCATCCGACCTGCCCAAAATTCCTTTTGTGTTTCTCTCCCCGGCCGAAGCACTATGGCAAAATGTGAAAGTGGCCGGTTTGGTGGCGGTGGTGCTCACTCTCCCATACTGGTTGTGGGAAATTTGGCAATTTGTCGTGCCCGGATTGCATGTGCAGGAACGGAGATTTGTTGGCCCCTTTACGGCTATCAGTAGTGTTGCATTTTTTCTCGGTCTCATCTTTTGCTTTTTTATTGTTCTCCCGTTTGCCCTGCATTTTCTCATTTCGTATGGGTTGGCTGCGGGGTTCATTGCCCAGATTTCCATCGCCAATTATGTAGGGTTTGTTTTGTGGTTATTGGTCATTTTTGGGTTAATTTTCGAAGTGCCCTTGGCCCTCACCCTTATGGCCAAATTGGGATGGGTTGACGCACCACTGCTTAAACAATATCGGAAGTGGGCCTTTTTGGGATCGTTTTTATTTGCAGCCATTCTTACTCCCACGCCAGATCCTTTTAATCAATGTATTATGGCTATCCCCATGTATTTCTTTTACGAGGTAGGCATTATTAGTGCGGGGATTTTCGGGAAAAAGCGACCTGTAGAAGATGAAGCACCTACCAAGGCCGGTGCCGTTGTCCCTCGCACGGCTAGCCCTCAACCGGTCGGTGCGGTAGCTGGTGCCGGCGATGATGATTATGTCAGTGTCCCGGAAAATCCTCGTGGAAAATAAGAGGCCTCCGTGATGAATGTGGCGGTGGTGCTCGTGAATAGCAAAATCCTCGGAGGCGAACCGGATACCTGTCGGAAAATTCTCGAAGAGAGCTTGACGAGTTACCAAATGACCCTCGTATCCTATGAAGTCGTTGCGGATGACCGGCATGAGGTAACAACAAGATTACAGCAAATGTGTCAAGAGACGGGTCTCTCTGTGGTATTCACTCTGGGTGGGACCGGAGTTCGGCCTACCGATTGGGTCCCTGAAGCAACCCGGGATGTGATTGAAAAAGAAATTCCAGGTATCGGCGAAGCAATGAGGGCGGAAAGTTTAAAAAAAGTCCGAACGGCCATGTTATCGAGGGGCACGGCAGGCATTAAAGGACGAACCCTCATTATTAATCTTCCCGGAAGCCCAAAAGGTATAAAAGAAAATTTTGAAATTGTGGCTCCCTTATTGGAGCATATCGTCGAAAAGGTCTCCTAGGGCAGCATAGGGATGGTTCCAATAGGGTTTGGAAATTTCTTGGTCATTATTTGTGACATTATCAGTGGGATAGGGAGGTGTTCATGGCAAGTGAACTAAAAGTGATTCAACCGTCTCCTTCGAGTGGAGATGTCTGTACTTATATGTGGGCTTGTGCCATTTGTGACGAAAATGAGACGTGCCAAAAAGATAAAGAGGGGCACAGCCGATGGTTGGTGAATAAACGAATGGAGCGGATCGACTATAAAGTGTTGGTGATGAGTAATAAGGGTGGTGTAGGAAAAAGCACGATGACCACCAACCTGGCTATCAGCCTGGCCCTCAAAGGTTATGAGGTCGGGGTCTGTGATATGGATATTCATGGCCCCAATATTCCCAAAATGATGGGAGCGGAAGGGCAGAAATTAAAGGTGAGCACGGGAGGAGGCATTATTCCTCATCAAGTCTATAATTTGAAAATTGCCTCTATGTCGTTCCTTCTGCAAAACTCCGATGATCCCATCATCTGGCGGGATGCCTATAAATATGAATTTATTAATCAGTTGCTAGGTGGAGTGGAATGGCAGGATTTAAACTTTTTGCTGATTGATTTGCCTCCAGGAACCGGGAATGAATCCGTGACCACGATCGACCTCATTGGCGATGTCACAGGCTGTGTCATCGTCTCCACTCCCCAGGAAGTAGCGTTGTTGGACTCCAGGAAATCCGTCAGCTTTGCACGGGATAGTGAGTTGCCGATTATCGGAATCATTGAAAATATGAGCGGTTTGGAATGCCCCCATTGCCATGAATCGATTGAGGTATTCAGAAAAGGAGGAGGGGAAGCCAGTGCGGCAGATATGGGCGTACCATTTTTAGGTCGTGTCCCCCTTGATCCCGATCTGGTGTTGCAAAGTGATCGCGGAGAGCCCTATGCCTTATTTCATTCGGACATGCCTACGGCGGAAGCGATTCATAATATTGCCAACAAAGTCGAGGAGTTTTGCAAGAAGAAAAGTTCATTGGTAAAGGTGGCGGCTCGACCGGCTCCTTTCAAGAAATAATATCTGCTCAATAGGAACCTTTGATGGAAAGTAGAATGAAGACCATGGATGGATTAACGCCTTTAGAGCAAGCCCAGGATATTGTGCTCAACGCCGCCTCTGTTCTGGGTTGTGAAAAGGTGAGTTTATTGGATGCCCTTGGGAGGGTTCTGGGGGAAGATATCATCGCTCCACGGGACAATCCGCCATGGGACAATTCCGCCATGGACGGGTTTGCGGTCCGATGGGCTGATATCAAACAGGATTATGCCATTACCAGAATTCCCGAGTTGCGCATTATTGAAGAGGTCCAGGCTGGAGGGGTTGCGACCAAAACCGTTGGTCCGGGCGAAGCCATCCGGATTATGACAGGCGCGCCCATGCCCGATGGCGCAGATACCGTCGTTCGAGTGGAATTTACCGAGCCGTCCGATACCACCGTTCGCATTATGAAACCGGAAGCAGGCTTGGGTGTGAATATCCGGCCTAAGGGTGAGGATGTTAAGCAGGGAGATTGTATTATTGCGAAAGGGACGCAGCTACGATCCGGCGAAATTGGGATGTTGGCGATCCTTGCCAAATCCTTTGTCCTTGTGCATCAACGTCCCAGAGTGGCTATCTTATCAACGGGCGATGAACTGGCTGACCTGGACGAACGGTTTGATGAACATAAAATCGTCAATTCCAATAGTTATGGTATTGCCGCTGCGGTTCAAGAAGCGGGAGGTATTCCGGTTCTTTTAGGAATTGCCAAAGATGATCCCGACTCCTTAAAGAGTAAAATTCGCCAAGGCCTGTCCTGTGAAATCTTAGTCTTGTCCGGTGGCGTCTCCATGGGAGATTATGACTTTACCAAACCGGTATTTTCCGAACTTGGGGCCGAGATGAATTTCTGGAAATTGGCGATTCGTCCCGGGCAACCCGTCGCGTTCGGAAAAATTCAAGACAAGCTGGCTTTTGGGCTTCCCGGGAATCCGGTGTCTTCCATGGTCACATTTGATCAGTTGGTCCGTTTAGCCATCTTAAAAATGGGCGGTCACACAACCTGGAAACGACCGGTTGTCCAGGCCGTGTTTCAGGAGAAATTCTCCAAGCATACGGACCGGCGTCATTTCCTTCGTGGCATCCTCAAACAGGAAAATGGCATGCTCACGGTTAGAACCACGGGCGGTCAAGGATCCGGCATCTTGACCTCTATGGTCAAAGCGAATGGATTTATCGATGTGCCGATGGAAGTTGAACGCGTGAACCCCGGAGATATCGTTACGGTTCAATTGCTTAGTAGAAACTTTTAATGAGGTGAGTATTTGTCCTTCAGGGGAATGATCCCGTTGACCTATCGAACTTCTTATAGACCTTTTGATCGATATTATTATGAAACCTCCAATTCTCTCTTTTGTGGGGCGCTCCAACAGTGGGAAAACTACGCTGATTGAGCGGTTGATTCCTGAATTGACTCGAGCGGGCTATCGCATTGCGACTATTAAGCATGCCGGCCATGGATTTGATCTTGATACCCAGGGGAAGGATAGTTGGCGGCACAAGCGGGCTGGAGCCGATACAGTCATTGTTCTTTCAAAGGGCAGCCTGGCGATGTTTGCGGATGTTCCCGAGGAATTACCCGTTGAGGACGTCCGGGATCGCTTTGTGAATGGCAATATTGATCTGATCATTGCTGAGGGTTGGAAAAGTGAGAACTATCCCAAAGTGGTGATCGTTCGAGAGCAACTCCAAGAAGTCAATGTTCCCTTGGAAGGGGTGCTCGCCGTGGCCTCAGAAAAAAAGGTGGAATGCCAGGCCCCTTGGTTTAACCGCGATGATGTGGGGGGCTTGGCCCAATTGATCATCCAACGGTTTCCCCTCCGCGCAGGTTCCTGAACACAATGGGTAAAGGTCTTACCCTTATCGGGGCCATCCTTCTGGTTCTGGCCTTAGGCGGGGCCGTCGCGATTCCCTTGACGAACCAACCGACGTTTTGTGCAAGTTGTCACACCATCCGACCTGCCTACGAATCCTGGAAACAGTCCAGTCATAAAGACGTGACCTGTGTCGATTGTCATGTGCGCCCTGGGGTGTCGGGTTTTATTCATGACAAAGTCTATGCGGGACTTGAGGATGTGGCGATCACGTTTTTCGGCTCGCCCACGGAACCGCACAATCTAGAATCCCATGTGTATTCCTCCGTATGTATCAGTTGTCATCGGGCAATCTTGCGTGTATCAGAAGTCTCAAGTCGTGATTTACCTCCACCGGTCAAAGATGTCGGCCTGATCATGGATCATCGGGAACATATGGAGGCCTTTGAGAAACGTGGAAAAGGGGAGGGATGCACAACGTGTCATGCCCGTGTGGTGCATGGACAACCGATTAAGGGCTACCCCATTGTGATTCCTCGTGGACATGTCAAATTGGATGACCAACCACATGAACCCGACCTGCCGCCGGATTCCAAATTATGGGCTGCAAGTATGGCTGACTGTCTGCGGTGCCATGACGGCAAGCAAACTCACGAGAAAGAAGTTCTCAGCAACAAATGTGAAACCTGCCATTTGCCGGATAAGATCGGCGGGTTCCTGTTTTAATGGCTGCCACCGGTTCCCATGGCTAAACCCGTCGTCGAAGTCCGAGGTCTGACCAAGCGGTTTCACGATTTTACCGCCGTCGATAATATTTCCTTTGACATCAAAGAAGGGGAGATACTGGGATTACTTGGCCCCAATGGCGCCGGCAAAACCACCACCATTCATATGCTCCTGGCGCTCATTACGCCGACTGCCGGCGACATTCACATGTTTGGTCTCGATCTGGCCAAACATCGTGAAACCATTCTTCGACAGGTCAATTTTTCCTCTACCTACATTTCGATGCCATTTTCGTTAACCGTGGAGGAAAATCTCAAAGTCATCGCCCGGCTCTATGAACTCAAACATATCCAACGGCGCATAGATGACATTGTCAAGAAATTGGAAATGGAAGAGATCCGGCATAAACTCACACGGAAGCTGTCATCTGGCCAAATGTCCAGACTCACCCTGGCCAAAGCCGTCATGACGGAACCCAAAGTGCTGTTTCTCGATGAACCCACGGCCAGCCTGGATCCTGATATTGTGAATAAAATTAAATCATTTTTAAAAGAATACCAACGCTCGGAAGGCATGAGTATTCTCTATACGTCCCACAACATGCGGGAGATGGAGGAAATGTCGAATCGCATCATCTTCCTGCAACGGGGGAAAATCGTGGCGGAAGGCACAGCTCCGGAAATCATCCAACGGTACGGGCAACGTGACCTGGAAGAGGTATTTTTAAAATTGGCCAGAGAGCAACATACTCCATGAGTCTGGGCCGCATCCTTGCCTTATTGTCCCGCCACATGTATCTCTATAAGCGGAGCTTTGCGAGAATGCTGGAAATCTTTTATTGGCCGTTTTTAGATCTCGTGGTGTGGGGATTCATCACGATCTATCTGGAGAAGGTTGGCGTGCAAGTCCATGGGGCCGTCACCTTTTTTTTAGGTGCGCTGATTCTGTGGGATGTCTTATTTCGCGCGCAGCAAGGGATTGCGGTCTCGTTTTTAGAAGAAATGTGGGCTCGCAATCTCATGAATTTGTTTGCCAGTCCGCTCACCGTGGGGGAATATCTGCTGGCGACCATGACCATGAGCGTCATTAAGGTCACCGCCGTGGGAAGTTTGATGATGCTCTTTGCCTGGGCTTTTTATTCGTATGATATTTTGCAGATGGGATTCTCGCTGTTTCCCTTTATTCTTAATCTGGTGGTATCGGGCTGGATCATTGGCGTGTTGACCACCTCCATTATCATGCGCTTTGGACAGCAGGCCGAGGTGCTGGCCTGGGGCATGGTCTTTCTCTTTCAGCCTATTTCCTGTGTATTTTATCCGATTGATGTGCTTCCCCCCGTGCTGCAATCCATCGCCTGGATGGTTCCCCCCGCGCATATCTTTGAAGGCATGCGGTCGGTCCTGACCACCGGATCGGTTCCGATCACACATCTGGTGTGGGCCACGGGGCTCAATGCCGGATTTCTCTTGCTTATCGTCCTGTGGTTTTATCACACCTTCAATATCTGCAAAGATCGTGGGATGCTCGTCCGGGTCGGGGAATAATCTCCCCCAGGACTTTACAGACATTTTCCCTCGGTTTTTATCATTCAAATTAGAGGCTTGCTATTATTCACGTTATTTTCTAGGGTAAAAATTCCGTGAAGTAATTTTTCTGAAAAATTCTCCAAAGGAGCAGCCATGAGAGGAGCGTTGAGGTTGTTACACCTCCACTCTGTACTTTCCTGGTTCTTGCCATCGCAAGGGCATAGCGTCTTAGCGTGGTTTGGTGTAAGTCTCCAAACCATTTCTTCCCGATCCACCCCATCCAGTCCCATAGCCTTTCATTCCGCCCGCCGTGAATTACCATCCCCGTTTGAGATGAATTTCTCATTTTTAGTTTTTCAGTCTTAAGTTTTTTAAAATTTTTGTTTTTGATCCATTTAAGGTGAGCGTGCGACACACCAGGGAACTAGAGATAGGTCTCGGTCAAAGGGAAACATTTCAGTATTTAGGAACAGCCGCCACGCCTTGGCGGTTTTTTAAGGCAAAGGTATGTTTTACAGTCAAAATTGTGAAGGGGATCTCGATTCTTACTCGGCCTTTTCCGGTGGTACCGACTCAGTTTACAGTCGGAAACCTTGGGGATAATGTTCGCGATCGTCGCAACACCCGTTGATCTTCGCCAAAAAATACAGGGGCCTAAGTGCATGAAGGCCTCGGATACGGGACAAGACAGGGTTCAGGCGAGGGGGAGATCACTGGTTGAAAGGAATCAGTGTTAGGAGTAGATGTAGTCGAAATGGAAAAACCCAAAGATCTAATCTGGCTCTGTATAAAAAGACCGGCAGAAAAAATTAGCTGGATGTTCCACACAGGGCAGGTCACGCATGGAACATTTATTCCAGTAGAGTGACTGGCAAATGGAGAGGGAATGATGAAGACATCAATCGGGAGAAGGTTCGCGAGTGTGCTCGTCCTGACGGCTTTCCTGGGTGCCGACCTTCGGGCAGGGTATGCCAGTCCGGGCGATGTGTTTTTGACCGCGGCACCCGCGCAAGCGCCGTCTGTGGAGGACCGACTGAGCTCCGAAGAGGAAACGCATAGCGTTGGAGAAAGCGGCACCGCGCACTACACCATCCCGATCACGGTCCCCCCAGGCCGTCAGGGCATGCAGCCCTCGTTGTCACTTTCCTACTCCTCTCGCAATCCCGTGCGTGGCGGACTGGCGACGGGCTGGACGTTGAATATCCCAAAAATAGAAGTCGATACGTCTCAAGGGCGGCTGACAGGCATATTTTATCGGAGCAGCCTCTCCGGGACGCGCCTTGTGCCCGTGCCGGAACAGGCCTCGTCCGGTGCGGAAGCCTTTCGGGCTGAATTTGACGGCACCTATGCCAGGTATGAGCGGGTCAAAAACCCGGACGGCTCCACCCGCATGTGGAGAATGCGCAGCACCGACGGCTGGACATGGTCTTTTGGGGAAGCCCAACACTCGCAAGATGCCCCTCGACCGGGGGCGGGGTTGCCCGCACCAATTGGCAGATGGTTCTTGTCTAGGATCGAGGACCGGTTTGGCAACTTCATTGAGTATTCGTATGCCAGAGCCTTTGGAAATCTGGCGGCCTACCCCGGAAAAATTAAGCAACCCGTCGACGTGTATCCCACGGAGATAAAATGGGGGGGCAATGCCGGACCAACGGTCAACCTTCCACATTACGCACGAATCGTCTTTGACTACGATCAGAATGATTCAATGTGCGACGGGAGCAACGTTCCGATCGGCGCCAGTTTCACCTTCCGGCAGGGCTACCCGCTGCATGAAGGGGCCAAACGACTGACGGCTATCGTGGTGCAGGTTTCGGAAAATGGCCAATTTCAATTCCCCGGACCGGAACGCCGTCGCTATAACCTGGGCTATGACATGGCCGAATTGGGCTGCCCCACCGGCCGCACCCATGCCCCGCTACGACTCTTGACCTCCGTTCAGCAAATCGCATTCGCGCCTGATGGAAAGCCGACGGCCCTCCCACCGGTGACTTTCGAGTATGGCCGCCGGGAACTCGAACCGGTAGAACCCCTGTTCGCGCTTGGCGTGTTGGGGGGAGGGTCCAACTCGCTCTCCCTGGATAAAGCCGGCCATTGGCCGACCGTGGGTTCCATGTTGCTTGATTTCGATGGGGATGGACGGCTCGATATTGTCTCAGGTGGCCGGAGTTCAGGCGGTGGTTGCGAAATGATTTGGCACCGGAACATCGGCACCGGAACGTTTGAAGCGGGCAAGCGGTTACTCCTCCCCACGATCCCATGGGCCGGGCTTGTGCGCAACGACGCCGGTTGGCCCATCACCAATATCGACGGATATAACACCGTCGAAGATTGCAGTCTCTCGCATCAATTCTCGCGAGTGACAGGAGGAGTCACCGACCCGAAAGAGGAAGCCGGCTTCCCTGCCACCTACCAGAGTTACCGCTTCATGGACCTCACCGGCGATGGCCGTCCCGATCTCGTCACGGCAATCGATGCGAATCAAAACCAATATCGCCCCCAAACCGATCCACGCCTGTGGCCTCCCGACAAACCCTTTCCTGCCTGCATCGATGCAGGAGCCTGTCGAGAGAGGGGCAGAGATGGCTTTTTTCTAGTTGCGGAAGGTGGCGGAGGGAGTGAGGTCAAGGCCGATCGGCGTGAGGCACGGGAGTGGGAGACCTTCACGATTCAAAAAGTGACAGTTGAGAAAAAACCTCATACGCAAATAATTCAGAATATCAAGCGAAGCAACGGGCCCATCCGGCACGACGACTACTTTGCCCTGCTCACTCACAATGGTCAGTATGTTGCCTTTAAAGAAAACGAAAGGCCGAATGCGGTTTATCACCAGATCCATGCTCTCCCGCAAAGAGAACAAGAGGCTGCTAATCTGCAGGTTCATGAAATATTCCGGTTGGTGGACACTGGCTCGGGAGTTGTGCATCTCAAGGCACCCTTGCTGAAGGGTGACCGCGTAGGAAGTGTTGTCGCCCTCGAGGATGGGACTGTGCATGTCAGGTTTGGGGGCTCCGATCACAGTTCGTTTACCCTTGTGGATCTCAACAAAGCGCCTTTGCTGAGCGGCGAGCAAGTGCGATTCCGTACGAGGGATCAGGTCCCAACCATGTGTGTGGCCATCGCCACATTGCCACCGGGCATGGGCAAGGCTGTGAACACCCCTAAGCCGATGGCCCCGGGAACCTTACGGCCGCCGGTGTCGGGAATGAAGGGCACGGAGGCGAGCCCTCCCGTGATCGCTCCACAACCCACCCCCCCAGGAACCAAACCGCCACCGACGGCGAAGAAGAAAGTTCCGATCCCCGGCATAAAAGTCCCAATTCCGGGAATCCGGTCCAGGGCAGCTGAACGTGGCGATGGACCTCCTGAAAATACACCGGGCAAGCCCCCTTCCGGAACTGATTCCTCCCCGAAGAGGGTTACTGGGTGCGTTAATCCAGAAACTAGAAAGTTAACGATAGGCCCTGGGGGCGATGAACAATGCAGTGGAGAAACTCTCGCCTCATACATGTATAAGAAAAACAATATTCCATGGGAGCAGCGGACGTATGAAGTCGGCGCACAACCGAACCCACACCCCAGGCTTGTCCATCCCGTGATGTGGCCGGAATATGGTTGTGGCCGGTATGTCTTCCGTTTTTACGAAAATACCGGCGAAGGGTTTGCCCCTCAACCTCAAATAATTCTTTCGCCGATTCCTCTCGAAACGGACCGGGACACGTCCAATGTGGGAGCCGGACATCTCGCCGCTTCATCCTCTTGGCATGGGTTTTTGGACATGGACGGCGACGGCCTTCTCGACGCCGTGTATAAGGAGATGGGTGTAGCCGCAGCCACTCCCCTTGCCCAACTCAGACCGGTGTTTCACGTGTTCCGGGGGGATGGCACAGGAAACTTCCGGGGGGACGCGAAAGGCAATCCCTACCAATGGCAGGTCCCGGCCTTCCTTTCCAGTTTGGTGAAGAATACCTACTACGCAGACGCCCGGGTCAAACTGCAAGGCGCTGTCGAAACTGAAGGTGCCAGGGTTGGCATCCCAGATCCATTGGATCCCCCCAAAGGCGAATTCCGTCCAAGCACGGGGAACATCATCCAAGAGTCGTTCACCAAAGTCACCCTGCAGGATGTCAACGGCGACGGACTTCCTGACTATGTGGATTCGCGCTTCTCGCCCAATGGAACGTTCGATTCCCTGCAAGGGCACGTGCACGTCTTCTACAACACGGGCGTGGGGTTTGAGAGTCCCGTCGTGCTTCCCGGGTTTCGTGGCAGCACACTGGAAACCCAGGCCTGGGGAACGGAGCGATACGGATATGTCGGGGAAACCGCCGGATTCCTGATCCAACCGCAATCCCTCGGTGAGTCGAGGAAACACATCTGGTCTCGCACCACCACCCGGCTTGTCGACATTGATGCGGACGGGCTCCTAGACATGGTCCTCATCGAAGCTCCTCAAAAGAACAGAACCAATCCGTGGGCCATCGGTCCAAGACGCCCCAAGATTCCACCTGCACTCCCGACTGCACCTCTCCCAGAACTCCCGACGGTCCCCTCTCCGGAAAGAACGCCTCCTGGTGCCCAAGATCCTTCTCGAGTAAAGCCGGAAGTTCCTTATCCAATTGTTGCCCGGCTCTTCATCAACGTGGGAGATAAACTTGTCCCGATGGGACAAACGGAAAAGCTCGCCAAATGGTGGCCGGCCCTCGCCCGAATTACCTTCGGGGGTTCCGATACCGGCTGGGGCATCGCCACGGATTTTATCGACCTGGACGGTGACGGTCTTCCGGACGTCATGCCCGGCGCCGACACGCTCCTGGGGCCGGACCTTTACGAGGGCGCCTTACAGTCATGCACTCCTGAGCCGATCCACGGCACCTTCCCCACATGCCGATACGGCGTAGGGGGATGGAGGACGCCGCAGGACGGACAAGGGATGCGCCTTCTCCGCACCATCAACAACGGACGTGGCGGGACCGTCCAATTTGATTATGAACCGTTGCGCGCCGAGCGGACGGCCGGTCCACCCAGTGGCCTCGGGACGCCAGGAGGACGCCCCGGGGGGATTCAGACGCGGGCTGTTCTCCGCAAGAAGGAGGAAGGGCGCGTGCCCTATCCTCTGTGGGTCGTGAAGAGTGTCACGGTGCATGCGGGTCCCGGCGCGGATGGCGTGGCCTCGCCTCCCAGTACCACCGAATACAGCTACCAGCTTCCCATTTACAATCAGGATAACCATGGAGATTGGGGCTTCCGCGGCTTTACCAGCGTGAAGATGAAAAGCCCAAGCGGAGCGGTTAGTTTCACCAATTACGATTACTCCCTCCACTGGGGCGGACTGCCGGTGCAAACGCAGGTCTTTGACGCAGACAATGGTCATCCCCATCTGCTGACTAAAACCATCTGGGGTGCCGATCTGCTGCTTAACAATAAGATCATCACCCATCACCGGCGGGAGGTGGAGACCCGCACCTGCCGTGCCAACCAAAACTTGCAAATCTGTGCCACCAACGGAGACCCCCGTTTCGATATCTCCATTTGGAAAGCGTTGGCGCCCAATGTCGGCCCGCCGCCTGTCGGGATGCCACTGCTTCCTCTCCTGTATGTGGAAGAATTTCACTGGGCGGGGAATGCCCGCAACGCCGAAGCGACCGCCGGCAGTCAGGGCCGTAAGGCCCTCTATCATCTCCTGAGCACGCCGACGGAGTACCGGCTTCTCCCCCAGGAGGAGCAACGCTATGTGGTCGATCCGCAACCCCTATTGGTGGGAAAGAACATTCATAAATATGACTCCAGATGGTTAGTGGAAGAGGAAACCATCGAGTATCCCGAGCCCAATCCGCAGACGGCGGTGGTGACAGTCCGCTTCTATGATCTTAATACCGGGAACCTCCTGAGGGTGACGCGCCCGAATCAGGTAGAGAAAAAGCCCAAGGGGCCTTCTACGACATTGGCCTACGATCCCCGGCAATTGTTTGTGGTCCGGACCACCAACGAACTGGGGCATCAGGTGGATGCCAAGTATGATCTGGCGACCGGCGTGCAACTGTCCTCGCGCGGTCCCAATGCTAAGAACAATCCTACTGACAGAGAGGGTTGGGATCGGACCATCGATGGGTTCGGCCGGATACTGGTGGAAAAAGTGGCGATTGATCCGCTTCAAAATCCCACTCAGCCCTACCTGTTCGAGGTGATTGCCCAAAATGAATACCATGACGACCCCAGGACGGCTCCGGCTGCCTTCCTGGGCGGCCACGCGGGGGTTATTGCCAGAAAATTGATTGAGTTTGGTCAACCCCGGCAGACCACCACCGCCACCGAAGTGGACGGGCTGGGGCGGGTAGTGGCGACCAGGGCCTTGGCCGGGCAAACCCAATTGGCTGTGAGCAAGTTTTTCTATGATGCGGCAGGCAATCTTGTGAAAGCCGACCTGCCGGCGCCTGACAAGGCGCCGGGTACCGCCACCGTCCCCTATGCTCTGACCTATGACCCGCAGGGTCGTCGCACCAGCGCACTCCGCCCGGATCAAACCGGACAACGCTGGGTGTATGATGGTCGGTCCACCACCCGGGAAGATCTCATCGCCAACAAGGGCGGCGTGGTCTCGCGCACGCGCACGCTGACGGATGCCTTGGATCGCCTCGTTCAGACCGTCGAGCAACTTACCGGTGGCCAAAATTGGGCCACAACCCACTATGACTACGATGGCAACGACAACGTGCGGCTGATTAGGAGCGCCGACGGGATTGAAACCATGATGCACCATGACTGGCTCTCCCGTCGCGTGAAAGTGATCCGTGGCGGACAGGTGTGGAGTTATTTGTACGATAAAAACGGCAATATGACCAGCATTGTTGCCCCGGCTCCGTCGAACGTTCCTTCTGCCGCCTTTACCACCATCATTACGTATGATGCGCTGGATCGCCCCCTCACACGGCTCGCCGGAAGACGTCAGTTGTCCGACCCACAACTGGCGACCTACGGCCCGAGTTCAACTACCTATGAATATGACCAGGGGATGAATGGCGTGGGCCGCCTGTTCAAAGTCACTCAACCGCATGGCTTTATGACCTATACCTATGAAGCCCGCGGCCTGATCGTAGCCGAACAACGCGGGTTTTCTATCCTGGGCGAGAAAGTAAAAGACACCCGTACCATGACTCGAAGCTACAACGTCTTGGGAGCCATCAAGAGCCTGACCTATGCCGATGCGGGGCCGAATGCGCTCCCGACGACCGTGAACTACACCTACGATGATCGGGGGCTCCCGTTTCAGGCCCAATGGGCAGGGCATGGGGTGCTCGGGCAAGCGCAGTATACGGCCGGCGGATTAGTGGCCATCCGGTCAGGAAAACTTGATGGATCTATTGAACATCAGACGACATACATCCACGACGACTTGGGCCGCACCACACAGCAGACGGTGAAAGCCAAACCCCACAATGGCCAGGCGTTGTTGCCCTTATCTGACCAGCGCTACAGCTACACCGGTTCGGATGACGTGGCGACGTGGGATACCACGCTGGGTGCCGGTGGACCACTGGTCCAGGCCAATTGGACTTTTGGCTATGATGCGCAGCATCAACTGACCCAAGCCACAGGGCCGCTCGGCTATCAAGCGGCCTTTGCGTATTCACCTGGCGGGCGGATCATGTCCGCCAACGTGAATGTGGCGAATGGAGCCAAACGCGTGCACCGCCGCACGGTGAGTTACGACTACGGGGTCGGAGACCCAGAAGCACCCGACGTGCTCAAACTGCCGAACGGCCAACCATGGATGAGTCTGCGGTATGACGAGGCAGGCAACTTGAGGGAACGCAACATCGGCGGCAAGATTTGGCAGCATGTAAATGACGGGGCCGACCTTCAACGGGAAGTGGTGCGGCCCGATGGCACGCGCGAACTTTACTGGTACGACCACGGGCGGCAACGCTCGCTCATCGCCACCTTGTCGCCGGAGGGAGTGATCGGGCGGGTCCGCTGGGTCTTTGGTGAGACGGAGATCTGGTATGACCGCAACGGGAAGGTTACCAAGACCCTCGCCAACGTCAACATGAACGGCATGCTCGCACGGATCGAGAATGGAAACCAGGCGCGGTTCCTGTTCCAAAGTCCGCGAGGGGATGTACTTTTGGCTCTTGATCAACAGTGGCAACCGACAACGCCGGTGGCGGCGGACTTTACCTACGGACCGTATGGCGAATCAGTGGAGGAAAAAGGAACCGATTCGAAGCAGGTGCTCGAACGATTTAACGGCAAGCAATTTGATCAGATCAGCGAGTTGGCCTACTACGGCTACCGGTACTACGACGAGCGATCTCTCACCTGGACGCAGGCCGACCCGCTGTATCGATTTGCTCCGGACATTGCGATGGATCAACCGCGCCGCTTCGCCACATATGCGTTCAGTCTGAACAATCCGTTGCGGTATACCGACCCAACGGGTCTAGGAGTCTGGGCTTATATAGACGCAAACCTTTGGCTTCCTTTAAAAGACGACCTAGATGAACTTGACGTGCATCGAACACTGCAAGTTGGTGGAGGAGCTCTTGAAGTTGTCGGTGGCCTTGCATCTTGCGGAGGCTCTTGGGGCGGGGGATGTGCGATCGCTGCGCACGGGTTGGATAATATTCAGGCAGGCGTAAGAGATGTACGTACATATACCGCAAAGGGCGTAACTAAAGCCACAGGCAGCGAACTGGCCGGTGATCTTGTTGATATTGGTGTAAGTCTTGGAGCAAATCCTTTTAGAGCTATGGCTGTAATTAGGAGCGCAGATAAAGCTAAAAAGGTATCTTTGGGTTTTACTCTTTCGCTTTTTGGCAGGAGGAGCACAGAACTGGGCAAAGCGGGATTGGATCTTGCGAAACCTCACAACATTAAACTTGCGGCTGGAATTGCCACAAAGATGGTGGCGAATATAAAGTTATCTCTGCTTGCAATTAAGAAAACTCAGGTGCCACAGGATAACAGTCAGTCGGTTGAGAGCTCTTGTCCGGAAACCAAAGGAGCAACTTCTTGTTCCTTAGAGGAAGATCAAAATTCCTCTCCCATGGGTGAGGAGGTGAATTCTTCTTCTCTGAATCAAGAGTAAAAGGAAGGGGAGCAAAAGGAGAAAAAGTCATCTTAATACCGAAAAAATTCTATAAAAGTTTCTGATGTTTTCTTTTTGGTCCTGTATGAACGATTTAGAAATTTTCGGAAAAGGGGGTTCAGTAATTATTTCCTATAAAATTATTGAATTCCAAGAAATTGCTTGTCTTAGCATTGCCCAGAGAGAGACTTATGAGACTTGTAAGAAAATAAGGTTCCTTTTCCTCTTCTGTTTGATAGATCGAACTTGGTTCTTTGTTCATGTGGCCGGATCTGTTCAAGTCTCACCGGCAGCACAAGCCCAAGAGAACCAGTCCCAGGAAGCAAAGGATACACCCATGAATCGGGAGTGGTGCTAGAGCGAGGATTTTCCTTGGGCCTTGGCGGATTAAAGCTCTCCTCCACCTGTTACTAAATTTATGGACCATCAATGGCCAATACTTCACGTTTGAATCGAACGGTACCGTCCATGCCAAAACCCCGATGGTGGGAGAAGTGACCCGCCGCACCATTGTATATAGCGCCGCCGCAACCTCCGCAGAGCTGGTCCCGTTGAGGCAGGCTGCGTGCCGACTAATGGCGTAACCAAATAGTCGGAGTGATCGGGAGCGGGAAAGAATTCTAAAAGTCATTTCCCATTTCGGAGGATAGGCCATCAGGAATATTTAGCAGAGCGTCTCAATAATTGAAGGAGGCAGATCATGCATCATCTCTTTCGCTGGCAGGCTAGAACCCTGTATGCGGCGGTTTCATTGTTTATCGCCACGTATTTGTGTGACCTACCGGTGGGATTTACAGGCGAACCACAGCTTCCACCGCCCGTCGGGCAGGAAACGCTGGAGGCCGTGCCGGAGGCTGGCGACGTGCAGGAGCGCGGGGTAACCCGCGACCATCGAAAACTATCAACGCCTTTGCCCTCGGTATCAGCCCCCGCTCAGGGGACGGGTGGACCATTGTCTGTCGTGGGCGGCACTTTTGAGCCCGACTATCGATATCCCTGGGTGGTACGGAGGAATGGCTGCTTCGGTGTGCTTATCGATCCGCAATGGGTGTTGACTGCGGCGCATTGCGTGGCACCTGGACTTGGGGTTAGCGACTGGGCCTATTCCCGGACCGCTCCGTACACCGGCGAGAGGCACACTGACACGCGCGCACCTGATCCTTTTGTTGCGCCGTTCATCCACCCGATGTACGTTGTCGGCAAGGAAGATTACGATCTCGCCCTGGTTAAGCTGAAGGAGCCGTTCACGCTTAACTCCGATATCCAGACTGTCGGATTGCCGAGAAGTCCGCGTCAGCCTGGCCAGGTGGGGACTGTCGCCTCGTTCAGTCATTCTGAAGCGCTGCCCACAGGGCAGTTCGCCATCTTCCGCGCACCCATCCCCCCTTCCACTTACGCGCCAATATTTGAAATCCGGGCCAACGCGGCCATGGCCTCGCTGTGTCCCGGTGACAGCGGATCGGGGTTCGTGACGATCGAGAACGGCCGCGCGACGGTGCGAGGGATTGCCTCGAACGCCACGGTCACAGACTGCAAGACGCCATCCGGCATGGCCTTTTTCACGGATGTCTTCACCAAACGCGATTGGATCCTTCAGTCGATGGGCAAGAACGACGCCTCGGTATCCGGCAACACGCGTGTGCGCTGGAGCGGCCGGGCAGCGCGCGGTGTGATGGGTGTCAAGTGCAGCAACCCTTACGGCCCGTTGTGGGGGCCTCTCAACGTGGTGGGGGTCGAGGTAGGTGCCGTGTGCGGAATGAGCCTACGCCCGCAGGAGATCATGTGCAATCTAGAGGAAGTCCAGGGCAAAGTGGGTCCGGTGGCGCCTAGCATTACTGGCTTTACCATGAAGACGACACTGGCCAACGGTACCGTAGAGGTGAAGGCGCTTCCATTTTCTGGTAAGAACGCTCGCTATTCCAATGTGTCTTTAGGAGTCGGTATCCGTGACCGTGAGTTCATTTGTCAGATTGGAATACCCATTGCTCCCTTAACTCAAGGGAACGCGCCGATCTTGCGGCGGGGCATTGAGGGGGGGCCGCCCGCGGAGCCGGCCCCGTCGGAACAGCCGGAGTCATCGAGTGAAACAACCAAATAGCCAGATGAACAAGGGTGGACCCATCGGCAATTTGTTGGAAACGAGCCTCGTGTTCTTCGTTCAGTTTAGGCCACAACGCGGTCATCCTTCTTTCTGCAAGCCTCCACGTTCAAGCATGTGTGGTTGACTCTTTCGCCGATCGATAACGAAGAGATCGTGGAATTTGTTGAGCAAATGCCCGGGGAATATACCATCATTTTGTCGGCCACGAAGTGGGATGTCTTGCTCTTTCACCGAGAAGTACGAGACTAACCTGGCGCTCGCGTGGGCCAAGGAATGAAGATTTTTGATGACCCATATTTTCCCGAATTGAAAGAACATCACTTCATAAATTTGTTGCCGGATTTAATTCGAAAAAAACCTATTGGACTGTCAGGTCGTTCCGCCTTTTAATCGATGAAGCCGGTCTTCTTTCAATTCAATCCAGAAAGACTTCTCTCGCTCGACCATGACGGCTCCGGGTTTGAGGCCTTTTCCTTTTTTGACAAACTTTCGGAGAGTGTATATCACTTCGCCTTTCCCGCTCTTTCGTAAATCGCTAAACCACAGGGTCAGCGTCGCTGCATCCTTCAGTGTCTCCGGAGGGACAGAGGCGCCTTTTTCCAACCGGACGACCACATGAGAGCCTGGTGTCCCTCGCGCATGCAGCCACAGATCATCCGGGTTGGCGACCTTTAAAGTCAGCTGATCGTTATCCTTGGCGGTTTTTCCGACTAAAATTGCGAGGCCGTCTGCAGACGAATACCACCGGCAGCAGAAAGTAATCTTCCAAATTCCACCCCACATTTTTTGAAGGATTGAGCGGGAGCGTCAGCGTGGGGTATGGCTTATTACTCAGGATTAGATTCATTGACAGGATGGCAGGAGATTTCTAAAATGGACGAAATGTCGGATATTTCCACCGTTCTCTCACCAAAAGAATTATCCCAAGTTTGGGCTGACCTCGCGGAGAATGATCAGCTTCCGGATTGGTATGAACTCACCGAACATGGAGAACTGATCATGAGTCCCAAGCCCAGTAACCGGCACCAGGTGATTTGCGCAGAGATTGCTTATCAACTGCGGGCGCAACTTGGGGGAAAAGCGGTCCCCGAGGCTGCTGTCCTCACCGCATCAGCCGGGGTTCGGGTTCCTGATATTGTCTGGATGCCTGAAGATAAATGGCAGGTCGTGACAATCGAAGAGGGATTAGTTCGTGCGCCAGACTTTGTCGTCGAGGTGTTGTCACCTGGGAATCGGCAGGTCGAAATCAACTATAAAGTCCAAGCCTATCTTGCTTCGGGTATTCAGGAAGTTCTCGTGGTTGGACTCAACGGGAATCTTGAGTTCTATCGCCAAGATGGCGTCCATACGAATTCGTCGTTCAACGTCAAGCTCTCACTTCCCCCGCACCTTTTTCAATAATTAGCGAACATCAGATTACAACTTCCTGAGTTAGACTCCGATTGGGTGTATCCAGATATTTCAGGAATGCCTCGGCTCTCTTTTTTTGAGCACTATTCCTGTTTTTTCTTCCTAACTTACATACATAATGTGAGAAGACTTAGGGCTGGTTTTAGGAAGGGAGTCCTTTGAGGCGTTGCAAGCGGTCTTCTTTCAATTCAATCCAGAGAGACTTCTCTCGCTCGACCATGACGGCTCCGGGTTTGAGCCCTTTCCCTTTCTTGACGAATTTTCGCAACGTATAAATCACTTCGCCTTTTCCGCTCTTGCGAAGATCGCTGAACCATAGAGTCAGGGTCGCGGCGTCCTTCAAGGTTTCCGGAGGCACAGTGGCACCTTTGTCCAATCGAACCACCACATGAGAGCCCGGGATTCCTCGTGCATGAAGCCATAGATCATCTGGTTTGGCGACTTTCAAGGTCAACTGATCGTTATCCTTGGCGGTTTTTCCGACTAAAATGGCCAGGCCATCTGCAGATGTATACGTCCGGTAGCATTGGGATGGTGTCGGGCGGCCTTTAGGTGATCGGATGCCTGGGAGAACTGTGGTTTTTGGAATTTTTGGTGAAAAATTAGGATCCATGGTGCCTTGTTTTAATTGAGCCAATTGTGCCTCCAATCGAACCACTTCCTCTTGGGCCTGATCCACGCGGGGCTGGAGATGTTCCTGAGCCCCGATAAATTTATGATATTTCCGAAAGTAGTTCTCCATATTCCACACCGCATCTTTTGAAGGGTCCAGAGGGAGTGTCAGTGTGGGTAAGGCAGGATCATAGTAATCAACGATGCCGATGGACTCTTGGCCCTTTTTGATTTCATGGAGATGACTCTTCAAGAGTTCGCCATAACGCGAATACTCACGAAATCGCTCCACCTTCTTGAAATCTTCCTGTAACGCTTGAATTTTTCTTTTTGCGTGCTTCAGGGCCTTCCGACACTGTGCCTGTTGTTGTTCAAGGATGGAATCTTTGGCTTGTTCCCCTTCTTGTTGTCCATATCGGGCCTCTAATTCGGCCGATACCGGAAACCGGTCTCCAAACTCTTCTTTTAGTGAAGGGGGAGGTTCGATAGCCTGAGCGAGGGGGGGAGGAGTGCTTAACTGTTGCTTCGGCCTCAATGCTGGGGGCATGTACCGTTCCCCAATTTTTGTTCGCGACTCCCGTAATGACCGCAACACGGTTTTGTCTTTATTCAGGAGATGCACATTCGCCTGATTGCCGGTCAAGGCAATAACCAAATCAAACACCTGTTCGGCTTTGACAATCGTGACGTACACAATCCGGTCACCAGGTTCCTGCCTCATTTCTACAATTCGCCCGCCCTCCACATGGGATCGAAGGAATGAGCAAAATGGTGGGGGAGTCGTCGGGTTCTCAAATTTCTGAGAAGAAAGATGTAGACGGGCCAACCGAGGTTCCACGCATACGAGCAATGAACAGGTTTGTCCTGGGGAGCGAATATCGAAGGTCAACGTCAACGGCCGGGGTTGATGAATTTTCTGAATGAATCCCCCGGTTACGTTTGGGAACAATTCGCGCAGGACCGCTTTACATTCGGAAAGACTGATAGCCATGGAGAAATTCAATGATCCGATCTGAGAATGCCTTGATGCAAATTTGAAGAAAAGAGGAAATGAAAGATCATGGGGCCACGGGCCAATTCGAGTATGCTGTGTATTCTGACAATGTTGCGTCAGAAAATCCATGTTTTAGATTAGAATTCCCTGCATAATTTTCATGAAAATTATGCTAGGAAATTTCAAAGTGAATGAGATATAACAACTCTGGTTAGCTGAAAGCGTCGCTATAATACTTACGAGATGGTATCTGAACGTCATTGACCATGGTAGAGGAGAGGCATCATGAGTATAAATGCATTGGCCATTCTGGGAGGCGGGATCATTGTAGGTATTGGAGCCTCATTTACCGGACTTGGAGGAGGATTTTTAATAGTTCCCCTCTTACTCTTTCTGGGTTTCTCGGCACAAAAGGCCGTTGGAACCTCATTTCTAGGGATCTTGATCATTGCCTTGTCCGCCTTGGTGGCCCATCACAAATTAGCCAATGTGGATTATCAGTATGGACTGCTGCTTGGCCTGGGAGGATTGGTTGGTGCGCAAATCGGAGCACAATTGGTTGAACAGGTTCCTGTGGAGATATTCAAGAAAATCTTTGCCCTCATTCTCGTAGTCCTGGCTCTCTATCTGGTTGTGAAGAAATAAAATCCAAGGATGAATATTTTTACGTTAATGGTGTTGGAGGAGGCATGAGGTGGAACCTGCGGATCCCAAGGGACGGACAATTTGTGTTCAATTACCATCGAATTTGAGGGTAGGGACCCTCATGGTGTGTTGCCTGTTTGTGTTGATTCACCTGGGGTGCGAAGCTCCCTCTTCCAATGTATCGGATGAACTGACTCGACAGTTTCAGGCTTCCGGCAGGTCGTTTGTCAATCTTGTTGACGTCCTGCCTTCCCCCTGGGAGAAGGTATGTATCATTGGCCCATACTCCGATGAGAAGTCCGTCAATATGACAGTGGGCTTTGATTGGCCTGAGCTGTCACAGTCGACGATTGAAACAAACAACGAAATCGCGTTACTCCTATTTCTCAAGGGGCGCAAGGTGGTGGAGTGGTTCGAGCATCCCCGGCGGGACGGAGATTTTACCAATTTGTCACGACAATGTTTTTCCAGAGAGAAAGCGAATTTTGAGCACCTCATTAATCCCCCCAAAGGGTATCCCGGCCTATTCCCCAAAGAATGAAAAAGCAGGAATGATTTAAGAAGAGTTTGCCATGAGAAAAGTATTATTAATATGAAGGAGAATGGTATGCCAGAGGATTCATGGCTTGATGTCGGAACAGCAGAAGAGTTAGGCAAACGGAACGTACAGCCCATCATGATAGGACGTACGCGAGTGGCATTGACATATCTTAACGGGCAATTTGGAGCCATTAATGGGACTTGCAATCATGTGGGGGGGCCGTTGGGCGAGGGCACACTGGCAGGGGAATATGTGGTCTGTCCCTGGCATTATTGGAAATTTCATTGTCGAACAGGAAAAGGGGAGCCGGGTCACGAGGCGGATGCTGTTCCAGCCTATGATGTGAAAGTCGAGGAAGGGCGGGTGTATGTTCGGTCCACGGCCAGTACCAAACGATCGCGAACACCTCATCCCCCTCACTCATTGGCACGCACGCCAAAACGGGAAGATGGACCGATTCGTGTGCTGGGATTGTCCACCACGGCCATGACTTCAGATTTTCCGCGGTATAGCACCTCGGATGATCTATTGGAGGTGTCGCTAGGACATGCCTCCGGACAATTGGATTGTGAAACCCGATTAATCCGACTGAGAGATTTAGCCTTTCGATCCTGTGAAGGATTTTATTCGAAAGCCTCTCGGGCTTGCACGTGGCCCTGTTCGATCACGCAAATGGATCCGCAGGATGAGATGGACCAAGTCTACGAGGGATTGGTGCATTGGGCTGATGTGTTAATTCTGGCTACGCCGATTCGGTGGGGCGCAGCGAGCAGTCTGTATTATAAGATGGTCGAAAGGATGAATTGCATTCAAAATCAGGAAACCATTTCGAACAAGCACTTGCTCCAGAATAAAGTCGGCGGATTTATCATTACGGGCGGGCAGGACAACATCCAGGCTGTAGCGGGACAGTTACTTGGATTTTTTGCGGAAATTGGGGTGCAATTTCCTCAGTTTCCCTATATTGCCCATTCCCGGGGATGGAGCGCGGAAGATATGGAGAACAATACGCGATACGTCCAGCAGTCCAAGGATCTTCGCGAAGGAGCCCAGGCTTTGGCCCAACGATGTGTGGGAATGGCCAAGGTCATATTGCAGGGAACATCTCGGGAGTGCCAATTAGCGAGGGGAGGGCGGAAAGCCCATGAGTTGGATACTCATGCCCAATTACACGGAAAAATGATCGACAATTCCGATGAGGCGATTGAATAAATTCCAGGAGGTCTGTCTCCGAACGACAGGCAAATAAGAAATTCATCTTCAATATTCAAGCCTCTGTCAGAGCAGTAGAGGAATCGTAATCGAACACCTTAGGCGTAGTTTCTCCATTTTCGGCCGTCCTTGGCCAACAGGGCATCGGCTTCAGCTGGCCCCCAGGTTCCGGCGGCATACGGGTAAATGCCATGGGCTCCCAAGCTTCCCCATACCTTCAAAATAGGATCGACAATACTCCAGCCTAATTCAACTGCGTCGCTACGCTGAAAGAGCGTCGCATCTCCGGCCATGACATCATGCAACAGGGTTTCATACCCCGTGCTGGGGGCATCCCCGAAATATTCGGCATATTGAAAGTCCATATTGACGTCTCCCACTTGGACTTTGGGTCCGGGAATTTTGGCGCCGAAGCTTAAGGAGATTCCTTCGTCCGGTTGAATGCGGATCACCAGAACATTGGGGGTCAGCCGATCGACCGGCGTTTTGCGAAACAACATGAGGGGTGCTGATTTAAACTGGATGACCACTTCGGTCACCCGACGATTTAGCCGCTTACCGGTCCGAAGATAAAAGGGCACGCCTTCCCATCGCCAACTTTCGATCCCTAACGTCATAGCCGCATAGGTTTCGGTTAATGAGGACGGGTTCACGTTCGGTTCGGCTCGATAAGGAATCACGGTTCGATTGCCGATGGTCCCGGCGCCATATTGTCCCGCCACAGTTGCCTGGAGCACATCTACGGGATTCATCGGTTCGATGGCCCGAAGCACCTTGGCTTTTTCATTTCGCACCGCTTCCGGGTCAAACGTATTCGGTGGTTCCATGCTGACAAAGGCCAGAATTTGCAAAAGATGATTGGTGAGCATGTCCCTGACGGCCCCGGCTTTTTCATAGTAGAGGCCTCGATGTTCAACCCCGAGGGATTCGGCGACGGTAATTTGGACATGATCAATATATTGCCGGTTCCAAATCGGCTCAAAAATCCCATTGGCAAATCGAAACACCAGAATATTTTGTACCGTTTCTTTTCCTAAATAATGGTCGATCCGGTAAATCTGGTTTTCGTGCAAGACGCTACGCAACGTGTGATTGAGCGACCGGGCCGATTCCAGATCATGACCGAATGGTTTTTCAATGACGATCCGTCGGGAATATTGCTCTGTTTGGGCAACCAATTGGTGTGTGCCCAATTGATCAACAATTTCCCCGAAGAACGCAGGGGCCGTGGCTAAATAAAATAAAAAGTTGCCGTGGGTTCTATGTTGGCCATCCAGCTTTTTCAATAACGTTTGAAGACGGCCATAGGTTTGAGGATCCCGAAAATCTCCGGAAAGGTAATAGAGGCGATCGAGGAGCCAGGTTTTAATCGTGGCATCGATGGATTGGGTAGACAACTCCTGCAGCTCTTGACCGATTTTGGTTCGAAAGTTCTCAAGGCTCATGTCCACGCCATCTACGCCCAGGATGGCAAACTCTTGTGGAAGGTGCCGGCTGGCAGCCAGATTGTACAGAGCGGGAATGAGCTTGCGTTTAGTAAGATCTCCTTGAGCCCCAAAGATGACAAAGAGCGTGGGTGGCCGTGTTTGTCCATTGCCTGTCCCCTGGCTGGCTGTGCTTTCTCCGAACTTTGTCATGCCAGGATGCGTGTGATCTGCTGTTGGCTGAGCGGAAAAGGTGTGTTGGATTGATGCGATATCGTGAAACGATGGTTCAGGCTTTTGTGACATAGAAAACCCTTCAAAATCTCCAGGTCAAAAATCCACAGGAAGGGTCAAAATGCCCGGCATCCTGCAGGTAAACGCTGTTCATAGAATATTGTAACATGAGAAATGCTAAGAGTTGGTGAATAGGGCTTTCGAAGTCGTAATTATCCGAATACTCGATTGGTCGGGGAATAGAACCACATACCGGAAGGAAAGGGACCACCTCCTGGGCCCGGGGAAAGGTGACTGGGATCTCACTTCCTCTAAAAAGCCAATGAGTCTTCTGATGCTTCAGGATATGGCGCAATGCTATAATACCTCTCTTGTTGAGATGTTAAAAAAATCCTACCATTGAGTGACGGCTAAATATGGGGTCTTTCGGGGCCTTTTGGGATAGAGTCTCCTCGCGTTTTATCTCCCTGCCAGGACAGGAGGTTAGGCCCATTCATCCGGTTGGATGGGTTGCCCTCGCCATCCTCATACTGATTGGTGATTATTATTCAGGTCCCGTCATCCAATTTCCCATCTTATACTTACTGCCGGTTTCTCTGGCTGCCTGGTATAACGAATTAGCTTGGGCACTGCTTTTTGCCTTGGTGCTACCTATCATCCGGTTTTATTTTTTGATCATCATTTGGGGGATTCCCTGGGGTCTGGGAGAATCTCTGGTCAATACCCTGATTCGCATTCTGGTCCTGAGCGCATTTGCCCTCCTCAGCTACCGAACCGGCGAACAAACACGACGATTGGCTCAAAGAGTCAGGGTCCTGGAAGGCATCTTACCGGTTTGCAGTTTTTGTAAAAAAATTCGGGACCTGCAGGGACAGTGGCATTCGATGGAATCGTTTATTACCGAACGCTCGGAAGCACAATTCAGTCATGGGTTTTGCCCGGAATGCGGGGAACGTCACTATGCCAAATATATGAATCCCCCTTCTGACCCGCATCCTGACCTTCCCATGCCGAAAGCACCATGAGACAATTCAAGGCATCCCCGTCATGATCGGAGTGATCTCGGATACCCACGGGTTGGTGCGGCCTCAAGTCTTCGAAGTCTTTCAGGGGGTGCAATTAATCATCCATGCGGGCGACATCGGAAATGCCGAGGTATTAACCAAGCTGGAGTCCATTGCTCCCGTTATTGCGGTGCGGGGAACAATGATCGGTTAATGGGTTCTGTATCCTAACCCTGCTCCCGCTTATCACCTCCTTATTTTCATGGTTGATTTTTGGTTTCTCCAAATCGTGGTTAAAATTCTGTACTTTCCTTAGCAGTATGCAAACTTAAAATGTAAATAATTTCAAGCGAAATTTCGGTGCCAATTATTTCTTCCTTTTCTTGGAAACACCATGAAAAAAGTTGAAATGCCATTTTTTCGAAGCTTAAATTTTGAAAAAAATGAAGATGAATTAAAAGTCAACTGGGGGGCACAGAAATCTTTGTCTTTTTCAAAACAGTCGGCACAATAACCTAAAATTGACTTCATTTGAGATTATCTGTAGCGTCGTTAAATTCCTGCGGCGTGGAAATAAGACTGTTCGCAAAATTGTGAAAGAGGCGGTGAATGGTCTCGGTTCTTACTTTAAGGCAACCTTCCCCACGTGCTCCGATCCCCTCATTTGTCTATCGACATGGATACGATCCGCCGTTTCTGAAGTACTTTCAATACATTACTGATAAACGCTGGCGGAAGGGATGGGACCCTCCGTCATGTCCTGTTATCCCAACCCTTCCTTGTAGACTCCCGGTCAATTTCAACCATCTTCCCGACAAATTTAGTTATTGTAAAATTCTGAATAAACAGGGGTTTGTCTTTGTTTTAGACCAACCCTTGTTTCTTTGTCCTTGCATATTCACCACAAAATTTTCCGTTGTAACGGCTTGTACGGGTATAAATTCTGAGGGAGAAGGACAATGCCCTCCACCCCACAAAAATCACATCTTAGAAGTCGAGCAAAATGCCTTGAACCTTTTGCCTGGATACAACGACCAACTGGTTCAGGAGGACCAAAGAAGGAGGAAAAAAGAGGCGGCACCATCACCGGCGTTTGTGACGACTATGGGTGAAGGCGACGGCAACTACACGATGTATCTTCGAGTCGAAAAGGTTTCGTGAGGCACGGGAATTTCTGTCGATGAGAAGAAAAAGCAAGGCCTCAAGGGATTCAACCAATTGCGATTCTAACCAGGGAGGAGCGGATGAAAAGCCGGATGGGGATGACATGAAGTGTGCCGGAGTGCTGAGCAAGCGAGAACAGGTCAGTGTGTCGGTGGTCGTCGGATTGGTGTTGATTGTGACGGGGATATTGAATGCCGTCCCCGCTAATCTAACCGCGGCGGAGGCCGGGCCGGACGAGCAGGTAGTGTCGCAGAATGACCAACAGGTAGACCAGCCACCGGTGCAGGCGCCGACAACTCCATCGACCACGGAAGGTGAGGTTGTGAGCAGGGGAATGGGGCTCGCCACTCGGGTTCTCCTGGGAAGCGTCCCTCCGGCGGGCCACACCCTTGCGACGGTCACTGCAACCGGTCCTGAGAAACTGGTCGGCGGGGGCGCGTTCGCTGATTGGAGAGGTGCCGGCAGTTTGTTGACGGCCAGTGCCCCCACGGGCCTTACGGGGTGGGAAGCCAGTGCCAAAGATCATGGTATGGCCGATCCTTCCGCCCTGACGGCCTATGCGATTCTTCTTTCGGATCCTGGCAACATGTGGGAGGTGACGATGCGCGAGGCCACCAGCCCGGTCACCGCCCACGCCAGCATATCGGTCACAAGCCCGCCAGGGTCTGTGATGGCAAGCGGGGGATGCCGGGTCAATTGGAAAACCGCGCCCACCTCGCCGGGCAACCTACTCACGGCGTCGTTCCCCTCATCGACCACCACGTGGGAATGCCGGGCCCAAGATCACTCCTATGCCAGTCCGGCCTCAGTCACCGCGTATGTGGTGGCCATCCGGCCTCGCAATCCGGCCACACCCCTCCCACAGATTCAAATTGATCAGGCGACAAGCGCGGTGGGGGCGCATCCCGCCGTGCAAGTCCATGCGTCGCGTGCAGGGTATGTCGTCACGGGTGGCGGGGCCCAGACGCTTGTGCTCCCGGGGGCAGCCGGGCAACTGCTCACTCAATCCGCCCCACTCACGGAGGGCGGCAAGGCCACGCCGAGGGGCTGGACAGCGCGCTCCAAGGACCATCTGGTATCCAGTCCGGGGACGGTGGTCGCCTACGTCATCAGCCTGGACCTCAATGCGGCAGGATCAGGCGGGGCGATGACGCAAGCGCCACAAAACCCCACGGGCCCGCCAGACACGGCTCCAATCGCAACGTCGTCTTCAGTGTCCAACCAGCAGTGGGCTGCCGATGTGGGAATCACGATGAGGGCGACCGCCAATTCTACGAAACAGGAAATAAGCTATGAGCTTACCATCGTCAATCATGGTAAGGACATCGCGGACGATGTGCGCCTGGCCTTCGCCCTACGTGAGCCTGGTCCTCCCGGTGTGCGTGTCAAGGAGGCCCCTTCGAAAAAAATCTGTCGTGCTTTCGACGTCCATCCAGGCAATCCAGTCGTCACCTGTTCGGTTCCCAGGCTTACGGTAGGGCAGAGCTTGACCGTTAATGTGGTGCTCGCCAATCCTGGAAATGGGCCGCGTTATAGCATGGCCCAAGTCATGACCGTGACGCCCGATCCGAATCAAGCCAACAACTGGGCGACAAATATCGGGCAGGGTGTCGCAGCGAGTCCCAATGGGTGGCTAGCCGACCTGGCCGTGTCACTGACTGGAACCACAGACCCCGCGAATCAGGTCCAGACCTACCAGCTTGGTGTAACCAATCAGGGAGATGACAATGCTCGAGAAATCATTCTCGCTCATGCCTTTACCAATGCCGTGCCAGGGACAAGTGTCGTCAGAATTGATCCGCGGGGCGGGGCGACCTGTACGTCGAAAGAGATGGTCCCGGGCCTGCCGGTGCTCACCTGTACCGTGCCGCAGCTCGGGAATCAGGCCACTGCCGGTGCAACTGTTGTATTTCGCAATCCCGGCAATATGTCACGGACCAGCTCCGTCCAAGCGATGAGCCTCGTGCCGGATTTCAATCGTGGCAACAATGTCATGACCATCACGGTGCCGCAAGGGACTGCGCCCCAAGATTCGCAAGCCACGCCCCCCCCACCGACTGCGCCATCCGGCATGGTTTTGTCGCCGTTTTCTCCTGCCATTGGGGGCAGCACGCACATGATTCTGCAACCGAAGGTTACGGCCCCCGTGCAACAGCCGACGTCTCCAACAGCGCCAACGCAAATCGGAAAATACCGGGTCGTCATCAACGGCCTCCGAATCAGTCATCCCACGGTAGACAATGCACTGAACAGTGACGGTTGGGGAGATGAGATTTACGTTGCAGCGGCAGCCCGATTGTATGACCTTCAGAAGCCTCAGGGACAGCGTCTCGTGGACGCGGGGGTTGTGAAGAGTCTCGTGCATGGCCAGCAAAATAGTATCGGATCAAGAATTATGGCCGGGCATCGCACGGCTTCTGGAGGCATCACCGGCAATGATTGGGTGCCCTCTGTCGATGACCCAAGATTGCCTCATGGCACACCTTCCTTCAAAACATTTCCCTTCGTCGTGTATGAAGGCCCGTTGACGGACAGCAGTCTTTTGATCATTAATCCAACCCTCTGGGAATATGACGGATCAAGTGATACCTACCAACGATGGGAGCAGAGATGGAAGGTTTCCTCTGGTGGTCTTACGGCCACACTAGCTCCCGCTTTTGCGGTTCAAATGGCTTTCGCCAGTGATCCCGCTGCCAATGCAGTTATTCAGAGACAGATGCAAATTCAGAATATCGAAGTCACGATGGGCCTCTTGCTGGAAGATATCGTCCATGCTCCAGGAGATCGCCCCATTGGTTTGGAGAGAATTCCTCCTCCTACGACAGGGAATCCGCTGCAAAGTCATCCGCCGATAGTTTATTCGCTAAGGGATCGGTATGTGGTGCTCACGCGAAAAAAAATTGAGACCGAGCTTTCTTCTCCTTCATCAATAGGCAACGTTCCACCCGTGCTTATCACAATTCCATTCATCGATGGACCACCCGCGCTTCCAATAGGAGGCATACAGCTGCAAGGCAACTACACGATGTATCTTCGAGTGGAGAAGCTTCCGTGAGGCACGGGAATTTCTGTCGATGAGAAGAAAAAGCAAGGCCTCAAGGAGGTCAAGCAAGTGAGAGTCTAACCAGGAAGGATCCGATGAAAAGCGTGAGGGAGGATGACATAAAACAAGCAGGAATGCCGAACAGGGGGCGAGGGAATGGTGAGTTGATCGTCGGACTGGGGTTCGTGCTGCTGGGACTATTCAGTGGTGTTCTTCCTGATCTGGTCGTGGCGGACGCTGGGCCGAACGAGCAGGCGGTGGCGCAGCTTGAGCAACAGGCAGACCAGCCACCGGTGCAGGCGACGACACCATCGACCACGGAAGGCGAAGTGGTGTCCCGTGCCATCGGGACCGCGACCCGTGTGCTCATGGGAACGGTAGCCCCGTCGGATCACACCAAAGCGACCGTTACCACTCCTCCGTCTGAAAAACTGGTCGGCGGGGGCGCCTTTGCCGATTGGAGAGGCGCTGGCAGTTTGTTGACGTCCAGCGCTCCCACCGGCCTCACCGGATGGGAAGCCAGCGCAAAAGATCACGGGGCGGCCGATCCCTCGGCCCTGACGGCCTATGCGATTCTCCTCCCAGACCCTGGCAACATGTGGGAAGTGACGGTGCGGGAGGCCACCAGCCCCGTCACCGCACACCCCAGCATGTCGGTCACGAGTCCGCCGGGGTATGTGATGGCGAGCGGGGGGTGCCGGGTCAATTGGAAGACGGGGCCCTCCGCCCCCGGCAATCTGCTCACGGCGTCGTTCCCCTCCTCGGCCACCACCTGGGAATGCCGGGCCAAGGACCATGCCTATGCCAGTCCGGCCTCGGTCACCGCGTATGTGGTGGCCATCCGGCCTCGCAATACGGCCACCCCGCTTCCACGGATCCAGATTGATCAGGCGTCGAGCGCGGTGGGGGCCAGTCCGGCCGTGCAAGTCCGTGCGACGCGCACGGGCTATGTCGTCACGGGCGGCGGGGCCCAGACGATTGTGCCCCCGGGGGCAGCCGGGCAACTGCTCACCCAATCCGCCCCACTCACGGATGGAAGCAATCCCATGCCGGTGGGCTGGATGGTGCGCTCCAAGGACCATCTGACGCCGAGTCCTGGGACCGTAACCGCCTATGTTATCAGCCTGAACCTCGGCGGAACGGGACCTGTGGCAGTAAAGCCGCAGACGCAGATCCAAAAAAAGGTGCCAGTCAGCGCCGGCCCAACCGTCAGCGGTGGGATTCTCGAGCAACCGCCTCCACTCGTACTCATCCCGTCCCCACGTACTAGCACAACGTTGGCTGCAACGATGGGCACGCCGCACTCGTGGCACGACGTGAAGAAGTGGTATGGAAAATTTTCAATCGCCCTAACAGGAACGGACACCAGTTTGCCTGGCATTTCCACTACATACAACCATCACATAGAGGGTTCATTTACGTATTCGCCAACGGACACAACAAATCCAACACGATATGAGTTTTCTGGTGTTACTAACTCATCGCAAGACATGCAGGCAGGATGCACTAAGACAAAAGCCAAAGCACAAGGCCCGATAAACGCAGTTGTAGTTCTACCAATAATAGATCCAAAAGCTTCTCTTAATCTTTGGATCTATCCGGATTCCACTTACGAATTTGGCGCCGCGGCTAGCTACTCCGGACCGATGACTGTCACAGACACATGCACCGGACAAACATCCACAGGAAGCTTGCTTTTCCAAACAGGCGGAACGACGGGAATTGAGCCACTCCCGAACAGTGGTCTAATTCTGCAAGGTCATAAGCAGAGGCCTACGAGTTTTCAAAACGTAGTGCTGGACATCACTTGGTACTTGTCCCCAGATCCTCTTCCGCCGCCGCCTTCCCCTCCTCCACCCACCTCGAACCCTCCGTCTCCACCGCCGATGGCTTCTGTCGTAGATGACACGGTTTCCGAACCCTGCCTAAAGAGCGGGTCCGTGATTGCCTGCGAAAATCAGTCCCTAGGCGAGGCGATGGATGTGGTTGGAACACCGTTTACCCTGCATTACCAAAGCGATCGCGTGCCGGGTCGCGCGGCGGCCAACCCGGTCGCGGTGGCCCACGCGCGTCAGCTGGGTGGCTGGACGCTCAGTGCGCACCATGTCTACGACATCGCCAAGAAGACGCTCTACTTAGGGACTGGCGTCCGCCGGAATACGACCGAACTAAGCGAGGTGCTGCCGGGACCCGGCGGCACGGTCAGGATTCTCTCTGTCAACATGGGCGCGACCTATGAGTTCGATGCCAGCGGCCGCCACCTCAGCACCCTGGATGTCAGGACCGGCTCGAAACGGCTCGGCTTTGGTTATGATGCGCAAGGACGGCTTATCACAGTCATCGATGTGGCAGGTACCCAAGTGACCAAAATCGAGCGTGACAGCGCCGGAAATCCCATCGCCATTGTGAACCCCTTGGGTGTACGCACAACGTTCACTCTCGATGCGAAGGGGTATCTGGCGAGCATCACCAATCCCGCACAGGAGAAGACAACCTTTACGATGACTCCTGACGGCTTGTTAGTCGGCATGAAGGATCCGAAAGGACACGCATATGTCTATGCCTATGATGCCAATGGACGCTTGGTCAAAGATGAGCTGCTGGGCGTGGGGGCACAGCGGCTTGCCCGCGTCACCCGGCCCGATGGGTCGTACACGGTGACGCATACCAGTGCAGAAAATCGCACGACGACGTATACCGTGAAGCCCCGGACCGGCGCAGAGGAAACTCGCACGGTGACAGCGCCCGGCGGCTATGTGACCACATCAGAAAGCAAAAGTGCTGGAGGTGGTAAAAATCTTCAAACCGTACGATTGCCGGATGGCACCCAGATTGACACCGTGGGCCATCCCGATCCGAATAGCTTTGATATGACGCAGACCGTGACCACCCCCGCTGGTCTGAAGAAGGTCGTGTCGGCTAGCCGTCGCGTACCCTCGTCAGAGATAAACGAGACCCTTGAGATCAATGGCCACAAGCTAGTTAGGGCCTACGATGATAACGCGAAATTATTGACGGAGCGTACGGGGCAATTCCCATATCGCCTGGTCTTTTTCGATGCGAAAGGGCGCGTGGCGCGTGAAGAGGTGAGAGGATTGGCGCCGATATTCTATCAATATAATGCCCAAGGCCAGCTAAGCAGCATCATCCAGGGCGTCGCCCAAGGGTCTGAGGGCTTTTATCAATCCCCCACCAATACTGTCAGGATGCGTAGCCTGCAGTTGAAGTATGACAACGCTGGATTGATAAGCCAAGTCGTAGATCCCCTTGGACGGACAATAGATGTGAAGCGAGACGGGGCAGGGCGGGTGATCGCGGCGCAGTATGCCTCGGGTCAGCAGATTGTCAACGTGAAATATGATGCCAACGGCAATCTGATTATGGTGAGTCCTCCGGTAGCCCAAGCACTTAAGAAATTGCCGAATCTGCCTAGCGTGTCCACTCCGCCGAGAGGAAAGCCAACAAACGAAGCGCATACGTTTGAATATCAGTTGCCGGATCGGCCGAGCGCGTACAGACCGCCGAGCGGACAGCCGACCAAATACGAATACGACCGAGAGCTGCAAGTAAGGCGGGTGCTGCCGCCTGATGGCCGAATCATCGAATTGACGTATGACACTGCGGGACGGGTTGCGGACCTCAAGGCGGATCAGATTGGGATTGCGTTTGGATACAATGCCAGGACCGGCAAGATCGACACCATCAACACGAAAGGCGGAAGCGGGCTCTCATACAAATATGACGGCCTATTGCTGAAATCGGAAAAGTGGACCGGCCCTGTACAGGGGGCAGTCCAACGCGAGTACGATACGCATTTCCGCCTCAAGTCCCTCCAAATTGTCCCGCCGATCCCACCACCCCCTGCGAAAAAAATGCCACCCAATCCATCGATGGGTCTCCAGCCGCCGGCAACTCCCTCTATCAGGGTAGAGACCATCCCTCCACCCAATCCTCTTCTGGAGCCTGTCGTGTTTTCCTATGATGCCTTAGGTTACCTCAAGGATGCCGGCGGGTTCGGGCTCAAGCGTGACAGTTGGAATGGTCAGTTGCAAAACACCGTGCTGGGAGACGGTAAGGGGGAGTATTGGCACCGTGATCAAAACCTGCAACTTGGTAAAAATTCGGACAATCCAGAATATTGCTCTCAGACCTCCTATTGGTGCGGCTATGCGAAAGTTACGAGCAAGGTTCCAAACAGCGTCCCGAACCACGTTGTGCATGACGAATGGGCGTACAACCAGTTCGGTGAAGTCACGAGCTATGAGGCCAAGTACAGAAACGGTGAAGTCACAAGCGATGAGGCCAAGTATAGAAAAGATCTTGTCCTAGCGGATACTGTATTATTCTCGGAATCGATCCAGAGGGACGTGCTCGGTCGCGTCACGGAAAAAACAGAAAAGATCTTAGATCCCAATCCCCCGGCCCCGGTGTTTGTCCTACCCTCGGGAACGCAAGAAGCACCATGCGGTCCGGTCATCAACGAGATCATGACGGGCGCCCCAGTGTTTGTCGAACTATTCAATTCCTGCGCCACGCCGGTCGGCGTCGAGGGATGGCGTCTCACATATCGCACTCCCGACAAAGCCGGCGCACCTCCGACGAGTCCCGATAACGGTACCTACGATATCTTGGCGTGGCTGCAGGGGACCATGCCGCCGAACGGGTATCGCATCTATTCCGGGTCGGGTTTTTCCGGGCCCCACACGGATTCCATGATTGGCGCTCTTGGCGCAGACGGCGCCGTGGGCCTCAAGGATGCCTCTGGCCGACTGCGGGATTCCGTCGGCTATGGGGCCGTGCCGCTCGGTGGTTTCACCGAAGGCTCACCGGTACCCAAACCTCCACCGGGTGTTTCAATCGCGCGCGTACCGGACGGCAGGGACACGAATCAGAATTCGACGGACTTTCGTATTGCCCCGCTAACTCCTGGGAGGCCGACGCCGCTGCCTATCGCGAGGCCCCTCGTCACAAGAACCTACACCTATACGTACGATAAAGTGGGCCGGCTCATGGAAGTCAGGGACAAGAAAGACAACCGCCTGCTCAATCGCTATTTCTATGATGCGAACGGCAACCGAATCTACAACACCAACGATGAAAGCGCTAGTCCAACCACAACCGGAGGAATGCATGCCACGTACGACGCAGCCGATCATCTCCTTCAGTACGGACGATTCACCTATTCCTGGTCTCCCAATGGCGACCTCCAGACTAAGACGATCGACCACGCGATCACACGATACTCGTACGATCTGCTGGGCAATCTCACGGGCGTGACACTTCCCGATGGCAAGCAGATCACCTATGTGATTGATGGGCGGAGCCGCCGCATTGCAAAGCTCGTGAACGGGGTGCTTACCCGGAAGTGGTTGTATCAGGATGGGCTACGGCCTATCGCGGAACTCGATGGGAACAACAATGTCGTGAGTCGATTCGTGTATGCCACCGGCCGGAATGTGCCGGATTATTTCTTCTCCCTCTATGAAGGTGGAAGCACCTATCGCATCATTACCGACCAGCTAGGCAGCCCTCGTCTGGTCGTGAACGTGGCGACGGGCGCGATCGTTCAGCAACTCGAGTATGACGAATTTGGCAAGGTGCTTCTTGATACCCGGCCCGGCTTTCAGCCTTTCGGTTTTGCCGGCGGGTTGTACGATACCGACACTGGGCTCGTGCGCTTCGGCGCACGGGACTACGATTCTCAGGTAGGCCGCTGGACCAATAGAGATCCCATCGGCTTCGCCGGAGGGGATACCAATCTCTACGCGTACGTGGGCAACGATTCGGTGAACATAGTTGATCCTTATGGCTTATGGATACGAGGGCCTGATTTCATTACCTTCAATATAGGATTTGGATTGGCAAAGATTCCCCTGATAGGAAAATACCTCGGATGGTCTGGTACTTTCACTATCGATAGGAAGGGGAATACGTACTTCAGCTATCTAGGGAGCGGTGCCGGGATACCAACAAAGCCTGCTGTTGCCCTGGAACCGCCTGTATCACTTACTTGTACTGCCAATTGGTTAAACCAGGGTAATGAACCTTCTTCAGCTGAGTTGAGAAATTTCCTAACGGAGCATGGTGTTAGCTTCTCAGGTGGCGCGGGGCCAATGGGTAGTCTCACCTGGTCCCCAGGAAACGGAACAGCTACGGGAATCGGGTTGTCGACTCCTCAAGCCGGCGTTAGCTATGGCTACTCTGAGCTAGGGGAGAATGTTTGGTTCGATTGGTGAATTGAAAGGAAGTTGAAAATGGCGACATCCCTCATTTCAAGAACTAAAAATAACAATAATGCCGGTCATGGGTATCAGACCGAAGTTGAATTGACGGAAATGCGCACCTACCTCCCCACATTCAGGGCCGGACGATACCAATTGGATCGACAAGGGTTTTTGGGGCCGGAAGGTCAACGGTTGGATACAAGCGGCTTTGGTGATTCTATCAATTTGAATAAATTGAAGCAGGCCCAGCTGTCTGGAAATCTGGCAGCTTCCACACCCTACGGAGGACATCCTCCTTCGTATCAGGAAAGACATAGGCCCTCGTATCCTTATGGCAATCAAATTGTCCCGTCCCCCCAGCAAGGGGCATATCCTCCACCGCTCTCACGAAGTCTTCCAAAGATCGAACCACCTCCGGGCTGGAACAGCCAGTACGACTCATCAGAGCAGACGACAAAGTTTATTCCTCCAAATCTCCCGCAAAACCGCGAGGTGATGGTTGTGATTACCAACCCACTGGCTTTGCCCAACCCATATGTGTCGGCGGAACGTATTCATGAAGCCGCGGTTCTTGATCTTGAAAAAAGCTTTAAGATCAAGGGATATCGCACGGAAAGGCCCATGACGCGAAGGACGGGAGGCATCATACCCTTGTCCATTGGAGTATATCTTCTGCCCGAAGGGGTGAGAGTGTGGATAACATATTTCAGCTTGCGTTCAGCCGCAGAATTCCGAGGTGTACTTTTTCTTTCAGACGGTGAAGATTTACAGAAAGTCTATCTTCCAATGGTGCGCGCTATGCTGGGCGATTGAGCGGTGCGATAAAAGTGGCAATTCGGTCACAAGTTGTTTGTAAATCGAGGAGGAGACCACACCAATGAAAATAGGCTTCGGATTCGTTCTAATGTATGTTCTCCTGCGTTCAGCATGCGCATGGGGCGGCGTTGGCGAAGGAGTCGCTGCATATGATCGCAATGACTACGCGACGGCAATGATCGAGCTTCGTCCTTTGGCCGAACAAGGCAATGCGGATGCTCAGGTTTACCTTGGCCTCATGTTTCTTAATGGAGAAGGTGTACCATTGGATGCACCGAAAGCGGTGCAATGGTTCCGAAAAGCCGCTGAGCAGAATGACGTTTCAGGACAGCTTCTTCTTGGGGCCGCTTACGACCAGGGTCGTGGTGTCTCCGCCGATGCCACTGAGGCAACAAAGTGGTTCCGTAAAGCGGCTGAGCAGGGTGATCCCACGGCTCAATATAATCTGGGCGAGGCCTATCTCTTGGGTCAAGGTGTTTCACAGGATCCCGGTGAGGCCGTCAAGTGGTACCGTAAGTCTGGCAACCAGGGCGATGTCAACGCTCAAGCCACCCTCGGCCAGATCTACTTCGAGGGTCGAGGGGTACCGATCGACATGACGGAAGCCGAGAAATGGCTGCAAGCGGCTGCCGAACAGGGACATAGCATTTCTCAAACGAATCTCGCGGTCATGTATCGAGATGGCCGAGGTGTGAAGGCAGATGCCGTGGAAGCCGTGAAGTGGTTCCGCAAGGCGGCTGAGCAGGGTATTGCGGTTGCACAATCCAATGTGGGCGTGGCCTACGCTGACGGCAAGGGCGTGGCCAAGGATCCAGTGGAGGCTGTGAAGTGGTTCCGGAAATCGGCCGAGCAAGGGGATGCTTGGGGACAGCTTAATCTCGCCACAATGTATCTGAATGGCCATGGCGTAGCCAAGAATTTCGAGGAGGCTGCGAAGTATTTCCAGATGGCCGCTGAACAGGGCCAGCCTACCGCCCAATCCATTCTGGGCTCGATGTTGGTGCATGGCCGCGGTGTACCGAAGGACTCCGTGCAGGCATACAAGTGGTTGGCTCTGGCCGATTCGGCCGGAGAATCCAATGCGAAGAGTAAGCTGGCCGAGTTGGTCAAGGACATGGCTCCACCTCAGATAGACGAAGGGAAGCGACTGGCGCAAGAGTGGAAGCCGAAGACGGACTAGAGATGAAAACGAGAGCGTGTTGCTCGGGAGGACATTCATGACGCGTCGTACCCTTGTATCGTGCCTAGCTGCAATGCTGGCGTTCACATTTTTCCTTCTCCCGGCTCAAGCATCCGACAGAGCCGATGCGCCGGTCGTTGGGCTGTACATCGGAAAAACCGATGCTACTTCCGGCCCGTACAAAATATATGGCCACTACTTTAACGACTCATATCTCTATCTTTTTCCTGACGGGACATTCTACGACAAGTATTCATTTTATGGTTATGATGAGTTCGATACCGCCACCTTTGGCAAGAGCGGACGATATTCGGTACAGGGAGACCAGGTCACATTTCAGTATCCTAATGGCGAGAAGGTAACCGTTCAGCCCGGCGGGCGGCAGCCTAACTGCGACAGCTTGAAGCTCTCGGGAACATTTGAGCTTTCAGGCTTTGGAATATTTATTAGCTTTAGCTCAGACGGACGATTTGTTGATCGCGGGGCCATGCCCCAGATTCTCAATCTGACGGATTCCCGTTTGGATTCTCCCGCCCGGTCACTCCGTCCCGGTCCAGGCTCCTACAGCATCAAGAATCACACCATCACGTTACGTTACGCGGATGGGCCTGTGTTCCGGCTGTTCTTTTATGTCGATGGCGACGATCGCGGAGAAATTGATCCGAATCATATTCATATACACACGTTTAAGCTTTCCCGCGAGGTCGGTTCGCCGGCGGAGCAACCCTCAACGCCCGCAACACACCTACCAAAGATCCAAGCACCGGCCGGCTGGAAAAGTCAGCGCGACGGAGGAAGGAAATCGATCACATATTTTGTTCCATCTGATCTTCCTCAAGGTCGCAATCTTGTTGTAGCTGTCAACGATCCCCAGTCTCTTGCCAACCCGGATGTCTCGCGATTTCCCGAACGCATTCATGAAGCAGGGGTTCAGGGTGGTGTCAAAAACCTCATTGCCGAAGGGTGGCACACCGAATCGGCAATGGCACGGAACGGACACAGAAAAGTCCTTTCATCAGAAGGAGTCTTCAGCCAGCTTGATGGAAAGAAATTTTGGATCGCCATGTTTACGCTAATCTCAAAGAGAGAGTCCCAATCCGTTTTCTACATGTCAGATCAAGAAGAGCTGTACAAAACGTATTTGCCGACAGTCAGGGCAATGCTGGGTGACGGGGATACCTCTTCTCTCACCCGCACGACCGCTCTTATTCCAATACCGGTTATGAAACAGGGGGTGTCGGCTGAGGTGTACCTCTTAGCCGGGAAGTCAGGCGGTCCCCCGCTGGTCTTGTTCGACGATGGAACCTTCCACGCCGGGATGCCTTATGAAGGGTTGGACCGAGTTGACCAAAAGCGGTTAATTCAACAGGCTCCAGTTAACCATAAGGGAACTTATAGTCGTGATGACAAGAAGCTGACTCTCACATTCGGGGAAGAGACGGAGGTCTTCACCCCGACAGCCTATGGCTGGAAGGGTGGGGAAGAGAACAAGCTGATTAGGCTGCCTCCAGCCGATGATTTCCAATTCGATGGCACGTTTGTGCCGATGCTTGATAACCCGACTTTAAGTGATCCAACCATCACCTTGACGCGCGATGGTCATTTTGTCGATCGCGGTATCTTCCGCCTTCAAGAGCTCTCAACATCTTCAGTAACCAGTCAGGTATCCACTCCGCCGCGTGAAGGGAAAGGCCGCTACCTCATTCGAAACTACACCCTTATTTTGTCATACGAGAATGGATTAGAAAGGCGTATTGGCATCATGGGTCTGCCGCTGGACAACGCGGTAGCCAAAACCATCCCGTTTTTTATCCACCATGTGCCTTTTCGTCGACAGGAATGAATTGAAGCCATAATGATCGACGACCAGGTCAACGACTGGTTGGGCAGACATGAAATCCATCTGTAACATCCTGTTCTCAGTGGCCTCCCTTACGAAGAGGTTGAGGACCTTAAGATGACCTTAAAGGGGACGACTCCTGCTCAAAGAAGAAAGAGATTCGATGGCATGAAGGAGACTGGTGGCTCGCCTGTATTATTTACCGCCATAGGCTGGCATTTTCCCCCACTTTTTCTTCGTCCGTCCGGAAAATTGCAAGAATGACTTGGTGGCATACCCACTATTTGAGGAGATGTTGATGCGACACATCGCAATCGGGTGGATTTTTGTCTTTTGGCTGTTAATGGTGATCGTGAGCCCATTGGTCTTGGCTGAGCAACCGCAGCGTGGGGTGACGGTGGCCCCGGCGACAGCCGACAGCGTGCCGATTACCGGCGAATACTGGGCGCTGATCATCGGCATTGATCAGTACCGATATGCCCCGAAGCTGGAGAGCGCTGTGCGGGATGCCAACGGTATACGGGATGTGTTGATGGCACGGTATGGATTTAAGCCGGAGCATATTGTCGAGTTGTATGACGCGCAAGCGACAGGGTCGAAAATTCAGAATGCCCTGTATCGCCTGGGCCGCGATGTCGGCAAAGACGACAGCGTCTTGATCTACTATGCCGGTCATGGCCAATACGAGGAAGAGGGGAAGCTCGGCTGGTGGGTGCCGGTGGAAGGCGAGCCAAAGGAGCCGGGGACCTTCATTACCAACGCCTCTATTCGGGATTACATCAACGGCATGAAGGCCCGGCATGTGTACTTAGTGGCGGATTCCTGTTTCAGCGGAACTTTATTTGGGACGAGGGCCTTGCCGCCGATCAACGATCAGTGGTTCTCGCGGCTCTACCAAAAACCGTCCCGGTGGGGCCTTACATCAGGCGGGAAAGAACCCGTAACGGATCGAGGCAAGGACGGCCACAGCGTCTTCGCGTACCATTTGATTGCGCTCCTGCAAGAAAACACCGATCCCTATTTGGTCCCGAGTCAGCTTCACACGATGCTGGCACCACTGGTAGCGAACAACGCCGAGCAGACGCCGCAGAGCGAGCCGCTCAGGGGCGCTGGAGATGAAGGTGGCCAGTTTGTGTTCCGGCTGGCGGCAGCCGCCGGTGGTCCGCTGCCTCTTCCGCTAAATAGTGGGGGATCGTCCGACGAGATGACACGCATGCGGGCAGAATTGGAAATGCTCAAAGCGCAAGGCCACAAACCAGTTGAGTCTTTCAAGCCGGTCGAAGTGGCGAAAGCGCCTGCATATGTTACACGGCCGGACAAGCCCCGGATAATGGTCATTGTGGCTGAACGCCATGTGGGGGCGGTGGTGACCGACACATCCGGGGAAGCCGAAATCATACGGCTGCTCCTCCAAAAGGGATTCAAGGTCGTCGATCAGGCGCAGGTGCGGAAAATTCGCGAGGGTGATCAACTGAAGCAGTTGTTGGAAGGCGACATCAAGGCGGCCCAGTCGCTCGGCCGGCAGCATGGCGCCGAGGTTCTCATTGTCGGCGAGGCGTTCAGCGAAATCGCGCTGCAGGGAATGATGATGGGGGGTATTGTGTCCGTCCGGGGACGGCTGCAAGCCAAAGCGATCCTGGCAGACACCGGCGAGATTCTTGCGGCGGAAGAGGCGAACGCGCCGGCGCTCGACGTGTCGGAGCAGGTCGCAGGCAAGAAGGCCATTTCAACAGCAGCGAACAGGTGGATGGACGCGGCGCTCCCGGTCATTCTCGAACAATGGACGAAGGAGTCTGGTGGCGGGAGCAGGGCAAATTGATCGTTTCGGATCTGTCGCTGTATTTCAAGATTGCGGTCAGCGGACTTACGCTCCATTCTTTGAAGCTAATATGACTACTTGAGTAGAATAACCAAATTTTTCCGGCATTTCAGGCTTGAATTCACAGGAGAAACTCAGCATGCAATCCATCAGACTTCGAACTCTTTCATGGCTCTGCCTCCTCGGCTTCATCGTTCTGTCCGGTTGCAGCTCCCTCGCGATTGCGGTCAGCCCGAAGGTCACGCAGGCGGACTTGCAGAAGATGAAGAAGGTGGCGCTGCAATTAGAGGCGAGCAGCAGTTCCTCAAGCGGGTCCATGTTCGGGGGATTCCAGATGATCGGGGGCCACCAGGGCAGTCAGGAGGCCTTCGCCGACCACTTCGCGGTCGAGCTGTTGAAGCTGGGCATTGACGTGATTGAACGGGCGCAGTTGGACAAAGTGATGAGGGAACAGGCGCTGAATTTAGGCGGCGTCACCGATTCCACCGCGCAAACTATCGCCGTCGGGAAGATTCTTGCCGTGGACGCGCTGATTATCGGCACGGTCGGAACGGGCCAGAATTACTCGTACGGGTTTATGGGATTTGGGGGGGGCATCCGGGAGGTTGTCAGCAGCGCGAGCATTCGCATCATTGATGTCGAAAAGGGGAATTGGATGCTGATCATTACTCTCTCGGGCGGCAGCGACTCAATCCGGGACACCGCGGAGTCATTTGCCAAGGCCTTGAAACAGAAGTTGGAGGCCACGTAAGGCATCGATCGGTCCAGGCGATGTTGACCATGAATGCCGCATTTTCGGAATAATCGTGGTTACAAAAGGAGGGCGCATGCGCACAGCTCTTATGGGACTGATAGGACTGCTCATCCTGACGATGGCGGGATGTCTTCTGACGCCGCCGCCCGAGGCTTATGAAACTCAGAGGCTGAGTGGGAAGCCTATGCTCATGGAACAGGGCACCCGGATCGATGAAGCGAAGGCCCGGGCCATCAAAACCGGGGTGACCACGCAACAGGACATCCGGATGGGGTTCGGGAAGCCCGAGATAAAATATTCTTTGGATGACCCCGAGTCTGTCGGCAAGGATTATAACGACCCTCATGGTTGTGTGGAGGAGTGGATGTACAACTATAGGCTCAGTAATATGAAAGAGCACCTTTTGGGAATAGAGACCCTGAGCGTTGCCTTCACCAAGGATAATACGGTGTGCCGCTGGTCTTTGCTGAGGGGCGGGATGGATTTGAAGAGTAGGGACCCGGATTCCCTTACAGGTCGTCCGATTGACGAAGCGAAGGCTAAGACAATCCAGAATGGCGTGACTGCGAAACAAGACATTGAGGCGGGCTTCGGTAAAGCAAACTTTATAGGTTTTGGCAATGACTCGGATGATCCGAAGGGCTGTGATGGGGAGTTATGGCGCTATTCTTATAACCACATGGACTTGGGCCCGGGGCGGCGAGCTCCCGGGCAAGCAGGTGGTAATTCAGAGTATAAGTTCCTGGACGTCAAGTTCAACGAGCAGAGCAAGGTATGTCATTCGGTCTTCAAAAAAATGAATTTTTAGGCGACAGCTCCTCGGCCCTCTTCTTCACCTCAACAGTGAACCCAGTTCATTGACTCTTTTAAGGTGAAGGCCCTTGGTGGAGACCTCGTAATACACGATCTACCAACTCGAGGCCGTCGTCAAACGCCGTAGTTCTAGACTGACTGCAGTTGAAAATAAAGGAGGATCCATGCGCACAGTTCTCGTCGGATTGATCGGACTGCTCTCACTGTCGATGTCGGGATGTTTGCTGACGCCGCCGCGCGAGGCCGATATGTCAGCCCAAATGTTCCAGCAGATGCAGCAGGGAAAGCCCATAGTCATGGAGCAGGGAAAGCGAATTGATGAATCGAAAGCCAGGAACATCCAAACCGGGGTGCATACGAAACAAGACATCGAGACGTGGTTTGGGAAAACCCAGTTTAAAAACCCTTTAGATTACAAAAATTCCGAGGTCCCTAATTACCAACACCCACATGGGTGTTTAGAAATGTGGAATTACATGCACACGCTCACAAGCTCGCAGGTAAACGGGCCATCTATCATGATGATGGAGTCACTGAACGTTTTCTTTAACAAGGACGGAAAGGTGTGCGGCTGGTCTTTGATGAGGAAGCCCCAAAATATGACAATTGAATCCATTACAGGTCGCCCAATTGATGTACCGAAGGCCAAGAACATCCAATCCGACGTGCAGACGAAAATAGACATCGAAACATGGTTCGGGAAACCCACGTCTATAGGTTTTGAAAAATACTTAAATGACCCGAAGGACTGCCTGGAGTTATGGACGTACGAACATATGGATGCAGGTCAAGGGAAATCAGGGGGGACCAGTGAGACGCTGAGCGTGAAATTCAACGAGCAGGGCAAGGTGTGCCACTCGGATTACAGCACCATGAATTTCTAGGCGCTAGCTCGTCGGCCTTCTTTTTCACTTCAACCGCGAACTCGGTCCCTGTGTTCTTGCTAGCACAGGTCCCGAACTCTTGTTTGAGTCCATTCCTCAGCAAGCCGAAAATTTTTCATACGAGGTGCTATCAGATCGGGCTCCATCCAAATCAAGCCGTCTGGATTCCTGCTTATCGAAACGTAGGCCTGATGCCCATCCGATATGGATCCACTGTGTTAAATCTGTTTTAGAACAGGGTCGAAACAGTAGGATAACTAGCATGTTTTGCATTTCGATGAAGCAACTTTTTACAGAATAGTCTGTGGTTATACCCATTTATGGATTTTGTGTAGATTGTGAAAAACAGCTTTGGTTAAAATACTTCCTCCCCGCTCTGACCCACAGCAGAATGTTCCACTGAGAAAAGCACCATGAGACAATTAAAGGCATCCCTGTAATGATCGGAGTGATCTCGGATACCCACGGGTTGGTGCGGCCTCAAGTCTTCGATGTCTTTCAGGAGGTGCAATTAATAATCCATGCGGGGGACATCGGAAATGCCGAGGTGTTAACCAAGCTGGAGTCCATTGCTCCCGTTATTGCGGTGCGGGGTAATAATGATCGGGAGGAATGGTCCAGTTATCTTCCGACGACACAAGTTGTCGAGCAGTTGAACCAGTTCTTCTATGTCCTCCATGAAGTCGAACATTTGGATCTGGATCCAGGAGCGGCGGAATTCTCTGCAGTCATTTTTGGGCATTCGCATCGGCCGGTTGTTGAGTATAAACACGGGGTGCTTTTCCTGAATCCTGGCAGTGCCGGCCCTCGCAGATTTTCTCTGCCTATTTCCGTGGCTCGTCTCAACATGACTCCTGCCGGTCTCCATCCGGAAATTATTGATTTGACCGGTTAGATGATCCAGCCCTCGACTCCCTCATGGTGCAGTCATTTTTCCGGAAGCCAGGTTTTCAATAGCCAGCACGACCATTTCTTACCGTTTGAGGGACGGTGGGTTCATCGTCCAGCCCTAGTCACGGCCGAATTTCGAGGTTTTGAGAAATTTCCCCTCTTTCTAGAGGCAGAACAGTCCGGTGTATAGTGAGTAAGGGTTGGCCTGGAGTTCAGTATGAAGAAATCAAAGACGGAAGGTGAAAATTGAGGGGAGGAGGTTAGGTTTCGAGGTACAGGCGAAGCGTGTTTTCCTGGCCTAGGGTCACATGCCCAACCTTGGTTTCCCCGCTCAGTGCACAGGTACGTTTAATGGCCAGGATTACTGCCGGACTTTCATCCGTCCGGTAAATGACATCTTCAATTCTAATCTCCACTGCCTTTTCCTGATCTTCGGGGTCTAGGTATTCTGATTCGTTCATGGAGTTCCTTTACAAGGAGTGAAGACGCGCACCCAACAAGGTGTATACAACCAAGAACTGTGCCATACGCCACTTATCTGGGTAGTCTCTAATTTCTACCGAAAATAGGCCAATGTTAAGAGAATAGGTCGGGAAGTCCGACCTTATATCGGCAAGGTCTGCCCTTTCCCTAGGAAAAAGACGTCCACCGACAAGACTCAATGACTCTTAAAAGAATATTTTTCTGTCATCATACTTCGGGAAAGAGGTGCAGGGTCTGTGGGATCCCACGCAGATTCTCTTAGGCTTGAGGGGGAGAACTTGATTTCTGAGAGGAAAACAGAAAGGGCAATTCCGGCAGAGCGGGCAACAGAATCGGCAATAATGAAATTAAAGTGATAAATGAGTTTTTGAACTCCTGTTGCGTGAAAAAGAAAAAGAGAATAATGATGCCAAAGATCATTAGAAACGGCCATTTAAGCCTTCCCCAGGTGTCCTGGGTCGCCTGACTTTCCCATTTGGATAATTGAAGATTGGACCCCAACTGCAACACGAATTTTCGAAAACTCTCGTTCATCAATTGCAGGTCAGGTTCTAACCGGACCAAACCTTTTTGGGACAGGGAAGTCAGATCAGGATTATCGGCATGCAGATAGCCATCCATGGCCAAGTGAAACAGGGCGAGTTTTTCGGAAAGAGAGCAAGATTGCCAAATGGCTAAATAATAGGGCCAGCCGATTCGGAGGAACTGCTCTTTCATTTGACTGGGTGTCCAGGTGGCCCATTCCTGGAATGAGCGGATCCATTGACCAATGCGCTCCAGTTGAAGGGTCGGTTGCGACTCCTGGATGAGGCATTGTTTCACCGCCAGAGTCGAAAGGGCCCCGGTCGGAGACATGTGGTCCGTTTGAGGGTGTAGCCATTCCCGGAATAAGGAAGCCATCCGACTCGGGACAAAATACGTGAATCCAAAGGTGCCCAAGAGATCGATCCAATATCCTTGAACGACATCCTGAGAATGATCGTTTGGATCGGACCAAGGGAGTTTCGTCCATTCCAACGGGTCTCTGGTGGAAAGGATACAAACCTGATAGCCCCCCGAAAGCAAACGTTCTACGAGTATCCCTTTTTCTTTTTGATGTCCGGAATCCTCCCATCGGTATTCAAAGTGATCGAGAACGATCGCCTTTCTGCCTTCAGGGATGGAGGAGATCAATTCCGCTGCCCAGGTTTCTTGGGCATAACTATCATGCAGATCCAACACAAAACATTCCGGGGCAATACTGTGAATCAGTTCGCTTTTCCCCGACCCCGGATGGCCCAGAACCAGGAGATGTTGTAGGGTCGATGCGGAAGGCGACATCGCGAGAATGCCCGCTTCATGGCTCTGATGAAAGAATGAGGGCAGGGCGAAGATATTGCCGATCATATACCGCAAAACAACATATCCCAATGCCAACAGGAGACTGCCCACAATTAGAATGCCAAGGAATCGGGAGGAAAGCGTCCAGGGAAATAGTCCGTTCCATACCGAGAGATACACGGGCGTTACGCCACTCTGATCGATCGGTCCCTGCGCAAAATCTCTGATACGTAGCGAGACTCGCTGTTGACCGTTGTCAACGGTCTGAGTCCACTCGGTAAGTGAATCGATGGGGTTCTGATGAAGAAACCCCCAACTTTGCTTGTTCATCGGATTCTGGAGAGAACTTTTCCGGATCAGTTGCGGCAAACGATTGAACCAGGATGGTGTGATGCGGTCTTGAGATTTCCAGGTGTCGGAGGTAAAGGTCAGGCAGGTTGAAAGCGGGGTCAAATTGAAGATGCCCTGCATTGTATACTGGAGAGAAGGCTCAAGGGAGCCTGGCTCTGAACCGGCACACACGCCTGTCGGAATGCTGGTGGCCGGTGAATCGGCACCCTGGCATCCAGCAATTAAACAGACTGAAGCATTTTCATGGAAGGTGAATGTCGTTCGTGTATCGCCCAATCCTGGAGCCAGCCAGCGACCGGGAGGTTGAGCCGCCAGGGCTTTCCCGAATTCCCAAAGATGATGCTGAGTAAATAATCGCATTTCCTGATCGTGAGCCACTTTAAAGAACACCAGGGCCGGAAACACGCCGAGAAGCAAAAAAGTGGTCAGGGCGAATCGGCTAAAGGCTCCCAATAATTGCGATGCTTGCAACAACGTCCAAGGATCGCCTGGACGTTCAGTGCCCGTCGATTGAGGCGTCGGATGACGCTTCCATAATACCCGGATCACGATCCATATCGTAAGAAATGGCAAGATGACCAATGACAGGCGGGACTCAAGGCGTAAGTCGTTTTGCCAGTCCAGCCCTCCCAAAACGGCCAGCCCTAGAATAAACAGTACGGCTTGCCCCAGACTGAGCCAATGATAGGTTGAACGGGAGGTTTGCTTGGGCCACGTCCATCGAACCCGCCGCCCTATCGGATCGTATCGATAGATCAGGGACAGGACCTTGATCCACAGTAAAAGTCCAAGAATGTAGAGGGTAAACAAACTCAAGGAAAAAATCAGAACATCAAAGTTGATGGTTCGAAAAGCTTCCTTGCTCTCAAACACCACCAGTGTCCACGGAAGACCCGCGAGCGGTTTCACAAAAAATCGATGGCCGATCCCCCAATAATCACCTTCCACCGGGCCTTCGGCTCTGGCATGAATTAAGGCAGCGATTTCGGGATTGGAATCGGTTTCTTCCAGGAAGTTTTCCCGAAGCATCCGACGTTCATTGGAATGAAAAAGAACCAAGCCGGAACGGTCATCGAGAACGGCATATCCCGCTCCGGGAGAGAGAACAGGTTTGAGTAGCAGCGAAAAGGCTTCCGATTGAATGGCGGCGATCCACCCCTTCTGAACCTCCAGGGATTCCTTGGTCATCTGATGAGGGAGGGAAAGGACCAAGCTACGCGTGCTGGACTCCAACGAAATGAGAGGCTGGGCATAATATTCAATCCACCGGTTGTCGATGAACCGCCGGTACAACTGGCCGGTGGAGGCCTGTTGAAGTTTGGTGACATAGTCTCGTTGTCCCAAATCATGAATGCCTCTGACGTAGGGGCCGGGTTGTTGTGTCCATGTTTCACGCAAGATCCCTTTGGGATCAACCCAGAACATCACGGAGAAGTCGGGATAGCACAGTGGCCGTGGCTGCTCCAGAGTTTGTTGGCACGGGTTGGGAATCTGATAGCGGGCCAACCAGGCTTTGGAATTTTGGTCTGTGGGAATGGATTCCAAATCACCCAATTCTGTGATTTTTTCATCAAACCAGGTCAATTGCCATAGCATGCGATCCAGTTGGGTGTGGACGGCTTCAGAAAGCGTGTGTGCGGTACTCTCCAACCGGTCATGAAAATCATCCACCATGTGTCGATACAAGCCCAGATCCAGAAGAAACAACGTGCCGATACCCGCACCGAGAATATTGGTGAGCAACAGGGTGACGACGCTGAATCGGGTCAAGCGTTCACGAGGATTCATCATGACCAAACTGATGAAGGGTAAGGCCAAAAAGGCGCTGATGAGGAGAAATAAACAAAATAGCAACACGGTAAAGGGAATGGCCAAATATTGTTCCTGGAAATCCGCACTGGGGATCAATCCGCAAATTATCCAGGGGCTTTCCGTTTCCCCCTTATGGCCGGGGACGATGATTTGAGGGAAGTTCACGGCCTGCATGAACACGTCGTAACTGTTGGCTCCCACGGTAATTTGGAAATGAGCCGGAGTGGACGATTTCATCACCTCCAGAAGCTGTTGAGGATCTAAAGACTTTTTCTGCTCTAAGCCCCCCTCCTGAAACACCCGTGCCAGCCAGCCGTTGTCCACCCGTTGATGATGGAGCAAGTTACTGAGATGCATGAAATTTAGGGTGGACGGGTTCCGCTGAAAGACGATAGATCCTTGCGGGTCGGCAAAAATAACATCGTCAAATATTTTTTCAGTGGCAATGCCTTCGATGAATGCGCCCAGTGAAAAGCTGGCAGGAATAGGCTCATCCTGTCCGCTGACCTTCGCCTGTACCATGCCCCCCCGCTGATTCGAGACCAGTTCGAAGGTGACGCTCACGTCCTTCTTGGGCTTTTGGGCATCCTGAGGGGTGGATGGCGGGACCGGTTTAGGGGCTTGAATGATCTGGACACCGGGTAGTTGTTTTAGCGAATCCGCCATTTGTGGTTTGCGGGATTCATAAAAGGAAAGGGCATCGTAACTTTTCTGTTCCCCTCCCTCCACCAAAGGTGCGTTCTCATATCCCGCAATGACCAGTCCGCCTTCTGGGACAGTGGCCTTGAGCCCTCGGGATCTGATTGCAGGGTCCTGGGGGGAGACATGTTCACTTTCTTGTTCCTTGATGCGAAACGAAAAGGTCTTTTGGTAATTCTCAACTTTTTCTTGAAGCTGCATACTCCAGGTGGCCAGTAATCGGAAATTGCGCTCAACCAGATAGGAATAGTTTTGAGAGACGTAGAGATAGAACAAGGCGCCGAAAAAGAGGAAGGCCAAAAGGGTTACGACGGTGAATGCCGTACTCGTGGCAGGCTTCCAGAACTTTTGGAGAGTGCTAATAAGCTGGCTGGCCATTCGAATCAGTTATTGAAGCAGAAAAGAGTAGATCTTTAATTCAGGCCTAAGATTTTGAGTTAACATATTGAGGGGGATATTCGTTACACATTTTGACCTAGGGGTTTAATGTACCCGTTCAAGGGCAAACCTTCAACATTTTTCCGTCGATCATCGGGTGTGATGAACTTTCAGCTTGTGCAAGCGATCCTGTTTTTCTAGCACCAGCCCATGGGTATTTCTCTTGAAATGAAAGGCCATGGTCCGTCCAAATGGTTATGATCGAATCAAAGGTTTGAGGGTTAGCTCCGCTATTCATAGGAAAAGAAAGGAACACGGTTGCGCCAGTGTATAAAACTTAAGCAAAAACTTCTAGTAGAAAAATAAAAAATGAGCAGCTGTCAAAAGGAGATTATTTATAAGGTCAAGTGAATTACCGATAAGTCAGAACATTAGAAGCAGCCCAGTGCCGGCTGGTTCCGACTGGGGGCGTTTTCCATGTCACCAGGGCAGAACCATCGCGTGGAAGTCGCAGGGGCCTTGGAAAGCGAGACGGTGGCGGATGCGCAGAATGCGATTTTGGGCCACAAGGTGACTCAACCGATCGCGCCCTTCCTTTTCCGTTCCGGTATAGTTCAACATCCTGCCAGATTTTCCTGAGCCACAGCTAAATAATTTGGACGGTTCAATTGATTGAGCAACCCGAATGAAAGTCTCGCGAGGTTGTCCCGATTCTTTCTCGTCGGCCTACAACTCTGCTTCCTGTGCAAGTGCCTCATTGCACCATGTGTGGAGGTAGGTTCCAACTGCGATAACTAGCGTGACGCCGATCAGAAGCGCCGCGACGGCAAATGTGGTCCGCATGCCCGTGGCAACTGCCTCGGGAGGCGCTGTGGTAATGTCTATGGCCGCCGATGCGAAGGCGAACACTGCGCCCATCACGGATGCCCCGGTGATACGCCCGAGGTTGCGCGACAGGTTGAGCATTCCGGAAATCACGCCACGCTGATCCGGGCTGATAGCATTCATGACGGCGGTGTTGTTGGCCGTCTGGAATAACCCATAGCCGGCGGTGATGAGGACGATGGGAGCGATGTAGCCGGAGATGCCGAGCGTGGCCGGCAACATTGATAGAAGGAAAGAACCGGCCGCCATTCCGATGAGACCCACGATGACTACCCGTTGTGGGCCGAAACGATCCGCCAGGCGACCGGCTGGTACCCCTGTAATCGCGGCGACAAGCGGACCCGCCGATAAGACGAGTCCAACCATGGCGGTATCGAGTCCGAGTCCACCAGAGAGATAGAATGGCCCGACCACAAGCGTTGCGGTCACCACCGTGGTGACGAGTGCACTCATGACGAGGCTCGCACTCAACACTAGATCACCGAATACCGTCAATCGGATCAAAGGCGAGGCAGCTCTCGCCTCCGCGAGCACAAACAGGCCGGTTCCAATGGTAGCCGCTAACAGCAGAGCCATGTTGAACAAACCGAAATTCCCGCGTCCAGTCGTCACGGCGAGTGCATAAGCCGCGAGGGTCAGGGCAAGAAGCAGTGTGCCCACATGGTCGAACCCGGTCCGATCCGTCTTCGGCTCCCGGCGATCAACGGGCAGGTAGCGATGCGCGAGAAAAAAAGCCAGGGTACCCAGTGGGACGTTGATGAGGAAGATTGCCTGCCAACCGGATACGGCGATCAGTACGCCGCCGAGCGATGGACCGAGAGCGGTGCCAATCGCGGACATCGTGCCAAGCAGGCCCATGGCGCTGCCGGTTTTTGCCTTTGGCACGGTCTCGCCGACAAACGCCAAGGTGAGAGCCATCATGATGGCCCCTCCAAGGCCCTGGACCATCCGTCCGGCAATCAGCAGCCAGAGTGAAGGCGCGAGGCCGCATAGGACCGAGGCGACCGTGTATAGGAAGATTCCGGCTAATAGGAGCCGCCGCCGGCCGGTGATGTCGCCGAGCCGTCCGACGCTGACAATCAGGCTGGTGGCTGCAAGGAGGTAAGCCAGGATTACCCATTGGACTTCCTGGAACGAGGCGGTGAACGCCTGCGCCAACATCGGCAAGGCCACATTGGCAATGCTGGTGTCGAGCGAGGACAGCAACATGGACAGGGAAAGGCTGACAAGCGCCCACGTTACCGAAGGTGTTCGTTCCAGACTCCCTGCTACTACGTCATTCGGTGTGGCAATCATGACCTTCAAAATATCCTCCGCTTTTTGGGGAACGCTCGAAATGAAACTATCCGAAATATATCCATGAATTTGATATGGCGGAAGACGCGCTGCTTGCACATTATTCGTGCGTCAGACGCCATATCAGGATAATATTTGTGCTATAGTTGACCCATGTCTTTCCCCGATCTGAACTTGCTTATTACCCTGGATGTGGTCCTGGCAGAAGGTAACGTTGCGCGTGCGGCCAAACGGTTACAGCTCAGCCCGTCGGCGATGAGCCGGGCCCTTGCGCGATTACGGAAGACGACAGGCGATCCCTTGTTGGTAAGGGCTGGCCGCGGTCTCGTTCCCACACCCCGGGCCCTCGAACTCCGCGAGCGGGTCAGTCAGCTCGTGCAGGATGGAAAAGCCGTTCTTCGCCCTGCCGAGAAGCTCAACCTCAAGCAACTCGTCCGAACGTTCACGCTCCGGACCAGCGAAGGCTTTGTGGAGAACTTCGGACCGGCCCTCATTACCCGCGTCGGTAAGGAGGCTCCGGGTGTGCGGCTGCGATTCGTGCAGAAGCCAAACAAAGACAGCGCACCGCTTCGCGATGGGACGGTCGATCTGGAAACAGGTGTGGTGGAGAAGACGACGGCTCCGGAGCTCCGTGTACAGGCATTGTTCCAAGACCGTTTGATTGGCGTCGTGCGTAAGGGGCACCCGCTGAGCAAGGGAAAGATCACGCCCGTCCGTTATGCTGCCGGCAGACACATCATTGTCTCGCGGGAGGGTCTCGACAGGGGACCGATTGATGAAGCCCTGGAGCCACTCGGACTGGCACGGGAAATCGCTACGATCGTCGGCGGCTTTGCGACCGCGCTGGGCCTCGCCAGGGCCTCCGATCTGATCGCCACGGTGCCAGAACGACACACCGGAACCCTGCGCGCCGGAATGTATAGTTTTCCCCTTCCGGTTTCCATGCCGGAATTCACGGTTTCCTTGCTCTGGCATCCACGGCTGGATGCCGACCATGCGCATCGCTGGCTGCGCGGCCACGTTCGGGATATCTGCACAGCCATCCGCTGAAGGGTTTCTTCTCCTGCAATTCCTCAGGTTGAGATTTCCGCTTGTCTGTTGAAGCAGGTCCTAACCATCAAGGCTTAGGTCTAGCTCTGAAAATGGCTGCTGCTGACACGGCTATTTGCCCTCCTCCCAGTATGATGAAACATAGGTCAAATCCTGCGACCACTAGACCTTGGCTTTCGGCTCGGTTCCTATTAAGCGCTGCCATGGTCTTCCCGATATATTCTCTGAATTTCCCTCCAGGGAACCCATTTCAACCCTCAATAGAGGTGTGCAATGCCTTTCCATTGGTTGATTGCTATTGGTTTCCTTAGCGTGTTTTCTTTCCCTCTTCATTCCTATGCACTGGACATTCTTCCCCCACCGGGTAGCTGGGGAGATCCCTGCATGGGGGAGAAATTTCTTCTTCTTTCCCTAACGCCATAGCTCCAGAGGTCCTTTTCGAAAAAGCCATGCAGATATATGGCCCTGAGAGTGTTCCTCAAAGGATTCCCAGCGAGGCTTGTGAATCCCTTGACCCGGCTGTTGCGCGAACATTATTGGCGAAGGCTGCAGAAGGTGGCCATGGGTATGCAGCGTATTATCTTGGGGTCATTTTTCAAAAGGGTTGGCATGTCAATGCAGACCTAATGCAGGCGCGCACCTGGCTGGAGAAGTCAGCACAGATGGGATTCACCCAGGCCAAATTGATATTGGGAATGATCCATTTAGATGGAATTAATGGAAAGCCGGATTATCCCGGAGCGCGTCTGTGGTTTTCTCAGGCCGCGCAGGAGGGGGAGGGAGAGGCGGCCTTTTTCTTAAGTTTTATGTATGAGCAAGGTCTGGGGGGGGGCAGCAGATCCAGCTAAAGCCCAACATTGGCTCAAGGAAGCCGTCAAAGCGGGGTCGCCAAACGGACTGTATACCTTAGGAGAGCGCATGCTCCATGGAACCGGTGTACCTCAAGATGTGAAGCAAGGGTTAGTACTTCTCCAAAAAGCGGCTGCACTGGGATTTCCGCAGGCTCAATTTTCCCTGGGATCAGAATATGTAAAAGGGGAGAGAATCGAACCGGACATTATAAAGGGCAAAGAATTGATAGAGCAGGCTATTATTCAATTCGTGGTTCAGGGAAATAATGAGATGATCGAACAGGTCCTGCAAACTGGGGTGAGTCCTAATTTTCATTACGAATCTCCGGTCACTGCCCAAGACCCAAAATATTTAAGATATCCCATCGCGACCACAGGGGTCACGCCATCACAAGAAAAAGTTCCTATCTTGTCTTTGGCTGCAGACAAAGGACAAGTGGACACTGTTCGCCTATTAATTAAACAGGGAGCTTCCGTCAACGCTCAACGAACGCTGACCAGAAAGACAGCACTCTGGACGGCTGCCGCCGCAGGACAAGTTAAAGTTGTGGAGGTATTACTCCAGCTGGGCGCCGATCCGAATATACCCTCGGTTTCCATGGATGGCCTGCCCAGTCAGACTCCTCTGGAAGTTGCGCAATCGAACGGGTTTGCAGAGGTCGTCGATATTCTTAAAAAAGCGAAGGCCATCGAACGGCCGGTGTCGCCGAATCTGTTGGTCCGAAGTCAGAGGCCTATCGAATACCGATCTCTGGAAACCAATAAAATCCTTCCCTCAACGACAAAGCGGGTTCAGACTCCCTTGCCGGATTATCTCACGGTTCTGCTAAAGCAGCACAACTCCATCTCTCCCTCTCCATGGTTTGAAGCTCAAAAAATTCGGTACCAAGCCTTTTTGGAACAACACCTCTTCGATGTTTTAATTGTGCCGTTTCAAGTCCAGCATTTTGGAATCGATGCAATCGGCCGGTCCCTGATGACAGGTTACCTCATCGATTATCTTCAACAGACCACCTTGTTGCGCATACCCAATCCAACGCTGGTCATGAAAGCCCTTGGAGAAACCTCCCGCACCTTTAATAAAAAAGAGGTGTACCGCCTGGCTCAGACGTTAGGGGTAAAGACCATTGTCTGGGGGTATGTGGGGCATGACCGGCTTTCTGATATGCGTGTGACGCTACAGGTCCAACGTCGAGACGAAAGTGGCCTGCATGAAAACACCCCAATCATTCAATGGGATTCAGAAATCCTTCCCTTTTCTGATGAAACGCCGCCAGAGGAGGTATTCTTACGGCTGGTTCCTCAAATCGGCCAACAGCTTGCAGTATCTACACCACGAAAATTTCCGCCCTCCTTATCCAAACCCAATGAGAACCAGCCGCCTCCGCTCCCTCAGAGTCCACAACATTTGATCAACTCGGGTTCGTCCAATCCTCTGACCCAGGCCTATTATCTCCAAGTACTTGGCACCTTGTTTCCCCGCGAAACAGAACGAGCCAAGGAACGGCTGTTTGAAAAATCCCTCCTAGCCTTGAAGCAACTCCATCCTGATACACCAGGCTGGCGTTTGTTAAAAGCCCGGGCCTTGTTCCATCTCAGGAGACGCCCTGCCGCTCTGACGGTTCTCGGTACACCGGGCACTCCCGCTGATAAAGCGTTTCTCGCACTGCTCAATGGGAATTTGCCTGAAATGGAATCCCAGTATCGAAACATTCACGAGCCCATCAATCAGATTTTGACCGTGTTCGATCTGATTGACCTGCGACATTATTATGACAAAACTGAGCCTACCTCATTGGACCAAGAAAACCTGGTTCAGGCATTTCCGGAATGGGCCCCGCTCCTTCTTCGACGTGTCGTCGATCTCGATGATTGGCACCCCCGTTCCAATGTGCTGGTCAAAGCCTTACTTGACCAGGCTTTTCCTCGTCCCAATGAATCTCTGCAAGATCTAGTCACCGGGCAGACATCTCTTGAACAGTCTTCACCAGGTCTGGTTGTTCTAGAACAATCGGTACTTGACCACATCAAAAAAACTCTGGAGTTTCATTCCCGTGACTGGTGTTGTCCGAATATTCTGGGTGCGTCTCATCCCTTGGATTATCTTGATTTATTGAGGGCCTTAGTGGAAGCCAATACTTACCATGCCATTTGGCACCAATATGGCACTCAGGGGAATCTGAAGGCAGCGTTGGATCTGTTGAACCACATGGATCCGTTGTATAACGGACATCCTGCCTTTACAAGACTTCGCAGCAGCATTGGGGTGGCGATTTTCGAATCCGACAAACGAAATACCAATTTCACGGCCCTTCGCCGCGATTACCAGGGATTGATCAATGCCATGCTCTGGTCCGGAGGCCAATTGCGACCCTCAATGGAAGCGGTCTGGGCAGAATGGGAGCATTTTCGGTTGTTTAAGAAAATGAGTACAGTTGACAAGCAGCCAAACCTACCTCTGTGGATTCTGTTTGCCCGGGATGTCCCGCGCCGCGCCTATTGGCTTGATGCAGAGATTGGCGGTCCACAAGATTCCTATGTCATCAATCTGGAACATTCTCTCAAATATACTAATAATTCGGTTTCCATTTTAAAGGCACTCTATGAATTGTACACAGACCAGAATAAAAACTCTCCAGAGGGCAAAGCCATACTAGAAGCCAATGCCCATCGCTTTATTGGCGATTCTGAACGAGAGAGGTGGTTAGCAGAACTGAATTTCAAATTAGGTAATCCGGAAGAGGGGATTCGGCAATACCAAATCGCGATTGACCAGGGGACTACCGATTGGGATCCCTATGAAAGATTAGGGAATTATTATCTTCTTCAAGGACGCTATCAAGAAGCCTCGGACACTTATAATCGATTCCCGGAGTTTCAGAAAAAAAGGCCTGAGGCCCCAGTCCGAGTTTCCAATCTGGCTTATAACGTGGGGTCATTATTATATTGGAGGGGGGCCGTTGAGCTGGCTACCCCACTCTATAAAATCAGTGCGGAGTTAAACACCGGATCGGATAGCAGTCTTTCCAGCGAATGCCGGTTGGTTATGCTGAATGGCGATTATCGAACCGCAGCCAAAATCTCCCTCTTGCGAGCCAAGCGATATAATTCGGTGTATGCCTATCGTGACTATCTGTCCCTGCTTCATCTGTTGGGATATTCCAAACAATCCTGGGCCGGCATTGGGAGTATATTGGGGAAGTTCGATACTCCTCAGATTTGGACCTCGGCTTTCATTGGACACCGTCTGGAGGGTCGTTCCGATCAAGAAATTCAAGCCTGGCTTGATGCACAAGATCAACGAGACCCTCTCCACCCGGTTAACAGTTTTCCGGCACGATATGCCTTTATGATCTTCAATATTGATCGCCCGCCGTCTGCCACCCGGATCGATTTAATTGAAAAATACGAAGCGAAATACCCTTCTAAATTTGAGGTGTCCGGCCATATTCTGAACGTGGCCGGTAAAGTGGTGGGGCCCTCTTCATACAAGGATTATGACAAACACCATGTTATTTTGCCGGCGGATTACCCCCCAGGCAAACCCACGAAAAACCTTGAGCCTATCCGAACTCAAGTCGGGAAAGCTGTACCTGCTGAACTCACTCTTTTTGCGAAAGGATATGCAGCGCTTCGAAGCAAAGATTATGAGACCGCTTTTCACTGGTTTGAAAAACGCGCGCGGTATTATTCGTATGGAGAGGAAGACCAAACCAGTTATGCCCTTCCATATTTTGCGTGGGCAGCCAGTCAAAGCGGGAAAGGGAGCGCATTCCGAATTTTCCTTGACCAATTCAAAGACCCTGGTTACATCCGAGATTGGTATCAGGGTTTTGATTATTTTTTGTCTGAAGCCTTTTGGGTCGGGGGGCAGGGGCAGCATGAGCAAGCGGTACGGTTTCTGCGTCAGGCTTTTGACCACAGGCCCCATACGGAGATGCGCCCGATGTTTTCCTGGTATCAGATCGTCGAAGCCTGCGAAATGTTGTTCGATGCAACTAAAAACGACGAGTATCGAAACCTCGCCCTAAAATGGGCCAAGGAGTATCAAGTGATCCAGCCCATGTTTGCCTGGGCCTACGGGGTTGAAGTCAAATACTCCAAGGATCCCACCGAAAAACAGCGGGCACTCGCCATTGCCTTGTTTTTAGATCAAAACTCGGAACGGATTCAGGCCATTCCTGAAAGCGATAAACAGCAGGCATTGAAATGGCTCAGCACCAATAACCCGTTCCGGCAAGCAGAATCCTCGGCTGTAAAAATGAAAATGTAACCTGTTTGTATTGAATTGAGTGGAGCTTCCCAATCAGGCAGGCCTGGGGCTGTGTTATCCGGGATGAGAGAGAGCGGTTTTCAGGCTTTGAGCGATTTCTCGGATTTGTAAGATGAGGGAAGGTTCCTGATGTTGTTCGGCAATTTTTCGGACAAGGGCGCTACCGATAATAACCCCGTCGGCAAATTGGCCGACTTTTCCTGCCTGTTCCGGGGTGGCGATGCCAAAGCCCACGGCCACGGGTTTCTTTGAGGCTTTCTGTATGGCCTGAACATTTTTTTTGACCTGAGTCAGGTCCGTTAATTGAGCACCGGTGATGCCGGTCAACGAAACATAATAGATAAAGCCTTTGGTCCGTTTGATGACTTCTTTCCGGCGTTGGGACGTACTGGTTGGCGCCAGAAGAAAAATCATCACCGGGCCGCCTGCCTGCTGTGCCGCCTCATACAGGGCATCCGATTCTTCCGGAGGCAGATCCGGGACAATCAATCCGTCGATCCCGGCTTCCACCGCCCTGGCGCAAAAATTCTCCAGACCCATGGCCATGACGGTGTTGTAGTAGGACATGAAAATGAGGGGCACGTCGGTTTTTTCGCGAATCGATTTCACTGTTGCCAAGATTTTTGTCAAGGTCGTGCCGGACTTTAAGGCCCGTTCCGCGGCCTGTTGAATCACCGGGCCGTCGGCGATGGGATCGGAAAAGGGGACTCCCAATTCGATGAGGTCAGCTCCTCCTTCCGCCAGCGTCAACACCAGCGTCTCGGTTTCTTCAAGGGATGGATCCCCGGCCATGATATAAGGGATCAGGGCTTTTTCGCCTTTGGCTTTCAATACTTCGAATGTCTGTTGGATGCGGTTCGTCATGTTATTTCGTTAGTGGTGAATCGTTGTGGTTTTCTCGAGCAAATATTGGGAGGTTCAAAAAAGGCTATCCAGCGCGGCCGCAACAAGCGAAGAGTCGAAACGTACTGTATATGAAGTACAGTGAAGCTCTGAGTGAAGCGGGAATAAAGCTGGTGGGCTTTTTCAACCTCCTTCTATAGGGGGATGCCGCGCATGCGGGCTATTTGCTGCACGTCCTTATCCCCGCGTCCCGACAGGTTCAGGATGATGATCTGATTCTTTTTCATCTTGGGTGCCAGCTTGACGACCTCCGCCACCCCATGAGCACTTTCCAACGCCGGGATAATGCCTTCCACCTGGGAGAGCAAATCAAAGGCCTTCAACGCTTCCTGATCATCGGCGGAGGTATATTGAATACGGTTCTGATCGTGATGGAAGCTATGCTCAGGTCCGACAGCCGGATAATCCAGTCCGGCTGACACCGAATGAGTCGGATTAACCTGTCCATCCTCATCCTGCAGTAAATAGGTCAGGGTGCCATGGAGGACACCGGGTTTCCCGCCTGAAAATCGAGCCGCGTGTTTTCCGCTGGCAATGCCATGGCCTCCGGCTTCCACGCCGATCATCTTCACCTTTTTATCCTGTAAAAACGGATAAAACAGCCCTATGCTGTTGCTGCCACCGCCAACACAGGCCACCAGACAACTGGGCAGGCGGCCTTCTTGTGCCAGAATTTGTTTGCGGGCTTCTTTACCGATGACGGATTGAAAGTCCCGGATCATCATCGGGTAGGGATGAGCGCCCAATACAGAGCCGAGCAAATAATGCGTTGTGCCTACGTTGGTCGTCCAATCCCGCATGGCTTCGCTAATGGCATCTTTTAAGGTCCGGCTTCCGGCATCCACGCCGGTAACCTTGGAGCCCAGTAGTCGCATGCGAAAGACATTGAGGGCCTGGCGCTCCATGTCTTCGGTGCCCATATAGATTTCGGCGTCCAATCCGAACATGGCGGCCACGGTCGCCACAGCCACGCCGTGCTGTCCGGCCCCGGTTTCGGCAATGACCCGCTTTTTTTTCATGCGGCGGGTCAGGATGGCCTGGCCTACGGTGTTGTTGATTTTATGGGCGCCGGTATGACACAGATCTTCCCGCTTGAGATAGATCTTGGCGCCACCCAGCGTTTTGGTCAGCCGTTCGGCGAAATACAGCGGCGTGGGGCGCCCCACAAACTGCTTGAGGCAGGTGTGAAATTCCTGTTGAAACGATTTATCCCGTTTGGCGGTAAGATAAGCCTCTTCCAGTTCCAGGATGGCGGGCATGAGGGTTTCGGGCACATACATACCCCCAAACTGTCCAAACCGTCCGTGTGAATCGGGAAGAGTCGTCATTGTGTGAGGAATTATCGACGCAAAGATCGTGAGTATACCGGTGAGGCCATCAACAGACAACCCTGATGGCCTGGATAAACTCGCGCAATTTGGCATGGTCCTTTTTCCCCGGCGACGCCTCCACCCCACTACTGACATCGACTCCATAGGGATTGACCCGACGGATGGCGTCCTGGACATTCTCGGGTGTTAACCCACCGGCAAGGAGAATAGGGGCGGCTTTGGCGGCTTCGGCGGCCAGGGTCCAGTCCACTGTCTGTCCGGTACCCCCGTAGGCTTCCTGGGAAAACGCATCCACCACAAACCCGCGCACGCCCATACGCCCTTTATATTCGGCCAGGGCCAGAAAGCTTCTCCGGTCCTTCAGGCGGATGGCACGAAGCACCGGTCTTTCCAAGGACTCGCAATAGGTGGCCGTTTCATCCCCGTGGATTTGGGCAAGGGCCAACCCGCACGTATCAACCATTCGGCGAACGGTTTCCTCGGGTTGGTTCACGAAGACCCCGACCGGCAGGATGAACGGGGGAAGCGAGGCAATAATTCGTTTCGCGACGTGGGCTTCTACGGCACGGGGGCTTTTCTCATAAAATACGAAGCCCAGCGCATCGGCGCCCAGCTCCACGGCCTTGTGCGCGTCATCGGCACTGGTGATTCCGCAAATTTTAATTTTGACTGTCATGATTCAGAAAGTTTCAACTGAGGCGTGAGCGATGAGTGACTACACCCAGCGGGTTGAGGTTGACTCCTCTTCCGCTTTCGCTGGGGGAAGTAACTCGTGAATTTTCTTTTGAATGGACTCGGCACGAATCAGGGATTCGCCGATTAGCATGGCATGGGCGCCGGCTTCAATGATTCGCTGCACATCCTCCCGCTTGTGTATGCCGCTTTCACTGACTATCAGTTTGTCCGAAGGAATGCGTTTGGCAAGGCGTTCGGTCACGCCCAAATCGGTGGAAAACGTGTTCAAATCACGATTATTGATGCCGATGAGTTTGGCTTTCGGCACACGTTCAAGCACCACATCCAATTCCCGCTCATCATGCGTTTCGATGAGCACGTCTAATTGCAGTTCTGTCGCCAGCACAAAAAAATCTTCCAATTGAATCCGATCCAACCCAGCCACGATCAATAAGACGCAGTCTGCCCCATAAGCCCGGGCTTCGTAGAATTGGATATCGCCGACCATGAATTCCTTATTCAAGGCGGGAAGGTCGACGGCATCCCTGACCGCCAGCAAATAGTCCAGGCTGCCTTGAAAGAATTCCTGATCGGTCAGGACGGAGAGGGCATTAGCCCCGGCATCCCGGTACTGTTTGGCAATGTCTACCGGTTCGAAACGGTCTTTGAATTCCGGACGCATGAGCCCCTGGCTGGGAGAGGCCTTTTTGATTTCCGTAATCAGGGCGGGCTTGGTCTCCGTTCTGCCGTGTTCCAGTGCGCGGACAAACCCTTTTGGAGTTCCACGATCCCTGATGCGGGTTTGCATACTGGCCAGATAGCCGCGATTCTGCTTCCGGCGTAACTCCGCTCTTTTATGTTCGAGAATGCGATCAAGAATCATTTGGGTCCGATCTTCTTGGTATAGGCGATGAGTTGTTCTAACTTTTCGAAGGCGGCGCCGCTATCGACGACCTTGGCGGCTTCTTCGTATCCTTCCAGAAGGGTTTTGACTGTTCCGGCAGCTACCAGTGCCGGGGCGGCATTCATGAGCACAATATCCCGTTTGGGACTACGACGCCCACGGAAAATGTCCGTGATGATTTTGGCGTTATCGGAGGGTGTCCCGCCTATGAGGTCTTTGGGAGAAACGGGTTTCAGTCCAAAATCTTCCGGCTTGATCGTATAGTTGGCGACCCGCCCTTTTTTGCCTTCGGAGACGGCTGTCGGACTGGTTAAGGAAACTTCATCGAGTCCATCATGTCCGTGAAGAACGAAGCAATGTTGTGTGCCCAACCGCATGAGCACCTGAGCCAGTTTGTCTGTTAAGGCTTTATCGTACACTCCCAGGACTTGAATGGTAGCCCAGGCTGGATTGGAAAGCGGGCCCATGATATTCATGAGGGTGCGAATACCCAATTCTGCACGTGGTTTCGCACAGAATTTCATGGCCCCATGGTACAAGGGGGCAAAAAGAAATCCGATGCCGATTTCATTGATGCAATCGGATACATTCGGAGGAGCCAGATCCAGATTGACCCCCAATGCGGCCAGAACGTCCGCGCTTCCTGAGCGGGAGGACACGGACCGATTGCCATGTTTGGCCACGGTGAGTCCCGCACCGGCCACGACAAAGGCGGCGGCAGTCGAAATATTGAAGGTGTGACTTTTGTCTCCGCCGGTTCCGCAGGTATCCACCACCAATGGATCGGTCACCGGAATACGGATAGCCATGGCCCGCATGGCGCGAACCGAGCCGGTGATCTCATCCAGCGATTCCCCTTTTATCCGGAGACCCATCAAGTAGGCCGCGATCTGGGCTTCGCTGGCCTTGCCCTGCATAATTTCCAACATGCAGGCTTCGGCCTCTTTTTCGGAAAGACCGGCGCCTTCTGCTAACCGGCCGATGGCTTCCTGAATCTCACTCATAGCTGGTGCCTGTTCTGGATGGAATGTGGAGAAAGAATCATTCCTATGCTCCACGCAGGGCCGCGGGGGAGGGGAGGGCCAGGAAATTGCGAAGAAGGTCCATGCCTGCGGTCGTGAGAATCGATTCGGGATGAAATTGGACACCTTCCGCTCCTGTCGGTTTGTGCCGAATGCCCATAATTTCTCCTTCCACGGTTTCCGCTGAAATTTCAAAGTCCTGAGGCAGGGTGCTTCGATTGGCAATGAGGGAATGATAGCGGGTAGCTTCAAACGGGTTCGGTAATCCCTGAAAAATGGTTTTTCCATCATGATGGACCATGGAAGTTTTTCCATGCATCAGTCGTTCGGCTCTGATGATTTGCCCACCAAAGGCATAGGCCAAGGATTGATGACCAAGACAGACACCCAGGACCGGTAACCGACCGGCAAAGTGTTTAATGGTGTCGACGGAAATCCCCGCTTCTTTGGGGGTGCAAGGGCCTGGAGAAATGAGCAATTGGTCCGGAGCCATTTCCTCAATCTCGTGAATGGTGATCTTATCGTTTCGATAGACTTGTACATCTGCACCCAGTTCTCCAAGATATTGAACCAGGTTATAGGTAAAGGAATCGTAGTTATCGATGACCAGAATCATAGAGTGTCCTCATGCTAGTCCTTGTTCGGCCATTTCCAAGCCGCGCATCATGGCCCGAGCCTTGTTGCAGGTCTCCTCGAATTCCTTGGTCGGATCAGAGTCGGCCACAATCCCGGCACCCGCCTGAATATAGGCTTTTTTGCCTTGTACGACTACCGTTCGAATGTTGATACAGGTATCCATATTGCCGGAAAAACTAAAATACCCCACCGCTCCAGCGTAGGGACCACGACGAGTGGGTTCCAATTCTTCTATGATTTGCATGGCCCGGATCTTGGGGGCTCCGGATACCGTGCCGGCCGGGAAACAGGCTTGCATCACATCATAAGCGGAATACCGGGGATCCAATTCACCCGTGACTTGAGAGACGATATGCATCACATGAGAATACCGCTCGACTTTTTTAAATGGATTGATCTGAATGGTGCCGGGCTTGGCTACTCGACCCACGTCATTCCGTCCTAAATCCACGAGCATGACATGTTCCGCCAATTCTTTTTGGTCTGCCAGTAGATCCTCTTCCAACATCTGATCCTCTTCAGGGGTGGCTCCGCGTGGACGGGTGCCGGCGATGGGACGTACCACGATGGTGCCCTCTTCGCATCGGACTAATATTTCAGGAGACGACCCCACTAATTCGAGATCGGCAATGCGGAAATAAAACATATAGGGGGATGGGTTAATCACCCGGAGCGCACGATAAATTTCCAGTGAGTCTGTTCCAATGGTGGCATGCCATCGCTGGGACATGACGCCCTGGATGATGTCTCCGGCTTGGATGTATTCCTTGGTTCGCAGTACCATTTTTTCAAAGTCCGGCTGCGACATATTGGATTGGAACCGCAAGGCCTTGTGTTTTTTTGAACGAGTCACTCTTCGGGGTGATTTGTGCAATTTGGCCATCATCCCATCGATCCGTTGAAGCGCAGCCTGGTAGATTTGGCGGAGATGCGATTTGGTGGAAGCGGTAATATGGGCATTGGCGACAATCTTAATCGTGTGGGAAACATTGTCGAAAATCAGCAAGGTATCGGTGATGCAAAAGGCAAACAGGGGAACCCGTAATCCGCTTTTGGGGACTTCCGGAATCGGTTCGAAAGACCGGATCACATCATAGCCCAAATACCCCACAGCCCCGCCCACGAAGCGAGGCAACCCGGGCACCGCAACCGGATGATATTCGCTCATAAGTTGCCGGACATGCTCCAGAGGATTGGCTTGGAGCGGGACCCGCTCACGTTTTTTTCCTCGTTGAATGATGACTGCTCCCTGCTCCTCCCAGAACACCACTGATGGTTGGCTGCCAAGAAACGAGTAGCGCGCCCATTTTTCTCCCCCTTCGATACTTTCAAAGAGAAAAGCTTGCCCGCCAGTATTGATTTTTGAAAAAGCGGAGACAGGTGTGTCGAAATCGGCCAAAATTTCCCGGTAAATCGGGACCAGATTTCCCTGAGTGGCCAATTGGCAAAATTGCTCAAAACCCACTGAATAATAAGTGTTTTTCATCGATCGGACGGTAACATACGCCCTATGGGGTGTCAACGAAACGGCTCTGGAGTAAAACAGAAGGGGAGGGGGAAGGAGTGGAAGAAAAAATCTTAAAATTTCAGCTCAGTTACTTCTTGCGTTGTAGGGTAGTGCTAATTCATGACGTGTTTTTGACCAACCTGATACGTAAAAAAAGGCCAGGATTTGAACGAATCCTGGCCTTTTTTACTTAAAACCCGACGGGGTTACTGATGACTGACCATCAATTTTTGACCAACCTGAATGGTGTTATCTGGTAGGTTATTCCAGTCTTTGATTTCCTTGACGCTCACTCCATACTGCTTGGAAATACGGTAGAGGGTTTCCCCTTTTGCCACGGTGTGATAGCCCCCTTGCCCTTCCCCGCGAGACTCCACAAAGGAATCCAACGGCGTGGGTGCATCCAAATTCAGTTCAGAATCCAAATTCAAATCTGAATCCAATTTGGCCAGGTCGGAATCTTTAAAGTCTAAATCTCCCAACCCGAATTCCGAAATGGAGGGTTCAGACAGTTTCATGTCGTTGCTTTTAGCCATCCCGCCTTCCCTTGCCCTGGCGAGTTCATCGTGGGAACGATTGAGTTGATCCCGTAAAGCCTCCAACTCGGCGTTTAAGTCCCGAGTTTGGTTTTCCAGGGAAGCAACCTGTCGTTGAGTATCCTGATATTTCACATTGAGTTCGCCTGTTCGTTTTTCTTCCTGGGCTAAGAGCCGTTGGAAGTTCAATGCTCTGGCTTTTTCCTGTTCAAATTTTTCACTGCTGACACAGCCTGACAACAGTCCGCCAATCATGAGAAAGCCCATGGCCGCTCTGAGATAGGGAAATAGTCTTGCTCGATGAGGGATTCCCTGAAATCCCCGATTCACTGGTTGCGTCATAATGCCCGCTCCTCCTCCATTGAGTGAAATTCACATCCCAATTCGTGGGACGGATATCGTTGACAAATATGTAAAAAGGATCCCATCTTGATAGGTTTCCCTACACAATAATTCGGAATCCAGGTAATGTCAAACCACAGGTGTTTTACCCTGCAGAAGTAGCGAACACCGATTGATTGACCCCTTCACAGGGCTATGATAGGTTTTATCGTTAGATGTCGTGCTTCCTATTCTATGTCTTCCTCTCTTCCCACATCGGAAAATCCCTCGTTCATTCAAGTCGACCAGGTTTCGTTACGTACGGCTCGACCGTTGGCTCTCAAACAGGAATGGATTGGCGAGGAGGAGATTCTTCGTCAACTTTTGGCGTGCTGGTTTATTGTTGACGAACGAGACCTTCCCTTATCGCCTCGAATCGTAGGGCAACCCGGTGTAGGGAAAACCACCCTCGCCATGGCGGCTGCTCGCGTCCGAAACCAACAGGTCTATATTTATCAGTGTACGGCGGATACACGACCTGAAGATTTGTTGGTGTCTCCTGTCATTGCCGAGGGAGGGATGATTACCTATCAGGCATCTCCCCTGGTCACCGCCATGCTCACCGGCAATGTGTGCCTCCTGGATGAAGGCAATCGAATGAATGAGAAAAGCTGGGCGTCATTAGCGTCCCTATTGGATCATCGGCGAACGGTCGAGTCGGTGGTGGCAGGCATTCAAATCCGCGCCCATGAAAATTTTCGTTGTTGTGTCACCATGAATGAAGATGCTTCAACTTATGAGGTGCCGGATTATATTTTGTCCAGATTACAGCCTACTTTGAAAGTGGAGTTTCCTCGAAAAGAACATGAATTAGCTATTCTTCGTTATCATCTCCCGTTTGCCTCGGCTGAGTTGTTAGATCTGACCGTGACATTTCTTCAGAAGGCTCACAAGCTGGATTTGGCTTTTTCCGTTCGAGATGGCATTCATATGGTCCAATATGCCATGAAACGGATGGCGCAAGACCCCCAGCACCCCTTAGCTCATGATGCGGCCTGGAAAGAGGCACTGATGAAAGTGTTGGGTGACGAGGCCTTGGATCTGGATAGCTTGGCCAAACGGCGCAGCCAGGCCCTTGGGGGACAGGGACTCCCGCGCGGTCTCGGGGATTTCTTTTTTGAGGAAGACCATCCGCTGCATCCCGATCGCTGATATTCGGCCGATAGGGAGCAGATCTCAATGGCATTTGGGCGCGCTCCTAATATAGGAAATGTCGTGGCCGGGTAGCCTTGTTTTCCAAACCAACTCTCCATATTCGTAATGGGCTCCATGTTTCAGCCATCCAATCTACCGGATCAAATCTTTGCCCTTTCGCCTAAAATTTGGGTGTTGCCCGTTGTGCATGGCAGTGGGAACATGGCTCAGATCGTCAGAGAAGTGATGGTTTCACGAAAATTCGATTGTCTGGCTGTGCCTTTCCCTGCTTCCGTGGAAAATTTGGTCCAGCAAGCCGTCGAAGCACTTCCCGTTGTGAGTGTGGTGGTCATTCCGGAAGAAGAGACTGACGGCGATGAGCGCTGTTCCTTTATTCCCATTGATCCCTGTCAGGCCGTTATTATGGGACTGCGAGTGGCGCAATCGGAAGGCATCTCCTGCGCCTTTATCGATCAGGAAATTGGATCCTACGAGCCCACCCTGTGGGCGGGCCCGGATCCCTATGCCTTACAGGCCCTGTCCCTGGAAAGCTTCACCGCTTCCACCATCCCGTTTTTACCAATCCCTCAGAGTGACACACCAAGATGGGAACGCATTACCTGCATGGCCTTCCGTCTGCATGAACTGGAATTGGATTGTGACGCGATTCTCTTTCTCTGTCCGTTGATTGACTGGCCGTGGGTTCGACAGGCTTATGCTCACCGGATGCCTTATCGAATTCACAACCGGCGACCTCAACTTCCTGTCTGTTGGGGAGTGGAGCCGCCTTCCCTCTATTTCCTGCTTGGCGAACTGCCGTTTGTGACCCAACTGTACGAGGAGCGAAGAAACGAAGCCAGGTCCGATCAGCATCTTTCTATTGACGGGATCAAGGAAATGCTGTTGGAAGCACGAAGACAGTGGTTGGATACCAGGGGTGCGTCCTCTATTCAAGAAGCCAGTTGGGTAACGCCTCAACTGCTGCAGCGCTACTTTCAGTACGTGCGCAATCTGGCGTTATTGGAACATCGGCTCACCCCGGATTTATATACATTAGTGCAGGCAGCCCAACAGATGGCCGGAGACGATTTTGCCTTAACCCTTTTGGAGGTCGCCAAGACCTACCGTTATCAATCCGATGAATCGGTGCTGACAACCAAACCTTTGGCCACGATGGGGGTTGAAAAAATCCAGGATCCTGATGGAACAATATGGCAAGCGGTCAGTCGATTAGAGGGCGCTCCCGTGTTTTGGCGCAGTCTCACCTTGCGTCCACAACCACCCGTATCGCAAAAACGCACCTGGGCGTATCAATGGAATCCGTACCGTCAATGTTCGTGGCCTCCTGAGGATGAGCGGATTGAATCGTTTGCCGCCCATGTGCGCCAACAGAGTCGGAGTTTGTTGGGTGCCGATCTGGCCAGGGTGGAAACATTCCAGTCTTCGCTGGAAGATGGCCTTGATTTGCGTGAAACCCTCCGAAAATGGGCCACCACCTCCAGGCGATCAGCTTGGGATTTGCAAGTCAAAGTCCTTCCCCCTGCTCGCGGCACCATCGAAGTCCTGGTCTTCTTCTTTGACGTCCCGGCCGATCCCGGGATGTACACCTGGCAGACCACCTGGTATGCGGAGCATCAGGAAGAATCCACAGTAAGTTTTTATGCCACTCCGTTTTCGACCAATATGATCGGACCGGGAATCGGACAGGCACAGTATGGGGGATGCATGTTTCTCTTTCCCCCTCGTCCCGTTCCGGACATTTGGGAAAATCCACGTTTTGATTTCACCACGTCATTGGAGGAACGTCTCCTGGCAGGGGCCTGTGCCTATTCGCAGGAAGCCTACGTGGCCGTGGTTTCACCCGTCCCCCTCAAAGCACGTTGGCGGGGGATTGCCAAGCGGTATGGCCGGAAACTGGTACCCTTGCCCCTTCACCGATTTTCCGGTCAAACCATTGCCCGACTGCGGCAATTTCATGTATTAAACGGCCATGACATCCGAAGCTATGCCGCCAGATTTATTCGAGAATAACTCCAACAATCCAACACATCCTTCGGCCTTGACCACTCCTCAAGAAAAAATCCATCAACTCCGGCAGACCATTCGCAAGCACGATGAGCTGTATTACGTTCATAGCCGTCCGGAGATTTCTGATGCCGAATATGACAGACTCTTTCGGGAACTCCAGGAACTAGAAAAAGACCATCCTGACTTGGTTACGGGCGATTCGCCGACTCAGCGGGTGGGCGGTGCTCCGTTGGCCCAATTCAGTAAGGTTGCCCACGAGTTCCCACTTCTCAGTCTTGATTCGGAGACGAAAGAAGAGAGTGTGCGGGCTTTTGATCTTCGGGTTCGCCGGGAATTGGAGGCAGAGCAGGTCAGCTATTCCGCCGAACCAAAATACGATGGGCTCTCCGTTGAACTCACCTACGACAATGGACGATTTGTGTGCGGAGCCACCAGAGGAGATGGCTCAATCGGTGAAGATGTCACGCATAATCTTCGTACCATTCGAGCACTTCCTCTTCAATTGAAGGATGGGTTGAGGCCTCCCGCCCATGTGGTCGTGCGCGGGGAGGTGTTCATGAAACTTCCAGACTTTCACCAATTGAACCGGCGCTTGACCGAGCAAGGGGAAGAACCGTTTGCCAATCCGCGAAACGCCTCATCGGGAACTTTACGGCAGTTGGATCCGGCTATTACCGCCACTCGTCCCTTGACGATCACCTGTTACGATTTGATGAGTCCAGGAACGGAAAGGCCCGAGTCGCACTTTGAAGCCGTGACTCTTTTGGGGACGTGGGGATTTCCTGTCCCCCAATTTCGGCGTCTTTGTTCCTCGATTCAAGACGCTCTTGAATTTCATCGTGAGCTGTTTCAACAACGGGATGTCCTTCCGTTTGAAATTGACGGCATCGTCATCAAAGTGGACCGGTTTGATCAGCAGCAGGGCCTTGGTCAGAAATCACGAAGTCCGCGGTGGGCCGTGGCCTTTAAGTTTCCTCCCAGAAAAGAACTCACCAAAGTTCAGGCAATTGCAGTGTCGGTAGGGCGAACTGGTGCGTTGACCCCGATTGCTTTATTAGATCCCGTGGAAATTGGCGGAGTGACAGTGAGTCGTGCCTCATTACACAATGTAGAGGAGGTGGCACGTAAAGATGTGCGGGTGGGTGATACGGTGAAAGTCGAACGGGCAGGGGACGTCATTCCAGATGTGGTCGAACGGGTGCCAGTCGCTGGCGAACAACGCGGCCCTTCGTTTGAGCCGCCATCGGCCTGTCCTGTTTGTCAATCACATACCATTCAGGAGGGCCCTATTCTCTATTGTACGGGCCAAACCGTGTGCTCCGCTCAACTTAAGGGGTCGCTTGAACATTATGTATCCAAAGGTGCCCTAAATATCGAAGGCCTTGGCAAAAAAACTATCGCACAATTTGTGGATGAGGGGATGGTGAAAGACCTGTCAGATCTCTACTGTTTGCGAAAAGAGCAATTGCTTGAACTGGAGGGGTTCGCAGAGAAATCGGCGACTCAATTGATCGAAGAGTTAGAGAAAAGTAAGCAGGCACCACTGGTGAAATTTTTAATCGGACTGGGAATCCGGCATGTGGGTGCTCATGTGGCCAAAGTCTTGGCGAATCATTTTGGGTCGTTGCTCGCCATTCAACAAGCCACGAAAGATGAACTTCAAGCGATTTATGATATTGGCCCGGAAATCGCCACCAGTGTGGAAAGTTTTTTTCAGGAAGAACGCAACCTGGCGGTTATTCGGCGCATGACTGAATTAGGAGTAACCGTTCAGGAAATTCCGTTATCAAAAGCCGGACAGGAGCAACCTCTGGCAGGAAAAATATTTGTGTTAACCGGCACGTTGGATGGTATGTCACGGGAAGAGGCGAAACAAAAGATCGAATCGTTAGGAGGACGAGTCACTTCCAGTGTAAGCAAAAAAACCGATTATGTCGTGGCCGGAACCGATCCCGGATCGAAACTCGAAAAGGCTCAATCGCTCGGAGTAATGGTCCTGGATGAGGCTGCGTTCGAGTCCTTTCTGTCCGCGAACTAATCTCCTATTGCACCAGCGGCATTAGTCTCCAAGCCAATAGAAGAAAACGATGTCGTCAGTATAGTGGCTCAGGCTCATGGCGTCATTTTTTAGGGAAACTTCGCGATCTATGTAGGCGTAATTGAGCCTTATGCTGGGCCGGCGAAGTTGGCGCAACTGCGCTTCCCTTTGCTCTTTAGTTCGCAAAGGATTGATCCCTGGGACTTGATGCGTGATCGACTTGGGTTGGCTTGTATAGATCGTCTCGCCTGTTTTGCCTGCCACAGTCGCACTCATATGATTTCTCCTCTGGCGTCCGTCAGAATGGACGCGATTGTCCTGTCCACCGCGGTACCCGCGAAAACCACCTCGCCAAAATCAGTCCCACCCCGAAATCCTGGCGAGATCGTAAAGCCTTGAAAGACCTGGTCATAGTTAAACTAAACCACAGGTCGATACCAATTGATGCCCCATTTTTCAGTGAGGCCGCACCCACATAGGCAGCGGCCAGGTCATCAACGCCAAATTCGACACCCAGGAGTTTCCACCAATTTTGTTATTCTGATATCTCCAGAACCCCACATCGATGCCTCCTCCGGCTGCGAGCCCAGGCCCAAAGCTGTAATCCCCGGTCGCATAGGCATACCCGGGTTGTTCCCCTTTCAAATCGATCACGGCTCCGGCACCGCCCGAGGTACCTACGAGCAGAAACTCTCCACCTGCCGTTGTGCCGATGGTGAGCGTTCGCAGCAGATAACCGTCTGGCATTTGTGTGGCTCCCATACTGCCTGGATTGATTGCCCGCGCTACAGCAGTCTTATTCCCCGTATTCAGACTTGAACGAACTTGCGAAATGTTGGCGACCTGGACATTTGAAGCGGTGAAGCCCAGATTTCATTGAGTTTTTCATCCGCAATACGATGGCGTTTCTCACACATCTTCCTGCTCAGGAAATTCTCGACGAGACCATCGTCACAAGATGGAATGCGCTCCACGACGATACAAGGCCGCCCATGTTTTTCCCACAGTCAACGGCAACACATATTCCTTGGGCAAAGTCTTCCTTTCGGTTGACATTACAGGAGGGACTCGCTCCCAGATTTTACTTGGGTGCTAGCTTGTTCCTTCATAACTGGCCGTCTTTACAGGGGACAATCCGAACAGTGCAACTGTGGCAAGGATCGGGAAGATGACAGCAAATAGTATCATTCTCATCTTTTTTCCCTCTACAGGTTGGCTCAGAAAAATATTTATAATCATTCTCAGATGACACTCGTTGGTTCAGAAGACGATATGAGATTGGCCAGGTATTTCAGGAGAAGGAATATTTATGAAAAAACCAAGTAAAAAAATCCATTGAACTGGAGGTGATAATTTTTGAGCAATCTCGACAAAAGTAGGCGCCTTGGCTGGAGAATCTGTTCACCCATCTGGGCAGCCTAACTCTATGTATCGGAAGGGTAAACCTAAAAAAGGCTTTCCCAAAGACGGTTGGCAGGTTGTATATCAATCCGGTTCTAGGGACAGGATATAGAGGAGAATAGGAGTGGATTAAGCAACCAACGAAGGAAAAGTAGACACTCGATCCTAATCTTAGACATGCTGGGAGGGAGGGATACGGGCTTTTGGAGAGCGGAGAGAGATGGCTAGGATTCACTGGCAACCGGGGAGGCCTCGGAGGGCGGTGTTTCCGGAACCGCTTCTTCCTTGATGATCTGCACACTTTTTATGGAGCGTTCATCGGCATCCTGAACGACAAGGACACATCCGTCGGTTTCCACTTTTTCGCCGATGGCGGGAATATGGCCCAGTTCTTCCAGAATGAGCCCGCTGATCGTGTTTTGTTCTTCCTCGTCTAATGTCACCTTAAGGAATTCGTTGATGCGACGTACTTCGGTTCGTCCATCCACGAGAATCTGATTTTTGCCAATCCGTCGGATCCATTCTTCACTCAGGTCGCCTTCATCGAGGATTTCTCCGACCACTTCCTCCAGAAGATCTTCCACGGTGATGAGTCCCATGACCCCACCGAACTCATTCACCACAATGGCAATATGTCGTTTTTCCTGTTGAAACTGTTTCAATAAGTCATCGGCGGTTTTCGATGACGGAATAAAAAGGGGCGATTTAGCCAATCCTTTAAGGGTGACTTGGGAATTACCTTGGGCCAATTTCATAAGGGCATGACTACGATACAAAATGCCGGTGATATTGTCGCTATTCCCTTCATAAATGGGAATCCGGGAATATTTGGCTTTAAATATTTCGTCTTGAGCCTCTTCAAGAGTGAGTGCTCCATCCATGGCAAACATATATACCCGAGGCGTCATGGCGTCTTCAGCCGTCACGTCATTAAATTCAAAGACGTTTTTAATCATCCTGACTTCATCCGTTTCGAGGACTCCCGCCTTGCCTCCAGCATCCAACATGATTTTGAGTTCTTCTTCCGTGATGAAGGGGACGGTCAGGCCCCGACCACCCGTCAATTTCAGAATAATCGGCTCCAGAAGGTAGATGAATGGGAAAAACAGCTGCTCCAAAATATAGACCGGGTAAGAAAATAACGTGACGGCTGTCTCTGAATATTTGACGCAAAGGGTTTTCGGGACAATTTCCCCAAATAACAGGACTAAAAATGTTAATAAACCGGTGGCAATTGCCACAGCTTCCGATCCCCAAATGCGAATAGCGATCACCGTCGCCCAGGAGGCGGCCATGATATTCACCAGATTATTACCGATCAGAATGGTGGAAAGAAGACGCTGAGGGTTGGTGCGTAGTTTGAGAGCCATTTTAGCTCCCATTCGACCTTCCTCGGCCATCGTGTGCAGACGGGCCTCGGTGATCGAGAAAAAAGCTATCTCGGCTCCGGAAAAAAAGGCTGAAAGTCCTATGCAGATTAGGACGCCAATAAAATCCATATTCGGTTCAACGTGCTCCGGCAGGGTAACAGAGGGCCACCGCAAATTCCTTGGCGGTCAGAGATGAAGACGTGCCTATGTGGAGGAAAATGATCAGAGGGTGTAGAGAAGGGTTCATAAAAAGGCCAATAGACTCATGGATAATTGAGACTCTGACCTCTCCGCAGCTAGTGGTTTTAAGCTAGCACAGGATTTGGCCTTATGGCAATCCGGTTCGTGAGAAACGAAATTGTATCCCTTTAAAAACAATTAGTTATCCTGGAGAAGCAATGGCTCAACGCTAAACTGTTCTTCCAGTTCAGAGGCCACATGTCGGGCTTTTTGTGCTGAGGAAAAGGCACCGATTTGCACGCGATGCCATTCCCCGGATGGTAAATGAACCGTTTGAAGCCTCATTCGTGAATAATGCGGGCGCAATTGTTCTTGAAAGCTCACGGCTTCCGTCAATGTCTGGAAGGAGCCGGCTTGAACCCAAAATCGATTCCCCCGATTATCTGCAGTCTGGCTTTGGACTTTCTGAGCTTGGAGAATAGTCAGAACCACCTCTTCCGTACCTTTTCCGATCATCGATAATTCTCTGGCTGCGGCGTAGGATAAATCAATGATTCGCCCTCGAATAAATGGGCCTCGATCATTGATTCGTACGGCGACTGCCTTTCCCGTCTCCACACTTTTTACTCGAACTATCGTTCCAAACGGGAGTGTTCGGTGAGCGGCAGTCATGGCCCACATATCATAGGGTTCTCCACTTGCCGAAAGTTTACCGTGGAAACTTGGACCATACCAGGAAGCCACACCTCGCAGAGTATTCCCGGTGTCTACCGGATCTGACCGGTGATAGCCCCCAAAACAGCCTCCCATGATAAATAGACAAAGCAGAAGAATGGGCAGGGCACCACTTCGGAGAAGGGTTCTCAGGGGAATGGGAGTCAGAACGACCAGGCCCCGTATGCTGAGGAAATGAGCCCATCTATAGAGAGGGAATATCATTGCATTTAAGTAAGACGTGAATGCATACCCATTATCCGGCTTGTTCAATCGTTCTGCGGTCCACATATCGATAACATTGACGGTTTAAAACCGGGTAGACGGAAAAGATGGGAGTTCCAAACGGAACGACGGCACTATTTTTTTCAGGAGATAATTGAAGATGCAGGTTCACGAAGTTAAAGCTCAACCCTTCCTGCCAGGACTGTGATAAATTTTCAACATAGGACTCTACTTTATCGGAGGCATAGGTTCTGGTCATAAGTCCGGCTCCTCCTTGCAGACCATATTCCGGTAAATCCGGGGCTGCCTGGATCAGCAGAGAAACGATGGCGGCATCAAACCATACCTTAAAATTACAGCTAATTTGAATGAAGGGTCCCAGACTTCCGGTGTGGGCCAACACGGCCATGGGAAAAGTCAGTTCCGGGGGCATATTAGGATCGGTTTGGGACGGTTGCAGTGGGAATTCCGGATCTTTCACGCCAGAGAAGGAGACGAAAATGAGATTGGGATCGTACAGGTCAATGTCCAGAACCTGCCCGTCGTGGTAGCTGCACAATTTGCCCATTTCATACCGTAAAGGATAAGAATACCCCATTTTCCCATAGAAAATCCGGATGCCGGCTTCAAGGGGATCTTCAGGACTCCGGCTTATTTTTACATCAAACGGGAGCAATAGATGAAAGGCATTTGTGCGGGCGTTCATAAATGGGGCACAGGCACCAGCAAATTCTTTATGGACACTCACATTGTCCGGTTCGAATTTTTTGGGGGTTCCTCCAAAATGCTGGGCAGTTTTTGCCTCCTTGGTTAACCGATATTTCTCTTGGTAGTAGGCGGAAGCTCGTTTCTGTGCCCTATCCAGGAAGTATTCGGGACAATCGGTTTCGACAATTAATGTTTGCCTGTCTAGATTTTGTGGCCTGGCGACCTTCATCGCCTCGCTATAGCGTTGAAGGTCGCTTTGCGTTTTGTTAATAAGATGGGTCAGATCCCGGCCGAGTTCTGGATCATTGTATCGTGTCTGAGGTAAAAGCTGGCGAGCTTTTTGCAGTAATTCATGTTTCATGGTGTAGCGTTTGGGTTCAGCCGAAAAGACCGTGGCTGTGGCCATAAGAAGATTAAATTGTTCTTCGGGGAGGAGACCTAACTGGGCCAAATCGTGGTCTTTGATGAAAGCCAGTGAGAGAGGGCCAAATGCTTCCTCCTGCCGAAGGTGAAGAGTTAACAGGTAGTTGAGATAGGCTCGTGCATCTTCCGGCGTCATATAGACCTCTTGGTAAATAAATGGGAGTCATTCTAAGATAACCGATCCAGGGGTTCAACCTACAGGACCACCCGATATTTTTTCTGGTATCCTACAAAGCTAGAACATGCTTGATATCTTCTGTCTCGATCCAAGGTCCGGCTTATTGTGACCTAGTCAAAAGTACCCCCATAGTTTGGAGGCACATCTTTCCATGAAGAAACTATTTCTCATATTCATCATGAATGCATTGCATACAAAAACCGTCTTAATGATATTCATGATCGGCTTGATGATTTCCTTTGGGGCGACTCAGGCTGATTCGGCGGGAAAGCCAAGCTCCGGGCCAGGGGGGAAGGTTCAGTCAGAATCACCAACCGAAAACCTTCATGACCAAATCGATGATTTGGAGGTCCAAATTCAAAAACTTCGCGAGCAAAGCATAGAGCTGCAAGAAAAAACCCGATTAAAACTCAAAGCTCAGATTGAGTATCTTCAAAAACAGCGGGATTCCCTGGTGCCGCGAATAGAAAAACTTCGGGATAATAGTGAAACCGCTTGGCAGGATATTAAGGAAAACATTCAAAAAGCCATTGAAGAACTTAAGAAGTCTGCTGATGTCATGGAAAAATAGCTTTTTCCTTTCAATTCTAACCTGGAGAGTCATCTTTTCTGCCCCACGATAGTGCCCCGGTTCTTCACTTTTTCCCCATATTAAAGACAGGATGGTAAAGGTTGCCAAAGGGATGTCCCATTCGGGAATCCAGATACTTGCGCCTGCTCTCTCGGCTTTCTACACTCTTTTTCCATGACACCTGAATCTTCCATCGCCCGCATGACGGAACACGTCTTGGAATGGCCAAAATTACTGGATGTCTTGGGGCAAGAAACCGCTTCGTCCATGGGAAAGGAACAATGTCTCTTGATGCCTATGGCTCAGGATCTCTCAACTGCCTTGCAGTTGCAGACCGAAACCAAGGAGATGTTGAGTATCCTCGAAGGGGATCATCCGCTGCCATCGTTGATGTTTCCAGATATCCGGGACGTTCTCAGTCGAGCTGCCAAGGAAGGCGTGCTGGATGGGCCGGAGTTACGAGATGTTTCCATCGTGCTTGGGTTCGGACATTCTTCGAAATCCATTCTGCAATCTCATGGAGAGATGTGTCCGACCTTAGCCCAACACGGGAAGGCGTTCCAGGATTTGGTATGGGTGAAGCGATCAATTGACCATTGCATTGATCCACATGGGACGATTCGCGAAACGGCCAGTCCGGAATTGTTTGAGCTGACACAAAAGAGCCAGGCGTTGCGGCACACGATGCGTCGTAAACTGGAGCATATGCTGGCTTCCCAGGAATATGAAGAACAGCTACAAGAACGATTTTTTGCGGAACGGGAAGGTCGCTATGTCATTCCAGTCAAATCGGAACGACAACATACCGTTGATGGCATTGTCCACGATATTTCCAGCAGCGGAGCCACTGTTTTTATCGAGCCTCGGCATCTCATCGAATTAAATAACGCGATTAAATTTGCCGACTTGCAAGTGGCTCAAGAAACCCGACGTATTCTTCAGGATCTGTCTCACCTGGTGACGGAGTCTGCATCTGCCATTCAAGAGAATCTGTTGGAATTAGCCCATTTGGATTGCCTTATGGCTAAAGCCAGGCTCAGCCAAAAACTCCAGGGAACTCCGATTAAGCTCGTTGCTCAACAAGCCATCAGCCTCCGTCAGGCTCGTCATCCCTTGCTTATGTTCACGAAGGATGTCGTGATTCCCAACTCCATCAACATCGATGGAAATACCCGGATGTTGGTTATTTCCGGTCCCAATGCTGGCGGGAAAACCGTCTCTCTCAAAATGGTGGGACTCTTTGCCCTTATGGTAAAGATCGGACTGTTTCCCCCTTGTTCGCCGGATTCCGAGATGGGCCTTTTTCATCGTATCTATGCCGATATCGGAGACACGCAGGATCTTTCAAAAGATCTCTCAAGTTTTTCCGGGCATATCGTGAATATGATCAGGCTCTTCCAGGACATGGCTTGTTCCCCCCCATCCGAATCCGGTGCCACGCTGGTGTTGTTGGATGAAGTGGGTAGCTCGACCGATCCCGTGGAAGGGGCGGCTCTGGCTGAAGCCTTGTTGTGCCATCTCAGTCAACAAGGATGTACCGTCCTGGTTACCACCCATTATCCTTCATTGAAAACTCTCGCGATTCGAAATCCATTGGCGCACAATGCCAGCCAGGAGTTTAATCTGGACACGCTTTCCCCAACCTATCGGCTCCTTGATGGGATCCCCGGCAGGTCTTCTGCTTTGGAAATCGCCGGAAGGTTAGGCCTGGATCCTCAAATCATCCGTCATGCGGAATCATTGATTGAACGAAAGGACCATCATCTGCACCAGGTTTTTCAATCGTTGCAGGATTCGCAACGACGGTTAGACGAAGACATGGACAAGGCAGCCCAACTCCGGGAAGAGGCGGAGCGGTTCCATCATGAAGCTGAGGCTATGAGGGCGGCTGTGCAACAACAGGAGCGGGAGGATCGGTATCGCTATCGAAAACAATGGCAGCGAGAGTTTTCTCACGCTCAGCGCACCTTGCACGACCTCATAGATGCTCTCAAAAAAGAAAAAACTCCCGAGCATGCCCGTCAATCCCAAGAAGCTCTATCAGCACTTAATCAGCACATTCTTGAAAACCTATCCCAACCTGAGGGGAAATCGCATGGCACTCCACAAGAAGGGGATTGGGTGGAAGTCGAAGCCTTAGGAACACAAGGAATATTACTGGAGGCACCTGAAGGCAAAAAACAAGTATCGATTCGAGTAGGATCACGAACGTTTAAGACTTCTCCCTTTGGACTCCGAGTGATTCCTTCCCCGTCTTCATCTCAGGGCCCATCGGCGAAGGTCCCATCGATTCATCAAAATCGGGCTATCGAGTTTTCACCTTCCAATCCCACACGGTATGAGGAAACAATTGATCTCCGGGGCACACGTGTCGAAGAGGGGCTGGAATTGGTTGAGTCGACTTTGGATCGGGCCATGGCCAGCCAGGCTCGATATGTAAAAATTATTCATGGGAGGGGAACGGGGGCACTGCAATCCAGCATTCGGCACTATTGTCGTTCTTCACCCTATATCAAAGGCTTTCGTGCCGGGGAGCCCGCCGAAGGCGGAGAAGGTGTCACTATTATTGAGCTGGCCTAAAGGGGGCTATTTTTTTGATTAGCATTGGCGATTTGGACATTTCGCATAAACCCTTCGTACTTGGGCCGGCGAACGGGGCTTTCATGAGTTTCCTTCTGAAAATCTTCCTTTGACATGTCCAAGAGTGAGTCCAGAGCAAGATGTTGGAGCAATGGTAACGGTTGGAAGGCTTCTTCTTTTGTCGGGTGTGAGTGCACATTAAATGGGCATATATCCAGGCAATCGTCACAGCCAAAAATCTTGTTTCCCATTTTTTTTCTTAATTCTTCTGGTATTTCTTCGGTTGGTCCTCGGTGCTCGATCGTCAGATAGGAGATACATCGCTCGGCATCCAATAAATAGGGTTCGAGAATGGCGCCAGTTGGGCAAGCCTGTATACACAAGGAACAACTTCCGCACAGATCCGTGCCTGGCTCATCTGCCTCCAATGGGACCGTTGTTAAAATTTCACCCAGGACCAGCCAGGATCCGAATTCGGTAGAAACCAAATTCGTGTGTTTGCCAATCCATCCGATCCCTGCCTTTTGAGCCCACGGCTTCTCCATAACGGCTCCCGTGTCCACATAACTGCGTGTGTGTTCTCCGGGACATAATTTCTGAATGATTTGTTCTAATTCTTTGAGTTTTGAAGAAAGGACCTTGTGATAGTCTTTTCCCCAAGCATACCGGGCTACTCTGCCAATTTCAGTCTTATCAGGCAACTCGCTCTTGGGCCAATAATTCATCCCGACCATGATTACCGATTGACATCCGGGCAAGACCACCTCTGGGTGGCTACGGCGATAAGGATCTCGTGCCAACCAGGCCATTTTGCCATGGAGGCCTGCGGACAACCATTTTGTTAAGGCTTCCCAAAGAGATCTCGGAAATGACGTTGGATCTTCAGGTTGGGGGCTATCGGAATAAGGATCGGAGTGCGGAACGGCAGCGATCCCTACACCATCAAAACCCAAGGCGCGAGCTTGCGATTTAATGTGATTGCTAAGACCCAACATCACATATGCTGCCTGCAAACTGGTTAGGCATTAGGGAGAATATAAAGAAGCAGGGAAGGAATCATTCTAATGGGGAGGAGGCGATCCGGTACTGGCAGCCGGGACGTTGCCACTACAATTAAACATGACGATAAAACGTCCGGTACATTGTTCGGTTTTGCAGGTGTCGCATGTTCCGACAATCCGGGTTTTCCAATCGGTTTTTTTCTCGTCGAATTGGCATGAAGTACTTCCGCCTTTTGAGATATCAACCCAGGGTTCTTGATACCCGGGAAATTGAGCGACGGTACAACCTGAAAGAATAGGGACCTGGCATTCCGCGTTCTTATCCCCTTTGGCCATTCCTATCGTACAATTGGATTCAGTCCGCGATTGAGATTCTGCTGCCAGGACCGGATCTGTCTGATGGCCAATCATGAAGACCCCTAACAAGACGGCCAGAGATATTAGCAGATGTTTACATAAGGAATGCAGGCATTTTTTGGCAAGAGCATTTATTGAAATATTCATAATGATTCCTGGTATCCAGTGGTGTGAGTAAATAAGGTCAGATTTCGTTTATACCATAGACTTCAAACCTTCTGTCAAAGTTTCGGAGGAAGAGAAAATTGAAATGGGTTGGATTTTTCTGATGTCGAGCCTAGCTCCTCAAATTGCCTCATGATTTCCTTTTGCCAAGAGTCCTGATGAGAAAGTCGAGTCCCATGCTGGGTATCTGCATCATATTGAAGATTAATGCGTTGAGCTACAGATTGAGCCAAGGGCAAGATTTCAGCCAAATTGTCTTTCTGAGAGAGGGTTTGGTTGGCTTGTCGAACCACCAGACAACTGATCAAATAATGGATTTGTTCATGGGCAAGGAGTTGTTCGGACATTTTCGAGTGAATGGGATTTTGGGGATCGGCCAGCTCCGGTTTGACCCAAGAATGCTCAGAGTCAAAAACCACCTGAAGTGTGTGAGTTTTCTGATCTAGGGTGAAGCGGATCGCGGTTTCCGCAGCACGAGCATCCTTTCCCTGCCGCGGGGTAAAATCACTCCATTGTAAGAGCCGGTCAGGCCGACACGATGGTTGATCCAGGGGGTCCTGAACCCATCGAAGGCTGGGAACACAGGCATGGGCCATAAAAATCAAACACACTCCCACCACTATACGGAACCATGGCTGTGGAAACGGAGTCATAATGTATGAAGGTCTTCCAGTTTAAGGAAGGAAATCAATGATAGGGGAAGCCGAAAAAATAATGTCGAGCAAAAGAAAGGCCTGGAGGACTTTCATCCTCCAGGCCTTTCTAAAATAACTCCTAAGAGTTGAATGATTAGAATCCGCCCATGCCACCCATACCGCCCATACCGTGGTCATGGCCACCGCCCATGGGAGCATCTTTTTTCTCTTCCGGAATATCGGTGACCATCACTTCCGTGGTCAACATCAAGCTGGCTACGCTTGCGGCATTCTGCAACGCGCAACGGGATACTTTGGTTGGATCGATCACACCAGCCTCTACCATATCCACGTATTCCGCGGTCGCAGCATTGAATCCTCGGGTGGTCGATTCCGCCCGAACTTTTTCAACAATGATAGAACCTTCTTCGCCGGCATTGATGGCAATTTGGCGAATCGGCTCTTCAAGGGACCGCATTACAATATTGACACCCACTTGTTGGTCATGGTTGAGCTTCATCTTTGCTAAAGCCGGGACGCAACGAAGCAACGCGACACCTCCGCCTGGCACAATACCTTCTTCCACGGCTGCTTTAGTTGCATGAAGGGCGTCTTCCACGCGGGCTTTCTTTTCTTTCATTTCGGTTTCTGTTGCGGCCCCGACGTTGATCACGGCCACGCCACCAACCATTTTTGCCAACCGCTCTTGCAGTTTTTCACGGTCGTAATCGGATGTGGTTTCTTCAACTTGAGTCTTGAGCTGTTTCACTCGGCCTTCAATCCGCTTAGGATCCCCAGCCCCTTCCACGATGGTGGTGTTATCCTTGTCGATATTCACCCGCTTGGCACGACCCAAGTCGGTCAGCTTCACGCTTTCCAACTTCAAGCCGACTTCCTCTGAAATCACCTGTCCGCCGGTTAACGTCGCAATATCTTCCAACATGGCCTTCCGGCGATCACCAAACCCTGGGGCTTTGACGGCCGCCACATTCAACGTTCCTCGCAATTTATTGACGACCAAAGTGGCTAAGGCTTCACCTTCCACATCTTCGGCTATGATGACTAACGGTTTCCCCATTTTGGCCACTTGCTCCAGAATGGGGAGCAAGTCTTTCATTGCACTCACTTTCTTTTCCACAATCAACAGGAACGCATCTTCTAGCGATGCTTCCATGCGATCGGCATTGGTCACGAAGTAGGGCGAAATATACCCACGATCAAATTGCATCCCTTCCACGACATCCAATGAGGTAGACATGGACTTGGCTTCTTCGACGGTAATGACGCCATCTTTGCCGACTTTGTCCATCGCCTCGGCAATTAAATCGCCGATGGTATGATCATTGTTAGCCGAAATTGAGCCAATTTGAGCAATCTCTTTTTTGTTTTGACAGGGCTTACTGATCTTTTTCAGTTCTTCAATGGCGACTTCCACCGCTTTGTCGATTCCCCGTTTGATTTCCATGGGGTTTGCGCCGGCCGTAATATTTTTGACCCCTTCACGGTAAATGGCTTGGGCTAATACGGTAGCCGTCGTGGTTCCGTCACCTGCCACATCGCTGGTCTTGCTGGCTACTTCACGGACCAATTGAGCACCCATGTTTTCGTAGGGATTTTTCAATTCAATTTCTTTGGCGACGGTCACACCGTCTTTTGTAATAGTGGGGGCACCGAATTTTTTGTCCAAAATGGCATTTCGGCCTTTGGGTCCTAAAGTGGCCTTTACTGCATCGGCCAATTGATTCACGCCTCTCAAAATTGAAGCGCGCGCTTGTTCACTGTATTGCAACTGCTTAGCCATACCGTTCCTCCTTGCAAATTCCTGTTTTGGATTACCGTTATATTGTAAATGTTGTTGAAGGTCAGATTAATTTTCAAATACACCCAAAATATCTTCTTCCTTCAAGATCAAACAATCGTCATTGTCGATTTTAATCTTGGTGCCTGAATACTTATCAAACAGGACCTGATCCCCAACTTTGACGTTATCCACGTCAGGGCCAGCTGCTTCGATCGTGCCTCGTTGCGGTTTCTCACGCGCAGAATCGGGCACATAAATTCCGCCAGCTGTCCGTTCCAATTCTTCGGTGTAGGTGACGAACACTCGGTCACCCAAAGGGCGAAAACCCTTTGCACTGGATCCAGCTTTGTCGTCCTTTTTTTCCTTCTCTTTTGTAGCAGCCATAGCTACCTCCTTCATTGAACTTGGGGTAATGTAATTTGGTTGATTTAGATGGGGTGAGCAACTGAAATTGTACAGAAAAACACTCTGGTTGAAATGTTTCTCACGATGGGAAGGGAGATAAGTCGAATTCAATTGAAGTCAAGGGGAGGGCTGGAAAAATTCAATAGATTAAGAGTTGTTCTTATGTGGAAAAGGACAAAGGAAACAAAGTATTGGTTAAAGCTAAGCAGTTAATTGCTTACATGAAAATACGAAAAACTTAATCGCGCAATCGTTCAAAATCCCGAATGTGATCCTGCATAAACACCCGTAATTTCTTAATTATTTTGGCTTCCAGCTGTCTAGTTCGTTCTTTGGTGATAGCATATTTTTTCCCAAGGTCCTCCAGAGTCACAGGAGTTTCCGACAAAAGTCGGTTTCGAAGGATATCTTCCTCCCGTTCATTGAGGGTTTTGGCAAATTCAGCAAGTGTCTTCCTGAAAAGTACGCGAAGTTGGGTTTCAGCCAGTTGGTCGTCTACGGGTGTCTGAATAGCCGGTAGGAGATCATGAAACGTCCCTTCCCCTTCCTCCGTCATAGGTTGATCGAGAGATAATTCCCGGCTTCCCAAACGCTGGTCCATTTCAATAACATCTCGCTCACGGACATTTAACCGATCAGCCAATAATTTGGGATCAGGAACATAGCCTTCCCGTTCTAATTTGGCTTTTTCTTTCCGCAAATTATAAAACAGTCGACGTTGTTCCTGAGTCGTACCGATTTTAACCAACCGGAAATTATTCAATAAATATCGAAGAATATAGGCTCGAACCCACCAGGCCGCATAGGCATAAAAGCGAACGTTTTTGGTGGGATCAAACTTTTTCATAGCTTGCAATAGCCCTACGTTGCCTTCCTGAATCAAATCCATTTGATCAACACCCGGCAATCCATATTCGGAAGCAATGGCCACACAGACCCTGAGATTCGCCATAATTAACTTAACCGCAGCTTCCCTTTGCCCTAGTTGCTGATATTCATAAAACAGCTGAATTTCTTCTTCCTTGGAAAGAAAGGGGTAACGTCGGATTTCTACCAGATACCGATCAAGGGTGCTGGTTGGAACTAATGCAGACGAAAGACTTTCCTCACTAGGAGTGGAAGGGCTGGGAGAGGGAACCTTCCGAGGAAGGAGGTCAATAACTTGATCTTCAGTCTTTTGAGAGGGGAGATCGGAATTTTCGGGTCTGCCCTCATCCGAATCCTCCACAATGACCTCAACCGGTTTTGTCATAGCAGGTTTACGGCTTTTTTTCTTGACAGGTTTCATAGCCATAGAAAGACAAATTCAACGTGTTAGACCCAAGGTGTTGCTCTCAATGTTCAATCAAAATACCGTACAAAAAATTGCCTGCCAAGTAAAAAGTTTTTTATAGTCGGATGATTAGCGGTGCTAAGGCCTGCAGTTTTTGCCCAGCCCTAAACAGTCAGATTGTCCAGTGATTGAGCTATGATTCAACAAGCAATTCGGGCTCTCCAGAGCGGTCATTGGCCCACATTAGTCGGGGCTTGGCTACACTTTGAGATCAGCTTCATGGTTTGGCTTCTCATCGGGGCGTTAAGTATTCCCATTTCTGAAAGCTTTGGATTGACGGACACCCAAAAAGGCCTTCTGGTGGGCTTTCCGCTGCTCGGGGGAGCAATTCTGAGAATTGTTGTAGGACCGTTGGCCGACCAATTCGGAGCCAAAATTCTTGGACTGGGTATTCTCGGTTTGGAAGGATTGGCCTTGTTCCTTGCTTGGCAATGGGGGAGCAGCTTGGAAGCCATGTATGGGATTGGTGTACTACTCGGTTTTGCCGGGGCAAGCTTTGCCATTGCCCTTCCCTTGGCTAGTCAGGCCTATCCTCCCGCTTTTCGAGGGTTGGCCATGGGAGTCGCCGCAGTGGGAAACAGCGGAGTGCTCATTACCTCTCTGGTAGCGCCGCGTTTGGCCCAATACATGGACTGGAACCAGGTTTTTGGTGTTATGCTCATACCGGTCATGCTGACTTTTTTTATCTTTTTCTTTACAGTGCAGAGAGATGCCAAGACGCTTTCCTCACCTTTAGTTTTCGTTGAAGATCAATCATATCTGAACTTTATTAAAAGCCTGAAGGACCCCTTTATGTATTGGCTGTCCTTTCTCTATGCGGTGACTTTTGGGGGCTTTGTGGGTTTTTCCAGTTATTTGCCCATTTTTCTTCAGGATCAATACCAAGTAGGCATGGTAATGGCCGGAACATTGACTGCCATCTGTGGCTTTGTGGGTAGTCTGGCACGTCCAATTGGAGGATACATGGCAGACCGGTTGGGGGGACTATCTCTGCTAAAAAACCTTTTCCTGGGTATCGCCTTTCTGTGTTTTCTTTTAAGCGGGTTTTTTGAAGTTGCAGGCTTGGCCTCGGTCATGGTGGCCATCGTTCTCATGATGGGAGGATTGGGGTTCAGCAACGGGGTGATCTTTCAAGTTGTTTCATCCAGGTTCAGCCGACTGATGGGCACAGCCTCTGGCCTTATTGGTGCTGCCGGTGGCATAGGGGGATTTTTTCTCCCTGTGTGGTTTGGTTGGTTGAAAGAGGTTTCCGGTGTATTCTCATCCGGGTTCTTTATTTTCGGGATTATTTTAGGAATAGCGGGTATTAGTGCTATGATGGTTTACCGAACAGTAGGAGCTTCATTACCGAAACCTGCGGAAGAATTTTAAAGAAATCGTTCAAGCCTAATCACTGCTTGCCGGATTCCCATGAAGAAGACTCTTCCATCACGATCTCATTCTACTGAATCCCCCTTTCACGCGATTGCCGAAGCCTTGATAGATCTGAAGGCGGGGAAATGTATTATTCTGGTGGATGATGAGGATCGGGAAAATGAAGGAGATCTTGTTCTCGCGGCTGAACTGGTGACTCCTGATAGCATCAATTTCATGGCCAAATATGGACGAGGGTTGATTTGCTTAGCCCTGACGCCCGACCGCGTGGAAGAGCTGAAGTTGCCTCCGCAAACCACTGAAAATACCGCAACATTTGGTACAGCTTTTACCGTCTCTATCGATGCAGCCAGGGATATTACCACTGGCATTTCGGCAGCCGACCGGGCTACCACTATTAAATTAGCCGTGAATCCAAAAGCCAGACCCACAGATTTTGCCAGACCCGGTCATGTGTTTCCGTTAAAAGCCCACAAAGGCGGGGTGCTGAAGCGGGCTGGCCAGACCGAGGGTTCTGTTGATCTGGCCAGATTAGCGGGGTTATACCCTGCTGCAGTAATTTGTGAAATCATGAATGACGACGGGACGATGGCCAGAGTGCCTCAACTTCTTGCTTTTGCAAAACAACATCAATTAAAAACCATCACGATTAAGGACTTAATCCAGTTTCGATTGCATCAGGAAACGTTTGTCAAGCAAGTGGTCCGAGCTAACCTTCCCACCACCTTTGGACATTTTCAGGCGGTGGTGTTTGAGAATGAACTGGATGTCGGAACCCACATCGCTCTGGTCAAGGGGGAGATTGACGATCAGCCAACCCTGGTGCGTGTCCATTCCGGGTGTTTGACCGCTGATGTGTTTGGATCACTACGCTGCGATTGCCGAGAACAATTGCACCGGGCTATGGAGCTAATCGAGCGTGAAGGGAAAGGCGTCCTTCTGTACTTAAACCAAGAAGGACGAGGCATCGGGTTAACCAATAAAATTCGTGCCTACAATCTGCAGGATCAGGGCAGCGATACGGTTGAAGCCAATCTTCAACTAGGGTTCAAAGCCGATTTGCGTGATTATGGAATTGGTGCTCAAATTTTGGTGAATCTCGGGCTAAAAAAAATTCGATTGATCACTAATAATCCCAGGAAAATTGTGGGAATTGAAGGGTATGGCTTGGAAGTCGTGGAACGTGTCCCCATCGAAATCATACCCCAGGAGTCCAACGTTCATTATTTGCGGACCAAAAAGGCGAAATTAGGGCATCTCCTCAACAATGTGTAAAAGGGCCTTGCGGATCGGATAGGCAAGTGGTACACATTCCCGTCTTTTCGATGAAGATGGCCTGCTATCGATTTCTTAATTATCATCGTGGACGGTACCAATGGAATTTCTTGAAGGCGAGTTAGATGGCAAGCAATGTCGCATAGGCATTGTGGTCAGTAAATTTAACGAATTTGTGACGAACCGGTTGTTGGCCGGTGCCGAAACGATGCTCAAACAATTAGGAACCCCTGAGGATCAGATTCAAGTCATAAAGGTTCCAGGGGCATTTGAATTGCCTCTGGCAGCCAAAACTCTTGCTCGATCCGGTCGTTTTGATGCGGTCGTATGCTTGGGCGCTGTCATTCGTGGTGAAACTCCACATTTTGAATATATCAGCGCCGAAGCGGGCCGAGGGATTGGCAATGCGGCCTTGGCTACCGGCATTCCTGTGGTTTTTGGCGTGTTAACGACTAATACGGTCGATCAGGCTCTTGATCGTTCAGGTCCTCCCGAATGTAATAAAGGAGCGGATGCCGCGAGAAACGCAGTGGAAATGGCCAATCTGATGAAACGATTGAACGAAGAAAGTTCTCGCCAACTCGGATTTTTTAAATAGGCAGCCTGATGTCCATGACAGCATCACCAGAGTCTTCAATCCCCCAAACCGGGAAGATCAACGTCTCCAGGCGATTTGCCAGACAATTGGCACTCCAAATGCTGTTTCAACATGAGTTTCAGGATCGAGATCCTTCCTGGCAGGATAAATTTTGGTCGAGTCAATCCACCGCTCCAGAAGTTCGAGCCTTTACCTCCTTCATCGTGGAAGGTGTGCTGAAACACCAACCGGAGATTGATGAATTGATCCGGCATTTTGCCGTTGATTGGTCTCTGGAGCGAATGCCGGTGGTGGACCGGAATATTTTACGTTGCGCCATCTTCGAATTATTATGGGCACCCGATATTCCGGCTATGGCCACGATCAATGAAGCCATTGAATTGGCCAAACTCTTTGCGGACGATGAAGCTAAAAAATTTGTCAATGGGTTATTGGATCATGTGCTACGGGATGATTCGAGACTGACCGAAAAACGAAAGCACGCCAAAACCAAGATCTTCCCAGCCTAGACGCGATTCTCTTACTTTACTGAAAGTTTCTTCACCCCATGATTGATCGCTACACCTTGCCACGACTTGGGGCTATCTGGTCTCAAGACCACAAATATGAACTATGGCTCGCCGTCGAATTGGCAGTTTGTGAAGTGATGGAATCCTTAGGCCAGATTCCCCCGGGAGTGGCCAAGCGGATTCAGAAAAAAGTCAGGGTTTCTCCCAAACGAGTCGCCGAAATCGAGCAGGTGACCAAACACGATGTTATTGCTTTCTTGGAATCCGTAGCTGAACAGGCAGGAAAAGATGCCAGGCATTTGCATGCTGGCCTCACATCCTCCGACATCCTTGATACCTCGTTGGCCCTTCAACTGGTGGAGGCTTCTCGTATTATTCACGCCGATCTTCAGGAACTGCTGGGCACTCTGAAAAAGCTGGCCTTGGCTCACCAGGATACACTTATGGTGGGACGGTCTCATGGGATTCATGGAGAGCCCATCTCCTTTGGATGGAAAGTGGCGATTTGGTTTCAAGAGTTTCAACGTCATCAACAACGATTTGAAGCGGTCACGGAGGATATTCGGGTTGGAAAACTTTCCGGGGCGATGGGAACCTTTGCCCACCTGTCTCCTTCTATTGAAGAAGGGGTGTGCCGACGGCTTGGATTACAACCCGCACCTATTTCCAATCAAATCATTCAACGAGACCGTCATGCGGCCTATCTGACGGCCTTAGCGTTGATGGCCGGAAGCATTGAAAAAATTGCCACGGAAATTCGCCATTTGCAGCGGACCGAAGTCTTGGAAGCAGAAGAGTTTTTTGAAGAAGGACAAAAAGGTTCTTCCGCCATGCCGCATAAGCGGAATCCTATTGCGTCGGAAAATTTGTGTGGGCTGGCACGGGTTGTGCGCAGTAATAGTTTAGCCGCCATGGAAAATGTCGCACTTTGGCACGAACGGGACATCAGTCATTCCTCGGTTGAACGAATTATCCTGCCGGACAGCACGATTCTCATCGATTATATGCTGGTACGTCTGAGCAAAACCTTGTCGAAACTGGTGGTGTATCCAAACAAGATGCAGACCACAATGGAACAAACCGGAGGCTTAATCTACTCACAGCGCCTCCTGTTGGCGTTGATTAACAAGGGTGCGATCAGAAAAGACGCCTACGAGCGGGTTCAACAACATGCCATGGCGGCATGGAAGGGCCATGGCCATTTTCAAGAACTGGTAGGAGGCGACCCCCTTATTGGCGGAACTCTCACCAAAAAAGAACTAGCGGATTGTTTCGATCCGCGAAGTTATATCCGGCATCAACGACAGATCTTCCGGCGGGTCTTTGGAGAAAGCCAGAAAAGGGCTTTACCCTCTAGAAAAAAAGTCCAGCCAAAATCCCACAATCCAAAAAGGTGAAGATATGATTCAGGGTGACATGCTGTATGAGGGCAAAGCCAAAAAGATTTTCCTAACGGATAAGGCAGATGAGGTAGTGCAATATTTCAAGGATGATGCCACCGCGTTCAATGCCCAAAAAAAAGGCACGATTCTCGAGAAGGGAGTTGTCAATAATAAGATATCCTCTCGGTTGTTCGAACAGTTGGAACAGGCCGGAGTGGCTACTCATTTCATCAAGAATCTGAGCGATCGGGAAATGTTGGCCCGTCGAGTGAAGATTCTTCCCATTGAGGTAGTCGTACGAAACCGGGCCACGGGCAGCATCATCAAGCGGCTTGGACTGGAGGAAGGTTTAGTGATTGAACCGCCCCTGATCGAATTTTTTTATAAAGATGATGCATTGGGGGACCCCCTGATTACCGATGATCATGTCCGCATGATGAATCTGGCCACCCCGGACCAGGTCGCACGACTGAAAAGTCTTTCCCTGAAAATAAACGAAGTCCTTAAGCCATTTTTCCAGGAACGGGGCATGATGTTGGTCGACTTCAAATTAGAATTCGGCCTGTGGAATGGGGAAATTTTGTTAGCCGATGAAATCTCCCCGGATACCTGTCGATTTTGGGATATTCAAACCGGAGAGCGAATGGACAAGGATCGATTTAGAAAAGACCTGGGACGAATCGAGGAAACCTATCAGGAGGTTTTGAGGCGGGTCTGCGGATAATCTAATGAAAACGTAATGTCATGCTTTATTTTCATGAAATAAATTAAAATGATCAAAGCTAAAATATTTGTCACTTTGAAGGAGGGAATTTTGGACCCGCAGGGTAGAGCGGTCCAACAGTCCCTTCAGACCTTGGGATTTTCCTCCGTGGATAATGTCCGAATCGGTAAGTTTCTTGAAGTGGATGTTCAGGAGACGGAATACTCGGCGGCAGAAACTCAAATCAAATCCATGTGCGAGAAATTACTGGCCAACCCAGTGATTGAAAATTTTCGGTATGAACTTTTTGATTCTTAGCTGTCTCACCTCTCGGTCAGGAGAGTTTTTTTTGTGAATATTGGGGTGATTGTCTTTCCCGGATCCAATTGTGATCGTGACTGCGCTCACGTGGTTTCTGACGTGATCGGCCAATCGGTTCATTTGATTTGGCATCGGGATACATCGCTTCGCGGAATGGATGCCATTATCCTTCCGGGGGGATTTTCCTATGGTGACTACCTTCGAACCGGAGCTATTGCCCATCTCTCACCCATTATGGAAGCGGTGAAAACCTTTGCCAAAGAGGGCGGACTCGTACTGGGGATATGCAATGGATTTCAAATTTTACTGGAATCGGGCCTGCTACCCGGTGCCATGCTTCGCAATCGAGATTTGTCATTTATTTGTGAAGAGGTCTATGTCCGTGTAGAAAATGCCGACACTCCGTTTACCAACCAATATCAGATTGGTCAGGTTTTGAAAATCCCTATTGCGCATGCGGAAGGGAATTACTATACCGACCCAATGACTCTTTCATTGCTTCAGAACAATGCGCAAGTTGTTTTTCGTTATTGCGACAAGAATGGCAACGTAATGCCTTCAACTAACCCCAATGGGTCACTTGACCACATTGCTGGCCTTCGAAACCCTGCCGGGAACGTAATGGGCATGATGCCTCACCCTGAACGTTGTTCGGAATCAATCTTATCAAATACCGATGGTCTCGCTATTTTTCAGTCAATGGTTGCCTCGCGCACCACTCAAGCATCACCTTTGGCTTGATGGGCACCATCCTCGCACACATGGAAGTATTTCCCGGAATAACCATGAATGAAGAAGTGTGCGCTGGAAAACCATGTCTTGCGGATACCTCAATTGACGTGGCCACTGTCGTGGGAACGTTGGGAACAGGCAAATCTTTCGAGGAAGTCAAAGAAGTGTTTCAACTAACTCAAGAGCAGATATTCACAGCTCTTCGCTATGCTTCATACGTCACGGATCATTTACCATTGCGAATGCCCGCTTCAGGATCGTCCGACAGGACAGGATAAGGCTTGTTGTGATAGATTGAATCTTCTTTCAGGAAGCCGACGTAATCTGAGCCTTCTCTCTATTTTTATAGAGTATGGAGGAACAGTCTCTCGCCATAAGTTGCTGTATGCTCATCGTGCGGGCTTCTGTGTTTGAAAGATTTCTACTTTCCCGGATCACCCACGATTATTGCCAGATTGAATTCGGTCCATGAAAAAAGACTTACAGGCCTTATCTTCTTCTCCGCTTTCCAAGGACGTGATAGAACAGCATGGACTGTCCGAGGAGGAGTATCAGCAAATTTTGAAGCATCTTGCCCGGGAACCGAATCTCACCGAACTGGGTATCTTCTCTGTCATGTGGAGTGAGCATTGCAGTTATAAAAGCTCACGTATTCATTTAAAACGGTTTCCCACGGAAGGGCCAAGGGTCGTCCAGGGTCCCGGAGAAAACGCCGGGGCCGTTGATATCGGCGACGGCCTCGCTGCCGTGTTTAAAATGGAATCCCACAATCATCCATCCTTTATTGAACCGTTTCAAGGAGCCGCAACCGGGGTCGGGGGAATTCTTCGAGACATTTTCACTATGGGTGCCAGGCCAATTGCCCTGTTGGATTCCCTACGGTTTGGCGAACTGGATACACCCAACAATCAACATCTTCTTAAGGGTGTGGTCTCCGGCATTTCCTTTTATGGGAATTGCATTGGAGTGCCGACTGTCGGTGGGGAAATTACGTTCAATGACATTTACTCGAAAAATCCTCTTGTGAATGTTTTCTGTCTGGGTATCGTCAAAAAAGACCGGTTACTGCGGGGATTGGCCAAAGGGGAAGGCAACTCGGTTCTCTATATCGGAGCCAAAACCGGACGGGACGGCATTCATGGAGCCACGATGGCTTCCGACAGTTTTGACGATGCTTCCGATAAAAAACGGCCCAATGTACAAGTGGGAGATCCTTTTTTGGAGAAACTTCTCCTTGAAGCCTGCCTTGAGTTTCTCGAACAAGACCTCCTGGTCGGTATTCAAGACATGGGAGCAGCCGGCCTTACCAGTTCATCCTGTGAAATGGCCGCCCGTTCCGGCACAGGGATTGAGTTGGATGTAGCTTTGGTGCCAACACGTGAACCCAAGATGACGCCGTATGAAATCCTTCTGTCCGAATCGCAAGAACGGATGTTACTGGTTGCTACGCCTGGCAAACAGGATGCTGTGCTGGCGATTTGTCACAAATGGGGGATTGATGCGGCTATCATTGGAAAGGTGACTAATGACGGATTTCTGCGAATTAAAGAGGGGGCACTGACCGTCGCTGAAATCCCCGCAAAGGCATTGGCCGAAGAAGGGCCTCGCTATGACCGACCGGCAGCTCCTCCACCCTATCAAGATTTTTTGCAATCCTTAAATGTCGATGCCTTACCGGATGTAAAAAATCCGGGTGAAGCCTTATTGTCGCTTTTGGGTTCCCCCACCATTGCGAGCAAGTCCTGGGTCTTCCGTCAATATGATTACATGGTCGGCACCAATACGGTGATCTGTCCGGGATCGGACGCCGCAGTGGTACGCCTCAAAGGCACGAGCAAAGCATTGGCCATGACAACCGATGGGAATAGCCGGTACTGTCTGTTAAATCCGCATATGGGGGGAAGCCTGGCCGTGGCTGAAGCCGCCAGAAATTTAGTATGTTCCGGGGCACAACCTATAGGGGTCACTGATTGCTTGAATTTTGGCAATCCGGAGCGACCGGACATTATGTGGCAATTTGTCATGGCGGTCGAGGGCATCGCCGATGCCTGTCGGGCTTTTGATATTCCCGTTGTGAGCGGGAACGTGAGTTTTTATAACGAAACGAATGGTTTGTCCATCTATCCCACCCCGATCCTCGGCATGGTGGGGGTGATTGATTCACCTGAGCACATTACCACTCAATGGTTTAAGCAGCCTGGCGATCATATTTTTTTATTAGGACAGAACAATGAAGATCTTGGTGGAACGGAATATCTGAAGGTTATCCATGCCCGAGAACAAGGCTTGATCCCATGGTTAGACCTAGAAGTGGAGCGACGACTTCATGATTGTCTTTTACACCTGATCCGGAAAGGATGGGTGCAATCTGCCCATGATTGCTCTGAAGGCGGTCTCCTAGTCACATTGGCAGAATGTTGTATGACGCATCCTATAGCCCCTTTGGGTGCACGAATTACCATTCCTCCTCACCGAATTCGGTTGGATGCTCTCCTATTTGGTGAGAGTCCTTCACGTGCCGTGATTTCGGTCAAACCGGAGCATCGAGCCTGCGTCATGGAAGCAATTATGGAGTCGGATGTTCCATTAACTGATTTGGGGGTGGTGGCCGAGTCCAATTTCGAGGTGAACGTTCAATCGGTGCCTCCCGCTTCCGCGATTCGCTTTTCCCTTTCCGAACATCATATGGCCGAAGTTTGGCAGCAGAGTCTTAGCAGCCAGTTGGTCGGGCATGAGTAGTAGCTCAGACAGTATTGCCCACTGTAGGCGGCCACTCCTTGCCTTGCGTCCCGGTTCTTTCACCTCTATCCTATAAGAACAAGGATGTTATGCACCTGACTCAGATTCATTCAAAAAAAGCATCGTCTCCTGACCGTTTTCAGGAAGAATGTGCTGTCTTCGGAATTTTTGGTCACCGTGAAGCTGCCAACTTGACCTACCTGGGTTTGTATGCTCAACAACACCGGGGACAGGAAGGGTCGGGGATTGTCTCATCCGATGCTGAACGCTTTTACCAACATAAAGGATTAGGATTGGTTGCAGATATCTTTTCGAAAAAATCTGTGCGCCAACTCATTGGAACCGCCGCAATTGGCCATAACCGGTATTCCACCGCCGGCAGCGGAGATCTGCATAATGTCCAACCCCTAGTCGTTAATTTCGCCTTCGGAAATTTGGGGTTGGCTCATAATGGCAACCTCATCAACGCGGGTGTCCTTCGAGGGGAATTAGAGGCCTACGGGGCGATCTTTCAATCGGATTCGGATAGCGAAGTGGTTATCCACCTCATTGCCCATTCCAAGGGCGATACCATGGTGAGCCGTGTGATCGATGCCTTAACCTTAATCCGTGGTGCCTTCTCTTTGGTCATTTTGACGGATGACCATCTCATCGCCGCCCGAGATCCCTATGGGTTTCGGCCCTTAAGCCTGGGCAAATATAAAGGCAGTTGGGTCGTTGCCTCCGAAACCTGTGCCTTTGATTTAATCGGAGCGGAGTTCGTCCGGGAAGTCGAACCCGGGGAGATGGTGGCCATCAATCAGGAAGGGATCACCTCTTATCATCCCTTCACTCCCCAAAACCGGGCCCAATGCGTATTTGAATATGTCTATTTTGCCAGACCCGACTCCAAAATTTTCGGATCAAATGCCGTGTATCCCGTTCGAAAAGCCTTTGGCCGACAATTGGCCAAAGAATGTCCTGCACAAGCCGACATTGTGATTCCGGTTCCTGACTCCGGAGTGCCCGCCGCCTTGGGTTACGCGGAAGGGATGGGGGTGGCCTTTGAAATCGGACTGACGAGAAATCATTATGTCGGCCGCACGTTTATTGAGCCGGAGCAAGCCATTCGGCATTTCGGAGTGAAGCTGAAACTCAATCCAGTGCCCGAGGTGTTGGAAGGGAAACGGGTAGTGGTAGTAGATGATTCCATTGTCCGGGGAACCACCAGTCGAAAGATTGTGAAAATGATTCGACAAGCCGGAGCCAAGGAAATCCATATGCGCATCAGTTCACCTCCGGTCATTGCCCCTTGTTTTTATGGAATCGACACTCCGACCCAGAAAGAACTGATTGGCTCCAAGTTGAAAATTGAAGAAATCCGGAAATACATCACTGCGGATAGTTTAGGTTACTTGAGCCTGGAGGGCATGTTGGCCACTGCTCCTGGTTTTTCCCAACACTATTGCAATGCCTGTTTTACCAATGAGTATCCGATCACCATGACCAAAGCCGAACAACTGCAACTGGGCTTGTTTGAATCCGATCAGGTCACCCGCCGCTAAGAGCCATTTTCCTTGATGACCTGAAAAACCGTGTGTTAAGATTTTCAGTGACCACTGTACGAAAGCTCGAGTCCAGGTGGTTGGCGTTTCCGAATTAAAAAAGGAGAAGTACTATGAAACGGTACATCCCAGTCGTAATGCTCTCTGGATTGATGATCATCTCCACCGCTTTGATGGTGCAGGCAGGGAGCTTTTTTAAAATCGGCCAACCTGCACCGGATTTCACCTTGACGTCCCTGGATGGCCAATCGGTGACTCTTGCCCAGTTGAAAGGAAAGGTCGTGGTATTGGGCCTGTTTCATATTTGCGAACCCTGCTTGATTCAAGGTACGAATCTTCAAAAAGTGCATGAGGCCAGTCAAGGGAAACCGGTAGCGGTCGTGGGGGTGAATTCCTCTGGCGACTCCAAATCAGATGTCACAGAGTTTCTTCAGTCCTTTCCAGTCAAGGTGACCTATCCCTATTTGATTGATCCCGAGCAGGTGACTGACAAAGCCTATGGGGGAGGCAAGTTTATTCCAAACGTCTATATCATTGATCAAGAAGGTACGATTCGATGGCAACGCGTTGGAAATTTTTTCACCGATGGAAAGTTAGCAGGGCATGAAGTTATTCTACAGGAAGTCAATAAACTCCTTGGTGGTCAAGGATCATCTTCCACCATGTAATGACGATCTGTCACATTTTAACGAAGATGATGGATATCCCGATATGGACGAATTGGAAGCTGGAAAAGAAAAATTTTTAGAACTGGTGAAGGCTTGTGACTCTGGCGTCGAAGTGGTCATTCCTACGACCCCTTCCCGAAGTCTGTTTTTGATCTCTTTGACCAAAGGTCCCAATCGAAAATTTATCACCGTGCACGAAGATGACATTCTCGATCTCCCTACCGAATCCTCTGTGCAAACCAAAACTTCCGCCCTCCTCCAAGAAGCCATTGGGGCTTTATGAAAAACCTTCTCCCAGGAATCTGGGAATGGTCCTGGTTTTCAGAAGAAAAACAATTGGATTTTAACGGCCATCTGTTGGCCGTCGGGGAACACCGAATTCTCGTCGATCCTCCGCCTGTGTCACCTGCAGATTTCGCGTTTCTCAAGCAAGAGGAGGCGATTGATTATATTATTCTGACCAATCGGGATCATCAACGGGAAGCTGAACAGCTTCGCCAGGCTCTTGGGTGCAAGGTCATGGCACCGGATCTTGACGCTAAAGAGATGTCGGCAACCATCGATAAAACCTACAAGGATGGGGAACTGCTGCCAGGAGGGATTTGGATCGTTCACCTGACAGGGCAAAAATCCCCTGGCGAAAGCGCCCTGTTTTTACAGAAAGGGAAGGGCATTGTAATTGTCGGCGATGCGCTGATTGGCCATCCATCAGGATCCCTTCGTCTCCTGCCGGAGGGAAAATATGCCGATATTGAACAAGCGCGGGTGGGTCTCAGGAGACTCTTAAATTTCAATTTTGATACTCTTCTTGTGGGAGATGGCACTTCGATTATGACGAATGCCAAACCCGCCGTTCAAAATCTCTTAGGCCCATGACGATGAGAGATGTGTATGGAGTGGATGGGTAAGGTATCAGTATGGCTTGGACACAATCGGCAAATTTGAACTGGCTAGGCAATCAGCATTTTGCCAAGGGTTTTTATACCGAAGCCTACGAATGCTATAGCCAAGCGTTGGATGTTGATCGGCAAAATGGCGATCAACGGGCATTGGCCACCACACTTGGGAATCTTGGCAATATTTGTGCCGTGAGCGGGCGACGTGAACAAGCACACTCGTATTATACCGAGGTGTTGGAATTGCAAAAAATTCTAGGTGATGATCGGGGGATCAGTACCACCTTGGCGAATCTTGGGAATCTCTGCGCGGATGCAGGAGAATGGGAGCGGGCCAAAGCCTATTATCTTGAAGCCCTGGATTTAATGAATGCCGTTTCCGACCATGCGGGCAAAGCCGTCTTGCTCTCTGATTTGGGATTGGTGGCCAGAGAAACCGGCCACTATGATCAAGCCATGGACTATTACCAAGAATCTCTGACCTATATGCGTCGGGCGGGCAATGACGGTGGACAGGCCGATGTCTATCGCATGGTGGGACGGATGTACTTGAGCCAAGGTCGATTTGAAGAAGCCCAATCCTGCATGTTGACGAGTCTGGATATCGCCAGACGATTGCGTGACGAATTGCGAATGGGAGGGGCCTGGTATGTTCTGTCCAGTTGCCATGAGGCGCAGGGGGAGTGGGACAAAGCCGTTCATTACCTTCATAAAGTGGTTCGGGTTGATGAAAAATATCATTTACCGAAATTGGCTGAGAATACCAAACGACTCCAGGTTCTTTGTGACCGGTTAGCCCAAATCCAAGAGGCCTCAAATGGGTGAGCATTCGGACACGGTTCCTGCTTGGGACCGACTCAGAACTCATTTGACCGCTTCCATTCGAGGTTGGTTGGATCCTCATGCGCAAGAATCATTGACCCTCCCAATGGCTGATGAAGATTGGTTATTGGAAATTTCCTCAGAGGGAAAGTTAGTGTGCATGGCTGGGTATGATCTGGAAGATATGCGAAGTATGCTGTGTGATGGGACAACCGAAGATCTAGGCAGTGACGAATTGGCCAAACAAGCCAAATTTTATTTACAGCAAACCATCTCAAAATATCGAAAGCGGCTGCTCTCCCAAGGGTTTAAGGAGCGCATTGAAATGAATGACTCTTACGTCGCCGCCCATTTTGAACGACCCATGGATCTTTCTATCCCCACAGAAGTGGAAGGTCATATTCGCACCTGCCAAACCTGGTTTACCACAAAAACACCCTAAGGGCCTGTTCCTTCCTCCACTCAACCTTTCGGTAAAGGATTTTCACCATGAAGACCATGTCATCCTTGCCTATTCATTCCTTTGAACAATTTCGGGATGCGATTTATGCCTTTCGAGTTCCCCGAATTATGTTAACGGCATTGGAATTAGAGCTGTTTTCGAAAATGGGCGACCGGACTTGGTCCCTGTCATCGTTGGCAAAACGTGTGGGAGCCAGTCAACGAGGGATGGAAATTCTTTGTCGGAATTTGTCGAGTATTGGACTATTAGAATATAAAAGTGGGCGCTACCGTTCCAGTAAAATGGCCAGGCGATATCTCAACAAGCACAGCCAGGATTTTCGCGGTGCCTACCTGGAACTTCTTCAGCGGCAATGGGAGGAATGGTCGAAATTAACCTCAGGCATCAGAACCGGGCAACCGGTTGATGAGGATAAACCGGAAACACCAGAATATCGTCAATCGTTCACCTGGGCCATGCATGAACGATCGGTAGAAGCGGCTCAGGAAGTGACTCGACAACTTCCATTGGCGAAAGCCCATTCGTTTTTAGACTTGGGGGGAGGTCCGGGGACCTATGCATTATATTTTCTCAAGCGGAATCCCTTGCTCCGTGCCACGATCATGGATCGGCCTGCTGCCCTTGAAGTCGCCAAGACCCTGGCCCAACGCTATCGATTACAGGCTCGAGTAACGTTGGTGCCGGGAGATTTTCTGACCGAACCGATACCTGGACGGCATGACGTCGTGTGGTATTCGAATGTCCTACATATCTATTCTCCTGGAGAAAATCTCAAGGTATTTCGGGGTGTAAAGCGGCGGCTCCAGCCTGGAGGACGGATTTTTATTCAGGATGTCTTCATTCAAGACCCCCATGGGCCGGATTCTGTGGAAGCCAATGCTTTTGCCGTGACCATGCTCTTGTATACCAAAACAGGGAATACGTATTCAGTGCAAGAAGTGAAAGGCTGGCTCCAGCGGGCCGGCTTTTCTCGCACCAAAATACATCGTTTAAAACAAGGCACAGGAGACTGGGAAGGAATTATTTTGGAAGGACGGATTCCATCCTAGGAAGTCTGCCTTTCTTCAAATGAGCCGACTCTATCGCCTTGAGGAGGAGGATCCATACAATCAAAAGAGGTCCCAATATTGATTCACGGGTCCTCTGAACTTAGTGGTTCCTCTGCTCTGAAGTCATCCCAAGTGAAGATTTAGATGAAGCCGGGTTTGTCGTGAGATAACTGGGCAGATTCACATAAAAGGTCGTGCCTTGGCCTTTTAAACTTTGAACTTCAATTCGTCCCTGATGTTCTTGAATGATTTGATGCGCAATGGCCAATCCCAACCCCGTCCCTTCATGTTCCTGACTGAAATGCTTGGTCGTAAAGAACGGGTCAAAAATATGTTCCGCATCCTTGGCATCAATGCCTTTTCCGGTGTCCTGCACTTCCAACTGCACCCAGTCAGGGGCAATATCCGACGAAATCCGTCGAGTGCGGACCGACAACATGCCTCCTGTGGGGGCCATGGCCTCAACCGCATTAAAAAAAATATTCAATATTACCTGTTTCAATTGCTGCCGATCCGCAAAAATGCTGGGGAGGCGGTGGGCCAAGTCGGTTTCAATGACAATCAGTTCATGGGAAGGCCGAATGCGTAAGGTATAGAGACACGCCTCCACGATTTCATTCAGATCCTCTTCCCGCAGAAACGGTTCATTGGGTTTCGCATAGTCCAAAATTTCCCTGGTCAGCCGTTCAATGCGATTCACATCTTCCCTGACTACCTTACTGAAGCGGGCCAGAAATTGTTCATCGTCCTTTCGTTCGGGAGCGAGATCCACAAAAGCCTTGATCGAGGTTAGGGGATTGCGGATTTCATGGGCTAACCCTCCGGCCATAGTTTCCAGGGATCGCAATCGATCCGTCCGACGGACCAATGATTGTGACTGCTTTAACTCCTCATAGAGGAGGGCATTATCCAAGGCGACCGAGGCTTCCTGAGACAAGGTCGTCAATAATTCAAGGTCCTGCGTAGAATAGGCTCCTCCGTTCACTTTTGGCCCGAAGAGGCAAAATCCTATTAAGCGATTTTTGTTGATAAGGGGAAGGAGCACCTCCGTGCCGAACCCTTCAAGCCCATCCATGAGACTGGAGTTTTCAGCTTGTTTGGAAAGATGTCGTAAGTCATTTATAGTTAGGGCCCCCAGACCTTCCGCGCGATTTTTTCCAAGAGGAAGAGATTTTCTGAGTGGCATTTTGGGGAGGTCGGGTACCTCTTTCCCAAAACTTGAACGAGGTTGAAAATCCGAACCTTGTGTCGTCCGTAAATATAATCCGCCCCATTGAATGCCCAATATCGGACAAATCGATTCGACAATGGCTTGGGTTAAATCCCGGAGCTCCAAAATAGAAATCAACGATTTGGAGAAGTTCAATACGGTCTCATATTGTTCATACCGTTCTTTAAACAGGGCTTTGGTAATAAACGTTTTCGCCTCGACTTTTAAGGTTGACGCTCCAAAGATTAAGAGTATGAGAATGGATAACTCAACAAAGGAATAGGAAAAGTCGATTGTTCCCAAAAACCATTGTTGAGCCACCAATAACAGCGGAAAAGCGGGCAGAGCGACCAGAGCCATTAGGATCGTGGTCGTAATCCCTCGCTCAACCGCCGTTCCCAAATCCAACAGCCGATATCTGACAAGTGTATACGCCACGACTGCCGTATAGACGGTGAGGAGAATACCTCCGACGGGCGGAAAGTTAATTCCGTACCATAGCGGAAAGTTGGTCATTCCCCCCAAGTACGCAATGATGGATCCGGCAGCTAACAGGAAAAATCTAAACCGTTCTGAGCCGGTGCGTTGACGCCCTCCCTGGAACAAGAGCCAGGTGCCATATAAAAACGTCCATCCAAACCACGCAATATAAGCGTGAAAAAAAATACCCGGTTTTGGCCAAAAGGGAAACTCGCCGATTGGATGAATGCCAGACACAAAGTATGGCGTCCAGTCTGCGATAAAAAAGAAGGTGGCGGTTACCCATCCAAATAACAGAATATTTCGATGGGTTTTGAACGCATCCAGGAGGGTAACGACATGATATAAATAGGCAATGGGGAGAAAAATAGCTCCCACCATTAATATCCTGACGCAGAGAAGGGCGATTTCCGGGTTGGTGGAAGTCTGCCAGGCCCAATAGCCAAATCCCCAGGTCGCGGCAGCCAGACAATATATGCCGTAGGCTTGATGTTTCGGATCGTCAGGGCGTCGGCCATAAATGAGAATCCCGGACAGAGTCGCGGCTAACCCATTCAGCAACCCACTAAATGCGTAGAAATTCATGGCAAGATTATTGATCCTCTAACGGACTCTCTCAATACGATCCCAACATTGTATTGGACACCAAAACTTCCACTATGTCAAAAATGGGAATCCCCCAATCCGGGGATATTGGACGAAGATGTTACGTCGAGAGTTATGCGGCGTTTTGGAAATGGGAGGGTGAGAGTTCCTCTGTCGCAAAATCATGTGGACGAGATGTAAGCGGCAGGATGGTCGGTGTCTTAGATTGAGGTTTTGTAATAACAATCAAATAGGCCTGATTTGCGAAGGCTGAATGGATCTGAGCCTCTTCCTGTCCTAAGGCATCTAAAATGTGACGCCATTGTTCACGAGTATAAAAGCGAAATTGCCCCTCTTTTTCCGCCTGCCGTATTTTCCCATAATTATTCAATAATTCCCTGGCTTGCTCTTTTTCCTGAAGATCTTGGGCATGGGTCACTAGTCGTTGATAAATTCCGGAAAAATCTCCATCAGGTTTTAGGTTGGAAATGACCATCCGCCCTCCCGGGGCCAGCACACGATACAGCTCTTTCATGGCTGCATCAGGATTTTTCAGATATCCCAGTACTAAATTGGACAAAATGCGATCGAATGAATCATCTGCAAATGGGAGCGGTTTGCGAAGATCCACCTGGGCCCAAGAAGCTTTCATTCCGTGGCAGGAAAGGCCCTGAAGTTCCAGCTGTGCTGACGACGAGAGTTCCATGATATGTTTGGCTCTCCACAAGGCGTCCGTGACGGCGTCAATACCCAAATAATGTATGGGGTTGGCGTCCGTCATCGAACGATAAGCTTGCGATAGACTGTTGTGGAGATATTGTCCTGCCGTACCATTTCCGCAGCCGACATCTAAGATACGTTGACCCGGAGTCACGGGGCCTAAAGCATGAAACACATGATCAAGGAGTGTGAGATAATCCAGGCAGTTCCCCACCGTTTGAAAATTCTGCAAATAATCTTTCCAAAAATCTGTACCCATGTTGGAATTCTGGTCCGAGGCGAGCGCGAGTTTTTCTAAACGATTTTGCCGACCGAGAGTCATTTGATTGGGCTCTTGAACCATGGACAGATTCCCGGATTGTCCACACGTCTCTTGACAATATTTCACCACCTGACGGTATATCTGACGGGCCGATCTCGGGTTTTCTTGAATTCGGTGGAGGGACTCTGGCATCACTAGTACCTTCTGCAATCGATTGCCTAGCGCGGATTGAAATTCCTTGAGATCATCTTCCTCGACCCAGATATCGTTTCCGGCCGAAACCACCATGACAGGAGTGATGAGACGACCGGCGTCCTGAAGGGTATCGGTAAGAGTGACAAAATGGTTCTGACAAGCGTCTTGTAAAAACTGTTGTCCGACATTGAACCCTAAGATATTGGCGGAGCTTTGATAATGTCCCTGTAAAAAATTCCTAAAGACATCCTCCAAATGAACGGCTGCGATAGTCCGTCGAACATTGACGATGCCTACCAGCAAGACTAATTGATCCACGGATGCATGTTCGGCTTCGGCTTTGACGGCCACTCGAGCCGCCATACTGGATGCCAGGCCAATGACTGGACATGCGGGCCATTGTGTCCTGACATAACCGATCACGTCCTGAAAATCCTGCTTCATTGAAGAAAGAGTGAAATTGAAATGGTCCCCCTCACTCGCCCCCACATGATTCGTATGATCATATCGGATGACTTGAAATCCATTGCTCGCGAGATAATAGGCTAAGGTCAGATAGTCCCGTTTGGTTTCTCCATATCCTGGTGCAATCACGACAACCGGCCTTATGGACGTCCCCGAATCGTGAAGGCAATCATCAAACGCATGAATGATTTGCCCATTCTGCTTGGTAATGGTGATAGCCTTACTCCGAACATTGTTCTTCCCCGAGGGAGTTTCATTCAAAGAGGAGTCACCAATTTTTTTGATGCTGGTGCCCGCAGGCAATGATGGATTGTAAAAAATCGCTTCTTCCCTGAGATCCAGCATTTTTCCAATGAGTGGGGCAGAGTAATAACTGAACAAGGAAGTGAGAGCGCCACTTTCCTTAGCTGTTTCCTTTGAATAGGTATTGAAATCTTTTATGAGAAATTCTGTGCTTCCCTCCCAGCAAGTAGGTTCTCGGTGGACGTGAATGTCGTGAACGACTCCTTTGAACAAGAGAATGTTCCCATTGGTGTCTTTCCCTGCTTGAAAAAGAGCGAATCGTTGGTGAGAGGCAATAGGTGGGAATCCCTGCAACCACACTTTGAAGACAGAAGGTTCAGTGTGTATAAGAATTCCTTCCCACACCCCACCCAGATATTCCAACGTAAAGGGGAGCAGGGGGGCAGAGGCAGTATTCTTTATAGTCAACTCCTTGTGAGTTCCCCCAAAATTTGTATCGACGGTTTCAAATTGATCGTTCTGGCATTTGATTGTGGAACCGGGAAGTGGGCTCATAGAGTCTCCATTACGTGATCTTTCGGTGGACCTGCTCACGGCGCACCATTCCTATGAGGGGGGTGTCACCTCTTGCCAGCAAATCGGTTGTGAGTATTTAGAGGGGTTAGAAAAGACAGGACGAAAATGGCGGATTCAAACTCCGGTATTCCACCGGCATCCTCGCCTACTTTTCAGGAAACACTCATGAGATAGAGCAATAGGAGTGCCAATTACATTTGATAAGCTGTATGCATGGATTCCATAAAGAAATGTTGCGTAATCATTAGGAAATATTTGCCCTCCTGATGGCGTGAGCTGCAGTATGGTCCTCTGCAGAACCTGGATGACTGTCGAAGAGTTGACGATCTCATGGACCTGGCGTCGCTTCCCTTGACATATCCGGGATTTTTTCATTGACAGGTTTTTGAGAGACTCCTAAAATTCACCAACAACATGAGAGGAGGCTTGGATGAAACAGACAAACCCTTCACCCATCCGTAATGTCGCTTTTGCCTCATATCCCGGGGCAGGCAAAACCACTCTCTGCGAAGCCATTGCCTGGACCACTGGAACCATTCCTTCGATGGGATCAATCCTTCAGGGCACCACGATTGGTGATTTTGAACCGGAGGAAACGCACCACCACCATTCGGTGGGGTCTGCACTGATTCAACTTGATTGGCAAGGCACAAAAATGAATATTATTGATTGTCCGGGAACCTTGGACTTTTTTTTCGAAGTCAAATCGGCGCTTCGGGCTGTCGATGGAGTGGTGTTGGTAGTGAGTGCGGCGACCGGATACCGTTCCGAGATGGAGCGCGTGTGGGATCTGATTCAAGAATTGGATTTGCCTTGTCTCATCTTTGTCAATGACCTGGATAAAGATCGGACCGATTACCTCTCGGTCATTGAGGAATGCCAAAAGGCTCTTGAATTTTCCCATGTGCCGTTGGTTATGCCATGGGGAACAGGCGAAGGACTCACAGGGGCGATTGACCTACTGGCCGAACAGGCTATTTCTTCTGAGACACCATCTTCCAAACCGAGCAAGACTGACATTCCGGCAGACCAACGAGACAAGCTTCTTGAATACCGCTTGAAATTAATGGAGCGGGTTGCTGAAACCGATGATCAATTGGTCGAAAAGTATTTGGTAGACGGAGTGTTGCCCAACGAAGATCTGGCTGATGGATTACTGATGGGCATCTTGGACCGCAAGCTTGTCCCGGTTCTCGGTGGATCAGCCATTCGCAATATCGGAACGACCAGTCTATTGGATGCGATTGTCAATTTCTTTCCGTCGCCCGAAGACCGGGCCAGCCTTCGAGCCATTCAAGGGAAACACCCTCAGTCTCACGAAGATATTCACCTGAAAGGGACCTCCCAGGAATCCTTTTCTGCCTTTGTATTTAAGACCACGATAGATCCCTTTGTCGGTCGTTTGACCTTTGCCCGCGTGTTGTCGGGTACCCTTTCGGCAGATTCGACATTTTTCAATTCCACCCGACAATCCAAAGAAAAAGGTGGGCATTTATTCTTTTCCCTAGGCAAAAAACACACCCAAGTTTCTCAGGCTGTCGCAGGCGATATTGTCGCAATAGGGAAATTAAAAGACACCCAAACCGGAGATACCTTGTGCGAGGACAAACACCCGATCGTCTTTCCGGGTTTTCAAATCGTGAAGCCTGTGATGTCGTATGCCCTTGAGGTCAAAAATAAAAATGATATAGATAAAGTCAGCCTCGGTTTGCATAAATTGGTGGAGGAAGACCCATCGCTGGAATTCCTCAGAAATGACGAAACCAAGGAAATGCTTCTCAGTGGGGTAGGGCAGGGCCATATTGATGTGACCCTGGAAAGGTTGAAACGGAAATACGGCGTTGAGGTGAATCTGCACATGCCCAAGGTGCCTTACAAGGAAACCATTCATCGGATGGCCCAAGCTCAGGGAAAATACAAAAAGCAGACCGGAGGTCATGGGCAATATGGGGACTGCTGGTTACAAATAGAACCACTCGCACGGGGGGCAGGGTTTGAGTTTCACAATAACATTGTCGGAGGAGTGATTCCGAGAAATTTCATCCCTGCAGTGGAAAAAGGGGTCATGGAGGCCATGGGACAAGGCTGTGTGGCCGGCTTTCCCATCGTCGATATTCGGGTGACGGTATATGACGGGTCCCATCATCCTGTCGATTCTTCAGAAATGGCATTTAAGGTTGCTGCCTCAATGGGATTCAAGAAAGCGATGGAGGAGGCTCACCCAACGTTATTGGAGCCTATGATGCGGGTAGAGGTTTCAGTCCCGGATGATTTGGTGGGTGCGGTGATTGGTGATTTAAATTCTCGTCGGGGACGGATTCAGGGGATGGCGGCCAAAGGCCATAATCAAATTGTCAAAGCTATTGTCCCCTTGGCGGAAATGTTGAAATACGCTCCTTCCTTGACATCGATAACGGCCGGAAAAGGCACCTATGTCATGGAACTATCGGGCTATGAAGAAGTTCCCAAAGACGTTCTCACCCGGGTGACCGAGGAACAGAAAAGAGAAGTGGTTTCATCATCCTAAGGTACTTCAAGTTCGGTCTTACTGGGTTTTCAGGACAATAAAGAATGCCTTAGCTTTTCTTATAATGCGAAGCAAGACGGTTTGGCCTGCCTTGATTTTTCCCACCGTCTCAGAAAATTGCGTGACGGTTCTGACCGGTTGACGATTCACTTCCGTAATCAGATCGCCTTCCTGAATGCCTTCCGAATGGGCGAGTCCTCCACGTTCCACTTTGGAAACCAGAACCCCGCCGGTTTCCTGCAATTCGAACTGTTCGACCAGTGCCGCTGTCAAAGCCTGCACATCGAGTCCTAACTTGAGTTCTGTCTTCTGAGTTGGTAAGGAAATTGCGACGGATTGCTCATGTTTTTCAATCATGGACACCAAATAGGTGAATTCCTGGCCATCCCGTAGAACACGGATTTTGGCCGTTTCGCCAGGTTCGACTTTAGCCACCAGGCGAGACAGCTGATTCGGTGTATCAACAGGACTGTCATTCACGGTCAGAATGATGTCTCCCGGTTTGATCCCGGCCAGATGAGCCGGGTCATTTTGATAGACTTCATTGATAAGGACCCCTTGACCTTCTTTCACCCCAAACTGTTCCGCCAGCTCTTTGGTAAGCGATTGAATGCCAACACCCAGCCATCCACGAACAACCCGACCTTGCGACACTAGTTGCCTCACAACACGAGACACCATTTCAGCTGGGATCGAAAACCCGATTCCTTGGGCCATATGGATAATGGCGGTGTTAATCCCCACGACCTCTCCGCGAAGGTTAAACAAGGGACCACCGGAATTCCCGGGATTGATAGCCGCATCAGTTTGAATGAAATTTTCATATCGAGACAAATTTAAACGCTCTCGACCAATCCCGCTAATGACACCCAAGGTGACAGTTCGGTCCAATCCCATGGGATTGCCTACAGCAAGAACCCATTGTCCCACTTTCAATTTAGTGGAATCTCCAAATGTGGCGGCCGCTAACGGATGATCCGAGGTAATTCGTAAGACCGCAATATCCGTTTCCTTGTCTCTTCCTATGACTTGGGCAATGAAGGTAGTCCGGTCTGATAATCGGACTTGGGCCTCTGTGGTATCTTCTCCAATAACATGGTTATTGGTCACGATAATTCCATCTTCGCTGAGAATGACGCCTGAGCCGCTTCCTTGGGTATATGGCGTTCGCCGTTGAAATCCCTGACCAGGTTGAAAGTCTCGAATGGGAGTGATGTTCACCACCGTAGGAGTCACTTTTTCTGACAATTCCGTAATAGCCTTTTCCATAGCCTCCAAGACTGCAACGCCATCAATCTCATGCGATTTAGATGGTAAAGGTATTATCATAAGGCTTAGAAATATAATGATTAAACACGATAATTTTCTTAGTAAACTCATACTTACCTTTAAATACATGACTAACGTCGCATAATAAATATTATGTTAAATACGAGTAGATCCGATTTTTGGTTCCACTCCATGATAGAGCCGAATGATGTTTTCTCGATGACAAAAGAAAATAAGAACCATAACCACAATTGAAAAGATAAGAAAAGACGGATCGCCTCCCATAAAAAATACCAATAATGGAAAGGACCCAAAAGCCACTAAGGCTCCACCGGAGGAGTATTTAAAAATGAATACACTGATTAACCAAACTCCAATTAAGGTTACCCCAATTATCCAATGAAGGCCTCCTATGGCCCCCAAGGCCGTAGCGACTCCTTTCCCTCCATGAAAGGAAAGAAAAAGAGAAAAAATATGTCCGAGTATGACGGCAAGCCCGAAAATGAGGATCCAAGTCCAGGAAAAACCAAGGTATTTCCCCATGACCGTAACTAACAAACCTTTTCCCATGTCTCCCAATAAAGTGAAAGCTCCGGCTTTTTTTCCGCATACACGCAAAACATTCGTGAAGCCAATATTTCTACTTCCGGTCTTTCTTGGATCAGGCCCTCCAAGCAATTTGGCTACTAAAAGACCAAATGGAATGGAACCAATAAAATAACTGACAAGTATACCAAAATAACCAAGGTCCATTTTTACCGAATGGTTAAGACCTGAGGTCGTAGCTTACCATTGCGGGCCAATTTTCTTTGTGATGCAGGCCAAATAGCCCCAGCAAGACCAAAGAGAGAAGGCCAGGGCAACATAAAGCAAGATGTTTCCTGCTTGCAGTAGCCAAGGATCAACCGACTTCCAAATTCCCATAGCAATCAAACATAAAATTCCAGAAATCTGAGCTACTACTTTAACTTTCCCCATGGTGTCGGCTGGAACAACAAGGCCTTCCCTGGCAGCTACGGCTCTGGCTCCAGTCACAATCAATTCCCTGGCGATCAATACAATGGCCAGCCAGACAGAGACCCGTTGAAACTGAACAAGCAGAATCAAGCCTGATGCCACCAGAAGTTTATCGGCTACGGGATCGAGCAATTTCCCTAGATTGGTAATTTGGCCACTTTTTCTGGCAAAATATCCGTCCAGAAAATCAGTTAGAGCGGCGCAGGAAAAAATAATGACTGACCACCAGGCCCGCTCAGGCGTGGGATCGGAAAACATCCAGATGAAAACCGGAATTAAAATAATTCGAAGAAAAGTAATAGAATTCGGAAGATTGAAATTGGAAGCCGCGTTTTTCGGCATTTGGTTGAGAGATTTTCCTTTTATGGTATCGACCTGACTCATGTGGGCGCGCCCTGATCCTTGAGTTTTTTGATCCCCTCCCCCTTTCCAACCACTTGCCAGATTTCCTTTAACTCTTCAAGTAAAGATTTCAGTTCGCTTAAGCGAACCATGTTAGGACCATCAGATAAGGCCTGCTCAGGTGATGGATGGACCTCCATGAAAAATCCATCACATCCCGCAGCAGATGCCGCCCGGGCGAGTGGAGCAATGAATTCTCGCTGTCCTGACGAACAGGTCCCTCCGCCACCTGGTAGCTGGACACTATGAGTGGCATCGAATATGACCGGATACCCCAGGGCACGCATGACCGGAAACGCCCGCATGTCCACCACCAGATTTTGATAGCCAAAACTCACGCCACGTTCCGTGAGAACAATCTTCTGCGTTCCGGCTTCTTCTAATTTGTTCACGACATTGGCAATATCCCAGGGTGACAAAAATTGTCCTTTTTTGACATTCACCACCCTTCCGGTTTTCGCCGCAGCACACAGGAGATCCGTTTGTCTGCACAAAAAAGCTGGAATTTGCAAAACATCGGCCACTTCGGCCACACGAGACACATCGTGAACCTCATGAACATCCGTTAAAATCGGAATATCCAGATCCGCTTTCACCTTTCGTAGGATCCGCATCCCTTCGGCAATGCCTAGGCCTCGATAAGAAGCAATCGAGGTCCGGTTCGCTTTGTCATACGAAGCTTTAAACACATAGGGAATGCCCAGGTCTGCCGTGATTTCTAAAATGGCCGAGGCGGTTTCTAATACGACCTTTTCACTTTCAATGACACAGGGACCGGCAATCAGAAAATGTGGAGAGTGGTCTCCAACGGAGAAGGGTCCAATGCTGACAGAGGTAGGCACAGGCAACTCCAATTCGATGAATTATGTTCCGAGCTTTCGCCGAAGGGCGGCCCCTATAAAAGCGGTGAATAAGGGATGAGGAGAACAGAGACGTGAATGAAATTCCGGATGAAACTGCGTTCCCACAAACCAGGGATGATCATTCAATTCGATGATTTCCACCAATCTGTTGTCGGGAGAAGTGCCGCTGATCGTAAGCCATTTTTGGGTCAATGTCTCTTTATAATCATTATTAAATTCGTATCGGTGTCGATGCCGTTCGGAAATATCCAGCTGTTGATAAGCGTCAAAAACTTTCGTCTGTTCCCGTAACCTGCAGGGAAATGCCCCAAGGCGCATGGTACCGCCTTTATCCTGTATCGTCCGCTGTTCCGGCAAGAGATCAATGACGGGATGTGGAGTATTGGAGTCAAATTCTGAACTGTTGGCCCCATGAAGCCCAGCAAGGTTTCTGGCGATCTCAATGACCGCGCATTGCATACCCAAACAAATGCCGAAAAATGGAATCTGTCGTTCCCTGACATATTGAATCGCGTGTATTTTCCCCTCAATGCCTCGAATCCCAAATCCTCCAGGAATCAGGACGCCATCCACATCGGCGAGTAACCGCTCAGTCCCTTCTCTTTCCAAGTCTCCAGATTCCACCCACCGAATATGAATTCCGGCCTCATCATGCAATCCCCCATGAATCAGAGCCTCGGAAATACTCTTGTAGGACTCCCGGGATTCCACATATTTTCCCACCAACGCAATCGTCACTTCATGCCGTGGACGTTTAATCTTTTGAACGAGCATATCCCAATCACGCAAATTGGGCGGTCCCGTCTCCAGACGTAAGGATTGAACAATCAATTCATCCAGACCTTCCTTGCGGAGGACGATGGGAACCTCATAAATAGAGTCCACATCTTTTGCCGTAATCACCGACCCCTTGTCGACATTACAAAATAAAGCCATTTTATCCTTCACGTGAGGAGGAAGGTACCGGTCGGTCCGGCAGAGCAGAATATTGGCTTGAATGCCGATTTCTCGAAGCTTATTGACCGAATGCTGAGTAGGTTTGGTCTTTAATTCTCCTGCGGTTTCAATATATGGGACAAGCGTCAGATGAATATACAGGACATTTTCGCGTCCGACATCAAAAGGCATTTGGCGAATGGCCTCAAGAAATGGCAGACTCTCAATGTCTCCTACCGTTCCACCGATTTCCACAATCACCACATCTGCATCATGCGCCACATTCATAATGGTCTGCTTAATGGCATCGGTAATATGAGGGACAACCTGCACCGTGCCACCCAAATATTCCCCGCGACGCTCTTTTTTAATCACCGACTCATAAATGCGACCGGTTGTACAGTTATTTTCCCGGCTCAATTGGACGGTCGTAAATCGCTCATAGTGCCCCAAATCCAAGTCGGTTTCCGCACCATCCTCGGTAACATAGACTTCCCCATGTTGGTAGGGATTCATCGTACCGGGATCGACATTAATATAGGGATCTAATTTCAAGAACGTAATGGTCATTCCCCGGCTTTCCAATAATTGACCGATGGCGGCTGAAGAAAGACCTTTTCCCAAAGAAGAAACCACTCCGCCGGTAATGAAAATAAATTTGCTCATGGGTGCATCCCTAACGAATTGCCTTGACGGTCTTTAAAGTACATGGTTCTTCTTCCACTCCACCATATTTATTCTGTTTATTTCAACCCGTTTGCTTCTTTCGATTTTCCAAGGGTTCAGACGCATGATATGCCAGGAACTCAGCTTCTGCCACGGGTAGGTCGGTCGGATCGTCGATCCGTAAAGACGGATGCCGTGTCTCCCAGACCTGTATCGGAATGCCATGTTCCAATGCTCGCAATTGTTCGAGCTTTTCAGCTTCTTCAAGAACTCCGGTGCAAGAATCAGCAAACTGCGATAGGACCGGTTTTCGGAAAATGTACACGCCTAGATGCATATAGGCCAAGGGTAACCCAGTTGGCTGGTAGCCATCACGCCAATAAGGAATAGGGCTGCGGGAAAAATATAAGGCCTCGCCTTGCTGGTTGGTGACCACTTTAACAATCGAGGGGTTTCGGACATCACCAGGATCTGGAAGTGGCCGTTTCAATGTGCCCATTCCAGCCGAAGAACCCAAAAATGGCCCCACTAAATCCCCCAGGAGACCACTATGCAAGGGGATTTCATCGGCTTGCCAATTGACCACTACCTCATGTTTTAGGTCTTTGCCGACTTTGGCCACTCGATCCGTTCCTGTTCGACAGGGTTCCGTCACCATCCGGACCTCTCCGCCAAAATCCCTGACGGCGTGAAAAATCTCTTGATGATCGGTTAACACGAGAACCTGTCCGACACATTGGTGGCTCTGCAGGGCTTCATAAATATGTTGAATGAGACGTTTGCCACACAAACGGACAAGAGGTTTACCAGGAAAGCGAGTTGACCCAAATCGTGCGGGGATACAAACACTGACACAGGCTTTATCTGGGTTCACGAAGACTATCCTTTAATTGCTGTCGGGAAACCGTCGCCGTTCCAAGCATGCCGACGACAATGCCTGCGGCATGGTTGGCCAACATGGCGGCTTCCGGAAGACTGGCCCCAACACTCATGGCCAAAGCCAGAGTACTTACTACCGTATCCCCTGCTCCGGTGACATCGTAAACCTGTTTGGCCACGGCGGGAATCGTCCATGTACGACTCTGCTCCTGAAAAATACTCATCCCTTCCTCTCCTCGAGTGATGATGACCGCCTGACACTGTAGCCGGTCACGAAGGGAAAATCCGATTTGGTTAAGGGATACCTGTTGAGTGGGTAGAAAGCCGGCTGCCTGACGCGCCTCCCAATGGTTGGGCGTGACCACCGTGACGCCTGAGTAATACGTCATATGTTCCACCTTAGGATCCACAATGATAGGCACACCGTGTTCGACTGCAGAAGATCGGATTTGCTCGACCATTCTGGCGGTGATCATTCCCTTGGCATAATCCGAGATTACAATGCCGGACAGATGGGGTAAGCGTCGAATGATATGGTTGAGAACCTTCCGTTCAACGCTGGTACTGATAGGATGCGATTGTTCCACATCGTACCGGACAATTTGTTGGTTATGTGCCACGACTCGGCTTTTTTTAATGGTCGGACGACTGCCATCAACAATCACCCCGGTAGTTACCGCTTTGGTTTTTTTGATTTGCTTCAACAGTTCCTTCCCGTCTTGATCAGAGCCGATCACCCCGCATAACTCCACCTGCCCTCCCAACGTCAAAATATTATGAAAGACATTGGCTGCTCCTCCCAAACGAAAGGTCTCCGACTGAACATGGACAACCGGCACCGGAGCTTCTGGAGAAACCCGATGAACCTTTCCCCAGATATAATGATCAATAATGAGATCTCCAATCACGAGAATTCGAGCACGAGAAAAATGATGAAGATACGCCTGAAGTTTTCGGGAAGAAAAAGATGGCACGGCGGGATTGGCGTTCATGCCCTTGGGAGTTATGGTAACACCAGATGACAAAAGGTTATCCGGACAGACTTATTGGATGAATTTTCCGATTCGATCCCAACGAACCCAATTGGTCCAATTACCCTGTCCATTCCAGGACCAATAGACGAGGAAGGCCCGCCCTTTGATTTTATCCATTTTGACAAATCCCCAAAAACGGCTATCCAAGCTTTGATCCCGATTGTCGCCCATCACAAAATAGGAGTCAGGAGGAACCGTAATCGGTCCAAAATTATCCCGTGGATTAATCCGTCCATCAATCATGCCCGGATCGATTCTCTGTGTAAACGCACTATCTTCCAATGCTTCTCCATTGATGATGACTTTTTTATTCCGAATGCTAATCGTATCGCCGGGAGTCCCGATGACTCGTTTGATGAAATCTTTGTTTTCATCTTCCGGGTAGCGAAAGACAATCACGTCTCCTCGTTGGGGAGCATCAAAATTGGCGAGCATCGTGGAGGAATAACACGTGACAGGAGGAAATGATATTTGAAATTCACAATCTTTGGGCAACTGAAATCCATAGGCCAGCTTCGATACCAGGATATGATCGCCAATCAACAGAGTCGGAATCATCGAGCCGGAAGGAATCTTAAAGGCCTGCACAAAAAAGACCCGGATGGTGAGGGCCAAGATAATCGCGATAACCAACGCCTCGGCATATTCTCGAATGATGGACTTTCCCGGCTGAGCCTTTTCATCGATGGCATTGGAAACCGGCGGTTTTTCCTCAAGGGTAGCCTGGGGTTGGACGTTGACTTTAGGATTTTTAGATTCTGGCTCAGTCATGATGAACTCAATTGGGATCGGTTTTTAAAATGGCTAAAAAGGCTTCCTGAGGCACTTCCACCCGACCGATTTGTTTCATGCGTTTTTTGCCTTCTTTTTGTTTTTCCCATAATTTGCGTTTCCGGGAAATGTCCCCCCCATAGCATTTGGCGGTGACATTTTTCTTGATGGCCCCGATCGTTTCCCGGGCAATCACCCGCTTGCCGATCGCCGCTTGAATCGCAATTTCAAACATTTGCTTGGGTATGAGTTCCTTCATCTTTTCCGCCAACTGCCGCCCCCGGCTTTGCACTTTATCCTGGTGGGCAATAATAGAGAGGGCATCCACCGTTTCGCCGTTCAATAATAAGTCCATCTTCACTAAGTCTGACTGGCGATATCCGGACAATTCATAATCCAATGACGCATACCCCTGCGTACGGGATTTCAATCGATCATAAAAGTCGAGAACAATTTCATTGAGTGGCAGTTCATACGACACCATCACCCTGCTGGCATCCAAATACTGTAAGCCGGTTTGTGTGCCTCGACGCTCCTGACACATTTGCAGAATATTGCCGACATACCGTTCCGGAGTGATCACCGTGGCCTTAATAAAGGGTTCCTCAACATGATCGATAAGAGAGGGGTCGGGTAATTTGGAAGGGTTGTCGATATCGATCACCTCTCCCTTGGTGGTATATACCCGGTAGACCACCGTAGGCGCGGTGCTGATCAAATCCAACCCGTATTCCCGTTCAAGACGCTCCCGGATAATTTCCATGTGAAGGAGCCCCAGGAACCCGCAGCGAAATCCAAATCCCAGAGCTATCGAGGTTTCCGGTTCATACACAAAGGAGGAATCATTTAATCGGAGCTTTTCCAGGGAATCGCGCAGATCTTCAAATTTGCTGGTATCGGTCGTATAGAGACCGCAAAAGACCACCGGTTTGACTTCCCGGTAGCCGGGCAAGGCCGATTCTGTCGGCCGTCGCGCTTCCGTAATCGTATCACCAATCTTGGTATCAGTGAGGTCTTTCATCCCGGCACAGACATACCCCACCTCACCGGGCCCCAACCGATCCACCTTCGTTCGTTTGGGAGAGAAAATCCCGACTTCGAGTACTTCAAATTCCCGCTTATTGGACATCAATCGGATAGTCATACCGGGAATGAGTTCGCCATCGATCACTCGGAGAAGTACCACGGCCCCTTGATAATTATCGAACCAGGAATCGAAAATAAGCGCCTTGAGGGGGTTCTCCTCGGATCCTACAGGCGGAGGGATCAGGCGCACGACCCCTTCCAGGACCTCTTTCACACCCAGCCCCTCCTTTGCACTGACGAGAAAGGCCTCTTCCTGGGAAAGGCCCAGGACATCCGCAATTTGATGACGGACTCCTTCCACATCTGCGCTGGCCAGATCTATTTTATTGATGACGGGAATAATCACCAGGTTATTGGCAATCGCCAGGTATGCGTTGGCAATGGTCTGAGCTTCCACACCCTGGGTGGCATCAATAAGGAGTAACGCACCTTCACAGGCCGCTAGGCTTCGCGAGACTTCGTAGGCAAAATCTACGTGTCCCGGCGTGTCAATGAGGTTAAACATATATTCTTTCCCATCGGATGCCTGAAAGCGGGTGGTGACGGCATGAGCCTTGATCGTAATACCCCGCTCTCTTTCCAAGTCCATGGCATCCAGATATTGCGCACGAAACTCCCGCTTGGAAATAGCCCCGGTTATTTCCAAAAACCGATCGGCCAGTGTGGATTTTCCGTGATCAATATGGGCAATGATGGAAAAATTACGGATCTGGCTTTGGGGAAAAGGTTTGGTCATGCAGAAAAACTCTGATTGTAGTGAGGGTTCAGGAACTTGTCAAAATTCAAGGAATTCCTATAGGTTATCTCAACGAATCCACTATGCCTAGGCCATTAAGCGTTAAACAACTTCAACAAGCCGATAAAGATTTTGTCTGGCACCCCTTCACCCAAATGAAGGAATGGGTCGAACACGCTCCTCTCATTCTCAGCCGAGGCAAAGGCTCATACGTCTTTGATCTCGAAGGCAATCAATACCTGGACGCGACCGCTTCGATTTGGGTCAATATCCACGGTCATCGTCAACCGGATATTGATCGGGCTATTCGCAGGCAATTGTCAAAAGTCGCGCATACGACAATGCTGGGAGCGTCCAATCCCCCTGCCATTCAACTTGCCAAAGCCTTGGTTCGACTTGCCCCAAAAGGCCTGACCAAGGTTTTTTATTCTGACAATGGATCCACCGCTGTGGAAATCGCCGCCAAAATGGCGGTCCAGTATTGGAAGCAATGTCCTGATCCTCAGCCACAAAAAACCCGCTTTGTGCACGTGGGGTCTTCCTATCATGGGGATACGGTCGGCTCGTTAAGTTTAAGCGGGATTGAAGGGTTTCGCCGACCGTTTGTCAGTTTGGTATTTCCGACCTATGATATTGATTCCCCGCATTGCTACCGATGTCCGTTGTCCCTGAAATTTCCCGACTGCCACCTCGCGTGCGTCAGCCCTCTTGAAATCCTTTTTAAGGAGCACCATCAATCCATTGCCGGCTTGATCATTGAACCCATGGTGCAAGCCGTGGCTGGAATCATTCCCACTCCGCCCGGCTACCTTCGTACCATTCGGGAATTATGCACCCGGTATCAGGTTCTCATGATTGCCGACGAAGTGGCCACAGGGTTTGGACGGACTGGCCGGATGTTTGCCTGTGAACATGAACAGGTCACCCCTGATCTCCTTGCCATTGCCAAAGGATTGACCGGTGGATACCTTCCTCTGGCTGCGACTCTGGCCACACAAGAAATTTACAGTGCGTTTTGGGGTGACCCTGAAGAAGGCCGCACATTTTTCCATGGACATAGTTATACCGGCAACCCGCTCGGTTGCGCGGCCGCCCTGGCGACCCTGGAGGTGTTCAGACGCCAACGAACGATACAAAGACTGAAGAAACGAATCCCCTGGCTGCAAACCCGGCTCCAATCTTTACGGGAAGATCCGTGGGTCGGGGATATCCGACAGGCCGGGTATATGATCGGCATCGAAATTGTCTCCGACAAAAATTCAAAATGTACCTTTCCAACTACGGAACGAATGGGGTATCACATCGCAGCACAAGCCAGAACCTTGGGTTTACTTATACGCCCCATCAGAGATATTTTAATTCTGATGCCGCCCCTCTCTGCCTCAATAAAAGAATTACAGCAGATGGTGGATATTCTGACCATGGCGATTGCCCTTGTCCGAGCCAAACGTTCCTCATCATCTCAGTCACGATAACCATACCTGGACTGCCAACCTACAGAACTTCAATGGGTTGACCTACCTGCAAGCCACAACGATCAGCAGCCCGGCCCTGTTTCAGGAACACTTCCAAATGTCCATTGCTGTTAAACAACACGTCAGGGACTCCTAAGGCGCCTTCACCATAATGGGTTTTAATGGTCTGGACTTGATACTCACCAAACCGGACCACGGAAACCTCCCGCTTCGTCACGGTATGGAACGTGTCGATATCGGCCCTGGTGATATTGGAAATTCCATTTCCGAACTGGTCGATATAGACCAGCCGTCCAACCAATGCATCCTGTTTCATTTTTGGAGAATTGTCCGGCAACATGACCTGGTCGTAAATCAATCGGCCGAATGATCCAGGAGGCTGCCCTTTGCTGAGCCACGCGGCGGAAGGGGAAAATAAATCTCGTCCGTCAAATGTTGCGCCGGCAGAGTCTAATCGATACTGCTTATTTTCAATCGCACGGACTTCAACCCCTGGCTCCTCCCGCAACACATGACTCAATACGCCATTATCGGGAGCCAGAAAAAAATGACGGGCGGTTGAGACCAACAATGCCCGACGGGCACTGCCGACTCCCGGATCAACCACCACGATATGGATAGTCCCATCGGGAAAAAACTGATAGCAGGCCCCCAGGAGAAAGGAGGCCTGTTCCACGCCATGTGGGGGTATATGATGTGACATATCCACAATACGTAATTGCGGATTGATGCCCAGCATCACGCCTTTCATACTGGGAACGAAGTAATCCCGTTCGCCAAAGTCAGTCAACAGCGTCACTAATGAAATTGCTGAAACCATCGCTAAGTCTCCTCAACCACAATCGATTGAATTTGATATTCTATCATTCCAGCGGGCCGGTGGACTTCGACGATATCACCAACACGATGACCGATCAGGGCACGCCCAAGAGGTGATTGAACGGAAATCGTCCCATTCTTGAGGTCCGCTTCTTCTTGGCCTACCAAGGTATAGCGTTTTTCTTCCTGCGATTCCAGATTGGTCATCACCACCGTGGTCCCGAACACGACCGTCTCGCTGGTGCCGCTGGCCATTTCCACGATTTGCGCTTCTCCGAGCTTATATTCCAACTCGGCCATTCGATTATCAATAAACTGCTGATGTTCCTTAGCGGCTTTATATTCGGCGTTTTCTTTCAGGTCGCCATGCTCACGGGCTTCCAAAATAGCCTGAATGACTTTTGGTCGTTCATCCCGGCGTAATCGAGTCAATTCCGCTTGCAAGGCTTCAAAGCCTTTCTTGGTCATGGGAACTTTCATGCCCTAGTACCCCACCGTTAGAAAATAAAAAGATGAGTTTCTGTTGTATGAGGTGAAGGCGCTCATGGTCTGGGTTGTGCGGAATCCACACGATGGAATTCCTGAAGACTTCGGACTTGTAAGGGAGAACGCTTCATGGCCTCAATGCCTAACACGGCCGCCTGAGCGGCTTGAATGGTTGTAAAATAGGGGACCCCCCCAAAGACTGCAGCTTTTCGAATGGGAGCCGAATCGTCCTGGGACGATGACCCACTCACGGTATTCACTACCAAGGCAATATCTTTATTTTTAATGAAATCGACAATATGTGGTCGTCCTTCCTTAATTTTATTGACGCTGACAACCTCTAGTCCATGATCGGATAAATAGGTTGCCGTCCCTTTAGTCCCTTGAAGAGAAAACCCTAAACCTTGTAATCGTTTAGCCAATTCCAATGTCGCCGGTTTATCCCCGTCTTTCACGCTGAGTAACGCCACGCCAAAAAGAGGAATAGGCATGCCGGCAGACGCTTGGGATTTGGCAAAGGCCCATCCAAAGCTCTGATCAATCCCCATGACTTCGCCGGTCGAACGCATTTCTGGTCCCAGGAGAACATCAGAGACGCCTAATTTGGTAAAGGGGAAAACGGCCTCCTTAATAGATATATGCGCAAGAGACGGCCGCTTGGTAAACCCTAGATCCGCCAACTTGGTGCCCATCATCACCTTCATCGCGAGTTTGGCCAATGGTGCGCCAATGGTTTTACTGACAAAAGGCACGGTCCGTGAAGCCCGGGGATTCACTTCGAGAACGTAGACCCGCCCCTCTTGCACGGCAAATTGAATATTCATCAATCCAATGACACCGAGTTCCTGAGCGAGTTGAATCGTCTGTCGTTCGATTTTTCGAATCGTAGCCTGATCTAACGAATTGGGAGGAAGGGAGCAGGCCGAATCTCCGGAATGAATGCCGGCCATCTCCACATGCTCCATAATTCCGGCCACCACAGTCCTTTCGCCATCGGAGATCGCATCCACATCCACCTCAATGGCATCTTCCAAATAATCATCGATGAGCAAGGGGTGTTTGGAGAGATTGATGCCGGTTTCATCGAGATATCGGTCCAAGGCATCCGCGTCGTAAATGATTTTCATCGCACGTCCTCCCAGCACATAGGAGGGACGGACCATGACCGGATAGCCAATATTGACGGCAATGATATGGGCTTCGTGCGGGGCACGCGCGGTCCCGTTCTCCGGTTGTAAAAGATCCAGGGTCGTGATTAATTCGCTAAACCGCTTTCGATCTTCCGCCCGGTCAATCGAATCGGGCTGTGTACCCAAAATCGGAACACCTTCACTCGCCAGAGGAAGCGCCAATTTCAGCGGGGTCTGTCCCCCAAATTGCACCACTACTCCATCCGGTTGTTCCCGATGAATAATACGCAGGACATCTTCTTTGGTAAGGGGTTCAAAATATAAGCGGTCCGAAATGTCATAGTCCGTGCTGACGGTCTCCGGATTGCAATTAACCATGATCGTTTCGATTCCCAACTCCCGCAAAGCCATCGCGGCATGCACACAGCAGTAATCAAACTCAATCCCCTGTCCGATGCGGTTAGGGCCACCCCCAAGGATTATCACTTTTTTTCGGGATGTTGGGCTCGCTTCACAGACCGATCCGAAAGTGGAATAGAGATACGGCGTATGGGCCTCGAACTCCGCACCGCAGGTGTCCACGCGTTTAAACACGACTGAATTTCCCGCACCAGGCGAAATGGCACGGCAGGAGACTCCCTCTCCCTCCCCTCCCAGCAACTGTGTCAACCGGTATTCGGAAAAACCTAGCTGTTTGGCAGATTGGATCAGTTCCCACAGGCTTTGCGGCAGATTCGAAAGATTTGAAAAGGAGAATGTCTCGCCAAGGCAACCCCTTATTTCTCTAACCCAACGGGCTTCAAATTCCACGAGATCACGGATTTCATTTACAAACCAGGGATCCACGTTGGAGAGTTGAAAGATGTCGTCAACCGTTAAGCCAATTCGAAGCCCGTCGGCGATATGCCATATGCGATCGGATGTTGGGGTCCGAATTCCAGACTGAATGCGTTCCAACACTGACGGGGTAACGGTAGATTCTCCAAACATTCCATCCAACCCATGGAGGGAAACCAGTCCGTATCGATCCGTCTCTAATGAACGAATGGCCTTTTGTAAGGCTTCTTTGAACGTTTGACCAAGCGCCATGGCCTCCCCTACCGATTTCATATGGGTCGTCAATGTACGATCAACCCCTTGAAATTTTTCAAATGTAAAGCGTGGAATTTTTACCACCACGTAATCGATGGTCGGTTCGAAGGACGCTTTGGTCACTTGCGTAATATCGTTGGGAATTTCATCCAGTGTATATCCGATCGCTAATTTGGCAGCAATTTTGGCAATGGGAAATCCCGTAGCTTTGGAAGCTAATGCTGAACTTCGAGATACACGGGGATTCATTTCGATCACCGTCAGTTCACCGTTGGCCGGGTTCAGAGCGAATTGAATATTGGATCCTCCGGTGTCAACTCCGATTTCCCTGATAATTTTCAGGGCGGCATTCCGCATGTATTGATATTCTTTATCGGAAAGCGTCATCGCAGGTGCCACGGTAATACTATCGCCGGTATGTACTCCCATGGGATCAAGATTTTCGATTGGACAAATAATCACGACATTGTCCTTTGTGTCCCTCATCACTTCCAATTCATATTCTTTCCAGCCCAGCAAGGATTGTTCGACCAATACCTGACCGACGGGGCTTGTCACCAGGGCCCAATCGATGAATTGTTCAAACTCTTCACGATTGTAGGCAATATTCCCTCCAGCCCCTCCAAGCGTAAAGGATGGTCGAACAATCGCCGGAAACCCGATGCGTTCGATCAACTGGATCGCTTCCTCTTTTGAGCGGATGGATCCGCTGGACGGCACCTTCAGCCCGATGCGTTCCATGGCCTGCTTGAACAGTTCCCGATCTTCCGCTTTTTGAATGGATTCATACGACGCCCCAATCAGCGTGATGCCATACTTTTCCAAAAGACCTTGCTTGGCCAGTTGAACGGTTAAATTCAGTGCGGTTTGGCCTCCCATGGTGGGTAACAAGGCATCCGGCCGGTCACGCTCAAAGATGGCTTCCACCACCTCTACCGTCATAGGTTCCACATAGGTCCGGTCCGCTAGATCGGGATCCGTCATAATAGTGGCCGGGTTACTGTTTAATAGCACGACCTCATACCCTTCCTCTTTCAAGGCCCGGCAGGCCTGCGTTCCCGAATAATCAAATTCACAGGCTTGTCCAATGACAATGGGACCGGAGCCAATCAAAAAGATACGATGAATATCGGTACGACGTGGCATGGAATCCGATTAAGACGTAAATGTGGATAGTGCAGAAACCATCGGAGGGCTGGTGTCTGAATGGGAAGATTCAGGGTGATACCATTTTAAGGCTTGAGGAAGCCAGGCTTCAATTTGATTGATGCGTGACACATCGGAAGGATGCGTGGATAAAAATTCCGGAATGGCACTTTGGCTGCGAAAGCAATACTTTCCGATCAATTTCCTGGGACATCCACTCATGCGTTCCCAAAAGGGCACAGCTTCTCTTGGGTCATATCCGGCTTTGGCCATAAGTTGAAGTCCGATATAATCAGCTTCGGTTTCCTGATCCCGGGAATTGGGCAGGGACACGCCAACCCCATAGGCACTCATGGCCCCAATGGCCAAGCCCGGATCAACGCCTCCCGCTGCCGCTCCCGCCAACGCCCCTATTTGCCCGATCTGTTCCAAAATACCACGGCTGTAGCGTTCGGCCCCATGGCGCTGTAAGGCATGGGCGACCTCATGAGCCATCACGGTGGCCAGTCCGGCTTCCGTCTTTGTATATTTGAGAATTCCGGTAAACACCGCTACCTTTCCGCCAGGCAGGGCAAAGGCATTCACTTGCTCATCATCTTGAATCACGGCAAACTCCCAGACATATTCCGGTTTATTGGCGGCTTTGGCAATGCGTTGTCCGATGCGATTCACCATGAGCGTGACTTCGGGGTCCCGACTTAACCGGGCATTTTTGATGACTTCTCGAAAGGCCGAAAGTCCCAGGGCAATTTCTTTTTCCTCTGAAATATAAATAAGTTGGTCGCGTGCGGTACCGGGTGCCTTCTGACATCCTGTCCCTGTACCCAGAACCGCCAGACAGAGCAGGCTTCCGACCAGATGGCGGAAGAACCGGTTGGTTCTAAGATGAGCAATCATGGACAGGGAACTTTTCACGAGTCACGGCATCCATAAATACATGAAATTGGGTGTTCCACTGCTTAATGCCCGTAATAACGATCCGGAATCAATCCGAGGCAACCCTATCGTGCCAACTGTCGGAGGATCAAAACTGGAATACACGTTGGCGTTTCCCGTTCCTCTCCCTCGGCGGTATGTCACGACTTGAGCGGAATCCACACCCGCTTCGTTTTTGATCCATTCAATGGCCTCATCCAAGTACCCAATTTGATCGACCAGCCCTTCCTGTTTCGCTAAATCAGCTGTAAAAATTCGACCATCTGCCAGTTTGCGAATAGGTTCCCTGGACAAATTCGGGCGTCCGGTTTCCACTACAGAGAGAAATCTTCCATATAAGGTATCAATGACACTTTGAAAAATTTCCCGTTCCTCCTCCTTGAGAGGTTGAAAGGGGGATCCCATCCCTTTTTTGGGACCGGAGACAATAGTGGTAGGTTGCACTCCGATTTTTTCCAAGAGTCCTTGTGCGTTGGCCGTGACCATGATTACCCCGATACTCCCGGTAATGGTCGAGGGATGTGCAAAAATACGATCCGAAGACATGGCCACGTAATACCCTCCGGATGTGGCAATATCCATCATGACGGCAACTACCGGGATTTTCTTTTTCTTTTTAAATTCCACAATTTCATGATAGAGAATATCAGAGGCGGTCACGGTCCCCCCAGGGGTGTTAATCCGCAAAATTAGTCCTTTTATCTGTTTGTCTTCTTGAGCGATTTCCAATTCTTCTTTTAATCTGGCCGGTAGGCTTGGTTGTTCCAGCAGGCCAGATTCCTTTTTGGTATCCAGCATTCCCGAAATATCCACCAACAACACTTTGGCATCCCCTTCTCCGGAAAGGGTGGTTTCCCGTAAGGGACCTCCACTGGATAAAAGGTCAACATACACACATCCAGGAAGAAGGAGAAGTCCGGCCAGAATCAACGCAACGTTATACATGGAGCCCCTCCCTCATCATGGTCATAAATTGTTCAAAGACATAGCGCGAGTCATGAGGACCGGGAGAAGCTTCGGGGTGATATTGAACCGATAAGACCGGATGTTCTAATCCTCGAAACCCTTCACAACATCCGTCATTCAGACTCCTATGGGTGACTTCAACCTCGCCCATTTCAGTGGATACCCGTTGAAGGTCCACGCTGCCATCGTGTGGTTTCTGATAAGGAAGGTCGACGGCAAAATTATGGTTCTGGGAGGTAATTTCAATCTTGCGTGTGCGTAAATCCATTACCGGATGGTTGCCGCCATGGTGCCCAAACTTTAATTTATGGGTTGGTAGCCCGTGAGCCAAGCCTAAAATCTGGTGTCCTAAACAAATTCCCAAAATCGGTTTCCAGCCAATTAGAGTCTGGACGGTCTTCACGGCATAAGGAACCCCTTCAGGGTCACCAGGCCCGTTGGAAAAGACCAGACCGTCGGGATCAAGGGCACGGATGGTATCGGCAGAAGCCGAGGCCGGAACCACATGAACCTGGCACCCATGATCAACCAGACTCCGCAGAATATTTTGCTTCACACCAAAGTCCATAACCACCACGCGAAATCCGGACTTCCCATTAGAGGAAGAATTGGGAGGGAGAGAGGCTAACAGCGAAGGTGTGCCCTCCTTCCAATTATACGGCGTTTTGCAGGTCACCTCTTTCACCAGATCCCGCCCGACAATGGGCGGGGCCGCCCTGGCCTTTGTCTTGAGAGAATCCGCATCCAGATCCAGATGAGAAATGACGCCTATTTGAGAGCCTTGGTCACGAATATGGGCGGTCAGGGCTCTGGTGTCGATGCCCTGAATGCCCACGATATGATGCTCTTGTAAATAATCCCATAAGGTTTGAGCTGCTCGCCAATTACTCATCTGCCGTGCAGCCTCCCGCACAATAAACCCTTCAGCCCAGACCTTTCGTGACTCGGCATCCTTCGGGGTCACACCATAATTACCAATTTGTGTGGCCGTCATCAGGACCATCTGTCCTTTGTAGGATGGATCGGTCAAAATCTCCTGATACCCGGTCATCGCCGTATTAAATACTATTTCCCCGGTCGTTTCGCCCTCAAAGCCCAACGCTTCTCCGGAAAAAACGGTCCCGTCGGCTAACGCCAGAAGCGCCCGTTTCATTGTGCCTTCTCCCGATCAGGACTCATCCTCTTCGGATCGAAAGAGGGAAGAGATCCCACACTCATCGAATGAAAGACTGCCCGTCGTAACTTCATAATCATCAAAGCTATAGCCATCCCAAGATTCACCATATGTAATCCACGAACCACCATATGAAGGCGAAAGAACTCCGCATAGGCGGATTCTTTTTCAGATTTAGACACGGCCTCAAAAGCCAGCTCCTGTAACGCCACAGCCTTAGGCCCCAGTATTCCTAAAATACTGACCGTCACCGTCAACAGACCGGCCAATAAACCCAATTCCCCTTTGGAAAGGGATAGCACCGGATGTCCAGCCAGCCCATAGCTTCGTTGGCGGAGTCCCGCACATAGTCCCAATACTACCAAAATGCCCAGGTTCATATAGCCATACCCATCAAAGACTTTCCGCAAAAATCGGCCGGCAGGCTCCATTCCAAAAGAGTTAAAGACGGCAGGAATAACCACCCCGATAATCACCAGCAAGCCACCTACCCAAAGTGTCAAACCCAGGATTTCAATAAAGAAACCGATCAGACCCCAATTGACCCGTTTTTTTAGCATGAGCTAACGGTCTTCATACACCAGGCGCCCTCCGACCAGGGTTTGCTTGACGCGTCCTTTAACCTTCCAACCGCCAAATGGGGTGTTCCGGCTTTTGGAGCGGAATCTGGCAGGATCAATGACCCATTCCTCCCGGGGATCAAAGACCACCACATCAGCTTCCTGCCCGACATCAAGTGACCCCACAGGCAGGTGAAATAAGGTCGCAGGACTCTTGGCCAATTTATCAATTGCCTGCTCCAGGGACAACACACCCTCTTCGACTAATCGGAGGGTTAATGGAAGGGCGGTCTCAAAGCCCACGATCCCAAATGGCGCGGCATCGAATTCCAACTGTTTTTCTTGAATGGCATGAGGCGCATGGTCGGTGGCAATGACATCAATGGTGCCATCCCGTAACCCGTCCTTCAGCGCCTGCACATCCGGGTCGGTCCGAAGAGGTGGATTCATTTTCGCGTTGGAATTATATCCGCGGACGGCCTCCTCCGTAACGGAAAAATGATGAGGACAGACTTCCGCGCTGACGGGTAATCCCTGTTTTTTTGCTAGACGAACCAATTCTACGGACCGGGCGGTGCTCAAGTGGGCCAAATGAACATGCACTCCGGTCAAATGCGACAAGGACAAATTTCGGGCCACCATCACTTCTTCCGAGGCATGGGGAATCCCGGGAATACCCAATTCCGTGGATACCATGCCCTCATTCATACTTCCGCCACAGGATAGATGCAAATCCTCACAGTGATCGACGACCGGCACCCCAAACGCTTTGGCATACTCCATAGCCCTGCGCATGACCAGACTATTCATGACGGGCTTTCCATCATCGGAAATCGCGATACAACCGGCCCCGATCAGTTCACCGATATCCGCGAGTTCCTCCCCTTCTGATTTTTTAGTAATTGCCCCGATGGGGAAAACGCGCGCGGTGGCCGCCTCTTTTGCCTTGGTCAAAATGAAATCGGTAACCGATTCATTATCATTCACCGGTTGCGTATTGGGCATACAGCAAATGGAGGTGAATCCACCGGCAACGGCTGAGGCTGCACCGGACTGAATGGTTTCCTTATATTCAAATCCTGGTTCACGCAAATGGCAATGGAGATCCACAAAGCCTGGTGAGACGACCAAGCCGGAGGCATCGATTGTGCGAAGAGCAGGTCCTTCCGGTAAAGGGGAGAGGAGAGGATTTCCAATTTCCACGATTTTTCCGTTTTGAATCAGGACATCGGCCCGACCGTTGAATCGCCCAGGATCAATGACCGTTCCGCCTCGAATGATAATACTTTCCGGTGTTATGGGTTCCTTTGTATGGTTCATATTCATCCTTTATGCAGAAGACAGGTCGTCTTTTATCATGGTTACCGCCATATCTCTTTCAGGTCGTTCCAGATAATAAATACATCAAAGCCATTCGGACCGATACGCCATTCGACACTTGATCCAAGATCACCGCAGCCCCGCTATCTGCCACTGAAGGGGAAATTTCCACACCACGATTCAATGGCCCCGGATGCATCACAATAGCCTCAGGCTTGGCCAATTGAAGCCGTTCCGGCGTTAAGCAATACAGATTGGCATATTCTCGAATACTTGGCAGCAGCGCCTGCCCCAATCGCTCGCGTTGCAGGCGCAACATAATAATGGCATCAGCTCCGATTAAGGCCTCCTCAAAACGGTAATAGACCTTTACCCCCAGTTTTTCAATGAAAAGGGGGAGCATCGTGGGTGGAGCCACCACACGAACATGGGCTCCGAGTTTAGTCAGGGCCAGGATATTGGAGCGAGCCACCCGACTATGGGCAATATCGCCCACAATCACGACAGTCAACCCTTCAATGCGGCCTTTCTTTTCCTTCAGGGTAAATAGGTCCAGAAGGGCCTGAGTGGGATGTTCATGCCACCCATCTCCGGCATTGATCACCGAAGAACGAACCGCCCCGGCTAGATTTTCCGCCGCACCGGGAGAGGAATGCCGGAGGACAATAATATCGGCCTGCATGGACTCGATATTTCTGGCGGTGTCGATCAAGGTTTCCCCTTTGACAATACTACTGGTGGAGGGAGAAAAATTGATCACATCCGCGCTCAACCGTTTGGCTGCAAGCTCAAAGGAGGTTCGTGTTCGTGTGCTGGGTTCAAAGAACAAATTTACGACGGTTTTTCCACGCAGAGCCGGCACTTTCTTAATATCCCGCCCTCCGACTTCCTTTAGGGATTCGGCCGTCGTCAAAATTAAATAAATCTCATCAGCCGAAAGAGACGCGATGGTCAACAGATCTTTTCGATTCAATCCCATAGGAGGTTAATGTCCATCAAGCCGGAACGATAGAGACCCGGTCTACTTGGCCCAATTCCTTAAAAAATACCTGCACCGATTCTTCTTTGGCGGTCGGAAGACTTTTCCCCACATAATTGGCTCGAATCGGCAATTGCCGATGTCCGCGATCCACCAGGACGGCCAACTGCACTTCCGAAGGCCTTCCCAGATCCATCAAACCATCAAGCGCCGCACGAATCGTCCGCCCGGTAAACAATACATCGTCCACCAAGACAATTTTCATATTCGTGATATTGAATGGAATCGTGGTTTTTCGAATTTCCGGCTGGTCTTTCCGCAAAGACAGATCATCCCGATAGAGCGTAATATCCAACTCCCCAATGGGCACTTCGGCATCTTCAATCTGGCTGATTAAGGCTGCGATCCTTCGGGCTAAAAACTCTCCTCCGGTCCGGATTCCCACCAAGGCCAGATCGTCCAGCCCTTTATTTCGTTCCAAAATCTCATGGCTAATTCGGGTTAACGCCCGATTCATTTCCTGAGCATCCATCAAAATGCGTTCTTTCGAATCCTGCGTTGGACTTGAGGGTATAATCGACATAGTTGTATCGGATTGTGGGCAAAAAAAACCCTCCCCAGATGAACCTGAGAAGGGTGAAATTGTCAGGCCGACCAAGGGCCCATCATAACGTTTCGTACTCCTTACCCACCTCTCCGGATGGGTCTTAAAGGTTTCCCCATCCTATTCTCGCAGCCAGGCGGTGTCAAGTAAGAATTCCTACCAGGTTCGACACGCTTTTACTGGCTTCCAATATTTTCTCCCTGGGCAATGAGCTAAATGTCTGATCATTTATATTTCCAAGATTTTCCCTAATATCTTTTATGAATTCCTCCTGGTAAAGGAGCAAATACTAATGGAAGCAAGAGGATTCAAAGGTATCATCCAGCCTTTAACATTAGTAGTCTCAGGCGAAAAAACTGTTCCACGCATGGATGTCTGAATGATACGGGTTCTTTACATTGAGTTTGATCACAAATTGACTCTGATGGAATCGATTCTCGGCTCGTTCAATGAATCACGACTGATAATTTCACTTAAGTAGTTCACACTTCAGAACCGACAGGGAAACAAGGGGGGACGATGTGCAAGCACAGAGTCGGGATGAGCTAGGTCTTTTGGTTACCAGAAAGGATTCCATGGAACGGAATGCCGTTTCCTCAAAGCACTTGTTCCCTCTAGGCTTTCTGCTGTTTCGGATAATTCCGAATTATCTTCCTGTGAAACCTTCGCCCATACCTTGTGCCAGGAGAGACGCTGCCTCCTCAACTTCCTGGAAATGGGCGAGCAGTCGTTGCTGACCGTGCAACTGATCGCCTGTTTATGCAATCTGCTGGACCTGGGCATTCACCTCCATATACTTTTCGACCACCCCACGGTTTCCGGTTTCGCAATAGAAGTTAAATAATGCTTTTCCAAATGAAGCTTCAGATGCGGCGTGGTAAAGGGATGAGAGTTGGGCAGCCTTCCGGCGCCCTATTCCGGATAAGAAATGTGTAGTCGATATCCGTTATATATGGGCATAAGATGAAAAATATCTTACAATGTTTCCTGGTATAGGACATTGTTCAACCCGGAGCGGGACTTTGTGCTCAGTTTTTTTCGGAACAGGATTAGTTATAGATAGGTTCGCATGAGCAACCCCTTAATATTTTTAGGAGGATCGAATGGCGATTGATGAAGAAGAGGATACCACTATCTATAAAGTCGTGGTGAATCATGAGGAACAATATTCCATTTGGCCCGTGGATCGGGAGAACCCTTTAGGATGGCGGGACGGAGGACGTTCCGGGCCCAAAGCGGAGTGTCTTGCGTATATCAATGAAGTCTGGACCGATATGCGGCCCCTGAGTCTGCGCAAGCATATGGAGGAAGTGGCCCGACAACAAGCCGAGAATCCGCCACCGCCACCGCCCCCACCAAGTACCGAACCGCCTAAGCCTGATGAATTAGTGACCCGTCTGGCAAAAGGGGACCATCCTGTGGAGGTGGGACTTCGTCCGGAAAAAACCGCAGAGGCCTTCAAAGCCGCCATCGATCGTGGGTATGTCCATATCAAATTTACCGAAACCAAGGGAGGGACAGAATTAGGTGTGCGCCTTGATACGGGGGCCAGTGATTGGAAGCAAGCGGACTTCTCTCAGGCAAAAGGCGCAGTCCATGTGGAAGGTACCTTGACCCTGAATTATGTGAAGGTGAGATGTATTGCGGATATCAAGCTGGAAACCTTAACTGGCACGGGCCACCTGGTCATTCTAGAAGAGAAGTAAAAAGCGACTCGTTCATTCCGCAATTTCTGAAAAAAATGACGACTCTTGAACAATGTTTTCAAGGATGGTCTCAGGAAAGCCCAACCCGCGAAGCGCTCTTGGGGCTTGACCGGTCCCCGTTGACCTTTGCCCAGCTCACCCAGCAACTCCAGAGCCTGCGCGCAGGGCTGCGCCAGCGGGGCTTGGACCGGACGGCGCGCCTGGCCCTCGTGGCCCCCAATGGGCCTGAACTGGCGCTGGCCTTTCTGGCCTGTGCCACCTCGGCCATCTGTGCCCCCCTGAACCCGGCCTATCGCCACGAAGAGATGGCCTTTTATCTGGAAGATCTGGACGCCTCGGCCCTGGTCATTGCGGAGCCCCTGGACTCCCCCGCCCGAGACGTGGCTCAGGCCAGGGGCATTCCCATTCTGGAACTGCACCCGCTGGTGAATCAGCCCGCCGGCTCGGTTGAACTGGTGGGCCCGTCCGGCCGCGCCCCAGTGCCGGAGCACCTCGCCCAGCCTGATGATATTGCCTTGATCCTGCATACCTCGGGGACTACGGCCCGCCCGAAACAAGTACCGCTCACCCAGGCCAATCTCTGTGCCTCCATCCGGCATCTGCAGCAGAGTCTGGCGCTCACCCCTCAGGATCGGTGTCTGAACCTCATGCCCTTGTTTCATATTCACGGCCTGGTGGGAGCCTTGCTCGCCGCCCTGGGCAGCGGTGGCAGTGTGGTCTGTCCGCCCGGGTTCTCCGCAAGCGAGGTCTTTACCTGGCTGCAGGCCTATCAGCCCACCTGGTATACGGCCGTCCCCACTCTGCATCAGGCGATTCTGGCGCACGCCCGCCGCGAGTCGACGGCATTCTCGATGGGCGCCCTGCGATTCATTCGTTCGTCGTCGGCCTCGCTCCCGCCGACCGTGATGGCAGAGCTGGAAGAGGTCTTTGGGGTGCCGGTCATTGAAGCCTACGGCATGACGGAAGCGGCCCATCAAATGGCCAGTAATCCGCTCCCGCCCGGGGTCCGCAAACCCGGCGCGGTAGGGTTGCCGGCCGGCCCGGCCCTGACCATTCTGTCGGCGGAGGGGACGGAACTCCCCCGAGGGGAGGTCGGCGAAGTGGCCATCCAGGGCCCCAATGTGATGACGGGCTATCGGCAGAATCCGGCGGCCAATGCGCAGGCGTTTACGCAGGGCTGGTTTCGGACGGGCGATCAGGGGTATCTGGATCCGGAGGGCTATCTGTTTCTCACGGGGCGGTTGAAAGAACTCATTAATCGCGGAGGCGAAAAGATCGCGCCGGTAGAGATTGATCAAGCCCTCCTGACGCATCCGGCCGTGCAGCAGGCGGTAACGTTTGCCCTGCCCCATCCCACGCTGGGCGAAGAGGTGGCCGCGGCCATCGTCCTCCACGAGACCGCTACCGTCTCAGAAAACGAGTTGAGGGAATGGCTTTCCCGGCGCGTAACGGATTTCAAGGTTCCCCGGAAAATTCTGTTTCTTGATGATATTCCCAAAGGCCCGACCGGAAAAATTCAGCGTCGAAATCTTGGGGAACAGCTTTCGGCAAAGTTGGTGTCAACAACCGGGAGAATGTCTGAACCCATTCATCTCTTTCTAAAGCAACTTTTTCAAATGATCTTGAAATTGGAAGATGTTGGTATAGAGGATAACTTTTTCGTCGTTGGGGGTGATTCACTTCGGGCGGTACAAATTGCCAATCGAATCCGTGATGTATTTCCATTACCCCTCGATGCGGTCACCATTTTTGAACATCCCACAGTGAGAAGCCTTGGCCAGCACATAACGGATACCCTTGGGTCGGAAATCGTTGCCGGTCACCTTGAATCGGTAACAAAACCTTGAAAAACCTGCTTCTCGACTGCTGATCTCCGTGAGCTAATCTCGTGAACGGACATCACCTCCTTGCACACACATTAAAAAGTTTGGGCGTCACCCATGTCTTTAGCCTTTCAGGATCTCCGATTAAGGAAACCCTCCCTGCCTGTTCTCATGTCGGCATCCGAGTCATTGGCGTTCGTCATCAACAGGCGGCCGTATCCATGGCTCTTGCCCACAACTACGTATCAGGACGTTTAACAGCAGCCGTCATCTTGTCGGCCGGTCCCGGCGTGACCAATGCCACAACAGGGATTCTTGTGGCCAAAGATAATTGTTGGCCTCTGCTGGTTTTAGGGGGCAAATCTTCCAGCACGAACCCGGCCAGGCCCGGCACGTTTCAATTGCTGGACGGAGCAACCCTATTTCAACCCCTGAGCAAATGGGCGGCTGAAGTGGATTCTCCGGATAAAATCGTTGAATACGTGACTCGTGGGTATCATTTGGCCATGACGGGACAACCTGGTCCCGTATATTTGGATTTCCCTGTAAGAGTTCTCAATGATTCTGCAGCGTTGATCGAGGCTCCTATCCCCGAACCTTTTTTTATCCCAAAGCCAGATTGCGCAACGCTAGAAAAAGTAGCGGAAATTCTCATTCAGGCTCAACGACCGGCAATCATCATCGGGAAGGGCATTCGATGGTCCGAACCCTACAAAGAACTCCGAACCATCATTGAAACGTATCAAATTCCTTTTATTACTTCACCCATGGGTCGCGGGTTGCTTCCGGATGATCATCCACTCTGTGGTAATGCCGCCCGGGATTTTCTCCAACAACAGGCCGATACGATTCTAATTATGGGGGCACGCCTGAATTGGACGTTTCGTTTTACCACGCAGTTTGCCAAAAATGCCAAACTGATCCATGTGGACATCGCCAAGGAAGAACTGTCACTCGATCCTCCCAATTCCATTCTAATCCAGGGAGACATCAGGCAAGTGCTGCAGGAACTCCTTCACGTTTTACACCAGCATGGGGGAACAATGACGCCCTGCCTGACAGGACGAGAGGAATGGCACAGACAACTTCAGCAAGTAGGGACGAAATATCTTCAGCAACGAGAACACCTTGCCAACCATTCGGGTTCTCCAATGTCTCCCTATCGACTCATGAAAGAAATCCGGGAATTTCTTCCACGCGATACCATTTGCATATTCGATGGACGAAATACCATGGCCGCTGGACAAGAAGTGCTTCCCAGTTATGAACCCGTTTCCCGGTTCACAGCCGGTTCAAACGGGTGTATGGGCGTCGGCGTTCCCTTTGGGGTCGGGGCAAAACTGAGCGCGCCTCATCGGATGGTGGTCGTCATCTGCGGAGATATGGCTTTTGGCGTAACTTGCATGGAAATGGAAACGGCCGTCCGTCATAACATTCCCATCATCGTCGTCGTCGTGAATAATGACGGTCCCTGTGCCGGTCAGGATTCCCGAACGTGCCATCTGCCTGGCCATGAACCGGCGACCAAATATCTTACTCGAATTCCTTATGAAAAAATCATGGAAGCTTTCGGAGGGTATGCGGAGTCCCTCGATCGGCCTGAACAGGTCCAACCTGCTCTCAGGCGAGCGGCCGAGTCCGGGAAACCTGCATGCCTGAATGTGTATGTTGATCCTCAGATCCCCTTTCACAATTATTTAGGATAAGGCGATCCGAGCTTTATCCATCCCATCAATCCTTCGAGGAAAAGAACATGAGCTTTCATGCAACTCAGGGTATTCAATCCTCCATCCCTAAAAGACCGAAGGGAACTGCGGCTCCACTCTCCCTGGCCCAGCGGCGGCTATGGTTTCTGTATACCCTGAATCCTTCCAGCACTCTCTATAATATTTCCCGGGCCTGGCGCTTAAAGGGGCGATTGAATCTCCCTGCTCTCACCAATACCCTGCATACGATTCTTGATCGTCAGGAAGCATTACGGACTGTCATTCAGGAATTCGACGGCCAAGCAGCTCAAATTATTAAACCCGTACCCGACAAACTATTGATAAATGAAGATTTGTCATTTTTCCCCCCTGCTGAATTGGAGAAGGAAATCGATGCTTTTCATGCGAGGGAGGCCGGTCGTCCTTTCGATCTTTGCCAAGGGCCACCCGTTCGATTTTACCTTCTGACCTGTGGACCCGATGATCACGTCTTCATGGTTGTTGTTCATCATATTGTCTTTGACGGATGGTCACTACAGAGGTTTGGAAAGGAATTGAGCCACATCTATGGGCAAATTTTGGAAAAGGGCTCTCCATCGTTACCTCATTTGCCCATTCAATATAGTGATTTCTCTTATTGGCAAACACATGCTTCCACACGTGATCATTTTTCCGCCGACTTAGCATATTGGAAATCTCAACTTGCCGGGGTTCCAAATTTTCTGGAGTTACCGACTGATTTTCCCCGCCGGGAGTGGGAGAAAGAACAGGACGGATATCTTCAATTTTCCATTTCCGCCCAGACACTGGCAAAACTCAAACAGGTCAGTCAGGGGCATGGGGTCACTCTCTTTATGACGTTGCTCGGGGCTTTCCAAATTCTTTTAGCCTTCTACTCCGGTCAAAAGGATATTCTGGTCGGGACCCCTGCCGCAAGTCGGAATCGCGTTGAATTGGAAGACCTGCTGGGGTTTTTCGTCAATCTGCTTCCCCTTCGGACTGACCTATCAATCACCCGGTCATTTTGCGATGTATTGGCCCAGGTGCGGCGAGTCTGCCTGAAGGCCTACCGCCATGGCGGCATTCCGTTTGAATACCTGGTTGAAATGCTGAATCCTCCTCGAGATGCCAGTCGCCATCCTGTGGTCCAAGTGATCTTCCAATTGCGAAGTTCTGAAGATATCCGCTTGGATCTGCCAGGGCTTTCTACGTCCGCGCTTTCCGTTAAACGCCGCACGGGAAATTTTGATCTCCATATGGTGTGTGAAGAAATAGATTCTACGCTGGAGGGATTTTTGTACTTTCCCCGGAATCTTTTTTCGGAAAGTTCAATGATTCGACTTGCCTCCCACTACCAGGCCCTTTTGGAGGGGCTGGTGGCCGATCCCGAAAAAGACATTTTCCGCATGTCTCTCGTAACAGAAGCCGAGCAGCACCAACTTCTTGCTGAGTGGAATCCTCCTATTTCAGGTGATTCTCCGACTCTTGGAATTCATCATCTGTTTGCTGACCAGGTTCTCAAAACACCCCATGCTGTTGCGGTCATAAGCGGTGATTCCCATTTGACCTATGCAGCTCTCAATTTGCGAGCGAATCAACTGGCTAACTATTTGAGGAAGCGAGGCGTGGGGCCTGAGGTCCGCGTCGCGGTGTGCTTGGAGCGTAGCCAAGACTTTCTTATTAGTCTCTTGGGTATCCTGAAAACTGGCGGGTCCTATGTTCCCCTTGAACCGGCCACCCCGTTCAGTCGCCTCACGATGATCCTTTCAGATTCAGGAGCCTCAATTCTTCTAACCCATTCACGGGATTTGGTCTATCATTCGGGCATGGAGGAACTCATCCTGGTTTGGGAAGAAATTTTCCCCCAACTGGGGTTGGAATCTTCCGTTTCTCCCTCCGTCCCCTTCTTTCCCCTCAATCTGGCCTATGTGATTTATACCTCGGGTTCCAGCGGACATCCAAAAGGAGTCGAAATCTCCCACGAAAGTCTCCTGAATCTGCTCAAATGGCATCAAGAAACGTTTAAACTCAGTCACCTGGATCACACCTCTCAATTAGCAGGCTTGGCTTTTGATGCGACCGGATGGGAGCTATGGCCCTACCTGCTCGTGGGTGCCAGCATCCATCTTCCGGAGAATGAAACGATTCGAATGACCCCAAGAATTTTACGGGATTGGCTCATTACCCAACAGATCACGATTGGATTCGTACCCACCCCGTTAGCTGAAAATCTTTTGATGTTGCCCTGGCCGGAACGAGTGGCATTACGAACCATGCTGACGGGCGGAGATACGCTTACCCACTATCCTCCTGAGTCCATTCCGTTTGAAGTAATCAATAATTACGGCCCGACTGAAAACACGGTTGTGTCCACTTCCGGGCACATCCAATGGACGAGCGACTCCAGACGCCCCCCGCACATAGGACAGCCTATTTTGAATACCCAGGTCTATGTGCTGGATAAACGATTCCATCTCCAGCCAATCGGATTAACCGGGGAAATTTTTATCGGAGGCACAGGCTTGGCTCGGTGTTACAGTAACCAACCGAAGTTGACCGCCGAAAAATTTCTTCCTCACCCTTACAGTGGGAAAGGTGGCGCCCGGCTCTATCGAACCGGTGATCTTGCGTGTTTTTTGACGGATGGAAACCTGAACTTCCTGGGTCGTGGCGACCGCCAGGTTAAAATTCGCGGCTTTCGAATTGAACTGGGGGAAATCGAAACCGTTTTGCTCCAACACCAGGAAGTCCGGAATGCCATCGTTCTCTGTCGCGAAGACAGCCCAAAAGAAAAATCCTTGGTGGCCTATGTGGTTCCCAGGCGTTCGGCATCCTTTGATCCTTCGACAATTCGGTCTTACCTGGGCACTCGGTTGCCGCACTATATGATCCCCAGTGGCTTTATTCAATTAGATGACATTCCCCTAACCGCCAATGGAAAAATAAACCGGCAGGCTCTCCCTAAACCGGACAAGAGGGAAGGAAATGAGGACATAGCCTTTGTTGCACCGCGAAATCTGGACGAAGAACTCCTCGCAGGGATTTGGGCGAAGGCCTTAAATATTCCCCGGGTAGGGATACATGACAACTTTTTTTCATTGGGTGGCCATTCACTTATCGCGACACAGATCATTTCCCGAATCCGGTCAAAATTTTCGGTTGAGTTCCCCTTACGTTCGCTTTTTGATTTTCCGACAGTCGCCGATCTGGCTAAGGAATTGAGAAGAAACACTCCCGATATACCGGACATACCGACAAAGAGGCCTGGCCCTACTACCTCGCCAAAATATCTTCCTCTCTCCCTTACACAGGAACGCTTTTGGATTCTTGATCAACTACCTGCCTGGAGTCGAGGCTATTACATCTCAAAAATGTTTCGTTTGAAGGGAGAATTGAATGCGCCGGCCCTCCGTCAAAGTTTTCAGGATATCGTCATTCGGCATGAAGCCCTTCGTACGACGTTTCCTTCAATTGACGGATATCCCCAACAGGTGATTTCTCAGGCCGACCCCCTGAATATTCCCCTTATCGAATTTAGCCACTTGGCAGACTCCGAAAAAGAAGATTCCCTGGTTCGATTAATAAGGGAGGAAGAAACTCAAGCTTTTGATTTAGGCCGAGGCCCTTTGTTTCGCATAAAACTTCTGCGGTTTGCTCCCCAGGATCATCTGTTAATTATGACGCTGCATCATATTATCTGTGATGCCAGATCAATAGAAATTCTTAACGACGAACTTGCGACGTTGTATCAAGCGTATTCGGAGAATAAGAAATCTCCTTTGCCTCCTCTGACGACCCAATATTCGGATTTTACCAATTGGCAACACAAAAACCTGCACAAACCTCAGGGAGTACAAGACCTGGAGTATTGGAAAAGGACGCTTGAGAATCCTCCTCCCCCGCTTCCCCTTCCGACGGATTACCCTCGCTCGCAGGTTCAAGAGCTGGCAGGCCATAGATTGGAATGCTGGCTTTCGAAGGAACAGACAAAAAGTCTTTCGCGCCTCAAACAACGGACCGGCACGACCTTTTTTATGATTTTACTTGCCTCCCTCCAACTGCTTATTTCTCGCATGACCGGAATGACCGATATTCTCATTGGAGCGCCGGTTGCCGGTCGCACGCATGTTGATTTTGAACCTTTGATCGGCTGTTTTCTCAATAATCTGGTTCTACGGACAACCCTCTCGGAACCGTGTACCTTTTCCCAGCTCCTTGGACAAGTACGCGAAAAGGTGTTAGGCGCCTTGACTCATCAAGAGACCCCTTTTGAAAAATTATTGGATGTCGTACCTTTTGAACGGCATGCCGGTCGTACTCCCTTGTTCCAGGTGCTTCTGAATATGCACGATTTTTCCGACAAAGAACTTTCCCTGCCGGGGCTGCATGCCAGTTTCGTTCCTTCACTCACTGTTAAATCTCTTTTTGACTGGACGTTGTATTTTCAGGAATATCCTAAACGAATCAATTTGCAATTGGTCTATAATGCCGGGTTGTTTAGTGAGCCACGCATGCAGGAAACACTGAATCAACTCACCGGTTTGTTGGAACAGGTAGCTGAGGATCCAGACCTTCCTCTCCACCGCTATTCGCTGGTGACCAATCTTTCCAGGAGGACACTACCGGATCCCACACTTCCACTTGAGGAACCTCTGCAGGAGGACGTTCCTACGCTGATTTGCCGGCAGGCAGAAGCCTTTCCAAACCACATCGCTATGAGTCAGGGAAAACAAACCTGGACTTACAAAGAACTGATCACTCGAACCCTGACCCTGGCCCAAGCCTTACAAAAGCACGGCCTTCAACCTGGCGAGGTGGTGGCGGTCGGAGGCTATCGTAGCCTTGGACTGGTGACCGCCTTATTTTCGATTCTTCAGGCCGGAGGCGTGATTATGCCCCTGGATGCCCGGCTACCCCCTCACCGTCAACGCCTAATGATTCAAGAGGCCGGAGCTAAGAGGTATGTGTGGATCGGCCATGACCCTACACCGGACATTTCAGCGGATGGAGATGCGGGCATACATTTCCATCGCCTTGATCCTGAATCAGGAATCTTTCTTGATGAACGTCCCTCAGAGCATAGCCTTTCAACATCTGGTCATTACCATCCCCAACCCGACGATCCGGCTTATATCTTTTTCACTTCCGGAACCACCGGAAATCCAAAGGGGATCCTTGGGCGACACAAGAGTTTGAGCCATTTCCTAAAGTGGCAAGCGCAAACTTTTAAAATCGGCCCTGGTGACCGTGTGGCACAATTGACCGCATTATCTTTTGATGCGGTGCTACGGGATATTTTTCTTTCCCTCATAAGCGGGGCCACCGTGTGCTTACCGGAAGATCAATTAGAACTTGCTCCGGACCAGGTCATTCCCTGGATTGATCACGAAGGTATCACGATCCTGCATGCGGTACCCACCGTTGCCAGATTTTGGATACGACATGTTCCAGAGGAGACAAGACTTTCCAGTCTTCGATGGACATTTTTCTCCGGCGAACCTGTGAGCGATGCCTTGGTGAATCAATGGCGTCGATCCTTTCCAGAGAGCGGCCAACTCGTCAATTTTTACGGTCCGACGGAAACGACTCTTATAAAAAGCTGGTATGTCATTCCCGATCCTCCAAGCCCGGGCATCCAACCTATCGGGTATCCGATGCCCCAAACGCAGATTTTAATCATGGGACCCGACAACCGTCTTTGCGGAACAGGGGAGATTGGAGAAATTGTCATACGAACCCCTTTCGGAACCCATGGCTATATCAATATGCCATCTCCGCAACAAGAACGATTTTTCCAAAATCCCTACCGTCACGATTCTACCGATCAGTGCTACAGGACAGGTGATCACGGGCGCTATCGATTGAACGGTTCAGTGGATATTTTAGGTCGACTGGACAATCAAATTAAAATTCGAGGTGTTCGAATTGAACCGGAAGAGATCACCAGTCTCCTACAACGACATCCGGACCTTGAAGCAGCAGCGGTATTGGGGCATGTCGAAGAGGATAACGAGAATTTCCTTGTTGCATACGTGGTACCTAAGTCAAACACTCCCCGGACGGAACAATCCCTCAGATCCTTTCTTGCGTCCAAGGTTCCGGCTGCCATGGTTCCTTCATCTTTCGTATTCCTGGATTCACTCCCTGTTACTCGCAATGGAAAACTCGATCGTCGTGCCCTTCCCGTACCGTCTCTCGGTTCTCCCACCCGAAGGACCTCCTTTGTTGAGCCCCGCACTTCCATCGAGAAAACCTTGGTGGACATTCTGATAGAATTATTTTCGGTTGAACAAATCGGAATCAATGATAATTTTTTCGAATTGGGCGGCCACTCCCTTCTTGCCATGCAGGTCATCAACCGAATAGAAAAGATTTTTCATACGCCATTCTCTCTTCGATACATTTTTGAAACTCCCACCATTGGGGAGTGGGCACAATACCTTGAAGAAATATCCAGTGAAAGTCAGGCGTTACCCATAGAGTCCCATTCTCTCAAGAATCGGGAAGAAGGTCTCATATGAATCCGATAGAGATTCTTGATATTTGTCGGCAAAAAGGGATCGAGCTACGTCCTGACGGGGACGGCTTGCGGTTTAATGCGCCGATTGGAGCGTTGACTGCAGAATTTCGACAAATTTTATCGGCGAACAAACAGGCGATCCTGGAACATTTTCAACAACGTCATGCGGATTCGATCAAAGGCGGGCCGACGCCACAAGTCAATTTGGCCGATCATCCCATTCTTCTTTCGTTTGCCCAGCTTCGCTTGTGGTTTTTAGACCAATGGGAGCCAAGGGGCACAGCCTATCTCCAGTCCTATGCCTGGCGGCTTCATGGACCCCTGGACAGTGAGGCTCTTCAGAGCAGCATGAATGCCCTGGCATTACGCCAAAATAGTTTACGTGTCAGGTTTTCAAGCCTCAATGAACATCCTGTACAAATCATTGAACCTCCGAGGGATATGCCCCTCCCCATTCTTGATCTGACTGCGCTTACCGAGTCTGCCAGAGAAGATCAACTTCAGAAACTGATACAGGAAGATACCCAAAAAGGTTTTGATTTCACTCAGGGGCCGTTATGGCGTGCACAATTAATCCGTCTCCGCCAGGAGGAGTACGTATTTCTTTTCACCATTCATCACATCATTACCGATGGTTGGTCCATGAGAATTCTCTGGAGGGAGTTGGGGGCTCTGTATGCGGCGCAGATTTCCGGTCAGCCGGTGAACCTTCCTCCTCTCTCTCTGCAATATGCCGATTTTGCCGTCTGGCAGCGTCATTGGTTACAAGGAAAAGTGTTGGACCAGCAATTAGCCTACTGGCGCACGCAATTGGCCGGAGCACCTCCCAGCCTGGCACTGCCAACCGATTTTCCCAGACCACCGCAACAAACCTACCGGGGCAACCAGATTTCTTTCGTCCTTCCCGCTCCATTGACCCAAACGCTCAAGATCCTTAGTCAACAGGAGCACGTCACCCTGTTTATGACCTTACTCGCCGCCTTTCAATTACTCCTATTCCGGTATTCGGGGCAACGCGATATTTTAGTCGGGGCACCTATGGCAGGGCGCACACATACTGATCTTGAGGATCTGATCGGTTTTTTTGTGAATACCCTTGCTCTACGTGCAAAATTTACCGATCGATTAACTTTTCGTGACCTATTGCGCCAGGTTCGTCAGAGCTGCTTGAAAGCGTTTGCCCACCAAGACCTTCCCTATGAAAAGCTGGTGGAAATGCTCCAACCTGTGCGTGACCTCAGCCGTCATCCGGTCATACAAGTCATGTTTCAGCTTTTTGGTCAATCTGTGCCGGCTTTCTCACTCCCGGACATACGCACCATTCCAGAGCGGATTCCTCGCCAGAGCGTTAAATTTGACTTGAACTGCACTCTTCGGGAGACCGCCGGCACCTTACATGGGACCATGGAATACTCCACCGACTTATTTACATTGAATACCATTCAACGACTGGTCGGACATTATCAACAACTACTCGAAGAAATTGTCGCCAACCCCGATCAGCAGATCACCACTCTTTCACTCCTGCCAAAGGCCGAGATACAGCAACAGCTCGTGGAATGGAACGAGACGACTCAGGCCTATTCATTCACTAAATGCATTCATGAGCTGGTTGAAGAACAAGTTAAAAAAACACCGGATGGGGTTGCCATCATTTTTGAGGAAACCGCCCTGACCTATGATGCCCTCAATCGCAAGGCCAACCAACTCGCTCATTACTTGCAGCGCCTTGGCGTTGGCCCGGAGAAGATTGTGGCCATTGCCATGAAACGATCACTCAATCTAATGGTCGGGCTTCTGGGCATTCTCAAAGCTGGAGGAACCTATCTACCACTGGCAATCAATTCTCCCAACGATCGTCTGGCCTACATGCTCGAACACAGCAGTGTTTCACTTCTGCTGACCCAGCAACATGACTGTGCCCACCTGCCGACGGAAGGCATTCAAACAATTTGTCTCGATACGAACGGTTTGGTCGTTTCTCGAGAAAGCGAGATCACTCCTCGCAGTAGCGTGGCGCCCGATAATCCCGCTTATATCATTTACACCTCCGGCTCAACAGGACGACCTAAAGGCGTAGTGATTACCCACCGCGGATTAGTGAATTATCTCGCGTGGCTCACAAGTACTTACCCCATGGGGGAAGGGAGAGAAACTCTTGTTCATTCTTCAATCGGGTTCGACCTAACTGTTACCAGTTTGTTCGGTCCCCTACTGGCAGGAGGAAGTGTACGGCTCATTGATGAATCAGCTGGGTTGGAGGAAATTGTCTCCGTCTTACGATCGTACGGTGGTTTTGGTCTACTCAAGATGACCCCGTCTCACCTAGAGGGGATCAACCAACTATTGGCATCTGAAGATATTTGTGAGCGAATCGGGACTTTATTCCTGGGAGGAGAGACCCTGGGTGCACAAACCCTAGCTGGATGGAAGGGTTATAGAAAATGGCCGAAAGTCGTCAATGAATATGGTCCGACCGAAACGGTCGTGGGATGCTGTGTCTATGAAGTTCCCCAAGGGAATTCGTTTTCAGATTCAATCCCTATTGGTCGTCCCATTAGCAATATGCAAATATATCTTTTAGACCAATACCTGGAACCCATGCCTATTGGAATACCCGGCGAAATACATATCGGTGGAGTAGGGTTGGCCAGGGGATACCACAAGCGGCCTGATCTGACAGCTGAGCAATTCATTCCGCATCCCCTGAGTAAGGAGTCCAACGCCCGATTATACAAAACAGGCGATTTGGCCCGATATCGGCCGGACGGTACGATTGAATATGTGGGGCGGTTGGATTATCAGGTTAAGATCAGGGGCTTTCGAATTGAACTGGGGGAAATCGAAACCGTTTTGGGGCAACATCCGGACGTGCTCCATGCCGTTGTACTCTGCAGGGAAGATTCCCCCGGTACCAAACAACTGATAGGTTACATTGTACCAAGAGATGCCCCAGGCCCCGGCACGGACGACCTCTTGTCCCTCTTACGGCAAAGACTCCCCGATTACATGGTGCCTTCCAAGCTCGTTTTCCTTGAGGCCTTACCCCTGACCCAGAATGGAAAAGTGGATCGCAAGACTTTACCGGCCCCTGATCTGTTTCAGGCGGCAGATGGTATACCTCCGGTTCTGCCTCAAACAGCTCTGGAGGAACTGGTAGCCGAAATCTGGCGGGACATTTTGAACGTAGCGAGCCTGAGCGTGGATGACAATTTTTTTGCCCTGGGCGGGCATTCGCTTTTGGCGACACAAGTCGTGGCTCGCCTTCGTCAGGTTCTTGAAATGGACCTTCCCCTCCGCACCCTCTTTGAATATCCGACCGTGGCTCAATTAGCCAGGAAAATTGACGGGCTAATAGCCAAGACCTTTCCAGGTTGGCCAACTGATGAACCAGAAGATCTGCCGGAAAACAAATTTTGAATTACCATGGCGATGGTCACAGCCGCATTCGACAAGAAAATCTCCAGACGCGGGTGGCAAAATTTCATTCCTCTAACTAAGAGATATTGAACAAAATATTAGAAAAGATTCTTAAGAAGCGGAATCGTCATTCAAACCAACTGACTATGGAATAGCGAATCCCCGAGTGAACAGGTATGACTTCATGCAAGGTGGAAGATGAAAATGCCACAAGTAACCCCGGCTTTGCAGAAATTGGAAGGAGCAAGTCGACTAAGTTATTCAGGGAGGCCTTACTATGCAAAACAAGATCTCCCCCCGAAAAAGATTCCGTGTCTCTTGAATCGGCTTCTCCATTGAGAAATACCACCGTCAATTGACGGTCGGCTATAGAGGGAGGAACGGTCTTGCCCACTTCGTTAATCCTCAGATTCCCATTGTCCTCATGAACTCGATAAAAATCTCCAGGATGATATTGCAGAACCTGTATGGGTTGAGGTCTGGCAATGATGATTCCGAAATACTCCTGAAGAGTCGGCATCAATGTCCGAAGCTTCCGTTCTATAGGTTCGATTCGTTGATCAGCCATCTCCACTTTTGAAGCTCTTCGAATATCCCCCTTGACCTCTTGGGTCCCCTGAGCCGCCACTGTTGTGGGATGCGTTGAGGCATGTTTGGCTTTGACAATCAATTCAGCACAGTTTTCAAGAGAAAGAAAGATTCATTGATAAAAGACTTTGGGAAGAAAAGCTTCAGGCATAACCGTAAGAATTAACCATTCGTTTATACACAAACAAGACTTTCTCTCTCTCTTTGGTCTACCTTACTATCGGATTCATGGACCGCTCTTGGGCATTTGACATATGAATTCAAGCCATAAGGTTATATGGAATTCCATGAAATGCAGGCTAAACATTGCCGTTGTTTGCCCTTTGAAGTTTTTATGACGTATTTTAGTTAATTATTCCGCACCCGCACCAAAAGAACCATTTGACCTTTATTCTATGGCGATGAGCATAATGCCTAATCGGGAAATAGTCGGCTTTCCTACGATTGTAGAAAACGAGATCTCCCTCGGCTTAGTGTACTCGACAGGCCTAACTTGAAAAAACAATGCCTTTGCCTTTAACTCCAGATACATATCCCCTGTCTGCTCTTCAAAAGGGGATGGTCTTTCATACTCTCCAGGATCCCAAGTCGGGTTGGTATATTCAACAACTCATTGGAGATCTCTATGAAGATCTTGAGATCTCGGCTTTCTCCTGGGCGTTAAGTCAGATATTCCAACGCTATCCCAATCTTGGGGTGTGCATCCAATTTGGTCCGGATGGGGAACCGGTCCAAGTTATCAAACAAGCCGTCCGGTGTTCTATCAAAGAACGAAATTGGCTTCGTTTCTCCAACATTCAAAAAGCCAAAAAATTCGATCAGTTCCTCGAAGAGGACTGTCGGCGGGGTTTTGATCTTGAACACTCCCCCTTGATGCGATTCACCCTGATCCAGTTCGCTCCAGCGCATTATAAGCTGGTCTGGACATCCCACCACCTGTTACTCGATGGCCGTTCCCGTGTAAGTATCCTTACAGAACTCAGTGCCGCCTACCAGGCTAAACGAAAAGGGCAAAACCTGGAATTGCCGGTGCCAATTCCGTATTGGCCGTTTATCGATTGGCTAGAGACTCAACCCATTGCTTCCCAGGAGCACGTTTGGCGTCAATTTTTAGGAACCATGGAGGCTTCGACTCCATTAGGGATAGATCTGCCGGGATCCCTGAAAGACAGTCATCAGGGAATTGAGACACATACGTTATCGTGTTCCCAAAAGCTCACGGGACAGCTAGCAGATTTTGCTGTCAGGAACGGGTGCACGCTCAACACGATCCTTATCGCCACATGGGCTTTGATTCTTTCCCGGTACTCCGGTCAATCGGAGGTGATTTTCGGGGTGACCAGGACAGGCCGTTCCTGCCTGCCTGAAGAAATACGAAATACGGTAGGGCTCTGCATCAATACTCTGCCTATGCGTGTGACGGTCACTCCGCACGAAACAGCATCCGACTGGTTAAAAAATATCCGGACACAATGGATAGCCCAGCAGCCTTTTCAGCAAACCCCGTTGCCCCGCATTCAAGGATGGAGTGATCTGACCCAAGGCGAACCGCTATTTGAAAGTGTGGTGGTATATGAGCATCGTTCGCTCAATGCCAATCTTCGTTCCCACCAGCAAGACTGGCCTAAATGGGAGTTCCACGTTAGAGGAGCTACGAATTTCCCTCTCCTGATTTCAGGTCTGGGTGGCACACATCTGACGATTGATTTCACATACCATCGGCACCGTTTTACCTCAGAAACAATTGAACGATTGGCTGGACATTTCCATGAAGTTCTTCAAGCACTCGTGGCCCAATCAGAGCAAACCCTTGGAAACTTTTCCATTTTGTCCCCCAATGAACGCCATCAACAACTTGTAGATTGGAATGCAACTCATACGGAATACCCAAAGGACGTCTGCATCCATCAATTATTTGAAGCACAGGCCAAGCGTACCCCTGAAGCGGTGGCCCTTGAATGCAATGGCCATTTTTTGACTTATGCCGAATTGAACCGACTGTCCAGTCATGTTGCCCGGCTTCTACGCCAGAACGGTGTAGGCCCTGAAACCCGTGTCGGATTATTAATGGAGCGGACTTTGGAGTTGATCGTCAGTTTATTGGGTATTCTCAAAGCCGGGGGAGCGTATATTCCCTTGGATCCGGCCTATCCGGAAGAGCGAATTCGTTTCATGCTGGAGGATGCACAGGCTGGGTTGCTCCTGACTCAAAACGCGACCCAGGACCTCCTAAGTTGTGCCCCGATTCCAACGGTGAACATCGAGAGGGGTAATTGGTTTGGTGAACAGGCTTGGGAACCTTTCGGAAATTTGGTGGAAGCTTCCCCCCAGGCAAAAAATCTTGCCTATATTCTGTATACATCAGGCTCTACCGGACGACCAAAGGGGGTGGCGATTGAGCACGGGAGTGTCGTCAATTTACTCTATTGGTTCCATCAACAATACTCATTCGCAGACTATGAAGCAGTATTGGCTTCAACCTCGATTTGTTTTGATCTCTCAGTGTTTGAAATATTCGGAACCCTCAGTTGGGGCGGAACGGTGGTTCTTGCGAAGAACGCCTTACAACTGCATGGCCTTCCGTCCGCTCATCAAGTCACCCTGATCAATACGGTTCCCTCTGCCATATCCGCTTTGCTCCAGGCTGATGCCATTCCTTCATCTGTGCAAGTTGTCAATCTGGCAGGGGAACCTCTATCTCCTGCGTTAGTCACCAAATTGTACCAAGAAGCCCGGGTGCAAAAGGTGTATGACTTGTATGGGCCCTCCGAAGCAACCACATATTCCACCTCTGCCGTTCGTCAACCGCATGCACCGGCAACCATAGGGCACCCATTGCAGAACACTCAAGCTTATGTGTTGGATTCCAGGCAGGGTCCGGTTCCAGTTCACATCCTGGGAGAACTGTATTTGGGGGGTGATGGGTTGGCGCGAGGGTATTGGCAACAACCTGGATGGACGGCTGAAAAGTTTATCCCGGATTCGTTTGGGGGAATTCCCGGCGCACGGTTATACCGAACCGGGGATCTGGTAAGACAACGGGAAAATGGACAACTCGAATTTTTCGGCCGTAGCGACCATCAAGTGAAAGTGCGGGGCCATAGAATTGAGTTGGGAGAAATACAGGAAGTTCTTTCCCAACATGAACATGTCCGGGAAAGTATCGTGATGGTACGTTCTGACATAAACAGTCAGCCGGAACTGGTGGCATACGTGGTGGGTCCTCAGCAAGCAGAGGACGAAACCACTCCAAGCCTTTTACAGAAGACTCTGCAAGACTTTCTCGGAAGTCACCTCCCGGCATTTATGATCCCCGGCATTTTCATATTTTTGGATACCCTCCCCTTAACACCCAATGGCAAGATTGATCGAAAGGCCCTCCCAGCACCGACGTTACGTCAAACCTTTGAAACGCATCGTTATATTGCACCCCGCACAAAGACTGAATCCCTCCTCGCCAAAATATGGGGCCAGGTTCTAAAGGTGAAGCAAGTCGGCGTGACGGACAATTTTTTCTCACTGGGAGGCCATTCCCTGCTAGCGATGCAGGTCGTAGTCAGAGTACGTAGATTATTCAATGTCGAGCTTCCATTACAAATACTGTTTGACACTCCGACCGTTGCCGCCGTGGCGGAAGTGATCAGTCATCTCAATCCCGAAGTAGCAGATGAAACCGTTCCCATATTGGGCGCATTGACCCGCTCAGAAACCATTCCACTTTCTTACGCCCAGGAACGGCTTTGGTTTTTGGATCGTTGGGAACCAAATAGCCCCTTGTACAATATGGCCGTGGCTTACCGGTTACAGGGTGCCTTTCATGCTGAATTGTGGGAACAAGCTTTACAGATCTTGGTCATGCGCCACGAGACCCTGCGAACGACCTTTGTTGAGCGGGAAGGCGTCCCGACTCAAATCATCCATCATGAAATGTCCTTGCCCCTCACGAGAATTGATTTATCCGAAATGGATGGTGAACAGCGAACGCAGCAAGCGACTGAGGAAGCGTTTCTTGAATCTCGTCGCCCTTTTGATCTGACTGTTGGGCCATTAATTCGGTCTACCCTTATTACCCTTGACGAAAACGAACATCTGTTTTTATTGACTTTGCACCATATAATTTCCGATGGCTGGTCGTTGGAACTTCTCTTCCGCGAACTCCTGTTGTGCTATCAAGCGGTTCTCACGAAACACCCTCCAACCCTATCTCCTTTATCACTGCAATATGCGGATTTTGCCATATGGCAGAGGGAATGGCTTCAGGGAAAACGGCTTAATGAACATTTGGTATATTGGCGGAACCAACTGAAGGGTGCCCCACCCCTGCTTCAAATCCCTGGAGATTTCCCCCGGCCGCCGGTACCAAGTTACCACGGCCGTCGCCAGCCAGTGGCCTTTTCCGCCAAACTGGCCCACGCCCTTCATGAAATGAGTGAGCGGGAAGGCGTGACACTGTTTATGGTCATGTTCGCCGCCTTTCAGGTCTTACTCGCCCGTTATACCCACCAGTTCGATGTGGTCATCGGTACCCCCATTGCCAATCGGTCACACGAGGAGTTGGAACAGGTACACGGATTCTTTGCGAACACATTGGTGCTCCGGACTGATTTGTCGGGGTCCCCCACCTTTCAGGAGGTGGTGCGACGTGTACGGAATGTGTGCCTGGGGGCCTATGCACATCAAGATGTCCCTTTTGAACAATTAGTCGAAGAATTACAGCCGGAACGCGATCTGAGCCGTAATCCGCTTTTCCAGGTGATGTTTCAATTGTATACCCCGCACGATCCGGGAATAACGATTCCCAACCTCTCGGTCAGTAGGCAAATACTTGATAGTGGAACGGCCAAATTCGACTTACTCTTCTCGTTAGGGGACCGGGGCTCCGGCTTATACGGTGGTATCGAGTACTCAACTGATTTGTTTGAGGAAGCCACCATTATTCGACTGATTGGGCATTACCAGCGGTTACTTGAAGAGATTATTGCGGACCCGACGAGCCGTATTGATGAAATTCCACTTCTTACGCCTGCGGAAGAAACCCAATTGCTCGTTGAATGGAATGCCACAACTGGGGCCTTCCCGCAAGATTCCTGTCTCCATGAACTGGTGGAAACGCAAGCACGACAGATTCCTGATTCGATCGCGGCGGTCTTCGAGGAACAAGCCGTTACGTATTTTCAACTCAACCATCAGGCCAATGTCCTGGCCAGACATCTGCAGGATCTTGGCGTCGGACCGGACATTCGTGTGGGCGTCTGTGTGGAACGGTCGATTGATATGCTGGTGACGGTGCTGGCAGTGCTGAAGGCAGGCGGTGCCTATGTTCCCCTTGATCCCACCTACCCCCAGACCCGTCTCACCTTTATGCTGGTGGATGCCCAGATCACGGTGCTGGTGACCCAACGCTGTTTCCATGATCTGTTTGCCGAATCTACCGCCTACCATGTATGGGTGGACGAAGAACTCCCGCCTGTAAGGAACGATGAGGAACACACAGGGCAAGCCCCTGTCACTCCAGATAATTTAGCCTATGTGATTTACACATCGGGTTCAACGGGTCAACCAAAGGGGGTAGCCATGCCCCATCGGGCCATTGTCAATCTTCTGGCTTGGCAACGTCGACAGATGACCGTTCCTCGGGAAGCCCGAACGTTACAATTTACCTCTCTGAATTTTGACGTATCCGTACAAGAAGTTTTTGCCACTCTGGGAACAGGCGGGACACTGGTGCTGTTGAGCGAAGATCAACGTCAAGAGCCTGTTGATTTAATGAAGCTCTTGATCACTGAGCGAGTGGAGCGGTTGTTTATGCCAGTCGTGGCCCTCCATCAACTGGCAGAAGTCGCCGAGGCCTGGGAATTGTTCCCAACGGGAATCCGGGAAATTCTGACGGCCGGCGAGGCTCTGCAGATCACCCCGGTTTTGAGACGGTTCTTTGCAAAGTTGCCTCAATGCATCCTGCACAATCAATATGGCCCAACTGAGACCCATGTCAGCACCGCCTTTACCCTGTCGGAATCAAGCAAAGAATGGCCCGCGCGCCCCCCTATCGGACGTCCTATCAGCAATGAAGAGGCCTACGTGTTGGACAAATCTCTCCGGCCGGTTCCTATTGGGGTGGCCGGCGAGCTGTATTTAGGTGGCGTCGGGGTGGCACGAGGTTATATAAACCGTACCGATTTAACCGCGGAACGATTTCTCCCAAATCCTTTCGGGATCGGGGATGGAGCGCGCCTCTACAGGACGGGCGATGTGGTGTGCTGTCGCTCCACCGGCAACATGGAATTTATAGGGAGAAGAGACCACCAGATCAAGTTTCGTGGTTATCGCATTGAGGTGGGAGAAATAGAGGTAGGGTTAGAACAGCATGCCGACGTGAGTAAGGCGGTCGTGGTCTTGCATGAGGCGGAAGGCCAGCAACAATTGGTAGGCTATATTGTCCCGAAAACCCCGACCACTACTCTAGACCCAACAACGCTGCATCGATTTCTGGATGGCCGCATGCCGGCTTATATGGTCCCCTCTACATGGGTCATTCTGGATGCTCTTCCTGTTACCCCTACCGGGAAAATTGACCGTCGGTCTTTACCCGCTCCGACACCAAGTTCGCTCCCATCCCATCATTTTGTCCCACCCGAGACTCTTGAAGAAGTGCAACTAGCGGAGATTTGGAAAGAGGTGCTGAAAGTAGAACAGGTGGGGCGCCACGACAACTTCTTCACTTTAGGCGGCCATTCCCTGTTGGCCATGATCCTTATTTCCCGCGTGCGGAAGATGTTGGGTATCGAAGTGTCTATCCGGATGTTATTTGAAGCGCCCACCATTGAGAAATTGGGAGCGGTTCTGAGGGAGCGAAAATCCCCGAAGTTTAGTCCCCTTCTGCTCTCTTCCAGACAACAGCCCCTCCCCCTCTCTTTTGCCCAGCAGCGGTTATGGTTTCTAGAGCAATGGGAGCCCAACAGTGCCCTGTACAACGTGTCCGCCGTCTTTCGCCTGCGTGGCCCGCTCCATGTCGACGCCTTCCAGAACGCACTCCTGGCGGTAGTCGAACGCCATGAAAGTCTTCGCACCATATTTCGTGTGGTCGATGATCTGCCCTACCAACACATTCACTCCCTGTCGGCACTGGCAAGCCCAATCCTAACACTGACCGAGGTCCCCGACGAGGCGGGCGAGACCCGCGACGCCATCCTGCAACGGCTGATCACCGAGGAAACGCAGCGGCCCTTTGATTTAACTCGGGGTCCCCTCGTTCGGGCCCACATACTGCGGGTGGCCGAGACCGAGGCCGTCCTCGTCCTGACGCTGCATCATATTATTACCGACGGCTGGTCGATGGAGATCCTGCTGAAAGAATTGTCCGTGCTGTATGCCACGGATCTCGCCGGTTCTCCGCCCCCTCTGCCGGCCCTCCCCTGCCAATATGCCGATTATGCGGTTTGGCAGCGCAACTGGCTGCAAGGCGACGTCCTGGCGGACCAAGTGACCTATTGGCGGCGGCAGCTTGCCGGGTCACCCCCGGTCCTCGAGCTTCCCACGGATTACCCTCGTCCAGCGGTTCCATCATATCGTGGGGGCCGGCACCGCTTCACGTTTCCGGTTGAGCTCACACAGTCCCTGCACACCCTCACTCACCAGTCAGACGTCTCGCTGTTCATGACGCTCCTGGCGGCCTTTCAAGTCCTTCTGGCGCGCTATACCGGCCAAACCGACATCATCGTCGGCTCGCCTATTGCCAACCGGACACATCAGGAGAGTGAGAGCCTGATTGGCTTTTTCGTCAACACCTTACTCTTCCGGACCCGTCTAACCGGCAATCCGACCTTTGCGGAAGTGGTAGCCCAGGTCAAGGAGGTGTGTTTGAGCGCCTATGCCCACCAGGATTTGCCGTTTGAAAAATTGGTGGAGGAACTTCAGCCCGAGCGGGATCCTGGCCGCAATCCGCTCTTCCAAGTGATGCTGCAACTGCAGATGCAGGATGGTCAGGCCTTGACGCTGCCCGGGGTGGAGATTGAGCACCTGCCGAACGGTGGCAGGCTGGCGAAATTTGACCTCAATCTGACGTTCGTGGAGGAGGGGAAAACTCTCAAGGGCATCGTGGACTACCGCACAGACCTGTTTGCCGCAGATACCATAACCCGCATGATGGTGCATTTCCATAGGTTAGTGCAGGCCCTGGTCGCGGATCCGGCGCAGCCGGTGTTTGCCCTCGAGTTCCTGACCGAAGCCGAACGCCGCCAACAGTTGGTGGATTGGAATGCCTCCACTACGACCTACCCTGCCGACGCTTGCGTGCATCACCTCTTTGAAGCCCAAGCGGCTCGCACCCCCGAGGCCATCGCGGTCGTTTTTGAATCGCAATCCTTGACCTACCAAGAAATCAATGGCAAATCGAATCGGCTTGCCCGCCAGCTTCAGCAGCAAGGAGTCCTTCGCGGTGATATGGTTCCGGTCGTGATGGAGCGAAGCGTAGAACTGATTATCAGTTACTTCGCTATTATGAAAATAGGCGCTGCATTCTCCCCGCTGGATCACATCTGGCCGCCAGAGCGACTAAGAACTCTTCTCACTCAACTGCCCAGCCCTGTCATACTCACCAACCAAGATCCGGCTGTCCTCAAAAACCTGTGTTCAGAGAAAGTTGTCTTGGAGGTCGATGCCGCTGCCCTGTCGAAAATCCCAGAAAACTTACATGTTCCTGTGCACCCTGAGGACCCGATCTATGTCCTGTTTACCTCCGGTTCGACAGGAATACCTAAAGGAGCGATTAATCATCACGGGGGTATCGTCAATCGCCTTTGGAATATGCAACAACGATATCCCTGGTCTGAAAACGATGCTGTCCTGGTCACCTTACGGCATACCTTTGATGCGTCCCTTTGGCAATACCTCTGGCCGCTGACCCATGGGGCTCGCCTGGTCTTACCTCCCCCGACTCCCTGGTTGGACATGTTCCTCATCATGCAACTCATTGAACAGGAGCAGGTCACGCTCAGTGGCTTTGTCCCTTCTGTATTTGCCCTCTTGGTGGACGAAGTGGAACAGCGGCCTAAGTTTCGAAACAGGCTCGGCTCGTTGCGCCATCTGCTGATTGGGGGGGAGATATTACACGCCTCGCGCGTCAATCAGTTCCGCAGAGGCTGCCCGAATGTTCGGATAACCAATGCATACGGTCCGACCGAGGCGTCGATTAGTACGATCTATCATGAAGTGCCGGATCAATGTTCAGACCCCATCCCGATTGGACGCCCGTTAAAAAATGTCAAGGCCGTGATCCTGGATGACCAGTTGAATCTCGTACCGGTGGGGGTGCCGGGAGATCTCCATTTAGGAGGGGTATGTGTGGGATTAGGTTATCTGAATAATCCGAAGGCCACACAGGCGGTCTTTATTCCCAATCCTTTCCCTGAGCTCAACACAGCCACATTATATAAAACCGGAGATCGAGCCTGTTTTCAAGAGGATGGGACAATCCGGTATCTCGGGCGACGAGACCAGCAGGTCAAGATCAATGGAATCCGAATGGAATTGGGCGAAATCGAAGCTGTTCTTCAGCAACATCCGGAGGTGAAACAGGCCGTGGTCCACCCTGGGGCTATGCCTTCCGGGGGCAATCAATTGGTCGCGTATGTGGTGGGCACACAAACAAAGGCCCCGTTGGAAAAATCAAATATCACAAATTTTCTTTCCCGGTATCTCCCCACATATATGATTCCTTCGACGTTTATGCTGCTAGAGCAGCTTCCCCTTTTGCCCAATGGCAAAATCAACCGACAGGCACTCCCTGCCCCCCACGTCTCAAGCAGCCAATCAGAAATTGTGATTCCACCACAGACCTCTCATGAAGAGCGGTTGGCCAAAATTTTTGCCGAGGTACTCAAAGTTCAGGTCGTCGGGCGCCACGATAACTTTTTTGCCCTGGGAGGTCATTCACTCCTGGCCATGATGATGGTTTCACGGATTCAAAAGATCTTCGGCCTCAAGGTTGGCGTTCGTGTCCTTTTTGACCATCCCACGATTGCCACTCTGGCGAGTTATCTTACCAGGCAGTCAGTCAAGCCTACGGGGCAAAATATAGCAAAGCACACACGGGGCAGCCTCCTTCCACTATCTTTTGCACAACAGCGTTTGTGGTTTCTGGAGCAATGGGACCCCGATACACCTCTTTATAATATCCCAAAAGTATTTCGGTTACGGGGGAGGCTCAATGTTCCCGCGTTACACCGAGCTCTGGATCTGCTGGTTTCCCGACACGAGACCCTACGAACGACCTTTACTTCAGTGGATGGCATCCCCTCCCAACTCGTAGGGGAACAAACCCAGGTAGACGTCATCTGCCACGATCTGAAGGAGTGGGCATCAAGCACTCCGCATCAGCGAGCCAGGGAACTAGCCGACAAGGAAGCCGAGCGCCCTTTTAATCTATGCCGTGGCCCGTTATTTCGTGTCATGCTCCTGGAGCTTTCCTCTCAAGAACACTGGCTATGCCTGACTCTTCCCCACATTATTGCCGATGGCTGGTCGATGGAAATTCTGTGGCGAGAACTCGGTGAACTGTATGAATACTGTCTGAATGGAAAGACGCCAGATTTACCTCCCCTGGCCCTACAGTATGTGGACTTTGCAATTTGGGAGCGGGAGTGGTCGCAAGGGGCCGAGTACGAAAGGCAACGCGCCTATTGGCGCCAACAACTTCAGAATGTGCCAACCGTACTTGACTTTCCAACGGACCATCCCCGACCGCTGCGTCAAAGTTTCCGAGGTGGCCATCGACGGTTTACGATTCCAGCGCTTCTGACATCCAAATTGAAGACCCTATGCCAACGCGAAGGCCTGACCATGTTCATGCTCCTCATTGGAGTATACCAAGTGTTGCTCTATCGATATTCCGGCCAACAAGACATGGTGGTGGGCACTCCTGTCGCCAGACGTCCGCTCGACGAAGTACAAGGACTCATTGGGCTGTTTATCAATACGATTTTAATACGGTCACAATTTGAGGGGAATCCGACATTTCGTCACGTGATTGCAAGGTTAAAGGAGACGTGCCTTGAGGCCTATGCCAATCGAGATCTCCCATTTGAGAACCTCATTGAAGAATTACAATCCGATCGGGATCCGAGCAGGAATCCTCTTTTTCAAGTCCTGTTCCATCTCTATACTCCTCTCGATAATCTTCAACGATTCCCCGGCTTAGACGTTCGTGAAGAAGCGGTTTACAGAGGAACAGCCAAGGTTGACCTAGCCATGACGTTGACGGAGAGCGGCTCTTCAATCCAGGGGAGTGTGGAGTATGCGACAGATCTGTTCAAAGCCAGGACCATTGATCGATTCATACAGCATTTCACCGTGTTAGTAGAGGAAATTGTTGCCAATCCTGATCAGAGGATTGACTCTCTGCCACTATTATCTCCGACAGAACAGCATCAACTGGTCAGGACATGGAATAACACGTCAACGGACTACCCCTCTGATGTCTGTCTCCATGACTTGGTGCAACAACAGGCTTTGCGTACGCCTGATGCCATCGTTCTGGTCTACGAAGAACACCAGATAACCTATCGAGAGTTAACACGCCGAACCAACAAATTAGCCAACTACCTCATATCACTGGGAGTGGGTCCGGAGGTTCTGGTGGGCTTGTGTCATGAACGGGGCCCGGAACTCATCATTGGCCTGTTGGGTATTCTGCAAGCGGGTGGGGCCTATGTACCGCTTGATCCGACCTATCCCCTGGATCGTCTCCTGTTCATGACTCGGGATGCCCAAATTCCCATTCTTGTGACCCAAAAACATCTAGAATCTCTCTTTCCCCAAGAATCTCTGATTAAAGTCTCACTCGATCGAGATTGGACACGGATCGCCACCTACTCGGCAAGGACACCCACACGACCTATGAGCAGCAACGTCCTCGCGTATGTCATATACACGTCCGGCTCAACAGGCCGACCCAAAGGCGTCCAGATAGGACATAGGAACGTGGTCAACTTTTTAATGGATGTGGAAACAAAAATACAGAATGGCGAACCTGACATTATTTTGACCACTACAAGTTTTTCCTTTGATATCTCCATATTTGAAGTATTTGGGCCATTAGTCTTTGGAGGACGGATCATTCTAGCCAGTCAGACGCAGATCATGGATGGTCACCAATTAGTGGAAACACTTGACTTCGAGTCGGTAACAAAAATGTTGGCCACTCCGGCCGGTTGGCGCCTCTTATTGGAAGCCAATTGGAAGGGCAAGCCGGATTTAGTCATTCTCACTGGTGGGGAAGCCCTCTCGGAGGATTTTGCCAATCAGTTGCTCAAGCGCGGAGCCGCCCTTTGGAATCTGTATGGGCCCACCGAGACGACCATTTTTTCGACGTGCATCCGAATTGCTCAATCGGAAAAGCCACCGATAACAATTGGCTCTCCAGTCGCCAATACACAAACGTATATGCTCAACACCGAGTGTCAGCCGGTACCGATTGGCGTTCCGGGTGAACTCTATATTGGCGGAGATGGTTTATCCCGAGGGTATCTGAATCGTCCAGACCTTACGGCGGAGCGGTTTCTGCCTGATCCCTTCAGCCGACATCAAGGGGGGCGGGTTTATCGGACCGGTGATCGTGCGAGGTATCGGGACAATGGAAATATTCAGTGGTTAGGAAGACTTGATCACCAAGTCAAGTTGAGAGGATTCCGCATTGAGTTGGGTGAAATAGAAAAGGCGTTAATGCAATGGCCAACCCTGGCGCAGGTCGTGGTGATTATTCGCACCGAGGCACCATGCATGCCACAATTGGTGGCATATTATCGGGTTACGCCTTCGCAAATACCCCCATCCGTTGAAGAATTACAGTCCTTGGTGGGACAACAATTGCCTGAATATATGGTGCCTAATCACTTCGTTCAGCTTGACCAATTTCCCTTAACTCCAAATGGAAAACTCGATCGAAACGCGCTTCCCATTCCTATAATTCGTCGTGAGATTCCAGAACATTTTGAGCCTCCTCAAAATAATACGGAGAAAGGCATAGCCGAAATTTTTGGTAAAATCCTCGCCATTAATGACATTGGCCGTCACGACAATTTTTTTGAATTAGGTGGCAATTCACTCATGGCTATGCAAGTAATTTCACAAGTGCGAAAAACCTTTGGCGTGGAAATCTTCGTTCGTACCTTATTTGAAGCTCCCACTGTGAGCACATTTGCTGAAATGGTAGCCCGGCTCAAAGAATCACAGAATAATGAATATCCAGAACCTATATCCTCACATGCCTCCAACGATCCCATGGAACAAGCCGCAGCCAAAAGATTTGGCAACCCAGACTTTCCCAAGCTGGACACTCTTCTGATCTGTCTCCAAGCCCAAGGTACAAAGCCGCCGTTCTTCTATATCCATCCCATTGGAGGAGGAGTTACCTGCTACCAAAAATTAGTCCGGCATTTAGGAAAAGAGTATCCCATTTATGCGTTGCAAGCCATTGACTTCATTTCAGCGCTTGGCCATCCCCCTTCCCTTGAAGAACTTGCCGGATATTACATTCAAAGTATTCAGTCTCTGGATCCCTTGGGTCCCTATTATCTTGCTGGGTGGTCTCTGGGTGGCGTCATTGCCTATGAAATGGCTCGACAACTGGAAGCAATGGGGCAACACGTTGAGGTTCTGGTTCTCATCGATAGTTTTTTCCCCCAACAAAAATCGTGGTCCACGATCACAAATCCCGAAAGGACTCTTAGGCTTTTCTGGAGAAATCTCACAGATGGGAAAGTCCTCCATTTTACTGAAATATTCAATGAGACCGGATTTTCATACTCAAGCCAAGACGTCACATTCAAAGCTCTTTGGAAATATGGTCTCAGCCATGGAATATTACCGGCTGGAATGCAGTTCTCCCACCTTGAACAACTTTGGCACGTTTTTGGGTCTCTTCGAAAAGCTTTGGATGCCTATCATCCCAAGCCCTATTCAGGAAAGCTTGCTCTTTTTCAGGCAAGTAGTCATGGTTCAGAAATAAACAAACAAGCCCGGATGGATTGGGAAGGTGTTACTCCGGGAGGAGTTGAGGTTTATGAAATACCCGGTAATCACTATTCCCTATTCGATACTCCACATATTGAAATTCTTGCGTCTCAGATAAAGACCTGCCTCACAACCGTAATATCCGATTCTTGCGATGAACATGCTGAGTCTCGATCTCCCAAATCAGAAAACAACCTACATGCTTTCTCATCTGCAAGCTTGCCTTCACATGCGAAAAAGCCCATTTCTCAAGCATTGAAGGACCTTCCTCAGGAGTTTCGTGTGGAACATCGCTCATTAAGCTGGCTCATTAAAGAAGGCAAAATTCCCCCAATCGATTCAGTAGCACTCTATTATTTGCCTGATCAATATCTGCTTGAATCTGGACTGACACGAAATGCGGTAATCCATGGTTGGTATCACAACCAACCCATGCTTACACATATATTGGATACATCGATTGGCCGTATCGGGACCTTGATGCTCCCTTTAACCGGAATCGAACTCTATTCAGAACAAAAGAGCTTACTTGAGTTGAGCCGGTGGGGGCTGAAAATCGCGTCTCAGGCCGGGGCAACAACCGCCTCACTTACCGGGCTTCTTCCCTCTGCCACCAACTACGGACATGCCATTCAAGAAATTATCAGAAACAGGAGAAATTTACCAAGAATCACGACAGGACACGGAACGACCGCCGCTACGGTCGTCTTGGCCCTTCGAAAAATACTCGAGGCCAGTCAAAGGGACATACAATCCGAACGTGCCGGCTTTCTTGGATTAGGCTCCATTGGCCTCGCATCTCTCCGACTGATGTTGAGTTGTCTGCCGCATCCTGAAGAACTCTTGCTCTGTGATGTGTATCACCGGAAGGATGCGTTGGAAGCCATTCGTCAGGAAGTGTTATATACGTACGGCTTTCAGGGAGAGGTACGACTCATTGAATCAACCGGTGTCGTCCCCAAAGCGTTTTACGAGTCAAGACTCATCATCGGGGCGACGAACGTTCCGGATGTCTTGGATGTCGAACGCCTTCAACCGGGAACCCTCATTGTTGATGATTCCGGCCCGCATTGTTTTCGGGTGCCTAAAGCTATTGAACGGTCCATGAGTCAGCACGATATTCTATTTACCGAAGGTGGAATCCTGCGATCTCCGACAGTCATACCTTGTCTCAGATATTTGCCACTTCATGCGATGCAACAAATGTCTCCAGGCCTGGCAAAATTATTTGCACGATTCCATCCCTGGAGAATCACAGGGTGCGTCTTGGCCAGCATACTCTTAGCCAAGGTAGCGGATCAGAAGCCGGTGTTTGGTCTGGTAGACGTCCAGACGGGAGTCGATAACTTTAATACTCTTCTCAAATTAGGATATGAGGCTGCTGAGTTGAACTGTGAGGGCTATACCCTTCCCTCATCTCTGATTGAAAATGTGGCAGCCCGGCAGTGATTTTTTCAACAGATCAGCGAGAAACATGCAAATATCCAACCTGGGGGGCTCATCGGAATTCGACCACACACAATTACCACCCTCGTCACCTATCGACACATGAAAAACGTCACCTTAGGTGAAAAACGAGAAAAGTAATCTATGTCAAAAACTTCTCAGCAACACGATCCGTCACCCTTCAGCAGCCAGATAAACGAGCCCAACGTTTCCGGCATCATCCCTGAATGGTGTATTGAATCCCACAAAAATCTGGATTGCCTTGACCCACTTGAGAAATTCATGGATCAAGTCAACCAAAGATCCGAGGTCATTGCTGCAGTTATGGAAGACGAGCATGTCACCTATCAGGAGTTGAATCGCCGCGCGAATCAATTAGCCCACTGGCTTGAAAGGCAGGAGGTTGGACCTGAAACGATTGTTGGGGTGTGCTTGGATCGATCAATCTCATTAGTGGTGACTATTCTTGGAGTGATCAAGGCCGGAGGTTGTTTGCTGCCTCTTGAACCGTCGTATCCTCGAGACAGGTTGACTTATATGGTCGAAAAATGTCAACCCATCATGATCCTGACACAAGAACCCTATTTTGAGGTGTTTCACGATTCGGTTCGCCCTATCGATATTAACACCTTAGCGCATATTCTGACTCAAGAAAGTTCCCTGAATCCAAGACCCCGGTTACATAAAGGCAATCTCCGAGTCATTTTTTATACTTCAGGATCTACGGGCCGGCCGAAAGGAGTCATGGAAATCTATCCCCCAATTATTCCCCCATCGGCATCTGATCAAGAACAACAGCCTGTCCAGGAATCATTGCTGAAAGTAACCTCAACAGATCGGATGTTAGTGAAATGCCCAATGAGTTTTGCCCCTTTTTTATGGGAACTCATGTCACCTCTCTTTGCTGGAGGCACGGCCATTCTTGCAACATCCGGCGGTGAACAAGACTTTTCCTATCTAATCAGGCTCATAGCCAATGAGTCAGTGACGATTGCGCATTTTGTTCCGTCTTCATTACGGGTTCTGCTGGATCAATCGGATATCCGAAGATGCCATTCACTCGCTTCCGTGTGTTGTAGTGGGGAAAATTTGCCGGATGCCCTTCGTGAACTTTTTTTTGCCAAGCTCAATGCCGACATTTTTCTGACCTATGCCGCCACAGAAGCCCCAGGGGCCACCTGGGTCCATCTTCATCGAGAAAACTTCTGGGAACCTTTGAAGTTGGACCAAAAAAAGACGGCAAAAGTTTACGTTTTAGACTCCAGTGGTGCCCCGGTGCCTGTCTCTCAGAGGGGAGAACTCTACGTGGAAGCATCGGAGCGTGTACGCGGATATTTTCATCAGCCTGACCTGACAGCCGAAAAGTTTGTCCCTGACCCATTTTGTTCAATACCCGGCAGTCGATTGTACCGAACCGGGGATTTAGCCGATCACTTATCCAATGGAAACTTTCAGGTCACGGGGAGGAAAGATCAACAAGTCAAAATTCGTGGGCACCGGATTGAGTGTGGTGAAATCGAAACCCTGCTGAGGATACATCCAGGCATTCAAGAGGCGGTTGTCTTACCCCGGAACGACGATTTCCACAACACACGCCTCGTGGCCTATCTGATAACAAGGAAAGGATCAGATCTTCCCAATTCTGTCCTTCGAGAGTTTCTGAGCCGCTCCTTACCGTCTTATATGATCCCTGGGAGCTTTGTTTATTTGAATGCCTTTCCCTTGACCTCCAATGGCAAGGTCGATCGTGCCAAGCTCCCAAACCCCGACTGCCAGACCTCTCCCGTGGAGGCAGCGTATGTGCCTCCCCGAAATACCGGGGAAAGTCAATTGACCAAGATTTGGGAAACGGTCTTTAAAAAAAGTCCGATAGGGGTCACCGAAAATTTTTACAATTTGGGTGGTGAGTCTTTATTGGCTATCCGATTATGTGCGGAGATAGAACGGGTCCTTCAAAAGAAGATTCCCGTGACGGTTATTTTCCATGCTCAAACCATTGAACGGTTGGCTATCGTCATCAGCGAAGGGAAGGAAGCTCAACCTTCTTCCCACATGGTACCCATTCAATCCGGTATGGCTCATCAGCCTCTCTTTTGTGTGTTGTTTGGCTCAAACTTCAAGCAGTACATGAATAATTACCCTGATCAACCGCTCTATATGATTTTTAATCAAGGCCATGATGGCCGACCCGCCCTATATGAAACTGTGGAAGACATTGCCGCGTGCTACTTGAAAGATATCCGCACGGTTCAGCCGAGGGGCCCATATTTTTTGGCAGGCTATTCCTTCGGTGGATTAGTGGTGTATGAAATGGCGCAACAACTTCGCAGGGCTGGAGAATCCGTCGGGCTTCTCGCCTTGGTGGACCCCAGACCATCACGGTCTCAACCGTCAGAATCTCCGAAAGCCACCTCAGTAAGCCCGGTGTTAAGAGGGATCAGGCCTGGAGTGACGGAAAGGCTCAACCCAATCAAGAGGTTTCATCAGGGCAATTTCACGAGGGTCTCTGAGGCTTTTCAATGGAGATGGGATAAGGTACGAAACACGGCCTGGATCAAGATCAGGGAAATGTTCTGCCAGATGTTCTTCAAGTGCGGGTATTCTCTTCCTATATCCCTTAGACGATTTTATTCCACCAGGGTGGTTTTAGAGGCTACGAAGCAGTATGTCCCTCAGAATTATCCTGGCCAGGCCGTGATCTTCCAAACGGATCAGTCCGTTAATAATTATTGGAGTACTCTCTGTCGGGAGGTGGTGCAAGTCTATGACGTTCCGTGTAAGCATTTGGACATCTATGTCGACGGGCTTCATGCCCCCATACTCCTTCGACAGTTAATGCACCACATGAAAGAGGCCCGAAAAAATTAATCATGAGGGAGGAGGCTGTCATCCATCCACACTCTCCGGTTAGCAATGCTATGATCGTCGATCCCTGGAGAGACATGGAGAAAAGCAACTAGTGGGCTATGTCGAGCTTGTCTCAGAATTTCCACCAGATACCGCAGACCTTCAATGAGATCTCTTTTCCGCACCCTCTGGCATTCAGATCACCCGTGGTAGAAAATTGAGTCAAGGTGTGGATTCATTTTTTAGAAATGCAGGCCTTTGTCCTAAGGGTAACTTTGATCCGAGGGGGGGCGATTCAATTCCAACGCCCCCAATAAGCAACAGGATTCAAGTACATCGGGTTATCAAAAACCTCAAGACATATTACCCGCCAATTTATGAGATTTCCTTCCTCAGATAGATCCACCCCACTTATGATTGACCAGACCTATATTGATGCGTTGGGTGCCCTGGGGGCCAATAGCGTCCCACATTCCAAAAGAAAACTTTTGGATCACCTGATTGGCACCCATAACCTTTTGAAATCATGGGAGACTCCCTACGAAACCTGTCTTGCCGGTCTATTTCACAGCATCTATGGAACAGTTCATTTCATGAACCAGACGGTATCCATAACTTCAAGGAAAACCATTCAAGATCTGATCGGTCAGGAAGCGGAACTGCTGGTTTTTCTTTTTTGCGTTACTGATCGTCAAGAACTTTTCGCCAATAACGGTTGTTCCACTTGTACGCTTCATGACATTCGGAACCAAACTCAATGGACGGGTTCCCCTGACATTCTCAACCAATTGCTGACCATAGCTTTGGCCAATTGGCTTGAGATGTTTCCGTATATCGGCCAGGAACTTTCTGCAATCGAGGTTTCACGAAACATTGAGTTGTTTGAAACAGCCAGGGCCTCTTTCCCGGCCAGGGCTATCGATACCCTGATGCGATTCAAGCGGATACAGGTAGGCCAATATCCGGATGCCTCGTCTCAATCCAACTATTCCTTATGGTAATTAAATAAAAGATGAACAATTTGAGCAAAACAAGGGAGATGGGCTTTGATGACAAGAGGGTAAGGGTTGACTTTTTCTCGTCGCAGAAGACCCTTCCTTTGGTTCTTCAACCAAAGCTTGAAGTTCTCGACCTCGCCGAATGGGGACAATCCAACCGGAATTGCATTGACCAGTGCCTCCACCAGTACGGGGCTATCCTATTCAGGAATTTTTCCATCCCTGCCATCGATACATTTCAAAAGTTTCTCACTGATGTTGCAGGAAAGCTCATTGAGTACCAATACCGTTCCACTCCTCGATCCCCTGTCAACGGGTTACTGTACAGTTCAACCGAATATCCTGCTGACCAAAGCATCCCCCTTCATAATGAAGAATCCTATTCCCGTCGCTGGCCGATGCGGCTTGGATTTCATTGCGTAAGGCCCCCGGATGCCCAAGGGGAAACTCCCCTTGCCGACAGCAGACGAGTCTATGCCAAACTTCCCGACGGCCTTCGCCAACGCTTTGCAGAGAAACAGATTCTGTATGTTCGCAATTACGGGACAGGTTTGGACCTGTCCTGGGAGGAGGTCTTTCAAACCACCCAAAAATCCAAGGTGGAAGCCTATTGTCACCAAGAAGGCATTTCCTTTGAATGGCAGGGGGAACATGCTCTTCGGACCTGGCAGATCTGTCCGGCCGTGGCTACTCATCCACATACAAGGGAGCCCCTTTGGTTTAACCAGGCACATTTATTTCACATTACCAATCTACCGAAACATATACGGGAAGATTTGCTTGATTGTATGGCGGAAGAGGATCTTCCCCGTCAGGCCTACTATGGCGATGGAACGCCTATTGAATGGGAAGCCCTGGATGAAATTCGAAGCATTTATCAGGAAGAAACCGTCCTCTTCCTCTGGCAAAAAGGGGACGTTTTATTAGTGGATAATATGTTAGTCGCCCACGGACGGTCTTCCTTTAGCGGCACCCGGCAAATCGTGGTGGGGATGGCTTCGCCCCATGGTTAGATGATAAATCTGAAACTTGGACTTCCCTGCTGACCAACATGTCTTTCTAATCCGGATTACCTGCCATCGGACGAATCATGATGTCACCACAAATACACCCACGGCTCGTTGACTTTCTTCAAGAATTTGAATCAACGGTTCAGGCTTTTCCGGATAAAATCGCCGTGATGACCGAAGGTGCCTTTTTGACCTATGCCTGCTTGAATGCAAGGGCGAATCAACTGGCAAGGCATTTTCAGAGGAAAGGCATTCGTATAGAAACGATTGTCATCGTTTTTCTTGAACGTTCCCTGGAAACCATTATCGCTTTTCTAGCTACCCTGAAAGCCGATGCCGTCTATCTCCCTCTTGATCCGCATTTTACTCCGCATGCACGCCTGTCATGGATGATCGACAATACGCAAGAGGCTGTAATTCTGACGCAGACCTGCTTTCAGAATGATTTTCGTAATTATTCAGGCGCTATTCTGCTCTGGGAAGACGTGAGCCTGTCCTGTCAACAGGAACCTTCGGCCAATTTTTCCCGCAACAGGATATCGGACAACCTGGCGTATATCATGTATACCTCGGGATCAACCGGCCACCCCAAGGGGGTGATGCTTTCGCATGGCAATATTAGCCATTGCGCACGAGACATGCAGGAACCGATAGGCATTATCCCGGCCGATAGATATCTTCATACGGCCTCATTTGCTTTTTCCTCATCGATCAGGCAACTCGCGGTTCCCCTATGCTCTGGGGCCACCCTCGTTCTTGCTCCCTCATCTGTTCTTCGGGATCCGTACGAACTGTTCCTGTTAATTCAACGGACAGATGTCACAATCATGGATATTGTGCCCTCATTTTGGCGAAATTGTCTGGAAACGCTGTCAAATCTGGCTCCTCCCCTGCTCTCTACCATCTTACGGAACAGTCTCCGTATCATCCTTTCGGCCAGTGAGGCATTGCTGGCCGGGATTCCTTATCGGTGGAGCCTTATGCGGAAGGACAACACCCGTTTTGTCAATATGTATGGACAAACGGAAACGGCAGGAATCGTTCTGACCCATTCGTTTCTGCCGACTCTTGACGGTGATACGGAAGCCTCCGTCCCCCTGGGAAAACCTATTACCAATATTGGTGTTTCCATTCTATCTCCAAACCTAGATTCCATGGCCAAGGGAACGTCCGGTGAAATTCATATTTCAGGAGCCGGGTTAGCCAGAGGGTATTTGAATCTTCCCGGGGTCACGGCGAAAAACTTCATTCCGGATCCGCACGCTCAAGAACCCGGCTCTCGTATGTACTGCACCGGCGATAATGGTTATAACGATGCCCGTGAAAATATTATTTTTCAGGGCAGACAGGACTCGCAAGTCAAAATCCGGGGGCACCGGATCGAAATCGGTGAAATTGAAAGGGCCTTATATCGACATCCCCAGATAGCACATGGCCTGCTTGTGAAGAAAATGTCGACTGCGGGGGATACATCCTTAATGGCTTTTGTCCTGTTGCAACCGGGAACGGAGATGACCAAAAGAGAGGTCATTGAATATCTACAGGATATGCTGCCTTTCTACATGATTCCGGAGGATGTCACATTTCTCGATCACCTGCCACTGACAGTAACTGGAAAAATCGATCGATTCGCATTATTGGAATCGGTCAGGCCTGACCCGACTCTTTGGACCAAACCTGTGCCTCCCCTCTCTCTTTGGGAAGCCAGAATTGCCGACATTTGGAAAGAGGTATTGGAAATGGAGGTACTTGACACCCAGGATAATTTCTTTCATGTCGGAGGCCACTCCCTGAAAGCTATTCAAATAATCAATAGGATCCGCAAGGCGTATAATATCTCGCTCCCCATTCAAACCATCTTTGACTACCCCACTGTGGCATCGCTTGCACGAAAAGTTGAAAACTTCATTTAGTTCAAATGCCGATCAAATCATGGATTCAAACAATATGCAGGGAGATGGCATGTATTTCACAAAGTCTTGACCTCTTGTGCCGAAGTTGGCTCATTGAAACACCAACGTGAATAACCACACTATGCATTGCGCACCGGCGAATATCATCGGATTCAGTGGTCTGCACCATTCAGTGCAGTTCAAAAAACAACATTTCCTGAATCTGACTCCCCGGGAATACCGGATCGCCCAGGGCTTTGATTCGGCGGCGGCCTTGGTCAGCGACCACGGGATAGTTGCCGCAGTAGCCGAAGAACGATTTGTCAGGGAAAAGGGCACCAACCATTTCCCCATTCACGCTATTCGTTATTGTCTTGAGGCAGCCGGGATCAAACCTCAACAAATTTCCACGATCGCGCACGGGTTTGCCTATGAACCGGTAAAGTCAGTTTTTGAGTTTGACGTCCTGGCTGAGCAACAGTATGCCCAGGTCTACAACCCTGATCGGCAAAGGGAATGTCTGGAGGAACATTTCCCCTCGGTGGATTGGAGCAACAAACTGGTGTCGGTCCCTCACCATCTGGCGCATGCGGCGAGTACTTTCTATTTAAGTGGTTTTGATGAAGCTCTGATTGTCATTACGGATGGCATGGGGGAACTCAACAGTATGACAGCCCTTGTCGGCGACCGGAGCGGCCTGCACATTCTACAGGAAATTCCGGCCTTTCACTCTTTGGGCATCCTGTATGGGGTCTTCACCTTATATCTGGGTTTTGATTTTGGAATGGATGAATATAAGGTCATGGGTTTAGCTCCATACGGGGATGCAAACCGCTATTTCAACCAAATCATGGAATTCATCAACCTCAAACCCGATGGCACCTATGTCATCCCCTTATTCGCAAAGAATAAAAGCCTGGAAGAGGTTGAAACTCACGGCGGGGTCTTGAAGACTTTGGCTGACCGATTCGGTGCACCACGCCATCCGGAAGCCGATCTCACACAACAGCACATGGACATCGCCGCCGGACTTCAAGCCGTTCTCCAAACCTGTCAATTACACCTCCTAAAAGAGTTAAAACAGCGCAGCGGACAGCGGAACCTCTGTATGGCCGGGGGCACGGCATTGAACTGCACCACCAACGGTGTGATTCACCGCAGTCGACTTTTTACCAACATGTTTATTCAGCCGGCTGCCGGGGACGATGGCACCGCCCTGGGAGCGGCATTATATGTCCAACATAGCCGGGAGCCACATCGACCTCCCCGGAAAATGGACATGCCCTTTTGGGGACCGGCCTACCCTGAATACATGGAAGAACCTGTCCCCCAGGCAATCCTCAATCAGGATTTATGTTCCTATCGATATTTTTCGTCTCTCTCTGAACTCACAACCCATATTGCGCACCGACTCGTCCAAGGAGAGGTTATTGCGTGGTTTCAAGGAGAAATGGAGTTTGGACCTCGGGCGTTGGGCAACCGGAGTATTCTGGCAGACTCCAGGAATCCCGGGATGCGAGATCATGTCAATAGTTTGGTCAAAAAACGGGAAGGGTTTCGGCCCTTTGCTCCTTCAGTCATTACCGAATCCGCCGCAGATTTTTTTAATATAGAAAAAGGGGAAGAAGACCTTTTTGCCCATATGCTCTATGTCGTTCCCGTTCGCCTAACCTACCGAACTCAATTACCGGCTATCACCCATGTCGATGGATCAGCTCGCATTCAAACAGTGAGACGTGAACATAACGAACGGTTTTGGTTATTGCTGTCCGAGTTTGGCCGCTTGACCGGTATGCCCATTCTTCTCAATACTTCCTTTAATGTTCGTGGTCAACCGATTGTGTGTACGCCGACGGAGGCCATTAAGACCTTTCTCTGGGCTAATCTGGATGCATTAGTCATGGGAAACTATGTACTGGTCCGCAAAGACCGGGAAAAATCCACTACGCTCGATCCCTCGATGAAAGTTCAGGTCCGCACAAGCCATGAGTCCTGAAATTCACTCTCATCACCTCACACGGGAAGTGCATGCCGCCTATTGGTCCCGACGCTTATCGGGGGATCTCCTATCCTCAAGTTACCGTTGGATTATCCTCGTCCTCCGGTATCCTCCTTTGTGAGGGAACGGAACACGTGTACCTGGGTCGGGAACTGCATCAACGACGTTTAAGATTTTCCACTCAACATGATGTCTCCACCTTTGCCGTTCTATTGGCAGCTTTCAATATTTTACTTTATCGATATACCGGAGAGAACGATATCATCGTTGGCGCCATACCTCACGGTCTTCCGTGCCAGGAAATCTTTGAAGAAGAAGTCCATGCGGGGATTTCCAGTCCTGTGGCCTTACGAACTAATATCTCGGACATCCAATTGAGAATCAGGTCATAAGCCGCGTAGCGGAAACCTCGAGAGAGGCCATTGCGCAGGCGTTTACACAGGGCTGGTTTCGGACGGGCGATCAGGGGTATCTGGATCCGGAGGGCTATCTGTTTCTCACGGGGCGATTGAAAGAACTCATTAATCGCGGAGGCGAAAAGATCGCGCCGGTGGAGATTGATCAAGCCCTCCTAACGCATCCGGCCGTGCAGCAGGCGGTGACGTTTGCCCTGCCCCATCCCACGCTGGGCGAAGAGGTGGCCGCGGCCGTCGTCCTCCACGAGACCGCTACCGTCTCAGAAAACGAGTTAAGGGAATGGCTTTCCCGGCGCGTAACGGATTTCAAGGTTCCCCGGAAAATTCTGTTTCTTGATGATATTCCCAAAGGCCCGACTGGAAAAATTCAGCGTATTGACCTGGCTGAAAAAATTCTTGTTTTCCACCAAGATTCATTGCAGAAAACCGGTAAGGCCGCACCTTCCACGGTTTTGGAACAAGAGATTGCTGCTTTATGGTCCGGTATCCTCGGCCGAGAGGATATCGCCCTCCATGACAGTTTTTTTACAGCTTAGCGGTGATTCAATTACCGGGGCTCAGCTTCGTTCCGTATTCGAGATCACATTCAGATAGACCTGTTCTGGATTCAGTTATTTCAAGAAGCCAACTCCGTTGCAAGTCTGGCAAAGTTCATTCAAGATCATCTTCCGGGGTGCGAACCCTCAATGTTTCCTTCCTTATGCGCCGTTCCGGGTTATACGGAACTCCCCTGGCTTTTGTTCAAGAACCCCTGTGGTTAGCCACACAATTAGATCCAGCAAATACCTCGTATAATCGATCTCTGGTCCTAGCCTTGGAAGGTCCTCTCAATAGTCAAGCGTTGGAACGCCCTCTGAATGAAATCGTCCGACGACATGAGACCTTACGTACAACTTTTCAACTTGGCGCCAACGGACCGAGACAAACTATCGCCCGCGAAGGAATACAGAATCTTAAGTATTGCGATCTATCTCATATCCAAAAATCCGAAATGGAGGAGACATTTATCACATCAGTGATCCGAGAAGTGGCAACCCCCTTTGACCTGGTTCATGGCCCAGTTTACCGAGCAACCCTATTCCGATTGTCCAGATCGGAACATCGGTTAGTGGTGATTCTCCGTCACCTCAAATCCGATGGACGGTCGGACGGAGTGTTCTATTTCTATAAGGAACTTGAAGCGCTCTATAACCGTTTTTGCAGAGGAGAATCTTTGCCCTTACCGGAATTATCCATTCAATATGGTGATTTTGTATTGTGGCAACGGCAATGGTTGACCGGAGAAACTCTAGAATCCCAATTAGCCTATTGGAAAAACCGATTGAAAGGCTTGCAGACATTTCAGGTTTTTCCAGAAACAAAGACTCCATCAGGGCGAACCAGGCAATCAGGCAAGCGAGAAAAAGTTCTTTTTTCTCCTCTTCAAACAAATTTCATGAAAACGTTTTCACGACAGGAAGGTGTCACTTCCTTCATGGTTTTGTTAGCAGGATTTTTCATACTACTTCATCAATGGACTCAAAAGATCGACCTCATCTGTGGCGTGCCCCTCGCAAATAGAATGCATCCACTCCTCGAACCGTTAATTGGACTTTTTGTCAACACGCTTCCTTTCCGCTCCACCATTCAGGAGGAATACACCTTTCGAACTTATATCCAATACGTCCACAGCCTGAATCTGGAGACTATTTCCCATGCGGATGTCCCGATTCAGGAGTTGAGGCAGCGGCTGAGACATACCCGGGACTTAATAGGAACCTTCCTGTTCCAGGTATTGTTTGTTTTTGAAAATGCCCCCTAATATTCCCCTCAGTTGGAAGATATAACATGTGAACCGATCACGCTGCCCATGGCGAGTTAGCATTAACAAACCTGTCACTATTACTTTGGAATAACCCCTCAGGAATTCAAGGGCACATAGTTTTCGATGAAGATGTTTTCGAAGTCAGGGCGATCCGCCACCTCATCAAAAGTTGTCATGTGATATTAGACGCGATGAGGAAGAACCCCAACGCCTCTATTTTTTCTCCTCAGGTGGATTTATCCAACCTCGATGGCCATATTGAGGAAAAAGGTCTCCAGCATGGAGTGCGCCCAGATGACGATCAGGTATTTGAAAGAGAGTCAAGAGAAGAGAAATCTGTTGTCCTAACCAAAGCAGTCGACTCCGTGGCTACTCGAAGGAAAGGCCTCCAGGAACGAGTCGGCAAGCTCTCGCAACTTAAAAAAAGTTGCTCGACAAAAAACTCAAAACGTTTCGGGATTTACAGGGTCAATAATGTTCCTTGAAGATTCCATCCCTTTTGCTTGATTTTTTTGCTCATCGCCCAACTTTCACTGAGAATGATGGAATTCTGCCTTTTTCTTCCGAGTATGTTTGTGAAGAATGGCCAGGCAACATTTACTTAGTTAAAATCATTCCGCATAAGAACCATTGTGTATCTTGGGTACCGAAAGGAAATAATGCCCATTAGTCCGACCAGTACTTTCCAAAAGCTTTTTTCATACGGAGGCCGAATAGTGCATTTTCCAAGGATTTGAACAATATGCAGGCTTTGTCTGGGCCCGAACAGACTAGCCGCAAATTATCCGCCCACTTCCTAAACCAGCAGACCTTCTCTGAAACAACTGTTGATCGAGATCTGGCGTAACCTCCTAAAAAAGATTCACATCGTTTGCCAAGATAATTTCTGTGAACCGGGGGGCATTTCCTCTTAACCACACAGATAACCGCGCATCTTCGAGAAATTTTTGGAATGGCGCCTTCCCTCCGAAACATGTTTGAACGTCCCGCCAATGCCCGATTGCCAAGGGAGATTGATAACCTGTTGGCCAAGATGTTTCCGGATCGGCCTTTAGAGAATTTTCCTCAACAAGACAAGGCCAGCCAGTCTACACTTTGAGTCCTGGTGGTTGGGAAGCCTTTTCATTATTGCTTGGTAGACTCAAGATCAGAAAACCAAAACCGTTGAAACGGATTACTTTCTGGGTTAGGACAACGCTTCAGAAATTTCATCGTGCGCTTCATTTCCAGGCGAATGTAATGTATGGATCTCCGATGGAAAGGACAAAATTCACCCTAGTACCCTCAAATTGACTACTTGATATGAACTCCGTACTCGATAACCCCCGCTGAAAGAACTAGCAAGCGAAATATTACTTTTTACTTGAATTTCCATGGAGTCACTGCGCATGATCATTGATATGTTGCGGATTTAGGGTTGAGGGGCTTATCTCCTGATTCTCTTTACATAAAAACACTTCAACAGGTGAATGAATTTTTGAAACATGTAGACCTTTTACCGATATCTATATAAGTGACTTGCAGAAAAAATAGAAGCTTTCCTTTAATTACGCACTTTATAAGTTTTCGTTGATATTTGATATTGGGCATTTTTCCCTTCCATTCGGCATGAAACCCCTAGACGCCAATTCACACCTTACTCAATCAATTCATGCCCCATCTGCACAAACAAGGCAGGCGAAGGTTGTCCACCAACTTTTTGAAGCCCAGGTCCCCAAAAGTCCTGACGCTGTGGCGGTGGTCTTTGATAAGCACCATCTGACATATGGTGAGTTGGATGCCCATTCAAATCAATTGGCCCGTCACCTTCAGAGTCTCGGTGTCCAACGTGGGGACTTGGTAGGAATCTTTGCCGAACGGTCACTGGAGCTGGTCATCGCCTTGTATGGCATCCTCAAGGCCGGGGCGGCCTATGTGCCCATTGACCCCTCTTATCCGAGTGAACGCGTGACCTTTATGCTGCAGGATTCTCAGGTGCGGGTTCTTTTGACGCAGGCCCATCTTCGCCAAAGGTTACCGGCCTACGGAGGCCAGGTTGTCACCTTGGACACCGATAGGGTTCTTATCGAACGATACTCCTGCGCCATTCTGGACAGCCCTGAGGGACCCGACGACCTGGCCTATATGATCTATACCTCCGGATCAACAGGCCAACCTAAGGGTGCCATGAACACCCATCGCGGGGTTTGTAACCGGCTTCTCTGGATGCAGGCCGCCTATCATCTGAAATCCGACGATCGTGTACTGCAGAAAACTCCATTCAGCTTTGACGTATCAGTGTGGGAATTCTTTTGGCCCCTCTTAATAGGAGCCAGACTAATCCTGGCCCTGCCGAATGGACAGCGCGATAGTTCCTATTTGCGGGAACTGATTCAGCGTGAGGGAATTACCACACTCCATTTTGTGCCGTCCATGTTACGGGTTTTTCTACAAGAGCCGGCAGTAGAAGCCTGTGGCAAACTGCTGCGCCGGGTGATTTCCAGCGGGGAGGTCTTAGCGGGGAATCTCCAATCCCTGTTTTTTTCCCGGCTGCCCTCTTCAGATTTGCATAACCTCTACGGCCCTACCGAAGCCGCTGTCGATGTCACCGCCTGGACCTGTCAGCCCGATTTCATTGGGGCGACCGTGCCTATTGGCCGTCCAATCAGCCATATTCAAATTTATATCCTGGATACCGCACATCGGCCAGTGCCTGTCGATGTGCCCGGGCAGTTGTACATCGGAGGTGTTGGCTTGGCCAGGGGATATCATCGCCGGCCGGACTTAACCGCCGAAAAATTCATCCCGGATCCCGAAGGTCCCGACCCGGGGGCCCGATTATATCAAACAGGAGATCTGGCCAAATACCGCAGCGACGGAACGTTGGAATATCTTGGACGGGTCGATCACCAGGTCAAGATTCGAGGCTTCCGCATCGAATGCGGGGAAATTGAATCGGCACTAAAGACCCACCCGGCAGTTCAGGAGGCCGTGGTTGTGGGGAGGGAAGACGAATTACACCTTTTACGACTCGTTGCCTATGTGGTCCTTGGGAACGAAAGCACCACCACATCCGAATTATTGATGTATTTGAAGCGGTTTCTGCCTGATTATATGCTTCCATCGCGAATAATCCCCCTTGCCATGTTTCCCTTAACCCCCAATGGGAAAATTTATCGAAAAGCCCTTCCCGCACCGGATTTTCAAAGGCCTCAACTAGAGAGCCATTTCGTGGCCCCCACAACTATGGCTGAGATGGATCTGGCAAAAATCTGGTCCCAGATTTTAAAAGTGACTCCGGTGGGTATTCACGATAGTTTTTTTGACCTGGGGGGAGATTCAATTCTCGCGCTCCAGGTTGTAGCATATGCTCAACAACAAGACCTGCCTCTGACTCTGGAACAACTATATTCAGAGCAAACGATTCATAATCTTGTGATGCAAATTCATGAAACGCGGTTCTGTATTCCCCGGCTCGAGATTTCCGGTGCCCCATTCTCCTTAGTGTCCAAAGAAGACCAATGGCAATTGCCGGAGGGATTGGAAAATGCCTATCCACTGACTTCCTTGCAAACGGGAATGTTTTTCCATAATGATAAAAATCCGGACTCAGCAATTTTCCATGATATTTTTTCCTTTCAGATTTCCGCCCCGTTTGATCACGAAATCCTACAGGCGGTCGTCGATCGATTCATCGAACGGCATGCTCCCATGCGAACGAGTTTTGATCTTGGCTCCTTTAGCACCCCCCTGCAACTGGTTCATGCTTCCGCGCGGTTGCACGTAGCGGTTGAGGATCTACGCCATCTTGATGAAACAGGTCGAACCGACGTCCTCACAACCTGGATCGAGACTGAAAAAACCCGTCCCTTTGATTCAGGACAGGCACCTCTCCTTCGCATTATGGTTCACCGTTACCGAACGGACGAGTTTCAACTCAGTGTCAGTTTTCATCACGCCGTACTCGATGGATGGAGCTTAGCGCTGATGCTCACGGAAATATTACAAGACTACTCCGCCGCTCTGAGGAGAGCACCTTCTCCCATCACATCTCCAGCCATTCCCTACCAAACCTATGTTGCCCTAGAAGAGGCTGCTTCCGAGTCAGAACACAGTCGGAAGTTTTGGATCGAAAAACTTCATAACCCGGACATTCACCTGTTACCGCGTTGGCCTGGATCCTCTGGGGCAGGCCGCTCCGAGCAAATTCGAGGTCCGGAACTGTCTATTCCAGGTGATATCTTTGACCGCCTGACGCAACTCACATCCAGGGTAAAAACTTCCTTGAAATCTGCACTCCTGGCTGCACATTTTCGCGTCATGAATGCGCTACATGGCCGTCCCGATGTCATGAGCGGGATTATCACCCATGGCCGCCCGGAAGAGATTGACGGGACGCGCATGATCGGTCTTTTCCTCAATACGCTCCCTCTACGACTCCGGCTGAGTGGAGGCACCTGGCTTGACTTGGTTCAGCAGGTGTTTCGTGCGGAATGCGAATTGATTCCCCACCGCCGGTTTCCTCTGGCGGCTATCCAGCAAATCCTTGGCGGGGAGACGTTGTTTGAAACGGCATTTGATTTTGTTCATTGGCATATATACCGGAATTTGAAAAAGGGTAAAGATCTGGGATTTACCGAGGGACCATATTTTGAAGCCAACAACTTTGTCCTCTTTACCACTTTTATACTGGACAGTACCGGGACGCAACTGGCGATGCATATCGACTACGATCCCTCCCAACTGGAAGCCAAACAGATTGAGGCTATTAATGAGTATTATCTCAACACCCTTACTTCCATGGCCTTCCAGCCTGAGACACGGTATGAGCAGTTTTCTCCTCTTAACAGGGAGGACCGCCTTCAGCAGTTGGCTGTCTGGAATGAAGCAGATCAGCCGTTTTCCTTCGCCAAGGGCCTGCACCAGTTCTTTGAAGAGCAGGTAACTCGCACACCCGATACCATCGCCGTGCGCGACGGTATGCACGCAATCAGTTACTTCCATCTTAATCGACAAGCCAACCGGTTGGCTCATCGGTTAAAAGGAATGGGGGTGGGCCCGGATGTGCCCGTAGCAGTTTGCCTGACTCGTTCCGCGGACATGCTCGTGGCCCTGATGGCTATATTCAAAGCCGGCGGAGCATATATCCCACTTGACCCCGCCTACCCCGCCTCTTGGCTGGGAACCGTTCTCCAGGATACTCAGGCCCCAGTGCTGCTCACTCAAAAGCGATGGCTGTCTCACCTGCCTATTCAGGATCAACAAGTCGTCATCCTTGATGAAAGAGATCTATTATTCTTGGAAGACACTCCCCTCCCTAACCCGGTTCACCCGGAGCAACTGGCCTATATACTCTACACATCCGGCTCGACCGGGCAACCCAAGGGGGTAGCCATCACCCTTCGAAGTGTGACTGCACTGATGTCTTGGGGCCGCAAGACATTTCCGCCTGAGGAATTGGCCGCAGTGTTGGCCTCCACCTCCATCTGTTTCGACCTGTCAGTCTTTGAAATCTTTCTTCCGCTCAGTTGTGGTGGCACGGTCATTTTAGCCGAGAACGCCTTGGCATTATCCACGCTTCCCGCAGCATCAGTTGTAACCCTGATCAACTCAGTACCCTCGGTAGTGCGGGAGCTCTTGCATGCCCAACGACTACCCCTTTCTGTCCGAGTCATCAATCTAGCCGGAGAGCCTCTACGAACCGCCTTGGTACAGCAGCTCTACATGGAACCCGGCATCCAGAAAGTATACGATTTGTACGGGCCCTCGGAGACCACGACATATTCTACGATGGCCCTGCGAAAAGCAGAGGGGCCCGAAACGATCGGGCGCCCGATTTCTTATGAACAGGTTTATGTGCTGGAAGATGTCCAACGTCTCTTACCGGTTGGGGTGGTCGGGGAACTCTTGATTGGTGGAGCAGGCATTGCGCGTGGATATTATAGACGTCCCGCTTTAACGGCGGAAAAATTTATCCCCAATGGGCTGAGTCCAAATCCCGGGACCCGCCTCTACCGGACCGGGGATCAGGGACGTTACCGCCCGGACGGCCAAATTGAATATCTGGGACGCCTGGACCATCAGGTAAAAGTGCGCGGGTTTCGAATTGAACTGGGGCAAATTGAAGCCAAGCTTCACGGCCATTCCGACATCGAGCAAGCCGTGGTTCTTTGTTGTGAAGATGGCCAGGAAGATAAGAGGTTAGTGGCCTATGTGGTTCCAAGAAATGAATCGCCCATCGATCCGTCAGCCTTGCGATCCTATCTCAGCGCCCAATTGCCCCCCCAGATGATTCCCGGAAATTTTGTTGCATTAAACACCCTTCCCTTAACATCTAACGGCAAAGTAGATCGCAAAGCTTTACCGGCACCCCATAGTGGCCCGCGCGCTGAGGGTCGGCTCGTCGTCACCCCTCGGACTCCTCAGGAAGAAATGATCGCAGGCATCTGGCGGGAGTTGCTGCAGGTCGAGCAGCTCAGTGTGCATGATAATTTCTTCGAAATGGGGGGGCACTCCTTATTGGCCACCCGACTGATTTCGCGGATTCAACGCCAGTCCCAGCTTGATATTTCTCTCAAAGAATTTTATGAGGAACCCACAGTGTCCGGACTGGGAGAAAAACTCTGCTTCCTTCAAAACGAAACGAACCGGATGCCACTTCCATCCCTGCAACCGGTTTCTCGTTCCATTCCTTTGCCATTGTCTTTCAGTCAACAACAATTATGGCTCGTTGAGCAAATAGAACCGGGCGGTACAGCCTATATTCTTCCTTATGCCTGGCGCATGACCGGGGCCCTGCGTGCAGAAATCCTTGAACGGAGTTTAAATGCGCTCATCCAACGACATGAATCTCTGAGGATGTATGTGGTGGAGCATGAGGGAGAGCCTCGGCAGGCGTTCTATCCTCAACTTGTGCTCACCCTACCGGTGATCGATCTGCAAATGATTCACCGATCGGAGCAGGAGCGAGTCTGTCAGGCTCATATCCGGGAAGCCGAAGCTCATCCCTTTGACCTTCAACAGGGACCGTTGATGCGAGTAGCACTCTATCGTCTGGCTCCTGAGGATCATTTGTTGGTGCTCACTCTGCATCATATCGTGACCGACGGGTGGTCGATGGATATTCTCTTTTCCGAACTTCGACAGTTCTATGAGGCCTTTGAACACGACCAGTCGCCCACCCTTGCCCCTTTGCTCATACAGTATGCCGATTATGCCATCTGGCAGCGGGCCTGCCTTCAAGAAGAGGCACTCAAAAGTCTCCTGACCTATTGGACCACTCGCTTGACTGATGTACCGACCAATTTTGCGCTTCCCACCGACTACCCACGACCGGCCGTTCAGACGTTTCGGGGTGGAAATCTTACACGCCAGTTGGCCATGGAGAAATTTCAGACTTTGAAGAATTTCTGTCAGGAAGAGGGCGTGACCCTTTTCATGACACTCCTGGCGGTACTCCAAGCCTTGCTAGCGCGGCATTCGGGACAGAAGGACATTATGGTCGGCACGCCGGTCGCCAATCGCAATCACATCGAGCTGGAACGATGCGTCGGTATTTTTCTGAATACGTTGGTGTTACGAACCGATCTTTCCGGAGCACCGACTTTTCGGGAGTTACTCGGTCGGGTGCGCGAGGTCTGTTCCGGGGCATTTGCGCATCAGGACCTACCTTTTGAGAAACTTGTTGAAACCCTACACCCTGTACGGGACCTAAGCCGGACGCCGTTGTTTCAGGTTTTCTTTAATCTTGTTGATGTGACGGAAAGACGCCTGACCTTACCAGGGGTCACGCTACAACCCGTCACGAACCATGAAGAGAGTTCGGCCAAATTCGACCTGACCCTTTACGTGTTTATTACGGATCATCGCGCTTGGGTGACTTGGAACTACAATTCCGACCTTTTTGCCCCCACGACCATTGCCTGGTTATTCGATCATTTTGAAACACTTCTGGATGGGCTCCTGAGCCAGCCGGATGTGCCGGTTTCGACGGTACCCATTGCGGGGCAGACAAAGCGCTCTTCCGCTCATTCAACTCTCCCCGTGATAGTTCCCGCCCATCCGTTATTTCGCCCCTTTGAACATTTTGAGAATACTCTGACATTGCCGGGCCGTTTTGAACAGATGGCCGCGTATCATTCCCAGCACATTGCCGTCCTTACATCGGAGGGCAGTTGGACTTATGCCGAGTTGAATCGTCGAGCCAATCGGGTTGCACATACGCTTCTTGATGTTCTGCCTGATTCAGCGGGTCCCCAACCGATAGGGCTGCTGTGTACCATCGGAAAGCCGATGCTCGCAGGCCTCCTGGGGGTGCTGAAAGCCGGCCACCCGTATGTTCCGCTGGAACCCTCTCTTCCACTGGAGAGGCTTGAGACCATTGCCGGGGATGCGACTCTCACGACCATTCTTTGCAGCCCGGATTGTTTGGACCGTATTCCCTTTTGGCGTGAACGGGGTTATCGGATTATCCCGATTGACGAAGCGTATCTGGCTCAGGAAGAAACAAACCCGCAAATCTCCCTCTCCCCCGATGCCCTGGCGTATATCTTGTATACCTCCGGAACTACCGGCGTTCCAAAGGGCGTGATTCAAACACACCGAAATGTGTTGCACCACATTGGCGTCTACACGAATAATTTAAAAATCGGCTCCTATGATCGTCTCACGCAACTGACCTCGTTTAGCTTTGATGCGGCTGTCATGGACATCTTTGGAGCGCTCCTGAATGGAGCCAGCCTCTACCCGCTGAATCTTCAAGAGGCAGATCCTGAGGAGTTATCCCCTTGGCTGGTCCAGCAGACCATCACCATCTACCATTCCACACCGACTGTCTACCGGTATTGGCTGAAGCACCTTCTTCCGAATATGACATTTCCTACCCTCCGTGTGGTTGTCCTGGGGGGCGAAGAAAGCACACGGGCGGATTTTGAAGCCTATCAGAAACATTTCGGGCCGGAGTGTGTCTTTGTAAACGGGTTAGGTCCCACCGAGTCTACTCTCAGCCTGCAATTTGTGGCCTCTCATGCCACCGGCTTTTCAGGGCAGACTGTCCCGGTTGGATTTCCGGTTCAAAACACAGAAGTTGCTTTATTGGATGATGGCGGCCAATCGACCGACATTTATGGCGAAATCGTGCTGAGGAGCCCGTATGTCGCCCTGGGCTATTGGCAACGTCCGGAATTGACTCAATGCGCTTTTACCGGTCCGCTCAATTCAGATAGGGTCCGACAATATCGCACGGGAGATCTGGGACGCTATCGCCCGGATGGCGCCCTGGAATTTACAGGACGGAAAGACAGCCAGATCAAATTACGGGGCTTTCGTATTGAGCTCGGCGAGATTGAAAGCCTGTTGGGGCAACATCCCTCCGTACAGAACGCCGTCGTTCTGTGTCGGGAAGATACACCCGATGAAAAGCAATTAGTGGCCTATATCGCACCGGTTGACAGAAGCAAGCTTGAACCCGCTCGACTTCGAACGTATCTTCAAGCAAAACTTCCTGACTACATGCTGCCGTCTGCCTTTGTGGTTTTAGAAACTCTTCCGCTCACACCAAATGGAAAGATTAATCGACGGGCCTTGCCCAAACCAGATGAAACCCACCGGGTGCATACCACCGCCTATCTTCCACCGAGAACGCCACTGGAAGAAATATTAATGGAGATCTGGAGCGATCTTCTGAAGGTAGATCGTATCGGAGTCCATGACCATTTCTTTGAACTGGGAGGACATTCGTTATTGGCGACCAGTCTACTCGCCAGAATACGGGAGATCTGTCGGAGCAATCTGCCTCTACGAATTCTTTTTGACCATCCCATATTGGAAGATCAGGCCTTGGCGCTTGAAGAATTTCTTTTAAAGGAGGTTGAAGAACTCTCAGAGGATGAGCTCCAGGATCTGTTTGACGACCAGGGGAGCCAATAAAGGGCATAAGACGCTTCATTGTTTGAAAATAAAAATTTTCTTGACTTAAACAGATCCCCTGTCATTTCAAAACCCGGTAGTCTTGGGATTCCTACCCACGCCCTCAATCCTCCTGCCTGACGATCAACAAACCTAAGGAATTTTCATTTTGAGACTCCATCTCCTTCATTTCAAAAGGAAAAAATCCGATGAGTTTTTTTAAGAGTTTTTTGCTTAGAGGGCTTTTTAGCAGGATTTTTTCTCGATTATAAAGGTTGTTATTCCTTGCCCTTACCTTTATTCTTTTCTTTTGCCATCATGATGGAGGTCAAATGCGACGAGGACCTGGCTCCCTCCTCAGAGAGGAAATACACAAAGGACGGCTGTTACCCTTTATGGGTTTTTACGACGTCTTTTCCGCCACCGTGGCGGCCCGCCATTTTAACGGGTTATTTCTCAGCGGGTTTAGTTTCGCGGCCAGCTTTTACGGCCTTCCGGATATCGGCTTTATTTGTTGGGCGGATTTAGTGGCCTTTACTCAACGGGTTCGTACTGTGCTGCCGCACCATCATCTGCTCGTTGATATCGATGACGGTTTTGGGGATAGTGATATTGCCGCCCACGTGGTTACCCTCCTTGAAGCGGCTGGCGCCTCCGGGGTCATCATGGAAGATCAGAAACGTCCCCGGCGGTGCGGGCACTTTCCTGGCAAACAACTGCTGGAATTGGATGAATACCTACTCAAGTTAAAACGGGTCCTAGCCACCCGTCACGATCTCGTGGTCATTGCCCGAACAGATACCTCAGATCCCGAAGACCGAGTGCGGAGAGCCTCGGCATTTTCGGATTGCGGAGCCGATGCAATACTGGTAGAAGCCTTGCCGGATTTAAGACTGGCCAGACAAATCAAGGACAGCGTAAAGTGTCCCATTATGGTCAATCAGATTGCGGGAGGAAAATCTCCCTCCTGGAGTTTTGATGATTTGGAAGCCAATGGGATCTCGCTGGTGAATTACAGCACACCCTGCCTGTTTGGTGCCCACACTGGGATGGACCAGGCCCTCACCAGGGTAAAAGATGCCGGGGGATTCCTCCCACAAGGAGAAAGTATCTTAAATCCACTGGAATCCTGCACCACTCTCCTTTACGAAAATATGAAACGGCGGGATCAACGGTAACATTCATCTTTCCCCTAAGTGACATCCCCCATGTCAAAAAGCTTAGAACCTACACAATCCAAACAGCAATGGCTGGCTCAGCGACTCAAACAGGCTAAAAACAAACAGGCTGCTTCCGGAATCATTCCACAAGTCCGGCCTCAACAGCTTCCCCTTTCCTTCGCACAACAACGCCTCTGGTTTCTAGAGCAATGGGACCCGGGAAACCCAACCTATCTTCTTTCTTATGGTTGGCGGCTGAGTGGCCCATTGAATCGGAAGGCTCTCGAGGATGCGTTGACCGCTCTCACCGAACGCCATGAAACATTACGAACCGCCTTCCCGATAGTTGACGGGCAGCAGGTCCAGGTCATTTATCCCGTGGCGCCTATTGCCCTTCCCTGCCAGGATCTGACGACCCATCCGGAGTCGACCAGAGAAGATGAACTCCAACGTATCATTCATTCCAAAACGCATCAGCCTTTTGATCTTACGATGAGTCCGTTGTGGCGTGGCCATCTAATCCGCCGGGGCCCTGAAGACCATATGTTCCTTTTGATTTTTCATCACATCATTACGGATGGCTGGTCGATGGGGATTGTGCTCAAAGAACTGAGCGAACTGTATGCGGCCCATGCCAACGACCGAACGCCTTCGCTGCCTCCACTGCCGCTTCAGTATGCCGACTTTGCGATCTGGCAACGCCAGTGGCTTCAGGGCGATGTTCTGGACCGCCAATTGTCCTACTGGCGCACACAATTGGCCGGAGTACCCCCCACTCTGGAGCTTCCGACTGATTTTCCCCGCCCTTCCCAGCAAACCTACCGGGGCCACAAAATTTCGTTCACCCTGCCTCCCAGCCTGACGCAATCCCTGAAAACTCTCAGTCAGCAGGAAAGCGTCACCTTGTTTATGACGATGTTGGCTGCTTTTCAGCTTCTCCTGGCCCGCTATTCCGGACAGCGAGATGTCCTGATTGGTACACCTATTGCCGGACGCACACACACCGAACTGGAAGGGATGATCGGCTTTTTCGTGAATACCCTAGTTCTCCGGTTGCACATACAAGGGCAGCCTACGTTCCGGGAGGTCCTTCGAAAGGTACGGGAGACCTGCCTGGAGGCCTATGCGCATCAAGACCTGCCGTTTGAAAAACTAGTGGAAGCCCTACAGCCCGTGCGCGACCCCAGTCGTCATCCGCTTTTTCAAGTGATGTTTCAGCTATTTACGAAAGGCACGGGCACCCTTGATTTTCCGGGGATCACCCTGACCAAAGAAGACATTGTTCTGGAGATTGCCAAGTTTGATCTTAATTGCACCTTGCAGGAACAGAGCGGATCCCTCAGGGGAACGTTGGAATTCAATTCCGACTTGTTTTTCCCGCACACCATACAGCGGCTGATTCGCCATTACCAGCAATTATTGGAAGGCCTGGTCGCCAATCCCAATCAGCCGGTCCACACGATATCTCTCCTTACCGATGAAGAGCGCCGACAACAACTGAGCGACTGGAACGATAAGGCTCTCCCCCTACCGCAAGCCCCTGCAAGCCTCACCACCCTCTTCGAAGCCCAAGTGGCTGCGACTCCCGATGCAGTGGCGGTGGTCTTCGAAGAACAGCAAATGACGTATCGGGAGATCAACCGTCAGGCCAACCAACTCGCCCATTTTCTTCAAGCCCAAGGCGTAGGCCCGGAGGTTCGCGTCGGGCTTTATCTGGACCGAAGCATAAAAATGCTCACGGCGGTATTGGGCATTCTGAAAGCCGGGGGAGCGTATGTCCCGTTAGATCCAACGTATCCCGAACAACGCTTGCAGTACATTGTGAACCATTCGCATCTCCGATGCCTTTTGACTCAATCCGGGCAATGTCTTTGGTTGGAAAATACGGGGACCGTCCCGATTGAGCTTGAAGAAGCCGAGTATGCGCATTATCCCACTTCCAACCCCGTCTCAGCCCATTCAGGGCAAAACCTGGCGTATGTGATCTATACGTCCGGCTCGACCGGCACACCCAAAGGGGTCATGGTGACGCATCAAGCGGTGCTCAACCTTTTATTAACCCTTCAAGAGCAGGTGGGAGTAGACCGGGCAACAACGCTCCTGGCCGTTACGAGTCTGTCCTTTGATATTTCCGTGTTTGAAATCCTGGGTCCGTTGATTGCCGGCGGCCGCCTGGTGCTGACCAGCCGGGCAGTGGCGACGGATGGCGCCGCATTGCTCTCCCTCATTCAATCTCAGGCCATTACTCTCATGCAAGCCACGCCCAGCACATGGTCTATGCTGCTTCAATCCCCGCCTCTTCCCCTCTCCCGGCCCCTTCAAATTCTCACTGGGGGAGAAGCCCTGACACCGGACTTGGCTCATCACCTGATGACGTACAGCCCTAGTATCTGGAATGTCTATGGTCCCACGGAAACCACCATTTGGTCCACGATCTGGAAAATTGACCGCTCCCCCGCGCCCATTTCCATCGGCCGTCCATTAGGAAATACCACCGTCTTTCTGGTGGATCAGGCAGGAGAATTGGTGCCGGTTAGCGTCACGGGGGAAATGCTGATTGGTGGTATGGGCGTGGCACGGGGGTACTTTCAGCGCCCCGATTTGACGGCCGCCAAATTCATACCGGATTCCCTCAGTGGTCGTCCAGGAAGTCGCATATACAAAACCGGCGACCTGGCCCGCTATCGGCCGGATGGGCTCCTCGCCTATCTCGGGCGCCGGGACCATCAGGTGAAGGTGCGAGGTTTTCGCATTGAACTGGGCGAAATTGAAGCCTGGCTCATCAAACATCCGTCCGTGCGGGAAGCCATCGTGGTCTGCCGCGAGGACACCCCGGGTGACAAAAAGATCGTGGCCTATGTGGTGCCTGTCCGCGGCGCGCCCGTCGACCTCACTACTCTGCGGGCCGATCTCGGCACCCGGCTCCCCGACTATATGCTGCCCTCGGCCTGCGTGATTTTGGACCGACTGCCCCTGACGCCCAATGGCAAAGTGGATCGCCAGGCGTTGCCCGTCCCAGACCCCAGCCAACGCACCGGGCCCCTGACCGGCGTGCCCCCCCGTAACCCCATAGAAGAGCTGATTGCCGATATCTGGCGGGATCTCCTGAAAGTGGAGCAGATTAGTGTCCATGATAATTTCTTTGAACTGGGGGGCCATTCCCTGTTGGCGACCCAGGTGATGGCCCGGCTTCGACACCTGCTGCCCACCGAGGTCTCCCTGCGGACGTTCTTCGACGGGCCGACCATCGCACAATTGAGCGGGACACTGAAGCAGGCCGAGGCAGGACCGGGCAGTCACGCGTTATCCCCGCTCTGCCCACAGGAATGTAAAGGGCCACCTCCCCTCTCATTTGCCCAGCAGCGTTTGTGGTTTTTAGAGCAATGGATGCCTGGAAACACTGCCTATCTGTTGCCTTATGCCTGGAACCTCACTGGCCCTCTGGACGTAAGCGCACTTGAAGCAAGCCTCACGGCCTTAGTGGCCCGCCATGCGAGCCTGCGGACGGCCTGTTCCGTGCTTGATGGCCAGCCCGTCCAAGTCATTGGCCAGCCCGACTCGATCTCCCTCTTTCTTGAGGATCTGTCTTCGTTGCCGTCAGCAAGCCGGGAGGAGCAGGTTCAGCGTGCCATGCAAAATGAACAACTCCAGCCATTCGACCTCAGCACGGTGCCTCTGTGGCGAGGACAATTGCTGCGTCTGGGGCCGGAGGAACATGTCTTGTTACTCACGCTGCATCATCTCATCACCGATGGCTGGTCCATGCGAATTTTCTTTCAGGAACTCAGCGCCCTATATCAAACTCAGATCACCGGGAAGCAGACTGTCCTGCCCGCCCTGCCCCTGCAGTATGCGGATTTTTCAATTTGGCAGCGCCAATGGATACACGGTGAAGTTCTTGAGAGGCAAATTTCCTATTGGCGAACCCAGCTCGCGAACGCTCCGCCAACACTTGATATGCCTACGGATTTCGCTCGTCCCTCGCAGATAAGTTACCGTGGGGGATATCGCACCTTTACCCTTTCACCTGCTCTGACGCATAAGCTCAACGTTTTCAGTCGTCAGGAAGGTGTGACCCTGTTTATGAGCCTGCTGGCCGCGTTTCAACTGCTCCTGGCCAGACACACTGGTCAATGGGATATTCTCGTAGGCACACCCATCGCCGGACGCACGCATACCGAACTGGAAGGTCTCATCGGTTTTTTCGTCAATACCCTTGTCTTGCGCACACGGTTCACCGGTCGGGAAAGTTTCCGTGAATTGGTCCGTCAGGTGCGGGAGACCTGCGTGCAAGCCTATACCCATCAGGATTTGCCGTTTGAGAAATTGGTCGAAACCCTCCAGCCGGTTCGCGATCCCAGTCGTCATCCGCTCTTTCAGGTGATATTTCAGCTCCATCAGGCTGATTCGCTTGCCGAGCTCACCTTGGAAAACTTGGAAGTTGCCCCAATCCAGTCCAAGAGGTCCACTGCGAAATTTGACCTCTCCCTCGGATTGCTCTTGCGCGGCGAAACGCTTCACGGGACGGTCACCTTTAATACGGAGCTTTTTGAGTCTGAAACCATAACCCACCTGATCACGCACTATCAGATGCTGTTGGAAAGTCTCGTAGCCGCCCCCACGCATCCGGTCTGCCATCTTCCAATTTTGCCCGAACCGGAAAAGCGACAGCTTCTAGCCGAGTGGAATCCGCCGCTTTCCTCGGAACCCCTGACGCACTGTGTCCATGATCTGTTTGACGCGCAAGCCACCTCCAGTCCCGAGTCAATTGCCGTGGTCTGTGAAGATCAATATCTGACCTATAGCCAACTGACAGCCCGTTCGAACCAGCTTGCCCATTTTCTGAGACAGCAAGGTGTGAAACCGGAGGTCCGTGTAGGGGTGTACTTGGAGCGAGGAGTAAATCTCATTATCAGCTTCTTGGCCATACTGAAAGCGGGTGGGGCCTATGTCCCGCTTGATCCATCTACTCCTCCCGACCGCCTACGCTTTATTCTTGAGAATGCCGGAGTAGCGATCGTATTGACTTCCGCTACTCTTCAGGAACGGCTCACTGCCTGCTTTGCTCTTATAGATGCCCCAAGTACGTCAAAACCACTGGTGATTGACCTGGATAATGACTGGGCACCATGCCTTCCCGAGCATGCATTATTCAACCAGCAAACCGTCCATGCTGAAAATTTGGCCTACGTGATGTATACATCAGGTTCGACCGGTCAACCCAAAGGAGTCAGTATTCCCCATCGCGCGATTGTTCGTCTCATCTACAATCCCACCTATATACCATGGCCCAGTCAAGTGACCTGCCTGCAGCTTGCTTCGCCCTCATTCGACGCCGCCACTTTTGAAATCTGGGCTTGCCTGATCCATGGCGGCAAGCTGGTTCTTGCCCCTCACCTCCTACCATCATTTGACGAACTCGGTAGGTTGTTACAGGAACAACAGATTAGCCTCTTGTGGCTTACTGCGGGATTGTTCCATCAACTGGTGGACTGGAATCTCAAAATGCTCAGCCCCGTCCACACCTTATTGGCGGGGGGAGATGTGTTGTCTCCGTTACATGTCCAACAAATCGCCAAACAATTACCGACCTGTCAACTGGTCAATGGGTATGGTCCCACGGAAAACACCACTTTTACCTGTTGCTTTTCGATTCCCACGGATGGACACGTCGGAGAGACCATACCGATTGGTCGCCCCATTCCCCAGACACAGATCTATGTGCTGGATAATCATCAGGAGCTGATGCCCCTGACGGGAGCGGGGGAACTGTACATTGGCGGATTGGGCTTGGCCCGAGGTTATCAGCATCAACCGGGGCTAACCGCGGCACAATTCATTCCACATCCATTCAGTCTTGTTCCCGGCGCGCGATTGTATCGAAGCGGCGATATCGGCCGCCACCGCAAGAACGGCACAATTGAATTTCTAGGAAGGCGTGACCATCAAGTAAAAATTCGTGGGTATCGGATCGAGTGTGGAGAAATCGAAACGGTCCTCACCATGCATCCGGCTGTACGTGAGGTCATCGTGTTGCCCAGGGAAGACGGTGTAGGGAACAAACGGCTTGTGGCATATATCGTATTGGAGGGCGAATCCGCTCCTCCACTGTCTGAATTACGGGACTTTTTAGGACACACCTTGCCCGCCTACATGATTCCATCAGGTTTTGTTTTCCTGGATGCCTTCCCATTGACCCCGAATGGAAAAGTCAATCGCGACAAACTGGCCCTGGAAGATGAAGGAAGCATACCGGAAGATGAGAGCTATCAGGCCCCTGGAAACTCATTGGAAGAACAATTGACAACAGTTTGGGAAGCGGTCTTGGGAAAGAAGCCTATCGGGATCACCCATAACTTTTTTAGTCTTGGTGGAGAATCGTTAATGGCCGTTCGCTTATGCTCAGAGATGGAGCGTCTTTTGGGAAAGAAAATTCCCGTTTCTCTCATTTTTCACGCCCAAACCATTAAACAGTTGGCCCACATTCTTGGGGAACGGAAAGTCAATGCACCATCGTCTTTCATGGTTCCCATTCAAACCCTGGGAAATAAGCCACCGATCTTCTGTGTGCTGTTTGGAGCAACATTTTTGCCGTACATGAAAAACTATCTTGATCAACCGTTATACATGTTTATTAATCAGGGCCATGACGGGAGGGCTGCTCTTCATACCACCGTTGAGGAAATCTCTGAAAGATATTTACAAGAATTGCGGAGAGTACAGCCTCAGGGGCCCTATTACCTCGCAGGTTATTCGTTTGGGGGAATGGTGGCATTTGAAATGGCCCAGACTCTTCGCAGGCAGGGAGAGACCATTGCGCTTCTCGCCTTAGTGGACCCCACTACGACAGAGGCGCGATTGCCTCCACAGGGATTGAATAAAAGATTGAGTCACTTATTAGCACCATCGACACATCCCGAAGATAGACCGGGAACCGCACGTCAATCTTTGCAGTCAACTTGCCAGACCATTTTGAGGAAAGCCCGGGAAAGCCTTCACTGGAGATGGCAACAGATCCAAACCTCTTCTTGTATCATGTTCAAAGAACTGATCTGCATGAGTTATTGTGCGTTGGGATATCCAATTTCACCTTCTCTCAGACGTTTTTACCGCGACAGAGTGGTGAAAAAGGCTGCCAAACAATATTGCGCGCAATATTATGCGGGACGGATAGTTCTATTTCAGACAAAAAAAACGGTTGAAAACTACTGGGGCCCGCTCTGCACAAAGGTGGATCATATCTATAATCTATCAGGCGGCCATTTGGAGATTGTGGATGAGCCCCATACCGAAACTCTTCTCCACCTCTTCATGGAATGTCTTGAGAAGGCACAAAAGAATCAAAAAACGGTTCAAGAATCGCCGACCGTGCTATTAGGGGAATATTCTCAGTGACAGACACCAAGAGTTTACCAGGTAAACCATGCTACAGCCGACATCCAGGAAAGATAGAGATTCAAAAAAATGGAGAGCGCCGGGACGAAACGATGGTTAAATCTTTTGGGCAATACAGATGTATAATGCAGGGTTTAGCCATCCATAGGGTAAAATCGTTTTATGGATACGAAAAGTAGGTAGGTTTTCGCCCTGTTCTATGTCCACCATTTGAAGACCTTTCTCCTGAAGGACTTTTTCCATCGTCGGCGGGCCCGCCACACAAGCAATCCCTCCAGGCCTGAGATGTGACTCCACCAATGTTCCCCACCAATCCATGCGACGAGAATCCGTATATTCCGAAAAGGGAATCCACAGGTACATCCAATCAAAGGCTTCCTGGAGTGCGTCAACGTTGTGGGATGCAAAGGGAATGATTCGAAAATTCGGAAGCCATGCCAATTGGTCCCTTCGTGCTAGTTGGTTCCAGATCGATTGAGCCTGTTTTTGGGCAAATTCCGGCCAGACATACCAGACGGTATACTGATGCGGATACCGGTAGTCGAGGCAGGAAGCCATACCCGCCTCACAGAAGGATAGCAACACCCGCTTGGCTTCATCTCTTTCCCGCCTGAACTCTTGATGTTCTTCAAAGTAATCATCCAGAAAGTCCAACACGAATGGCTGACTTTCCTTTTCCCCGATTACGTGTTCGCCATCCGGGTATAACAATACGGAGGCAAAGGCTTGACCTGCGGTGAGCGTCGGAGGTCCCTGTGGAAATCCGTCCCGCCAGGTGGTGGGCAGCGGAATGCAGAATGTCGGTTTCTCGACAGGAACAAGTTGCCAGGAAGGCTGAATCGTGAATGCTTGTTGAGATTCGCCATCCACGAGAAATAACCGATTGGCGTTTGTGATAATTCCTCGATTATCAGAGACGAGCTTTCCGCTATCCCCTACTTTTGTATATGACAGACCGGCGGGATCGTCCCACCAAGTCGCTTTTTGAATGGCTTGCTGTTTAACCGTTACGCACAGGCGCTGTTTTTGATCCACATAACGGACGGGAAAATCCATGGCAGGAAGCCATTGAACTTCCTGTGATCGCCTAGGATCAAGAAACACCTGCAGAGGCGACTCTCGTGTGGATATGGTGGATGGTGAAAAAAATAAACTGAATAATCGGAATGCGGCTTCAGAGGGATAGACTGGAATTCCTCGGTAGTGCAGCGGGAAAGCTTGGGTAACATGGTGATCGTCATAAAGCCCGCGAATAAGTTCGAACGTGGCGCTGCCGGTCCCTGGCAAAAGAGATAAAAACAACTCCACGACCGGCAAATAATTTATTCGTTCCCACTCCATACGGCTCATACAGGACATGAAGCGGGCACCTTCGAACCCCCCGTGTGGAAGAACATAAAATGCATCTTTGACTTGCCGGATCGTCGCGGTTCCGTCCCCGTGCAGAGTCAGATCCTCGTCTCGATAAAAAAACCTGATAGTCTCCGTATCGGTCTGCATCGACCGGGCAGCCATCTCTCGCAAATCATCACGCGTTAATCGTTCCCACCCCGGTTTTCTGGACAGATTTAAAGAAATCGTATTCACCAGCCCTTCAGGCTTGATTCCCACCCATTGTCCCCAATCCAAACGGAGGCGAGCGGCGGCAAGGGAGAATCCGCCCCCTTTCTTTTCTCTCCAGAGGCATTCATGCAGGGGATTTCCATCCGGATCGGCCAGTAGAATTCGTTGGCCATGGTTTCCCAAAAACACGCGATGGCCGGAAGGTAGCTCCTTCAGACGACCGCCTGAAGAACTCCAATTCCTGGCGTATCTCAAATTCTCTGAAAAACGTATGGCTTCGGGATGTTCAAGAAATTCGGGCATGTTTATCTCAGATACCCAACCACGATTGGGTTTAGGGGAAATGGACCGGGTGTGAAACCGTAAACTTGTGGATTAGAAAGTCTCGAAGGCAGAAAATTCTTATTCCCGGATTTGGCCAGTTCCGTATACTACGAATTTGGAGCACGTGAGGTCTTCCAAGCCCATGGGACCACGAGCATGAATTCGAGTGGTGCTGATGCCGATCTCCGCCCCCAAACCAAATTCATAGCCATCGTTCAAACGAGTGGAAGCATTGACCATGACCGCGCTTGAATCCACTTCTCGTAAAAACTGCATGGCACGCTCATAGTCTCTGGTGACAATGGATTCCGTGTGCCCGGACCCATATTGGGCAATATGGGCCATCGCTTCATCCATATCTCTTACGACTTTTATGGCCAGGATTAGGGAAAGAAACTCCTGACCAAAATCATCCTCCTGAGCCGGTTTGGCTTCCGGGATACTCTGACAGGCTTTCGGACAGCCACGTACTTCTACTCCCTTATCCTTTAATTCCTTGCCGAGAGGAACCAAAAATTTCTTTGCGACTTTTTCATGAACCAATAACGTCTCAAGGGCATTGCAAGTAGAAGACCGTTGTACTTTGGCATTGACACTTAGACGTTGCGCCATTTCGAGATCCACATCGCTATCCACATACATATGGCACACGCCTTTATCATGTTTAATGACCGGGATTGTGGCATGCTGGGAAACCGACTTCATCAACGCATCACCCCCCCGGGGAATGATTAAGTCCACATACTTATCGCTTTTTAACAGGCCAACTACCAACTCGCGATCGGGACGATCGATGAAAGTGATGGCTCCCTCCGGAATCCCGGATTTCTTGGCCGCCTCTCCTAAGATTTCCGCGATGGCTGTATTGGAATGAATAGCCTCTGATCCCCCGCGCAACACACACACATTTCCCGACTTCAAACAAAGGGCCGCAGCCTCGGCCGTTACATTGGGACGAGACTCATAAATAATGCCAATAACTCCAATGGGGACTCGAACGCGGCCGACTTTCATGCCGTTAGGACGTTGCCACATACCTAGCGACTGCCCCACGGGGTCACGAAGCTCGGCAATTTCTCGGAGTTGTTTGGCCATGTCGGCAATCCGGGTAGGCGTAAGCCGAAGCCGGTCGGCCATAGATGCACGGCTCTCATCTCCTTCAAAGGCCTCCAAATCCGTTTGGTTTGCTTCTAAAATTCGCGCCTCGCCCTCAAGCAACCCTTCTGCCATGGCGAGCAAGGCAGCATTTTTCTTCATGGTTATCAAGGCACCGAGAGGACGAACCGCAGTCCGAGCCTTTACCAGGAGGGTTTGGAGGTATTCTTCAGGCGAGAGTTCAGGACTTTCGTCCGAAACTTCAATGTTTTCTTGAATATCGTTTTCCATGAGTAATTACATCCTTACTGTACAGATAGAGTAATGCATATGGACGGCAAAATAGCCGATCACACTTAGGCTATGGAGAATACCTTCCGATTGTAAAAATCGTCAAGAAAGTCAAAAAACAATGGAAAGAGATGTGGCCAATAATCGTCTTGCTTTTCAATGAGTATTCCTGGTACACACTTGAGCCGATTCCATTTGTGATATCATTGATCTTCAGCTAACGTGCCGAGGTAGCTCAGTTGGCAGAGCACAGCCCTGAAAAGGCTGGTGTCGACAGTTCGATTCTGTCCCTCGGCACCATTTCACTGCATTGCCCCTACTATATGTTCTCAACGCCGGAGGGCCGGGAGCATGTTCATTATACTTATCCAGTCAGGCAAGGAGATCATAAATATGGCTAGGTCAAGGCATCCGGTTTGTACTTTTTATGCCCTCCTTTTCATCCTCTTACTCCTTTCCCCACCTTTCCACATGGCTTGGGGAGACGAAAATGCGGCTTTGCTTACGGCTTCTCAATCAATCAAAACCAAAACCGTCGTAGCCGACCTCCTCATGATTGATGAAAACTTTTATGTCGTGCGAGGGGATCGTGGAGAAATTCGCATTGAGGTCACTCCCGAGACCAAGCTGTCCGAATCATTCAAATTCGGGGATCGAATTAAAGCCGTGCTCTTACCTAATGATGAAGCGTTATCTATTACTCGCGCCATGCCAGATGAGCCAATAGGCATTACCCAGAACTCTCCGGCTCCCGAAAAAAAAGCCACTCCTCCTCCCGTAATCTCGTCAATACCCTCGCCACCGGTTAAACTCAAATCCACACCCCTGGCTCAGCCTCCTAGCCCTCAAAATCGGATCATTATCGCCGAGCTGCTCATGGTTGATGGTAACTTTTATGTCGTTCGAACGGAACGAGGGGAAGTTCAAATTGAGGTGACTCCCTCCACGCAATTGGCCGAAAAATTTAAATTTGGAGATCGGATCAAGGCAGTCGTGACTCCGAACGACACCGCCCTCTCCGTTGTTCGGGCATTAGCCGAAGAACCCAACGGAATTCAAATGGATTCCGGGCAATCAGTGCCTGTCCTAAGCAACTCGGAGAAGTCTATAGCCGGCCCGGATCAAAAATCAGCAGGGCAGGACAGCCCCCCGCCTCCGCTTTCAAATCCTGCTCCTTCTGAGGCAAAGGTGATTATTGCCGACCTCCTCATGGTGGATGGGGACTTCTATGTGGTCCGAGGGGAACGGGGAGAGATTAGGATTGAAATTACCCCGACAACTGTTTTATCCGAAAAATTTAAATTTGGAGATAGAATTAAAGCAATGGTTCTGCCCAACGATAAAGCCCTGTCAGTGGAACGTGCTCTCCGTTAGCACCTGACCTCCGTCTTGTGACAGGAGAAATCAGCCAAATTTTTCCATGCGCCATGCAGAATGCGGTTTTTGAGAGGTGATGCCCCGAGTTAAATACACAATCAAAATAAACCAAGAAGGGCATAGGGGATGGACGGAATGGTTCTAAAAATAAGGGCCCATATCTCACTAGGGGGAAGAAGGCTCATTTCCCTGAAAATAGGCCTTCGTTATTCGTGAATTCGTAAAGAAACCTCTACACTGAACGTTTCTCAGAGTAGGACTTTAAACTTCTACTTGAGGAGCCTTGGGTTCCCGATCAATGATTTGCTGGAGAATTTTGCGATAGGCACGAATACGTTTAACATATTGGACAGGTTCCGATCCCCGAGCATACCGATGGGGAAGGTCTTCATAATACTCCTTCTTGGAGAGTAAGGGTAAAACCTGCTTGAGATCATCCCATTTCGTAGAGTCTTTTCCAAGCCGTTCAGCCAATAATCGGGCATCCTTCATGTGTCCAAAGCCCACATTATAGGCTGCAAGAGCCATAAACATTCGATCTGGCATCCGAATCTCGGATGGCACACGCTTATGCAGATGGGAGAGATAGCGGGCTCCGCCGGAGATACTCTTGGCTGGATCTAACCTATTCTGAATCCCGAGATCACTTGCGGTTGAACGGGTCAACATCATGAGCCCCCTGACCCCGGTGGGACTCACGGCATGCCGATTCCATTTGGATTCCTGATAGGCCACGGCAGCTAATAAGGTCCATGGCACCCCGGTCTTTTTCTCGGCTTCTTGGAACTCCTCACGATAGTAGGGCAACCGTGTATCAATATGCCGTAAAAACGTTTGAATTTCATAAGATGGCAGTTTGTTGCCCAATAGAGGCACAGCGTCACTATGAGACATGGCATTTTGATGATGGTGGGGAATCTCCCACAACATCAAAATGCCAGCTAGTAGCAAAGCTACAAGGCACAGTTGTTTGACAAGGTACTTCAGCGTCTCCATAGTTCTGAATACTCCTTGTGAGAATTAAATCCTAGAAATTTGAGTGAACACGAAAGAATGACCTGAATTTTCGGTTCGGCCACCAAAGTGAAATCATAGTGGCATAAAAAGCGGTCCCTTACAAGGAAAAATTTCTTGTCGTTCTAGCCTGAAAAGTTTATTTAAGATAATTTTCATATTAAAAATCAATAGCTTACATGAAAATTCCCTTCAGAGCATTTTCATATATTAACATCTTGAATTGACAGATAACGGCACACATCCATCACCTACCTTATTCTTTCGGTTCGGATAGGCACAGAATTAATCCCTTACTCATGGGACAGCGTCATCCTCTCAATTATTATTATGACCTAATTAAGACGAGAATAATCGATTGAGAATATCCTAAGCTTTTTGGGAAGCGAACACGGAGGCATCACATGAGAAATACTTTATTTGTTTAAGCGGAATAATGACAATTTCCTTCGGTGTGTCTACTTCCAAAATTTCCATGTCATCGCTAATGGTATGCCGGATGGCATCTTTGAATTCCACCTCCTTATTGTCCACAAATACCACTTTCACCCAATAGTGCACGGGGGTCTCCTTTCCGGAAAAGTCGAAAACTTCTTTCCTTAGTTTATGTTATACGATGGACTTGACTCTTCTGGTTAAGAAGGAAGATTGCCTAATTCCACGGACCGATTGGTGGCCGCCTCAACCGCTCTAATCATCGTCGCACGCAATCCTCCCGCTTCCAATTCCCGCAACCCGGCAATGGTCGTTCCGCCGGGAGAGGTGACACGATCTTTGAGTATCGCCGGATGCTCACCGCTGACCTCTACCATTTTGGCTGCACCCAGAACTGTTTGGGTGGCTAACACGTGAGCAGTTGATCTGGGCAATCCCACACGAACTCCGGCATCCGCTAATGCTTCAATCATGAGATACACATAGGCTGGGCCGCTCCCACTCAATCCGGTGACCGCATCCATGAGAGATTCGTCGACCGTGACGACATTTCCCACCGATTCAAAAATATTCTGAGCTAATTGGGTTTGCCGGGCATGAAGGTTGTCGCCACAAGTGATTGCCGTGACCCCCTGCCGAATGACTGCAGGCGTATTAGGCATGGCCCGAACAATAGCGACATTCTTTCCCAAATGCTCTCGAATTCGCTTGATGGGATATCCTGCCGCCACAGAAATTACTAATTGTTCAGAAGAAATTTTTGTATGGACTTCGGTCAGGACATGGTCCATCGTCTGAGGTTTGACGCATAGTAAGATCACCTTGCTCCATTGAGTCAGAGCCACATTATCCGGCAAAGAGGCTACGGAATAGGAATCAAGAAAGTGCCGAATACGCAACGAAGAGACGTCTGTAACCCGAATGGCAGAAGGTTCAGCCAGGCCGCCTTTGAGCATGCCAGAGACCAATGCTTCCGCCATATTGCCGGCACCGATACACCCAAACTTGATCGATGAATCCATGGGGGCGAGTATAGCCTGAGGATAAGTGGGGTTCAACTTAATCTATATGGAATATGGAAAGTTTCTCCCAGCCAAGGCCGCATCCTCTGACCATTTGACGTCATAGAGCGAGCACGATGGCTTTCCGTATTCTTGCTGCCAGGACCATTAACAGAACAGACAAAATAGAATAGGTAATAATTTTTGATTGCAATTCAGAAGAAATGCGGCCAGTCAATTGGAGGTTGCCCTCCCTCTAAGCCGAATAGTATATTGAAAAAAAATTGGTTTGCTCCTTGTGAGATTAATCTTTCCCCCTTTCTGAATACCGAAACTTCAGAGTCTATAAATATGGAAATTTTACCTACCAAGGATGCTTCCTATGAAAATTTTTCTTGTGCTCCTCATCCTTCTCGCGGTGGTCTGTGTCGGGGCTCTGCCCTCCGAAGCCCGTCGGGTTCACCTCGCCCCTGAGCAAAAACTTCAATTAGCCAAAGCGCAGACCGTACTAGTCGAGGTCTTGGCCTTAACCGAAAAAGGCGCGCAGGACGCCACCCCCCTCACCGCCACGGTCACCGAGCGGTTACAGGAGATTGGCTATACGGTGACGACGGACCGGTCGCAACCCCACGACGTAGAAGTCAAAGTCAAATGTGAAGAACAAAAAACGGTGACGGGCACGTCGCCCACCGGAGGAGACGTGGAACTGGCCGACGCCCCTGATCGCCTCTGGAAGGGGCCGGCCTGCCTGTTAACCTATTTCCTTCACAACCGTGACCTCCAATGGCAGAAAGAGGTGCGTACGACTTTTTCCGATGCCCGCCAGGCCGCGCAAAAAGCTGGCGTGGACGATGCCGGCCAGTTTGCCCTGGACCAACTCAACCAACGGCTCAAGGAGTACGACTTTCCGGTTCAACTCTCAGCCGAATGGGGGCAAATCGACCGGTTGCTCGGCCTGTTGGATGCCGCCACGACACCTAAACTCCGGAAGGTCAAAATCCTTTCCGTATTGAGTGACGTACACGCCGAGGAGGCCCTCCCTCAGCTGACAAAACTGCTCGAATCGACAGACTTGCAGCTAGAAACGATCAACGCGCTCTCCGGAGCCGGAGCGGATTCCATTCCGCTACTCATCGATTTGTTCCAAACCAGCACAAAATCCACCATTAAGGCCGAAGCGGCCAAAACCCTGGGCAATGTTGCGGCTACAACAGGAGATCCGCGAACGATTCCTCCTTTGGTGCAGTACGTCTCCGCACGATTACCACAAATAAAAACACCGGAAGATATCGATTTTCCCGTACTGACGGAAGTGGTCTGGGCCATTGGAAAACTACGATGGGCACCCGCCCTCAAGCCAATTTCAGACTTGCAGGAAAAAATCTGGTTAATTCATGACAATTCGAAGGAAATGGCAGACCTGCGGGAAGCTGCTAATTGGACCTACAAAGCCATAGATTTGCAAGATGCTGCCATGTTGAAACCCTCATTGATACAATAGGGTACAATTAGTGAAAAAATTCTTTCCGCTTCCTTTCGACCAATCGTATGTCTCATGCGATTGGGGTTTTACGATTCAAGGAGGTGCCCCATGAAGCTCTGGTTTGTGCTCCTCATCCTTCTCGCGGTGGTCTGTGTCGGGGCTCTGCCCTCCGAAGCCCGTCGGGTTCACCTCGCCCCTGAGCAAAAACTTCAATTAGCCAAAGCGCAGACCGTACTAGTCGAGGTCTTGGCCTTAACCGAAAAAGGCGCGCAGGACGCCACCCCCCTCACCGCCACGGTCACCGAGCGGTTACAGGAGATTGGCTATACGGTGACGACGGACCGGTCGCAACCCCACGACGTAGAAGTCAAAGTCAAATGTGAAGAACAAAAAACGGTGACGGGCACGTCGCCCACCGGAGGAGACGTGGAACTGGCCGACGCCCCTGATCGCCTCTGGAAGGGGCCGGCCTGCCTGTTAACCTATTTCCTTCACAACCGTGACCTCCAATGGCAGAAAGAGGTGCGTACGACTTTTTCCGATGCCCGCCAGGCCGCGCAAAAAGCTGGCGTGGACGATGCCGGCCAGTTTGCCCTGGACCAACTCAACCAACGGCTCAAGGAGTACGACTTTCCGGTTCAACTCTCAGCCGAATGGGGGCAAATCGACCGGTTGCTCGGCCTGTTGGATGCCGCCACGACACCTAAACTCCGGAAGGTCAAAATCCTTTCCGTATTGAGTGACGTACACGCCGAGGAGGCCCTCCCTCAATTAACCAAACTTCTGGAAACGACCGATTTACAGCAAGAAACCATTAATGCTATGGGTGGAGCCGGAGTGGACTCCATCCCCTTCTTGATCGATTTGTTCCAAACCAGCAGTCAATCAAGCGTCCGCGCGGAAGCAGCCAAAACCCTGGGCAATATTGCGGCAAAAACAGGAGATCCCCGACCGATTCCTCCTTTGGTGCAGTACGTCTCCGCACGGTTACCTCAAATGAAAACATCCCAAGATATCGATTTTCCCGTACTGACGGAAGTGGTCTGGGCCATCGGAAAGCAACGATGGGACCTTTCTCTGAAACCAATAAGAGAGCTTCAAACAAAGGTATGGCTCATCTTCGATACTTCCCAAGCCATGACAGATCTTCGGGAAGCGGTGAGCTGGACCTATAAACAATTAGACCTGGATGGTCATATCAGCTAAAACATTCTTTCTACTCCATCATTTGCATCAGCGAGGGGGAACATTATGAAACGTTTGGGAACAGGGAGTCTGTCCGTCATTCTTTTATTGGTCTTCCTGGCTTCGGATGGGCAGGCCAGACGAACCTATTTTACCCCTGAGCAAAAAGCACAGATGGAAAACATTCAGACCATTTGGTTAAATGTGCTGGCCTTAACCGAACGGGGAAAGGGTAATGGAGAACCCATTCAAAATATCGTTCAGCAACGATTGGAAGCCTTAGGGTACAAAGTGGTCACCAGTCGAGATGAACCATCAGATGTGATGCTAAGCGTGAAATGCGAAGAACGAAAAAAGTGGGCAGGCACAACCCGAGCAGGCGGAGACGCCGACCTTGCCGATACTCCGGCACGGCTGTGGAAAGGGCCGGCCTGCCTCTTTTCGTATTTTCTGGAAGGCCGAGACATGGGTTGGTATCGGGAAGCCCGTACCTCATTTGAAGACCCTGCCGAAATCGCCAATGAGGAAAAATCAGGACCTTTTTCCCTTAATAAATTAGCAGAACGCCTTCAGGAATTCGATTTTCCTGTTATGATAGCTGCGGAATGGGGACATGATTCTCGCATACTCCAATTGCTGAAAGACCCCCAAACCTCAAAAAAACGAAAACTAAAAATTCTGTCCTTGCTACCTGAAGTCGGTTCCTCCGATGCAATTCCGTACCTGAAGGAAATGATGAATGACAAGGAGTTGGCTGAAGAAGCCATCGTGGCTCTTTCCGCCTCTGGACCGGAAGCCACTCCACTCTTAATCAAGATTTTTCGAACCAACTCAGACACCCTACTCCGGGCCGCTGCCGCGAAAGGATTAGGTGAAATCGGAGCGCATTCCGGGGATCCGACCGTCACCCCTCCTCTACTGGATTACCTCAAGGAAAGCTTGAAGACCATGAAAACCTCTACGGACATTAATTTTCCCATTCTGACGGAAGTGGTCTGGAGCTTGGGAAAATTGCGCAATGAGCAATCCGTCTCTCCCATCCGTGAGTTAGAAAAAAAGGTGTGGCTGATTTACGATACATCGAAAGAAATGACCAAACTTCGGGATGCCACTAATTGGACCGTTAAACAAGTCGATTTGGATGGCCAAATTAGTTAACTCTGGCTCAATCAATGTTTCATTGACAAATTCCATTTTGGTAGCATCTACCGAAAAGTCCTCAAAAAGCACCCCTAGAATAAAGGCCAAATGAAATTCCCAACCAAGTAAAATGCACTGGGACCGACCGTTCCACATGAATTGGAGAAAGACAGGCATCCAAGTCATTCTTGTGATAACCATCGTTGCAGGGTATGAACCTGTGACCAGTCCTGCGCAGGTCATCGGAGAACAGGCTGAGATGGATCGTCTTGACCAACGAGCCGATGAACTGGCAGCTCAGGCCGATCCCGAAGGCGCGGCCCAAGCCAGCGGCAAGGCAGCCATGATGGCTGACATCCTGACCAAGAGCGCCCAGGACCCTTCCACTCAAAGTACGTTTCAGGGCGCTTCCTTGCAGTATCGGGCACAGGAGCGGGGACTGCGAGCTTTAGCTCTTTTCGAACGGGCAGGAGGCACTCCACCGGCTCCGCCCGGAGTTTGCCATTACCTGCACCAAGCCACCACCAAATTATCAGAAGCAAAAACACTCCTCCAGCATAACTCAACCATTTCCCAAAATGAGATCACCACCAGACGAAACTATCTACTCAAAAAAAACGAGGAATGGGAACATATCTTCATGGGACTGCATGAGGACTTTGCCTGCCCCGAAAAAGATGCTGAATAAAGAATCTTTTCGTTCCCAAATTGGCCATCTCAGATGAATGCGACCCCAAAATCGACCGTCGCATCTCCCAGCCAGGCCGAATCGTAATTATTAATGCGGAATTTCACATCGGCCAGCTCTCTCGTCGTCCCGTCGGTCCGGGTAAAACTGCCCGTTTCCGCCACGAGGTTGGTCGTGTTATCCACGCCGCTCGGCGTGGCCGTGAGCGACAAGGAGGCAATGCCCAACTCCGCCAGCGTGGAGAGTTCACCCGCATCTACCTTGGCGTCCTGGTTCAGATCCTGCCACACCCGCAAGTCGGCAAAGATCGCGTCCTGGGCATTAATGACCCCATCCGCATTCCCATCATGCGCGGCCAGCTCCGCAAACCCCGAGGTGGTCGGGTTCCCAAACAGCTCGCCGATGTCATCAATCTGCCCGTTGGCATTCTGATCATAGGCCAGCAACCCGTCGTCGGGCCGCACCCACCCGGTCTGTTCGGCAAAGCCATCGCCATCCAGATCGAACACGGGCGAGAGTTGCGTGCGGGCCGTCAGCTCCAGCCCATCCCCATCCAGATCCAGCACCAAGGGATCGACTCCTTCAAAGAGCGAGACGCCCAGCATGGCCTTGAACATATACCCAAAAACCAGTTGGTAGAATTCATAGAGTCCCTTGCCGGTGTCGTTATTCACCAGGAGGATGCGCTCCATTTCGTATTCAAACACCAACAGGCCGGCCGTTCTTTCGCTCAAAGGGGTGGTGGGATCCACATTCGGGTTGGCCACAAAGGTGCCGTCCCACCCAAAACTGTCGCCGACGGCGCTTTCGATGATGAGGTCCCCTGCCTGATTTTTCCCATATCGAAAGAGAAACGCCCCGTAGGCCCAGGGATCTTCGGATTCCTCCCACCGTTGCCCGCCCCACAACGGCAGCCCGAACGCCACGATCTGATCCTCCGGCGTGGCATCCATGATCTTGGCATGATTAGAGTAATAAAACGTATCCGCGTTGGCGCCTCCGGTCAGTTGAGCGCCAGGGGTGTAGGCAAATAGCTTGTCTTCCCCGGCCCCGCCGAAGAGTTGATTATTCTGTCCACCCAGAGAAATGAGAATGTCATTGTCGGCGCCCCCGTCTAAGGTGGCGTTGCTGGAACCAATGGCCACGACCAGGTCATTTCCTGCTCCACCATCGATCAGTTGCCCGTCCGGTCCAACGACTAAGATGTCGTCTCCGCCATTGCCGTAAATCGTATGGACCCCCGTTACAAAAGAGTACGCGCTGGCCAACAGACTGGCCGCGATCGATGCCGCCCCCTGGCCGACCTGGCCGTTGCCGTCCGAATCTTTCACGATTTCAAAGTTCTTGAACGACACATCCCCGGCTTGGCCTGCCCCATTGACCAAACTGGGAATTTGAAGAGACCCTGTAAACTGGGAAAAGTCCAGGGTATCCTCTCCACCCCCGCCATCGATTTCGAGTGTGCCCCCGGTCCACGCATAGCTAGGGGATAACAGGACGCTATTGCCACCATTGATTTTGACGGTGTCGTCAAAGGACGTCGCTACAATTTTTTCAATCGAATATAAAAAGTCCGAATCCCCATAGCCGTCATCCGATACCCAGACGGGATTCTGACCATCCAATGTTTCGCCGGAGTTTAAATCCAGCCGGACGGTGATTCCGTGATTGGTGGAATTTCCCATATTCCCTTCCAGGTAGTTGGCAATATCTTCACCATCTCCGGATACGGGAATGGTACGATCACCTCCATGGAGTAAATCCTTCCCACTGCCTCCATATAGAGTGTCCTGGCCACTTCCTCCATACAGATAGTCAATCCCAGCTCCACTCTTCATGATATCGTCGCCATCAAATCCAAAGAGCAAATCATCTGAATTGCCTGATCTATTAGCAGTATTTAAAATATCAGGGTCTTGATTCAAGCCAGGTCTATCGCCATATGCAAAGTCAACATTCGTCCATGGAGCATAATCTCGCTCTTGATCCAACCCAGAGAAGATTGCATCATACCCCGCTCGGCCAACATCTGCTGCTTCACCCATGTCAATCATTACCTGATTGGTTTTTTTGACCGTGTCTCCTAGATGGTCAAAGTCTGCGTGATTATAAAATCTTTTTCCACCGTCATTATTTGGATCCAAGGCATAAGAAATTCCTGTAATTGGGTCTATCAAATCCTTTGTCCCATCAATGGCATGAAATAATTCGTGAATCAAAAGCCTTTGGAGCGTCAGATCATGAAACCTACCATCGAATCCCATATATTTAGCGGCAGTTTCAGAAAAATTAATAACGGAAATCTTCAAGGAAGGCTCGGAAAATGAGGAAACAGCTGTAGTATTAAACAGCCAAACATCTTCTCCGGTGGCACCCCGGTCCAACAAATGCTTTGCCGAAAAAATTCCTTCCGTCGATCCATTGTAAAGTGATTGAAGGGCAGTTATTATGTCCGATTTTTGAGTAGGAGAAAAAGACGTTAGAATGCTTTCAGTGAATGTCTCACCACGCCCTGGTAAGGGCATGCCTGGTTCCCAAAATTTAAACTTTGGCTCAATGCTTGCCCAACTCATAATCCCCCTCCCTTAAGATTTAACCTTACACCTTATTTCTTGTTAATTCCGTCACACACTTTCACATTCAGACAACAATTGGTAGAACCAACCTATTGCCCAATGGGGCTTGTCATAACCAAGGATGGTCTTTCCATCAAAGTCACTCTCCGCAGAAAATAAATCAACTTCCCCAGATTCTCTAACTCCACCCATAATATAATAAAAATTTCCTTCCTTATGATCTTTTGGTAAAGCCACATGTCCTGGAGATCCCAAATAGTGGACAGTCAATTCCGAGGCCGGACTCTGCCCTTCAAGAACATCTACCACTTTTACATCAACTTTATATCCCCCTACTGGCCCGATTGGCGTGCCAAGAATTTGAACTTTTGCCTGAAAAAATGATCCAGATAGAAAAGGACGCCCCTTCTCAACCAACTTTTGGTCAAAATAATTTTTCTTATCTAAATAAACCTTGCATGGGATAGGTTCCTGAAAAAAAACAATATAGGCCACAGCCCTGATTGCATTTCCTAATCCCACACCCATTCCCACAACTAACACCAGGAAACCTACAAAAAACAATTTTTTCATTTTGTCTTGCTCCATCCTGGATATGTTTTGTATTGGATGCCCCGCGTGCTTGCAGGGTCCATTTCCTCATTGTCACACTATTAAGGCTCTGTCGCTTTGAGAGTACGTGATTTTTCCTCGTTGTCCGTCGCGAGGTTCTGAGGCCCGACTCCCGTGGGTCTCAACGTAAACTGTTTATGGGTCTTATCTTTAAATACCGTGTCTTCTAATTTTTTCACCAAGGCCTGGGCCACTTCCTTCGGGGCCAGCACCGCCAGCAACCAGGGAATCTCCCCACTCTTCCAGTCCTGCGGGGTGAAGCGAAACGGAATTTTGGCTTTCTGTTGTGCTTCCAATTTTTTATCCATTTCGTCTAAAACCTACCCCCCACTTGTCTCTCCGGCGGGCACTCTACCAAAGTCCATAAAAAAATATACCTGTCCCCTAGGACAGGAAGGTCTTCTACGTAGCCCCGCTCAAGCCGCCCGGCTCCACACCCGCAAGTCGGCAAAGATCGCGTCCTGGGCATTAATGACCCCATCGGCATTGCCATCATGCGCGGCCAGCTCCGCAAACCCCGAGGTGGTTGGGTTCCCAAACAGCTCGCCGATGTCATCGATCTGCCCGTTGGCATTCTGATCATAGGCCAGTAAGCCATCGTCGGGCCGCACCCACCCGGTCTGTTCGGCAAACCCATCGCCGTCCAGATCGAACACGGGCGAGAGATTCGTGCGGGCCGTCAGCTCCAGCCCATCCCCATCCAGATCCAGCACCAACGGGTCCACCCCTTCAAAGAGCGAGACGCCCAGCAGGGCCTTGTACATATAGCCAAAGACCAACTGGAAGAATTCATAGAGCCCCTTGCCGGTGTCGTTATTCACCAGGAGGATGCGCTCCATTTCGTATTCAAACACCAACAGGCCGGCCGTTCTTTCGCTCAAAGGGGTGGTGGGATCCACATTCGGGTTGGCCACAAAGGTGCCGTCCCACCCCAAACTGTTACCAAAGGCATTCTCAATGACCAAGTCCCCTGCCTGGTTTTTTCCATACCGGAAGAAGAAGGCCCCATACGCCCACGGATCTTCGGATTCTTCCCACCGGATCCCTCCCCACAACGGCAGCCCAAACGCCACGATCTGATCCTCCGGCGTGGCATCTTCGATGTACAAATTATTCCCGAAATAGAACGTATCGACCTCGTCTCCTCCTGTGATCCGCGTCCCCGGCGTCAAGGAAAAGATAATATCTTGCCCTCCTCCCCCATGAATGACATTGTTCTGCCCCCCAAAAGACAAAATGATGTCATCCCCGCTACTGCCATCCAGAAGTGCATTGCTGGCGCTCAGGGCGACGAGCACATCATTCCCAGCTCCCCCATCGATTTTAACCCCATCCGGTCCCACCACCAGTTTGTCATCTCCGCCATTGCCGAAAATCGTCTGGACCCCCGCGATCGCCTCATACGCACTCTCGAAAAAGGGGAGAGCCCCCCATGCGCCATTGCCTACCTGGCTGGCTCCCTCGCTATCATCCACGTGCTCAAAATTGGTAAACGACACATTTCCGGCTTGCCCGGCCCCATTGACCAGACTGGGAATTTGCAGGGACCCCGTAAACTGCGAAAAATCCAAGGTATCCTCTCCACCCCCGCCATCGATTTCGAGCGTGCCCCCGGTCCAGGCATAGCTCCCAGCCTGCAGAACGCTATTGCTGCCGTTGATGACGACGGTATCGTTTTGGGCCGTGGCGACGATTTTTTCGATCGAATACAAATAATCCTTGCTGCCATACCCGTCATTCTCGATCCACACCGGATGCTTATCCAAAATCGCTGCGCCGGATCCCAGATCCAAGCGCACCGTGATGGCTCCCGGCGTCAGAGCGCCGTGATCGCCTTCTGAATAATCTGCGGTATCAATCCCATCGGTGGACGCCCCGCTCATACTCTCGCCGCCATGCAGCACATCGTCGCCGCTGCCGCCGATAAGCGTATCGTTGCCCGCTCCCCCTAGCAAAATATCCTTGCCCTCTTGGCCATACAAATGATCGTTTTGGCCCCGACCGAGGAGCATATTATTGTCTTTGTTCCCTTTGACTTGATCTGCGGTGGCCAACCCGACGAAGAGGCCAGTTTTGCTGGAATTGGAGGTCTCCGAATTAGGCTCGGGTTCGCTCAGGGTCACATCCAACGCCCCCGTCCCCAAGGCAAAATCTATCCGGTTGATGACGGAAGAATCGTGCGTCTCCGCATTCCCATACAACCGCTGCATGCTGGCCAACAGCACGGCCGCCGCCGGATCGCTGGCGAAGAAGGGATCCAGCATGGCCTGAATGCCTTTGACCTTGACCACAGTATTGGTGTTTTCCCCATCCGGGTCGTTCAAGGTCCATAAGCCTTCGGTCAAATCGGCCTTGAGCAGCCGCCCCTCGCCTTCTACCGTCAGGAAACCCAGCTGAGGATGTTTGACACTTTGTGAGTTAAAAAGCACCTTTCCTAAGGCCATCTGCCCCGCAGACTGGACGATAGACTCGACCAAGCTTTCCTGAGTATTGGTAAATCCCCCTGGGTCGTTCCCTTCGGTCTTCAACCGCCCTAGCTCATTCGCATCATCAAACAAGGCTCGAATGCCCGTGTTGCCGAAGACTAACCCCGTACTCCCTTCAAGGGATGAATAAGCAATCGCGGAAAGTTGCTTCAACTCTTCGTCATAATGCCCGTCCTGACCGGCTGGATTGAATCCTGCTTGGGCAGCAATTTCTCGATTAAACAGGGCCGTATTCAGTTCATCCCCGATACTGAACCAATCATCATGTCCATTCTCCTGAGCAAACATCAGCGCAATTAACAAGGCTTGGGAATGCAGGTTGTTGGAATATTCAAACCCGGCATGACTATCAAGATAGGTGACAGGAGTATCTTGAAATATTCGAAATGGTGCGAGGAATTCTCCGGTCACGGCATACCCTGACAAATTATTGCCGATCTGCACTTCATAAGGACCTACATTGTTATAAAAATCTTCTCTCAGCGCATCCGACAATGCTCCACCGGTGGATGCTTGGTCAGCATTAGACTCCGCAGCCCCTTCAAACGGCATATTGGCAAAGACAACAGCTTCCTTCCCGTATAAAGCCCCGATAAAACCCGCGAGTCCGCCCCCGAGGGAATGCCCGGTCAATTTAGCAGATCCATTCCTCGGATCACTGTTTTCCGTGCTCGTCACCGCTTGATAAAATTCTGCGGCCAGCCGGGCTTGTTCACTTATGCCTGAGCCGGCACCGGTGGAATAGCCGTTCCAAATATCGCTTCCGCCAGCTGGGTCGTCTGTCCAGGGTGGAGACACAAGATTATCCGTGCCCCGGTACGAAATGATCGTGTCGCCATTCCACTGATACGCCAGTCCATAGAAGCCCGCATCTTGGGCTTCCGAACTACGGTCTTCGGAGATCACAGTTGCATTTCCAATGGTATCTCCGATACTGGAACTTACTCCCCCTAATACCTTGATGCCGGGGTTGTACCCTCGGTTGTAAGAATCCATCGCCAGAATGGCATACATGAGTTCCGAAGAAATGGCCATGTCCTAATCTCCTTACCTAATAAAATCAACGCGGGTTAAATCATTTGCCAATCTATTTTCTGCATTTATCGTTGATATGCGACGTCCATCAAGCATTCCACCACCAATAGTCTTTAGCCACCCTAACACTTGCTCAATCTTCCCTTCCGTCACCGGCTCATCGGTGATTTCCAGGGTGATGCGTTTAAGCGAGACGCTCGTCCCCAATGTGTCCGCCAAATTTTCCGGATCAACTTTTTTGACGGTCGTGGGGTCGGTGATATCCGTGAAGGTCACCAAGAGGGGGTAATGAGAAGGGGGAATATCCGTCTTGAAGCGAGACTTCGATAAGATTTCAAAGCGTTCTTCTCCCCTTTGCGGCAGTCGGTCTTTAAAAACATTCACGGCATTGGTCTGCGGGCCACTATCCGGGGGCCCGCCACCCAATAAAGCAAAGAGATAGCGTGAACCCGGCAGCTCCACGATGGCCGCTTCTCCTTTGGCGCCGAACTGCATGGGAAAGCCCAATCCTTTGGTTACCGGATCACTCTCCCGCACACTGACTTTCACCACACTCGCTCCCGTATACACCTGGCCATTGGCCTCCACTTCCACCGTCATCTTTTGATGCCAAGTGTAGGGAAACCAAAAATGCTGACAATAAGCCACAGAGGCACCGATCAATACCAACACAACGATCAGAATGACTTTTTTCATACTCAGGTTGTTCCCTCCTGGAAAGGTTTTGCTCCTTTACACCTACACCCCGCGTCCTTGCGGGGTCCAATTCCCCATTGTCACACGATTAATTTTAACCTCTATTAGCCCTTTGTCCCTTTGGCCGTGCTTAACTTTTCTTCGTTGTCCTTGGTGAGGTTCTGAGACCCCACTCCCATGGGTCTCAACGTAAACTGCTTATAGATCTTATCTTTAAAGACCGTGTCTTCAAGTTTCTTCACCAACGCCTGGGCCACTTCTGGCCGCCAGCAGCTCTTCAACGTACGCTACCGTGTTACGTAAATCACTCGGACCTGTTGAACCTGGTGGGAGGGTGGTATGTGTAGATTCTTCCGAAGTACCTTTAATCGCGAGATAGGTGTCAATGAGGGTTTGGAAGTCTTGTAAAGCGGGGAAGAATCCAATGGAATCAAAGCCCACCGTGGCCTTGTCGTAGACACCCCCCCACAAACCCCGCTAAAGCCCCGCCAAGAGAATGGCCGGTCAGTTTGATATTGGCGGAAGATCCTGTAGCTGCTACCACCGCTTGGTAAAAACTGGAGGCCAATTGGATCTGGTCTTCATCGTAATCATCCTGCAAGGCAATAGGAAGATCTACAGTAACCAGTTCTGGTTTAGCATCCGTGCCCCGGTAGGAAATGATGGTCTCGCCATTCCACTGATACGCCACGGCGTAGAAGCCGGCGGCTTGGGCTACTCCTTCTGGGTCATCTGCATCAATACCAACCGTTGCGGTACCGATTTGAGAACCCATTCCACCCAACCCAACAATTCCCGGATTGTACCCCCGATTGTAGGCATCCATGGCCAAAATCGCATACATGAGTTCTGATGAAACGCTCATTTTCCGATCCCCCTAAAGTTATTCTGCCCAGGCATTGCGTGTTTTATGATTTATTTATACGACAAGCTTCTGACCTCTTAAAATTCTTTTATTAATTTTGGCTCCTTAAATATCCAATTTCTTTGGGTAGGGTGTTTGTAAAAGGATTATTAGGATCAGTTCGATACTTCTTTAAATCATCTATCCAACCCAACACCTGTGCAATCTTCCCTTCCGTCACCGGCTCATCGGTGATTTCCAGCGTGATGCGTTTAAGCGAGACGCCCGGCCCGAACGTGCCCGCCAAGTTATCCGGATCAACCGTCTTCACGGTTTTAGGATCATTGATGTCCGTGAAGGTCACCAGCAGCGGATAATCTTTGGGATTAATTTCGCGTGTCTCACGCAAATTTGAAATAATTTTTGCCCATCGTTCTCCAGATTCCGATAGCGCCCCCTCCATCCGATCCTGAAATACCTTACTAGCTAAAAACGCATTGTAGGTAAGCAAGGCGAAGAGGTACCGATTGTCCTGCAGTTCTACCATGACGGCCTCTCCCTGCATCTCCAAATCTCGGTTCCCATGCACCAGTGGTAAGTCTGGATGACCAAAGACCGACATTTCCACCACGCTCGATCCAGAATAGGGTTGTCCCTCCACTTCAACCTCGACCGTCATCTTCTGATGCCACGAATGGGAGGCAAAGCTCAAAAATTCCCATCCGCCCAAGAGGGGAGCAAAAATAAGACAGAGGAGGAGCCATCCTCCTCGGCTATAGAAGTTTTTTCCATATATCTGCTCATGACCACTCCACTTCATGTTTACCCTCCGTGTTCCGTCCTTGGCTCACGTCTTTCGATTCTTTTTCCTTAAAACCTGTCTTTCACATTCAATCCAAAAACTTCAAGAAAGCGTCGATTGGGCTTGAGAAGAATCAGCCATCGGCTTCTTAGGTTCCTGTGTCAAGGCAAATTTTTTATAGGATTTGTCTTTGAACACCGACTCTTCCAGTTTCTTCACCAACGCCTGGGCCACTTCCTTCGGTGCCAGCACCGCCAGCAACCAGGGAATCTCCCCACTCTTCCATTCGTGAGGGGCCAGGCGAAAGGGGATGTTGGCCTGTTGTTGGACCTCCAGTTTTTTATCCACCTCTTCCGAGACATGCGCCCACAGAGCCATCCCCAACGGGATGGTCAATCCGTTTTGATCTTTCAATTTGCCCCGCACCGTCGTGACCTGGTTGGTGGCCAACGCTGGAATGACCAGCCATTCCAAATCCGCGAGACTCATGTGCTTATACACCGGCGAGAAACTCAACGATTCCTTCTGTAAGCAGACAAGCACGCTATTGGGGAAAGCCACAAGACTAAAATTTTTAAAAGGTACACTTAACTTGTGCGGATGCCACATCAAAGTGGATGCTACATCAATGAGGGCAGGCTTTAGGTTTCCGGTGGGATTCGGCCCCGTTGGCCTGTTCCTCAAAAATCGATTGAGTTAACAGGCGAGCCACTTCACGGCTCAGAACCTGTTGCATGGCACTGTGGGCTCGCACTCTGGCTTCCTGTTCAGTGATATGCCCTTCCCTCCCCGTTTCGGAAATCACGCCAATGAGTCGATGGGATGGATTTTCAAAGATATCGATATCGCCACACCATCGCACATAGGTGAATAAGGGATCCGGTATATCCAGACTCCACAAGTGCCCTTGGCCGACAATGGCCAGGTCCGCGGTTTCTCCTGAGTGTGTATTGGCCGCGCCGCCCAATAAGCCTTCCTGCTTCAGGCCTTCCAAAATTGCCCGTTCAACATCCTCATGATGTTCCCCTTCAATAGTCACGGAAATGGTTAATTCACTGGCAACAAAATCCGTCAATTCCCGTTGAATCTGTGGAATACGATAGAACGGGGGAAGACTTTCTCCACTGGCGCGGATGACCCGTAGATCGGCGTTTAACAAGTCGCGATCGGCCAGAAGGGCAATCGCCTGTTTATAGCCTCGTATGCGTTGAATTTTTTGAGGATGCATTCGACCTTGATTGACCATATTTTCAATGTTGACATCCCAATCCTGTAATCGTTCAAGAATGGCCTGTTCGGCTTGTTGCCGGTCGAGCCCCGCAAAGGCAAAGAATCGCTTGGTGGAGGGTTGATACCAGACATCCAACACCTTCACATTTTCCAGCACCTTATTTGTCGTAACCTGCGTGCGGTGATCCAGTTGCAATTCCCGTCGAGTATATTGGCTTTCGCCGGACTCCTGAAGGGAATACGTTTCATGATCCATGGATTGGGCTTTCACTTTGGATGAAAATACCCTGGCCACGGCGGCATAGGCCCGTTTTTCAGCCTGTTCACGTGTCTCAGCCTCTCCGATACCCGTCAGATACCGTTCAGGCGGGTAGGATTGGTGGGTAGACCGTATCCATTCAGGAGAGGTTTCCCCCCCGAACCAGGCGCATCCCCCGGCCAGGATTGACAGCCACAACGTCATTCTCATGATTTTCTGAATAGGCATTGGTGGTTATTGCAGACTCTGGTGAATCATCATGCGTGTTTCTCCGTTTACCAGTCGCAATTGCGTGTGCTGAGATTCTCCAGCCTCATGGCCTTGAGCATCGATCGACCGAATAGACACGGAATATTCACCTGGGTTAACCCATAGCCTGGTCAGTTGAATCTCCCCTGGAAGAGTCCGCCACGTTCGGATATCGGCTTCCTCTGTGGCCAACGCAAAAATTCGGGCAATCCCCCCCACCAAGGGACCGATCCAATCCCGGTTGTTCCGACCTGATACCGCTCTGGCTCCAAGACCAATGCCTTCAGCAGCCGACATTTTCATCGCGGTTCGAGCCACCGCCCGCAGGACAATTCCATCGTATTCATCGGCAAGATTTTTTTCGGCTACCGCGGCAATATCATACACCCGCTGCGATGGGACAGTCATTTCAATTTCTTGGGCCTTGAGATGGACCAGGTCATAGCTTAATGAGGGTTTTTGCATTGTAAAACGAGGCAAGGCAATCCGGGCTATTCGTCCATGAATACCATACAGCAGCGCCTCCCCTCCTCTCGTGGATCTCGTACTCCGGCCAAAGCCGGGCTTGGTGAGTGCCACCAACTGTAAGGCATCCAAACTCACGGGAACATCGATCACTAAATCTTCTTTCCTGGGACCTTGCCCGTGATAACTGAGGACAATGAGTTGCGCCTTGCTCGCGTCAGAGTCGAAACGTTCGAAATTAAGGGAAACGGCAACCTCCGGGTATTTTTCCCGGTACTCCTGAGCTTCTTGCTTCAAGCCCAGTCGCTGGGCCGTTCGAATCAGATCCGCTTTCAGAGTGTCCGGAAGGACGACACGGGACCAGGCCCGACTATCTTCGTAGACTTGTTCAGCTTTTCGATAGCCGACATAGGCATTATTCAGATCCCCGGTCATGTCATACAGAAGTCCCACCAAATATCGGGCAAACGGATCTTCCTGATAGGCCTCGGTTCCTTCCTGTTTGTCCACTAAGACATTCAAACGGTGATCGATTCTCCGCCCCTCCACCAATGCGTCATTCCACTGTTGGAGCATGGCAAAATTCAGTGCCTTCACCACATGAATCATGACATGTTCATGGGGGGTCCCTTCATAGGGCTTCCGGGCTTCATTCACGAGCAAAGCCGTGGCCTCATCTCTAAGGCGTTTGGTATAGAGATCTTCAACCAGAAGATAGGCCTCTTCCAGGATTTCATTGCTCTCTGAATAGCGTGCGGCCAAATGAAGGACCATGCCATGATCCAATAAGTAGAGCAGACGATCTTTCTTGCCATACGCCTCCTTGGCCGATTGAATAATCTGCACGGCCTGCTCGGGATTCCCGGCTAACAGGTTTCGTTCCACACCGGCATAATGTGACATGGGTCCACTACAACCAGAAAGCAGTGCACAGCCAAGGAGAAAAAAAAGTCGGGAAGGCTGAAGGAGAAGACGAAAGGACAGAAAGGCTGGTGAATATCGGCGAAGAACAGAAAGTATGGCGTGAAAAATGAAAACAGAACCGTGATAAGCCAACCGCACGTCTCCCAAGGAACCAAGGAAACATGAGGTTAAAACAGTAGACGTTTGCGTTCGATGACCTTTTTGATTTTTTTCTGACCGTACCAGGATTTCACATTATTTTCCAAATCGATCAAATCCAAATCTACCTGAAAATACACCGCCTTCACCCCGTCGGACTCATCGACGATAGTCGAAATATTACCCTTCATCATAAAATCCGCACCCAATTCCTGCCCCGGACGCTTTTGAGTATCCTCTCGGGCATGGACGGCTTGTTCTTTCCGTTCTTCACGGATCTCATCACGCTCATTTTTATTGGCGACAAACACGACTTGTTGAGAATTGGTCATTTCCCGTTGTAAATCAGTCACAAAGGTTCCGACATCGATATGCTCATGGCTTTTATTCAAAATGGTGCCCACGATTACCACCGGTTGCCTTCCTGCTGTCGAGGAGAACTTTTCCAACCAGGGTTGTTTGACCATTTCCTTGATCATCGCTTCGGCTACCATTTTGGAGTCCGTGTCATTCCACCGGCCGCTAAAATCGGTGACAACCCCGGGGTCGACCCGCGTCACTTTTTTCTCCTTCCCACAGGCGGACAGTGAGAAAACAAGCACGAGCCCCATCACCGGGAAGCACCAAACGGAGCGGGTTAGATAGCCTGATCGTATCATGTTCAAGAAAAATCCTAATGACTGAACGTGAAGGGTAAGTTAAGAGGGAATCAGCAGTGTCTTACAAACCGCCGGCTCGCTTGGCCTCTTCTTTTTCCAGTTTTTCAAATGTCCGCTCAGCATTTTTTCGGACATACTCCCGCACTTCCGCGTCTAATTCCTCCGCTTGTTGCAGGGCTTCCTTCATTTCCGAAAAGGACAGTTTGGTCAACACGTAATAGGTCGAGGAGTCCTCATCCTTGTACCGGTCGATAGGACGAACTCCGTTCAAAGTCACCGCGGAAAACGTTTTTATCGCCCGCTCCACATTTTGCTCTTCGGTGGATTTCGTAAAGTTTCCGGCGGTGGTGGAAGCCGCATAGTCCTGCATGAGATAGGCGGTATAGGTCCGGAATGTTTTCGCCAATTCGGCCCTCGCACGATTTTCAGCCGTTTCCCAAGCCAAGGGTTCGTTTTTGACACCAATGACGGATCCGACCCCATAGATGGATTTGGAGTCGTCTTTATTCATGACCCCCGATCCCTCGTACACCCATTTGGGAGGACCGCCACAAGCTGTGAGCCCTACAAGCCACACCACACACAGACATCGGAAAAGTAGTTGTTTCTTTGTCATGATTTGGGAGACACTCCTCGTTAAGAACGACGAGAGGGAGATTTACTAAGAGGATTAATGGATGGTCTATATCGGTTCACCTAAGAAAATGCTAGCATTGCCCCTGAAACCTGTCAAGAAAACACGAGGGTGGAACCCATGAAACAATATCTCACGACCGGTTCATGGACCTGCATCTAACCTCATTAGATTGTTCCTGGTAAAGGAGGAAATTTTGTGGCTGAAGTGACAATAGATGATGGCATAATCCGAGTTAAGGAATTGGACGTTCAGGATCCAAAAGCCGCCAAGGTGTTGGCCGAGTATCCTGAGGCCCGGTGGCCGGAAATTACACGGCGAGCCCTCAAAATCGGGTTGGGATATCTGAAGGGAGGCGCCGATGCATAGGATTAAGGAGATACTCCAGCCAGTTCCCGTTAAAGGCTGAGGTGCAGGGAATTGTTCAAGCTCCCGGAGCCATCATAGGCGCCCTCAACAGATATCCAGTATGTTCTGAGTGACTGAATACGGCGAAGCACCGCATCTCCACTTTGATCGGAATTGCCTAACGGGGCAGCTTGGAGTTCAGCATATTGGTTCTGCAGCACTTGGACAAATCTACGTTGATTTGTCGGTGCCACACCGATAACCGTAGCTAACGCTTGAAGGTATTCCCCTTCACCTTTGGCGATTTCCTGTAGCAGATTGTCATAGTTATTGGCCACAAACGCATGGGCATGTTGTCCCTCACGGACCAATCCATCTTGGGTCCACCAGGCTTGACCCGAGGTTGAGGAAAGAAATTCTGTCGTGCCATCGGTCGCGGTATCGGTAGTCGCCTTTATCGTGCACCCTGAAAAAATCAGAAGACTGAGCAACGCACTCCCCACCCCAATGAGAACATGGAGCAACAATTTCATGCGTGAGCCCTCCTTGTTATTCTCATGATGATTTTTTTAGCCAACGGCTTCCAAAATGCTATAGGTCATTTTATTATAGACAGACAGGCTTCCTTGCTACGATAAGCAGGGCAACTTTCATAGTCTGAATCACACATTTTTCCCTGATCCTCTTTTTTCCATTTCACGGACCGGCATGCTGAAATCTAACGACCACTCAGAACTGGAAAAGCGCAATCTGACTCCGAACGATCTTGAAAAACAGGTTGCCCGGCTGAATCAAGGCACGATTCCACTCAACATTATCGGTCCCTGTCACCTTGGTGATGGGATTACGCAATTATCAGACACCCACGCTTCACAGTATCAGCAAGCCTGGGCGAAGATAGTGGGGCAGGGCCGGGCATCCAAGTTTATCCCCGCTTCAGGGGCCGCGACCCGGATGTTTCAACCCCTTCTTCAGTACCTGGGTGATTCCACGCATCCGACGGAACTCGTGGGTGATTTTGGAAGGTCCCTTCATCGGTTTCCATTTTTTGATGCGTTGTCTCATACCCTACAACAACAAGGGCATCATGTGGAAACATTGCGAGATAGTCAAAATTTTATACCCATATTGAATGCTCTGCTACATCCACAAGGTCTGAATTACGCGAATCTGCCCAAAGCCTTGCTTCCTTTTCATCGTTATCCTCACGAAACACGGACAGCACTGGAAGAGCACATCCACGATGGTTTTCGTTTGATTCGGGATAAGCAACACCATATTCGTTGCCACATCACGGTTTCTCCTGAACATCGCGACCCCCTTCACCAGCACGTCACGGCCATTAAAGAAAAATGGGCGGATTCCCATTCTACTGTGGATTTCGCGATCTCGTTGCAATCACCCGAAACCGAGACAATTGCCCTCGACCCACAGGGGAATATTGTCCGTACGGAAGCCGGCGGAGTTTTATTTCGTCCGGGAGGACACGGGGCACTTCTTCATAACTTACAGGATTCACAGGGAGACATCGTCCTGATTTCCAATATCGACAATGTGGTCCCCGACCACCTCAAACCCCCAGTTCTGGAATGGCGTGCGTTATTGGGAGGTTGCCTGGTCACTATCCAGGCACGGATTCATTCTTTATTGAATGCTTTGGCTGAAGGTCATAATAGAGAATCGATTCTCAGGGAATGCGAAACGTTCATGCAAAATGAGCTCATGGATCCTCTCCCATCCTTCTATGGCAAATGGACTCCGGCCGGGCAAATCGCGTTCTTTCAAGGCTATTTGAATCGTCCCATACGGGTCTGTGGCATGGTGAAAAATACGGGAGATCCGGGAGGAGGTCCCTTTTGGGTCCGAGATCAAACTGGGACTGTCTCAAAACAAATCGTGGAACAGGCTCAGATAGACCCCCATTCTCCGAACCAGCAGAAACTCTTTAAAGAGAGCACGCATTTTAATCCGGTGGATATGGTATGCGGGGTCAGAAACCTCAAAGGAGAGGTCTTTGATTTAACTCAATTTGTGGATCCGAACACGGCTTTTGTGGCCAACAAATCCTATAGGGGAATGCCCATCAGGGTCCTTGAATGGCCGGGATTGTGGAACGGCGGGATGGCCAATTGGATTACCATTTTTGTGGAAATTCCACGTGTAACCTTCAATCCTGTAAAAACCTACCTGGACTGGCTCCATCCACACCACCAACCTGCGTCCTGAAGCAGGTCATTACAATGAGTCCGGCTTCTTTTCCCGATCACCACCAGGGGAATCGAGTTTTTAGCCCTGAAAACGTCATTGATCCTTCTACTCTTTTTTTCCATTACTGGTGGTTCTTCCCGTTTGCCATCCTGCTTCCAGTTTTCTGTTGCTTTTCATTCCACCATCCTCACATCTTCACCTAACCCAACCGAAAACGTCTTGAAGCAAATTAAGAACTGCCTCTATTCACCCTTCAAGATTGAAACAATGAGGTCCTATTCATTATGAACGACAAAGAATTCTTCTCCCTGTGGCAAACGCTTGGCATTCCTTGCAAATCTCATCCCTGGCATGGCGTGGAAATAGGAAAACAGGCTCCTGATTGTCTTACGGTATACATTGAGATTGTGCCAACAGATACGGTGAAATATGAATTGGACAAAATCTCTGGCCATCTGCGCGTGGATCGGCCTCAACGATATTCCAACGTCTGTCCGACATTATATGGACTCATTCCACAAACCTACTGTGGACAATCGGTCGGCGAATACAGCGCCTCTCTCCTCAACCGACCTGGATTAATGGGTGATCAGGATCCCTTAGACATTTGCGTCCTGACCGAGAAAAGCATTACCCACGGCGATATTCTGCTGGAAGCCATTCCGATTGGAGGACTGAGAATGATCGACGGTCAGGAAGCCGACGATAAAATTGTGGCCATTCTCAAAGGAGATACGTTTCAGGGGCCCTGGAAGGACATTAAAGACTGTCCCCTTCCCTTAATTGAACGACTGATGCATTATTTTCTCACCTATAAGGATGCTCCGGGTTCGGAAAAAAAACATTGTGAGATTACCCATGTCTATGGCCGGGACGAAGCCCATGAAGTTATTCGGCGCAGTCAGCAGGATTATGCCGCCAAGTTTGGTCAACTCCAAGCCCAATTGGCTTTGCTGGGCTCAACTATGAATTAAAGTGAAACCCGGAACAACTTCATGGACTCCAATTACGCGCTCGAGGCTTGCTTCTATCCCTATATATCCGAAATCGTTTAGCTCTTTGTCTAAGCCCCCTTCAGTCATCGCCTTAAAAGATCCGTTCCCATTTCCCCTGCTACCCCTTGATGCTGGAAGCCGACCTCAGCATAATGGACCTAACCTCGCTCAACCGAGCGACACCATTCGAACTCAATTCCATTCCTCAACGACCGGCTAGAGGAGGTCCCATTAGCTATGAGTGAAAATATTGAAACGCTGCAACATTCAACCAAGGTTATCCCTCCACCGCCAGACATTAAAGCCAATGCCTATATTCAGGATTATGATAAGGCCTACAAACAATCTATTGAGGATCCCGAAAAATTCTGGGACGGCATTGCCAAGGAACTCCACTGGTTTTCCCCCTGGAATAAGGTCCTGGATTGGAACTATCCCTGGGCCAAATGGTTCGTGGGCGGCACTTGCAATATTTCCTACAACTGCCTTGATCGCCATGTCCAAACCTGGCGAAAAAACAAAGCCGCGGTCATCTGGGTGGGAGAAGAAGGTCAGGAACGAATCCTGACCTATGGCGAGTTATTTCGACAGGTGAACAAGTGCGCCAATGCCCTTAAAGGTCTGGGCCTTCAAAAAGGCGACCGAGTGACAATCTATCTTCCTAAAATTCCGGAACAGATCGTCGCCATGCTGGCCTGCGCCAGGATTGGCGTGATCCATTCCGTGGTGTACTCTGGTTTTAGTGCCACGGCCTTGGCTTCACGAATTGAGGCCTGTGAGGCGCGCGTAGTGATCACCGCAGACGTGGGCTATGACCGCAGCAGGAAAATTCCTCTTAAACCCGTCGTCGATGAAGCCGTAATCAAATGTCCCACCGTAGAAAAAGTCATCGTCGTCCAACGGGAACAATCAGCGTCTCCCCTTCAAACCCCCAAAGAATTGGATTGGGAGGACTGGCTCAAAGATCAATCACCAAAATGTGAAGCCGAGCATCTGGACTCTGAAGCGCCGCTCTACATTTTGTACACTTCAGGCACGACAGGAAAACCTAAAGGAGTCCTTCACGTTCATGGAGGGTACATGGTGGGTACCTACATCACCACCAAATATGTCTTCGACCTTAAAGACGAGGATGTGTATTTTTGCGTGGCGGACCCAGGCTGGGTCACCGGCCACAGCTATATCGTCTATGGACCACTTTTAAACGGGGCCACCATCTTAACGGCCGAAGGCAAACCCGACTATCCCAATCCCGGGCGCTGGTGGAGTCTGATTGAACGGTATGGCGTATCAATATTCTATACCACCCCTACGGCTATTCGGCTCCTTATGAAATTTGGAGAGGACTGGCCGAAAAAATACGATCTCTCCTCTCTTAAGATTCTGGGGTCGGTCGGGGAACCCATTAATCCGGAGGCCTGGGAATGGTTTCATCGCGTGACCGGCGGCACAAAACCCATCATGGATACCTGGTGGCAAACGGAGACCGGCATGATCATGGTCACCCCCCTCCCCTGTGTGCCGCTTAAACCAGGGTCTGCCACTCGTGCATTCTTAGGCATCGAAGCAGATGTCATGGATCGTGAAGGCAATACCGTGGAGCATGGCGGTGGATTTGGAGTCATAAAAAAACCCTGGCCCTCGATGATGCGCACTATTTACAAAGAGCCGGATCGCTATCTTTTGTATTGGAATACCATCCCCGGCGTGTATACGGCAGGCGATGTGTGCCATAAGGATGAAGACGGCTATTTGTGGTTTATGGGTCGAGCGGATGATGTCGTGAAAGTGGCAGGAAACCGAATCGGAACCGCTGAAGTCGAAAGTGCCCTCGTCAGCCATGAAGCCGTCGTGGAAGCGGCCGTCATCGGAAAACCCCATCCCACTGCCGGGGAACAGATCAAAGCCTTTGTGATTCTGAAGCAAGGGCAAACGGAGTCGCCCGACCTCATCAAAAGTTTACAAGATCATGTCTTACAGGAATTGGGAAAGATTGCCGTCCCACGCGAAATAGACATTGTTTCCTCCTTGCCAAAAACCCGCTCAGGCAAAATCATGCGCCGGGTGTTAAAAGCGAAGGAACTTGGGCAGGACCCCGGAGACATTTCCACGCTTGAGGAATGAGAATCCCATTACCCTGGAAACGCCCCAACCAAGGGACCTCGGATTCTTTATCAACGGACCACACGGCCTTCTTTGAACCGATTTCCCTCGCCGATGAGGATGAAGAGAGAGAACATGCCCTCTGAGGATGGCATTCCGTCTGGACCAGAGAAACATCATGAAATGGTGTGCACCCAAAAATCAAAACATCGCCATGCGTAAAAGTCCTGCGAGACCCATAAGCCACACGCCTTCACATTAGACTGTCAAGCCCGGCGCCGGATCCTTTTGCACATTTCATCCTAGCCTGAACATCAAGGGCTACGGCAGTATAACTTGTTTGAGATCGCTAACGAGTGTTGAGCGGTCCGTATTGGGCTTTTTGCAACTCTTCTATAGGGACCTCAACCAGGCGCCAGGGCTCACTGTGCACATCGCTCGATTGAAGCTTGCCTTTGACGCTGACAAGGTATTTGCCTGATGCACGGTGCTTTAAATGATAGGTAATAGGTACTTCAACATCGGTTATGCCTCCATGAAGGGGACTAGGCTGGCGTTGCATGCCTGTTTCGGCTACTTCAAAATCCCAGAGATCGTTGAGATTCCAGGGACTCCCCGTGCCTGGGGTCGTGCTTGTTCCAAGAGCGATACCACCAGAAACGACGGAAAGATTAGCCCGTGTCCAACGATTGACAAGATAGCCTGCATAATTCGGCGGGTGGCCTGAAGGGCTAAGGGAGGATGGCACAAGGAGGACCCATTGATTGTCGAGAGCGGATCTATTGACCGCTCCGGTTTGAATGGCCCCATCATTGGCCATTAGCCCGCGCGTCGAACTCTTTTCCAATACCCGAATGAATCGTTGGCCAGGCAGGAATTCCCAAAATGATGGCGGTGACATGGTATTTACACGAGGTGAGGCTGGACTGGCAGGGCCCGCAGGAGCGGCGGGAGCGGGCGTTGAAGCTTTATACAATGGTATAGACGGAATGGAGGATGGGAAATGAGCGGAACTGATTCGCCAAGGTTTGCCACGGACCACGCTGAGCACAGGCGAGCCGTTTTGACTAATCAGATATTTTCCGGTCTGACGGTGTTTGATATGAAAATTTAGAGGACCCCAGACATCACCCTCGGTCCCATCAGGTCTGATTCCTTTTTGATTCCCTATATCTCCAGCCTCGATATTCCATGCATAGCTAAGCCCATCAAGGACGTCAAGAGTCTGTAGAGGGGAGGGTTGGCGGATAAAGGTCGGAATCCCATGTTCAACCGACAAATATTCCTTCATCCAACGATTTACAATATACACCGAGCTACTCTCCTGGCCGGTCACGGCCATAACAGGGAGCAGCCACCACTGGGCACTCCACCAGCCAGACTGAAATCCACTGACGGCGACCTTACGGGTCTCAATATTTAAGCCGCTGCCGGAATCCCTCTCGAGAATACGAACGAGACTACTCGTATCCTGGGCCGTGGCGGCACCTCCAATTGCAACCACAAATGCCATGACGGCCGCAACCTCAAAAATCACCGCCCGTCGAACCAATGTGAGCATACGTCTCATTTTCTATCCTCCTCTAGGCTGTTGAGATTTCCGAAGTCGGGCGAACCCACCCTAGCACGAATGTAGCGGACACCAAAATTTGCGGTCAACATTATCGGAAAATAATCTCCAATGCACTTCTGCCTAGTAAAGATTGAGAATAGATACTGATAATTTGCATACTCAGGTGAACCCAATAAGAGTCAAGAAAACTGGTCAAATTCGAAATAGAGAAGATGGAAAAACAAACGCACGGTTTTTGACCCAGACGGGTTCGTTAAATTTTCTTTTATAAATGGAACCACGGGTTTCACAAGAGGACGGAACGAAAGCCTCAGAAATACCGAATTTCAATCCGAATAAAAAGTCATTTTTGATTAACAGAACCTTTATTCATTACTGTTAAGGAAGGATAGAATGGGGAAGGAAGAAGTTCACTGAGATAAGGCAGATCAAGGCCACAAAAAAAGACTTCGGAAGGTGCCGAGGAGGAAGGTTAAATTAAAATCCGTCAATAAATCTTCAGGAATCCCGATAAAGAACATATATGCACAAAGGGCTTCGAAAGGAGCCGAGGAGCAGCCAAATGAGTTATAGGCATACCGGGAAACGATTGGCCCCTCACAAGGCAAGGAAATCACAGGAATGCATCTATTGCCCTTTAAAAAAACCCATTGCCTGGCCTATCGTATTTCTGCTGTTTACCTTCAGTCCATTAATTTTCCTTAACCCCGCCGTGAATACAGCATCATCACCCTCTCCGGCAACACAAGAGACTATGATAGAAATAGCCAACCCGGAAGATATAGAAGGTGCTCTTCCCGACAAAACAGCACGCATCTCGGAGTCCGTTGCTTCATTAAAATAATCAATCCTCTCTGAACGTTTCGGTAATTTCCGGGCTGGAAATGCCTCGGAAGTTTACCCTGTAGGAAAAGTCAGTGATGAAGGAAGGTGTACTTCTTTTTTCATTACACGGCAATGGATTCGATTGTTTCAACTTCTTCTTTCGAAAGTTCCATCCCCGTCAAAACCGCAAGATCATCCTTCATATGTTGCTCATTGGTAGTTCCGGTCAAAGGTAGCATCCCAACTTGAAGAGCAAAACGAAAAATGACTTGGAGCGGGGTAGCCCCTACCCGCTTGGCAATGCTCCACACTGCGGGATCGCGTAACACATCCTGATTGGCTGTGAGCAGTGAGAAACCTTGATAGATAATTCCCTGGCTTTGGCAGATCTTCCGAACCTCCTTATCCCATCCCATCACGGCATAACACCGGTTCTGGACGACCATGGGTTTCACCGAAGCCTTCCTGCACAATTCTTCCAATTGATTGGCCTGCACATTGCTGATGCCTATAATTTTCGTTTTGCCGGCCTGGAAGTATTCTTCCATCGCTGCCCATACCTCCCAATCGGACTTTCCCAACCCATAACGTGAATAGGGCCCATGAAGCACATACGAGTCCAGATAGTCGGTATGCAGATGGCATAGTGAACTTTCAAAGGACTGGTTGACTTGGGTCGTTACATCGGCCGACGCGTCGTAAGGCGTTCGATGGTCCTGTCCCGAAGGTGAGGTGAATTTGGTTTGAAGAAACAAGGACTCCCGTTTGATGCCTGTTTTAGCTAATGATAATAAGGCCTCCCCTACCAGAGCTTCCTGGTAGTGGATAAGCTGATTCGCAGTATCAATGGCCCTGAACCCGGAGTTGACTGCCAACTCAACTAACTGAGCTGTGGCATCTTTCTTCCATGCCGTTCCATACATAAATGCCGGAATGGGAATCTTATTATAAGTCAGAAGTGTTTGCATGTCGGAATATCCATGATTAATGAGAAAATGAATTTCAACGAGCGACCCATGACTATGACTTGTTTTATTTCTTTTGAATCAATCGATAAAGCCGGTCCTCACAATTTTTCCTTCACCTGTCTCTCTATATACTTATCAAACGCATCTCCCGATTCCACCAGTCACAAATCGGAATGCAGGTGAGTCCTGAAAGAACAAGAGAGGTGGCCCCGGTTCTTTGAACAACTGAGTGGGCGTCGATAAGTGGATCGCTCCTGGTTGAGTTAAGCTGCCTTGCTAGGCAGCGGGTTATCAAAATACTTCTGATCCGGCGTCTGCCCTCCCAG
>JBFWRU010000005.1:0-292259 GCA_050248735.1 Nitrospirales bacterium | reverse complement strand
TCACATCCACGGACGGTTGAGCGGGTTCACCGTGTTCAAACACCGCAGCCGCACGTTCCAGCAGCACAGTCTTCCATTGCGTGATTTGATTCGGATGCACATCGAAGCGCTGCGCCAGTTCGGCCACTGTCTGCTCGCCCTTGATCGCGGCCAACGCCACTTTGGATTTAAACGTGGGAGAATGATTCCGTCGAGGTCGTCTTGTCATGGTCTACCCTCCTTTCATCAGTGGCCGTATCATGCCACCTTTTGCAGAGTGTATCCACTTTGCCCTTTGTTCAGATTCTTGGGGCCACCTCTGACAACCACTTTTTCTTCTCCCTTCTGTGCTTGTAATAGCTCTAGCATGTTCCCCAACCATCCGAATTTTGAATGGCAGTTTCCACTCTCCTAAGTCCCTGTAATTCCTGGATAAAAGAACTATGATTATGATAGGAGTTTGGAAACACCTCCTAAAAGGCCATTTGGAATTTTCCAATCTCCAGAGCTAAGAAGATGATTTTAATTGAGTAAACCCTCTACTGAAGAGGATCTTGAGGAATTTCATGGATCTTCAAGTAATTCAATTCCTTCTTTTATCGCAAGAACACTATAGGGATAATCATTTCTATTAAGTTCAAAACCAAGGCAGATGCTTCCCTTTAAGTATTCCTCTTCACTTGAGGGGAAAACTGAATTTTGAATAACTTGATTTCTTTCTTCCGAACTAAGTTTAAAGTAAGGAAATCCTAAAATTTGGAACCGCCTCTGTGCGGGGCCTATAAGCCCCGCTACCCAATTATATTCATGGGGAGCCCTCCTTGCTTTTACCTTTGGCTTCAATTTTTTTAATCTTTTTTCAAATTCCATTTGGTCTTGCTTGGAAGCGCACAACAGCATGAATGCCCCCTCTAACCACCCATTGAAAAGCCTTTGTTTCTCAATATATGTTAATAGATTTTTCCACCAATCTGTTTTAGCTAATTGAGGCTTTTCTACAGAAACACCTTTTTCACGTCCCAAAAAATAAGGATCGATTTCCTTAGATTTGGACGAAAGGTCCATTACTACATTCTGATCAAATTCGTCTTCGCCGATGTTAAAACCAGTTGTGAGATAAAAACTTAGCAGGTCAAGCTCATCACCATAATAATTAACATGTGATTCAAATTCTTTTCTTCTGATTAAATAATGCACCTTCTCTGCCTGCGTTTCCAATATTTGAAAGATTGCCTCCAGATCGGTAAAGCAAATTACGGGAGAGATGTTTTTAATGTCCTTAGAAATGAATCCCGCCTTTATCGCATGTTTTAAATTTGAACCGAAAAGGCCTAAATTTTCAAAGGTAATTGTTAGCCGAACATAATAACGAATTGAACTATTTGAAAATGTATTAACTGTTCCGTTTTTTGTTCGGAAATGATGAAATCCAATATTGTTTTTAAGGTATTGGATGAAACGATCGCCTTGATCGGATGGATCCACAACAAGCTTTTCAAATACATCCCTCAATGTTTCTGGGGCCCCACGCTTAGCTGGAGCGTTTACCGATCCAGCCTTACATTCTATAACAAAAAGAAAGGAATCAAGTATCATCGTCAAATCATTTTCATATTCTGTTTCCGAGTCGGTAGATTTCCACTTATTACCGGCAAAAATTTGGCAATTTGGGAAATTTTCTCGAAATAATTTTTCCACCTCCTCCTCCAGAAAACGTCCTCTAACCCTTTCATACCGTTCTTTTAACTCCGATTGGGTGCTAATACTTCCCTCAAGAATGGTCATAAGGATATGGGGAAGGATTCCAAGCATAACATTGAAGTAATGATTTTCATCGATTTTAATAAACGGTTTTCCCCAAACCGGATTGGCAAGTAAAAAATGTTCAGGGTTATGATGTTGGAGTTCTCCAAAACAAAAAGACCATGAATCAAATAAAATACCTAAAATTTCCCTCTTATTAGGGTCTCCATAAAATTCAAGGATTTCGTCCAAGCTAAAGGTGTATAAGCGGTGCAAACGTAAACTAGAATGAGACAAAAGCCAAATCTTCAGGGTTTTTAAATTTCTTCCCATGATTTGATAAATCTCTTCCATTTGACTTTCTGTAATCGGGACTGTATCCGGAAAGGCTTGACTGTATGCCCGAATCATATTTCGATAATCACGTTTATTCAGGAACGAAGAATTCTTGGATAGGTGAAGATTTATTCGATCGTTTAGACATGTAGCCATTCTATCAAAGGCATCGACTAACATTTCTGGGTTAAGGCCAAATGCTTCTTCAAAGTCTTCCTTAATTTTATTCATTAAATTTTTCGCCACTCTCAGTACTTGGTTCTGATAACCCCAATTCCTTATCATTGCTGTCTGGGCTCTAAACTGCGATAAAAACCCTTTTACAACTAGCTGTTCTTCCGGTTCATCTGCTGAAATCTCAGCAAAAGATTTATACAAATACAAATCTCCGAACTCTTGTAATTCCTTTTTTAGGGAGACCTCCTTCTCAAATAAAAACTTTGGATTTTCCGGTCGGGCTTTCATGAGGGAGAAGGCCTGAAGGAGTTCTAATTGATTATGGCCAAACGCAAGAGTTCCTTCGACTTCAGGGTCTACCCCCTCCTGGTGAGTTAAGAAAAAGAATGAACAAAATGATAGAATCTCCAACGCATCATATTCAGCAAACCATTTTTCGATCTCCTGGAATTTCCTATCAAACTTTTCTTTAGCATTACTTCCGAATTCTTTAATCAAATTAATTCGCTCTTCCCGAGAGAGGTCTGCGGGAAAAGGACTTGATCCCCAATACATTTGTATCTTTGGTGCTTTCCATGGAACATGCCTTTTTTCATGCTTTTTATTTTTTATAATGGTCTCCTGCCTTCTACGGTGTTCACGTATCTTCTTTTTTTTAGCTTTTTTGGTCCTTTTTATAAAACGTTTAGCCATTTCAAATTTCGCTTACAATCCAACCAGAAGATAGGGCTCTTTCAACTACCCTTTTCCGCTGTTGTTTCTTGTTCGGTCGTTGATGACATAGGTTTGTCCCGGCTTGGGTGTTGGAGGGAGCGGTTCTCCTTTGACCACCGTTTGCTCCTTTCCAGTGTCTGCGCCTCGTTGCCCACGAATCCCATATTGTGCTGAAGCCGGAGCTGGTGTGCCGGGTTTAAAAGGTCCTCTCTTTGACATAGTTTTCTCCTTTTTGTGAATGGTTGGTTCAGACTATATTTCCTTGGCCTTAAAAACTTGGGGAATTTCCTACTTCCTTGATCCTATAAAAAAGGCCGCTCCCGCTAAGGGCCTTTTCGTCCCCTAACAGTCGCGGCCTCTCCGCCAAAATGGCGATGCCTCTGCGACAAAAAAGTTTAAACTTCTTAAATTAAACCACTAGGTATACTGATCCAGTTATTACAATCCCTACATTGGACAAAAAGCTGTCCTCAAATTTTCCGTACTTTTTTAAAGCGAGTTACCAATTGACCTTCGCCTTCCTTTGCACTTTCTATTACTCCATTTCGGCACTTAGGACACTTGATTTTTATTTCTGTAGAGGGCATTGTTGTCTCCATTGAAATTTAAACTTCACGAACACCCGCTTGTGCTGCCGCAGGTGTCACACTTGAGACAGGTGCCGTTCCGTACCATGGTGAACTGTTTGCATTCCGGACAGGGATCCCCTTCGTATCCCTTTTGTCGGGCCTCCTGCACTTCGGTAATGGTGACCGTTTCCCGTTTCAGATGGAACTGTCGAGAGATCTGACGGGGGTCGGTTGTTTTCTCTACGCCATTGCCTGTGCTTTTTCGCGATGGGAAGACTTCGGGGCTGATAGAAGTGGAACCGGCAGAGACGGACCTGGGATCGACCAATTCTTCCTCGTCTTCGTCATCCGTTTGCTTTTTCAGGGCATCCACCCGAAGGTCTTCCGGAGCCACTTGCTCCAGATCGTGGCGTTCCAGATAGGTAATGGCCAATTCCCGGAAGATATAGTCGATGATCGAAGTCGACATTTTGATATGCGAATTCATTTTTACGGGTCCATTCGGTTCAAACCGTGTGAAGAGGAAAGCGTCCACGAACTCTTCCAGGGGGACCCCATGTTGCAGGCCCAGGGAGATGGCAATGGCAAAATTATTCATGAGGCTCCGGAACGCCGCCCCTTCCTTATGCATGTCCAAGAAGATTTCTCCAAGGGTTCCATCCTCATATTCCCCTGTCCGTAAATAGATTTTGTGGCCTCCCACAATGGCTTTTTGCGTATAGCCTCCACGCCGGGTCGGCAGGGGACGTCGTTTGGCCAGGTATCGAACTAATACGCGGGAGGCAATGTGTTTGGCTGTGGAGACTACCTGTTCGGTGGTGGAGGCATTCTCTTCCACATCACTCATGGTATTCAGCGGTTGGCTGAGTTTGGAGCCATCGCGATACAGTGCCACGGCCTTCAACATCGACGTCCACCCCGTCATGTAGGCATCTTTGACGGCATCCAGAGTGGCATCACTGGGCATGTTGATCGTTTTACTGATGGCGCCGCTAATAAAGGGTTGCGCGGCAGCCATCATCCGGATATGAGCGGAAGCGGCGATAAATCGTTGTCCCAACCGTCCGCAACGGTTGGCGCAATCAAAAATCGCCAAATGTTCGGGTTTAAGGTGTGGGGCTCCCTCAATGGTCATGGTCCCGCAGCAATAATCCGTCGCGGCTAGGATTTCCTCTGAGGTGAAACCCAGAAACTTTAAAATATTGAGGTTGGGATTCTTCAGCTCAGTCTCCGACAAGCCGAGTTTTTCACGACAATATTCCTCGCCCAGGGTCCATTTGGTAAAGGCAAATTGAATGTCAAAGGCCCCATCCAGCTCATGTTCGATTTTTTCAATTGCGCCCCGGTCAAAGCCTTTGGCTTTCAGGGAGTCGTGATTAATGAACGGGGCGTTTTTGAGAGTTCTGGTCCCGGTCGCATAGGTCGTGATGTCTTGAATCTGTGCAGGGGCATACCCCAGGTTCCGTAATGCCGGCGGTAAACTCTGATTGATGATTTTGAAATATCCCCCTCCGGCCAGCTTCTTAAATTTGACCAATGCAAAATCCGGTTCAATACCGGTGGTGTCGCAATCCATCACCAGCCCGATCGTGCCTGTGGGGGCGATGACCGTGGATTGCGCATTGCGGTAGCCGTATTGATCTCCCAATTCCAAGGCCCGGTCCCAGGATCGTTGGGCGGCCTGCAACAGTGATTGGGGACAGTAGTTGGGTTGAATCCCCATCGGCAGGATGGTCAGTCCATCAAATTTTTCGGCCGGAGCATTGTAGGCGGCGGCCCGGTGATTCCGGATCACTCGAAGCATGGATTCGGCATTGCGGGGATAGGCGTTAAAGGGCCCGAGTTCCTTCGCCATTTCAGCGGACGTGGCATAGGATTCGCCGGTCATGAGAGCCGTAATGGCCCCACACCAGGCCAGGGCTTCGGGAGAGTCGTATGGAATGCCCAGTTTCATCAGAATGGAACCCAGGTTGGCATACCCCAATCCGAGAGTTCTAAAAGAGTAACTTTTCTCGGCAATGGACTTGCTGGGGAACCCGGCCATCAATACGCTGATTTCCAGGACGATCGTCCACAACCGGACTCCATGGCGGAAGCCCTCGATGTCGAAGGTTCCATCGTTGGAGAGAAATCGTCCTAAATTCAGCGAGGCCAGGTTGCAGGCGGTGTCATCCAAAAACATGTATTCGCTGCAGGGATTGGAAGCGTTGATGGATCCGTCCTGGGGACAGGTATGCCATTCGTTGATGGTGGTGTCGTATTGCACACCGGGATCGGCGCAAATCCAGGCCGCCCACGCAATGCGATCCCATAAATCTTTGGCAGGAATGGTTTTGCACACCTTGCCATCCGTCCGTCTGGTTAACACCCAATCGCCGTCCTGCTTCAGAATATTGAAAAATTCGTTGGGGATGCGAATGCTGTTGTTGGAATTTTGTCCGGACACGGTCTGGTAGGCTTTGCTGTCCCAGTTGGTGTCGTACTCATGGAAGACAAAATGGGTAAAGCCTTGCTGGGCATAGGAAAACATACGCTGGATATAGGCTTCGGGAACCGCCACCTCTCGTGCGGCTTGAATGGCCTCACGGAGGGCTTGATTTTCACGGGGGTCCGTTTCGACGTGAGTCGTGCCATCGGCTTTCGCCACATGACAGGCTTTGAGCACCAGGTTGAGATGCCGTGCGCAGATCTTGGATCCGGTGACCATGGCCGCCACTTTTTGCTCTTCAATCACTTTCCAGTCAATAAATTCTTCGATGTCAGGATGATCCAGGTCCAAGCAGACCATTTTGGCCGCTCGCCGGGTGGTTCCGCCCGACTTAATGGCACCGGCCGCCCGGTCGCCGATACGAAGAAACGACATCAGGCCCGATGAACGTCCCCCGCCGGACAAAGGTTCGGCATCGCCACGAAGCTTGGAGAAATTGGTCCCGGTCCCCGAACCGTATTTGAAGAGTCGGGCTTCCCGGACCCACAGATCCATGATCCCCCCCTCGTTTACCAGATCGTCCGTAATCCCCTGAATAAAGCAGGCATGAACTTGTGGACGTTCATAGGCATTTTGAGCTTGCTTGACGCGGTGGGTATGAGGATCGACGTAAAAATGGCCCTGCGGAGGACCGGACAAGCCATAAGCAAAGTGCAAGCCCGTGTTAAACCATTGCGGAGAGTTGGGAGCAGCCATTTGCCAGGCTAACATGTAACTCAATTCATCGCGAAAGGCTTCCGAATCTTCGGGCGTATCAAAGTAATTGTGGGTTGACCCCCAGTGAGTCCAGCAGCCGGCCAACCGGTGAAAGACCTGCCGGGCATCCCGTTCTCCCCCAAGTTGTGGCGCACCCGATTCCGTGAGGATGGGGTTGCCCTGATCGTCAATTTGCGGAACGCCCGCTTTGCGGAAATATTTTTGCGCGAGGATATCAACGGCCAATTGGGACCAATGTTCAGGGGCCAGGATGTTATCTTGACGAAAGACCACGGAACCATCCGGATTTCGAATTTCGGAAACTCTGGTGGAAAATGGAATCTGTTGGTAGGGGCTCTCCCCTTTCTTCGTAAATCGTCGCTCAATCTTCATGGAAGGACTCCTTTGGCAGAGGCTAAAAAGCTGGAAGGTACTTCTTCAGTCAATTGGGTCACTCTTCACCTCAATTTTCCATCCCACCCACCACTTTTCCGCACGCATTGTCTTTCCCCTGAGTACTGGTGGGGAATGCCATACTTGAATTGTACTAGACTATGTGCGTGTGGGCCTTTTGGGGTATGTCCGTTTTGGCCAGCCAATATGGGACATCCCGTACCTCAAAAAATAGGGTAGAAAAGAAAAAGGACATCTGAATAAAACCCATAAAAATTAGAAAAGAAAAAGACCTGAAGAAATAATTGGTAAAAACCAATGCGCCACAATCTATAGAGGATGCTGGATTTTGTCAATACTAAATGTTGTGGAAAAAAGAAATGGAGTGTGAATAATTGTTCAAAACCTGTGGGTAGAAAAAACATAAAATATTACGCGGATTTGTAAGCAATTTTGAAAGTTTATCCACAAATAAAATCGCCTATTCCTGCGGCTATTCACAAGGAGGCTGTCATGAACTTTTAGAAATGGCAGAGTCTGTAAAAATATTTTTTACAAAAAAGGCAGCAGAGGAGCGCCGTCAGGCTTTTGATTTGGACGAGGGTCTTATGCCACCGTAGGCAAGAAAAAGAACCAAATGGACCACCGAGATAAATGAAATTTCATGGTATTGGGGAGTAAAGGAGGACAGCGATGTATGTTTGGAGTAAGCGGCTTATGTGGGGTTTATTGGGGGCATTCATTGTCTTAGAGGGACTTTTTCTTCTCGTTACCGTTGGAGGAAGCGAAAGCCAGTTGCATATCCGAACCACGCAATGGATTGCCGTGAATTACGTATTGCTGGTGGTGTGGATTTTTGTCTGGATGTATGATCAGGCCAGGGTCAGAGGGAAAAACGTCTGGATCTGGCTTGTTCCCTTTTTGATTTTTCCCGTGCCTGTTCTGGTGATGTTTATCTTGAGGTTGCAACGGCGGATCGCCTGAGGGCGGCTATCCGATGACGACACGGCCCTTGGCGTACCGGTAGGGTTTATGGACGGAGGTTTTGACCGCGAATAATCCGATCAAAAGCGGGCCGAATCGTCCGAGCAACATGGACAGCATGATCATTACTTTACCGAAGTCGGTCAGCAGTGCCGAAAAACTTCTGGCTTCCCCATCTCCCAGGGACATGCCCACAATGCCCATGGCTGAGGTCACTTCAAACATGAGGGAGAGAAAGGGTTGCGATTCAACGGAAGACAGGAGGAGGGTCATTCCCGTAATGAGGGCCAGCGCTAACATCGTCAGGCAGAGGGCTTGAAGGACCAGATCGTCCGGGATCCGCCGGTGAAAGACTTCCACATCCGAATTCCGACGTAACGTACTCCATACCGTTAAAAACACGATGGCAATGGTCGTGGTTTTTATCCCTCCCGACATGCTGCCGGGTGAACCGCCGATAGCCATTAAAAGCAGGAGTGTATACAACGTTGCGTCACGCATGTCTCCGACATCGATGGTGGTGAACCCTGCCGTTCGTGAGACGGACTGAAAATACGAAATGGTGATTTTTTCTCCGATCGATAACGATTGGAAGGTATTCGGGTTGTTCCACTCGAGAATGAGAATGCCCAGCGTTCCTCCGAGAATCAGGATGAGGGAGGTAACTACCACCAGTTTTGTATGGGTGCGGAACCGAAACCGGCGGCGATGATAATTGTCCAGAAGATCGTCGAAGACCAGGAATCCGATGCTTCCCAAAATGATCAGGGCGGTAATGGTCAAATTGACGGTCCAGTCGGTTTGAAAGGGCATCAGACTATCGGAAAACAATGCAAAGCCGGCATTGTTAAAGGCTGAAATGGAATGAAAAATTCCATAATACAAGGCGGTGTCCCATGGAAACTCTTGTGCAAATCGTATGGTCAGCACGGTGGCGCCAATTCCTTCAAGGGTAAAGGTAATCACCGTCACCATTTTGACAAACCGAACCAGGCCTTGCATGTCGAGGGTATTCAGGGTTTCGGTTAACATCATGCGGTCGCGCAATCCGAGCCGTCTTCCCAAAATGAGCAAGATGAGTGTGGCCATTAACGCATATCCCAGTCCGCCGATTTGGATGAGGAAGAGAATGATCCACTGGCCGAAAACGGTAAAATCGTGCGGGGTATCCATGACGATCAATCCCGTCACGCAGACGGCCGATGTGGCGGTAAAAAGAGCGTCTAAGATCCCGAGGTGGGTTCCGGGATGAGTGGAGAAGGGCAACATAAGCAGCCCCCCCCCAAGGACAATCAAGGCAATAGCTGCCAGGGCTACAACCTGTCCAGGGAGGAGGCGAATGCCCATGAAGCGGGCGATGAGGAGTTTGCCAAGGCCGGTTGTCATAAGCGGTGCGATGAAAGATACACGCAATTCTCAGTGAACATATATCCAGAATGGAGTGGCGGTGTCTCCCCAAAACAGAAGGCACGGATCTACGGTGGTGCGCCAGGTGAAGCTAATGGGAGGTCTCAGGTGGGTTCTGATGCACGCTGACTGTCCAGGCCGGTACAAGCGAATGCCGAAAAGCTCAGACATTGGGAGAAAAGTCACGGTAGTCAGTGGAGGCGAAAAACTGTTCGGACTGGTCTATTCAGTCGAAATGTGCACGCGCCGAAGCCTGCCCAAGATGATTAAAAAATACTATCACGGCCTCAGGAATAGGGAAACCGTGGATCAGAGGCTGCCTTGTTGTCCGGAAAGGGCTTCTTTATAATCCTTTTCCATATGATTGCCAAGCCATTGGATATTCCCCGTGTCTCGTTTTATACGGTAGGATGCCGGTTGAATCAAGCGGAAACTTCCCTTCTCCAGGATGGGTTTCGGAAGAAGGGGTTCATCCCCGTGGCCTATGGCCAGGAGACGGATCTTCTGGTTGTGAATTCCTGTACGGTGACCGAAGGGGCAGAGTCTGATTGTCGGCGTGTGGTGCGCCAGGTGCTTCGGCATTCCCCTCAGGCCTTTGTGGCGGTGACCGGGTGTTTTGCCCAAACCGGATTACATGCGTTACGTCAGGTGGAAGGCATCGATCTGATTGTGGGCAATCAATTTAAAATGCAGCTTCCGGACATTCTGCCCACGGAATCCCCGCTCGCAAAGCAATCAATCCCCTTGGTGCAACATGGCCGGATTGATCCGGAGAATTTCCTGTTGGATGGGGTAGGGGAATACACCACCACTCGCGCCAATTTGAAAATTCAGGATGGTTGTCAGTTTATGTGTGCCTTTTGTCTGATTCCCTTTGCGCGTGGGCGGGAACGAAGCCGGGTGCGGGAAGATGCGGTTCGCGAGGCTGAAGCCCTGGTGGCACGTGGACATCGGGAACTGGTCCTGACCGGTGTCAATATTGGTCAATATGAGGATCGGGGGCGGGATTTGCTCGGGCTTATCCGGGATCTGGAAGCCATCGAAGGCTTGGACCGGATCCGGATTTCCTCCATTGAACCCACCACAATTCCCGATTCACTGCTGGATCATATGGCCATTTCCAAGAAATTGTGCCGCCATCTGCATGTGCCCCTGCAAAGCGGGGATGATGGAATCCTGCGGGCCATGAATCGCCGATATACGATGAAAGAGTATCGCCGGTGGATGGAACAGGCGGTGGAGCATATTCCGGGTCTGTGCTTCGGAACGGATATCATGGTGGGATTTCCCGGCGAAGGAATCCGGGAATTTCAGCATACCTATCGGGTTGTGGAGGAACTCCCCTTTGCCTATGTGCATGTGTTCAGCTACTCACCGAGGCCCGGCACGGCCTCCCTTCGGCTCCCGAACGCGGTTTCGGCATCGGTGATAAAAAACCGGAGTCGTGAGCTTCATCAATTGTCAGCCTTGAAGCGGCAGGCCTTTGACCAGCGATTTCTGGGGCAGGAGGTATCGGTGTTGTTTGAGTCGGAAGAAAAATGGGGCTATTGGACGGGACTCACCGACCATTACATCCGGGTGTCGGTTCGCTCCACTCGCTCACTCTCCAACCAATGGCTTCCAGTCGTCATAACCGGTGTCATGGCCGACCGTGTGGTGGGATTGCTTCAACATTCAGCTCAATATAACCCCTCACAACCCGTCATCTCTGGTACAGTACCGCTTGTGAGTATTTCCTGACATCCGAAAGATTCCGCATGAGTTCTTCTCAACTAGTGATACCCATTTCTCTCAACAAGCGGCCGAGTGCCGTTCTGCCCCTCTCATCCCCCGCGCAGGGTCCTCAGGTATATATCGAGACTTTTGGCTGTCAAATGAATGAGTATGATACCGAACTGCTTCGTGCCCTACTCAAAGAGCGGGGGTTTCAATTTACCGCTCACGGCGAGAAAGCGGATGTGGTCTTATTCAATACTTGCGCAATTCGTGAAAATGCCCATAATCGACTCTACGGGCATCTGGCCGAATTTAAACGGGCCAAACAGGAGCGGGGCGTGGTGATTGGGGTGTTGGGCTGCATGGCGCAAAACTTGAAGAAGGATTTATTGGAAGAGCGTCCGTTCATTGATGTGCTGGTCGGTCCGGATGGGTACCGTCGACTTCCTGATCTGCTGACTGATGCGCTGGAATCGCACAAGCGTGGCGTGGCGGTGGATCTTTCCGAATCCGAGACGTATGACGATATCGTTCCTGATCGAGCCGAGGGCATTAATGGGTGGATTGCGGTCATGCGTGGGTGTGATAATTTTTGTTCCTTCTGCGTGGTGCCCTATACGCGAGGGCGGGAGCGTTCGCGTGATCCCAAAGGGATTCTCGAAGAAGCCAGACGGCTTGCCGATCAAGGGGTCAGGCAAATCACCCTGCTGGGGCAAAATGTGAATTCTTATCGTTATGACCGGTGGGATTTCGCCAAGTTATTGGTAAGTGTAGCCGATATCAATGGCATCCAGCGTGTCCGCTTCATGTCACCTCACCCCAAAGATTTTCCTCCGGCACTCATCGAAGCCGTCGCCCAACATCCTCATATTTGCCGGCACATTCATCTGCCACTTCAATCGGGCAATGATCGCATGTTGGAACGGATGGGACGGTGTTATACCCAAGCGGACTATCTCGCTCTTGTCGAAGTCATTCAGCAGACCGGACCGATCACCTTAACCACCGATATCATTTGCGGGTTTTGTGGCGAGACTGAGGAGGAATTTCATGATACCATGCAGGTGATGCGGACAGTGGAATTTCAAGCCGCCTTTGTCTTTAAATATTCTGAGCGGAAACACACCATTGCCGCCCGTAAATATCTTGATGATGTGCCGGACCAGGTCAAAGGGCAGCGGGCCAATCAGCTTGTCGAATGGCAGAAACAGGTATCAGCGAAGAAAAATCGTTCTTTGACCGGGCAGTCGATTGAGGTTTTGGTGGAAGGACATTCAAAAAAATCCGAGTCCCAATTGATGGGACATAGTGAAGCCAATGTGACGGTGGTGTGGGATCAGTCCGAAACGCCCTGTCCGGTTGGGTCGCTCGTCTCGGTCATCGTGGATGATGCCTCTGCCTCTACGGTGTTCGGGCACCTTGTTTCATCAGGCCCAAGATCCTAGCCTGTTCCATTTTTATTTTCCCCCTTTCGCCTGCTGCCTGTTCCCTTCCATCTTGTCTGAGTTAGGCTAATCCGCTCGATCTATCTCATTTTTCATGGCTGATAGTCAGAGAAAGTGAAGATAAGAGGTTCGTTAAATATAAGTACGTAATATAGCGTCGCATTTGTCTCAAGTTGGGTGTCCATTATCCGATAGAATGGCAGTAAGCTTATGGTTTTTTAGTGGTAGAGACGGGACCACATTGTCCAAGTCCCATCATCGGTTTTTGAACTGGCCAGTCCCAGACCAACCACACGACCACATTGTTGAGAACCTATGGATCCCCAAATCCTCCAGCGCATAAAAAACTGTAAAACTCTCCCGGCCATTCCCGCTCTGCCCTTGCAAGTGCTCCAAATGTGCCGTGATGAAAAAGCCGATGCCAAAAAAGTCGGGGACGTCATCAGTAAAGATCCGTCTTTTGTGGCTAAATTGCTGAATGTGGCCAACTCCAGTTTTTATGGCGGCAGCCGTCATAAAGTGGCTACTGTTACGCAGGCTGTCACCTTAATGGGGATGAATTCCATTGCCACATTGGCGTTTTGTTTTTCCCTGTACCGCGATTTGCGAAAAAAAGGCGGCGGAGCGTTTGACCACACGCATTTCTGGCATCGATGTATTCTGGCCAGTTTATCCTCAAAAATCTTGGCTAAACGGGTACGGATGGTCAACGAAGAAGAGATTTTTTTGGCCGGCCTGCTTCAGGACATCGGTATTTTGGTCATGAGCGAAGCCTTCGGCAACGAATATGGATTGCTGTATAAAAAGTCCGAGCAAAGCCATATGGAATTGGCGTCCTTAGAACAAGGCCGTTGGAAGACCGATCATTGCGAAATCGGAGCCTGGTTATCGGAAACCTGGGAGCTGCCGGAAATCTTACGCGAAGCCCTCCGAGGCAGCCACGATCCGTCACTGGCGAAAGCCACGGATGAAGGAGGCCGACTGACCGTGATGTGTGTGGCCCTGTCGGGTCGTTTGGCTGACATGTGGTGTTTCCCGGACTCCGAAGTAGCCGTTCGGGAAGCGATACAGAAGGCCCAGGAATTTCTCCAGATCGATCCAGGCGGGCTGGTGGAAGTCGGTAAGCAGATCGCCGAAGGTATTCCCGATATGTCGAACTTTTTCCAGATGAGTTTAGGGCGACCCGAGGAAATCAAAAAGGTTCTGGATCTATTAGAAGTAACCGCTACCGCAACGGCCCCAGCCTAAGTTTTCTTTCATCCCGTCATTTCCATTTGTTGTTGACTCTCTCCTATTATCCCTTATGGTCAGAAACTCATTGAATTGCCCTCTGTTGCTAAGGTCGGATTTACGGTACAACATCAAGATGATCATTTTTCTCCTGAGTCTGACGTTGGGGTTGCTGTGCAGTGCGTCGGTACAGGCCGACCCTGGGTTTGGGCATTGGCTGTTGGAGTTCAAAGCCGATGCGCGGGCCCAAGGTATTGCCGATGCCTTGCTGGAGCAGGCGTTCGAAGGTGTGGAGCCTCTGCCGCGCGTGTTGGAGCTGGATCGGCGTCAGCCAGAATCCACCATGACCTTTGTGGAGTATCAAGAAAAAATTGTGTCGGAAGATCGAGTTCGCCGTGGGCGAATGCTCTTGGCCGAGCATCGGGAGGTATTGGAATCTGTCGCCACAAAGTATGGCGTGCCGGCACGGTATCTGGTCGCCCTGTGGGGCATTGAGACCCATTACGGTCGATTAACCGGAAGTTTTGGAGTGGTGGAAGCGCTGGCCACACTGGCCTATGACGGGCGTCGTAGCGATTATTTTCGCCAGGAATTGCTAAAGGCCTTGCACATTCTTAAGGAGGGTCATATTGCCTTGACGGACATGACGGGCTCCTGGGCCGGGGCCATGGGGCAATGTCAATTTATGCCCTCAAGCTTCTTGCGATTTGCCGTCGATGAAACTGGGGACGGACGAAAGGATATCTGGAACACCCGAGCCGATGTGTTTGGCTCGACCGCCAATTATTTAGCCCAATCCGGTTGGCAGAAAAATGAACGATGGGGCCGGAGGGTCATACTCCCGGCAGGATTTGATGCCCGTCAGGCCACGCTTACCCGATCCAAATCCCTGCAGTATTGGCAAAGGCTGGGTGTTCGTACCCTTGATGGGGCTGACCTTCCCATCAGTAGCATGCAGGGAGCCATTGTCTTGCCTGATGGTCAGGGAGGGCCCGCTTATTTGGTGTATGACAATTATCGGGTGATCATGAAATGGAATCGGTCTACTTATTTTGCTACCAGCGTCGGCCTTCTTGCCGATGCCTTGATGTGACGTCCTCCTCTCCTTCCCTTCTTAATCTTGCCTTTTCTCTGTGTTCCTAACATGGTCATAACGCCGGTATCCTTTGTCAGGGGCCATGGCTTGTAACTTATGGCAAATGAGCCGGCTTTAGGGTCTGTAGAGACTGGTGGCGTTGGACGAAGGAACGGTGTGCCGATGCTGGAGCGAGATTCCTAAGACCTCAGCCCAGGATGTTCTTGTCTCATCGCCTCCTGCTCCGAAGCATAGATTGGAACAATATCTGGAATGTGGCTCAGTTCCAGCACATCTCGAATGTAAGACGAGGGACTGACAATGCTTAACCGAAGGTGATGGGGTTTCATTTTGTGATACCAGAGAAACAATTGGCCGAGGCCGACGGAATCAATGGCGATGACACCGGAGAAGTCTAGGATGACATGCTGGAATCCCAATTCCCTGGATCCCAGTATCAGTGCCTCGACCCCGATGGTTGATTGACGGTCAACTTTCCCGGTGAGTGCCAAAACAGTGGTGTGATGATCAATTTGTTCGCGAACTTGAAGCATCAAGCCTACCTCCAAGTTGGGAGATGAATAGGATGGAATGGTTGTATCGTCATAGTGAATCCCTTACGGCTGGTCCAGGCAATTCCCCGATAGGCCTAGTGTTATATGTGTAAACTATTTTACTAATTTTCCAATGCGTACATTCTTCGTGAATTGGGGCTTGCACAGGATTGTCCATCGGGATCTTGGGGGTTACGGCGCGAATTGATGCTCTTTCGTGAGTGTGACCGGATGTAGGGAAGAGGGTTTCTTGCATATCAACCTAACATACGCTGGTGCAGGCCCCGGAGGTCAGTGTCCGTGAACCGCTTGAGAATCAACCACCAGTCCAAGGAGGAAAGTCTTACACAACTGGATAAAAGAAATGGCAGGTGGTACGTAAAGTTTCCGGACATGATTGATGAGAGGGAACCGGTTAACAGCCGCATACAAGAGAGCCATGGGCCATACTCGATGGCCAGAGATGGGCCAGTTTATCTGCGATATGGCGATTATCGGGTGATAAAGAATGAAACCGGTCAACCTATTTTTCCACCAGCGTCGAATTTCTCGCAGACCTTTGATGTCATGCCCGCGCTAACGCTCCATTCCCTAGGTCGTATATTGGTCGAGTTGACGGAAAAACCATCAGGTCTGTATAAAGAGGCCTCACCTACGCGCCCGTAGTTCAATGGATAGAACGCTTGACTACGGATCAAGAGGTTACAGGTTCGACTCCTGTCGGGCGCACCAAGGTTTTCTGCCTAACACATATCTCACTTCTTCGTGTTTCCTATGCTTTCCTAGGAGCGAGCCTACTTCCTCTGTGAGTCGCGTGTCAGTAATGATGCCCTGAGAAAATGGTCACGAGAGGTTTTGGGCAACCGAGGCTGCTTATTGCTTTTATTGGACAAAAGTCCTAGCGTGACATAATCAAGGGCCTGAGAAGCTAAGCTACGTTCATTATGAAAATTTTCTCAGGATCACGCCTTCACAAGGAACTGATCACGAACATAAGGTCATAACCATGCCGACCATTCTTGATACACCGCCGGTGGCAGTCCAGAGAGATCTGGCTTCCTTATCTTCCGCGCTCGATGGCCATATTCCGGCTAAGAGAGATAATAATCTGCTTCTTGCCACCTGGAATATCCGTTCGTTTGCTTCCCTGACGCGAAAATGGACTGCCTCGGGCTCTGACAGCCCCAAGCGCGATCTTCGGGGTTTACGGGCCATCATTGAAATTCTTTCCCGCTTCGATGTTATTGCCGTTCAGGAACTCAAGGGGGATCTTCGGGCTCTTCGGGATACGATGGAATTTCTGGGAAATGATTGGGGGTTCTTGATGACCGACGTGACAGTCGGTGCTGCCGGGAACAATGAGCGTCTGGCCTTTATCTTTCATCGTTCCCGTGTGCGTCCCTCGGGGATGGCAGGGGAACTGGTGGTGCCTCCAGAACGATTAGACGTGCTTCAGGAAGATTCGCTCCGTGAACAATTTGCGCGCACCCCGTATGTGGTGAGCTTCCAACGGGGGAATGCGACCTTTATTCTGGTGACTCTTCATATCCTGTTTGGGAACGTGGAGGCCGATCGTATATCCGAACTGAAGGAAATTGCCGACATATTCAGGGATTGGGCCCGGCGAACCAACCGCTTTCACCATAATCTTCTCTGTCTGGGCGATTTCAATATTGACCGGGAAGGCAGTCCGTTATTCGATGCATTTACCGCGACGGGATTAACAATACCCGATGAACTGAGAAATTTGCCGAGAACGGTTTTCGATGATCCGGATGATCCGTTTGACAAATTTTATGACCAAATTGCCTGGTTTCGTTCCGGTAAGGAAGCCCTTATAGACCTCGAGGTGTCCAGTGGAGGGAATTTTGATTTCCAACCACATGTCTACACCGACACCAATCTCAGCCGGGCCTCGATTTCCTTTCGTATCTCCGACCACCTGCCGCTATGGGTTGAGTTTGCCTTATAGAGTACATGCCCTTTCATCTCCATGCCACGTTTTTTGACTCTTCCTTCTATTCAAAGAAATCTTGGATCTTGAGGATTTCTGGCAAGTATTCTTCTCCCGAAACAACCCAGTAAAAAAACTCGGAGTTTTATTGGAGAACTTATCGGGCTTTTTGGCGGTGACCGTAGAGGAGAGTGACGTTGATGCGGCGAGATTCATAGGTGTCGTGAAATTCGATGACGTCGGTTTCATGGAACAGGTTGGAATTGAAGATCACGGCCCGGTTTTGCCTGTGCGGAATGATGATGGGTTTGGCACCGCTTGCTTCCAGGAAAGTTTGAATTTTCAGTTTGTTCTTTTGGTCATTATAGGCGGCAAAGTCCCACTCATCGGGTGCTTCCTTATCCCAGACCACCAGTCCTCCTGATTCCGGATTGCGGTTGGCGTCGTTCGGCGTGATCCAGAAATTCACATTTACGGCTGCGGCATCGGCATGCATGTTCAAGCCTCTCAAGGCGCTGTCATGTTTAAACGCCCAGGCTTGTTGCAGTTGATAGTGCTGGAAAATTTGAGGGAAACGGGTTCGCAATTCTTCGGCAATCTGCAAGAGCAAGGGACACGCAAATCCATTCGCCAGAAACGTCCCGATATATCCGTTTTGATAGTCACGCTTCCAGATCGTGGATTCCAGACAAAAGGCCCGAAGTTCGGTAAGGGCCTGCTCCGTCAATAATTCGTCTACAAACATGGCCTCGGGTTTAGTGGAGAAGTATCGGGTTTCAATGACCGACACATCCAGTTTTGGGTTAATGGCCGGAGTCACCAGTCTTGGTGTTGGGCGGATATGCAGAAGCCGATTGAAGGAAGGGGCGATCCAGCTTTGTTCTTGTGGTGTGAGTTTGAGAAAAATGGAATCCGGTGAGGACTTGGATAACCGCTGATGCAGGTTTGTCAACGCACTTTGATACTTATCGGGCAGGGGCAAACCGGGAACGTGTTGGGCCAGATAGTGCAGTTGCTCGTAGTCATGTTTCACTCGGGCCTTGGTGACAAAGGCCGTGGCCAAGCCATGGCCATGGTTAAAGGTCAAATCTGCCGAACGCTGAAAACTGGCTAAGGCCTCTTGCTCTTCACCTTGCCAAAGACGAACCAGTCCCCAATGATAATGGGCATTAGCGTATCCGGGTTTTATGGTCAGCGCTTGTTGAAAGGCCTGGGCAGCTTCGGCCAGTTTCCCCTGATCCTGAAGCGCCACGCCCATATTGTTGAGGGCTTCGGCATGTTGTGATGAAATTTCCAGGGCCTGTCGATACTGAGCCAAGGCGGAATCAAGGTCGCCTTGTTCCTTATAGGTCACGCCAAGATTGTTGTGCAGGTCTGCCGACCGGGGTTTGAGGTACAAGGCCTGTTGAAAGGTGTCGATGGCTTCCGACCATTGTCGTTGCCGTCGATAGACGTGTCCAAGATTGGCTAAGGCTTCCACATAATTGGGATTGACCGATAAAGCCTGCTGATAGGCGGCAATGGATTCTTCCCACCGTCCTTCCTTTTCTAATGCCAGGCCAAAGTTATAGTGATAGTGAGGTTTGTTGGAGTCCTGCTCGATGGCCAGCTGAATTGAAGTCAAGGCCAGGGAGTTCTGCCCCTGCTGGAAGGCTAGCAACCCTCGAAGGTGGAGGGTATCCGCATGTGAGGGGAACTGGGCGAGAATATCGTTATAAAGACTTTCGGCCTGTGCCAGGCGTTTGGCCTGATGGTGGGCGACAGCCTCAAGAAAGAGCCGGTGGACCTCAGGAGGCAACGGACTATTGCCAGGGTTGCCTATAGAAGGCTGTGGAGACTTTCGCCCGGTTCGATTCATACGCGGGTCATCGAATGCATTCACGTGTTTATGATATCCAAGAAAAGCCTATGCCCAATGTATGGGAAAAGTAAAGGTCACGAGCCGAGGAATGGGTTCCCTGGAAAACCCGCCTGGATTAGGAAAAGAAAAAATAGACGGTGAGAGACAGGCGCGGGGGAAGTTGTTATCCCCCGGTGTGGGCGGTCGGGTTCAATTCCCACAGACTCCAACTCAGCATATCCCGAAGGGCTTTCATGTCGGGACTGGTGGAAGAATTGGTCCAGGCTTTCAGATTGAGTTGTTCCAAGGGCTGAACGGCGCGACGGTCACCCAGGTTTCCTAAGCCTTTGACCGCTTCGGTTTGTATTCGAGGGTCTTCTGACTCCAATAACGCCATGAATTGAGTGAAGAGCACGGGATTTTTATTTTGCGTGGCGATGGTTCCTAGTCCCTGAATGGCCGCCAATTGCTGGTCAGAATCGTGCGAGGTTTGCAGACAGGAGACCAGAGCGGGGATCCCTGCTTCTCCCTGTTGTCCCAAGGCTAAAAGGGCGGTGGGAGCCAAGGCTGGCCGGCTAAGAGCCTCTTCAAGGGTGGTCAAGGCCTGCTCGGAAGGGAGGCCCCCCAAGAGGTGAAGAATGGTGAGTTGTTGTTCGATCTGATCGGACGATTGCCGATAGATGGATAAGAGCCGCTCTGTTTGTCTCCATTCGGCGGCTAGAAATAACGGAAATTCGTCTTGTTGGAGTTGGGTGTTTAGTGAGTTGAGCGCAAAGGTTCCGATATCCGTCGCTCCTGCCGCCTTGGCCGCTTCGCGTGTATCTTCAAATGAAGTCCTGACTTCCCAACTCCAATTTGGTGTCTGATGGTTAAAACGATAGGAAAGGTGACAGGCCGGTCCTTTCCACAACCGAGTGGTGGGTGTAGATCCGGTTCGTCGATGTTTGCTTGGTCCGGTCCAGGTTTGTCGTTCTTCGCATTTTACCCGGACAACCGCATCATGGGGGAGATCGGGTTTAGACACGACGGACCACCCTGCATTGCGCAGTTGCTCGGTAACGCTTTGAAGTATGGTCCTCGGATCTTGGAGTCCACGTTCGGTCAGAGCGACTCCTTCAATAAGAATCGTTTGAGCTTGGGCCAACGGGTGATTCGGTTGTTCCCCCTGCGCTGGATGTTGTGCTGACACCGAGGAAGAAAACCCCATTCCGCAGATTATGAAGGTCAATAAGCCAAAAGGCACGATCAAATTTTTGTCACATACGCTCATGAAAGGTAACCTTTGTGGTCGTTGGTGAATGAATCAGGCCGATGTTGGAGCGAGGAGTTAATGACTTCCCAAACGTCGACGAAAAGAGAGAATGATATCTGACGGTTTGGTGGAAGGGAGGCCTGAGCCGAATGCACGGATGAATGTCATGGTCATGAAAAACTTCCCTAGGCTTTGTACTCAACTCGCTTCGCCCGTCCTTTATCATATCAGGCAAGGAAATCGAAACAAAACCCGAAGAGGTGTAAAAATGTTTGAAAAACAGTCCTGTAAATTTAGGTTTTTATTGGTATGGTTGAGTTTTGCCCAAGCCAAGTCGGTGTGGCTCAAGATTTTTCTGTTTCCGGGGATAATTGTGTACGGTCTTTTCTGTGGCGGTGGCTTTGCTCATGCCGTGGTGCTGGCCAAGGCCGATTTTGAATCGGATCGCTTAACGGAGTGGAGGGTATTCACGACTCCGAATGGCACATTCGGGGGTGAAGGGTTTCCGGCTTTTGCCCAGTGTGATGCGGCAGGGACCGGTCATCCCTCCCAGTGCTTGCAGGTGAAAGTTGGGCAAATCCATTTTTCACCCGATCAAAATCCTCAACAGGGTGGTGGGTTGGAGTTTCAACGGGAGTTGGCCTCAGGTCGGCTTCATCTGTCGGCCCGGGTCATGGTGACCTATCATTCCTCAGGGGACAGACGCAATTTAGCCGGGGGATTGTTTGAATGGGTGGTCGATGGAAACGTGGTGGGCATGCAGGATTTGGGTCCCATCGAAAATGGTGCGTTGAGGCGATATCACCTCACGGCAGATCATGTTGTGGAGGCCGGATCCCACACTGTCCAACTTCGTATTTCCCGCCCATTTAAAAGTGAAATTGCTCAACAGGCGCCTATGCAGTTGGTGGATGATCTGACTATCGCCTGGTCCTCGCTACGGCAGGAATCACGATGATTTTCCTGTGTGGAATTTCTTTATCATCATTCGATTGAGGGTTGGCCCTTGCTTCCGGTTAAGTGTGTTGCGTCTGGAGCCGATACAAACAGACATCACCCAGTAAGATCATCGGACACCTCATTATGGTTGTTTCAGAACGCAGTTTGAACCACGAGATTCTTGTCGACACTTTTGCCGGACGCTTTGATCAGCATGCCCGACAGGATTTTAAATGGCGCATCGATTATGCCATTACACAAGGCTATCGATATGTGGTGCTCAATATGGTTGCCGTGTCCTTCATCGACAGCGCAGCGTTGGGATGGTTGGTGCTGGCCCAACGGCGGTTTCAGCGGATCGGAGGAAAAATGTGCATCATTGCCCCGGCGGGTTTCGTGCGGGATATTTTAGAATTGACCGAAATTAGGGAATGGATTCCCATTTTTGCAAGCGAAGATGAAGCCGTGCGTGCCCTGGAACTCTCTCCCTCCTCACCCACTCCATCAGAGTCATGACGATGAGCAAACAGACGCCGGTAGCCGAGGATCAACGGACGTCGGTTGGTTCCGGCCAGGAAGAACGGCGGGCGAGTCGTCGTATCTCCGTCAAACACCAGCAAGGGCTTTCGGTCGTTATCCGGTGCAGGCAGGATACGTTGTGTCAGGGGTATCTCGTGAATCTCAGCACGGAAGGCATGTTGGTGGATTTTCCCAAAGGGCAGCTTCCTCCCGTGCCGATTGCGACACCCGTTTCCGTCAAACTGCACTATTTGGGCGATAGCATCTGGTTGCCGGGAGTCGTGCGACATCGTATGGGGTCCAAAGTCGGATTTCACTTTCCCGCGTTGACCAAGATGAAGACGACCAAAGCGACCCATCCCCTTTCTGTCGTCGTGCAAGCCCTCTCCCGCGCCGGTATCACCTCATAGTCCATTTGGGCCCCTATTCCCCTGCCGCATCCGGGGTTCTCACAAGTATTTCCTCCTATTTCCTTTCGTTGGTGTTTTCCTGGCCTTCGGCCTAGTTGGACGGGGATCAAGGACCTACGGCAACAAACTTGAGATCCCCCAATCCTGGGATTCAGTTGTGATGCCAGCCTAACGACGTGGAGTTGGTATTGCGGAGAGGCGTTGGCGTGAAGTTTTTGATTTGACAGGCAGGGGGGTGAGGCAGGCCAAGGTACATTCCATTCTGGGTCGGTCCGCATCCAGGTCTTTATGAAGATGAATTTCAGAAATTCGATTGTCATTGAGACCGATCGCCTGGCAAATGGCGTCCTGGGCAATTTTGAGCCCACCATCCAAATCCCGGCGCAGGGAAGATTTGAAATGAAATCGGAGGGAGAGACTCAGCGCATGGGTCTCCAAGCCCTCAAAAAATTCCGGCCGATGGGGTGATTGTTGAATAATGGCTTGGAGATGATTGGCGACTGCCAGTTTGTATTGACGCCCTTTTGAAGCCAAGACGCGCCGCCCGTTAACGGTGGCGTATTGATGGTTGATGCTCGGAGGTAACGGGAGCACGACAAAGAGTTCAATGGGCGTCAGAGAATCGCCACCGAGCTGGTTCCAGTCCAACCGGTTATCGGCCGAACGGCTTTTTCGAGTATGGCTGGGAAGCAGGATCAGGCCGCCCTTCCCTTTGATAGCCGCGACGGTCGGAAGGGAGGGGATGCGGATGGGTCTCAATGGAACAGTGTTCTCAACAGAAAGGATGAGGAAAAGTAGGAGGTTTCATGACACTTACAAGAAGATTCCTTGAATCTTCCCCATATGCGATTCGTAGGTCTCTTCGTTTTGCCGGACATACAGGCGCCACTCGGATGGGTTCCAGATTTCCAGACGGTGGAACATCCCGACCAGGACAATTTCCTGTTCATCATCCACCGGGATGAGCTTGCGCAATCGTCCAGGGATGAGCATGCGCCCGGCACGGTCCATTTCCGAAGGCGAGGCTTCAGAGACCATGTGGTACATGAATAGCCGACGCTGGTCTTCATCAAGCAACTCTTCGGCTTTTTTCAGGCGATTTTCCCATTCAGGATTGGTATAGGCGAGCACGGGCAGGTCTTGGCCCTTCAAAAACATCAGGGTATTTCCCGTGGCTTCAATCTTTTCACGAATGGGGCTCGGGAGGACAAAACGCCCCTTTTCATCAACTTTACAGTAATATTGTCCGGCAAACATGTCTGGAGTTCTTTTGGATTGCTCGAATTGTAATTGTGAGTCTAGCTTACCCAAAGATCAAGAAAAGTCAAGTCGTTTTGCTAGGGTCTTCCTGCTAGGAAAAGCACTCTCCGTAGGGGGTATGGGCAACTGAGGAAGCTTTTGAGAGGGGGGGACAATGGTCAACAAGCCCGTGGGAAGGTTTCATCCATGCCTAAAGTATGGAACGCCTCTCGGAAAAGTCTTGGTTTTTGGCGGTAACGTTCCATTCATGAGGACTCAATTTCTGCTCAATCGACGTCGGGAATGCTCATGCTGTCCTCGTCCTGTCCTCCCTCTCCCATTGATTCCATGGCTTCATCCATCTCATCTCCTAAATCTTCACCCATTTCCTTCCCCATTTTTTTCATAAATCGGGCCATGCTCGCGGGATCGTTCTCATCCAGATCGCCGAAGTTACTGGGATTCGCAAGCGCTTCCATGCGAGCTTCTTCCGATTTGGGTGCGGCGAATCGTGACATGAGGCGCTCTAAATGTTGACCGTGGCAATGCTTGCAGGAAGGAGTCGGGGCGTTGGCGGTTAACAGTAAATACGTGTTCCGCTTTTGGCAATCCTGGCAACGGTATTCATAAATGGGCATGTCGGCATTCCTCCATGATGAACGTTTTTATATCGCAAAATTTTATGGAAGGAAAGGGCTGGTGGACGGGTTACATCATACGGGCCAAGGTGACTCCATAAACCTGTCCGGATCCCGCGCGGATGAGCGTTTTGGCGCATTCATGGAGAGTGGTGCCGGTGGTCATAACGTCATCCACGAGAAGAACTGCTTTTCCCAGGATCTTTTCAGGCTGTGTGACCGCAAAGGCTTCACGAAGGTTGGTGAGTCGCTCTTTTTTCGTTAACGAGGTTTGCGGAATAGTCTGCCGTCTACGAATGAGTTGCCCGAGAACCAGTGGCCGGCCGAGGTGTTGGCTGAGCGGGCTGGCCAGTAACGCGGACTGATTAAATTCCCTCTCCCGTAACCGCCGGGCATGCAAGGGAACCGGCATGATGACATCTATGGGAGGAAGGACGGGGAGATGTTGGATAAATAGTTGAGCAAGGGGATAGGCCAGAGTCACTTTGCCACGATATTTCAGGAGGGCCAGTGCTTCTTTGAGGGGGGATTGATAGGTATACAGACTCCAGGCTTTGGTATATGCCGGTGGATGTTGGCGGCAGGCCCCGCATATGTGTGTGGGGCTGTGGGCAAGAGCGACCGGAGAGGAAAAGGGTTGGCCGCATTGAGGGCAGCAGGGACTGGGAAGAAGGGACAATGTCGCCCAGCAAGTCCGACAAATAAACGGAATGCCTTCATGTCGTAACGGAACGTGGCACACGGCACAGTCAGACGGAAAAATGAGATGGAGTAGGGCGTGTAGGGCACTTTGGGAAGTGAATGCCTTGACCATAAATGAGCGCATCCGCCGCATGAAGTCTGGCTCAGATGAATTATGTGTTGTTGGTTGCCACGCTTCCGTGTTCCGACTTTGTCGGTGACCCGGACAGTATGATATAGGATTGAATCCTGTTATACCATGATTGGGGTTCTTCTCTATCCCATGTTGTTCGTGGAATACATTTGTGATTCAGTTCGATCATGTCTTTAAGGAATATGTCCGTGGAGCGTCTTCTGTCTTCGCCTTGCGCGATGTGTGTTTGGAAATTCCTCAGGGCGAGTTTTGCGCGCTGATGGGGCCAAGTGGCAGCGGAAAAAGTACCTTATTACATCTGGTGGCCGGTCTGGATACTCCGACATCCGGAGCAATAGTGGTGGACGGCCGGTCGACAAAGACCTTTGGCGATCAGGAATGGACTCAGTGGCGGCGGATTGATGTAGGAATGGTGTTTCAGGCCTTTCATTTGCTTCCTGGGTTGACGATCGAAGAAAATGTGGCGCTGCCCCTGCGATTGCGAGGTGAGAGGGGTTCTGACATTCGGGAGCAGGTTCGAGATATGTTGGCCCTGGTGGGGCTAAGCCATCGCCTGGGTCATCGTTCCCAGGAATTGTCGGGCGGGGAACAACAGCGTGTGGCGATTGCACGGGCCTTTGTTCATCGCCCACGGCTGATTCTCGCGGATGAGCCCACTGGTAATTTGGATGGCAAAACGGGAGCAGGGATTGTGACACTTCTTCGGCAATGTGCAAAGGAGTTCGGACAAACCATATTATTGGCCACCCATGCCCTCAGCGCCGCTCAGGCGGCCGATCGGGTCCTGGCTATCCGGGATGGTCAACTGGAGTAGGAGATGACGGATCTTTCCACGGTCATTGCAGGCGTTGCGTTTCCAAACGGGTTGATGAATGCTTCGGGAGCCTTGTGTGTGACTCTGGAAGAACTTGAGGCGCTTGGCGCTTCCGAGTCCGGGGCTATTGTGACCAAATCCATGACTCCACAAGCCAGGCGGGGAAATCCTGAGCCCCGGTATTTTGGATTTGCCGGAGGATCGATCAATTCAATGGGACTGCCCAACTTGGGGTATCCGGTCTATGCCAAGCTGATTCCGTCTCTTCGGCGTTTTGGCAAACCGGTGATTGCCAGTCTGGCAGGGTTACAACCCGATGATTTTTTAGAAGGCGCGCGGGCTCTGAATCAGGCCCGTCCGGATTTAGTCGAGGTGAATCTTTCGTGTCCCAACATTCCAGGAAAACCACAAATCGGGTATGACTTCGAAGAATCTGAACGGTTGCTAAAAAAGCTGGGGGACATCCTCACTATTCCCTTTGGCGTGAAGTTGCCGCCCTATTTTGACCCTATTCATCATCAAAAAATTGCTCAGGTGTTGCAGCGGGTGAATATTGCCTTCGTGACCATGATCAATTCCGTCGGCAACGGCCTGGTGGTAGACCCCGAGCGGGAGAGGGTGGTGATTAAACCCAAAGGCGGGTTTGGCGGGCTTGGTGGACGCATGATAAAACCGGTCGCGTTGGCCAACGTTCGAGCCTTATGGAATATCTGGGGTGACCGGATTCCTATAATCGGGACGGGTGGTGTCGAAACCGGGGTAGATGTCTTTGAACATATCTTATGTGGAGCCTCGGCTATTCAAGTCGGCACGGTATTGGTAGAGGAAGGATGCGGAGTGTTTGCCAGGTTGGCTCGAGAATTGGCGGAAATTCTTGACCGGAAGGGCTATGCGTCTCTCTTAGCCTGTCGTGGAAAACTACAGGAAATGTCCTGAGAAGGACCGGACACTGTGGAAGTGGTTCCGAACCCTTATTTGGCGGGAGGCGGTTCTTTAGAGATAATTTCCAGGGCCATGGCTTGTCTGAGTAGTTGCGCCACATTTCTCACACGAAGACGACGCATGAGATTAAAGCGGTGGACTTCCACCGTTCGAACGCTGATATCCAATTTTTGGCCGATTTCCCGGTTAGTAAAACCCTGAGCCACCAACCGGAGGATTTCCTTTTGGCGGGATGTTAAAGCCTGGCCATCGGAATTGGAATCCAACCCCTCTTCGTGAATATCTATTTCAACTTCCTTTCCTTTTGACATTGGAAAGTCTGATCCCCCACGCATCTTTTTCTAGCTAATTTAACATACGTAATCTGGTCAGACAACAGAATTCATGAACCCTCTTTTCTTTATCCTGGTTCGAGATCATCTTCGTCACCGCCCCTTTCGGGCCTGTTTGACGATTGTGGGTGTGGCCATTGGCGTCGCAGCCTGGTTGGCCATTCGAACGGCAAATAGCGGGGTTTATCAGTCTTTTGAGGAAACGGTGGAGTCTGTGGTAGGCCAGGCCACGGTTTTCGTGGTTGGTGAACAGGAGGGAATCGATGAGCAACTGTTAGAACCACTTCAACGGAATCCTTCCATTCAATCCGCCTATCCTCTTTTGAGGCTGAATGCCATCATCCTGGAAGGGCCCAAGGTTGGGCGCCATCTGGAAATCCTGGGGTTGGATTTGTTGGCGCAGGCAGATGCCTTGGCCAAGAGTTCTTCCGACGACTCATCACTCTTTCAGGAAAAAGAGTGGACCAGGATTTTTTCCCCACAGACGGTATTCCTGGGCCGGAATTTGGCTCAGGAGTTGGGAGTTTCATTGGACCAGACCTTGTTGGTGGAGACGAATGGAAATCCGGTCGAGTTGACCGTTCGGGGAGTCTTGGAACCCACTTCCATAGACGGCAAGCGGATAACAGCCTTTCTGATCATGGATATTGCCTCGGTCCAATGGACATTTGGGCTAGTCGGTCGCGTCCATGAAATTCATCTCGTGCCTAATCCGGGAATTTCTCAAGATCAATTGGTGCGGGACGTTTCAGCAATTGTGCCGTCCTCCGTGTCGGTTCGGGTTTCATCTCGACGGAATGGTCAGGTGGAAGGCATGTTGAATGCCTTTCAAATGAATCTCACCATGCTCAGTGGGATCGGTCTGATGGTGGGATTGTTTTTGGTTTACAACACGATGGCTTTTTCTGTGACTCAGCATCGAAAGGAAATCGGTATTTTGCGATCGGTGGGTCTTGAACGAGGCGGGATTATTCGATTGTTTTTGTTGGAGGCCGGCTTACTGGGATGTGTGGGTGGCTTACTGGGATGTGTCCTGGGTGTATGGATGGCAGGGTTCCTGATGACGCTCATCGGGGAAAGTGTCGGTGAATTATATGGACTTCGTTCCTCCCTGTCGGGCTCAAGGTGGTCACCGGAGATGTTGATGGAAGGGACGGTCATTGGCCTTTTCGTGTCCTTGGCTGGCGCCTTTTGGCCTTCCTGGGAAGCCAGTCGCATGCCAACCGTACAAGCTCTGGCCCTAAATCCAACCTTGGATTCTTCAGGGAAAGGTGGTTTGAGGGGGGCGGCCGTCGTCGCGGTTTCCCTTGCGGGAACTCTAATATTCAGTACCGTTCCTCCGGTTGAAGGGATTCCATGGGGAGGGTATGGAGCTGCCCTGTGTTTGTTGATCGGCGGCACCGCCATCGGACCATTGCTGTTTGATCTATTCCGAAGAAAAAAGCCGAGTTCTGGAGCAACCGAACGGTTGGGCTTATGGCCTTCCCTCGCCGCCGATCAAATGATCCGGCATGTCGGACGGACTTCGGTGACGTTGTCGGCGATTGTGGTGGGGTTATCGATCATGGTGGGGGTTGGCCTGATGATTCACAGTTTTCGCCAAACTGTCCAATTGTGGATCGATCAGACCATGGTTGCGGATATCATTGTGGCTCCTACCTCATGGTTAGGCGAAGATGAACAGGGAAAAGGTCTGCCCGTGAAGTTTCGATCCGTTCTTCAAGCTATCCCGGGAGTGCGGGCGGTTGATGCCTACCGGGAAACCGAGGCCGTCGTGGAGGGCCAGGGAGTGGCGTTGGTATCCAGGAGCTTCAAAGTGCATGCCGAGGAGAGCCGGTACTTGTTTACCCAGGGCGATTCCTCGGAGATTTTACACCGGGCGGTGGAGGCGAATGGTCTGATCGTCTCCGAAGTCCTGGCGCAACGGTTGGGTGTCAGTCGTGGGCAAACGGTGATGATGGACACCCCGAACGGTCAGAAGGGATTTCCTATTATAGGGATTTTTTATGATTATTCCACGGATGGAGGAAAGGTAGTCATGGATGAACGACTCTACCGCTCCCTGTGGCCTGACTCTCTGACAACGGTCTTTGCGGTGTATGTGGAACATGGGACGTCCTTGACGGACATTCGGGATCTGATTGAGGAATCCTTTTCACCGGAGGCCACGGTGTCCACCATCAGCAACCGGGAATTGCGGATCGAAATCCTGGATATCTTTGATCGGACCTTTCGTGTCACCTATGTTTTGGAATTGATCGCGTTGAGCGTGGCCGTCTTAGGTATTGTGAACACCTTAATGACCGCTATTATGGAACGGCGACGGGAATTGGCGACGTTGCGTGCCTTGGGGGCCAGCATATCTCAGATCAAAACGCTCATTTATTGGGAGGCGGGCTATCTGGTGTTTTGGGGAGTCGGTATCGGGCTAGCAGTAGGGATGGCTCTTTCGCTCATCTTGATTAAGGTCATTAATAAACAATCCTTTGGTTGGACAATCCCATGGACTTTGTCGTTCGAGCCGTTGGTGATGGCATGTCTGGTAGCCGCGATAGCGGTCTTTATCGGGGCCTGGTGGCCGGCCCGATGGGCCGGTCGTCAGGTCATTTCTACTGACCTGCGGTATGAGTGAAGATGTTGGCCGAACTTATTTTGCCGGTGTGGAGCGTTCAGTGAGATCCGCTCGAGGGCTTTCGGTGTCCTGATAATCCACTTCCACCGTAAAGCCCAAATCCTCAATCATCTTCCAGACTTCCTGGTGGGCGAGACCGGGTGTGGTCAGGTAGCCGTCGACAAATAACGAATCTGCCACATACAAGGCCAACGGCTGGAGAGATCGGAGATTTCGTTCACGCCCCCCGGCAGCCCGGAGTTCCGTTTTTGGATGCAGGAAGCGGAATAGGCACAAAATTTTCAAGCAGCGTGTCGGAGTCAGGTCCTTTTGTGCTTCAAAGGGAGTGCCCTCAACCGGATACAGCATGTTCAGAGGAATGGAATCCGGTTGAACGTTTTGAAGGGCCAAGGCGAGATCCACTAAATCTTCATCCCGTTCACCCATCCCGACAATGCCTCCACTGCACAGTTCAAGCCCTGCGGCTCTGGCATGTTTCAGGGTATCCAGGCGGTCCTGGTAGGTATGGGTGGTACAGATAGAAGGGTGAAACGCCTCGCTGGTATTCAGGTTGTGGTTGATCCGGTCAACACCGGCTTCTTTTAATTGTCGGGCTTGGTCGCTGTTGAGAAGACCCAGGGAGCAACAGATTTGGATCGGGATTTCTTCTTTGATCTGTTTGACGGCTTTTGAAATTTTGGTGATCTCGGATTGAAGAGGTGACCGGCCGCTAATGACGACACAATAACGTTGCGCCTTGGCATTGGCAGCCCGGCGGGCTCCCGCCATCATGTCTTCGGCAGAGAGAAGTGCATACCGCTCGATGGGTGCAGTGGAAATCGTTGATTGGGAACAATAGTGACAATCTTCCTGGCAAGCTCCGCTTTTGGCATTCAGTAACATCTGAAGGCGAACGGTATTGCCGAAGTGGCGGTGTCTGATTTGATAGGCGGCATCCACCAGGCTTAACAGGTTCTCCTGTGGAGTACCCAAAATATCCAGGGATTCGAGTCGGGTAATCGTTTCCCCATTCAACACACGGGTTGCCATTTGATGATATGGAGTCATAGGTGATTCTCCTGAATGAGTGAGGAGACCTTGTGAGTATGGTCACCCTCTGTTTTTGTCATTTCTGCCACGAGGGATCATTGGAAAAAGAGGTATCGACGGATTATGAACGCCGGGCAACTTTGGGTAGGGGTAGTGCTTGAGGACCTCTTGCCGGTTGCCGAAAGATGATTCCGGGTTCCGGAATTGAGATCTGCGGTGCATCGGCCCACATCTTTTCCAGAGCATAATATTGTCGGACGTCTGTTTTAAAGATATGCACGATGACATCGTCAAAGTCCAATAAGATCCATTTGCTGGTCTCTTTGCCCTCAACCTGAGGGGTGGAATGGAAACGGGCAGAAACCTCTTTTTCAATAAATGAGGCAATAGCGCGAACCTGTCGCTCGGATTCGCCGGATCCGAACACAAAGTAGTCGGCGATAGAGGTCAGGTGGCCGACCTCCAGAATTAATACATCGCCTGCCTGCTTTTCTTTCGCAGCTTGGGCGATGAAAATGGCTGTTTCTAGTGAAGGAAGGGCTGGTGATTGAGTTATTGGGGACATTGGTACAAGTGGTGCTGAAGTATATAAGATTCTACCTGGGCGGGCAACCAATCCTGGACCGGCTCTTTTCGGGCGATGTTCCTGCGGATAGCCGAAGCGGATACCTCGCAGGGAGGCACGGACAGAAGGATCAGGGATTGTTGATCAGGCAGTTCCACCTCGACCCGTGTCACTGTCCCGGCATCCAGTCGTTCCAACCGGGCGATATCGTGGGCCGGGAAAAATGGCAGCCGACCAAGCTGGGTGAATGAAACGCCTGGCCGGGAGCTGACAATGAATTGACAGAGGTGGAAGAGCTGATTACTCATTTTCCAGCTTTGGATTTCCAAAAAGGCGTCCAGGCCGATCAGAAACCCAAAACGGGTTTCGGCAGGGTATTCCTGTATGAGTTGGGACAAGGTGTCAAATGTGTAGGAAATTCCGGGAAAATGGATTTCCCGTTCGTATACGGCAAAGTGAGGGTACGGGTTGATGGCCAGTTTGACCATGGCCAGTCGATGAAAGGCCGATGCCAGGGAAGCCGTGTCCTTATGCGGCGGATCACCCGTGGGAATAAAGAGCACTTGATCAAGTTGGAGGATGCGGGATATGTGCCGGGCGATGTGCAGGTGCCCGTTATGGATGGGATTGAACGAGCCGCCTAAGAGTCCGATAAACATGGAAGTACATGGCCTCTGAAATTATGGTGCAACGACTGGTGAGCCAGGATGTGAGGGGTAGGCCAGAGGTTCGTGGTCATGGGCCGGTCAGGACAAGATTGTCTCGATGGATGACTTCTTCGTATTCCAATGTTCCCAGCAGTTCACGGATTTCCGAGGTTTTTTTTCCCAGGATTCGTTGAAGCGTTTCCGAGGAATAATTTGTCAATCCCTGGGCAAACGATTTCCCGTCTTCTGTCACGCAGGTCACCGGGTCTCCCGACATAAAGGTACCGATAACTTTCTTGATGCCGGAGGGCAGCAGGCTTTTCCCGCGACGTGTGAGTGCGTTCACGGCACCTTCATCCAGAACCAGATCCCCTTTGGGTCTGAGCGTGAAGGCAATCCATTGCTTGCGGCTGGTGAGAGAGGATTCCTGTGGCTGAAACAGCGTCCCCCCTTCCTGACCGTCCAGGACCCGTTGAAGGGCCAGGGGCGTTTCTCCATTTAACAATAAGGTGAAGACGCCAAACCGTCCGGCCTGTTTGGCCGCTCGAATTTTGGTGATCATGCCTCCCCGGCTGTTGAGCGTTCTTGACGTGCCAGCCGATTTTTCAATTTCCGGCGTAATCACCGGGACAAAGGGAATGAGGGTGGCCGAGGCATGGAGATGGGGATCCTGCGTGTACAGGCCATTCACATCGGACAAGATGACCAGGAGATCCGCATCAACCACATGGGCCACTTGTCCGGCCAGGGTGTCATTGTCGCCGAATCTGATTTCATCAATAGCCACGGTGTCATTTTCATTGATGATGGGGATGACACCGAGCTGCAGAAGTGTCGTCAGAGTATGCCGGGCATTCAGAAACCGTCGTCGGTCCGCCAAATCCTGGTGGGTCAGGAGTATTTGCGCAATTTTATGGTGTGTCTCTTCAAAGGCTGTTTCATAAGCCCGCATGAGCCGGCTTTGTCCTACGGCGGCTGCGGCCTGTTGAAGAGGAAGTTCATGAGGGTAGGTTTGCAAGGCTAGGTGAGAAATGCCGGCGACAATGGCTCCGGAAGATACGACGACAATTTCACGGTTGGTGGCCTGAATCGTACCGAGTTCTTTGGCGAGCCGGTTAATACGATCAAGACGCAACCCCCCTTTGGGCGAGGCAACTAGGCTACTCCCGATTTTGACGACAATCCGCTTGCAGGCTGTTAAGAATTGTTCACGCATGAAGTTTTTGTTTCTTTGACCGTTTGGCCTAAAAACCTCATCAGATCGGGTATGCCTTGTCTGGTTGCGGAGGAAACCGGGAAAAATCGGAATCCTTGTTTGTCGCAAAAGTGCTGAAGAGTTTCAAGGTATTGCCCTTCTCCCTGGACATCGATTTTGGTTCCGGCAATGGCAAACTGGCGTTCCAGCAAGGCGGGATCAAAAGCCTCTAATTCCTTTTGCAAGGTCTGAAAGCTGACGACGGGATCTTCCTCGGTCCATTCGGACACATCAACGAGATACAGCAGGAACGCGGTTCGTTGGATATGCCGTAAAAACTGGATGCCCAATCCCTTGCCGTCGTGTGCCCCTTCAATTAATCCCGGGATGTCTGCTACCACAAAGGTTTCGTGTTCTGCCCATTCCACCACACCCAAGTACGGGCGAAGGGTGGTGAAGGGATAGCTGGCGATTTCGGGATGGGCCGCGGATATGGTGGAGATTAGTGTGGATTTTCCAGCGTTGGGAAAACCTACGAGACCGACATCAGCCAAAAGTTTGAGCTCGAGGGTCAGCCGACGTTCTTCCCCAGGCGTGCCTTCTTCGAATTTTCGTGGCGCTTGGTTGGTGGATGTGGCAAAGCGCGCATTGCCTTTCCCGCCTTTCCCGCCACGGGCGACAATGGCGGTTTGTCCTTCCGTGATTAAATCGGCCAGGATTTCCCCCGATTGCTCATCCTTGATGAGCGTACCGATGGGCAGGGCTAGTGTGACATCCTGGCCGTTGGCCCCGTGCCGATTGGCTCCATGGCCGGATTCCCCAGATTTGGCCTCATAATGACGTTGATAGCGGAGGTCCAGAAGTGTGGAGACACGATTCGAGGCTACAAAAATGACGTGGCCGCCGTGCCCGCCATCTCCGCCATCCGGGCCTCCTTCCGGAACAAATTTTTCCCGTCGAAAACTGCAAGAACCCGATCCGCCGTTTCCGGCTTTGACGAATATTCGTGCCTGATCGATAAACATACTGATACCTCGCCCCTAGGTTGGGGAATTGTACGAAAATTTTGGGTAGGATGGGAAAGGGAGGAAGAAAAATTAGGCGGGAGGATACACGCTCACTTTTCGGCGAACCGTCCCTCCTTCGAATTTCACAATCCCGGCAACTTTGGCAAACAGGGTATAATCCTTTCCCAATCCGACATTCATCCCGGGAAAGAATTTGGTGCCGCGTTGGCGGACTATAATACTTCCACCTGTCACTGTTTCACCTGAATAGGCTTTGACCCCGAGATATTGTGGATTACTATCTCGGCCGTTTCGTGATGATCCGCCACCTTTTTTATGGGCCATGACTGATTCTCCTCAAAATATCCAAAATGATGCCGGTACTATACCGGTATCCAAAACTATGCCGGTACGATGATTTCTGTAATACGAACCTGGGTAAAGCCCTGACGGTGTCCTTTGGTCCGGCGATAACCCTTACGTCGTTTCATTTTGAAAATGGTAATGGACCGGGTTCTGGCATGACGAACAATTTCGCCCTTGACCACAGCGGAGGGGACCGTGGGGTTCCCCACGAGGGGAGACTGGTCTGTTTGAAGCAAGCGGACCGCATCAAATTCGACGGTGGATCCCACGTCGCCGGGAAGCGACTCCACTTGCAAAATGGCCTGTGGTTCGGCACGATATTGTTTCCCGCCCGTTTCGATGATTGCATACATAATTACGTATCTCTCTCCTTGCAAGGGTAAGTTCTCACAAACCATTCATTTTGCCAGGACATTTACAATTATGTCAATATTTTAGTATATCTTTTGGTCTTCCAAAGAGGGACAATGGATGGTGGAAAATCATTTCAACAACCTTCTTGCCAGCAATAGAACCGTTGGAACGCTGTAAATAAAGGATACCTGCGATATGGTCATGGCTTCAAAAAAGATTTGGATGGATGGTGCTTTGGTCGATTGGGACGATGCCACCATTCATGTGTTAACCCACTCCCTTCATTATGGACTGGCACCCTTTGAAGGTCTTCGTTGCTACAAGGGGAAGAGTGGGTCGGCCATTTTTCGGCTCAAGGAACACGTCGACCGGCTATTTGAGTCGGCACATATTACGATGATGCCCATGCCATTTAGTAAAAAAGCCGTGACCGATGCCATTATTGAAACGGTCCGGGTGAACCAACTGGAGTCCTGTTATATCCGGCCCATTGCCTTTATCGGCTATGGGGCCATGGGAGTCTATCCGGGCGATAACCCCATTCGGTTGGCAATTGCTGCCTGGCCTTGGGGATCCTATTTAGGTGAAGAAGCTCTGACTCAGGGCATTCGGGCCAAGATTTCATCCTTTACCCGTCATCATGTGAATGTGTCCATGACGAGGGCCAAGATTTCCGGGTATTACGTAAATTCGATTTTGGCAAAATGGGAAGCCAAAAAGTCCGGTTATGCAGAATGTATTCTGTTGGACCCGGACGGGTATGTAGCCGAAGGAACAGGAGAAAACGTGTTTATCGTGAGCAGGGGGGTCTTAAAAACGACACCTTTGACCTCAATTTTAGATGGCATTACAAGAAATTCAATTCTGCAACTGGCCAAGGACAAAAATATTCCCCTTGTTGAGGAAAGATTTACGCGTGATGCGATGTATGTGGCTGATGAGGTCTTTTTGACGGGTACGGCTGCGGAGATCACCCCGGTGCGGGAACTGGATGATCGAGCAATTGGGGAAGGAAAGCCCGGACCGATCACGCAGGCTTTGCAAAGTGATTTCTTTAAAATTGTTCGAGGCGAAGATCCTGCCTATGCCAATTGGCTGACTCCGGTTTAAGAGTCAAACTCTCTTCCTCTAAGACACGATCGGCAATAGTAGTCCATTTTATATCTGCAAGCAGAGGCCTGCTTGACCTGTGTATGGAAAACTTAGCGCGCTGCAAGAAGCCTGCTTACGGGGTGGTGGGGGTAGGAGTCGCGTCAGGAGAAGATTCTATCGGTTTTTCGTCAGCCGGCTTGGCGCTCGGTGTCGATTCTGTATGAGATCCCTCTGAATGGCTTCCTGAAGTTTCTGACTGAACCGGGCTGTGAAGATCGATGACGGTCGAAGAGGTATTGGCTTGTTTGGAAAGGAAGGCCAAGCTTAACGAAGTCAGCATAAATACCACGGCTGCCCCGACAGTCACTTTGCTGAGGAATGTTCCTGGCCCACGGCTTCCAAAGACGGTCTGGGATGACCCTCCGAATGAGGCTCCAATTTCCGCCCCCTTCCCTGCCTGAAGGAGAATAGCTGCGATCATCAGAAAACAGACAACCAAGTGAACAATAATCGTTAGGGTATACATAGTTCAGAGTAACTGAAAATTAGCATGAATGATCAGGATTTTGCCGAAGTAATGATCTTACCAAAGGATTCAGCATTCAAACAAGCTTTTCCGATGAGTGCGCCGTTAATTTCTGAACTATGAAAAAGGGCTCCCGCGTTATCCGGAGAGACGCTTCCCCCGTATAGAATCCGTTGTGTGCGTGGTTCAACGCCAAATAGTTCGTGAAGACATTGGCGGATTTCTCCATGAACTTCAGCCGCTTGTTCGACGGTAGCCGCTTTTCCGGTGCCTATGGCCCAGACCGGCTCATAAGCCAACGTAATCCGAGAGAACTCTTTTGCCGGTATTCCGGCGAGACCTTGCTGTAGTTGGGATTGAATCACACGAGTGGTTTGGCCGGATTCACGCTCTTCAAGCCGTTCTCCGACACACAAAATGGGGTGAAGCTGATGCCGGAGGGCGGCCTTAATCTTCAAGTTGACGTCCTGATCGGTTTCCCCCAGGACGTGGCGCCGTTCGGAATGACCAATAATGACATATTGACACCCCAGGGCTTTCAGCATGATGGGAGAAATTTCTCCCGTAAAGGCTCCTTCATCCTCCTGATACATATTTTGAGCAGCGAGGTGAATGGTGTTGGCAGGCAGTAGCGTCGCGATGGTTTGAAGGGCCACAAACGGCGGAGCTATGGCCACCTCCACCGTTGGATGTGGAGAATAATTGCCCAAGATGGCTCGCACCAACGCTTCCGCTTGGGAAACCGTATTATGCATTTTCCAATTGCCGACAATGAAACGAGAAGACATGCGTGTTCCGTGTGTGTGAAGTTAACTGTCTTTATTCTGAAGGATGTCCGCAGACAAGCTCATGCATGAGTTGGTTCGGACTAAGAGCCGCTCGCGTGCTGTTTTTTCTCAATGGAATGGGCAAAGAATAACCCAAAAAACCTTGTTGGGTGCATGAGTGACTCGTGATGAGCAAAGCCTAAATTGGTTAACGATGAAAAAAGGAATCGAAAAAACACCGTTTAGTGGCGGTGTTGATGTTTGGCTAAATACGATTCGGTAGCGCAGCCAGACCGGGCATATGCTTGCCCTCTAATAATTGAAGGGCAGCACCTCCTCCTGTTGAAATGAATGTCATGCGTTCGGATTCCCCGGCACGATACACGGCAAGGGCGGTATCGCCTCCTCCCACAATGGTTTTGGCATAGGCATTAGCCACGGCATGGGCCAACTGGAAGGTTCCTTGAGAAAAAGCGTCACGTTCAAACATGCCCATCGGACCATTCCATAAAATGGTTTTTGCATTCTGAACCGCTTCCCGGAATAACGTCACCGAGGCTGGTCCGATATCTAATCCATACCATCCGCTGGGAATTTCCTGAATCGGTACGATCTTGGTTTCGGCATCGGTCTCCAGGCTTGAGGCCACTACGCAATCAACCGGCAAATAAAATTTGATCTTTTGAGCTAATGCTTGTGCTTGAATCCGTTTTGCAAAATCCAACATTTCTTCTTCAACTAAAGATCTTCCGATTTCATAACCCATGGCCTTGATGAAGGTAAACGCCATGCCGCCGCCAATAATGACTTTATCCACTTTTTTGCCGAGGTTTTCAATGACCCCAATTTTTCCGGAAACCTTGGCCCCGCCTAAAATGGCGACGAATGGCCTGACGGGATTTTCGACCGTGCCTTCCAATGCTTCGACTTCCCGTTTCATGAGAAAGCCGGCAGCGGCGACTTTGATGAATTTGGTGATACCAACCGTCGAGGCATGCGAGCGGTGGGCTGTCCCAAAGGCTTCATTCACGTAAACATCGGCAAGGGCCGCCAATTTGGCCGAAAATTGTTCGTCGTTTTGTTCCTCTTCGGCATGGAAGCGCAAGTTTTCCAATAAAATGACATCTCCGGGCTCGGCCTTTTTCACCACAGCTTCAACTGCAGGGCCGATGCAATCATCGGTGAATTGAACCGGTTTGTTCAGGAGACGCTGTAATCGTCGAGCTACGGGAGCCAGGCTGAATTCTTTGCGAAAGGTGCCTTTAGGACGACCGAGATGAGAGCATAAAATCACCACGGCATCTTCATCCATGGCACGATTGATGGTAGGGAGGGCAGCGCGGATTCTGGAATCGTCGGTTATCTCGCACGTTTCGTCCAGGGGGACGTTGAAGTCTACACGAATAAGGACGCGCTTCCGGTGGAGATCAATCTGATCAATCGTCTGCTTGGTTAAATGTTTCATGACTCCCTCTTCGTTCCCTAAATAGGTGGAATGCTTGGGGGAGAAAATCGAGTGGTAATTAGGACCGTTGTGCTAATAACTTGGTCAAATCCCGCAGACGGCACGAGTAGCCCCATTCGTTGTCATACCAGGCAAACACTTTCACCAGCCGATGATCCATCACCGATGTTAATGGCGCATCCACAATGGCGGAATAAGGGCAGCCGTTCAGGTCCGTGGACACGATCGGGTCCTCGGATACATGCAGATACCCTTTGAGTGAGCCTTCGGAGGCTTTTTTAAATGCACTATTCACGGCAGCGACATCGCAATCCCGTTCGACCTCAACCGACAAGTCGATGAGTGAGACGTTGGGAGTTGGAACACGTATTGCCATGCCGTCAATTTTGCCTTTGAGAGCGGGGAGCACCAGGTGGAGAGCCTTGGCCGCACCGGTGGAAGTGGGAATCATGGAGAGATTGGCCGCACGGGCTCGTCGGAGATCCTTATGGGGAAGGTCTAATAATTGTTGATCATTGGTATACGAATGTATGGTGGTCATAAACCCATGCTTGACCCCAAATTCTTCGAGCAACACTTTCGATACAGGGGCAAGGCAATTAGTCGTACAGGAGGCATTGGAAATGATCGAATGCTGTTGAGGATTATAAGTGGACTCATTCACCCCAAGGACGATCGTGATGTCGGGATCCTTGGCGGGTGCGGAAATAATGACCCGTTTGGCTCCGGCAGCCAAATGTTTTCCCGCTCCCTGCCGGTCGGTAAATATGCCGGTGGATTCGATGACGAAATCGATTTGCAGTTCTTTCCATGGGAGGGCTTGAGGATCCTTGACGGCAAAAATCGCAATTTTCTTCCCGTTGACCGTTAAGGAATCTGTGGCGGACTGAATGTCGGCGTGAAACCGCCCATGGACCGAATCATAAGCCAACAAATGCGCCAGGGTCTTCGAATCCGTTAAATCATTGATGGCGACAACTTCAAGGTCGGGGTCTTGAAAGCTCGCCCGGAAAAAATTTCTTCCGATGCGGCCAAACCCATTGATGGCAATGCGGATACTCATAAGATTTCTCTACTCAAAATGTTCCTAAAAAAAGTTAAACCCACAGGGCTCTGGGATCCTATCCAGAGTCATTTTTTCTGTCAATGAATTTCATGAAACTATTGTAACGGGATAAGAGTCGTAAAACCATTATTTTTTTACAGAATTTTCATAGCGGATTTTACTTCCTGCATGGTGTCATGGGCCACATGTGTGGCTCGTTTCCGTCCTTCTTCCACAATTTCCTGTATTTGTCCTGGATTATGGCTTAGGGCCGCCCGTTTTTCCCACATGGGGCTGTAACATTTCACTATGGCGTCGGCAACCTGCCGCTTGCAATCGATGCATCCGATAGCAGCCGTGCGGCAGTCCTGGTCGATTTGGTTAACCACATCGGGCGAGGAATAAATTTTGTGAAAATCAAACACGGGACATACGTCAGGATTGCCTTTGTCAGTGCGGCGAACCCGTGCCGGATCCGTCACCATGGTTTTGAGTTTTTGCCGGACCACCGGCTCGGTGTCAGAGAGGTTAATGGTATTGCCGTAACTTTTGCTCATCTTCCGGCCATCGGTTCCCAGAACTTTAGGGAATTGGGTGAGATGTTCCTTGGGTTCGGGAAAGACCGGTGAATAGAGGCTATTAAATCGACGACCGAGCTCACGCGTCAGTTCCAAATGGGGGAGTTGATCCTTGCCAACGGGGACAAAGTCGGGCTTGTATAACAGAATATCCGCAGCCTGCAAAACCGGGTATCCCAAAAATCCATAGGTGGACAGATCCTTCTCCGTTATCTCCTCCCGCTTTTCTTTATACGTGGGGTTTCGCTCCAGCCACGGAATGGGGACGATCATGGAAAGAAGCAGATGGAGAATGGCATGTTCTGGAACGCTGGATTGAATGAACACGGTGGCTCGATTCGGGTCAATGCCGGCTGCCAGCCAATCGATGAGCAATTCCAGGGAATATTCTTTAATCCGGCTGGTATCGGCGTAGTTCGTGGATAGGGCATGCCAGTCGGCTACGAAGAAGTAACACTCGTATTGAGCTTGCAACGTTTTCCAATTTTCCAACGCACCCAGTAAATTGCCCAAATGCATCAACCCGCTGGGTTGCATGCCGCTTAATACACGTGACGTCATGCCTGAAATTTCCTTTTTTGTTACAGAACCAGAGAATTCAATAAAAAGCCGGTGAGGAAACGAAAGACTCCCCCGACCACGGTGCTGATAATGGGCACATAGGGATCAATCATAAATAGTCCCAAGATGATTAACATGCCATAGGGTTCCAACCGACTCAAGGTGTAGGCCGACTTTAATGGCAGAAGGCTGCTTAACACCCTGCTGCCATCCAAAGGAGGAATCGGGAGCAGGTTGAAGGTGAACAGCAGCGTATTGATGACGATCGAAAAGAGCGCCATAGCGGTCAGTGGTACCAGGATTCTTCCCAATAAATCGGTGCGAAGTTCGACGCCGGGTTGAGGGGGCCAACTGGCTTGTAACGAGGGGTCCAGAAAAAGAAACAGGGCCAATAGTAGTCCGCTCACGATGGCCAGGAATAAATTCATCAATGGTCCGGCGGCCGCCACAAAGGCCATGTCTCTTTTTGGCTTATGAAGTTTGCTGATATCAATGGGAACGGGTTTGGCCCATCCGAATATAAATCCGCCGGGTGCCATCCAAAGAAGAAGCGGAACGATGATGCTGCCCCACGGATCAATGTGAGGGATCGGGTTGAGTGTGAGCCTACCAAGTGATTTGGCCGTGGGATCTCCGAAAAAATGGGCGACCCAACCATGAGCATACTCATGGAGAACCACCGCAGCCATGAGGGGGACCAGCATGTAAGACAGATTATGGAGAAGCGAAAAAAGAGAATCCATGGCCTAATACGTGGGGGAGCTATACGCCGGTCAATTGAGTTGAGTGAAGGCGCGCTTGTTGACTTGTAACACATAGAGTCGACGATTAAGAATGCCGGCGGAGCTAAACGAGGCAAATCCACTTAAGGCTGGCAGGTCGGATCGCCGGACTAATTGATCCCAGACCTCCTGGCCGGATTGGGCTCCGTTTCGAATGGTTTCCAAAACCATCGTCGTGGCGTCAAAGGCCTGCACGGAAAACAATGATGGTTCCTGCTGATACCGGGTCCGGTAGCGTTGAGCAAACATTTGAATGCTGGGGTCCGGGCTATTCAGAAAAAATCCATCCACGAACACGCTGCCGTCTAAATCCTGTTTGGCCCAACGAAACAATTCAGGGTTATGCCAACTATTACCCCCGAGAAGAGGCACATTCATATCAAAAAACGCCAGTTGGGCGGCGATCAGAGTCAGATGGACGGGTTGCCCGGGGAGAAAGACCGCATCAAACCCTGGTATATACACGGTTCGTTTCTCACCCGTCTTGGTGGTTTCTTCCTTTGTGGTGCCGTATTGGGCCAAATCCTTTTCCTTGAGTCGTCGTAACTGTTCAGCCACATCGGTTTGGTCTTCGGAGTAACCTTCTGCGGCAATGACTTCCCCGCCAGAATGCAACACTTCTTTGGCAAACAGATCAGCCAACTCACGGCCGTAAGCCGATTGCGGGTAGATAATGCCAAATCGATGAAGGCCCATCTTCAGAATCGCATATTCCGCCATGCGTTTAGCTTGCACTGAAGAAGTCATGGCCGTGCTGAACCAAAAGGAGCCATACTGGCGGACATTCAGCAGGGTCGAAGAGGGGGTCAGAAAGGGGATTCCGTACTCGTCCCCCAGCCGTCCGATATTCTGGATTTCCCGTGAGAGGAGAGGCCCGATCACGGCATGGGGTTGAAACTCATTCAGCATCTGTTGCATTTCCACGCGTAACGGGGCGTTCAAAGCGGTGGTATCTTTGACGACGAGGCCGATTGATGACAATCCCCACTGTTCCTTGGCGATATCGAGTGCCAACCGGATGCCGTTCAGGCAATCCATGCCATAGGTTTTCATGGGGCCTGAAAACGGGAGGGCTACGGCCAGAATATGTGGATGGACCTTGATTTTATGGATAAATGATTGAAGCAGGGCAAGCGCGGTTTGGGCATAGGGATGAGAGGGAAATCGCTTTAAAAATCCCCGGATGTCCCGTTCTGCCAAGACTTCATCCCCACGAGCCGTGTGGATTTCGATGAGTCGTATCGTGGCCAAATCTCCCGGATAGCGTGTGGGGTATGAATCGATGAGCTCAAGGAGGCCAGATTCCTCCATGTCCTGCAAAATCAGGTCTTGAGTCATGCGTTCCAGTTCGGCTCTGGCCGAATGATCGACTAACATCATTGCTTCCAGCGTGGCTTTAACCGCTCCCAAGTGGTTGCCCCGGGCTAATTCCGTCTGGCGAATCAAATCCAGTATGTGTTGGCGTTGTTCCGCTTCAGTGGAATAGTCCAGTGCCTGATAGAGTTGGACCAGGGCTTGTTCCTGATCCTGCAATGCCAAGTAGAGTTCCGCCATGAGGACACGTGCCTGGTTCAGAAACGGGGAAACCGGAAACTCCTCCGCCAGTTGCTTGAGAATGGATAGCGCCTCTTTCGATTGATTGTCTTGCTTGAGCGCAGTGGCTTGAAGCAGATAGGCTTCCTGAAGGATGTTGGGCGGCGGAAATGTATCAATCAGGGTTTCCAGGGTACGGATGGCCTCGGCTGTATTCCCGTCCGCTAATTGTGCTCTCCCACGTTCCAAGGCTGGGGAAGAGATTTCCGGCCAGGCGTCATCAAGCGGGATGCCAGGAATGGGAAGCAACCCGGAGCATACAGAGAGAATTCCCGCAATGGCCCAGGCGATCATGCGAACGTTGGGAAGCATATGAGGGCGGTACATCAGGCGATAGGGAAATCGAGATCGGATTTCAAAAGTTGTGCGAGGGCGAGGTGATTCACATTCCTGGCTGACAAATCGTGCAATTAAGGAATATAGATGATTGTACCCAGGGTAATCGATATTATATCAGGTCCATGTGGTACCAAAAGAGATAATTCCACGAACATGGTGAAAACATATCAGGAATTCTCTACAGACTTTACCATGTCCCAAGATTTCTTTGAAAAAGGATAGACTTTTTTCTCTGTAGGTCTGCCATGCAGAAGCAAATTGAGCAGTATTTGACGGTATTGCAAGTCGAAGGCGGATGTGCGCCCAATACGCTGGCGGCCTATCGCCGTGATCTGAAAAAATTGCAAGGTTTTTTACGGGACCAGGGTATTGAAGATGCGCGGTTGTTGACCAAACCTCTGTGGCTTCAATTTTTAAGAGGGTTGAAATCCGCCGGGTTGTCTCCGGCGTCGATGGGGAGGTGCATGGCAGCCGTCCGGGGGTTTTATAAATGGGTCAGTCAGCATTTGGGGTCGTCCGAAGCCGAAGGCTTCTTCAATGGAGCCCCCAAGCAGTGGGTTCAATTGCCCAAAGTATTGAATGAGGCCGAGGTCCTTCGGCTCTTGAATCTTCCCTTGCGGAATACTCCCTCAGATACTCGTGACGCGGCGATGGTGGAGTTACTCTACGCCACCGGGTTGCGGGTTTCCGAATTGGTGGGATTGGAAATGGCCGATCTGAACCTCGAGGTGGGTTTCCTGCAAGCGACCGGCAAGCGTGACAAGCAGCGGATTGTGCCCATCGGAGATAAGGCTCGAGGGTTGGTCTCTGAATATCTGCAGTCTTCTCGCCCGGCCTTTGTCAAAAAACGCACCTCCTCGGCGTTGTTTCTCACCCGGCTGGGGCGAGCCATGACACGCCAATGTTTTTGGAAAATCCTCAAGGGTCGCACGGTCAGGGCCGGGATCACCAAACCCATTTCGCCCCATATGTTGCGGCATTCGTTTGCGACCCACCTTTTGGATCATGGGGCCGATTTGCGGTCGGTCCAGACGATGCTGGGGCATGCCAGCATTGCCACGACTCAAATCTATACCCACGTCGAACAGACCCGCCTCAAAAAAGTCCACGACCAATATTTCCCCAGAAAACAGCGCTCATCAGTACCGAAATAAGGGGTGGGCGCTGAACAAGTTGCAATCTGAAAAAGCCTTGTGGCAGGCTAGGGATAGACTTTTATTCCTTATAATTTGAGGGGGTGAGCTATGAAGTATCGGAAGCAGGTCCATTATGTAAAGGGGGTGTTTGCCTGCCCAAAATGTCATCAACATTTTGTGCAAGAGAAGTGGTTGGAGGAATTTCGGGTGCGGTGTCATAAGTGTGATTACCGAGGTGCCTTGACGCATGTGTCAGTGGAGGAGCAGATGGATGAAGAGATTGAACGACGTTAGTAAGCGGTGATCTCCACTGGATTCATACGCCTGACCAGGATGTTCAGGTCCTTTGTTCTTCTTTATTTAATTGCCAATGAAAATATCCCCGAAGCATGTCTGTTGGGTCATGTTGGCCTGCCTGGTGTGGGGTATGGTTTGTGCTGAGGTCTCCGCTCAAACTCCACTGTCCCAGGCCGATCCTTCCCTTCAGGTTCTCGTGACCTATCATTCCCTATCCGGCAACACCGAACAAATGGCCAGAAATGTTCAGGAAGGGGCCCAGTCCGTTGAGGGAACCAGGGTGTTACTGAAAACCGTAGGGCAGGTGACCAGGAATGATTTGTTCAGCAGCGATGCTGTGGTGGTGGGGTCACCGGTGTACTGGTCGAATATGTCCGGGGAGGTAAAGACATTTTTTGACCGCTGGCAGTTCGAATTCGGCGTCTTTCCTGAATTCAAGATGCGGAATAAGGTCGGGGCAGCATTTGCGACTGGTGGGCAGATTTCCAGCGGAAAGGAAGTCACCATGCTCACGATTTTAGCTGCGATGTTAGGGAACCAGATGATCGTCGTAAGCGACGGGGGAGCCTTTGGGGCGTCGGCCACGACCGAAGGGGATAGTCCCGGCATTAATGACCAGGAAAAAGCCGGCGCAAGGGCTTTGGGCAAACGGGTCGCAGAGGTAGCCTGGATGGTAAAGCGTGGCCAACAACCCTAATGGATTGCCTGTTCGTCATGCCTGCTGGTCATGGCAGGTACCCTAATATCTTATTGACAGATCAATAGACACATTCCCGGCAAACCCTTTCACCAATGAACGCCAAACCTCTATTCGTTTCTTAATTTCAATTGACAGAGTGATGTCATGGATGCGTTACCGGGCAGTACGGAAGATAAGTGGACCATCTATTGGGAACGGGAGTATTCGACGGCCTTTGCTCCCGAACGGTTGAAGCTTGATTTCCATCCCCACCGTCCATTGATGACGGGAATGTCTCTGCCCGACCAACGGGAACTCGCTGCCAGCGGGTATACCGTTATTCCTGATGACTGTGGCCCCGTTCGATTTGTGGGGCAGTATGGTTGGCTTATCCGCTCTCCTGCCGATTGTCGACTTCGCCGGAAGGGGAAGGGGTTTGAATGGCAATCACCTCCCATCCTTCCTGAAGAGCGTCTGCTAGGGTACAAATCTTTTTCAGGCATGTATGTGGATACGATTCTGAATAGCGGGTTTCCCAAACTTTGTTGCGGCCTGCGGTTTTATTATCCCAAACAACTGGGCATGATGATGAAGGATATCCCCAATCATTTTTATCATTTGCCCCAACGCCCCTTCTCGATTTGGGAGGGGGTTAAAAGCCAAGAGTACAAAACGACACCCAATCTCTACGATTTTCTCCCCGATTATGATGCCTTTGTGACGAATTTCCTGCTTCAGTTGGATCGCACCGTTGGGGAAGCCCCGATTACCATTCACCGTGGAGATCCCATCGGCCTGGTGCTCCCTGTCTTATTACCGAAACAGTTTAGTCTGGAAGAGCTGAAAAGACAGCCCGAATCGACAGGTCTGTAGGTCACCCGGCAAAGGGAGATTTACGGTTACATTCTGCGGATGAGCATTCTGATGTCTGTGGCTGTTCCGCAAAGTTGTCCTGCCGACCTGCTTCGACAGCGCTCAGGGCAAGCTCGGCAAAGCATGTGGGTAATCAATTGAATGAAACTCCGGGGCACGGATGTTTTTGATACGATGACCTATTATGAGAAAAAAATTTCGCCAGCAAACCGTCCTGCAGGAATGGGCACGGGTGTCGTCTGTCTGTACGGACCCCGAAAGTCAAAGTCGGTTGATGGACTTGCGCCAGCAACTCGAACGGTCCACGGAAAAGGAAGCCGCTTCCTCGCGGGCTGAAATCCAAACCGCGCATTTTTTAATTCAGGCGGGATTTTCCGTGGCCTTTCTGGAAGCCAGTGGAGGACGGACGGCGGACCTGCAGTGCTATGCGGGCTCCCATCGCTTTTTTGTCGAGATCACCGTCATTCAATCCACGCAAAGTTTGGTCGGGAAGGCCGCTTTTTCCCGAGCCAGTTCCGAGATTTTGTCTGAAACGGGGGATGATTTTTTTGAGCATGTATTCGTCAGGCGATTGTTGGCTCGCATGGCGGAAAAAGCCAAGCAGTTGAAACGGTATTGTGCTCCGGTGTTGCTGGCCGTGAGTGTCCCGGATGTGCTGTCAGATAAGGGACGATCAGGGCCCGTGCCGCCTTTGGACCTTCAGCGGATTGCGGGCATGCTGGTGGGAGTGTTGGCCGAGGTGCCCCAGTTCAGCGGAATCCTGTTAACGTGCTGGAATGCGCCTGCCCAGGAAATTCGGAATCCTATCCGAATCCGGCAGGTCCATTGGGTGACGAGGCCACCCAATGACTCTCTCCATCCACGAATTCGCCTATTGGCCAATAATGTGTTTGCCAGTTATGAAATGACGGCCAGGGAAATCCGGATACTGAAGGAGGCCCTGTAAGGATAAAGGGCGGTGAAAAAAATATACGGTGAAAGAATGCGAACTGGAAAAAGGACTGGCTCAGGATGGAAGAGATTTTTTAAGTTCTTCCAGTTGCTTAATGACCAGCAGATCTCCGTTGGCGGTCGCTACCTTAATGCCATCGGCGCACACCGTGCGGCATCGATCATGATCCCCGTGACGATTGAGGGATTGGGCCAACGCAAACAAGGCGGCCGAATAGGTGGGTTTAACGGCGACGCATTGTTCAAGCGCCGCAATGGCTTCATCCCATTTTTCATCACCCATATAGGCTTTTCCCAATCCGAACCACATGGTTTCATCTTTGGGATCCATTTTGAGGATTTTTTGGAATTGTTCGATTTTTGGATTGGCCATAGTCATCTGAATTGCCACTGTTGGTAAAAGTCTTTGAGCGTATCATGTGAGCCATTCCGTTGTCTAAGGGAAACTCCTGTGTTAGGATTCACCAGGATTTTCCTTCCTGGTTAAACAAGTATTCCGGGTTGGTTTCACGAGGCTCTACCGGTTTTCCTCCGAGCTTCATTTTCACATCAATAATTTTTTGAGCAAATTTGGATGGGACGCGTCGGGTATATTTTTCACCCAGCCTTTCTTGAGCATGAAATGGGCTCCGGTCATCCTGAGTCACCCGAGAGATTACGGGCTATTCGCGCTGGTCTGGAAACCTCCGGAATCTGGTCGCGGCTCCATCACCTCACCCCACGCCGGGCCGAACGGAAATGGATAGAAACCATCCATCAAGCCTCCTACATTGACAGTCTGGAGCGACAATCTCCCTCAGAGGGGTATGCCTATCTGGACCCCGATACTTCCATGTCCCCGGGCACATTGAAGGCGGCCTATTTGGCTTCAGGAGGCGCTCTGACGGCTGTGGATGCGGTCATGAGCGGAGAGGTGCGTCATGTCTTTTGCGCGGTTCGTCCTCCCGGACATCACGCGGAAGCCGATCACGCCAAGGGTTTTTGTTTTTTTAACTCCGTGGCAATAGCCGCACGCTATATTCAACAACGATATGGACTGCAGCGCGTGATGATTGTGGATTGGGACGTACATCATGGCAACGGGACGCAACACAGTTTCTATGATGACCCTTCCGTCCTGTTTTTCAGTACCCACCAATTTCCCTATTATCCTGGTACAGGTCATGCCACAGAAACCGGTGAAGGGAAAGGCCGAGGGTATACCATTAATGTTCCCCTCTCTGGCGGCCAGGGGGATGATGAATATCGTGAAATTTTCCAAAAAGTTCTGGTTCAGGCTGCAGAATCGTTTCGGCCTGATTTTGTACTGATTTCAGCCGGATTTGATGCCCACAGGGATGATCCGTTGGCCAGTATGGATTTAACGGACGAAGGATACGGAGATTTAACGACGATTGTGGCGGATTTGGCCAACCAATTTGCCGATGGGCGGATCGTCTCCTGTTTGGAAGGCGGGTATCATTTACGGGCCCTGGCGGGGTCGGTGGACCGGCATCTCCAAATGTTAATGGCAAGTTGACGATTATGGCCTCCAAACGGACTTGGCGACTCAAATTCTGGTTATTGTTCCTGCTTCTGCTCGGAGTCGGAATTTATGTGTTTTACACGGAAGTCCGACCCACCGTGATTTTTGGATTACGGGAGGACTATGCCAAGGCCATTCCCTATCAACAGGTTCCGGTCGGTCTGAAGAGTCTGAAAGCTGAAGAATGCGGGAGTTGTCATCAGGAAATTTATGAGGAATGGAAAACCAGTATCCATGCCCATGCCTATACGGATCCATTTTTTCAAGCCTATTGGAAAAAAGACGGCAATGTGTGGGTATGTTTAAATTGTCATACCCCATTAGAGAATCAACAGCCAACCCTTATTCAAGATTTACCACGCGGTCGTGTGGAAAAGGCGTTTGAAATTCCCAATTATCGGTACGATTCCGAATATCAACGGGAAGGGGTGACCTGTGCGGCTTGTCATGTGCGAGACGGAGTGATTCTGGGCCCGTATGATGATTCTGCCGCTCCGCATCCGACCCGGTATGATCCGTCATTTCGCACGACGCAAGTCTGTTACCGGTGTCACAATGTCGTCTCAGGTCCCATGCAGTTTTATAACGTGGGGCCCTGCGGAACCTATGCCGAGTCAGAAGGGGAGTTTTTTATTAAAGAACGCGGGTTCACTTGTCAGACGTGCCATATGCCCGAAGTTCAACGACCGGTGGCCAAGAATAGCCCGATTCGATATGGGCGCCGGCATCTCTGGCGTGGGGGGCACGATCCCGACATGATTAAAAAAGCCGTCGCCGTTCAGGTTCAGGTGGACCCTCCGACTCCCCATCCCGGTGATGATGTGACGTTGACCTTGACCCTGATTAATGCCGGTGCGGGTCATAAAATTCCAACCGGTGATCCCGATCGATTTTTCTCCGTGGATTTTTTGGTGAAAGACCCCAATGGACAAGTGGTACAACACCAGACGGATACGATGGGACGTTGGATCCTCTGGCACCCCGTCATTGTCGAGGTGTATGATAATCGTTTGCTGCCGCTCGCCAGTCGGGATTACAGTTTTGAGTATGAAATTCCTCAGGCAGAAAAAGGGTGGAGCGTCGTGGCTCGAATCCGGTATCATATTCTGACCGATGACCAGCATCAGATGCTGATCGACCGATACGAGCTGAAAGCCGAAGATCCCTATGTCTTTACGATTTACGAACGGGAGTTCCCTCTGGACGGGAGCCTGGCAGTGGCCCTCGACCAACAGGAACCCCATCCGGAATTGGGGTGTGCGGTTCCCCAAAAAACAGAAGGTGAATATACACCGACCGGGATGTCATAACTTTTTTGATTAAAGGTTGAGAAGAGCCATGGAAAACATGTTTATCGATTCTGAGACGTTGTTCCAAAATTTGGGGAGGGAGGATCTCGTGCTGATCGATGTTCGGGGCCGTGCGGCCTATTCCTCCCATATCCCGGGAGCGGTACATAGCACCTGGCATGAGTATAGTGATCCCGATGCCGTGGCCAAGGGAGTTTTGGATCCCAACGTCGATCGGATTGAACGTCGATTGAAGGCTCTTGGGATCAATCAATCCAGCGATATTGTGATTTATTCCAACCCTTTTGATAATTGGGGAGACGAAGGCCGAATGTATTGGATGTTAAAATTTCTCGGACATCCAAGTGTCAGGATTCTGGATGGTGGCTGGGTAAAATGGGTGCGGGAGCAACGGGCCTTTCAACATGAAACGATCACACCAAAACCGGGGGATTTTTCCGCAACGGTCAATCCGGAATTGATTGTGTATAAAGATACCTTGAAGAAAATGGTAAAAACCTCTCATCCTGATACGATCCTTTTGGACGCTCGGAGCGTGGAAGAATATGCGGGAAAAGAAATCGATGGATTGCCGAGATCCGGGCATATCCCTTCAGCCATGAATCTTCCCTGGAATCGTTTTCTGAACCCTGATGCCACCGTGAAACCGGTTCATGAAATCCAGAAGATTTTCGAGGACCATGGGCTTCGTCAGGATCAGGAAATTATCACCTATTGTCTGGGAGGCATTCGAGCGGCTTGGGTTTACTGTTTGCTGCGCTACGTGGGATATGGGAAAGTCAAAACCTATCCGGGATCCTGGTGGGAGTGGTCACGGGACTTTGCCGCTCCGACTGAAAAAGATGTCAAATTACTTCATAAAGTTACCAATCCCGAGCAGACCAAGCCGTCTTGATCTTCTCGGTTGAGCGTGAGAGGATATTTTAATCCCCCAGTTAAGGAATCATTCACTTTTTTAGAAGGAGGTCAGGGATGAGGAAGCCAGCATTGATGGGTGGGATGGGCTTGGTCGCAGTTCTGGGAATATTTTTGGTCGGATCATGGGGAGCGGTTGCCCTTGCCGGGGGAAATCCCCACGTGGCGGAGGCCATTGCGCATGCTGAAGGCGCAGCGAAACATGGAGGTATGGGGCATGCCGACGCGGTGGTGGAACATGCTACAGAGGCGCTGACTCATGCTCAAGCCGCCCAAAAAGATGTGAAAAACCCTCATTTGGATGAGGGGGTACACGAACTGATGGAAGCCATCGCCCATGGCAAAGAGGGACATGCCGAAGTGGCCACCAAGCATGCTCAAAGTGCCGTGATGCATATGAAAGAGGTCCATTAGTCTTTTCCTTTACGATATATGCAAAAAAAGCGGGTAGAGGGTTCTCTACCCGCTTTTTTTATGGAGTGATTCCTCGACGTCATGAAGGTAGGATTTTTTCAATTTGATCCACGGTTTGGAGAGATTCAATACAATCTGAATACGATCCTGGAGGCCATTAAGGAGTTTTCGGGAGATCTTCTCGTCTTTCCGGAATTGGCCCTGTCGGGCTACCAGTTTGTCGGTAAGTCTGAAGTGGAAGAGCTGGCCCAGGATGCCGGATCCAGTCGGGTTTTTCAAACTATTCAGGAGGCGCTTCAAGGACGCTCCCTGTATGTTGTTCTGGGGTTTGCCGAGCGTGCCGATGGCTGTCTCTATAACTCTGCTATGCTATTAGGGCCCTCTGGTCAAATAGGAACCTATCGGAAAACACATTTGTTTTTTGAGGAGACCCTCTGGTTTGCCCCGGGGAATACCGGATTTCAAGTTTGGGACATCGGGGTGGCGAAAGTCGGATTGATGGTGTGTTTTGATTGGTTTTATCCGGAGTCGGCCAGAACCTTGGCCTTGAAGGGAGCCGATATCCTCTGCCATCCCAGTAACCTGGTGTTACCCTATTGCCCCGATGCCATGGTTACCCGGTGTTTGGAAAATCGTGTCTTTGCCGTAACGGCGAATCGAATTGGTCGGGAAGAGCGAGGCGGAAAATCACCATTGCGATTTATCGGCATGAGTGAAATTGTGGCTCCAAACGGACGGATCCTGTATCGGGCTCAGGAATCCGATTCGCAATTGTATGGGTGTGATATTGAGGTGCCCCTGGCCAGAAACAAGCGGATTAACCCCTTTAATGATTTACTGAGGGACCGACAGCCGCAATGGTATGTTGAGGGAGACAGGAAAGAATAAGAAGTGAAACGTCAGGGAAAAATGGAAGTAGCGATCTCCTCCTTGCTCATCACCCCGTACATCTCATTTCCCCACTATCATCTTGACATAACTCAAGGATTGCAATACATCCTCAGGTAAGGACCGAGTATGTGTCTTGGTCGGTAACAATAAGGCTTTTTCAAGGATGAACATTCAATGAGCAGGGATGAGGAGGGTGTTATGACAAAGTGGGTGGTCCTTTCCTTTGTGATGATTTTCGGCTTATCAGGGTGTATGGTTTCCAAAAGTCAGTATGAGGCCACGGTGACGGATATGGAAGCGGCTAAAGCCGAACTGGAAAAAAGCCGGATGCATCAAGAAGCGCTGGAAGAGCAAATTCGAAATCTCAAAAGCGTCAATGAAAAATTTTCAGCCGATTTGGAAATGGCCACTGCCGAAGTCCAGCGAGTAAAGGAAGGGCGGAAAAACGAGCAAACGCTTCTGGAGACCCGTGAGAGGGAAATTGATCAGGAAAAAGTTCAGTTGGTGGGTAAATTGCGTGTATTGGCCGAACAGTATCAAAAGGTCAAGACCCAAAATCGGGCCTTGAAAGATACGGTCATTCGGTACCAAAAAGAACTCAAGGATTCCAGAGTATCGGGCGGCGGTGGCATGGCCGGGACAGGTTCTAAATCCATGGACCCCATGAGTGCCTCGGTTCCGGAATCTTCTCCAAAATCCACAGGATCGCCAATGGCTATGGCCAAGCCTGCGGCTCCCAAAATCGTGACTCCCCCATCGCTTCCGAAGATTGGAGGAGAAGTCGTGAACATCAATAAGGCGTCCGTTAGTGATCTGGTCTTAAGTCTGGGGTTAAGCCGTGAAATAGCCGAGGAGGTGGTATCCAATCGGCCTTATCGGTTGCGAGGCGAACTGGTGGCGAAAAATGTCATTCCCAAATCCACTTTTGATGAGATAAAGGATCGGATCACCGCCGCCCCGTAAGGAATGGCCACTGAGGATTTTATGAGGTTTTCCTGATCGGGATACGAAATTGAGTGGTCTTGTGACTACGTGACAGGGCTCTTATCCCAGCCACTGGAGATTACAAACGGGGGTCTTCACGACGGTGAAGATCCCCGTTGTCGTTTTCGACGGTGGTCGGGGCTCCTGAAGGATGTGGGGAGATCGATAACCAGCGGTCGTCGGTGATTTGACCGTCTTGCAAATGAATGAGACGGTCGGTCTGATTTGAAAGTTTTTCGTTATGGGTCACGATGACGAACGCCGTTCCATGGGTTTCATTCAATCTTCGTAGGAGGTCAAATAAATCATCACCGGTATGCGTGTCCAGATTGCCGGTGGGCTCGTCCGCCAATACCAATACCGGGTTACGAATTAAGGCCCTCGCTACTGCCACTCGCTGTTGTTCTCCACCGGATAATTCCCCAGGCTTATGATGCAGTCGATGGGAAAGGCCCACTTCCGTTAATAGGTGTGCGGCCGCTTCCATGGCCTGGCTTTTAGGAATCTTTTGAATCAGAGCAGGGAGGTAGGTATTTTCCAGTGCCGTAAACTCCGGGAGGAGATGGTGAAATTGAAAGACGAATCCGATGAACCGATTCCGGAAACCGGCCAATGTCGTTTCACTGGCCTTAAACATGTTTTTTCCTTCAAATAGCACCTGTCCGCTGGTGGGCCGATCCAAGGTGCCCATGATATGCAATAACGTACTTTTGCCTGCTCCGGAGGCTCCGATGATGGATACCATTTCCTGACGCTGCAACGTCAGATTGATGCCATTCAAGACATGGACCGTCTGTTCGCCCATCTTAAAGGATCGGCAGAGATCCTTGATCAGAACCAAGGGACGAGAGGTGGCAGGTTGGGAGGTGTCTGATTTATTCATAACGGAGTGCGCTCACTGGATCCAGTTTGGCGGCCTGCCAGGAGGGATACAACGTGGCGGCAAAACTAATGAGAATCGCGGACGTCCCCACCAGGATGACGTCAAGCGGTAAGATATGGACAGGAATTTTGGAGATGTAATAGACCGACGCGTCAAAGGTCCAATAGTTCTGTATGAGGTAGAGAAACGTATACCCTAGAGGGATGCCAATGCCCGTGCCGACTAGTCCGATGACCACACCGTTCAACATGAAAATTCGCATGATGGCCATGGGAGTGGCACCCATTGCTTTCAGAATGGCGATTTCCCGTTGTTTTTCGTTCACGATCATGGTCAGGGTTCCCACAATATTAAAAGAGGCGACGAGGGTAATGAGTACTAACAGCAGAAACATCATGGTCTTTTCCAGTTTCAGGGCCGAAAACAAATTCCGGTTTAATTGCATCCAATCCCGAGCCATATAGGCGGTGCCTAATGTGACCTCTATCCGGTGGGCAATATCTTGGGCGAGAAACACATCCTTGACCTTGACCTGAATTCCGGTGACCGTCTCGCCCAGGCTAAAAAAGTTTTGAGCTTCTTCAAGGCTGATATAGGCTAGGGACGAATCATATTCAAACATCCCGGATTCAAAAATCCCCACGACGGTGAATGGCCGGATTTTTGGAGTCATCGTAAACGAGGTCATGGGACCGACCGGGGATACCACGTTCAGGGTATCACCCAGAAAGACGCCAAGACGAAACGACAGTTCCTTGCCGACAATGATCCCAGGATGCTTCTTCCGTTGAGATGGATTACCGGGTTCGGTGCCGTTGCCATTTCCTGAAGGAGAAGGAGGAAATTCCGGTGGTTGATTAAGATGAGCGAGTTCGCCGAATTTGAGATTGGCTTGAAGGTCGGTGACCCGCACTTCCTGCTCGGGGTGAATTCCGCGGAGCACGACGCCTTGAACCGCTGTTTTGGATGTCACCAGAACCTGCTTGAAAATAAAGGGAGCGCTGGCCAGGACATCGGGGACCTGCTTGATTTGCGTCACCAGGTCGGCATAACCTTTCATGTCATTGGTGCCTCGTTCCTGCACGATGATATGTGCGGTGGTTCCCAGAATTTTCGTCTGTAGATCTTCCTTAAACCCGGTCATGATTCCCAATGTGCCGATCAACGCGGCCACGCCCAGGGTGATCCCCGCAATGGAAATAAAGGTATTGAGGGAAATGGTACGCTGTCGGCGCTTGGCCTTGAGATACCGGAGTCCAACGAGGATTTCGTAGGGCAGGGTCACGCAGGTCGATCCGGTCGTAATTGCGGAAAGAGAATGACGTCGCGAATGGAGGCCTGGTTGGTTAAGAGCATGACCAGTCGGTCAATGCCGATGCCTTCCCCGGCGGTGGGAGGCATGCCGTATTCCAAGGCCCGAATAAAATCTTCATCCAAATAGTGGGCTTCTTCATCTCCGGCATCCCGCAGCGCGACTTGTGCTTCAAAGCGCTGCCGTTGATCCAGGGGATCATTCAACTCGGAAAATCCGTTGGCTAACTCCCGCCCGCCGACGAACAGTTCAAAGCGGTCGGTCAGCGCGGGATTCCCTTCTTTCCGTCTGGCCAATGGTGAGATGTCCAGGGGGAAATCGGTGATGAACGTTGGCTGGATCAGCGTGGCTTCCACCGTTTCTTCAAACAACGCGACGAGAGTTTCCATATGGCTGGCCTTGGGGGAGATTTCGACACCCAGGCGTTTTGCGGCATCATGAGCCAATGTCCGATCTGTTAACACCTGGGCATCAAGTTTATTGACCTCCAGGATGGCATTCAGATAGGCAATCCGGCGCCAAGGGGATGCCATGTTAATATGGGCTCCCTGATACTCCAGTTCCACCGTTCCGCATACATCCTGACAGAGTCGGAGAAAGAGTTGCTCGGTCAGGTCCATGAGATCGTGGTAATCCGCATAGGCCTGATAGAACTCCAACATCGTAAACTCAGGGTTATGGATGGTGGAAATGCCTTCATTCCTGAAGTTCCGGTTGATCTCGAATACTCGCCGAAATCCGCCGACGATCAGCCGCTTGAGGTAGAGTTCCGGTGCGACCCGTAAATACAAATCGGTTTCCAATGTATTGTGATGGGTGACAAACGGACGTGCGGTGGCGCCGCCCGGAATGGGATGCATCATGGGCGTTTCCACTTCCAGGAATTCCCGGTCCGTCAGAAAGGCGCGAATAGCATTAATGATACGACTCCGGGTGCGAAAGACTTGGTGGACGGAAGGATTGGCGATGAGATCCACATACCGTTGGCGGTAGCGGGTTTCGATATCCGTCAATCCGTGCCACTTTTCAGGAAGCGGACGAAGTCCTTTTGAGAGAAACGTGAGCGATTGAACCTCCACGGTCAATTCGTCGGTCTTGGTCCTGAACAGTTTGCCCTCAACGCCGATCCAGTCTCCCAGGTCCAGCGTCTGTGCCAGTTCATACGCGGCTTCGCCTAACAGGTCTTTCTTGAGGTAGACCTGTAAACGATGGCCCTCTTCCTGCAATCCCGCAAATGCGGCTTTTCCGAAACGCCGGAGTGCGATGATTCGTCCGGCAATCTGGCAGGTGATCGGAGTCTGTTCCAATGCCTCCTTGGTTCGGGAGGAATACGATGTGAGGATGCTCTCCAACGTATGCGAGGTGGCGAAGCGGCTCCCAAAAGGGCGAATGCCATTTTCCTGAAGGGTGTCGAGTTTATCCAATCGTTGCTGCCGTTGTTCGTTCAATTCATCCATGAGTGGTGCGTCTCAATCAAAAGGGGTTTTGGAAAGTTCAATACCTAAGATGTTGAGGCGGCTGACGTATGACCGGCTTTAAACGAAAGATAGGCCTCGATAAAGGGGTCCAGGGCTCCATCCATCACAGCAGCCACATTGCCTGATTCGTAATTAGTCCGATGATCTTTCACCATTTGGTAGGGTTGAAAGACGTAGGAGCGGATTTGGCTCCCCCAGGCAATATCCTTTTTTTCACCGACTATATTTTGGAACGCTTCGTCCTTTTTCTTCTGTTCGACTTCGAAGAGTTTGGCTTTAAGCACTCGCATGGCCCCCAGCCGATTCTGCAATTGAGAACGTTCGTTTTGGCATTGCACGACGATTCCTGTCGGCAGATGTGTCATGCGAATGGCCGTTTCCACCTTATTGACATTTTGGCCGCCCGCCCCTCCTGCGCGAAAGGTATCGATCCTGAGATCCTTATCCTCGATCACAATATCGATGTCATCGTCCAACTCGGGATACACGCCCACGGCGGCAAAAGAGGTATGACGTCGCTTATTGGCATCGAAGGGAGAGATCCGCACCAGTCGGTGGACGCCCGCTTCCGATCGTAAGTATCCATAGGCGTATGGACCGGAGATGCCCAGTGTCACGTTTTTAATGCCCGCCTCATCCCCAGGTTGCAAATCGATGGTTTCCACTTTGTACCCACGTTCCTGGGCCCATCTGACGTACATTCTCATGAGCATTTGCGCCCAGTCCTGCGACTCGGTGCCTCCCGCTCCGGGGTTGATACTCAGGATCGCATTATTCTGATCATGCTCATCGGCTAGGAGTCGTTCCAACCTCCAGGCATCCAGGGTTTGTTCCACAGCCTGAATGCCTTGGCTCCATTCCGCTTCCAATTCAGGGTCGCCCTTCTGTCCTATAAGATCGAGAATGGCCAGGAGATCATCTCGCTGCTGTTCAAGGGTGTTCAGGCGTTCCAGGGAGCGGTCAATGTCGGCTTTCCGTCGACCGACTTTGGCTGCGTGTTTCGAATTGTTCCAAAAGTCAGGTTGAGCGGTTTCCCGTTCGAGTTCTTCGAGTTCCGAGGTCAATTTCGGGAGGTCAAAGATACCTCCGGAATTCTTGAATGCGACTGTCGATTTTTTCCATACGTAGGCGGATATCTTCTAGCATATTCCATTCTCCTTCATGACGATGGTGAGAGACTCTATTGATGTTGAATATTTTCACGATGGGCGTGCATGTAAGCGGCTGCCGATCATCAAAATACCCGTCAGTATAACACAGATCCAGCTAAAGACATCTCCGAATTGCGCATAAAATGTCAGGGTATGACGAAGGGGGATTGTGGCTGTTTTGGCCTGTTCGGTAAAGACGGGGGTGGCTTCGAGAATAGCACCATCCGGGCCGATGAATCCGGAAATGCCGGTGTTGGCGGCCCTGGCGAAGGCCAAGTGATTTTCCACGGCTCGAAAGACCACCATGCCGAAATGTTGATAGGGGGCCGCAGAATCTCCGAACCATGCGTCATTGGTAATGGTGATCAGCACGTTCGCGCCTTCCTGTGCCATACGGCGGACAAGGTCAGGAAAAATCACTTCAAAGCAAATGGGGACGCCAAATCGAAGCGCCGAATCCAGACGGGGGATGGCGACGGTCATTGTCATGGGACCTTGGCCTTCTTGAAAATCTCCGATGCCCACCACCAGTTTTTCCAGGAAAAACAAGATGGACTTCAGCGGGATATATTCCCCGAACGGCACTAAGTGACGTTTGTCATACCGGTTGGCGATTTGTCCCTCTCGATCCAAGAGAAAGGCGCTGTTAAAGAGGTAAGGTCGGCCATCTGGATGAAAACGAACGGTGGGGCTGCCAAATAACAACGGACTGTTGGTGGCCTGAACAATCCGACGAATTTCGCCTTGGTATTCAGGTTCCTGTTCGAATAAAAACGGGGTGGCCGCTTCCGGCCAAATGAGGAGATCGGTGTTCCGGCCTGCCTGTAAACTGAGCCTGGTGTACCGATCCATGGTTTCGTCACGGTATCGTTCATCCCACTTGTGCCCTTGCTCGATATTGGCTTGTACGACGCCAATGGTCAGAGTGGACGTGGCCTGATCCAAGGAGTGTTGGTGATGAACTTGCCAGAATCCATAACTCAGGACCAGAGTAAGAGTCGCCGCTAACCCTGCGATAGGCCTCAATGGATTCAAGGTCGCGGTGGTTCGATTCTTGGTGGTTATCCAGGTCAGGCATTGAGAGATCACCACATTTGCCATCACCACAAGAAATGAGACCCCGTAGACTCCGGTGATATCGGCGATCTGAATGAGCGTGAGCCACTTGTATTGAGAGTACCCCAAAAGTGCCCAGGGCAACCCGCTAAAGGCATAGGTGCGAAGATATTCCAGCGCCACCCAGAGAGCCGGAGCGGATAGCCAAAGAACGTCCGGGTGTTTCTTTTGAAATCTGGCATATCCCCAGGCATAGGCACCCACAAAGAGGCCGAGGTAGGTGGCCAGTAGGAGCATCAATAGAGAGCTGATGGCAAATGGCACCTGCCCATACTGATTCATGGCGGTAATGACCCAGGTGATAGTTCCCGAAAACGCGATGACCCCAGCCATCCAGCCCCATCGAAAGGCCTGCCGGGGGGGCAACCCCGTCAGGGCCCAGTGGAGAGGCACCAGCGTGAGCCAGGCCAGCCAACCCAGATCAAAGCTTGGGAAGCACAACGGGTGAATCAACCCGGTCAAGCCGACGGCAAGCAAGCGTGTGATAAGCGTGGGTTGCACAATATGATGTGGAAATACGAGAAGGCGGAATACTGTGTACCAATCTAGAAAAAACCCCGTTCTCCTATGGAAAGGAGAACGGGGTTTGATGATTCCTTAAGTTCTTGAAGGAAAAGTCGGAGGAAAATTACACTGCCTTTTGGATAAAGCCGGAACGCAGGCAGCGTGTGCATACCCGGATGCGTTTGGCGGCCCCCTTTACCAAAGCCCTCACCGTACGAAGGTTTGGGCGAAACACGCGTTTGGTCCGATTGTTGGCGTGACTGACATTATTGCCAACCAGACGGTTTTTTCCACAAACTTCGCATGAAAGTGCCATGGCGTATATCCTCGCTTAAATTGAAATTGGTGCTCTAAATAATAGTGCGTTTTGAGTAAAAAGCAAATTTCCTACCTTGTTAGCACAGGTGCTATTGTACACTCAAGTTTCCCAAAACAAAAGTAGCATGGTCGCAGTTTTTCGATTGAAGTCCTTCTGGTGGTTTTCTTTGGCCTCCAAACTTGTCCGAATGAACCATTTCCAAGACCTTCTTCAATCAAAATCCCATCCCGGGCAAACTGGAATAGAGCATGGTCCAAACCGAGCTTCCTGGCAATAGGTTCTATGTCTTCCGTCTCTGATCTATCCAAGATTCCGATTCAATATGTCAAAGGAGTGGGTCCCAAGAGGGCCCCTCTCCTGGAAAAGCTGGGGATTCGAACTGTTGAGGATGCCCTGTGGTGTATTCCGTGGCGTTATGATAACCGCCTGGAAATTCTCCCCATTCAGAGCGTGGTGCCGGGGATGAAAGTCACGGTCCGTGGTCACGTACAGTCTTGTCGGGTCGCGGTCACTTCACGTCGGCGGTTGGTTTTGGTCACGGTGATTGTTCGTGATGAAACCGGGGGCCTGGAATGCCTGTTTTTTAATCAGCCATTTTTGAAAAGTACCTTTACGCCAGGAGTGCCGGTCTTGTTAACCGGAGTGGTCACGTTAAATTCCCGTCACGGGTCGAAACTGGTGATGAAAGCCCCTTTCTATGAACTATTGGATGAGCAATTTGGAGAGCAGGACGTGGGGCGGATCATTCCCATTTATCATGAAACTCACGGTGTGACTTCCAAACAGCTCCGTCGCATTCTCCAGGGGATTTTGGAGCAGTATCTTCCTCATATCATTGATGTGGTGCCTGTGGAGGTGAGAACGGCCCTTGCGTTGCCTTCTCTTGCAGAGGCTTTGCCTGCGTTGCATTGTCCGTTGCCCGAAGGTTCCGTCGACCTTCTCAATGCCCATGAGACGGCAGAGCACCGGCGTTTGGCTTTTGAAGAATTGTTATTGTTGCAATTGGCATTGGCCATGCGGCGCAAACATGTGGATCAGACTTCAGATGGAATCCCGTTTCCCCAGATCAATTCTTTAACTACGCGATTTCAGAAGATCTTGCCTTTTTCACTCACGGCCGCCCAGGATCGGGTTGTTCTCGAAATCAGGCAGGATATGTCCAGGTCTACGGCCATGAATCGCTTGTTACAAGGAGATGTGGGCTGTGGAAAGACGATTGTCGCCCTTCATGCGATGGTTATGGCCTGCGGATCCGGATATCAAGCGGTGCTTATGGCCCCCACTGAAATCTTGAGTGAGCAGCATTATGCATCTCTCCTTCCGTATTGTGAAAAACTGGGGCTTTCCTGCCAGTTGGTGAAAGGCGGGATCTCAGGCCGGGAACGCGAGGAGAGTTTGGCTCGCCTTCGATCGGGAACGGCTCAGGTGATTGTGGGCACCCATGCCTTATTGCAGCCGGATGTGCAGTTTCAGAAATTGGGTTTGGTTATCGTGGATGAGCAACATAAGTTCGGTGTTCTGCAACGGGCCCGGCTTCGGGAAAAGGCTGCCTGGCAACCTCATGTGTTGGTCATGACGGCGACGCCTATCCCGAGAACCCTGGCCATGACTCTCTATGGTGACCTGGATGTGTCGGTGATTGACCAATTTCCACCAGGGAAAAAACCGGTGGAGACGAAACTCTTTATGCGCAGCCAGCGAAAGACAGCCTATGGGTTCATGGAGAAGGAATTGGAAGCCGGGCGACAGGCCTATGTTGTGTATCCCTTAGTGGAACCATCTGAGAAGGTGGACCTGCAAGCCGCAGTGGAGGGGGCGGCGAAATTACAGGAAATTTTTCCTGATTACCGGGTCGGGGTACTTCATGGACGTCTTGCTTCCCGCGAGAAGCAACGTGTGATGGGTGATTTTCAAGAGCATCGCATTGATATTCTTGTGGCGACGACCGTCGTGGAGGTAGGGTTAGATGTGCATAATGCGACCGTGATGTTGATTGAGCACGCCGAGCGATTTGGATTGGCTCAACTTCATCAGTTGCGAGGCCGAGTGGGGAGGGGCCAACACCAAGGATTTTGCCTGTTGCTACATGCATTAGGAAAATTCGAAGGGACGGGTCGGCAAATTCCCTTGAACCTCGAAACCGCTAGGGTTTCTTCTTCCGAACGGGGAAACTGGCTCATGCCCATTCCCGAGGTGACGAAATCCCAGGCCAGACAACGATTATCGGTCTTTGCCCAATGTCAGGATGGGTTTGTCTTGGCTGAAGAGGATTTAAAAATTCGCGGGCCGGGGCAAGTCCTGGGTGTTCAGCAATGGGGTGAGCTGAAATTTCGTGTTGCTGATCTGTCTCGTGACGTCTCTCTCTTCATGAAAGCCAAGGAAGTTGCCGGAGACTTACTCCATAGAGACCCGGAATTGATTGAACCTGAGCATCGTGCCTTGCGGGAAAAATTATTTCTTCAATGGGGAGAAAAGTTTTCGCTTGGAGTGGTGGGATAGAGCCTGTTAAATTCTTATTTGAAAGAGGCGGATTGGGACCTTATCCTTTATACAGTCGGTTAATACTTAGCTGTTTGACCTTGCCTCGGCTTCGTGGTAGATATCCGTTTCACATTTGCCCATTGCCCGGATGGCGGAACTGGCAGACGCGCCGGACTCAAAATCCGGTTCTTTCACGAGAGTGGGAGTTCGACCCTCCCTCCGGGCACCACAATATGAATCACCTAGGCACTTTCTCAACTCAAACCAATTATGAGTTTAGGACAAAGCCCTAAGGCAATATTCTAGTGCTCTGAGGAAAGAACGACGGCGAAATTTCACTTGACAGGTAATGATCCCTTGACTATAGTGTGCACCCCTAATGATGAGATAAAAAAGAAACTTTAATTTGTTCGTTTTTTTGATTATTCACTCACACTTCCAAGGAGGAGCCACATGCGGAAGGTAGGGTATTTTGGAGCAGCAATTATTCTTGCAAGCTCGGTGTCCGTGGCGGTTGCGCAAGAGCGTGTCCCAGCCCATTCCGGGTTTGGTACGGGCGTCGGAGAATCTCAGGGCTCTGGTACCAGGGCCAGGGTTATGGATCAGGATGACATGTTGCGGTATCTGTCCGCACCGGAGACGATCCAGGGCGAAGTGATTGGTATTGACCTGTCCGGTAAAAAATTATACCTGGACATGGGCGGAAGTTCCCATGATGAGCGTCAAACATTGAGAGGGGCGTTAAATATAATGACCCTTCACATTGATGACCAGACCAACGTCTCAAACCTAAAATCGATCACCAAGGGAGACTATGTTGCTGTCTCCGCTAGAGAAGAAACCACCCCTGAGCAACCTTTTGGGACTGGAAAGAAGTTGGTTCGTGAAGTCTACACCTTAAAGGGCAACCAGTTATTAGGTGGAGCAGACAACCCAGGATTTGGTGGCGGTTTAGGTCAACGTCCAGATCAGGCTCACTACAGAGGCTTGACCATCCAACATGGTGGCCATACGGGTGTTCCTTTGGGGTCGGTGCAACCTGGAGCCGTGGAAACCGGTATCCACAGTGAAGTTGGAATGATGACCGGTGCCGCTCCTTGCTGGCAATGCGCCCCCCAACCTGATACGGTCAATGGTCGTACGGATAAGACTATCGCGACTGATTACGGGGATGATCGAAAGAATTTCAATAAGGGAACGACTCAATAGTCTTCTCTTCAGAGGAGTATTTTTCAAAGAGCGTGTCGGCGAAAGCCGACACGCTCTTTTGTTATGGGCAATACGAGATGTTAAATTTTAATATCAACATAAACTTTTCGGCACTAAATTTGGCTATACAGGGTGGAGGGAAAATTTTGTAATGGAGGAGCTTGATCTGCGTGGGGTCATCTGTCCCTATAACTTTGTCAAAACAAAGTTAAAATTGGAATCATTGGATCCCGGTGATCTATTAAGTGTGCTATTGGATGAGGGGGATCCGATTCAAAACGTTCCTCAAAGCATTCGAAATGAAGGACATCACGTTAAAAGTCAAGATTTGCTTGATGGATATTATCGAATTGTCATTCAGAAAGAGAATGTGTAAGGGGGCAAGAAGCTATGAAGCTGTCCGCCTGCTTTCGTTTTCTGGCTGACATGCCTTGAACGAGAAGGGTGATTTCACCCTTGATGGGCTTTTGTTGGAGTTGATGGGTGACCTCTTCAATGGTGCCGCGAAAAAATTCTTCGTTGAGTTTGGTTAATTCTCTGGCCACGACAATGCGACGATTTCCCACAATTTTCAGCAGGTGGGATAAGGTTTTCAGCACACGGTGTTGCGTATCGAAGAAAATAAGGGTTCCAGGTTGTTCCTTGACGTATTGGAACAGTTTCTCCCTGGCCACCGGTTTTTTAGGGACAAACCCCTCAAATCTAAATTGATCAGTCGGGAGGCCTGACGCACATAATGCTGCCAAAATAGAGGAAGGACCCGGGATGGGCACGACGGGAATGTTCTCTTCAGTGGCCCGATGCACCAAATAATATCCCGGGTCGGAAATCAAAGGGGTTCCGGCATCACACACCAGGGATACGGCCAGACCTTCATGCAATCGGTGTAACAAAATCAAGGTTTTTTCTTCCTTGTTGAAGTCATGATAGCTAGTTAAGGGAGTGCCAATCTGATAGTAATTGCAGAGTTTTTGTGTGTGTCGGGTGTCTTCTGCCGCTATCACGGATGATTCTTTGAGGGTTCGGATTGCCCGAAACGTCATGTCCTCCAAATTTCCAATGGGTGTACTCACCACAAACAATGTTCCATCCATATCGTTTCTCCACATTTCTAAATTTTGATCTCAGGATCGTACTGGGTGTTCAAGAGATTGTCTAGAATTCACCTGCCACTTAGCAGCAAGGCACGAATTGTCGGGAAGAAGTTTTTGGGTAGAACGAGAGTGAAAAAGTCAAACCGGTCGGTAAGGGATTAGGAATCTTGTCATGACTGATATTACGGATGACGAAGCTCAAGTTGTGTTGGTGACGGGCGGGGGAGAAGGAATCGGCCGGGCAATTGCCTTGGCTTTTGCCGCTCAAAAAAAACGGGTGATCATTTGTGGGAGGCGTAGGGGAACCCTCGACGCCACGTCGAAGGAATTGGGTGCTATGGGGGGCGAAGTGCTGGCCATTCTCTGTGATGTGACGAAAACGGCAGAGGTAGAAGGAATGGTTCAACAGGTCATCCGTTCCTATGGTCGCCTCGATATATTGGTGAACAATGCCGGGATGTCCGGGAGGACCCCTATTGATGATCCAGATGATTTCAAGTGGAGGGACATTATCGAAGTGAATTTAACCGGGACCTATTTGTGCTCAAAAAAGGTGATCCCCCATATGATTCAAAGGCGTTTTGGACGTATTGTGAATATTTCATCCGTCCTCGGACGATTCGGGGTAGCGGGGTATGTGGCCTATTGTACGGCCAAGCATGGCTTGCTGGGTTTTACGAAATCTCTGGCTTTGGAAGTGGCCGACCGTGGGGTGACTGTGAATGCCATTTGCCCTACCTGGGTGGATACTGCCATGGCTCGGCTTGGTTTTGAAGAAACGGCGGCTATGGTGGGTATGACACCGGAAGCCTTTCGGGAACAGGCTGTCCAGGCCATCCCTATAAAACGAATGGCAGAGGCCGGTGAAATCGCCAGTCTGGCTGTTTTCCTGTGCAGCAACGGGGCAAGCGCGATTACCGGACAGGCTATTAATGTGTGTGGGGGAACAACCGCTGGAATAGCCTGATGGTTGCTCCTAAGTGGCTGGGGTGTTTTCTATCTATTTAAATGATAAGTCGTTGATTTTCTTGACCTTATGTCATGGTGGTTCTATACTCGACTCTGGGGGAATGTTTATTGATTTTGAAGTCCGTCGTCATGCCTGAAATCTTCATTTATTCGACCATGGGGCTCTACTTAGTCGGGACCATTCTGGCTCTGACCTATTTAATTCATCGGTCGGAATTTATTTCCAAGTTTTCATTTGCCGTGACGGGGCTAGGGTTTCTGTGCCATACGGCCAGTCTCATTGGAACCATGATAGCCACGGGACATGTCCCGATTATGACTTTTAAGGAGGCCATGTCCTTTTTCGCCTGGGGATTGGTGTTCGTCCTGGTTATTGTTGGACTGACTCGGGGGTTGCAGGCGCTCGGCGCCTTCATTCTGCCCTTGGCTCTATTATCGCTTGTTTCCGCCACATTGGCTCCAGTGAAGTCCGGTTCGCTTCCGCCCGTCTTTCAAAGCGTGTGGGTCCATGTGACATTAAGTATGCTCGGCACCATTGGGTTTGCCATAGCATTTGTGGCCGGAGTGATGTACGTGTTGCAGGAGCGCTTGTTAAAGTCCAAGCAATTTAATGTGTTGTCCTTTAAGTTGCCACCTTTGGACTTTTTGGATTCGTTAAACCAGCGGTCGATATTATTGGGGTTCCCCCTGCTGACCCTGGGCATTTTGGCCGGGGCGGTTTCCGCCCAATTGACGAAGGGATCCTATTTGAGTTGGAACCCGGAGCAAATTTGGGCCATGGTGACTTGGGTGTTTTATTTAGCGGTCTTACTGGGAAGAGTCACGGTGGGCTGGCGGGCAAAAAAGGCGGCTTACCTGACCATCGTCGGCTTTGCAGGAGTGATCCTGACCTTCGTTGGGATCCTTATGAAAAGTCATCAACCCATGTCCTTGTTATGAACATTATTGTCTTAGGATTGAATCATCGTTCGGCTCCGGTGGAGCTTCGGGAATTATTAGCGATTCCCGAAAGTCGAATGGGCGAGGCACTGAGTCGCTTGATGGCCTATCCGGGTATTCAGGAAGCCATGTTTTTGGGGACCTGTAATCGTGTTGAAGTGTATGCGGTGGTGGAGCGGGCCGAGTGGGGTTTTCGGAAGCTGGAAGATTTTCTGGTCTCGACCCATTTTTCCCTATCGTCCGGTGAACTCTTGCCCCATCTTTATCGATACAGCGATGACGAAGCGATCGGACATCTGTTCAGAGTTTCAGCAAGCTTGGATTCCATGGTGGTAGGAGAACCTCAGATTCTGGGGCAGGTGAAGGAAGCCTATGAAATGGCCCTGACCTATCGGTCTTCAGGAGTCATTTTGAATAAGTTAGTCAAAAAGGCCATATCTGTTGGGAAAAGCGTACGCACCAACACCCGAATCGGGGAATATGCCGTGTCTGTCAGTTACGCGGCTGTCGAGTTAGCTAAAAAAGTGTTTTCAAATTTGAAACAACGTGTGGTGTTGTTGGTGGGAGCGGGGGAGATGGGGAAGCTTGCTGCTCGGCATTTGGTAAGTCAGGGCGTAAAAGAGGTCTTGCTGACGACCAGGAATCATCATCGGGCTTTGGATTTGGCCGAACGGTTCAATGGTCATGCAGTGCCTTATGAAGAGTTGAACAGTGTGTTGCCCCGAGCCGACATCATCATTTGCGCAACTGGAGCTCCGCATTATGTGATCGCCAAAGAAGATATCGAATCGGCCGTGCATCAACGGATGAACCGTCCCATTTTTTTAATTGATATTACGGTTCCGAGAAACATCGATCCTGGGGTGAAAGATGTTGATAATGCGTTTCTGTTCGACATCGACGATCTCAAAGCCCATGTCGGCCATAATCAGGAAGAGCGTCTCCGGGAAGCGGAAAAAGCCGAAAAATATGTCCAACAGGAAGTGAATTGCATACTTTCCTGGGTTCGTGGTTTGGAGGCGACGCCCACGATTGTCGCGTTAAGAAAAAAAGCGGAAGATATCAAGCATCTCGAGTTGGAAAAAGTATTCAATCGACTAGGTGAGATTTCACCAAAAGACCGCATGGTTATCGAAGGACTAGCGTCTTCCATTGTGAACAAACTCCTGCATGGGCCTTTGGTAACGCTGAAGGCCGAAGCACAATCACAGAATGGATTTGCTTTCATCGAAGCCGCCAGAAGATTTTTTGAACTCAAAGAGCAGGATATCCAGGTTGTGGGTACCGAGGTGTCAGACGAGACGGAAATAGAAATCATCGAGGTCGAGGAAGTGTCCGAAGAAACTCCTTAAACGGCTATTTTTGCCTGGCGTGACCCGTGGGGGCGACACACGGGCAGTGACCTTCCTTGATATGGATAGCAGAACGCAACATCTTCAAGTCCTTGATGGATTGTCTTGTACAGCCTGGGACAATGGAGCACAGAAGTCAGGTGAAAAAAACAACAGGATCACGATCGCAGTTGGTGATTGGTACTCGAGGAAGTCAGTTGGCGTTATGGCAGGCCGAATGGGTGAAAAATCAACTACTCGCCATCGATCCGAGTCTGCAGGTGTCTTTACAGCGTATTCAAACCAGTGGAGATAAAATTCAAGATGTTCCACTGGCGAAAATCGGGGGGAAGGGGCTGTTTGTGAAGGAAATTGAAGAAGCCCTGCTCGATGGATCCATCGATTTGGCAGTTCATAGTATGAAGGACATGCCATCGGTGTTGCCGGATGGGCTTCAGGTTATTTGTGTGCCCGAACGAGAAGATCCACGTGACGCATTTCTGGGCCATGAAGGGGTGACCTTAAATCAATTACCTCGGGGTGCGAAAATCGGAACCAGCAGCCTGCGTCGGCAATCGCAGCTTTTGCATTACCGTCACGATCTTCGTATTGAGGTGCTGCGCGGCAATTTGGACACTCGTCTCCGTAAACTTCAGGAAGGTCGATTTGATGCGATTCTGTTGGCAGGCGCCGGATTGAAACGGTTAGGTTGGGATCATCATGTCACGGAATATCTATCGGTGGAAGTGTGTTTGCCGGCTATTGGACAGGGAGCATTGGGTCTTGAAGGTCGAGCGGACGACATGTTCGTTCGCGAACTCGTTGCCAGATTTGAGCATTCGTCCACGCGTAAGGCGGTCGATGCCGAACGGGCTTTCCTGACCAGGCTGGAGGGGGGCTGTCAGGTTCCTATTGCGGGGCATGCGACTCTTCAGGGGGAGACGGTGACCTTAGAGGGGCTGGTGGTCAGTCTCGATGGCAAGCGGTATGTGCGTCGATCCCAATCCGGCAAGGAAAATGAAGCCGAATCCTTGGGGGTGCGGTTGGCAGAACAATTATTGGATGAAGGTGCAGCCCCCATCCTGCAGGAAATTTACGGAACGGCATGATGAACGTCACCGGTCCGCAGGGGCATGTATTTTTGGTCGGAGCCGGGCCGGGAGACGCCAAGCTTCTGACTCTTCGTGGAAAGGAATGCCTGGAACAGGCCGATGTAATCTTGTATGACCACCTGGCCAATCCTGAGCTCCTAAAATATGCTCCTCAGTATGCCGAACGAATCTATGTCGGGCGAAAAGGGCGAAAGGCCTATCAGGATCAAGCGGAGATCAATGCCTTACTCATAAGTAAGGCCCGAGAGGGGAAGCGAGTCGTTCGCTTGAAAGGTGGTGATCCGTTTGTGTTTGGACGAGGTGGAGAGGAAGCTGAATGTGTGGCCCGAGCCGGCATCGCCTTCGAGGTCGTGCCGGGTGTGACGGCTGCCGTAGCTGTTCCAGCCTATGCGGGGATTCCGGTCACTCATCGGACCCTGGCTTCCACAGTGGCGTTTGTGACCGGGCATGAGGATCCCGAGAAACCGGTGAGTGCCATGGAATGGCCTCGCTTTGCTTCCGCTGAAGGTACCTTGGTCTTTCTGATGGGGATGAAAAACCTTCCACAAATTGTTGAGCGATTAATCAAAGAGGGAAAACCGTCTTCAACCCCCGTTGCGTTGATTCAATGGGGAACCTACGCCAGGCAGCGAACGGTTGTCGGAACTTTGGCTGACATTGTGACTAAAGCCTTAGATGCCGGAATCACCCCTCCGACGGTAATTGTGGTTGGTGAAGTCGTGCGGTTACGGGATCGACTGAATTGGTGCGAGTCCCGGCCTTTGTTTGGAAAAGCCGTGTTGGTTACCCGTCCTCGTGCTCAGGCTCCGATCATGTCAGATTTGTTGGCCGGCTTAGGCGCGGAACCGGTGGAATGTCCCACACTGGAAATTTGTCCTCCTGACAGTTGGGATGAGGTGGATAGGGCGATTCACCATCTGTCCTCCTATCACTGGGTGATTTTTACCAGCGTCAATGGCGTACAGTCATTTATGACTCGTCTGAACGGATGCCAGAAAGATGCCCGCAGCTTTGCAGGGATTCGCATCTGTTGTATCGGACCCAAAACGCAAGAAGAACTTACGAAATGGGGATTGACGGCTGATGTGGTCCCCAAGGACTTTCAAGCGGAGGGGATTTTGGCTGCTCTTGGTGAATTGAACATTTCTGGGCATCGGATTCTTATCCCCCGCGCAAAAGTGGCACGGGAAATTCTTCCGGAACAATTACAGGAAATGGGAGGTCAGGTGGACGTGGTGACAACCTACCAGGCCCTTCCTCCTGCCATGGATGTGGATATGATCCGTCAACGTTTTGAACAACGCGAGATTCAGTATCTGACCTTTACCAGTTCTTCCACGGTTCGGAATTTTTGCAATTTGTTTCCTGATCGGCAGGAATTGACCGCATTGGTGAAAGATACCATGGTAGCGTGTATCGGCCCGATTACGGCTCAGACGGTAGAGGAGGAAGGGTTGCGGGTTGACATCATCGCTTCGGAAAATACCGTCCCGGCACTGGTGCAGGCCATTGTGGCGCATGCCGATAGCACACGATCTCATGCAGCCTAAATCTTTGAGGGAAGCCCCACAAATCTGAGAAGGCCTTTTTCATTACTCATCTGAATTTTATTGTTAACCGATTTGGTAAAGGAGTACGGACATGGTTCCTGTGAAATCATTCATGGTTCCCGTCGAAAAAATCGTCAAGGTTGATCGTGATGTGTCGGCCCGCGCGGCGGCTCAAATGATGCGGGACAATGGTATCGGCAGTGTGTTTGTGACGAGCGCCGATGCCATCATCGGGATCTTGACCGATACGGATTTGGTCAGGCGGATTGTGGCAGCCGGGGCGGATCCCGAACACACGACGGTAGAAAAAATCATGAGTGCGCCTATTTTAACCATTGAAGGGGATCGGACGTTGTTGGATGCCAATGATCTCATGGCCAAAAATCATATCCGGCATTTGGGTATCACCAAAGATGGCGAATTGACAGGAATGATTTCCGTTCGAGATCTCGTGGTTTTTTTAACCAACCTTCCCCGGAAATAAGGGGACGGCTCGTCATGTGAGCGAGGCTCTCTCTGGCGGAGGCTCACCTGCATGGGTTCTTTGTAATAGATAAAAAGGAACGAACATGGGATTCCCGGTTCATCGACTTCGTCGCTTACGACAACATGCTTCGCTCAGACGGATGGTGCGGGAGACCTCGTTGGCGCCGGCCGATTTTGTTTATCCCCTTTTTGTGACGTATGGGCGTGACAAAAAAGAAAGTATAGGTTCCATGCCCGGTCAGTTCCGATGGTCGGTGGATCGGGTGGTTCAGGAAGCTCATGAGGCGTGGGAACTGGGGATTCCCGCTGTCATTCTTTTTGGAATCCCCGAACATAAAGACGAGCGCGGGTCGTCGGCCTGTGATCCTCAAGGAGTCGTCCAACAGGCCGTACGTGCTCTGAAGGACCGGTTGCCGGATCTGATGGTGTTGACCGATGTGTGTATTGATGAATACACCTCCCATGGACATTGCGGTGTGGTTCGCGATGGCCGGATCCTGAATGATGAGACATTGGAATGTCTTCAAGCCATGGCCGTCAGTCATGCGGAAGCCGGGGTGGACATGGTAGCTCCGTCGGACATGATGGATGGCCGAGTGGGAGCCATTCGCCAGGCCTTAGATGCTCGAGGGTATTCGGAGTTACCGATTCTCGCCTACTCCGCCAAATATTCCTCGACGCTGTATGCGCCGTTTCGAGACGCAGCCTTTTCCAGCCCTTCGTTTGGGGACCGTCGATCGTATCAAATGGATCCGGGGAATGCTCGGGAGGCGCTGCAGGAAGTTGAACTGGACATCCAGGAAGGGGCCGATATGGTGATGGTGAAACCGGCCATGTTGTATCTGGATATTATTCGACTTGTTCGACATCATGTGGATGTTCCACTTGCCGCCTACCAGGTCAGCGGGGAATATAGCATGATCAAGGCAGCAGCCCAGGTAGGTTGGATGAGCGAAGCCCCGTTAATGATGGAAAGTTTACTTTCTATTAAGCGGGCCGGTGCTGATGTGATTTTGACGTATTTTGCCAAAGATGCTGCTCGTAATTTGACTGGCCATGACGTATGAATATTTCGCAAGGCCTCCCTTCGTGCCCTATCCCGGGCCATCCTGTTCTCACCATCGGGAATTTTGACGGGCAGCATCTCGGTCATCAAGCGTTGGTGCGGGCTGTGGTTGAATGCGCCGGACAACTAAGCGGAGTGCCGACGGTCCTGACTTTTGATCCTCACCCGGTTCAAGTCCTGCGTCCCGGGTCTCCCCATAAATTTCTTTCCAATGTAGAAGACAAACATGCCTTTTTTGAACGTGCAGGTATCGCCGAGTTGGTAATTCTGTCTTTTACCCCTGAACTTGCGGCTTTTCTGCCTGCCCAATTTGTCGAGACGGTGTTATATCAAGGACTGGGCATCCGAAAATTGATCGTGGGAGAGAATTTTGTATTTGGCAAGGGACGGAGTGGGTCTATTCATGATTTGAGAGTCCTTGGAGAAAAAGCTCATTTTACGGTGGAGCCGATACCGCCGGTCGTCGTGGGGCATGAGATTGTGAGTTCCACCAGAATTCGGAAATGTTTGGCAACGGGAAACGTTCAGGAAGCAGCCCAATGTTTGGGGCGGCCCTATCGGTTAGGAGGGAAGGTCATTTCCGGAGATCGGCGCGGGACGGAAATGGGATGGCCTACGGCCAATATTCGTCTACCGGGCCACCGCGTGTGTCCGGCGGATGGCATTTATGCCACGGTCGCTTGGCTTGATGGGGAGCCTAAGCCATCAGTGAGCTATATTGGGACACGTCCGACATTTCAGGAAGGTGAACGCTTGTTAGAGGTGCATATTTTCGATCAAAACCTTCAGCTCTACGATCAGGAATTGACGGTAGAGTTTGTGGGCATGGTTCGTGGAGATCAGGCCTTTTCCAATATCGAACAGTTACTGGCGCAAATGAAAGTCGATGGGGAATCTGCCCGGAGCCTTTTAGCCAAATATCAATTCCCCTCTCTCCATCAGATGGAATCGTCCAGGCCAAACACTTGAGTTGGTGTCATTGATGGTTGCCCATCCTTTTGAACAAAAAGTTGAATGCTTTATCCGAGAGCGGGAGTTACTCAGGCCTGGTGACCATATTCTGGTTGGAGTATCAGGCGGTCCTGATTCGGTTGCACTATTGGCTTGTTTGATCGGGTTACGCTCGAAATGGAAATGGGGCGTATCGATTGCCCATGTGGATCATGGCCTGCGAGGTGAAGAAAGTAGGGCTGATAGGGAATTTGTGAGGGACCTTGGTCACGCATGGCGAGTGCCGACCGTGATTCGGTGCGGGAAGATTCAAAAGAATGATGTCCACATGGTCAAGCAATCCCTTCAGGAATATGCCCGGAACATCCGGTATCAGATATTGCATGAAATGGCTTCGGATCTTGGATCCAACAAAATTGCCTTGGGTCATCAAGCCAATGATCAAGCCGAAACGGTGTTAATGTGGATGATGCGTGGTGCTGGAACCGGAGGTCTGGGTGGTATGCCTCCCCAAAGGGGGGGGATCATTGTCCGGCCAATTCTTGACCGTACCAAGGCAGAAGTGCTCGAGTATCTTCAGTTCAAGCAAATCCCCTATCGGACCGATTCCACCAATGGGCAACCTCTGTACCTACGAAATCGTATTCGCCAGGAGTTTATTCCACGTTTACAAGAATATTCTCCAGGTATAATTAAAGTGATGACCCGGCAAGCCCATGTTCTTCGTGATGATCATGTCTATCTGGAAGATCTGGCCCGGCAAGCATTTGACCGTTGCTGTTTTGTGGAGAAAGGGAACGTACAGGTGAGTCGTGAAATCTTGTTGGCCCTGGCTCTTCCCATTCAACGGCGGGTCGTGCGCTTGTGTGTGCAACGGGTCATGGGTTCGGCGTATTGGCCACGGTTCGATATGGTCCAACGTATTTTGACTCAGGTTGTCGCTGGGCAATCGGGATGGACTATTGAATGTCATGGGGTGCATGTCGGGCAGAAAAAAAACGTCATTATTCTCCAGCCTGGTGGTCCCGGGATGGCCTTGTCTTTTGCTGGAAGCGCTTGCCAGGATGTCACTCTGCCTATTCCCGGAGAGATGGTATGGCCATCCACGGGACAGAAGATTCGGCTCTCAGAATCTCCTTCTTCAGGAAATTGCTGCCCTTCCGATTTTTTTGAAACCCAATTGGACCGTGAGACTTTCTCGCCTCCTCTGACGATTAGGAGTTGGCGGAAAGGAGATGTTTTTTACCCAAAAGGGTTGGGAGGAAAGCGGAAAAAGTTGCAAGACTTTTTCACAGACATGAAATTGCCGCGCTCTGAACGTTCGACTGTTCCTCTCTTAGTGGCTCCCGAAGGCATCATGTGTGTTGGAGCGTTAAGAGCTGACGAACGGTTTCAGGCTACAGCCACCACCAAAGCATTCGTCATCGCGCATATATACAGAAAGTCATAATAACGATACATTAAGGATGCCATGGACCGACTTTTCGTGAAACCGTTAGTGACACAGGAAGTGCTTCGGACTCGAATTAAGGAGCTAGGAAAGCAAATTTCTCAGGATTATCAGGGGAAAGATCTGGTTGTAGTTGGGGTGTTGAAAGGGGCTTATGTATTTTACGCAGACCTGGTGAGGGCTATTCGGTTGCCATTGCATATCGATTTTCTCATTGCTAAAAATCGCCCCATTAAAAATCTGCCAGGCAAAACGACCAAAGTTTGGTCTGAACTGACCGAGAAGATTAGTCAACGCCACGTTCTATTGGTTGAAGAAATTGTTGATTCAGGAAAAACGGCCAAGCTTTTAGTGGAAAAATTAATCAAGAAAAAACCAGCCTCTGTGGAAATTTGTACCTTGTTGAGTAAACCGGGCAATCGCAAGGTTCAGGTCCCTTTGCGGTATGTCGGTTTTGAGGTGCCGTCTACCTATGTCGTGGGGTATGGATTGGACTATCAGCAAACCTACCGGAATTTACCCTATTTGGCCCAAATAGATGAAGCCCTGCTGAAGGAACGTGTATAAATATGATTTCAGGTTGTCAGTTCTAAAAAGTGCATGATAGAATTGGTTGTTTACCCTTGTAATTGTTTTTCAGATTCGAGCGTATTGAATTGTTAAGGGGGTTACCCTGAAGATGAATTCTCGTGTAAAAAATCTACTTTTCTGGGTATTTGTCAGTTTGTTCATGATTTTATTGTTCAACCTGTTTACGGTACCAGCCCAACATCAGGAAGATCCCGTTATTTTCAGTGAGTTTATGGCTCATCTTGAAAAAGGGGACGTTGAAAGAGTCATTATCAAACATAATAATATCAGTGCAATTTTGAGGGATGGCAACCGGATTCAAACCTACTCTGTGGAATATCCGGATTTAGTCAATGTTCTCAGGGAAAAAGGTGTTCAAATTGAAGCCAAGCCACCGGAGGACAACCCTTGGTACATCACTTTCTTGCTGTCGTGGGGCCCATTTATTTTATTCCTAGGACTGTGGTTTTTTCTCATGAGACAGATGCAAATGGGGGGGAACCGGGCGCTATCATTTGGAAAAAGTCGAGCCAGGTTATTGACGGAAGATAAGAAAAAGGTGACCTTTGCCGATGTGGCTGGCGTGGATGAGGCTAAAGAGGAAGTTGTTGAAATTATTGAGTTTTTGAAGGACCCTCAAAAGTTTCAAAAATTGGGGGGGCGTATTCCAAAAGGGGTCCTCATTGTAGGGCCTCCAGGAACCGGAAAAACCCTGTTGGCCAAGGCTATTGCTGGGGAAGCCGGGGTCCCATTCTTCAGTATCAGCGGTTCGGATTTCGTGGAAATGTTTGTAGGGGTAGGGGCGTCAAGAGTGAGAGATTTGTTTGAACAGGGAAAAAAACATGCTCCCTGCATCATTTTTATCGATGAAATCGATGCCGTAGGCCGTTTGCGTGGGGCAGGTCTTGGTGGTGGTCACGATGAGCGTGAGCAAACACTGAATCAATTGTTGGTAGAAATGGATGGATTTGATACCACCGAAGGGGTCATTTTGATTGCCGCGACCAATAGACCTGATGTCTTAGATCCAGCGTTGCTTCGGCCTGGTCGGTTTGATCGTCAGGTTGTGGTGAACCGACCTGATGTTCGTGGCCGGGCGGATATTCTCAAAGTGCATACGAAAAAGGTTCCGATTTCTTCTGACGTGGATCTGGATCAGATTGCCAGAGGAACCCCAGGTTTTTCCGGTGCCGATTTAGAAAATCTAGTGAACGAAGCGGCGTTATGGGCCGCTCGACTTGATAAAAAAGCTGTCGCGCTCATCGATTTTGAAAATGCCAAAGATAAGGTTTTAATGGGCGTAGAACGGAAGAGTATGGTCTTAAGCGAAGAAGAAAAACGAACGACCGCATTTCATGAAGCCGGTCATGCCCTGATGGCAAAGTTGCTGCCAGGAACCGACCCAGTGCACAAGGTCACGATTATTCCGCGTGGACGGGCAATGGGAATGACGATGCAACTCCCTCTGGATGACCGTCATAGTTATTCCAAGGACTTTCTCTACAATACCCTGTCCATTCTCTTGGGAGGCCGTGTTGCCGAGGAATTGATTTTTAAGAGTGTGACGACAGGAGCCGGGAATGATATTGAACGGGCCACGGATTTGGCTCGAAAAATGGTCTGTGAATGGGGAATGAGCGATAAGCTCGGTCCCCTGACTTTTGGAAAAAAGGATGAAGAAATTTTTCTGGGTCGAGAAATTGCTTCCCGCCGGGATTTTAGTGACCAGGTCGCGTTAGAAATTGATAAGGAAGTTAAACGTCTGATCGTGGATGCCTATGAACGAACGACCCGGATGCTCACAGAGCATATCCATACATTGCGTGCCTTAGCGGAAGCTTTGCTGGAAAAAGAAGTGTTGGATTCCTTTGAGGTGGAGCAGATTGTGCAGCGCTCCTCTTCACTGGAGCAAGCTGCGGCTGTATAAGTGTCAGTTGAGCAGTTCACTGCTGCTCCCCCTTCCATAACTTGACGGAGAAGGGGTTTTTAACAAGTGTCTGTCCTTCCTTCGCTCCCTCCGACGGAATCGCCACAGACCTGCTTAAAGTATTCATCCAACAGGACACTGGCATCCGATGTCCCCATTGTTGAAGGTCGCCAGCCCCTTTCTAATTTCATGTTGATAAGCCCTGGAATGGGACAATCCATTTCTCTCATTCATACTCTCCATTGTCGGCATCACTCTTTTCCTCTGGGTGGACGATGTTTGGTGATGGGGGTTGTGAATGTTACTCCGGATTCCTTTTCGGATGGGGGGCAGTTCCTGACGCTTTCCGAAGCCCTTCATCATGCCGAACGGATGCTGGCTGAAGGAGCCGACATTATTGATATTGGCGGGGAATCAACCAGGCCTGGCGCGCGGTATGTGAATGAGGACGAAGAAGTTTCACGAATTCGCCCGCTTTTTGAGGTGTTGGGCCGGCAGACGAAAGTTCCGCTTTCCATAGATACCAGAAAGTCTTCCGTGGCAAAGGTCGCCTTGGATTTAGGAGCGTCGATTGTCAATGATGTCAGCGCCTTACAGGATGATCCTGAAATGGCCCGTACGGTTCGAGAATCTGGTGCCGCAGTGATTTTGATGCATCGGAAGGGTCATAGTGTCAGCATGCAGCACGAACCCCATTATGAGGATGTAGTTCGTGAGGTTCAGGCGTTTTTGGGGGATAGGGCTACGGTTGCTGAACAAGCCGGAATTTCCTCCGATCGGATCATTGTGGATCCCGGGATCGGATTTGGGAAGACCCAGACTCATAATCTCAAATTGCTGGCCAATATTTCACAATTTGTGGGGTTGGGATTTCCCGTGCTGGTCGGCGCCTCGCGGAAAGTTTTTTTGGAGGAATTGACCGGTCGGCCGGTCGGAGAGCGAGAAATGGGGCATGCCGCGGTGATCGCCGCCGCCGTTTGGCAGGGAGCGCACATTGTTCGCGTGCATGATGTGAAGGCGATGAAGGATGTGGTGACCGTGGCTCAAGCTTTGCGAAAATCACACGAAAAGTAAAATAGACGGTAGGGGAGCATTAAGGGACGATCTATGGGGAAACTGTTTGGAACGGACGGAGTTCGTGGGGTAGCCAATCTGGATCCCATGACGAGTGAAATGGCGATGAAGCTGGGGCGGGCGGCTGGCCATGTTTTTCGCAACCGGGAGGGACGGCACCAGATTGTTATTGGCAAGGATACCCGTATTTCCGGATATATGCTGGAGTCGGCTTTAACGTCCGGGTTGTGTTCCATGGGAGTCGATGTGTTGCTGGTGGGACCACTCCCAACACCGGCTATTGCCTTTCTCACCCGCAGTCTTCGGGCAGATGCGGGCGTGATGATTTCCGCCTCGCATAACCCCTATCAGGATAATGGCATCAAGTTTTTTTCCCATGATGGCATGAAATTACCGGATGAAGCGGAACATCGCATTGAAGATCTGATTCTCTCTAATGAAATTGAACATATCCGGCCCACCGCTGAGGCGATTGGCAAGGCCTTTCGCATTGATGATGCCGCGGGCCGGTATATTGAATATGTGAAACGCTCTCTTCCGAGGGATATGGATTTTCAAGGTCTCCGAGTCGTTCTGGATTGTGCAAATGGCGCGGCCTACCATGTGTGTCCCAAGGTCATCAGGGAGCTGGGAGCGAAAGTGTGGGTGATGGGTGCCGACCCCGATGGACTCAATATCAATGATGGCTGCGGAGCCGTGCATCCGGAACGTCTACAGCAAATGGTTCGTGACCGAAAAGCCGACATTGGCATCGCTCTGGATGGAGATGCGGATCGTGCCATTTTTGTGTGTGAGCAGGGGACCGTTATTGACGGGGATCACGCCATGGCGGCATTTGCGCTGGATTTGAAACGGCAGGGACGGTTACGACACGATACAATCGTTGGCACGGTCATGAGTAATTTCGGATTTGAATTAGCGATGAAAGAGGCGGGGATTACCTTGGTTCGGACCCCGGTTGGGGATCGTTATATCCTTGAGCGAATGGTGAAAGACAATTTCAATTTAGGCGGTGAACAATCCGGGCATATGATATTCCTAGATTACCATACCAGTGGAGATGGCCTGATTTCCGGTTTGCAGATGTTAAAGCTCATGAAGCGATCCGGCAAACCCCTTTCTGAATTGGCCAACTGTATGAAGGCAGTCCCTCAGATTCTTCTGGGTGTGAAAGTCCCTCATAAGCCGGATTTGCAAACTCTTCCGGCCCTTCAAGCGGTTATTCAGGAAAAAGAACGGCAACTGAATGGCACGGGTCGGATCCTAATCCGGTATTCAGGAACCGAACCCTTGCTGCGGGTAATGGTCGAAGGTCAGGATGCGGTGGTTATCAAGACTATTGCCGAGGATTTGGTCAATGTGTTGAAATCATGTATCTTATAATCATGCCTCCTTTCCTTTGTGATTCTTTCTGCCGTTCTTTCCTATGTGATCGGCCTCTTTCTAGGGCCTTATGTGGCCTTTTTCCCTTTATCCCTTCTTAGCGGGCTGCTCTGCCTCGGGTTTGGTCTGACCTGGCTCGAATCTCGACGGGTTGTTTCCTCTGTCACGGGAGTGCTGTGTTTTGTTGTGCTGGTCGTTGGAATCGGGCAGGCTCACTGGTCCTCTTTTGCTGCAAGGTCTTCCGAGATTGTGCCTGCCCTCAACGGGCAACTGGTTTCCATCACGGGGGAAATCGTGGCTCCTGTCCGCTATACCCCGGAAGGGCTCGTCTTAATTGTCGGATGGGAATCATGGACGTTTCAAGGACAGACCCAGAAGGGGCACGGGCGGATCCGTGTCACCTGGCGTGATCCAGGTGATGCCCCAGTCTATGGGAATCGGGTGCAATTTACAGGAGTGATCCGTGAACCCTATGGCACCCATAATCCACGGGGATTCGATTATGGCCAATACCTCAGGAGACAAGGCATACACGCTGTAACGACTCTGCGTGGTGGGGAAGGCCTTCAAAGTTTTTCCTCGCCTTCTCAGGGTATCCGTGCTTGGGTGTGGGAGAGGGTAGATCATTGGCGGAAGGCCATTCATGATGCCGCGGTGGTCAGTCTCTCCAATCCAGCATTGGGTTTGTTTCTGGGAATGGTGTTGGGTGAACAGAGTTTTATTGAGCCTGAGGTACGGGATGCCTTTATGGCAAGCGGCACGGTGCATATTTTGTCAATCTCGGGTTCCCACTTGGGCCTTCTGGCTTTCCTTATTTTCACGGTGGTGAGAGGGGGCATGCGTCTTCTGCCAGCGGTTTGGGTGGAACGAATCTCCTTGCGACTGACTGCCACACGGTGTGCGGTCCTGGTGACCTTGCCGGTTGTATCGTTTTATGCCCTGTTAGCCGGAGCAGAGATGGCCACCGTGCGGTCTTGGATTATGATCGTGGTTTTTGGGGTGGGTGTATGGTTTGGCCGTGCGCGGAATATCGCTACAGCGTTGGCTGTAGCTGGTCTCATCATGCTGATCCCACATCCGGAGGCTGTCTATGATATTTCGTTTCAGCTTTCATATCTTTCCGTGGCAGCGATGGCCATGGTCCTCTGGTTCCCACGTATCGAAGAGGAACCCCTGTTGGCTCAGGAGGTGCCTTCTGGGAACTTTCGCCCACCATGGGCCTCTTCTCTTGTGAAGAAAACCAGGATGGCTTGGAGTTTATCGTTGGCGGTGAGTCTGGCCACACTTCCTTTGGTGGCCCTGTATTTCCATCAAATTGCGTGGCTTGGATTAGGGGCTAACCTAGTAGTGGTCCCTTTGGTAGGTGTCCTGGTTATTCCTCTGGGATTGTTCTGTGGAATTGCCGAGTTAGTCATGCGAACGGAATCAATTCCCTTTGCAGAATTGAACCAGTGGGTATTTGAGGTGCTAGCGTTATGTGTGGCCTGGATGGCTCGGATTCCCTGGGCGGAATGGCATGTGGCCTCGCCATCCATTGGGGCAGCGTTGGTATTTTGGATTGCCCTGGCAGGGGGCTATGTTTGGTACACTTCTTCCCTCGTGCGCTGGGGGGGAATTGCCGTTCTCATAGGGTTGGTGTCCTGGTGGGCATGGTCGCCTCGGTCAGGCTGGGAGCCCGGTCACGTGCAAGTGACCTTCATGGATGTTGGCCAGGGTGATGCGACGCTGATTGAGTTGCCGGATGGCCAGACGGTGTTAATCGATGGCGGGCCAGCCTACTCCCGCCTGGATATGGGGCGTGCAGTGATCGGGCCGTTGTTGTGGAACAAAGGCATTCGACGCTTGGATCATGTCATTGCCACGCACCCCCAGTGGGATCACGTCGGGGGATTGCCCTGGGTGCTTCACAAGTTTCAGGTGGGGCAGTATTGGAGCAATGGTATTAATCGGGATGAGGTGTTTTTTCAGCGTCTTCAATCGGTTATCCATGAACGCGGGATACGTGAAGCCATTGCCGAAGAAGGCCAGGAATTGCTTCGTTCCGATACATGCTCTCTAAATGTGTTGAATCCTCCAGCTAAGGCTCCTTCAACCTTTCTGACCTCCTCCGTCGTATTAGGGGGGACTTTGCTGAATAATCATTCGCTGATCACCAGGTTGGAGTGCGGTTCTCATTCATTTTTGCTAACCGCCGATGCTGAGCATGAAGCCTTGGAGCGAATGGCACAGCGATCCGATGGTGCTTGGGCGAAGGTGGTGAAAATCCCCCATCATGGTGCGAAAAGTTCACTCAGTTCAAATTGGATCCATCAGCTGAAGGCCGAATCTTTGGTGGTGTCGGTTGGGGCTCATAACCGATATGGCCATCCGGCTCCCGAAGTGGTGGAGCAGTATCGCAAAAAAGGCATCCCTCTTTTACGTACGGATATAGACGGGGCTATATGGTTTACGGCTTCCCTGGGATCAGGGGGAATTGTGAGGCACACTGCCAGGGAATATGAATTAGCCCCGGTAGTCTTTGGTCAAGAAATGTGGGATATAGAGGGGGCGAATTGGCGGCGGCTGTGAGATTAATCATGCGAGTTTTTTTCGATGCTTTGAGTTTCCGGAACAGCCGAAATCCAGGAAAACTGGGAAGAAGGCATTTTGCAAGAATCTTTACGAAAAGGTATTTGATATCTCATCATGTCCGAATGCCACTCACCATTTGAAGAATCATGGCGGTGACGAACATCAGACTGATGCCGGTGAATATGCCCCAAGAGCATTGTACCCGTCGGGAGGCCGTGTAAAAAATCGTCGTGAGAGAGAGGATGACATACAGCAGCGATCCGGCGGCCAATGCGAAGAAGATGATTGTAAAGTATGGAGAGACGGCAAAGCCGCTAATCATGGTGCCGAGACAGGTAGGCAGACCTGCCAGTAAGCCCATCATGAGAATATCTTTCAACCCTGGTTTGGATTTACCCGCGGATCCGATAATGGCAAACCCTTCCGTCCCGTTATGAAGGGCAAAGCCCATGATCAGCAATCCTCCCAGGACCCATTCTCCTTGCATGTAAGCGGCGCCAATGGCCAGGCCCTCTCCCAGATTATGAAGACCCATTCCAAGAGCAATCATATACGGCAGAAAGAGTTTGGAGGGTTCCGTTCGGTTCCGACTTTGTTGCCGCTGTTCAATAAGAACCAGGCCGACATAGCCCACCATTAAGCTGCCAAGGAAGGCCACCCAGGAGAGGAAATCTTTTGCGCCGGTTTGTTCCACCGCTTCATGCATCAGATCAAAAAAGAGGTACACGAGAACACCTGTGGCGATCCCGGTCAAATACCCCTCCAAGCTTCGATCAAGCGATTTGGCAATGATCAGGGCAAGCACGATTCCCAGATAGATGGGGAATACCCCGGCGATGGCCCCGAGTCCGATCAACTGTCCTATATGTTCCATGAATTCGATCCTTTGTCGGTCAAATGTCCCGTCCTCAGACGAGCAGCTTCTTAATTGATGTTGAAATTATTTATCATTATCGTTAATCCAATATAATACATTGATGCGGTCTTTTGGAAGGGGGACCATTCCGTCTCAGGCTGACTGGCCTTTATGAAGGGTCTCAAAAATGAGCTGGGATTGGGGCAGGAGATCCCATTGGAGAATAGTCAGGGAATCCTGGACATAAAATGGATGGCGGATCCCGTTCAGCACGCAGGTGACCCCTGGCGTGCTGGCCAGCGCCCAGAGAGCCTTTCGGGAAAAGGGTGCCTCCCGTTTTGATTCAGGCAATAAGGGATCGAGAAGCAAGCGTAACGCGGAAATTTTCTTGGCGCTTTTTTGTGCGGCTTCCATCCGCATCACCTTCAGTAAGGTCAATAATTCAGGGACATACCGGTCTTTCCAGGATTCCCAGATGGATTCCTCATCTTTTTTCCCGCTGTAGTGTCGGGTGAGAGTCTGAAAAATCTGGTTCAGGTGAGGGGCAATCATCTGGTTTTCTATTTGATCCCAATGCTCAAGGTTCTGGATGGACTCCCGTACTCGTTCAAGTTCCACGGCCCAGTTGAAAAAGTCCGAGGGGGGGGTCCTCTGTTCGGTTTTGGGAATGTTAGGTGCCAAGACGCGTTTAAAGTCCTGCTCCAGGGCCGCCACTTTCGGCAATTGCGCATCAAAATTGGTATTGGGAGTTTCTGCCTGCGGGTCGGCCAATCGCACGATGCCTCCTCCCTTCCCTGGGATGGCATTCAACGGGCGATTGACGAGTACAGCCATGTTAGCGGCTTGGGAAAATTCCAGGACGGTTTGAGCGTTATCTTTTCCTGTGTTGGGGGTGAGCAGGGCTCCAGATTCGAGTAAGTTCATCGGGAGCTGAAGCACACGGAAATGGGACTCAGCAACCTTGGCCTCCCGCGCGGCGGATTGAGCGGCTTCCATCATTCGTGAAAGAGAAGTCGCTTCCAGGTTGGCGGATTCGGCGGTGCAAGTGTTGGAAGATACGCCATAATAACGCAGTCTTCCTGCGGTGATCTGGGACTCCAAGTACAGAAACGCTTGTTGCAGGCGTCGGTAAAACTCACGTCGGAGTTCTTCCAGGTTTTGTGGGTCCATCGCCAGCTGACGATTTTTGGCGTCGGACAGGAAGTATTCGGGGTTATGAAGGAGGCAGACATCAAGGGTTTGTAACCCCAAACGGTCCAATGACAGGGTCAGCTGCTCGGCCAGAAAATCAGGATGAAGACAATGCCAGATTTCGTCTCCGTATTTGACCATTTCAGAAAAGGGCCGCCCCGCTTGTTCGCGTGCTTCGGCCCGTTTGAGATTCTGTCCTTGGACATATCCTAATTTGGACACCACAATGATCTCTTCCCGTGTAATCGTACCTTGGCGAATGAGATCTTTGAGTACAGCCCCGATAAGTCGTTCACTACCCCCGTCGGCGTAATTGGTCGACGTGTCGATCAGGTTGCAGCCTTCCTTGAGGGCTTTTTCCAGGGCCTGTCGATGGTCTTCTACTCCGATGTCAATTCGATATCCGCCAAAACCAATTCGGGATGTGGTGAGACCCGTGGAACCGAGAAATGTGTAACCATTCGATGAGGACCCGGAGGGTGCGCCACTCCCCAGAATTTTGGCCACATACTTTCCAGTGCCTTGCGGCGTGGCATGGCCTGGAAGTCCGTCGGTGGTCAAGGCCTGGATTTTTTCTGAGGCCGAGGGCATGGGTGACGATTGTCGGGTCGTCAGTGCGGATGCTACCTCGTCAGGATTTGTGAGTGGAGCCTGACAAGCAAAATTTTTACAGATAAAGAGCGCGGGTTTTCCATTGATCTGGGTTTTGTCTCTCACCAGAGGATGTGTCGTATCTTCGCGGTCATCATGCCGATAAGCCAGAATACGGTAAGGGACAAAAGTCTTGTGCACCGTTTGGATGATTTGGTCGTAGGGCTGAGTGCCCGGCTTTCCGACCAGCGCTAATTCCATCGGTCCCCTTAGGAGAAAATCAGCCACCATCAAACTTTTTGGAAATCCTCGTGGCACCTGTTGAATCTGTTGTCCGAATGCCCGAACGGATTTGGCCGCGGATGTTTTGAAATCGTTCCGATCCATATGAAAGCCCAATCGCGCCAAGGCCAGGGCGGCGACCGCGTTTCCGCTGGGTGTGGCACCATCGGCGCCTTCTTTGGCCCTAATGATAAGAGGTTCATGGTCGTTAGCCGTTGTGAAAAACCCGCCATGGTCTTGGTCTTCAAAGTCTTCCAGAAGGCGTTCTGCAAACCCGATAGCCTGGTAGAGATAGCGTTCGTGTCCTGTGGCTTCGTAGACATCGATGAGGGCATCGGTAGCATAGGCATAATCTTCAAGGCAGGCGGTTAAATGTGCCTTGCCCTTTCGATAGGTGCGCCACAGGCGGTTGTCCGGGCGAGACAAGGTGGTTAAGAGAAAGTCGGCGGCTCGAAGAGCACCATCCAGATACGGTTGATGTTGTAACACGCGACCGGCTTCGGCCATGGTACCGATCATCATGCCATTCCATGCTGTGATAATTTTATCATCCAATCCCGGAGGAATTCGTTTGAGCCGGGCCTGGTAGACCAAGGGTTTAATGCGATCAAGTGTGTGTTGAAGTGCCTCGGGCGAGCAGTCGACCTCGGCAGCTACGGTCTTGAGAGATTTCGGTGTATGGGGAATGTTGAGGTGTTCCCAGTTGCCCTCTTCCGTGATGTCGTAATAGGCACAAAATCGTCGAGTATCCTCGCTGTTTCCAAGAATGTCCTGAATTTCCTGTGGAGTCCACACGAAAAATTTCCCTTCGACTCCCTCGCTGTCTGCATCGGTGGCCGAATAAAACCCGCCTTCCGGGCTGGTCATTTCTCTGAGAATATAATCTAGCGTTTCGGTGGCCACTCGTTGATAACGGGAGTTTTGGGTGACCTGATAGGCTTCCACATAGGTACGGGTCAGAAGAGCGTTGTCGTACAGCATTTTTTCGAAATGCGGGACCAGCCATTGGTCGTCTGTGGAATAGCGGGAGAACCCGCCACCGATATGGTCGTACATGCCTCCATTGGCCATACCGTCCAAGGTCTTGGTGACCATGTCGAGAATTTTTTGATGGTGAGTCCAAACATATTGGCGTAAGAGAAATGAGAGGCCGGTCGCCGGGGGAAATTTTGGCGCACGACCGAACCCGCCGTACCGTGCGTCAAAGTCCTTGGCAAATTGTTGCATGCCTGATTCGATTTCCGCTTCCCCCACAGCGAGAGGGGAGGCAGGCTGAAGGGCTGTGCGTAACCGGGAGGTGAAGCGGCTTGCCTGCCCGATGATTTTTTCCTTGTCCTGCTTCCAGGCTTCCCCGATGTTTTTGAGGATCGATCCGAACCCCGGGCGCCCCCATTTATCGGTGGGAGGAAAATAGGTGCCGGCAAATATCGGTTCCTGATCAGGGGTAAGAAACACCGTCATCGGCCATCCACCATGTCCCTGGTTCATGGCGGTGGTGGCTTGCATGTAAATTTCGTCCAAATCCGGCCGTTCTTCCCGATCAACTTTAATATTAATGAAATATTGGTTCATGAGTTCGGCAATCAGGTCGTTTTCAAACGACTCGCGTTCCATGACGTGGCACCAATGACAGGCCGAGTACCCGACCGACAGGAGAATGGGCTTGTTGTCTTGCTTCGCTCGTTGTAAGGCCTCCTCACCCCATGGATACCAATCCACGGGATTGTGGGCGTGCTGCAGGAGATAGGGGCTGGTTTCGTGAATCAACCGATTCGCTGGACGTTGTGGTGTGGTGACAGTCATGAATTGATCCTAGGAGAAAGCGATTGAGAGATCTATTGAAAATTATTTCTTCACTTCACCCAAACTTCGTTCATACAACAGGACCTTCCATCCGTCTTCCTCAGAGATAAAGCCATTGGGTTTGACCACCGGAAGCATACCCGTCCCCGGTACACGGCCGGATTGCCCCATACTGCCATTTTTTAACACCCACATCATTTCCCCGGGAGTGCGGTATTCATTGAATTTTGGATTGGTAAAATCGCGAGGCTGAATGGGAAGGTTTTTGGCTGCCGCCCCATCTCCTTTCCCTTCAGCGCCGTGGCAACTGATGCATCCGCCCCGTCCCAGGAAAATTTGTTTGCCTTCTTCGAGAACTTCCGGCGTGGCCTCAATGGGGACTTTGAGGGCTTTGGCCTTTGCGATATGAGCAGCCGGAACTCTGGGAATCTTAATGTTGAATTCGCCGCCGGCACTTCCATAACCAGTCGGGTCGGCCGACCAGGCCAACGGGGAGACAATTAAGGTGAATATCAAAATTGTTCCTGATAACAATACGTAGCGATTCATCTGATTCCCCCTTGATCCCAAAGTAATGTTGATGATGAAGTATCGAATCCCTAACCCTATTCGAGTAGAGGGATGTCGGGCAATTTGATGGGCTTAACCGGAATCACGATAGGCAGGATAGCAAGCTGGTCTGGTATGGGCAATGTGGAAGGAGGGCCCTAGGGGAAGATGAATAGGTATTGAGAGTAGGATTTGTGTAGTAGATCGAGATCCGACCTTACAACGCTCACAGATTTTCTCTATACTGACTGCTGGTATGGCCCTCAATTCACACAATAAGAAAAAATTTGTTTCAGGTATGAACCGGCGTGTGGCTGAATTGCGTCTTCAGGCGGAAACCAGCTTGGACTTTGCCTTGGAGACCATGTTTCAGGAACGGGTCGATGCCTACCTGCATGTGGAGCAAGGGTTGTTGGAAATTGATCGTATGTTGGGCTTGGTAGAAGGGGAAATTGAAGAGATTACCGAATTATCAACGGCACAACGATTGGAATCGCGTCTGGAGTTCATTGAAGATCGATTTGACGAGTTTGATAGTGAAATCCGGCAGCGCCCCCGCCGTCGACGTCGCAAGATCAATTTGTTCAATTTTTTTAAGGCTGCGGGCGGTGGAGCAGGCATGGGTGGGGAGCCCTCATTGGCAAAGGGAGAAATTCAGTCCTCCACCCAGGCCTTCGAAGTCTTGGGAGTTGAATTTGGCAGTTCATTGCCTTTTGTGACTCGTGCATTCCGGGAGCGAGCCAAAAAACTTCATCCGGATATCCGGCAGGGAGACCGGAGTTCAGAACCAGAGCTGCGTCGGATTATCGAAGCCTATCAGTACTTGAAAACAGAATATTACAATGGGCCGCAAGCTGAATCGTTCCGTCCTCCCTTTTAATCACTCTCCAAAAATGTCCTGCAGAGTTGTCTCCTTACTTGAGCAATGGAGTGATTGCCTCTGGGGGACGGGCCAGAATGACGGTATCCCCCTTTTGAACCAAAGGTCGCTGAATCAAGTCCGGCTGCTTGATCATGATATCCAGCAGTTCGTCGTCGGTAAACTGTGATTGCTGCAAATTGAGGGTTTTGTAAATGTCCTCCTTCGTGCGGATCACGTCGGAAGCTTTCAATCCGGCCTTTTTGAGCAGTCCTTTCAGCTTTGACTTGGAAAAGGGTTTTTCATAATAATTGATCGCAGTAAACGGTTGCCCGCTGGCCTCCACCAGTTTGATGACATTCCGGCAGGTAGAACAGGTTGGTTTCTGATAAATAATGATTTCATCCATAGACGGAACTCCTTCGCCAATGTTGCCTGGGTCGTGTGCGCCTTGACCTGCTTTTTGGGCCCATGCTACAAGCTGAGCCTGTCTTGATACTTATAATGTGGAATCCCCTTCGGAGCAAGCGGCAAAGCGAGGAGTGCGGTAACCAATGACTGAATCGACCCCTGAAATCCAGTTTTTTTGTGCCAGTGAAACGGCTCGCACTCTGAAAGACCTTCGGGTGAAGCAAAAAGGTCAACCGGTTTATGTGATGGGACATGAAGATTCCCATAAAGGGAAAGAAGCCGTTTTTGAACATTTTAATGTGCGTTTGGCTGTCGTGAAATTTCCTGAGGGAAAAACCTTGGGATTTGACCCCTCGGAGCTCTTGTTGCCGTGTGAAATAGATCAGGAGGGAATCCCGTTTTTTGAAATTCGGTTTTGTGAATTATGCGACCAACTTTTTCCGCTCACGTCAGAAGAATTCCATGCTCCAGTTGAACGGACGCAATGCCCGGAATGCGCGCCATAAATCTTTGTCGGTAGGAACCTCCCGCCTCCCCCTATCTCCCAGATAGTACTCTTTTATTTCTATTTCGTGAAATGTTGGCCGGTCAGGCTCTCTGCGGTTGGTTTCTTATCTCCCGAATGGCGGGCTCATCACGGACGATGGGTTATCCGTCTCCCCATTTAAGTTTAGAGCGGAGAACTTCAAAGTAATTTCGATCCGGAAATCTGATTAATTGCGTCCTATGAGGAGACGCACGAATTTTCACCATATCTCCCTGGGACATCTCGGTCCCTATTTGTCCATCGATGGTAGCCATGGCCCCTTCCGGGCTGGTGAGTTCAATGGTGACCGGAGCCTGGCTCGAAGCCAGAAATGGTCGATGTGAGAGGGTGTGTGGACAAATGGGATTTATCAGAAGGACTTCCAACCGAGGATCCAAGATTGGGCCTCCGGCTGATAGCGAATACGCCGTGGAGCCGGTGGGGGTCGCGACGAGAAGACCGTCCCCTCTCAAATTGGTCATGAAAGCCTGATCGACCCATACCTTGGTCGCAATCATTCTGGCCAGGTGGCCTTTACTAATGACCATGTCATTCAAGGCGGAATAGGTTTCAATCACCTTTCCTTCCCGATGCAGTTCAACGTGCAACATGAGTCTGGTGTCGAGCTGAAATTCACCAGCCACGATTTTGGTAAGGGCTTTCGGCAGATCCTCGAACGTAGTTTCGGTCAGGAACCCTAATCCGCCCATGTTCACTCCCAGGATCGGAAGGCTTCTTCGTTCGACTAACCGTGCTCCGCTCAGCATGGTCCCATCGCCCCCAAGGACAATTAACAGATCGGCCTCGGCTTCGATGCGAAGTCGTGTAGGGCTGGGCTTGTTGGGAATCCCATTCGCATTTTCGTTGTCGACAATGGTGGCTTTCCCTTGTTCATGGACCCATCGTTGCACTTGATCAAGTATACGGGAAATATCCGGCAGAAAGGGCTTGGTAATGATGCCGAAGGTGGTAAAGTTAGACATGACCTTTGAGGGGTGGAGGACGGTGGAAGATTGATGGTAGTCTCTCAATTCAGGTGCTGGCAAGTGGAAAGTTGAAAGTCGTCCCAGGAAAAATTTTCCTACTTGTGAGGAGTCCGGGAGTGGGGTATTCTTGTGTGCAATGATCCATTCACGCGGTATCTACCTCTCTTTCCATTCCATCGATTGGCTTGACAGTTTTGCAGGTTGAGGGCTAGACTGAAATTGTCAATTTTCCTCGAAAATTTTCAGGGTTATGTCACGTCAGGCATGAGCGAAAACGAGTACGTAATCCGTTAGAGGAGGACCAATGTTCGAACGATTCACGGACCGTGGCAGAAAAATTATCATCCTGGCTCGGGAAGAGGCCGAACGGCATCAAAATGACTATCTAGGTACCGAGCACCTCGTTCTGGCTATCCTGCGAGAATCGGATGGCATTGCCTTGATGATTATCAAAAAAATGGGTCTTTCTCCGGAACAGATTCGTCTGGAAATTGAACGAAATCTTCCGGGGGGCGGAACAACCGTCACCTTTGGGGAGATTCCGTTTAGTCCCCGCGTAAAAAAAGTTATTGAATATGGAGTAGAAGAGGCCAGACTTCTGGGTCACAATCATATAGGGAGTGAACACCTTCTGCTTGGCCTTCTCCGGGAGGAAGAAGGTATTGGCGGAAAAGTGTTGCGTAGCCTCGGGGCTAACTTGCTAACCGCACGACAATTGACTGTGACTTTTCTCCGGAAGACCGGAACCCGGGAACGGGATAAAAAGAGCAGTACTCCGGCCCTTGATGAATTCGGTCGGGATTTGACTCAGCTAGCTCAAGAAGGCACGTTGGATCCGGTCATCGGACGGGCAGATGAAATTGAGCGAGTCCTCCAGATTTTATCCAGGCGGACCAAGAATAACCCCGCCTTGATCGGTGAATCTGGTGTCGGGAAGACCGCTATCGTGGAAGGCCTGGCTCAGCGAATTATTGGAATGGATGTACCCGATAATCTTTTGAACCGCCGGGTAATTGCCTTGGACTTAGGATCGTTGGTCGCGGGCACAAAATATCGTGGGCAATTTGAAGAGCGGCTTAAAGTAGTTATGAAGGAAATTGCTCAGGCGGGCAACATTATACTGTTTATTGATGAACTGCACACTCTGGTGGGCGCCGGAGCAGCCGAAGGCTCTATTGATGCCGCTAACATGTTGAAGCCAGCGTTGTCGCGAGGTGAAATTCAATGTATTGGGGCCACCACTTTAGATGAATACCGAAAGCATATTGAAAAAGATGGTGCCCTGAAACGCCGGTTTCAACCAATTTATGTCCAGCCTCCTTCCGTTGAGGAAACGATTAGCATCATTCAAGGTCTGCGTGACCGGTATGAAGAGCATCATGGAGTGGAAATTACCGATGAAGCCGTTGAAGAAGCTGTTCGTTTGACCGACCGGTATATTACGGACCGGTTCCTCCCCGATAAGGCTATTGATATCATTGATGAAACCGGTTCGCGGGCAAAGCTGTTGACTTATGCCCTTCCACCGGAATTGAAGTCTCTTGAGCAGGAATTAAAGCGTGTGGCTCGTGAGAAGGAAGTGGCAATTGGCCTTCAGAATTTTGAGGAAGCCGTCAAGTTCCGCGAGGAGGAAGAACGATTCCGGAAGTTGCTGGAGGATGCCAAAAAGGATTGGAAGAAAAAGCAGGAAAAGAATCGACCTGTTATTTCTGGTGAAGAGGTTGCCTTTGTGGTGTCAAAAATTACCGGTATTCCCCTCTTCAAGCTTGAAGAAGAGGAATCGGAAAAACTGCTTCATATGGAAGACTTCCTCCACAAACGGATTGTCGGCCAGGAAGAAGCGATTTCCGCCATTTGCCGTTCAATCCGTCGGTCCCGTGCGGGATTAAAGGATGCCAGAAAACCCATTGGCTCCTTCATTTTCCTCGGTCCGACCGGTGTAGGGAAAACGGAATTGGCTCGAGCCTTGGCCGAGTTTCTTTTCAATACCGATGATGCATTGATCCGCGTAGATATGTCCGAATACCAGGAAAAGTTTACTAGCTCTAGATTGTTCGGAGCTCCTCCGGGGTATGTCGGTTATGAAGAGGGTGGCCAGTTGACTGAAAAGGTCCGTCGTCGTCCGTATTCAGTGGTGTTATTTGATGAGATTGAAAAAGCTCATCCAGATATATTCAACGTGCTCCTTCAGGTGTTGGATGATGGAGTGTTAACGGATAGTTTGGGCCGTAAGGTGGACTTCAAAAATACCATTCTTGTCATGACCTCAAATATTGGAACCAAGTTGATTCAAAAGGGCGTCTCACTGGGCTTCCAATCTCATGTAGAGACGGAACGGTCGGATCGGATACGTGGGGATGTGCTGGCAGAAATGCGCAAGCATTTCAGTCCGGAGTTTTTGAATCGAATTGATGAGCTGGTGGTTTTCCACCAACTTGACAAAACGCATCTGGTGACCATCGTGGATATTCTGATCGGAGAACTGAATGCACGTCTGGTTGAGCGTGGCGTATACCTTGACGTTACGGAAGAAGTGAAGTTGTGGCTCATTGATGAGGGATATGAACCTCAATACGGCGCTCGACCTCTCCGCAGAACCATTCAACGAAATCTGGGTGACCCCTTGTCCGAAGAATTAATTAAAGGACGATTCAAGGATGCTAAGAAAATTAAAGTCGTTATGGAGGATAAGACTCCCAAGTTTATCGAAGAAGAGGTCCTCGCGAGTGTGTGATTGGCGTCAATGAGACGTCCATTCCTTTCAAGACCCTCAGGGAATATCCCTGAGGGTCTTGTTGTTTCTTAGGCCCACCATGCAAACCTTTCAAGACGTCGTTCTCGGAATCGAAACATCCTGCGATGAAACCGCAGTGGCAGTGTTGGACGGGAATGGAGGCATTCTCGCGAATGTGTTGGATTCCCAAATAGATGTGCATATCCCGTATGGGGGGGTTGTTCCAGAGTTGGCTTCCCGTCGTCATATGGAACGTCTTGAAAGTCTAACTCAAGAGGCCTTGAAGCAAGCCCAATTACCTCTTTCGAAATTTCAGGGCATTGCCGTGACGAATGGTCCCGGGTTGGTTGGAGCACTTATTGTGGGGGTGAATTTTGCCAAAGCTTTGGCCTATGCAAGCCGAGTTCCTTTAGTTACAGTCAACCATCTCGAAGGGCATTTGGCGTCTGCCTGGTTAGGTGATCCTGCATTCCCTTATCCGGCCCTCGTTCTGATTGCTTCTGGCGGACATACCCACCTGGCCTTGGTCTCAGAGTCTGGAACATATCAGTTCGTGGGATGGACTATTGATGATGCAGCCGGAGAAGCTTTCGATAAAGGTGCGAAAATGTTGGGGTTGCCGTATCCCGGTGGCCCGGCCATTGACCGGTTGGCGCAGAAGGGATCGTCCCGAGCCGTCGCGTTTCCTCGTCCGAATCTGCATAGTCAGGATTTACAATTTAGTTTCAGTGGATTAAAAACCTCCTTGTTATATTATTTGCGGGATGCCCAGAACACTCGACACACGAAGGTGGTGGTCGAAGATATTGCTGCCAGTTATCAAGAAGCCATTGTGGATGTGCTGTGTGAAAAATTACTCCAAGGGGCACGGCGGTATTCAGTACGGGCGGTTGCGGTCGTTGGGGGGGTCGCGGCTAATTCCCGATTACGTGAGAAGTTAACCGAACGGGCTCATACCCAGGGATTGACAGTCGTTCTTCCTCCTCGATCTTTATGTACTGACAATGCGGCCATGATCGCGGCAGCGGGCTTAGAAAAGCTCCGGCGTAAGGAGTTCGCCTCTTTCGATGTTGAAGTCTTTTCCACGCTTCAATGGAAAACATTCCTAAAAAAACAGGCTGATCCTGCTGGAGTGGGATTCGCTTAAGGAAAAGGAGCGCAAAGATTCCTACAGTATTAGGGAATTTGCATGGGCTGAAAGCGCATCATGCCGCTCGGATCGAACGCTTGTACCGGCGGCGAATGCCCGTGGAAAAAGTCATCACACCAGAAGTCGCTCGTGAATGCGCCGCGTTGACATTTGAAACACGCCGGCAGATCGGACTCCTGATCAATCGTCTGGGGCAAGTTGAATCGGTGATTATCGGGGACCATCATGAGCTGGTGATCCCTCATTTATCTCGCTCGCGTTCGGGGTTGCGTCTTCTGCGTGGTGTGAGGCTGGTCCATACGCATCTCAATAATCAACCCCTGACTCAGGATGATTTAACGGACCTGGCACTCCTTCGTTTGGATTTGATGGTGGCGTTGGGGGTGGGGCATGATGGAGGGCTTCAGGATATATTCCTGGCTCATAATCTCCCCCAACCCAGGCAGGGACATCCCTATGTTCAATGGAAACCCTGTCGATTCCATGCATTTCAGTTGGATTGCCAGGATTTCATTGAAACCCTGGAGCAAGACATCGTCAAAAGTTGTCCGGGATTGCGTGAAGGCGTTCGTGAAGGCCGGGCATTATTGGTCAGTGTGGAGACGGGTCGTGGTGCTGATCAACGGGATCGTCTGACAGAACTGAAAGAATTGGTCGGTGCCTGTGATTCGGAAGTTTTGGGGACGATGACTCAACGCCAGGCCGTGTTACATCCCAAATACGTTGTCGGTTCGGGAAAGATGAAAGAGCTGGCCATTCATGCGCTGCAATCAGGAGCGGATACGTTGGTCTTTGATCAAGATTTGAGCCCGGCCCAGGTTCGGGGAATATCCGAAATTACGGATTTACGTGTCGTGGATCGAACTCAGGTTATTTTGGATATTTTTGCCAAGCGTGCTCACTCTCGAATTGGGAAAATCCAGGTCGAGTTGGCACAGCTCCGGTATCGACTTCCGCGATTGGCGCAATCGAATACCGCATTTTCCAGGCTTGCAGGAGGCATTGGCACCAGAGGACCTGGGGAAACCAAATTGGAATCGGACCGACGGCGGATTCGTGAGCGAATTCAACGACTGGAGCGTGACTTAAAAGATGTGGCTCAAGGTCGTCAGGAACAGCGGAAAATGCGGGTCAAACGCGGATTGCCGGTGGTATCGCTTATCGGTTATACCAATGCTGGAAAGTCTACCTTGCTCAATTCCCTGACTGCCAGCGACGTTTCGGTCAAAGACCGAGTGTTTGAGACATTGGATGCCGTTAGTCGACGTTGGTACTTGCCGGAATTCGGTGAAGTTATCCTGACCGATACGGTAGGCTTTATTCGTGATTTACCAAAAGACCTGGTGACGGCGTTTCAAACCACGTTGGAAGAATTGCAGGATGCGGATGTTCTGGTGCACGTGATTGACGCCCATGCTCCTGATCCAACCCAACATATCACAGCTGTGGATTCGATACTGCAAACGTTGGGGCTCGATCATATCCCTCGGCTCCGCTTTTTTAATAAAGCTGACGCAGCCGATTCGGAAACCGTGCAACGGCTATGCCTTCGCTTTGATGGCATTGCTGGGTCGGCTCTGGACAGTGTCTCCCTGAAAGTCATGAAGGAAGAATTGCTCAACAGGCTCAAGTGCCTTCGAGGGGAGGAGGCGGAAATGAGTCTTCCCCATATTCCTCAAAGTTCCGTCCCACATCTGGGAACAGCGGGCGTGTGCTGAGATCAACCCATGCCTGTGACGTTCCGCAAGACTACCCGACAACGGACTGGAACAGCTGATGAGATCGCCATACGCGCCAAAAGGATTCTCAAAACCCTCGATGAGACGATGCCAACGGTCAGGGTGGAATTGGATTCCTCCAACCCCCTGGAATTGTTAGTCGCCACTATTCTGTCTGCTCAGTGCACCGACGAGAGGGTGAACCAAGTCACTCCTCAGCTTTTTGCGAAATATCGGACGGCGGCTGACTATGCCAAGGCGATCCCGGAGGAATTGGAGTCATTCATTCGCTCCACGGGGTTCTATAAAAGTAAGGCTAAACACCTGATTGGATGCGGTAAGGTCCTCCATGAGCGATTTGGGGGCAAGGTGCCTGGCAAGATGGAAGATCTGAAGAGTCTTCCTGGCGTCGGGCGAAAAACTGCGAATGTTATTTTAGGCAGTTATTTTGGCCAACCGGCTATTGTGGTCGATACCCATGTGAAGCGGGTGTCCAATCGTTTAGGGCTCACCACCAGCCAGGATCCGGATCGAATCGAATTGGACTTACAAAAGCTTTTTCCAGAGGCCCAATGGACTTTGGGAGCGCAACGGCTATTACTTCACGGGCGGTATGTGTGTCAGGCCAGGCTTCCTCAATGTGGTAAATGTGTGATTGAACATGATTGTTTCTGGGAGGGAAAGGTGCGTCAAACGTGAAAAGTATGACCGGATTCGGAAAACGGGAGTCCTTATGTCAGGATACCATGGTCGGAGTCGAAGTGCGGGCGGTGAATCACCGATTTTGTGAAATTTCCATACGTCTTCCCAAGATCGTCTCTCACATGGAATTATCGTTAAAAGAATTGGTAAAGGAGAATTGCGCGCGGGGTCGGGTCGACTTGACGGTGACCCTCAATGGCGCAGGATCATCAGGTCGGACTGTGCGCATGGATCGGACGGTCGCCAAGCGATATTACCAGGCACTTCGGGATCTACAGAAGGAATTTCAATTGGGTGGAACCATTGATGTCAATGTGTTGGCCGGATTTCGGGATATCTTTACTTTTCAGGAAGAGTCGGTTTCCGTCGAAGGGTTGTCCAAGATGATTCTAGGTTTGACTCGCCAAGCCCTGCAGGAATTAGAAAAAATGCGTCAAAAAGAGGGAGCAGCCCTCAAACGGGACCTGGCTGCTCGTATCCAGGCGATGGCTGGACGAGTAAAAGAGGTCGAAGCTAAAGTCCCCCTTGCCGTGCAGGGGTATGCCGAGCGCCTACAGACACGGGTAACCAAGCTGCTTTCCGAGGATGCCGTGAATCTGGACCGGATTGCGCAAGAGGCCGTTCTGTTTGCCGAAAAAAGTGATGTTACGGAAGAGGTCACTCGCCTTTCCAGCCATTTCGCCCAGTTTCGGTCGGCTTTAAAAGAAAAAGAAGCGGTCGGAAAACGGTTGGATTTTCTGCTCCAGGAGATGGGACGTGAAGTGAATACCATTGGGTCAAAAGCCAACGATGCCGATATCTCCAAGCATGTTATAGAATTGAAAAGCGAATTAGAGAAAGTACGGGAGCAGGTTCAGAACGTTGAGTGACGACCAGGCTATCGGGAAAAAATTGTTATTTGTGGTATCTGGTCCTTCCGGGGTCGGAAAATCGACATTGTGTCGACATATTTTAGAAACGGTTGCGGATATTCGGCTGTCGGTGTCTTGCACGACACGGAACCCTCGTCCCGGCGAGACAGACGGGAAGGAATATTGCTTTATTTCTCCAGAAGAATTTCAGAAAAAAAAGTCGGATCACGCGTTTGCGGAATGGGCTGAAGTGCATGGACATCTTTATGGGACCCCTTGGTCAGAGTTGGAACAGGACGCGCACAGTCATACGGATGTGCTTTTGGATATTGACGTACAGGGTGCACAGCAGGTGATGGGGACCCTTAAACGGGCGGTCAGTATCTTTGTCCTGCCGCCCTCATTGGAGGTGTTGTGGCAACGGTTGTCGGGACGGGGAACCGATTCTCCGGATCAGCAACAACGCCGTTTTCAAATGGCTCAAGAAGAGATGAAGCATTATCCCGAGTATCAATACACGATACGGAATGTCGCATTAGAGCAAGCCGTATGGGAATTGAAGGCGGTAATTATGGCCGAGCGGATTCGCACTGTCCATATTGATCCCGCTCATGTCTTTCGGTAAAAAGGGACGCGGCCTCCAGGCTCATGGCTGGCCGGGTACATTTATTTTTTCAACCTGAGCGTAGAGAGGTTTTGGTATGGATGCCTTGTCGTTATTGCCCCAACATCATCAAACACAGTTTGATTCACGTTTTCGAATTGTCCTGATTGCGGCGCAACGAGCCAAGCAATTGGTGCAGGGAATGCCCACGCATGAGCCAAGCAAATTTAGCAAGGAAACGTCGATGGCGCTTGAAGAAGTCCTTCAAGGGAAAATTCCGTATGTGATCGGCGAGGAAGCCAAACAAGCCATGAAGGATGCCAAACGGACCGCCGAACGCCCGATCGATCCAAGTCTGTATGCGGCTAAGCCAGATGAAAATGCGGAAGAAATCAAAAAAGAATTGAGCGTGTACATCGATGATACGGCTCAGCACGGTGTGGCAGAGACGGGACCGGAAGATTAAGGTCGAGCGGGCACGTGGTCATGTCTATTTCCTTGATCGGAAAACGTATTGTTCTGGGGGTCACGGGGAGTATTGCAGCGTATAAGGCTGTAGGGCTGTTACGGATACTGGTTCAGGCTGGAGCCGAGGTGCATGTCGTTCTGACGGAGTCGGCCACCCGGTTTATCACCCCGCTGACCTTTGAAGTACTTTCAGGCCGTCCTGTGGCACAGGATCTGTTTGAGGGCCATCAGGACATGAAGCATTTGTCATTAGCCGAGCAGGCCGATCTGTTGCTGGTGGCCCCTTGTACTGCCAATACTTTGGCCAAACTGGCCCTTGGTTTAGCTGACAATCTTGTAGGAACGTTGGCCCTCACGATTCAATGTCCACTCATCATTTGTCCCGCCATGGATGGTGAAATGTGGGAACATCCAACTGTTCAGGGGCACGTGAGGGCTTTGAAGGATCGAGGGGTGATGATTGTTGAGCCAGAGACCGGAGCATTAGCTTCCGGGCAATGGGGGAGAGGCCGGTTGCCAGAAGAGTCGGCCATTTTTGAAAAAGTCTGTAAAGTCCTGGCGAAACGACAGGATTTAAAACATGAACGGCTTCTCGTTTCAGCCGGGCCGACGCAGGAGCCTCTTGATCCGATCAGGTTTTTGAGCAATGGGTCATCGGGAAAAATGGGGTATGCATTGGCTGAGGCCGCAGCGGCCAGGGGTGCGGAAGTGATATTGGTTTCAGGCCCCACTCAATTGAAAGCTCCACGTGGGGTTTCCCTGATTTCGGTTCAAACGGCTGAAGACATGCTCCATGCCTTGACGGCACGTTTCCCATGGGCCACCACCTTGATCATGACGGCGGCGGTGGGAGATTTTCGTCCTAAATACACTCTGTCTCAGAAATTAAAAAAAGAGACATGGGATGGAGAAGCGCTTCAATTGGAGAGGACGCCGGATATTCTTTTGGCCTTATCCGCACAACGCACCCATCAACGGATGATTGGTTTTGCGGCAGAAACCGATCACCTTCTTGAACACGGCCAAGCCAAATTAACCCAAAAACATCTGGATATGCTGGTGGTCAATCAGATCGGAGGCGCTCAATCGGCCTTCGGCAATAACACTAATGAGGTTCATGTCCTGACCCCCAATACCCCTCCACGTTTTATTCCCCGCCAACCCAAGCGGCAACTGGCTGAATTGATTCTGGATTGTATGTTGGACTTGCCGATTGTGCACTCTCCTCAACCCGCGGTCCTTCAGAAAAGTCCTACAGAAAAAATCCAGTAATCTGAGATTTCATCCGCCTGAGCTTTTGTGGTCTAACTCATCACGCCATTGCTATTAGAGATCGTTGGTTTTTGATCAATACCTATACCTATGGGAAATAATGATTTAACATATATCCGAGAGGGAGGAGAGCGCTAATTTCATTTGAAAATTTCAATGTTTTTTAAGGTGATTCGTTCCGGCTTCCAATCAGATGTCATTCCCATTACCTTACTCTCTCCCTTGCCTGTTGTTACAGAATACTATTTCAAGAGGGATGAGGTTCCTCTCTTCATTTAATAAGTCGTGACAGGTCTTTCCGGTCAAAGGCACATAGAAATGCCTCAAACTTCAGGTTGAATAACCTCAAGAATAAGCATTTTGACAAGGACAGAGAGCAGTTTTTTCAATTGCCTCCTTATAGGGACTCCCATTGATTAAGAAACCTCTGCTGGCCTTGAAAATTACCACGTTAATGATTCTTATTCGACTTGGATTACGGTGGCTCCAACTTCCCAAGCTCCTTCATTTTCTGCACTCTTCTCAATGCCCGGATTCAGAAAATCTCCTGGAGTTTCAGCGGGTGGTCTATTATACCGATCGAATTTTGAAGGCCTTTCCCTATAATGAAAAAGGAAATTGTCTGCCACGTTCCTTAATATTGTACGTCTTGGCACCCCGATACGGATATCGAGTGAAATTTCATTGTGGAGTGCGGAAAACCGAAACAGGCTTGGATGGACATGCCTGGCTGACCGTAAAGGGAAAACCGTTTTGGGAGCCCTCACGGGAAACCGTGGGGATGGTAGAAACATTTTCCTATCCGAATGATTAGGTGAAATTGCCAGGGTATGAGAGTAGACTTCTGAGACGAATCCCATCTCTAAGTCCAGATTAATATTTGTACTTCTGCTAATTGCTTACAAGAAATTCCGTTAGAATTAAACGCAGAAAAAATCGGCAGGATGAAAGCACTCATTAATCGGCTTAGGGCCTCACTACACAACTTCAGCCAGGCACTCTCCTTTGTATGGGAAAGCAGTCATCAGTGGACTTTGACAAATATTGGCCTAGTAGCTTTGCAGGGCCTTTTGCCCCTGTTGACTCTTTATCTTATTAAGCTTCTGGTGGATACCATTTCCATGGGGGTTGGCCAATCCGATTCCTCTTTTTCATTGGACGGGCTGTTTTACCTTATCCTGGCTATGGGTGGTGTGGCCTTCGTGAATAATGCCTGCGGAACTCTGTCTTCCCTTGTTCTACGCATCCAAAGTCAAATAGTCACGGATCATATGCATAAGCTGTTGCATGCTAAATCTATCGAAGTGGATTTGGAGTATTACGAGAATTCTGATTATTACGATACGATGCACCGAGCCCAAGAGGAAGCTCCCTATCAACCCATGGCCATTCTCAATTCCCTGCTCCAAATCGGTCAAAATGGAGTATCGCTGGTGGCCATGGTGGGGCTTTTATGGTGGTTTCACTGGGCCGTGGTCCCGGTTCTGGTTTTGACTGCCCTGCCGGATTTTCTCGTTCGATTAAAATATTCAAACATTGTGTATACCTGGCAACGCCAACGCACGCCGGTTGAACGCAAAGTCTGGTATTTAAATTGGCTCCTCACCCGGGACATCCATGCCAAAGAGGTGAGAATTTTCAATGTCGGGCCTCAATTCTGCGATATGTTTCAAAATTTACGGGGACTTCTTCGTGGGGAACGCTTAAGTATAGAAAAATGGCGTGCTATCAGCCTGGTGTCAGCTCAAACGATTGGCATTGTCGGAGTGTTTGGGGTGTATTATTTTTTGGCCAATCGGACTCTCCAGGGCATGCTGAGTCTGGGTGATTTGGTCATGTATTTTCAGGCCATACAACGGGGAGCCGGATATCTTCAGGGGTTGGGGGGGAGTCTTTCCTCTCTGTATGAAAGTAGTTTGTTTTTAAACAATTTAGAAGAATTCTTGAACATTCGGCCAAAAATCACTGAACCCTCTCATCCTCTGGTCGTCCCTTCTCCCATCAAAACGGGCATAGGGTTTAACCATGTCTCATTTACGTATGGTGACCAAGATCAAGGCACACTGGACGACTTAAATTTCCGGATTCAACCCGGGGAGCACATTGCCTTTGTCGGGGAAAATGGTGCAGGAAAAACGACTCTCGTGAAATTACTCTGTCGTTTGTATGATCCAACCAGCGGACATATTTCACTTGATGGAATAGATATCAGACAGTTTTCGACGTGTGATTATCGAAAAAATATTAGTGTCATCTTTCAAGATTTCGCACGATATAACTTAACGGTGACTGAAAATATCGCACTGGGAAATGAGGAGACTCCAGATCCCTTAAAGGTTCTGGAAGCCGCCAAGCAGGCCGGCATTGACGACCGGCTGTCGCGGCTTCCTCAAGGGTACCAGACCGTGTTGGGTAAATGGTTTGATGGAGGGCAGGAGTTAAGCATCGGGGAATGGCAAAAAGTCGCCATTGCCAGGGCATTTTTTCGAAATGCCGATATCCTGGTTCTTGATGAACCGACGAGTGCCATGGATGCAAAAGCCGAAGCGGAATTATTTGAACGATTTCTTGAGCTGGCACGTGATCGCATGGCCATCTTAATTAGCCATCGTCTATCGACTGTAAAAATGGTTGACCGAATTTATGTGTTAGAACGAGGAAGGATCGTGGAGTCGGGCACGCACGATGATTTAGTAAAAAAACAAGGCGAATACGCCAAGCTATATGGGATTCAAGCTCAATATTACAAATAACCCTTGCAGGATCATCCATCAATTTACTTAATCCCATTGATGCTAATGATGAGGAAAGGCCGGAATACTCGTTGGTATGCCATATTTCTAAGTGCCTGGTTGAGGATCAGAAAGCCTTCATGGTCAGAATGCTGGGCGAAAAGAGCGAGTAATCTTCTTGGAAAGTTATTGACCTTCCACGTGTTCCTTCCAATCGGGTATAGATTTCCCTGTAGACATTCCAGGTGGCTGTTTCTATCTTCAGCAATGTCCATTTTTCCATTTCCGGCGATATTTTAATAATCAGAACTAACCCCGTACAGACTCTTGACTGGGAGCGGGCTATTCTCCAGGTTGTGATGTCTTTTGGTTTTGACGGGTTTCAACCAGATCGATCCAGGCAGGTATGAAAAAACTTTGTGAAATTCTGACTGTACTAAAGAAGTTCTTAGGAGGAATATGCTTCATGAAGCATGCAAGTAATTTTATTTAAGTTTTACCTGCTTCCAAGGGCATAGTTAATAGGGGGAATTGTTCCTTTCCCCATAGAGGAATTACTTTATTGCTAAATTTCAATCTTTTATCTTAAAAAACAGAGGTCACAATTATGGAAAAGGTTACGAAGGAAAGTTACACAGCACCGGCCCTTGTTAAACATGAATCTTTAAGGGATTTGACTGCACGAGGATCTTACGCATGCAATGAAGGTGGGAATCAAAATATCAATCTTTGGTATCGATGGACTCAATGATTCGAAAAGTTTTGCTAGATTAAGAAAAGATCTCTCTTTCAAATTGGAGGAGAGATCTTTTTTTGGTAAATCTACCTGAAGCCAAAAATTCAATGTCCCAGTTTTCCGCATTCATTCGCCATTTTGCATTTTGTGAATTGAACCTCCGACCGTTTCCTTTTATTGCATTTGGAAGCTTTCAAAATTGACGAGGCTGTGGTGATACAATTCCCCATGCAATTTTCAAAAGTCCGCCTTGAACGTTCTTGCTCAATTGAAAGCCTACCTGTCTTTCAGGTACTGTTGGAGCTCTGGTCATTTCGCACAGAAATGTTTGCAGCTCCGGTACACTCCCAATAATCTAAGTTAATGATTGCTAAGAGACGTAGGAGGCTTTGGTCCGTCAAAATCTTCCGAAAGAGTCTGTGGTGGATATCAGATATTATGCAAGAAAAGCCTGGTAGGGGCATTGGTCTAATTTTTCTTTGTGACGAGAAAAGCTTAATGATTTTATAAGATAGGTTTGGATGCCGGGGCTTCAAAGCTCAAGCAACGGCCATTGAGTATATTTTTCTTTCTAGCCTGGCTTGAAAGAAACTCTTTCGAGTTGACGGAGTGAGCCTAGAATTCTTCACAATGAGGTAAAATTCAGACTATTGAAGTGTCTATTATTTTGAACTGGAATGGGTAGGTGAAGGGACTGACCTTGTTTGTGGCGTCGTGAGAAAGAGCGGGAGAAAAGAAAACCGGAGAGATCCATTGGATCTCTCCGGTCTTGTATGGTTGTCCTTAGTCGTTAGAAACGGCTACGGCGTTTATCGCCAAAACCACCTCCACCGCCTCCGCCAAATCCACCACGACCACCTCCGCCGCCACCGGTGCGAGGAGCTTGTGGTTTCGCTTCGTTGACGGTCAGGGTGCGACCGCCAAACTCGGTTGAGTTCAAGGCATTGATTGCGGCTTGAGCTTCCTCTGAGGAAGACATTTCCACAAAGCCGAAACCTCGGGACTGCCCAGTAAATTTGTCGCTAATGACGTTAGCCGATTGCACGGTGCCGTGTGCGGAAAATAAATCGGTTAATTCTGCCTGCGTGGCGGAATAAGGTAGACCGCCGACATACAATTTTGAACCCATGGGGTTCCTCCTTTGAATAGTTGATGTGTCTTAGGCTCGAGAAGATGCAATCTTTGGGAAGGAGCAGGCCTGGACGCTAAAACTGAGGCGACTGAGGTCAGACTTCCGAGGAAATTCTCGGGCAAAACAACACCTTAATGAGGGCTTAGTAATTTGAGTTCCTTATAACCAAGCCCACGGTTATAAGTGTAATAACACTAGCACATCTTTTTGGTAAAAGATAGCGGTCATCAGGTTGGTTTGCCCACTCGTCAAAGGCCGGACAATTTGGGGGAAATCTCGAAAACCCTTTCTTTGTTTTCACCATATTTTTCTTCCATTTAAGAGTTCCGAGTTATATCGAAGTCTATCTAAGTTAGGTCCATAAATAACTAAAGTTCCTAGGATTACGGGGAGAGCGCACTGCCCTGGAAGCGCTCAAGTTCCGTAAGGCCAATAGACAGGTCGTACTTGGCTTGTGCGTAATCTAATTGAGTTTGCCGTAAGACACGTTGAGCATCGAGGACATCCAATAAACCGGCCTCTCCATATTTAAAGCTGACCTGTGCGATCCGTAAGGCCTCCTCGGCTTGTTTCAAGAGACCTTTCTCATAAGTGGCTATTTGGGCAGCCGCGGCCTTTAACAGTTGGATCTGCTGAGTCATGCCTTTCAGCAGTTCGTGTTTTGTTCGCAGAAGTCCGGCTTCCCGTTCACGGAGAATCCCCTTGGCTCGCGCAATGTCTCCTTGTCGCTGATCCCACACTGGAAAGGGAATGGAGATCCCACCCACATAGGCTTCCCGGCCGGCATCTCGTTGATAGCTTCCATTCAGGGTAATGTTCGGTATTCTGGCTTGTTGTTCCTGACGATGGGATTGTTTGGCCTCCTCAACCAGGTGTTGCCATTTGGTCATCATGGGATGTGCGGCTAATGTTTCTTCAGAAAGCGAGTGAAGGTGGGTATCACCTTGCCAGGAGGCAAAAGTTCCTTGAACCGTAAAATCGGATCCCAATGCTCCAGCCGTGAGGCTGTTGAGTGAGGCTTGGAGTGCCTGGACAACACCCTTAGCGCGAGCCACTTCTTTTTGTACTTTCATGCTTTCCACCTTGACTTTCACAGCCTCAAAGGGGGGAGCTTCGCCGGAATCGACGCGACGGATGACAGCCTCCCGAACTTCCTTCATGGTCTGAACATTCTGGATGGCCATCTCGGCGTGATGTTCGGCAAGCAAGAGATCATAGAAAGCCTTTTTGGTGGTGGCGATTAAATTCAATTTCGCTTCTTCTTTTGAGGCCTGAGCGCTGTCCACTCCCGCTTGGGCAGCCTGTTGGCGTGCGGCTCGTTTTCCTGGCCATTCTATGGGCTGGCTCAGCGTGATATATCGTTCGGTAATGGAAATTCCCACAGAAGGATCCCTGACCGTCCCCCGCCCACTTTGAAAGCTGAGCGTGGGATTGGGATACGCCGAAGCCGAAAGCATACCGCCTTCTTTCTGTTCAAGAATTCCCTGGGTTTCTTTGAGGAGGGGATTATGCTCGATTGCCAAGTCCAAAATCTTTTGTAGTGTATAAGTCGTGCCCATGGACTGAGGAGTTGCAATTTCAGCCGCCATCCCAGAATCCCAACTGAGACCACAAAGCACGATGAGCCATAGAATCTGTTTGAACCACATAAAGTGTTCCCTTCTTCTTGCGACAACCTCGACCTCCTCAGTTTGAAGAGGTCGAGGGGAGAGGTTTATGGGTAAGGGCTGATTATTTTCCCGAACGGCAGAGCCGTTCCATACAAACCCGGAATGATGATTAAGGTCAGGGATGTAGATACAATAATGCGCCAATCACGACCGTGACCGAATGCCGTTGGGTTTCCGTTTCTATACTGTTGCCGAGGGTCGGCGGCAAAAAAAATTAGACTTGCGACAAGAGTGATGATGAAGACGGGATGAAGACGATCCACGGTCCCCTGTACCAGGTTGCTCAGCCAAGCATCCCTTCGGTTTGTACTCCCTAGATGCGGTTTACGAGAACCATGCTGTTTAGAATGATGATTCCGAAGGGTGCCACACAGCCAACCACCGTTGAAAGGTTGAACGGTCAGTGGAGCTTGCTGATGATATTTCCTGCTGTGGGATCGATAATACACTGAGTGAAGGACACCATGAGATTTGCCATGTGCCGTTTGAGTGTCCTGGCGGTCTCGATCATGGGCGCAAGGTGCGGGTGAGTGGCCCCCAAATCTTATGTGGCAAAGTCTTTTCCAGCGTACTTCGAGTAGCCATGTTCCCAGAAGGGGTGACGCACTCTTTTGGTCGCGAACGCTTGGCTGATCTTGGATTCGGCGTGTTTGATCCTCTCGCATCTTTCCCGTTGTCAGTCCAGCACGTCCCACGTGGTTCCTCCCAATTGGTTTCCTGTCGCCGCTATGCCATTCCGTCGAATTTTTTGATCGTATCGATCAGCAGGTCCTCGCCCTACCACATGAAATGCGACTGCGGTTCCGTTTATAGGGCCTAGATCTGTTTGATGCCATCCGCAGAGCCGACGGTTCAGAGCAGACGTGTATGCACAAAGGTCCAGCACTGGCAGGTGTCCATATGCCGCCGAACCTGTTGGTGTGTGGTCATATACCGGAGAAGTTGCGGGCACGCTACACACGGGAACTCTGTCCCCGGCGTTCCCTCGATCTACACATCAGTCTGCTCTTCTTCCATATTCATCCCGACCGTGGTCGAATGCCATTGTGAGCTCACCTTATCTCCATCGTGTGAAGTGAGGTATGTTCCACGTGGTATTCTCGTGGGTAAAAGAGAAAGATGCCATAAGTTCGTGCGCTGGCACATTCACGTGCAGAGTCCCCCCAAACCGTCAATCACTAAATGGGTTGGTCTCCCATTCTCGATCCGAAAAGCCTTTTAATAAGAAGCGACCTTTTCCTTGAACCATGGATAAAAAGCGGGTATAACCACTAAGGTCAAAAAGGTTGAACTGAGCAAACCACCGATGACCACTACCGCCAGGGGTCGTTGAACTTCACTTCCGATTCCCTGAGCAAAGGCAAGCGGTAATAGCCCTAGTAGGGCTACCAAAGCCGTCGTGAGCACAGGGCGTAACCGAAGCTGACAACCTTGCAGAATAGCGTCTTTATCCGGTAACCCTTCCTGACGCAATTTATTGATATACGACACCAGGACAATGCCGTTGAGAACCGCCACACCAAAAAGATTCACGAATCCGATCGAAGCGGGAACGCTGAGATACTGGCCAGTCACCGCCAATCCGATCACTCCTCCAATTGCCGCCAAGGGAAGATTGATGATGATCAAGGCGGCATAACGGAAAGAATTAAATGACGAAAACAACAGGAGAAAGATTAAGCCGATGGTGAGTGGGATGACAATGGTTAAACGTGCCATGGCTCGTTCCATATTCTCAAACGCTCCTGACCACACAAGGAAATACCCCTCAGGAATCCTCACCGTCTTGGAGATTTTCTCTCTACCTTCTTCCACAATCGAACCTATGTCTCTTCCGACGATATTAAATCCAATGACGATCCTTCGTTGAAGTTGTTCCCGGGAAATTCGGATTGGCCCGTCACGAACCTCCACTCGGGCCAGTTGTCCCAGAGGAATAAAGGCCCCTGAAGCGTCTTTGACCAAAATCTTCTGAATGGCTTCGGGACTATTTCGATAGGGTTCGGGAAATCGGGTGATCAGTTGAAACCGTCGCTCCTCTTCGAAGACCGTAGTGGCGGCTTTCCCACCTATCGCGGTGGCGATAATTTCCCGTATATCGGAAACATTGATGCCGTATCGCGCAATTTTCCGCCGGTCGATATCAATAGTGAGGTAGGGTTGTCCGAATACATGTTGAACCCGAAGATCCCGTACCCCCTCCACGGTCCTCATCGTATCGGCAATCTGTTCCGCCGTGGCGATAAGGGTCTCCAGGTCTGGTCCAAACAATTTAATCGCGATTTCCGAGCGAATTCCTGAAATGAGTTCTTCCACTCGTTGCTGTATGGGTTGACTCATGAGTACGGACACACCGGGAATTGAAGCTAACCGGTCTCTCATAGCCTCCACCAAATGTTCTTTGGTGTGAGCTGTTGTCCATGTTTTCCGGCCTACAAGATCTACAATAGGATCGCTCTCATGGGGTTCCGTAGGTTCATTGGCCAATTCCGATCTGCCGATTTTTCCCACGATCGATTTGACTTCAGGAAACTCCAGCAGAGCTTTGTGAACTTTTTTTTCAATTTCAATGGATTGTTTTAAGGATATACTGGGATGACGGATGGTCTGAGGGGTTATGGCACCCTCCTCCAGCACCGGCATAAACGTTTTGCCCAAAAAGGGGATCAGGAGGACCGCACCGGTAATCAACACAATCGCATTGACCAGCACGGTCTTTGGATGGGTTATGGCCCATTGAAGGACGGGGACGTAGATGCGTTTCGCATGTTGAATGATCAACGTGTCCTTTTCTTCGCCGCCCTTGACCCATAGTGAACAAAACACCGGTGATAACACGAGAGATAAGATCAAGGAAACCAGGAGTGCAATCATAATGGTATAGGCAAGGGGCGCGAACATTTTTCCTTCCATCCCTTCCAATGTGAGCAGTGGGAGGAACACCAGAATGATAATCAGTATCCCGAATATGACCGGCTGCCCGACCTCCCGTGTGGCACGGACAATCAGTTCTGTCGAGGAAAGATGGGCGGGATGAGAACCACACAGGTAACGATAGATATTCTCTACAACCACGACGGATGCATCGACAATCATGCCTACTCCGATCGCCAATCCTCCCAACGACATCAGATTGGCCGTTAAGCCGACATGTTTCATGACGATAAAGGTAATCAATGGAGTGAGTATCAGCGTCCCAATCACCACGAACGCGCTTCGGACATCTCCCAAAAAGAAAAACAGGACTACGATCACCAAAAGAATGCCTTCGGCCAACGCTTTAAACACCGTCGTCAAGGCCGCATTAATCAATTCCGTCCGATCATAAAATGGCTGGATCCGAAGTCCGGCGGGTAAGATGTTGGCTTCATGAATTTCCTCAATTTTCTGTTTCACCGCATTTACGACTTCTCGCGCATTGGCTCCTCGCAGCATCAAGACCGTGCCAGCCACCACCTCGCGATTTCCGTTGAGAATGGCCGCTCCGTGACGAATGGCATGACCAATCCGCACCTCCCCGACATCCCGGACAAAAATTGGCGTTCCTTGCACTTCTTTCACGACAATGTCTTCTATGTCCTGGATATTTTTTATCAGGCCGACTCCGCGGATAATGGTTTTTTCGGACCCTCGTTCGAGGATATTTCCTCCGGCATTCGAGTTGTTTTTGTTGATGGCGTCGAACACCTCCCTTAACGACAGATCATATTTCCGGAGAAGGTCAGGATTAATGAGCACCTGATATTGCTTGACAAAACCTCCCAGGGCATTCACATCGATGACCCCGGGTAGTCCTTTAAGAATGGGCCGGATGATCCAATCCTGAACCGTTCTCATCAAGGTCAATTCCTCTTCCCGGTTCAGGCTTGTATCCTGATTATTGGAGGAACGTTCGAGATAATATTGGTAGACTTCCCCCAATCCCGTCGTCACGGGGGTCATGCTGGGTTCCACTTCGCCAGGAAGATGATCCTTGACCTCGATCAGCCGCTCTAACACCAGTTGACGGGCGAAATAAATGTCTGTGTCGTTATCAAACACAATGGTCACTTGAGATAAGCCAAAACTTGAGAGCGAACGGATTTCCCGAAGTCCGGGGATTCCCGATAGTTGAATTTCGATGGGATACGTAATCAGTTGTTCGACTTCAAGAGGTGACAGGCCTTCCGCCTTTGTCACCAATTGAACTTGAATGTTGGTGACATCCGGAAACGCGTCAATTGGCAGGGTCCACAACGCATAGATTCCTCCTGCCATCAACGCCAGGGCACCAATTAGCATCAGGACCCATTGGCGAAGACAAAACCTCAAAATCGAGACGATCATAAATGGGGAATAGAAACCTCTTGCTTGATGGCCTCGGCTTTTAACGTGAACGCTCCGGCCGTTACCACTAACTCTCCCTCTGCCAGTCCCGACAATACTTTGGTTTCATCACCGTTTTCTTCACCCAAAGTCACAGGACGCGGTTCAAAATGATTGGCGTCGTGTTTAACAAATACAAAAGGACTGCCTTGATGTTGTTGTATGGCCATTGTCGGCACGGTTAACGCTTGTGGATCACGATTGAAGTGCAGCCGGACGGATGCATACATTTCCGGCTTTAATCTGTGATGTTCATTGTTGACCTCGGCTCGGACCATCATGGTTCGAGTCGAGGGATCCAAAACATCTCCGGCAATGACGATGGTTCCGGTAAACCGTTCATTAGGAAAAGAAGCCACGCGAATCGTGACCGTTTTACCTTCCCGAATGCTGGGAATATCGATCTCCGGAATGTTCGCTACGACCCATACCTTTTTTAAATCGGCAATGGTAAACAAATGGGCTCCGGGCTCCACCACTTCTCCACGGGAAATCGAATAATGGATAATTCGGCCGGAAAAGGGAGCTTGCACGGCAAGATAGGATTGAAATTTGTGCGTGCTCTTCAAATCCTGAATTTGGGAATCGGACATGCCCAGAAGCCGCAATCGTTCCTGGGCCTCTTGCACGGCCACATTTTTCACGACCCACTCTCCCTGACGTTGAATGTATTTGGCCTGGGAAATGACTTTTTGTGTCCAAAGGTATTTTCCCCGTGCGAACGCTTTTTCGGCCAGGGAAAGTTCCGCAATCGCCCGAAGATAGGTCGATTGGGCCAACCCTAATTCGTGGCTATACAACAGGGCTAAGACATCTCCCTCCTTGACCTCGTCGCCTAAATTGACAAAAACTTTCGATACCCTACCGTGTACGAGTGTGGATATTTCCGCCAATTGAGATTCAATGGGTTTAACGGTTCCTGGATAATCTCTGAAATTTTGAAAAGTTCCGCGTTTCACCGGTTCGACCAGAATGCCAACTTCTTCGGCCATTTGAGTGGGCAAGATCAAATGTGGCGAGTGGATGGGAGCGATGGCGGGAGGAGGAGAGGCCTGCTCGATAGGCGGAGGTTCGTCGATCAGCGGTACAGAGGATTGCTCACATCCTGCCAAGCAGATCGTAATAGCGCACAGTATCCCTCGAACACAGACAATTGGAAGTGAGATTTGGCCTCGACAATTAACCGTTTGACGAGGACAGATTCCATTAACAACCCTTTTCACACCATTTGAGTGCATATGGATAGCCACACCACGTCGTATAATTCACAAAAAATTTCCAATTCGATTTAAATGTATAGACCGCGTTGAATGGGTCGAGGGTGATTCCCTCTTTTGTGAGGAAATGCCTACATATAATTGTAAAACGATTGTTTTCCCTCTCCGGTCAAATGGGTTCTTTTGTAACGCCGATTGCCAGGTTGTTCCCGATTGCCTTATGTTACCTATGCGATATTCAGCGACGACAATTCTTAAAATGGCATTACTTTTAGGATACCGCGTTGTGAGCTCCATCACAAGGAACCATCATGTAACATGCCAACCGAGACCATAAAACCCAATGAACCAAAGAATCTGTTTTGAGTTCAAGATACCGTCTCTTTTTATGACGACCACATCAGTCTCAGATTGAAGTGGTGGTGGTGAGAGGTTTGTGAGTATGGCCTGATTGCCTTCCCGAACGGCAGAGAGTCTCGTACAATGCTGGAATAATGAATAAAGTCAGGGCCGTTGAGGTGATCAATCCTCCAATGACGACCGTGGCCAGCGGCCGTTGGACTTCCGCTCCCATGCTCGTGGCGACGGCCATCGGCAAAAACCCGAGACTGGCGACGAGTGCCGTCATCAAGACGGGGCGTAGACGATCCATCGCGCCCTGTGTGATGGCTTCCCGGATCTCAAGGCCTTCAGTTTCTAGTCCTCGAATGCGGCTTACCAGCACCACGCCGTTTAAGACGGCAATGCCGAAGAGGGCCACACAGCCGATCACTGCTGAAATACTGAGTGGCATACCACGAATCCAAAGGGCAAAAATCCCACCGGATAAGGCCAGCGGCACATTCAAAAATATCAACAACGCAGGGCGAAGGGTCCCGAAAATCACCGAGAGAATGGCGATAATGAGGAGCAATGTAACCGGCACCACGACGGCTAGCCGGCGTGAGGCCTCTTCGAGATGTTTAAACTGTCCTCCCCATTCCAAATAATATCCTGGCGGAAGGGTCACGCGGTCGCGGATCGTCTGTTGGGCTTCTTTCACAAAGGAGCCCAGATCTCGCCCACGAATATTTGCTTCGACCACCAGGCGGCGTTGAATATTTTCTCGACTGACTTGTGCCGGGCCTTCATCGACCTCAATGGCAGCGACGCGGGACAACGGGACCAGTTCACCATGGGCAGTGGGTATCAGGATGTTGCCAAGGGCCACCGGCCCGGCCGATGCCTTATCAGAGAGGCGGACAATCAGATCAAACCGGCGTTGTCCTTGAAACACGGTTCCAACCGTTTGTCCCACTCGCGCGGATTCCACAATAGTTAAGACATCCCTGGCACTCAGCCCGTATCGCCCGATTTGGTCCCGGTCCACGATGACCCGAATTCTGGGGACACCGGTGACCTGCTCCACTTTTACGTCTGCTGCGCCGGGCACTTGTTCAAGAGTGCGTGCCACCAAATCGCCCTGATGGCGTAAAACCTCAAGGTCCTCCCCGAAAATTTTGATGGCGAGATCGGATCGGGTGCCGGCGATGAGTTCATTGAATCGCATTTCAATCGGCTGTGTGAACCCGAGTCCTACCCCGGGGACTGCTTCGAGCACAGCGGCTCTGAATTGTTCGATCAAGGCCTCTTTTGAGGTAGCTGTGGTCCATTCGTTTCGAGGCTTCAGGACCACAAAGACATCAGATAGTTCAATGCCCATGACGTCGGTGGCTACTTCCGGGCTTCCGGTTCGGGTGACTACCTGCACGACTTCCGGAAATTTTCGCAAGGCCCTCTCTACCCCCAAGGCCGTGTCTATGGATTCAGTCATGGAGACACTTGGGAGTCGCCAGACTTGAATGGCCATATCGCCTTCCTCCAATCGAGGCATAAACTCGATCCCTAAGCGCGATCCGATCACCAGACTGAGAATAAACAGGAGGATGCCGGGGATAACCACCATCGCGGGCCGGTTCAAAGAGAGCGTTAACCATGGTCGATAGACCCGGCGCAAACGCCGAATGAGCCAGGTTTCTTCATGGTTCGGTTTGGCACGGGCAAACCAATACGACAGTACCGGAACACCTCCTATGGCAAAGAGCAGGGAAGCCGCCAGGGCAAAAATGACGGTCATCGCCATGGGCCGGAACATTTTGCCTTCCAATCCGAGCAACGACAAAATCGGAAGATATACGACGATAATAATGCCGACGGCAAATACAATGGGCCTCAACACTTCCCGTGCGGCTTCCTGAATCGTCGCAAGTTTCTCTTCCTTCGAACGGCTGGTGACGTTCCCGAGCCGTCGCAGAATGTTATCGACCATGACAACCGAGCCATCCACCAGCAGCCCAAAGTCGATCGCTCCCAGGCTCATCAGGTTTCCGGAAATGCCGGCGTGATACATGCCGGTGAAGGCCATGAGCATGGAGAGAGGAATGGCCAATGCCACAATAAATCCGGCCCGAACGTCTCCAAGAAACGAAAAGAGAATGGCAATGACCAGCAAGCCTCCTTCAAGTAAATTATTTCTGACCGTCGTGATGACTTTGGAGACGAAAAGGGTCCGGTCGTAATAGGGTTCGATCACGACTCCCGGTGGAAGGGTGGCTTGAATCTCCTGGACGCGTTCCTTCACACGTTCGACCACCTGCTGGGCATTGGCCCCTGCCAACATTTGCACCATCCCGATGACCGTTTCTCCCTCTCCCATCCGCGTGGCGGCTCCAATCCGTAAGGCAGCCCCTTCTTTGACTTCTCCAACATCTCTGATAAAAATGGGAACGCCGCCGGGCCCATGACTGATGACAATTTGCTCTAATTCGGCAATCGTGGAAGCCATGGCTTCCCCTTTGATCAGATAGAGTTCCCGCTCATGTTCAATGTATCCGCCTCCGGCGAGGGCGTTGTTCTGTGCAAGGGCTTCAAATACGGTCTGTAAAGTAAGATTGAAGGCCAGGAGCTTGCCGGGGTCGACGACCACTTGAAATTGTTTGGTCTCACCGCCCCAGATATTGACTTCCACCACACCGGGAACGGCCCGAAGCCGTCTGCCGATATCCCATTCCAGCAGAGTTCTCAAGAACATGGGACTGTGCCCCTGGCCTCTCAGCGTGAATTGGTAGACTTCACCCAGGCCGGTTGATAGTGGACCCATCACTGGGCGTCCATAGGCGGCGGGAATGCGTTCGGTCGCCAAGGCCAGACGCTCGTTCACGAGTTGCCGGACAAAATAGAGATCAAGGTGTTCCTCAAAAATTGCGGTCACTGCTGAGAGTCCATACCGTGAAACCGAACGCACTTCCAGCAATCCCGGTATCCCGTTTAGCGCGGTTTCAATCGGAAATGTGATGAATTGTTCCACTTCAATGGGACCGAGTGCAGGGGAACGGGTGAGGATCTGCACCTGCACAGGAGTGAGATCGGGAACCGCATCGATGGTGAGATTGGTCAGCGACCAAATTCCGGAGGCGCTGACCAAAAGCAAGGCGACGACGGTAAAAAATCGATATCGAAGTGAGAGTGCGAGAAGACGTTCCATGGAATTATAGGGTTTTCACCATTTGACTAATTGCGGGATGACGAAAGAAGAGAACCTGATTCGTCAGATATGGCTTGATAAATAACACTCATATTTTTGTGCGCGTTCCACTTTCTCACCCACGGTGCTGGTGGTTAATGTTCATGGGCGGAGGGTTTCATGATGGCGTTTTTCAAGTCGAAGACACCTTCGGTGACCACGTGTTCTCCTAACTGCAAGCCCTGTTTGATTTCCACAAGTCCCCCGCCTTCCTGGCCGGTCTCGACAAACACGAAATCGTATCCGTTGTCCCGTTGAACGAACACGCCGCGCACACCATCCAACATCGTCACAGCCGACAGAGAGACGGAGAGGGTGGGCTGTTGTTGATCGATCAGCCGGACTTCGACGTATTCATTGGGTTTGAGGCGGCCATTTGGATTTTCAACGTCGAAACGCACGCGAATCGTCCGGGTGGTGGCATCCGCCACCGGGGCGATATAGGTGAGTTGGGCGGTGATGGGCTCGCCACCCCTGGGATGAACCTGGCCTTCATCACCTTCCTGAAACCGACGGGCTTGTTCAATCGGCAAGTTGGCGAATACCCATACGCGACTGGTATCCACAATTTCAAACAACTCGTCTCCTGCCGCAATTCCTTGGCCAAGGACAATGTTTTGGCTGACCACGGTGCCCGCGAGCGGCGCCCGGAGCAGATACTTGTGCCCTTCCAGATGACTGCCATGCTCCATTTCCCGGAGTTCCTGTTCGGTGAGTCCCATATTGAGGAGCTTTTCCCGAACGTGCTGATAGACGGCCTGCGCTTCAATCTGGTGGCCTCGGTCTTCCAAAAACCGACGTTGGGAAATGATACGTTCGGCAAGTAATTTTTTCGTGCGCGTAAAATTGCTATTCGCAACATCCAATTTGGATTTGGCAACCAGATATTCCTGTACCAATTCATCTAACCGCATGCTTTCCACGGCGGCGAGAGGCTGATTTTTTTTGACCCGGTTCCCGAGGTGCACCATAATCTTATCCACCTGACCGGGGATGCGAGAGGACACTTTCGCCACTTGTGCAAGATCAAGGGCGACGTTTCCCGGAGCCGAAACGGCATGGGGCGTCAGGCGTTCCTTAACCTCCTCGATGCGGATACGTTGACGGGCCTGATCAGGAATGTAATCCACGTGAAATGTTTGTTCGGGGGCGGAAGTGTGAGCGGCCACGTCCTTGTCCGATGGAGTACTTGTCGGGGGTTGATTATCGGAGCACCCGATCGGGAACAGACTGAGAAGGCTGCAAGCGAGAAGCCATTGTAAATGTCTGCAATGTACGCGGTTCATGGATGACCTGTTTCCATTGGAGATCCTCTAACTTTTATTGTACAAGAGAATCCATCTTATGAATGGCGTTCCCCGGTTGGAAGGGTGATCATCATTATCGTGCCTTGTCCGAGCTGGCTGTGTGCCTGAATGGTGCCCCCGTGGGCCTCAATAATCTCCTTGACGATCGCCAGTCCCAGCCCGGTTCCGCCTGATTGCCGATCCCGAGCGGGATCGACCCGATAAAATCGTTCGAAGAGGTGGGAGAGATGTCGGGTCTCAATGCCCGGCCCGGTGTCCTCCACCGATAATCTGATTGATCTGTCAGACGCACTGACTCGAACGGTGATGGTCCCTCCTGAGGGTGTATGCCGAAGCGCATTATCCAGGAGGTTAATGAGGGCTTGTTTAAGCTGTGAGGCGTCTCCCAGCAGAGATGGGACAGGGCGACAGTCCGTCTGCAGGTGGATTCCCCCGTCTTGTGCCAACACGGACAACTCGCTCATGACATCCTCAACAAGCGGCTGGAGCTCAAGGGGTTGCAGCACGAGGGGTGGGCGGTCGCCGGCAAATTGGGCCAGGGTGAGGAGGGATTTGGTCATGGTGGTGAGTCGATCGACTTCCGCCAGGTTGGAAAGAATGGCTTCCCGATAGTCTTCTGCCGAGCGTGTCCGTTGCAGGGTGACTTCAAAATTTCCTTTCATGGCCGTTAACGGCGTTTTCAATTCATGAGCGGCATCGGCCACAAATCGCCGTTGTCCTTCGAAGACCTGTTGCAAGCGATCCAACATGCCGTTAAAGGTCTGTGCGAGTCGTTGGAATTCCGAATAGGGTGAGGTAAGGGTCAAGCGGGTCGAAAGGGTCTGCCCGGAGATGGTGGCAGCCGTCTGACTCAAGGCCTCCACCGGCGCCAGCGCCTCCTGTGCCAACCGACCGCTTCCCCACCATCCCAGGAGCAGTAACCCGGTCGAGGCGCCGGCAAGGAGAAGAAAGAGCCACCAGAGCGTCTCCTCAACAAACCGTAAGGATTTTTCCGTTTGAAAAATAAAGGGCCCCTGGTCCTCGATTTTGAAGGGAACGAAAATGCGTCGAATGGGTGGACGACCGGGTTTCACAATCGTTTCAAAATGGGCTTCGCCTTCGAGCACCCGAGTGAGGATATCGTCTGCCAACGGGGGACGTGCTACGTCGGGTTCTCCGCTCCACAGAACCTTTCCGGTGGTATCAAACACGACACTGAAACGAATGGCGTGTTTGAGTTCCTCCTCTTCGTGTTCCAATAATCCGAATTTATCGTCCTCGTCGTCTTCATGTTTTTCCTTGTGCCGGTGTCCGGGAGGTGCCAGTTGGATGTGGCCGTTCTCGAGTTCCACATGTTGACTTTCCTGTCCTGCGAGTGTCACCAGTTCTTCATCGATATGGCGGTGTAAAATGGTCGAAAGTCCCAGGTAGAGGAGCACACTGAACAGACACAAGAGCAGCACGATGAAACCTAAAGCCGTACGGCGTATGCGGGTTCGAAAGGCCTGCATGGATTAGGCCTCCGGAACCTTTAAGACATAGCCGACCCCGCGGACGGTGTGGATCAACTGTGGGGAAAAGTCTCGATCCATCTTGCTGCGTAAGGATTTAATGTGCACATCCACGATGTTGGTGACCGACTCATAATGAATATCCCACACATGTTCGGTAATCGCGGTCCGGGTCAGGACCCTCCCGGTATTTCTCATGAGATATTCCAGGAGCGAATATTCCTTATTGGTCAGGATAATATCCTGCCCCCCTCTCCGGACGCGGTGTGAAACCGGATCCAATTCCAGGTCGACAATCTTTAGATGAGGGGTAGGCTGGGCACTACCACGTCGGAGAAGTGCTCTGATCCGTGCCAGCAGTTCGGCAAAGGCAAAGGGTTTGGTCAAATAATCATCGGCGCCGGTATCCAGGCCGGTCACGCGATCTTCAACCGCATCCCGAGCCGTCAAGAGAAGAATCGGCGTCGTCTGTCGTTGTGCCCGGAGCCGTCGGCAGATGTCAAAGCCACTCAGCTTGGGTAACATGACATCCAGAATAATGACGTCATAGGGGGAGACTTCTGCCATGGACAGACCCGTCTCGCCGTCAGTGGCCAGATCCACCGCATACCGCTCCTCCCGAAGGCCTTTCACAATAAAGCCTGAGACACTTGAATCATCTTCCACTAAGAGAATGCGCATCGGTTTCCCACTGAACATTACAATCGTGAGGGCCAGGTGTACTCCGGCACATTGCGTCCTGCTTTGTGAGTATGGGTTACCCCGGCTCCCTGCTCATAGACCAAATCTCCGCCATAGTGGCCCGTCACGCTTAGTGTGCCTAAGCCGATTGCCGCAATCAAAAAATACGGGACCAGGGTCTTCCGCGTAAATTGGGTTCGCAACAGCAGGCGACCTAACAGGAGGACTCCGAAAATTCCCAAGGTCACGAAGGCGAGCGTCTCATGTGTCTCAATCATCGATTCGGCAATTCCGGCCTTTTCAGCAGCTTCCTCTGCCCAATCGCCGGCAATGGCGGCGGCAATTCCCCCGAGAAGACCAAGGATGAGAAGCCATAGGGCGCTGTCACGGAAGTGGTCACGTTTGGTCCAGGCCCCTGCGGCATCAAATAGCACACTGGTGAAGAGCAAGGCGATGGGAAAATGAACCAACATGGGATGTAACCGCAGCTCAAACATGATTCCTCCTGTGTGTCGTCCGAATGGGAAAACAAGGGAAGGCCCCATTCCCCCATGAGCATAGGGCCTTCCGTTCTCTTAGGATTTTTCAGAATGCGTGTCGGCCACGCTCTTTTCGTGTCCATCCCGGTCTTCCAGTTCAGAACTCAGGATTTTACCGGATTGGGCGTCAATCTCGAATTCCCGGGTCTCCCCGGCAGCGTTGACGATTTCGACTTCATAGATAACCTTCCCGTCCTCACTTTCCAGTTCCGCTTCAAGGACCTTGCCTGGAAATTGTGTGGTGGCGGTTTTGATGGCTTCTTCCATGGTAACTGATGTTGGAAGATTGGCCACGTCGGCCTTCTCTTTGCCGTCATGACTTAACGCCAACCCCACCGAAGTCAACAACAGCGCCGAGGCGCCCAATAGGCTGAATGTGTGTAACCGTTTCATGATACTTCCTCCTTGGTGAAATAGTGATGGAATTCAGCGGTCGTTCATGAACACAGCATAGATGGTCTACATGAAGGGGCTATGAAGCAAAAATGAAATTTTCTTCATGTTCTTGAGATTCTGATAGGAAAAAGGAAGGCCCTGCTGAAAAAGCTGGAAGAACCAAAGGCTATAGGGAGTTGTCTTTCAGAAAAGCGGGTGGTGTGACCGGAGGATTCTGCCAGAATCGATTTAGAGGGGTTGGGTAGTCTTTGCCTCACTCACCAGCCAGTAGAAATCTATGGCCTGAGGCATGCTAACGAAGGTTTTCAGATTGGATGAACAGGGAGACGCCACCGAGCCGAAGCCATAGCGGTGCCGAGGAAATGGCTTATACGTTGAACTTGAAGTGGCAGACGTCGCCGTCTTTGACGACGTATTCTTTGCCTTCTGAGCGAATCAGGCCTTTTTCCCGCAGGGCGGCTTCCGTCTTGTATGTATCGATATCCGCGAAGCCGTAAATGTCGGCCTTGATAAAGCCTTTTTCGAAGTCGGTGTGAATAACGCCGGCGGCCTGAGGCGCTTTGGCGCCGATCGGAATGGTCCAAGCCCGGACTTCCTGCTCGCCTGCAGTGAGGAACGAACAGAGCCCGAGTGTTTTGTAGGCCGTAATAATCACTTTCTCCAACCCGCTCTGCTCCATGCCCAGATCGGTCATAAACATCTCGCGGTCTTCCCCGGAGAGTTGGGCAATTTCACTTTCAAGTTTTCCACAGATGACCACTGACTCCGACCCCCGCTCCTTCGCGAAAGCCTGAAAGTCGGCGATGATGGCCGGATCAGGATTCTCATCCGTGTTGCCGACATAGAGGACCGGTTGTGCACTGAGTAGGAAGAATTCTTTTAGAACTGTTGGATCGAGACCCAGCGCACGGGCAGGCTTGCCCGCTTCAAGGCCGCTCTTGAGAATGTCCAGCACCACAAGGGCTTCTTTCGAGGCCTTGTCTCCGGATCTGGCCTTCCCGCTGACTTTATCGTACTGCTTGGTGAGGCTATCGAGGTCGGCCAACATCAACTCGGTCTCAATCACTTCTATATCGCGCCGGTGATCCACGCCGCCCATGGTATGCACCACATCGGGGTCCTGGAACAGACGCACCATGTGGAGAATGGCATCGACTTCACGAATATTCGCCAGGAATTTATTGCCGAGTCCTTCTCCCTGAGACGCGCCTTTGACCAGGCCTGCGATATCCACGAACCGGCAGGAGGCAGGGATCGTCTTCTTCGGTTTAAACAGCTCCGTCAGGCGATCCAGACGTCGGTCAGGAACCGCGACGACGCCCACATTCGGCTCAATCGTGGTGAACGGATAATTCGATGCGGCCGCGTTTCCAGAGGTCAACGCGTTAAAGATGGTGGATTTGCCGACGTTGGGGAGCCCGACGATGCCGATTTCCATAGGTCACGCAACCTATCAAATCCGCACCCCGTCGGTCCTTGAGCCAAAAGGCCTATGTGCGCCCGATGTTTTTCTTGAGTCATTCCAGGCATTCCAACGTCCGGCTTGCCAGTATTCAGATCCCGTGATACCGTGAAATTCATCGTGTAAGACCTCTTCCTCTTAGGGGTAATGGACCCTGAAAGGTGAAAAAAGGCCTTGCACGATTTTTTTGTGCAAACCCTCCTTGGTCTCCTGTAATCAGGAAAATTCCAATAAGCATCCGGGAGTAATTGGAAAGAGAATTGTGAGGTATCGGGCAGATACCTGAATGGGCCCGGTGACCGATGTCAACTATGAAAAAATTTAGTAAGGAATTGAAAGAAGGTACATTGATGGTGAAAAAGATTGTGGACAAGATCCATGAGCGTCTGAAGGCGGCTTCGGAGATTGGCTATCACATTGCGGTGGTGTGTCTCAGTGCGGGCATTGCGTTATCCCTCCCGTCCGTGGCCAAGGCGTTTCTGGTCTATTGGACAAAGGTGGAGAATGAAAAGGCATGGATCGTCGTGTTTGAAATCGGCGTGGCGGCATTCCTGATTATTCTGCTGACCTACTTCCGTCGGAGTCGGCAGGATCGAAAACTGGCTCAAATGGCGACTGAGGCGGGCTTCGTGTCCTTTTTCCCCAAGCGCGCGCGCTTGGCGGAAGATGGCATTCGGAAACTCCGTGAAACGCAGGGCCGGGGACGAACCGTCATGGTGATCGGATCCAGCGGCTATGACACGTTGCGGGATCAGGTGGGGGATTTATCGACGGTGCTGGATAAATGCGTGGGAGCCCACATCATGTTGGTGAATCCCTTTAGCCAAGGGGCCAGTGCGCGTATCCGTGCGATTGCGGATCCGATGATGTCCATCGAAAAATATCGAGAGGGAGTCAGGCAAAGTATCGAGTTGCTCAAGAGGCTTCAGGCGGTGGGCAAATCCGTCAAACTCAAGCTGTATTCAGATCCTCCGCTGTTGAAATTGGTGATTCTCGGGGACTATTTGTGGCTGCAGCATTATCATACCGACCTGGATATTCAGGAGATGCCGGAATATGTTCTGCGGCACAATCCGAACGATCATGGGCTGTATACGTTGTGTTACCAATATTTCGTCCAACGATGGGAGCGGACGGAAATACCGGAGTACGATCTGGATACCGACGAGCTGGTCTACCGGGATAGGAATGGCAGTGAAGTCAGAAGGGAACGATTCTGGCCGGAAGAACTTCCGCCAAGCCTAGAGCAGGGGAAAGAGATCCCCGTATTGGCCTCAACGCCACACACGACCAGGGAGCGACCGGCTCTGGAGCATGTCATGTGTCGAACAATGAATGAGGTCGCAAGACCGCACTTCTGAACCGGAGAGTGTGCCATTACTTCTCGTTGACACTCCCCAAGGGTTCCTCTCTCATAGTCCGACGCCTGCCGACTGGCCCAAGGGAAGGACACTCCCATCCCACGGACAAGCTTTTTTTGAGCCATCCGACAAAACTCATGATTGACTCCGCGAGTTGATCTGTCCTCCCAAGAATGGTGTCTGTCCGCTCCAACGGCTAGTTAGAGCCGGCACATTCTGGCACCATTCGTTTTAGAATGCTCAAAAGAACCGGATGGGCCTTCTTTACAATCTGATCGTCGTTCGGGTCGTCGGGTACTTTTTCCCCGTGGAAGACATTGTTCCGAACCTGATACATAACGTCTTTTAGTTGCTCCAAATTGCTTTTATCCTCGAACGCCACGATGATATTACGACGCTTCATTTCCTCATAATAGTCCGAATTCGTCTTATGCTCAGAAATTTTGATCATATTTATGACGTAGTATCTATCACCTTTCTTAATGGCTTCACGCAATGCCAAGATTTTTGATTCGAAGTTTTGGTCGGCTAGCCAGTTTCTGTATTGGCTTTTGAACTCTTTGGCAAACTTCGCATAAATAACGTCTTCGGTATATTTCTGAGTTATAGTAATGGCAATCTTTCCGGGTCTATCGATTTCGAGTTTCACACGATTAGATTCACGGAAGATCTTGCCTGCAAGTTTTTCGGGGTCACTGGTCACCTTTGCCAAGCCATGGTCCTTGTCCAAATCCGGTCGATTCTTATTGGCGTACTTTGCATACAGTGCATAGCATGTCGCATTAAAAGCAACCCAAAGGGATATGAAACGACTATAGTTGTCACTATTTTCTCTAGTCCCGTAGTCGATCCACGTAGTGACTAGCCGTTTTTGCTTGTCGTCAAGTTGGACCACAACACCCCCGTCCCCCTCTAGGCTTTTGTTAGAGCTCAACGATTTGCACATTCCCATCTGGGTTAGTCACGAACGACTCTGCGAATTCAATTACCTCCTGAAATAATTTGTCCAAGTGGCTTGTGGTGACGATGAATCGGCCCTGATTTGATCCGTCTCGGACAATCAATTCATCGATGATGTCTTCCACTTTGGTGCAGTCCTTTCCGATTACGGCTACGAGCCAGACTTCATCTTTCAGGAAATCCTCAACAATTTGGTCAAGCGCGGGCTTGTAACCGTTTGGACATTTCAAGGCAACCTTTTTTTCGTAAGCCACGAGGTTTAACCCTAACAATACTTAAGGCGGATCCGAATTAAGAGCAGGGTTTGCTAAATTCTTTTCGTAAAATACATCATTTAATCCTCTGAGGAGAATACCGATTCATGGTGTGCGGCCCGGCGTCGGTTATGATGCCGATCCTAACACCTTGGTGATGAGTGCCTGGGCTTCCTCCTGAATGCGTTTGAGATGCGTCTCCCCCTGAAAACTCTCGGCGTAAATTTTATACACATCCTCGGTTCCTGAGGGGCGGGCAGCAAACCACCCGTTCTCTGTCATCACTTTCAGGCCGCCGATGGCACTGCCGTTTCCCGGTGCCGAGGTCAGAATGCCGGTAATCTTTTCTCCCGCCAGTTCGGATGCCTGAATCTGTTCCGGCGCCAGTTTCTTGAGAACGGCCTTCTGTGCGGGTGTGGCCGGCGCATCGATGCGCTCGTACACCGGGACGCCCAGGTCTTTGGTGAGATCAAGATAAAGTTGACCGGGATCCCGGCCGGTCTTGGCCATCATCTCGGCTGCCAACAGATCCAGAATGATGCCGTCTTTATCCGTCGTCCACACGGTGCCGTCACGACGAAGAAACGACGCGCCTGCGCTTTCTTCGCCACCGAATCCGACCGACCCGTCAAGCAGCCCGTCCACAAACCATTTAAATCCCACCGGTACTTCCACGAGGCGCCGTCCCAACTTGGCCGCCACCCGATCGATCATACTGCTGCTCACCACGGTCTTTCCGACCGCCGCATCCTTCCGCCAACCCGAGCGCTGGGTGAACAGATACGAAATGGCCACGGCCAAATAATGGTTGGGATTCATCAGCCCTGCGGTCCGCGTGACAATCCCGTGCCGGTCGTGATCGGTATCATTGGCAAACGCAATATCGAAACGATCTTTCAAGGCAATCAGTCCGGCCATGGCATAGGGTGAGGAACAGTCCATCCGGATCTTCCCATCCCAGTCCAGGTTCATGAAGCGAAAGGTCGGGTCCACGCCTTCATGCACCACGGTAACCGGGAATCCGTACCGCTCGGTAATAGGTCCCCAATAGTCCACGCCGGCTCCGCCAAGTGGATCTACTCCAATGGAGAGCTTGGCCTGGCGGATGGCCTCCATATCGATCACCGCGCCCAGATCGCCAACATACGCGCCTATATAATCATGCCGGTGCGTGGTCGAAGCCCGGCGGGCCTTTTCATAGGAGATACGCTTGACCCCGCGCAGGTCGTCGGTCAGTAATGCGTTCGCCTGCTTCTCGATCCAGGTGGTCGCGTCCGAATCGGCTGGTCCGCCATGGGGCGGGTTATACTTGAAGCCGCCGTCTTCAGGCGGATTGTGCGATGGCGTAATCACGATGCCGTCGGCTAGGCCCGTCTTCCGATCTTGATTGTAGGTTAGGATCGCATGGGAAATGACCGGAGTCGGCGTGTACCCGTTATCCTGGTCAACCATCACGATCACACCATTGGCGGCCAGCACCTCCAGGGTACTCGCTAGTGCCGGCTCGGAGAGCGCATGCGTATCCATGCCCAAAAAGAGCGGTCCGTCAATATGCTGTTGTTGCCGATAGAGGCAGATGGCCTGGGTGGTGGCCAGAATGTGTGCTTCATTGAATGACAGTTTCAATGAGGACCCGCGATGTCCCGATGTGCCAAAGGCTACCCGTTGCTCAGGAATTGAAGGGTCGGGCCGACCGGTGTAATATGCGGTCACCAACCGGGGGATGTTGGCCAGCATGGATGGAGTGGTTGGTTGTCCTGCGAGGGGGCTGACGTTCTTCATGACATCTCCCTGTTGAGAAAAAAAGAAGGCGATATTTCCGGTCTTCAGTGCGGCGGGTGATACCTTACCGAGAATGCCTGAAGGATTCAAAGGCTTCCTTCTTGGTTACCCGCTCTCCAGACCCTCTCCCTGGTGGTTCCCGGAAGAATGGATTCATAAGGAAAACATCATGCCCTTCAAACGTGAAGGGCATGGCAGGATTCTGAAAGGCTGTGGAGATGAAAGATAAACATAAAAAGCCGGTTGAACATGATCAATCGGCTACCGGCGGGCAAAGGCTTATGCCGGAATCTGAGGAATTGCGAGGTTCCAGCGGGTCTTTTGGAATAGAAGGAGCAACGAATGAAGCCCTGCCGGTTGTGAACTCCTTCAACGGGTGGGATCCGCTGGAGGAAGTGATTGTCGGCATTCTGGATGGGGCAGTCGAACTCTGCTGGGAGCCGGGCGTTGAATCGGTCATGCCCGTCGAGCAGGTGGAGGAGCTGAAAGCCTGGCATCGTGAGCGGGGTGGACAACCCTTTTTTGATCAACAGCTCGCTCCGGCCCGGAAAGAACTGGATGAGTTCATGCACATCCTCCGGGCTGAAGGGGTGACGGTTCGGTTGCCTGACCCGCAACCAAAGCCACATCCAACAAAATCCAAGGACATCCGAAAGCCAGCAGAAATGCTGGCTTTTTCGTTTCTGCGTCTTCCTAGGAGGTCCAACGACTTTCGTTGACATCAGGGGCAACTGGGGGCAGAATTGGGGGCAACTGGAGCATCAACAAAAGGAGTTGCCCCCATGTCCCTTACAGATACGGCCATTCGTAACGCGAAGCCTGGTGACAAAACGAAGAGGATGTTTGACCATGGAGGACTGTATCTTGAGGTTTCCACAAATGGCGGAAAATGGTGGAGACTGAAGTACCGATTCGGTGGAAGGGAAAAACGCCTATCCCTGGGAGTCTACCCCGATGTTTCATTGAAGACTGCGCGGGAACGGCGGGATGATGCTCGAAGACTCCTGGCCAATGGAACTGATCCTAGCGAAAATCGCAAAGCCCAAAAAGCTGCGAATATGGAAGGAACGCAGACCTTTGAGGTTGTGGCTCGGGAATGGTTAGCCAAATATTCTTCTAATTGGTCGATGATTCATACGGACCGAATCACACGCCGGTTGGAACGTGATATTTTCCCCTGGATTGGGTCAAAACCGATCACCGCAATTACCCCCTTGCAACTCTTGGAGGTCATCAGGCGTATTGAAGAGCGGGGAGCATTGGAAACGGCCCACCGTGCGTTGAATAACTGTGGACAGGTGTTTCGCTATGCTGTAGCTACGGGACGAGCAGAGCGAGATATATCGGGTGATTTGCGTGGTGCCCTGCCCCCTGTCAATGAAGAACACTTTGCTTCCGTAACCGATCCTAAAGAAGTTGCCCATTTACTAAAGGCAATAGATGAATATCAAGGAACTCTTCCAGTCCGCTCTGCCCTTCGCCTGGCACCTCTGGTCTTTGTGCGTCCTGGTGAGTTGCGCCGTGCGAAATGGGCAGACATTGACCTGGACGCGGCGGAGTGGCGGTATACTATCACCAAAACTGGCACTCCGCACATTGTTCCCCTTGCTCAACAGGCGGTCGCCATCTTGCGGGAATTAAATCCCGTCACCGGATGTGGAGAGTTTGTTTTTCCCAGTGCCCGAAGTTCAACACGACCGATGAGCGATAATGCCATTCTTGCTGCGATGCGAAGTATGGGAATTCCAAAGGAAGAAATGAGCGGGCACGGGTTTCGTGCCATGGCCAGGACAATTCTTGATGAAGTACTAGGCTTCCCACCAGACTTGATCGAACACCAACTGGCCCATACCGTCCGTGATCCTAATGGGCGAGCCTACAACCGAACATCCCACCTTCCCAAACGCCGAAAAATGATGCAGGACTGGGCCGATTACCTGGACAAACTGAAAGCTAGTGCCGAAGTCATTCAAATCCATCGAAGTGCCTGATTTGAATTTTGGCCAATCCGGGTATATGTTGAAAGGTGGTAATCACCAAAAACATCATTTTAAAAAGTACACTATGAGCCGAACTTGGAAAAATTTGATTTTAGATATTGTCGATTCACTAGACGGTCGTTCTGTGTCACTTCAGGAAATCTATCGAAGGGTCAGTGATAATCCAATTGTTACAGATTATCATCGTGAGCCATGGAGTTCAGGTGGGCAACCGAGATTTGAGTGTTGGACCAGAAGAGCTTTAACGGATTTGGTAAGGGAAGGCAAATTAAAGAGAATTACAACGGGAATGTATTCTCGGAAATAATGAGCCCCGGAGCTATTTTTTTTACAAGTTTCGCTAGGTCCGTACTGATATTCTTGAACTGAGAAGTCTTGAGTCCAATATCCATGCCTTTATTACTTTTATCCAAGAAACAAAACTAAACTCATAAATATTCTGCAAAGCATGGGTCTGTAGAGAAAACTTCAAAATCCCAACTTCCTCTTCAATAATGCCAATGCTCATGCCGAACCGGTAATCCGTTGAGTAGGTCACGATAAAACTGCCACTTGGGCATGAATCGGTCCATAAGCGAAACGAAACGGGCATTGTGTGTCGATTCGAGAAAGTGAACCATCTCGTGAACCACAATATATTCAAGGCACTCTTGGGGTTTCTTGGCGAGATCGGTGTTGAGGCGAATACTGCGTGCAACCGGGTTGCAGCTACCCCATTTGGTCTTCATGCGTTGCACAAAAAACTGCTTTACCTTCACGCCGATGAGCGGCTCCCATTTTGTTATCAATGGAGCCATGGCCTGTCTGAGCTGGCCACGATACCATTCCTCTACGATGGCCTGCCTCTTGTTCTCCTCGGTTTCAGGACGAACGCACAGTAATATCCGGTTGTGCTTTAATTCGACCGACGGAGTTTGATCGCTCTCGGCAACCGTAAGCAGGTAGCGCTTTCCCCATACATAGTGGCTCTCGCGGTTGAGATACTCGCGCGGAGTTTCACGGGCTTGTTTGCACAGCTTTTGCTGCTGGCCCTTGATCCAACCAAGCTTGGATACGGCAAACACGCGGATGTTGTCGAGATCCATTCGGAGCGGCGCTGAGATCCGGACGTGTCCCGTTGGAGGGTAGACACTCAGGTGAATGTTCTTGATGCTTTTTTTCACCACATCCACGGTGATGTCACCCAATTGAATCTGCGTGACCATCAGTATTCCTTCTGCTGCTTGATGATAAGAAAAATGCGTTCGACTTCCTCCACGTTCTGCAAGATTCCATACAAGGCAGCTTTGATCACGCGCTCGCGGGCTTGCACGCCCCGCCAGCCGTCTGGCCGGTTTCGCTTGACGGTTTCATCGATATTGATCGCCAGTTCCAGCACAGCATCGTGTGTCGCGTCCCCATAGGAAGGAGAGGTCTCAGCAGTACCACTCGCCTTACCGGCAGCACCCACAGGCCTGAGGTTGTTGTAGAGTGCGCGGCGTCCCGGCGTATTCAATTGCACAGGCAAATCTTCCGCCTGCCCAGCCTCCACTTTCTTCGCCAACGCGGCGATGCGCTGCAGGTACTCTTCATATTCGATGGCTTTCGCCTTTCGGGCCGCGATGATCTCGTCCAGCAAGGCGGACATTTTATCGTAGTAAGCCGGATCGTTCAGGTGCTCTTTGATGATCTTGCGGCGGACATTGTTCTCAATGGTCTCGGCAACGGCGTTTTTGTTGCCCTTTAGTCCGCCGAGTTGGCTGGCGATGGCATTGGCAATCCCGGTCTTCACGATCAGTTCCAATAGGCCCATGTTGTCGAAGGGAGAAATCTTCCTGGGCTCATCAGCTTCGATGTAGGTATCAAGGAGGTGCCGCATGTCCGCTTCATAGGCTTTCAGGTCCAGGCTTTCCCCACTGGCTTTGCGAACGATCTCGCGCACATTCAAGTAATGGTCAAGCTGATGCTTAATGCGGGTGATATCGGCCGCAACATATCCAGCGGTCTCCAGTTCGTCGGCGATGTTGGCATAGGCGCGTACAAGTGCCACGGTCCCCTTGTAGAGCGCGGCGCGTTGCGGTTCCCGTTTCTGCAGGTCGGCTGGTATCTCTGTGTTGCCGCAAAAATAGTGGATGTGCTCCAGTTCACCCTTCGGGGGTTCCACCGGCTCGCACAGCAGGGCAAGGGCTTCCAGCGCTTGGTCGAGCCGTTCCCTCCCTTTCTTGAGTCGATCCTGCAGCAGCACCTCTGGATCAACTCCCCCCGCACTGCGATCCAACTCAGAGGTGTAGACCGCGATGGCGTTCTCCACTTTCTTGAACAGGTCTTTGTAGTCCACGATGTAACCGAAGTCCTTGTCCTCTCCATCGAGGCGGTTAACTCGGCAGATGGCCTGAAACAGGCCGTGGTCCTGCATGGATTTGTCGATGTAGAGATAGGTGCAAGGCGGCGCGTCGAAGCCGGTGAGCAGCTTGTCAACCACAACCAACAACTTCATATTGGATGGTTCTTTAGTGAACAGAGTCTTTGCCCACTCCTCGTAAGTCTCCGTCTTCGTCATATTCGGTTTCGCGTCGACCTTTTTCAACAGCTCCATATAGATGTTGTAGATGAATTGCTTGTCGGTTTCGGTATTTGCGCCGATTTCCTCTTTGGTCACGTCCTGCGCCTGTGGGTTATAGGAAGTGACAACTGCACACTTGCCCTTGAATGGAGTCTTCTGGAACAGGTTGAAATATTTACATGCCTCGTAAATACTCGATGCCACCAGAATGGCGTTACCGCGCTCGCTGGACAGACGGGGCTTCACACTAAAGTCGAACACGATGTCGCTCACGACGCGATCCATCCGGGACTTGGAACTGAGTACGTGCTGCATCGTGCCCCACTGGTGTTTCAGCTCGGCCTTTTGCCAGTCATTAAGCCCCTTGGTCTTGGCTTCGAACCAGGCATCGATCTTATCCACCGAGCCGAGGCGCTGGTCGATGTCCCGTGCCTCGTAGACCAAATCCAGCACGACTCCGTCTTCTACACCTTCGCTGAATTTGTAAGCATGGATATAGCCACCGAAGACTTCAAGGCTGGTCTGCTTATCCTTTTGGAGCAGGGGTGTCCCGGTAAAACCGATGAAGACCGCATTGGACAGCATCGCCTTCATCACGCGGTGCAGCCTGCCGCTCTGCGTGCGATGGCACTCGTCCACAAAGACAAATACCTCACCCACCGCCTGGCTGGGCTGCGCCTCCAGTTCCTTAATGAACGCATCGAAGTCATCCACGTCTTGCCGGCCGAATTTGTGGATGAGGGAGCAGAGCAGGCGCGGTTTTGCCTGGGCGAGCTGACTCATTAGGTCGCGCCCGCTGGTGGTACGCTTGATCGCCTCGCCCGCCTCCGTGAAGACCCGCTCGATCTGTTTATCCAACTCGTCGCGGTCAGTGAGGACGGCCACACGGGCGTTGGGATTATTCTCCAGAATCCATCTGGCCAGCAGCACCATGACGATGCTCTTCCCGCTCCCTTGCGTGTGCCAGATGATGCCACCCTTGCGCTCTCGCACATGGTCCTGCGCCGCTTTAACGCCAAAATATTGGTGCGCGCGGGGCAATTTCTTCACGCCGCCGTCGAAAAGCACAAAGTCGTGCATCAGCTCGATCAACCGGTCTTTCGCGCACATCTTGAGCAGATACTTGTCCAGCTTGAAGCGGCTGTCGTCGTGTTCGTCTTCCTTCCACTTCAGGAAATACTTCTCAGGTGTCCCGATGGTGCCGTATTGCAGGCCCTCGGAGTCGTTCCCGGCAAAGATTACTTGCACGGTGCTGAAGAACCATTCGTTGAACTCGGGCTGCTGGTTGGACAGGTTTTGCCGGATGCCGTCGCCAATCGACACGCGGCTGTTTTTTAACTCCAGCACGCCGATGGCAATACCGTTGACATACAGAACAAGATCCGGCCGCCGTTCGTGGTTGCCTTTAAGCGTCACTTCCTCGGCGATGGCGAAGTCGTTTTGCTGCGGTTCCTGCCAATTGATAAGACGGACCGATTCCGTGACCTTGCCGGCCTCGACTTTCACAGGCACCCCATAGCGCAGCAGGTTATAGACGGCCTGGTTGTTGCCGTAGAGGTGACGGCTGTGGTTGTTCGCATCCGTCCGTAGTGTATAAATAGCCTGGCTGATCTGCGCTGAACTGTAACCGCTCTTGGTCAGGTAGGCGGAGAGCAACCCTTCTTCGATATTGCTGTTGTCGTCGCGGTCAGTCCAGTCATCCAGGTAGCCATAGCCCAGCTCATCGCGGAACAGGGCGATGACCCGGTTCTGTGTGGCGCGCTCTGGTTGGCCGATGGGGGTCATATTAAAATTGGTGCCATGTTTTTGGGCTCCACATCTTTTGAGCAAAAGTTAAAAGATGGTTATGTCTCAAACGGACCGCATCTACATCCCAGACAAGTGCATCGGGGTTTTTTAGGAAACCTATCAGTTCACCTTGACTTAAATAGATCGAGTTCTCTGACAGGCTCTTAAGCTTTCCTGCGAAATCCTTCCTTCCTTTGGAAGCGTTGGGAGATACACTGTCGATCACAAGGTTTCCTAAGCGATTTAAGGCAACCGTTTTGAAAAGTTGCGGGTCATTTTCGCTCCAACGGACAACCTTTTCTGTCATCGGATTGTTTTGGGCCGCTATATGCTCCACGCTAAACTTTGCGGCATATTTCCTGGGCTCCACAAAATCCTTCCACGAAAGTAACGGTTGAATCTTGCCCGTTTGTTCCCGAAGGTGGTTTTCGTAGCGCCAGAGTAAATAGCGGGCATCGCTTTGTTCTTCATCGTAAAAGGTAGCATTATCCAGCCCCGCTACGAATCGTTCCTCCAAGTTATGCCCATAGCTCATTTCACTGAGCCGATTGAAAAGCCCCTCAAAAGCACCGTCAAAATTGCGCGCCTCAGTATGGAAAGTTGAAACGTTAGTGTCAGCCCGGAGATTGGCGATGGCATAACCACGGAAAGTGAACACCTCAAGCAATCTACAAGTCTTCCGGAAGTGTCCCTTTTCCTTTGTTTTGTCGTAATGCCACGTTTTCAGAATCAGCGGCCAAATGGGACCCATTCGCCCAAGAATCAAAAGCTCCGAAAATTCGAGCAACTCATCACGCCTATCAAAGAGTTCCTCGATGGTTTTGTAACTTTCCTTAAGTTTATTGACGAAAAACTGTATCCAAGGGATCACACTCGTCCCATCCATCGCTTTGATAGTGGCTTTCACTAGGTGTTTGGGTTTGTTGTATTCCTTCTCCGTCCACTTGAGAAATGCTGCACAATGGTTGGATAGCAACTGGTCTTCATCCGGGGTCCGGGTGCACTCTGCAAGTGCTTCGATGGTGCGGAAGATTTTTGAGAACTGTGTTTGGAGACTCGAAAGATAATCGTCCGCTCTGCTCAAAGAATGGAGGTAAATGCAGTGCATCAAGAAGCTCTTTAGCGCTTCCAAATTCGTCAGCGGCTTGCCTCGGTCATTTTGTAACTCAAAAATCTGCGTGGCATCTTCGGCACTTTCGACTGCATAGACCATCACCCTGGCCGTCTTTAGAGCTTTAATGAGCAATTCCCATTCTTCTGGTGCGACCTGGGTGGTGAAGTAATTTGCTGCTGATTTCAAACGCCTGGATGAAGGAGAGTCTTGTTGGCAGCCAGCAGCGGAGATGCCAAGAATCTCCGATTGGAAGAACGGATCATCTTCTTGAATTGTGTGGAACTTCTGGCATTCTTGCTCTTCATCGTATATGAAATGACGTTTGAGTAATGGTGCCTTTTCGTCGTTGAAAAAAATCTTTCCCTTTGAGTGCAAGGCCAGAGCTGTGGCAATGAAGACTATGGAAGTCGTCATTCGCTGCTGCCCATCGACGATGTTTACCACTATTCTTCCACCCCCTATGTCTTCTTCATGCAAAAGAAAGGTGCCAAGGAAATACTGTTTGGTGGGGGATTTTCTGTGTGAGCTGACCTGTTGCCGCAAATCTTCAAGAAAGGCTTCCAATTGTGGGTCATCTTCCCAGGAGTAAGCCCGCTGATACTGCGGGACACGGAAAGTGTTGACGGCAAAGAGTGTTTCGAGGGTGTAAATGGTGTTTTGTATTTTGCCGAAATTACTCATACCAACAGAATCCTTCCGGTGAGGAGTTCCTGCATCAGGCCCTGTTTGAGCTGGTGAATTTTGACCAGCTTAGCCTCCAGTCCGGTGATGACGAGGTTCTGCATAGCGTGTTCAGGTTGATGGATGGTGCGCATTTTCTAACTGATTGATTTCGTCTTGGAGATTCTTCAAGGTTGTCATGATGGTTTCAATATCTGGTATGTTCCCAAATAGCATATTCGCCATGGCCCGATAGTCAGTCTTCACCCCCGCCAACACGTGGCCTTCTGGGATCAGACGAAAGCTGCCAGGCCTGGCTAGATCATAGCGTGCCCATCCACGCGGGTAGAACCGTTCTTTAAACTCCACCACGTTGGCCAATAGGTCCAAATCGTCTAAAGCAGCATTCTTGACCGGAGACTCGGCCATTTTGGCGACATCGTAATAATGACGAGAGTAACGGGAAGGTTGAGGGTTGCCCTTTGGACGATACGCCTCATGGTGCAGGATCGTCGCCTTTTCCCAAAAGGTTCGCTCGGCCTTGATGACTCTGACCGAGCATTTCGTTCTTTCAAACACCTGGGGAAAGGCCTCGGCTGCATAGCAACTAATCGTCCGTTCCTCATGGGGCAGCCAGGATGCCAGCGGACCGATCTCCAGCCGTACCACAGGCCGCAAATACTCATCTGGAAACGCAGCAGGATAGCGGACATTGATGACATGAGGATCGGTTGGTTCGATCTCACAACGGCACACGTCACCCAACGCCGCTGAAACGCGTTCCAATAACTCCCCTTCGATATATGCCTGCGCTTGTTCGTTGAGGGCTTTATTCAGCTTTTCCTGGCTGGTACTGGAACGCTCGGCCAGCGGATCATCGCCGCTCAACTCCCGCCAATCCAAAATGAGGTCGATGTCCTCGGAAAAGCGTTCGATCAACCGGTACACCTTGGAGAGGCTGGTTCCGCCCTTAAACATCAGCAGGCCCGCAATTGCAGGTTGGCGGAACAGGTGGTCCAGCACCCACGTTACCCAAAAATCCTTCTCGATGACGGCTGTGGTGGTGCCTAGGCTGGCCGCCGTTTCAGAAAACAGGGCGCTTCGTTCGTCAGCAGGCAACTTGGCTACTCGGTCCATCAAGCATTCTCCCCATGCACCGGCTTGATGATTTTCTCATCAATAAAATTCACTGAACCACCCGTCACTCTCCCTGCTGCATATTTGTTTAATAATCTGGTAAATCCAACCGGTCACCGCGCGGGTGTCCTGAAGAATGCGCGCACAGGTTTTCGGCCCCAGTTGTTGCCGAATGGTCTTAATGACGGATTGATCCACCCGCTCCTTGCCCAAGGCCTTGAGTGCCTGCACCACTAGCCCGCTTTCCCGATATTTGAAACCGGCATCCTTCAGCGCGGACTTCTTGAAGACGAGCGTATGTTTGGCGATGGAGTATCGACGATTCGGGCCGTCTGACAGATAGACCCATCGCCCAGGTACCTGTGTGGAAAGGCCCAACAGATTCAGTGCCGCGTCTCCTGTTGGCTGAATGCGCCAGTTGAACTTGCGCGCGAGCGCCTGAGCGACTTGGTCAATATCCGGGCTCAGGGTCTTCCCCAGCAATTCACTATGGCCGGGATAGTCATACACTCCCCGAGAGACACGGCGAATCTTACCCGCTCGTGCCAAGCTGGAAAGTGCCTGATGGATGTTGGCGGTGCCAAAATCGGCAACAAAATCAACTTTGGTGAACGCCCACCCCCTCCCTCTCCCATATATCCTTGAAAGTATTTTATTTTCAATAGGTTGCATGATTATCGCGCGGAAAATTTTTCAGGAAAATAGGTGTGTTTTACTGAAAATACCATGGCCCACGACAGAGCGCTATACAGAAGGTATGGACACCCCTGCCGCTCATACCAATCGAATCCTTCCGGTGAGGAGTTCCTGCATCATGCCCTGTTTGAGCTGGCGGGTTTTGGTTAGCTTCGTTTCCAGCGCAGCGATCTCGGCGTCCATGTCACTCAGGATGGCGGCAATGGCGGTTTGTTCTTCTATGGTGGGTAGAGCCAATTTGATCGATTTGACAATGTCACCGCTGAGGTTTGGCTGACCACCTTGCGTGTACGTGTTGATTATCCAATCTTTGAGATGGCTTAGTTTGTAAAAAAGAAAGAAACTGCTATCGCTCTGCGGGATGATCGCCAACACCGCTTGATTTATCGCTGCTCGAATTTTTGAAATTGCAGTCACACCTGACGTCGCTCCGTACAGCGCGATCAACAAAGTATCGGCTTCAACCATCTTTGCGGACGAACTTTCTAGTCCTTCCTTCGTAATGCTGCCTTCAACGTCTCGAACAAATGACTTGTTCAAATTGCCCGATGTAATCCAAGGAATGTCGCCGCCGTAATACGAAGCGATAGCGGTGGGTGGTGTGCCCCCCGAAAAGAATCGTGCAATGTCCCCCAACGGCTTCACCTCCCACTCCCCACTCAAGCCCGGCAGGCGGGTCTTGCCGGTGAGTAGTTCCTGCATGGCGCCTTGTTTGAGGTGGCGTTTTTTGGTGAGGAGTTGTTCCAGGGCTTCGATGAGTGTATCCGCATCGCTCAACGCCTCTGCGATGGCTTCTTGTTCGGCTTTGGTGGGTGGGAGGGGAACTCTGAACTCCTTGACCCCGGAAGTTGTTAGATTAGTGAAGACCCCACCGTGAGTCGCTGAGCTATCAAAGCTCTCCTGGAGGCGGCAAAGCTGATGATACAAATAGTCATCACATACGCTCTTTCGAATACCGACAAGTGCAAGGAATCCGTCATGAATGCAGGCGTCCACACCAAGAAAAGACGGGATGCCTACTGTTCCTGAACAAACAATAGTCAGTGTGCCTTTCGTGCATGGGCGGCTTCTTTTGGCGCCTTCCTCCGTCAAGAAATCAACCTACGGGACTACGATTTTGCCGTCCCGAGTAACGTCTTCAACCATCAGACGCGGGACTCTACCTCCGTAGAACCTCTTGTCGCCTTTGGGTCGAGGGCTGGCACCTCGGATTACCTCGCCAAGCTGCGCGAGCCTAGGGACGGCCCAATCCTCCGGAATCACCCCCACCTCGGTCTGCTCGTAGCCGGCTGGCACTTTACCTTGTCGAAGTGGTTTCACTTCCATAAGAATCCCATATTCTCCAGGTGACGGTTCACCTTGGCCTCCAGGTCGGCCACGCGGTTGACCATCTGCGGTATCGGGATTTCGTAGCGTTCTGCCAGTTCCTTCACGCGCTGGGTGAGGGCCTGGCTGATGCGGTCCATCTCACCATGGATGTCTTTATCCAGAACGGCGAGCCATTTGTCATCCACCACCAGTGTCTGAATTTCGGTCTCGGTGAGCTTGGGATACTGCGCATAGGCCTTGGCATCCAGCGCGGTCTCGGCTTCCTTGATCTTGCGGTTGAGTTCCGTTTCGCGGCTGTTGAGGTCGAGCCATTCGTTCAGAATGTCGGCTTCGGATTTTTCCTGGTTTTCGTACGGAGGAGAATCTTCCGCCACTTTTAAGGCAGCTATTTTGCTGTGGCGTGATTCGGTATCGGAACTACCGGTTTCCACGAGGACTTCCTTCAGGCGGGTAGTGACGTTGGCCTTGTTCACCTTGTCCATCTCGGAGAAAGCCCTTTCCTCGCCCCCATGTTCCTCCTCCAGTTCGGTGATTTGAGCGGTAACGCTTTCCAGGTCGGCTGTAAGCTGGTCAATGGCCTTCTGCTCCTTGGCGAAGTAACGGGCCACGATGAGGGCCTTGGGCACAAGGTCGCAGGTCCAGCCTTTGTCCTTACCCTTACCCTTCTTGTCGATCTCGATGACGCGGGTTGTTTCCGCCTTCCAGCCGTCGGTGGCAATCAAGTAGCAGTCGTCCTGCATGGTGTCAGCCCAATAGTCCATGAGATGTTGATAGACGTCGTAGTGGTTAATGAGCGGCTTGCCGGTGTAATGGGCGAGCAGGTCCTCCGAGAGCGCGACGATGACTTCCTTCGGATGGCATCCAGCCTGCAACTCTTTGAGCGTCTTGGCGCTCTTCTTTCGCCAGGCGGCGAAGTGGGTATTCATGCCAGCAACAAAGGTAGCGAACTCCGGGTGCTGATAGATGGCGGGCTTGATGGCCGACTTGTCCACAAGGAGGTCGAGATAACCGGGACGATTCTCTTTGAACAAGGATTGCCGGAGTTGGGGACAGACGCTCCAGTATCGTTTCAGAGCGTCGACATCGGCGCTGGGGATGCCGCCTTTCAGGTGGCCTGCGATGTCCTGAAGGTCTTCGGGCTCTTGGCTATCGATGTAGCGGGGGAGGTTGAGGTTGAATTCGTTTTTTTCGATTTCCTCGAAGGAGACCATGCGGGCGTATTTGGGGACCTCGAGGCGCTTGTTGAAGACATCCACGATCTTGTGGATATCTTGAGAACGGAGGCGGTTTTTGGGTCCGTCCTTCATGAAGCCCGCGCTGGCGTCGATCATGAAGATGCCCTTGCGGGCGTGGGCGTCCTGCTTGTCGACGACAATGATACAGGCGGGGATGCCGGTGCCGAAGAAGAGGTTGGCTGGCAGCCCGATGATGCCCTTGATATAGCCCTTGCGAATGAGGTTTTTGCGGATGTCGGCCTCGGCATTGCCCCGGAAGAGGACACCATGCGGCAAGATGCAGGCGCCTTTGCCGGTGCTCTTGAGTGAGCGGACGATATGCAGCAGGTATGCATAGTCGCCCTGCTTGCCGGGTGGTGTGCCGTAAGGCTGAAAGCGCTCGAAGGGGTCGTCGAGCGGGTCGATGCCGGTGCTCCAGCGTTTGTCGGAAAACGGCGGATTAGCGATGACATAGTCGAAAGTCTTGAGGGTGTCGCCATCCATGAACTTGGGATCGGCCAGCGTGTTGCCCTGCACGATGAGCGCGGTGGGGTTGTTGTGCAGGATCATGTTCATCCGTGCGAGGCCGCTGGTGGCGGCGTCTTTTTCCTGACCGTACAGGGTGACGGTGGTACCGGCTTCGTCGCCCACTTTCAGAAGCAGTGAGCCGGAACCGCAGGCCGGGTCATAAACGGTGGTGGCGCTGGTTGTTTTTGCTTCGCGGATGCCGATGATTTGCGCGATGATACGGCTGACTTCAGCCGGGGTGTAGAACTGCCCCTTGCTCTTGCCGCTCTGCGTGGCGAAGTGGCGCATGAGGTATTCATAGGCATCGCCCAGAATGTCATCGCCCTCGGCGCGGTTCTTCGAGAAATCGAGCGCCTTATTCTCGAAGATGGCGATGAGGTTGGTGAGCCGATCTACCTTTTCCTTGCCGCTGCCGAGTTTGTTGTCGTCGTTGAAGTCCGGCATGTCGGACAGTTTGTTGGCATTGGCCAATGGGGCGATGATCTTTTTGTTGATTTGATCGCCGATGTCGGGTTTGCCCTTGAGTGCCACCATGTCCTTAAACGAGGCCCCTTCGGGGATGGTGATGGGGGCGTATGGAATGCCAGCGTATTTATCACTGACGTATTTGATGAAGAGCAGGACGAGAACATAATCCTTGTATTGGCTGGCATCCATGCCGCCGCGCAGTGCGTCGCAGCTTTGCCAAATAGAGGAGTAAAGTTCAGATTTCTTGAGGGCCATGTGTCAGAAGCCTTTTGTTCGCTATTTTTTGAATGATGGTGGTTTGTCAGGAGTCTGACCCTAGAGGAGATGGTTAAGATACAGGGCTCTTACCACATCCATCTGTTGATTGTGTTTTTTGGTTATAGGCTTTTTTAGACCCTTCATCACCCTTTTCCATAACCCGGTATTGTTTAGAGCTATTAAGGATGGTTTTGACTTCAGTAGGTGAACAGCAGCCACCGCATAAGACTTGTTGGCCACGGATTGGGTGTAATTCCCAGTTGGTATGCCCTGTACCAAGCCTGACTCACACAATCCGAGAAAGGCATCGCGAGGGCATGATTTTGTCTGGGACGATGTGCTTTCGGGAAAAAGGGCGCTCGTGGATGCGTTCCAGGCGTCACGAGGAGTCTTTCTTTTGCCATTAGCAATTAACTTAACTGCCTTCACTGCGGCTTTACCAAAATTTCCCATTGCGTTCCTTTTCATTTTTTCCCCCGGTATATCAGGCCTTAGACCATCACTGTGAATCGGGAATTGTTATGCCCTGTCTCAATATGGTCCCGCATCAAACCCTTCTGCGACCTGAATTATATGGCGGCCCACATAGTGGAGGGTGTTATACCTTTTATTTTTCACCCTAATCCTTCGTGAAAGATCGGCGTAATCGTTTTGATAGCGGTCAATGATTTCCTTTCAGGCGTGAGACTATCACCGTCCCGTAATGTATCGTACCGTCCTAAATAATCCAAGATATTCCTAGGGAACGATTTTGGGAGGCCGGACGGTCGGGTACTTCTCCTCCAAAGTCCATTTTCCTCTCTCATAGAGTCATTCCCCCTCCAGCCAACTGGCTATATGAAAAGCCCTCTAAAGTGACAAAAAGCACCTGTTAGTTGGTGTGAGCCAGGTAAGATCCTGCCTTTCGACTATTAGAACTTCCGGCAAACTGCCGGAAGGGGGTCGCTCCACCCTCCGAGGGTTTCGCCTCCTCAGTCTCATGAGTGTCATGAGTGTTATGAAGGATAGGAAGATGGCGCTATATTGGAATGACATTAGGAATTAATCAAACCCAAAGGGGTCCCAATATGGCTCATAACATTCTCCGACTTCCTGCTGTAATGGCTCGAACAGGACTTTCCCGCAGCACAATTTATCTTCGTGTTTCGGAAGGTTGCTTCCCAACACCCATTTCTCTTGGGGGCCGTGCTGTTGGTTGGATTGAAGCCGAAATTCAAGCCTGGCTTGAGAACCAGATTCAGGTGAGTCGGAGGGACAGGCGTTGAAAATGCCGATTCCTTTCGATCAGGGTTCTTTTCCTTTTCATTGGATTAACAAAAAGGGAAGCCCATGGCCACAGGACGCCTGAACCCTCGCCTTGTCAAAATTCATCGCAATTACACTGTTGATGAAATAGCCAAGTTATATGGGGTTCACAAAAACACGGTACGGAGGTGGCTCAAGGATGGTTTACCAGTCATTGATCATCAGCGACCGATTATTATTTTAGGTCTGGAGTTGGCTGATTTTCTCTACAACAAGCGAAAGAGAAATAAACGGCCGTGTCGTGCTGAGGAGATGTTTTGTGTCAGATGCCGAAAGCCCCAAACACCAAAAGGAGGCCAGGCAGTTTTTCAGGTAATCACGAGAACCCAAGGGAACCTGATCGGTTTATGTCCGAGTTGTGGGAGCACCATCAATCGAGGAGTTAATCCGGCCAAATTGGAGGATGTATGCGGCAATTTGAAGGTCACCATACGGGAGGCTCCGCGACACTTAACCCAAAGTACATCACCCTCCGTAAATGGTTACTTGGGAGAGGAGACTGAAATACATGAAAAAGCACAACCCAAAGAATGAACGCATCAAGCGACAATATTTGACCTATCTCAGGGAAGCCAAGCGGTACAGCGAAGCCACCATCGATGCAGTAGCCAAAGCCCTCAACCGATTTGAGAGCTATACTAAATTCAGAGACTTTAAAACCTTCCGATTCCAACAGGCCGTCGCCTTCAAAAAACATCTAGCGGAGGAAACTAGTGCCTTATCCGGAGAAAAACTTAGCAAGGCGACCTTGTATTCTACGTTGTCTATCCTCAAACGGTTCTTTCAATGGTTGGCCTGGCAGCCGGGGTTCAAATCCTGTCTCCAATATGCGGATGCGGAATATTTCAACCTCTCAGAGAAGGACACACGGGTCGCCAATGCCAGAAGAGAAACGCCCACCCCGACGATAGAACAAATTAAACGTGTTATTAATGGAATGCCTTCTGTCTCAGAGATAGAACGGCGGGATCGGGCGCTGATTGCCTTTACGCTCTTGACCGGGGCGAGGGATCGTGCCATCGCCTCGATGAAACTCAAGCATGTGGATGTGGTCGCGGGATGCGTCTTTCAAGATGCAAGGGAGGTACGAACCAAGTTTAGCAAGACGTTCACTACGTATTTTTTCCCGGTCAGTGAGGAAGTTCAAAAGATAGTGGACGACTGGGTAAGGTATCTGAGGGAGGAAAAATTCTGGAGTGATGACGATCCCCTATTTCCCATGACCCATATCGTTTTGGACAATACCCACCAATTCACTGTTGGAGGAATCATTCGGAAACATTGGAGCACGGCCACTCCAATTCGTAAAATCTTTCGTGAGGCATTTACAAAAGCGGGTTTGCCCTATTTCAATCCACATAGCTTCAGAAACACGTTGGTTCGCCTTGGTGAGACGGTGTGCCAGAATCCTGAAGATTTCAAGGCTTGGAGCCAGAACCTAGGGCATGAGGCCGTTTTAACCACCTTCTTCAGTTATGGTGCGGTTTCAAACAGGAGGCAGCAAGAAATTATTGAGCGCCTGAGATCACCGAAACGGTCAATATCTAAAGAAGCCATGGAGCTGGCAAAAGCGGTTGCACATGAATTGCGTACCTCGAAACTAGAGGAGTAAGCTCACATAAGGCGCGGAGTCTGGTTTTCCCGACCTCGACCCAGAACAAAGTGAAGATTAAATTAGGACACTATCTGGATTTTACATTCTTCAATCAAAGGAAGGCGAAGATGAAACCCCTAATGAGCATTTGTATATTTGGACTGCTGGTCGGGGGTGCGTGGGCGGGTGACTATTTGGGCTGCCTTAATTGCTCAGAATATGATCCCGACAGCGTACAGAATCCCTATGGCAAGTATGGAAGCCCCTATTCGCCAGATAGTATGAACAATCAATTTGGGCAATACGGAAGTCCCTATAGTCCCAAGAGTCCTACCAACCCGTATACCTCGACTCCACCGAAGGCTTTCCAGAACGGACAGTATAAAGGTGATGTGACCGTGAACCCAACGAATCCGAATCGTCTCAATAGTGCAGTGCGGCCCATCAATCCCTATGCGCCAGTTGATGTGTGGGCACCCTGAGCGTCGCTCATTTACCCCTTCCCCTTGCTTGGGAAAAATGCCCATCTTCTCCATCTTCCTAAACGCACCCTGCCCACATCCATTGCTGCCCGAGCTACCAAAAAGTCGGAACATTTCGTTGAGAGTAAAAGGGGTTTATTTCTTACTGTTGCACTGTTGCCCCCAAAGTTGCCCCCGTCAGGGGCATCCTACTTCCCAATTTGCCAGAATTTTCCTTTTCTGGTTGTATCATTTAAAACCGACTCCTTTATCCTTCCTTGGGGAATACGGAAGAGCCTTATCCCATCTCGATAGGGTGCTTCAAATTTTTATTTTAAAGGTTTTATTTGCAACAGAATTTGGCTACATGCAAGTGATTGATTTCATTGAAATTGAAAAATGGTTGCAAAAGGATCGACGCATTCGGGCACTCGAAGAAACCTTACTTAGGAGGAAACTATGAGAAAGAAAAACGTTAACACCATGTATCGAAAACTCATCCCTCAGGAACCTTTGTGCAACTCATTTGGATGGTTAATAAAATCAACTACTTGTATGTTGCATAATATATCCATGAAAATTGGATATGTGCCGGTCTCCACGGACGAACAGAATCTTTTTCTTCAGCGTGATGCCTTAAAAAAGGCTTGCTGCAAACAAATCGTTTCGGATAAAGGTGTCACTGGCAACAGTACTCAGCGAGATGGGCTGGATCGAGCGATCAAGCAACTCAAAAAGGGGAATGTCTTGGTTGTCTGGAAACTGGATCGTTTGGGACGTTCCCTACGGCATTTAATCGAGACTGTCGAAACCTTGCGAAAAAAGGGCGTCGGTTTTCAAAGTTTGTCCGATGGAATTAGTACTACCACACCGGGAGGCCAGTTGGTATTTCATATCATGGGAACCTTGGCAGAGTTTGAACGCTCTTTAATTATTGAACGAACCAAAGCAGGTTTAGCCGCCGCCAAACGCCGGGGGAAATATCCTGGCCGCCGCACAAATCCTTACACCTCAACAAATTCGCCATGCCAAAATTCTGCTGGATCGTGGAGAGGAGACCACCGGAGGGCTAGCGGCTTTATTTGGCGTTGATCGCACGACCATTTGGCGGGCCATACGGAAGGCGTATTCTTAGGCGATTGCCCGTAACCGAATTTTCGTTGTTGTGATCTCGCAAACGCTTTCCTTTTACCCATGATGGCTTTGAAAATAGGAAGGTTGTGGGGAACAACTAATAATTAAAAAAATTGAGATATTCCACCAAAACAGTTTTACAAGTATTTCGATTATCAGGGATGGCCTCAGCTAAAATTCTAAATGAACTCCAATTCAGATTGTTTTTTATTCTTATGCCGGACCGGATAACAATCAGGGCAATGAATCAGGAGCAATTTTGAGGACGGAGTCTATGTCCCCCGAAAATTTACCTCATGTGCTTGTAGTCTCCAATCATTGGGAAGCACAGGAAAAAATCATTTCTTTTGCAGGCGTGTTTGTAGATAACCAGGTCGCTTCGTTGCAGCAGGCTGGTGTCAAAGTCAGTACATTCGATATAGGGTTCAGCCACTCACCATTCAGTCTCCTCAAAAAATGGTTTCAGTTACGTAAGGTGGTACAAAAATTTAATCCACACCTTATCCATGCCCAATATGGAGCAATTGTGGCCATCCTGAGTATTTATTGGGGAAAACCTCTTGTCCTGACTTTTATCGGTCCAGACTTACTCAAGAGAAGCCTGTCATCTGCACCTCGCACGTTTCTCGCACATTTGCTTTCCAATCTGGCTGCGCTATGCGCAAAAGGCATAATTTGTGTGAGCGAAGAACTCCGCCAAGCCTTATGGTGGAAAAAAAACAAAGCCGTGGTGATTCCCCACGGCGTAAATCTTGATTTATTTACTGCAGGTTCACAAATTGATGCACGGAAAGAACTTGGGTGGGACCTCAAAATTCCCGTAGTCATGCTAAGCGTACGCAATGACCCAAAAGGGAAAGGGCTTGACCTTGCCACATCTGCCATGAAAGTGGTGTGGGCAACCTTACCAAACGTCGAATTGCAGATCATTACGAATGTCTCTCATACCATGATGCCCTTATATTATCGTGGCGCAGATGTGCTCTTATGCGCGAGTACAACAGAGGGTTCACCGAATGTGGTTAAAGAGGCATTGGCTTGCAATCTACCGGTGGTGTCTGTTCCTGTTGGGGATGTCCCAGAACGGTTAGCTGGTGTGTATCCCTCAGCGGTTGTTTCTCGTGATTCAACCCTTATTGGTGAAGCTCTATTAGAGATACTTTTAAAGAGGAAACGAAGTAACGGTCGAGAAAATGTAGGTCATCTTTCTCTCGATCAAATCGCTCAACAGGTGATTGATGTGTATTTTTCAGCTTTGGGGACAAAAGTTGAATAGTTTTGCAGCCATTTAAATTTAATTATCACTCGGGAACAAACATAAGTTTATTGTCATTGGGGACATTCAAAACTAGCATCTTTGGTAAAGACTATCTTTAAATCCGTTCACCCTCTTATAAACATGGCAAATAGAAGGCTCAGGGATTGACTATTTAACAAAAATCAATGTTTTTCTATAGGGACCAAGTCAGAAACAGGCCTAACTGAAGTTGAATGAATTGGATCAACTTTTTGCTCTACTTCAGGCATTCCTCGAAACATCGTAAGCGCCCTTCGGCCAATACCCCTCCAATTTCGCCATTCAAAATGGCCACTGGTTAACGCCATCAGACCCTGCTGCCTTCTTGCCTTTGCATAGAGTGAATTAAATTCCCGCTTGCTGACACCGGATAGATATTTATAGGCTGGCCAGGTATCGTCCGGGAAAAAGCTCCTATCAATAAGCCTGTGCTTTAAAGCCAGATCATAGAATTCTGCGCCTGGCACGGGTGTTGTCACCGTCCAACTGCAATAGTGCAATTTTCGCTGGCGCCACAAACGATAGGCCAAGCGAATCGTACTTCTGACCTCATCAGCCGTCTCGTGTTGCAGATAACCATCTTCTTCCCACCAATTAAATAACATAAAATATCCAAAGACTTTTATGCCTCGCTTTGATAGTAAATCACACGCTCGTTCGGTTTTGGCCAAAGACATTTTTTTCTTTATTCCTGTTAACACCCGATCACTGGCACTCTCCATCCCAATTCGGACAAACCAAAAGTTGGCCCGCTTGAGCCAATAAACAAATTCCTCCGACATGGGGATCACACGTAGGTTCGTTTGGAAGTAGAGGTCGGGATGCCCCAAACCAGCCAACGCTTTGCAGACATCAATAGACCAAGCTAAATCTACGTTTAACTCATCTGAATGAAGAAAAACTTCTCGATACCCCATCTGATAAAGTTCCTCGACCTCTCCTGCGATGTTCTGGGGAGAGCGAGATCGAAAAAGCGGTCCGTTCTTTAACCGGAACACCGGATTTGCACAAAAGACACATCGTAAGGGGCACCCTCTAGTAATAATCATTTCTGTGTTTGGTTTTCCTTTGCTGTAACTTATTCCTGCAAATTCTGAATCGTCCACAAGATCACGTGCGGGAAACGGTATCGTGTTGACATCGGTAATAAGTGGTCTGTTTTCGGTTCGGTGGTATCGTCCATTTTGTAAATAGGCGATACCTTGAATGGTCTCCAAAGCAGCAGGGAATCTCGATGAATTTTTGACCAATTCAGCAAAGGTCACTTCTCCCTCTCCAATAACACACACGTCAGCGCCAGATTCTCGAAGAATCTGCTCGGAGCACTGCATGGCATGGGGTCCGCCGCATATAACTTTAACCCAGGGGAATAGGTCCTTAATGGTACGAAGAAGCTCATATGTTTTACGTGCCGAGAAAGAAGTAAACGATACAGCGTAGAATTCAGGGCGCAACTTTCTAATCATATCGAGGTGATATTCGGGGCAGTGTTTTTGAGCAATGTAGGCCAATTCAACATTTGGAATCTGACTTCTCAGGTACGAAGCCAGATAAAGCAAACTTACATTTGGACTCGCCTGATCTTTCCCCAATACTTGGCCATGATTGTCGGCAAGAATAATACGCATAAGGCACCTTCCCCTCTGGTATGAAAGCGTTAAGTGAATATGAATGAATTAGGAAGAGATTGCCCATTGAGTGGGAGCAATCCCAGTGGAAAATAAAAAGAAAAAATAGCACTATAAAAATGGAGCCTTTTTTTTACCGAAAAAGTATTTCTCTGTTCATTTCCTGGAAGGTGTGCCACTAAGTGCGGCACTATATCAAGATGAGATAAATAGTCAATTTCCATCAAAAAACATGAAAGTAACCCAAAAAGTTATTTGGGAATTTAGGGAGGGAGAGATCCATAATTCCCAATAGCTAGATGAGACAACGGAAGATTGGAAAAGGTGAAATTTTTGATGAAAAACTATCGCCTTTCCAAAAAAATCGACCAATTTTGATGAGGGGAAGCCGGTACACTAGGGCCTTACAGTGGAGGGAGGATTTGGGTAATGTAGCGGTCGAAATTTACGAGTGAACGGATCGTGGTTGCCTTGCGAGAGGCAGAGGAAGCTGGCCATTATCGGGCGAATCAAACCGCTGCCCCAAACAGGTTCTCAGTCCTAGCGACAATGTACTTCATGCAGTCCTGGATTGTTTGCGATGGACGTCAAATTGTTCGGCCATTCCGCCAGAGGGCGATCACCTCAAAACAGAGGCCAAAACTACTTTGACCGTAAATGCAGGAGAGTGATTCCTTCGTGATCGTTTTGACTTCTTCTGCTTTTTCGGTCGACTGAATTCTATTACAGCAGATTTCCCTTGTTATCCGCTAATTTTCTTTCCAATGAATGGAATCTACTTCCTTCAACCCCTTGTCATGTTTACCCCAACAACGCCGTTCAGGAACTACAAGAGTGGATTTTTCTCCAATTGATTCTCCATAGACAAGTTCCTGCCAATACAAGCTAATTGGTCTTCTTTCTTTGATTGTGACAATCCTTAGTAATTAGGGTAGCCATTCAGTACTAGACGGCCTCTTTGGGAAAATTGACTTGTAAGCTCCGGGAGCTATTATAGAACCCTCTAGTTAAAGTGGCGTTATTTAGAAAAAGAATTTGAAATGAAATTTTATATCCCCCAATAATGGCCTAAGGAGTAAAAAAGTGAGTGCCAAAATAAATGTTCAAATGAAACCATGGTCGGGTTAAAAGGAGGCTCTCTTATGCTTTCCCTGTTTCCTAAGAAAATCTTGTTTGCTGCTCTTCTTGTTCTTATCAGTGGATTCACCATTTCTTCTCCAGATATTGCCCATTCAACCACCTACTACGTAGCCACGACTGGAAACGATTCCCAAGCGTGCGCGACGGCCACGAATTCGACCACCCCACGACGTACCATCACCATGGGAATGCAGTGCCTATCTGCGGGAGATGTTCTGGAAATTAAAGGCGGAACATATAATGAGGCCGTTTTCAACAATGCGGGAAATGCGTTCCCTGATGGAACAGGGCCAAGTAACCGAACAACGATTCGTGGAGCTCAGGGAGAAACGGTGATTTGGACCAAAAGCGGCGGAGACCACATTTTTTTAATGAAAAATGCCGGAAGCTATACACGATTCGAAAATATTCGTTTCGATGGCTCCATGCTGACTATAACTCCGACCAATACCGCTGATGCCTGGAAACATTTTCGACAGGACAGCGGGACAACCGTGGGGCTTGAATTTCTCAATAATCATATCTATGACGCTCCCAATAACGGACTCTTTAATGGGCTTCACACCAGCGGTTGGCTCATTGAAGGCAATACGGTATATGACAATGGGCGTGGGACTGATCCAAATATAGATCCCCAAGCAAACAATCTCTATATCGAAGGTAGCAATCATATCGTCCGTGGAAATCGTGTGTATTATTCCTCTAATCCACCTGGGGGCAATGTCGGAGGGATACGAGTTGGGAATAACGCCGCAGACAACACTGGAGCTAACTATAATATTATTGAAAATAATTACGTGTCCGGAGGACAGACGGGTATTATTTTTGGAACGGGAGACAACAATATCACGAGGAACAATCTCGTTGACAATATTGAATCTTCTTCATCAAATACTGGAATACATTTTTGGACACAGGGCACATGGTCACATAACAACAACAAAATTTATAACAATACCGTGCATAATGCCCCCAAATGTATCCGCATTTCTAATTCTACTATTCCAATTAATACCGATGCGCGGAACAATATCCTTTCCAACTGCACTACCACTCCCATAGATGATCCTAATAATATATTGACTGTATCTAATAATCTCAGCGGAACTGATCCGCTATTTGTAGATGTTAGCAGTGCAGACTACCATCTTCTGTCCGGATCTCCAGCCATTGATGCCGGCATAAGTTTGTCCGATGTTCCGAAAGACTATGACGATAATGTACGGCCAATAGGTAACAGTTATGATATTGGCGCATTTGAATTCACAGGTTCCTCATCGGGGTCCCCCACCATTACCACGCACCCGGCGAATGCGACCGTCACTGAACCGGCAGCGGCCACCTTCAGTGTCGTCGCCACCGGCACCGCCCCGCTGAGTTATCAGTGGCGACGCGGTGGCACCAATATTTCGGGGGCTACCAGTGCCTCCTATACCTTGACGCCCACCTCCAACAGTTTGGACAACGGTGCCATCTTCTCCGTCGTGGTGAGTAATGCGCAAGGCAGCGTGACCAGCAATAATGCCACGCTCACCGTCAATGCGCCCTCCTATAGCTTCCCGGCGCCGTTAGTCACCCCGACCCCCAGCAGTACGTTGACCACCACAACGGTGACCTTTACCGGTGGGCATACCAGTCAGGATTTAGAACATAGTCTTCGGGTCGGCACGACGGATGGTGGCGCTCAGATTTACTCTCAGAGTATGGGCACGAATCATTCGGCGACCGTCTCGGGGTTACCGACTACGGGGACCATTTATGTGTGGTATTGGAGTCGTAACAGCAGAGTGGTTGGTTTGTTTCCAAGCACTCCTACACTATGAATGTGGGAGGAGGCAGCAGTCCCACCATTACCACGCACCCGGCGAATGCGACCGTCACTGAACCGGCAGCGGCCACCTTCAGTGTCGTCGCCACCGGCACCGCCCCGCTGAGTTATCAGTGGCGACGCGGTGGCACCAATATTTCGGGGGCTACCAGTGCCTCCTATACCTTGACGCCCACCTCCAACAGTTTGGACAACGGTGCCATCTTCTCCGTCGTGGTGAGTAATGCGCAAGGCAGCGTGACCAGCAATAATGCGACGCTCACTGTCAATGCGCCCTCCTATAGCTTCCCGGCTCCTCTGGTCACACCTACCCCCCAAAGTACGTTGACCACCACAACGGTGACCTTTACGGGTGGGCATACCAGTCAGGATTTAGAACATAGTCTTCGGGTCGGCACAACCAATGGTGGCGCTCAAATTTACAGTCAGACAATGGGCACGAATCATTCGGCGACCGTCTCGGGGTTACCGACTACGGGAACCATTTATGTGTGGTATTGGAGCCGCAACAGCACTGGCTGGTTCGTTTCCCAGCACTCCTACACCATGAATGCAGGAGGGTAATAAGATTTAATTAGACACGTGGAGAATCTTGTAGATTCTCCACGTGTGATAAATTTGTGATAAAAAAGCTCTGAATTGTAGGCTTCCCCCAAACGAGGACAAGTCAAACATAGAGCTTTCTGGCGCTTGAGACCTCCCCGAAAACTCTACGTACGAACTGTCAGTTTGCCGAGGAAGCTTACACTCAGGAAGCAAAAGAGGTAAGGTGAGAGGGGCGTCAAATCATCTAAAGTTGTCGTCCGGTCCACAGTGTACCACAGAAAACTTTCCCTTGTTAAATAGCTAATAGCTTCTACATTCAATCCCAAATCCATTTTCTGTTTTTAAAAAGACCGTGTCATAGTCAGTTTGAAAAAGGAATCAGTTTAATATTTTCCTAGAAAAACCCTGATGCCTGAAAGACCGCCCATCCCAGCTGAATTAAAAAGAGAAGTGAGACAGCGTTGTGGATTCGGTTGTGTAATTTGCGGATCACCAATTTACGACTATGACCATATCGAGGAATTCTCCTTGGTCAAGGAACATACTTTCGAAAATCTGACACTATTATGTCCTCTGTGTCACAGGAAAAAGACAAAGGGTTTAATTACAAAACAAATGGTCTTGACTGCAGTCAATCAGGTAGACATTCGGGGTAGAACCAGTCCGGATGAAATTCCCTCTCAATCTTATTCTTTGGAAATTGGACGTAATGTCATAAAGAACTTCTCGGGACTGGCATTTTCTATATTAAATTTTGGAACTCTTGAAATACTATTCAAAGGAAAACCGGTGATTAACGCAGAAATTCTGAATGAGAATGGAGATAAGGCCATTGAAATAAAAGAGAATAATTATACTCTATGTTCTAGTACATGGGACATCGAATACGTGGGCACAACATTAACATTTCGAAACGGACCACGAGAAATTTTTGCAAGTATTACTTTTGATGTGAAACAAAAAACTATCAAGCTGAGTGGAATTGCAGAACTACGAAACGGTATAAAAATTAAAATTGGAGATCATGGAATTTGGGCCAATCAACTTCTTTTGGCAGGCTTCAATTTAATTGAATCGTGTTCAGAAGGGTTGATTATCACAAATAAACCTATTCAACTCCCAGTAGCAATCTGTGGCGCTCATGTAAGGGATTGTAAGTTCAACGGTCTTCAGGGAATAGCTATAGCAAATTCAACGAACTGTAAATACAATACAGTGGGTGCCTGCCGAATTGGATTTTTGTGGACCGAATCCTATTTAGACCAAATAAAGAATTGCCCTTCCTAAATGATTAATTCGCCTCTACCAGAGCCCGCGCAGAGCCCGTGAACTCAATAATCAAATCCTTTCGCTTAACTGTCCGCTTGACGGGGAAGCCTTACACCTATCATGAAATGAGCTGGCATCTCCATGTATCCAAGTCGATACGGTTAGTATCTAAAGGGATACAAATTTCACCGAAGAATCCTTCCTTGCTCCATCCTAAAAGGTCTGGTTGATCTTCCTAATCCCTTGTTTTCTCATGGGGTCAATTTGACCCTTTCCCCTGGAACCTTTCTTGCTGCTCTGTCGAGTATGACCACTGTAGTTCAATGCTTTCTGTCAATTAAGGACCGCTTTATACCGATTCGCTGTTTGGGGTTCGTCATCCTTCTGGTGTGGGGATTCGGCCTCTTGGATGTCCAAGCCCAGGCAGCGGAGAACCGGTCCTATACCCTCATCAAGGGCACCTTTCATATTCATTATCCAGATTCACCTCGCAATGGCCCTCAGCCTGATGGCGATACCATTAAGTTTCTACCCAACACGAGACAATTGATTGAAAACCTTCCCCGGAACGGCCGACCGCCCAAATTCACGCAAACGGGCATTACCACTCTACGCTTTGAAGGGATTGATACCTTAGAGACTCATTTTTCCACGAATGGAACTCTGGCTCACCAACATATCGCCTTGGCCCTCGCTGCCCGTGATACGTTGTTGGCCCAAATGGGATTTGGAGAGGTGCAGTTTAGAGGCTAAAATGGAATGAGCTGACAGGATGGGTGCATATGGATTGTCTCTGAAGGCAGTCTCATGCTCATGGAAAGAGCCAGCCAATGAAAAAGTTGGGAAGGAGTGACGAAAGGATCTCCTGTCTGGTGCATTCTATGATGATGGCGGCAGGAGAATTGAACAGGAACCATTTGACAGTTATTTGCCGGCCTAGGACAAGGTGGTTTCTTTAGTTGAGGGTTGCTCTAATTTATTTCTCTCCGCTTAATTTCCCGATTAGGGTACAGGTGAGAATTGCGCAAATGGGGAGGAGCTCAACCAAGGCCCCAACTGATGTTTCAATGACGGAGACCACTCCGGTTCAAGGAGCACCAATTTCAACACAAAGGAGAACACAAAGGGCATATGGTGATATTCCTTCCCATGTTATTAGCAAATTATCTGCTGAACGCTTTCGAATGTTTCATGCGTTGTGGCATTTCGTGCGGAACGAAACTCAATGGACTACGTTGAGAGAGCGGGAACCGCAACAACACGGCGAGTTAGTAAGGCAAGAGTGGACTCCGCCTCGGTTTGAATGTTCACCGGGTGTAGGCATTGATTTTTTATTCATGCCTTCCATGATGATCGATATGGTGAATCAAGGGAACATGGAGCCTTCATCTCCGCTTCACGGAACATACAATCCTACAGACAGTCGCCACCACCTTGAATGCGACCGTCGTGCCCTGGCTCGATATTCCGTAAGACCATTAGGATCCGGCGTGGCCCAATGTTTATATTCGACCTTTTTTCTACACTTTTTTATTAGTCTAATTTCGTCATTTTTAACTTGCAATTCCCCGCAGTCTTGCTGCGTGGATCTTTATTCATAATTTGGAGGCAGTGATGAATGCCGTCCTTTCCTTATCGCAAGTTTGATGTGGGATATATCACCCCAGAAGAAATTGAATCTCTCGGAAACTATCGTTGATGTGTATAAAGTCTCATTCACAGCTTTACTCTCAAGGAGGTGGGCATGAGAATTCCCCTAAGCAAACTTAATTCTTCCCAATTCCACGGAATAATGGTTTCTCTAGCTTTCCTCGTTCCCATCATAACTAGTTGCAGCGATATTACCCCATACGTAAAGGCCTCTTCTGCCTACTCAAAGGCAACGGAGAAATCAATTGAGCCTCTCACAAATGAATTTAGTCAAAGAGAAAAAGTTAAAAGACAATTAGCCTTGGCATTTTTCGTAGAGAATGGGGATATACTCTCGAACATAACCAAGGAAGCTATAAAAGCATCTTTTATTAATTTTGCATGTACTGGAGTGGGGGATTTTGCAAAAACGAAGGCTGGGCTTGAGTATTTACAATTAAATAGTAAGGGATTAGAAGAAATTGCAAAAACCCCCGATGCAAAGCAAGGCCTTATTGAAAAAATTAAATTAATTAAGAAGCTCAAAGCTCATGAATATAAGCAACCAGACGACATACTAAATGAAGATAATCCTAATACAAAGATGAGGAATCAATGCGTAAATGAACTCGTATCCTTGTTAGACCCTCAAAAGAAACTTGGGGAACCTGCCATCAATTTACCTGATGAAGTCGCCTTCCTTGCAGGAGCAGCAATTTTCCAGGCAATTTATGAAGGTACAAAAGCAATTCTAGATGGAGTAGCGAAGGAAGCGGAGGAAAGGGCTAGAATAAAATTATTCAAGGAATATGTGCAAAAGTATAAGCCTGCAATTTCAGGATATTTTGATGAATACCTTGTTGAGGAAACTTTCAATCGACTACGACACGATAAGAAAAAAGGGACAATTTTTGGGCCTTACTATAGGTTTGGCCTAATCATGAGTGACTATAAGATGGCAGACGATTTACTTTGCCCACCAGAATCCCTTCCTCAGGGCGAATCAGCAAATGATTGCGCCAAACGTAAAAAAGAAGAGAAACAAACTTTAAGAATAAAAACATCACTTGAATTATTACAGGTCGGAAATGAGTTAGAAGCATTTGACAAAATTAGAAATACACCGTCACCTATACCCCTTATTAAGGGTCTCAAGGAATCATTCGAGAATATTGTTGAGATGAGTGAAAAGGATTCAGATATTACCTTTTCAAAAATTGTAAAGGCTTTAGAAGCGTTTCTAGGACTAGCTGAGAATATCAAAAAATCTTATGACAAAGTAGAAAAAGGGTTGACTGAGTTAAGTCCTCCGGAGATCCAGGCGGCTCCATAAAGGGGAACATCTTTTGTAATTTTAGGCCGGTGTTTTTATGAACATTATTATAAGTATCAAATTATTTGTAATGCTTCCCAGGAAGGTTAATAATGAACTGGTTAAATTGTAACAAACATAAAAGGATGACTATTTTTGTTCTTCTAATTTTGGCTAATTCTTTTTACACCATTTCTTTTTGCCTTGGGGAAATCATAAATCCCTATTATGCCAATACAGAAGGGCAATATGGTTATGTTAAGGAAAACTCCATTTTTTCTAAGGTTCCGGGATTAAGATATTCAGCTGAAAGGGAAAAACGGACTTTAAACGTTTTAATGAAAAGTCGGGCATATGATGAAAGTCTTTTGAAAAAACAAACCGTAACATATAGGTTTTCATTTGGAGGGCCAACTTTAGATCAAGACATTACAAATTTTTATTCTTTTTTTGCAAAGCATTATCCGCCGGCCCTAAAACCCATTGTTCCGCGCTGGGATATAGCTATAGAAGACTGCTTAGAACTCCCCTCCGCTTGTGGAACCTTAAGCCAAATCATCTTTCATTATGGGTTACTGGCCAGATATTTTCCTGAAGATTTTGTTGCTAAGGTAATAGATCCATTAAAGAAAAAATATGGGAAGGTTGTAATCCCTGGCCTTTTGGTAGTTCCCCACGAATACCCCGTGAGATTATATTGGGAAAATGATGACAAAAATAAAGAAATATACAAGGGGCAGAAGATAAATAGTCTTTGCAAAATTTATCGGTTTGATTTGAACATTGATTGCATAAAAAAGGAGCAAGGTGGATTTGTTTATTTGAATGGCCAGGGGCTTTTTACCGACGTAGATTTGCCAATAGAAAATGCTGAAGAATTAATGACGAAATACGAACAAGAAGTAACAAGCATATCTGAAGGGTATAAGTTAGGATTTAATACTTTTTATCCAACAAGGATTGGAAATTTAAAACCACAGCAAGATAATTTGACTATGAACCCTTCAATATCGAGTGAAGGCTCTTCAAATTCTTTCTTAAACTATGGTCAAATAGAGAACCTTAAAATAAAAAAAGAATGTTCGGAGGGATTCTCGGATGAGGACAGTAAATTAAATGATCTTAAAGTTAGGATGCAAAGTTATATCAATAATGTCTTTCCAGATCCCACTTCTCAATCAAAGTCCTCAAAAATTCACCCTTTGGTTTTTTTTATTGATAAATTTCCAGGCCCTCCTGGACCAGTTCCCCTAGCGGAATTTTGGAAAACTAAATCCCACCCTGAATTTAACGTAGAAACCCCTCATAGAGAACTCAAGGAGTTCACCACTTGCATAAAAAAAGAAAAGGTCCCCGATCATATACACGGAATTACCTTAATTGATTTTTTTGCAGCAAGAGAAAACAATTTTGGGATAATCGGATTATTCCCGAATTTCGATAAGGGCAAGTTATTGCCAATTAACGTTACGGGGCTTGCTGACCTGAAAGAGTGGCTCGAAGCTATTCCTAGCATTCCTAGCAATTTGTCAGATTCTGGTATGCCCATTATCGTAAATTTAAGCATCGATGATTCCCTCGATGATGGAAGACATGGGGTTCAAAATTTCCGTGATACATTACGAAGAATTATAAGGGACTCTCATACTAACGTATTCTATGTTATTGCATCAGGCCAGCCAGAAACCACAGGAGCCGGAGTCCCATTAGAAAAGAATTGCTCATATTTGCCTGCTTGTCTGGGAGAATTAAGTAATGTGTTAACCATAGCAGGGCTGGAAACTATTAGAAGTGGGGAAATGCCAAAAATTTGGAAAAGAAGTAATCGTGGAGGAGAAATAGTTTCTATTGCAGCTCCGGGAGAAAATATACTTTCCACGCGAGTGTTTTTTAAAGGTGACTTGAAAAGAGAGAGTTTGACTGACCTAACTTTAGAAAAACTGCAATACAATTTATATGATGGAACATCTCTTGCGGCAATTTTCGGTACGGCAACTGTTGCCCATTTGTTAACGAATTTTGGGCGAATTCCACCTGACAATATAAAATTGCACATCTTATCCCGTGCCGGAGTAATAGCAGATGATGGAAACAGTAGAACTATTTTTGCGGGACCCAAGGGAGTGGTTGCAGCAGGTACTTTACAGGGATCAGTGACTTTAAACACATATGGAGTTGATGCTATTAAAATTAAAAATAAGCCACTGATGTACGGGAATATCAGATCAAATGTTGCGGAAGTAATTTATTTTAAAGACCCCTTGGGGGTGGTAGAAGTGAAATGCCCAATCTTTAAAATTTTTAGAATTCATAAAAATTCCAAAAATAACTATTCTCTCTTTTGTTATGGGCCAACACCGAAAACTGAATGGAATGATGGCGAGGCACCCATCTATTGGCCAAATGTATTTTTGGAGCCTGACTCAAACATGAATACGACGAAAATGGGAATGCCTTGCCTTCGTAGAGGGGAAAGAGGGGAATGCTTTTTCTTTCAAGAAACTAACGGAAATTATAATGATTGGATTGATTTAAGGGAAATAGAAGAAATTTATTTTAAAGTTACATAAATTTCTACAAATATATACCAGGTGTAGGAGTGGACTATGACCAGGACGGCTATCTTTACATTGATTCTTATTCTTTTGTTTTACAGTTTTGGGTTTAGCAATAATTATCTAACGCAAACACAAATTGACCAAGCCGAAGAGATCACCCCTTTTGGTGAAATTGAAGATGAGAATATCATCATCATGCCAGGAGAAATTCCAAAAGAAATACTACTATTACAGGAAAATGCATTTTTATGGGGAAGAATTGGAATTAAATTGCTGGGCGAAAGCCGAGACAATGGTTGGCACATAAGAATTTTGAATGAGCAAAATGACCGGGTGCTTGATCTTAGCCCAAAGGAAATTCATGGGGAATATTTTACACCACCAATTCAGGAAAATAAAATTCGTATTTCTGTGCCTCCAAATGGCGAAAAAATACAAATTTTCGCCATTGCAAGGGGCGGATTTGATTTAAGTGTAAAAGTCACAATTGGTACGCCTAATATTCGAAAGTTTCTTTCCAATCAAAACGACATGAGGCTCCAGAGCATTTCCAAAGGAATCGTTCTTTTTGTTTATCAAGATGGGAAAAAGATGAAAGGTTGTAATGGATTTTTGGCATCTATGAGATTTGTTGTCACAAATTTTCATTGTGGTGGAGATAAAAGTGCTTTCGAGCAATCTTTTAACCCACGCATTTATTTGGATTTTATATCCGAAAAAGACTGGGGTCAGGAAGTATTAATTTCGGACATAAAAACCAGTGAAGATTTGGATTTGTCAATATTGAGATTGAAAACTTCCCCACCTGATGAGTATGAAGACAATATTTTCAAATTTAGCAAAAAAGACCCAAGCCCAAATGATGACTTAATTATTGTCCAACATTATCGTCCGCAATTATGGGGCAAAAGAATTTCTGACGATAATGATTGCGAAGTTAAAAATATACCTGTTGTGGGGAGAAATTTTGTCGATAAGGTGGACTTCGAGCACGGTTGCGATACTGAAAAAGGGACCAGCGGGGCTCCTGTTCTCTCCCGAGAAACTCTAAGTGTTGTAGGCTTACATCATTGGCATCCTGTTCCTAATCTTTGGGAATATAATAAAGCCATACGAATAGAAGAAATTTTTTCTTTCTGCCAAAAGACCGAAAACCAAAAATGGTGTTCCAACTGGACCTGGATAGATTGAAAACAATAGTTTATAAGAAATATTTAATTGTATAAGGCAAGACTTCTCTGACAGGCAGGGAGTCCGGTGAATAACTTAGGGCTGTCTTGCCAGGTCTGCATCGGTGTTTTCCAATAACACCACCTCTGTTACCTTTCCGTCAAGCGGACTTTTACCATGAAATATATTCGGGGATCGCTTTGTGTCCATCCTTTACATTGGGTTGGATATGGGATTGGAGCGATTTCGGGATACGATCTCCAACCATACTTTTTGTGGCCCAATTCCTCATTGATCGGGAAGCCGAGTAGATATGTACGACCCCGAATACCAGAAACAATACTGGCAAAAGAATAAGAAGCGAATCACAGCGAAACGGAAGAAGATGCAGAAGGAATTGACTGCCTATCAAAAAGCCTATTATCGCAAGCACCGACACAAGTTACTGGAGTATCAGGCAAAGTGGCGAAGGGAAAACCCAGATAAAATAAAAAAGTATACGCAAAGAGCCAAACGCAAAAAACGCAAAATGAGGTTGAAGGATACCCTATAGATGGGCGAGTGACTATTTGACCGTGCCAAGAAACATCGGGATTCCCAACCGTTTCCTGGGTGTCTCCCCTTTGAGCAGGAGTGCCCTGCGGGCTGGAGCATCGCCCCGCTCACCCACATGTTGGCTGAATTGATGCGCCGTCATACTGGATCCCAAGAAGATGGTATGTTTCCCATATCGTTGGCGTAACGTATCAATCGCATCATAGATCCGCTGATATTTCTCGATGGCCAGATGTTTTTACCAAGACGGGCAGGGCTTTTTCAGGTCGATAGTCTTTTGCGCTTGGATGAACTTCAATCGGTGTTCACACCACATTTGGAGTCCACCCCATATGCCCTGGTGAATGAGGTAGCCAATATCCTCCGTGAACAAATTCAGTTTCTACTAACGGGAGAAGGCCCTTCCGACTATACCTTACTCAGAGAAGAATTGCTCAGGGAATGAGACCTCCCAAACTCAGACCGCACCTTATGGATAGGTTCTGAATTTTACAGTTTTATTTTTAATGGCATAAGCCATGAGATTAATCCCAATGGCTTTTAAGTCATTTTTAAGCTGTGTTGAACAATCTTCACGGGGAAGAACTAGAGTTTTCTTTATCCTGTTGTTTCCTTTTGTGTGAAAAATTAGTTGGCCGATGCCTGAATAGATAGATTGTGTTTTAGCTGAAGTTTTCACCTCAAAAATATGACTGACGGCACCATTTGCCACCACCCCCAGATCGATAGGCCTGCTGTTAAAAGTGTTTTCAAACTGCATGATGTTCTGCTTTTTCAGCCATTCCTCCAGTTGATTGACCACCTGCCCGTGATTAGAATCATAATTTATAATCGAATTTCTTTTTCCTGTTCTTCTTCCGAACCCTTCCGGATGAAATGATTTGATCTCTATGGCATTGAGCCAAGTCGGACCCAAAGGTTTCCCGGCTACCTCCTTTTTAAAAATATCTACTGCCCGGACAAACTTTTTTAAACCTGATAGGAGACGGGAGCCGCCGATCGGTCCAATAGGGATGGCATAATCCACCGTTTCATCCGGTTCGGTAATTTCCGCCCATGGACCCTTATACCAGAGCGTGAAACTGCTCTTTCCAATGCCCTTGCGGCTGCCACCAATACCACCACGATGCAAAAGGAAATACTGTCCTGTGTTTTGATTTCTTGCAAACACCCCGGACAGTGTTTTGTCACTGCCTTCAATGGCGGTATTGATTTCAACAACGATAATCTGATTGCTCTTCTCACTTTTTCCAACACCGAAGCCGTTCCAGTATCTTGGAATTTTTGCCTCTTTCCCTTTTGGTAACAGGTGGGATGAGAACCACAAGCTCCTGTCGTAATAAACCCTATCTTCGAAACTTCCGCCCGAATAGCCAATGCGAAGCCATTCGGAGTGCGGGAAGGCTCTTTTCAGTTCAGCAATCAGTTGTTGCTGACATTTTTTTATTGTGCTTTTGTCAGAGACAACCCTGAAGAACATTTTTCACCGCAATCATTGTTCCGATTGGACTCAACGTGGACTTGTTTTTATACCATGTTCGACAATGAGCTTTGCCAATTGCTCACCGTCAACAAGCTCTATTTTAATGCCGGTTTCCTCGAAATATTCTTCTGCCAGAATTTCAGCTTCTTTTGATATTGTGCCTGAGGTAATAATCATGCCGAGATTGGCCTCCTCCAGCCCAATACCATTTTTTAATTGCTCGACGACGTCCTTCCCGACGGGAGGATCCGGTTTCCAATGCTTAGCCTGAACGGCCACAACTTGTCTGAAGGCCCCGGCGACCCTGAAGGTGGCTATGACATCCACACCTTTGTCCTGCCGCCGCGCTATCACCCGTGCGTCTTCGGCGCCCAGCCCCAGCAGAAGGTTTTCTATCAATTTTTCAAATCCATAATTTTCCATGCGGCCCGTTAAAAGCTCTTTCAAAGTTGCCTTGACGAGCGTGCCATGCAAATCACCGGTAAATGTGGGGGTGGCGCCGGTGCGGGCAAATTCAAGGCACTCTTTGATCTCGTGCAGCACGTCCGAGGCATAAGCACAAGTGCCATAACTCTTCATTCTCGAAAGAAGCGCCGCCTTGCCGAAACTGCGGGAAATCGGCTTTTTGTCATTCAACCATTTGACTGGGCGGCGGTAGGCCGTATCGTTTTCCACTTTCAATTCGACATAGGTGGGCGGCCCCGTAATCTCGGCAACATAGAATTCATGGCCGTAGGGGACCACGACAAGATCGCCGATGGTCATCTCACGAATAAAGCACCAAATATGGCCGGCCGATGCTCCAGCCCTTCTCAAATTTTCATCATGGGCATGGTAATGCTTAATAATGATGGAACGAAATTCCTCCCATGACAATTTTTCATCAAGGAGGCCTTTTGCTTCAGACCAACCAACAATTAGTTGATTCGTGTCCAATGCCTCTTTTAAACAATCTCCGCTTCCGGCGGATTGCCGCAGAATAAATGCCTGTTGTTCCATAAGTCCTCCGGAAAAAGAAGCACTTTTTGAAATTGATTTTATTTCTTTCCAAACAGCCCAATAATAGCTATATGGATCTATAAGAAATAAATCCAGCAATTGAGTTTTGATGTTTTTTCCTTTGTGCGGTTTTCCTTCCCGCAACTCTTGAGGACAAGCGAAATCCCGGCGATTCACTCCCAATAAAATAAAGACTATCTTCAGCTAAAACTTTCCCAAAACCGATCACTACCCACTAGTCTCAGCCTTTTGTCTTTAATTGGCTAAATCCAACATCTCTTCGATTTGCTGGGAATCTTCCAGTTGAGAAATAACCCAGAAGTTGGTAATTTCGTCCCCTACGGTGAGCCATTTTAAAATGCCCTAAAAGTATCTGAGTGTTTGAAATTTGGGGCAACTTTGGGGGCAACAGTGGAACATTAAATTTTAAATATCTTTTAATATCATATAGTTATTGCTATTTTTCGGTTGTCTCCCCCGGCTGATCATACCAGGCCGTTTGCCACCCCGGACTGGTCCGCTTCATCGGGGAATTCCCAGGCCAAACCACGCGACGTGCTCATCGTCATTGGCAATGAAATTCTGGAGGCGCCGATGTCCTGGCACTCCCGCTATTTTGAATTTCTTGGCTATCGTCGACTCGTGCGGGAGTATTTCCGCAGGGGCGCCCGATGGACGGCGGCACCCAAGCCGCAGCTCATCCCTGAGCTCTATCAACCCGGGTATCAGCGGGGAGTGGAGTATGTCACCACGGAGGTCGAGCCGGTATGGGATGCTGCGGATATCTGCCGCGTGGGAAAAGACTTGTTTGTTCAGCGCAGCAACGTGACCAATCTCATGGGGATCGAGTGGCTCCGCCGCCACCTGGGAGATGCCTTTACCATTCACATGTTGGAGTTTGTTGACGACCGGCCCATGCACATCGACTCCACCTTTGTGCCCCTGGCCCCGGGCAAACTCATGATCAACCCCGACCGCCCCTGCAAGAATCTTCCCGAGATGTTTCGCAAGGGCGGTTGGGACATTCTGGAGCCGCCACCCACAGTTCATGGAACCGTGGTGCGTTCGCAACAGTGGTTGCATCTGAACATCCTCATGCTCGACGAGAGACGCGTCATTATCGAAAAAGAAGAAGAGCCGTTCGCCCGTGCCCTGAAAGATTGGGGCTTCGAACCCATTCTCTGTCCCTTCCGTAACAACTACCGGTTTGGCGGGTCCTTCCACTGCAGCACGGTGGATATCCGCCGCCGGGGAACGTTGCAGTCCTATTTCTAAACGATGGGGATCGACCGTCGGAAAGTTCGAGCCTTGCGGGTATCATACAGGTGTGAGTCATCAAAAAACGCATTCTAACCGCTTCCGGTTAAGTCTCTCTCCGCTTCAGGGGCAGTCATGACTTTCAGCAACAACCGCGCCGCCTATCTGTGGGGCTTCTCGGCAATCTTTTTGCTCTTTGTCTCGGCGATGACGTACGTGTTAATCCGCGACGGGGCCCCGTCAGGATTTCCACCGATCATCCTTACCGCCACCATGGCCATCTTCTGGATGGGGGCAGTCGGGTTTGCCCTTTTCGCGGTGAGCAAACACTGCCTTCGCGTCACGATCCATCCCGACTCCCGTGTGTCGATAATCTGGCGCTTCCCGTTTAGGAAAGAGGAAAAAATTATTACCCGCGCGGAGATCGCTCCAGCCAGGGTTTTCGAGTCAACTGACGATGAAGGGGTCCCGTATTTCCATGTGCATGCCCCGCTTCATGACGGAACGACCATGAATGTCGCCGAGGGGCACGATCGGGCGACCTGTGAGGCCACCTGCACCCGCTTTAATGCAATGGTGTGGCCAGGCTCGACGGAAGACGATGGGTAGGGCGATTGTGCGAAGAAGGAATCGCGCTCAGAACGAAAGGACAACGCGCGTATCGGAATATAGTCCGGTTTCTGGCAGGAGGAAAAACACCAACATTAACCGCGGGACAGGGAAGTTCTCAGACACCAGCTACTCAATTAGATGGTGCTGAAGATCTCAGTTCACGCCCCCATTTTGCGTTTCCTCGGTACATTGCATCAATGCCCGGCTCTGGGTACACTAGAACCTAGTGAAAACGACTCCTTATTTTGATTTCATCCGGGTGCGGCCAGACCGTCAGATAATCAAGATGGAATGGATTGAACAAGTGGTTAGAGAGCCTGAGTACGAAACAGTTCAATCCGATGGGCGAATTCGCTGTTGGGGTCGAATTGAGGAAGCCGGGGGAAAAGTCCTCAGGGTCATCTTGTTGGCCGATGGAGAAACGGTACACAATGCGTTTTTTGATCGATCTTTTAGGAGGCCAGCATGAAGGTGAAATATTTTTCTGACACGGACACCGCTTATATCGAATTCAGTAATCAAGAAGTGGCGGAGACGAAGGATATCAATGAAAACATTTTGATTGACCTGGATAAAAATGGCCATCTCGTGGGGATGACCATTGAACATGCAGATACCCAAGCGAATCTTTCTGAAATTTCCTTCCAACAACTGACTAAAAGAGTCTAATCCCTCAACCCCTTTCCCTACAGGCATTAGAGATCACACCACACCCTTTTCCAGTATATCTCTCGCAGGTGCCCACCTCATTCTGTCATTCCCGACAGTGGTAATCGGGAATCCATCTTCTCCTATCTTGTCATACCTATATTTCTTTAGCAGGTATGATTCCAACTCTATCCCTGTCAGTGATTCCTGCGGGCAGTTGGCAGGAACCTCTTGTGCCTTGACATATTTTGGCAATTGACGAAGAATTGTCCGCGCTGTTCATTAGGGATTCATTCGGATGCAGGCAGTAGAACGAAGGAGGTAAAGCATTTTTAGGCAGAAAGTCTATGGAAATAGTGGACGTAATTAAAGCAATTGAAACTGCAACTAGCGGAATTAGTGACAAGTATTTTGCTCTGCCGTAGCTGGACTGGAGCATCCACTTTCAAGAGAGCGTGTCTATTGTTACGAGCTTTATCACCAATTGCGCCTCGCTCTGGCTCATACACAGGCCCTTACACTTACCGCCGAGCCTGATAAGCAGGGACATCCGGATTTTCAATCCAGCAAAAAACCAAAACCAGACCTAATTCTTCATGTCCCGGGGTCCCATCAAAATAACAATGTGGTTTTAGAGGTCGAGTGCAGCCCAACCAAGCGACATCTCATAAAAGACTTCCATACACTAAAACTTATGCAGTCCAAGGGCTATAGGCATCTTGTTCTTCTATTATTCGGTATTTCTAGTGTCCCATGGCAGAGGATCAAGCAAGCGGCCGAAGTTGCTGGTTTGCGTGTGGACGAGTTTATTGTATTTTTACACAAAACAGGGGGCCGGCCAGCCACTAAAGAACACCCGAATTAGTTGCCTAAAAAATGTCTGCAAGTTGACCGCAAAGGGTATGCTGAATCATTACCATCTGCTCTTGGCAGGCGGCGAATTATTTCACGGGAAGATCAGTAAGGCATGAACAGGTTTAATGTCAAAATGTAAGTGTAAATTCCACTTCTATTTATTGCGTCTGGTGAATGATAAAGACTTCAAAGGGTCCAAAACGGAAAATAGAAGAGGGTTAAAGATGTTTTACCCTTTTCTCAATTATTCAATAGCAAGTCGAGGATATCAGGATGATTCTAAATTATCGGATGCTTTCTGAAAACGCAGCCATTAACGTGTTTCCAATCAGCGATTCCAACACGTTGAGTCGCTGGATGAACTGGAAAGAGCGTCGCGCATACTACTTTACTGGTCTTGACTACCGAATGCTGGTGTGCCCTTTTACGTTCGCAGCTGACGAGTTACTTCTTGAAAGACCTGGACTCTACATGAAGACAAATCTTCCGCTGGGAGGGATAGTTTACTTTCCGAAGATGCCTGATAACTATAATCACAGTGATTTTCTTGACAATCTTGCGTGGATTGTTGACTCCTACATGTTTAAATTCAACGCTACACGCGGATATTCCCAAAGAGTTTCTACGCCCCGGCTGTATGTGGATTATGCCAAAAGTATTCCAAATCACGGACCGGGCATTTTTGATAACGCACGAGTCATGGCAACACCCACCATTAAGCAAGTCATTGATGTTCGCAGCTACAAATATTCAGCGGAATTAACTAATCTGATCATGACGAAACCTGAACATATTCAGATTACTAACTATGCTGAGGCTTCTCTACTTGAAGAAGTCTGTTCGCACAATACCTTTGTAGAAGAATCAGAAGCGTATCTAAAAGCTGTAGCCTGCGACGATCCTCAAATGCTCAAGCCAAACAAGTTGACTAATGACTTTGAAATGATCTCATGTTCTAAACGCTATAATCGTTCGGTCCTGTCATTCTATTTGGCGGCTAGGAAGGAACCGTTTCCCAATTCTCCCGGCTCTTATATTGGCATGTTCAAAAATCTATACAATGTTCTTGAATACTTGATGGTAGGTGATGGTCAGGCTGAGCTTCGCACGGTCCTAAATGATCAAATCGGTCTTCCTCGATTGGGAGGAATCCTGGTGCAAATTAAGACATTGGTTCAACCGCAGAGTACCGTCTTTCATAATTTGACCAATGGTGAACGACTTTCACCTAATCGGCTTTTGCCTCCACTTTCAGAAAACGATTCTGATCTTGCCGAGAAAATTGCAGAGCGTTTGTACATCAAGCGAAATGCTTGTCTGCATTCGAAGAAGATTTTTCGTGCCACACCGGTGGAATATCACATAAGGCCTGGCCCACGAGAGGCTGTTCAATTGGAGACAGATCTGGCTTTAATGTGGCCCATTGCCGAAGCAATCGTGGAGGAACTTGGTCCCAATGATTAGATTAGGGAAAATAAAGTGAAAAATGGGGTTATTGTTTAAATTTATACTGATCTTTTTGTAACTCAGAAACGGTCTTTTCCCATTTTCTATGAAACAATACCAATAATGGGAATGGTCTCAAAATTTTGACTAATTGAAAAGGATTCCGCTCACAAGTGCTATACATCCTTGCCCCTTTTAGCGTAAATCTACCGGTTTGCGGTTACGGCGAGGCGAAATCCTAGCGCGTGGAGGAGGGCGTCGAGGCTTCTCAATTCCGGATTGCCGCGTTCAGAGAGCATTTTGTACAGGCTTTCACGGTTGAGTTGGGCTTTTTCGGCGAGTTGTGCCACGCCACCCTGAGCTTCGGCTACATTTCTTAGCGCCAGCAAGAATAATTCAGGATCGTCTTCCTCCAGTGCGGCGTTCAAATATTCTTCGGCTTCACCCGAATCACGCAGGCTTTCAATCAGGTCTGGTTGATAGGCTTTGCTCTTTTTCATGGCTTCCTCCTGTATTCGTTCCAATATAGCTTCGCTGTTTTGATGTCTTTGTTCTGCGTACTTTTGTCGCCACCACAGAGGAGCAACACAATTGTGGCTCCTTCCTGTACAAAGTAGACGCGATAGCCTGGGCCAAAATCGATGCGCAGTTCCTGTACGCCTTCTCCTACTCCGTGACAGTCACCAAAATTTCCCAGGCTCATCCGATCCAGCCGTATACGAACTTTTGCGCGGGCCTTGATATCCTGAAGGGAAGCCAACCATTCACTGAATGGTTCTCGCCCATCATCTGTGATAAAAATTTTCAGTTCTTTGGGTGTGGCTTCCACAGGCCTACATTGTAGCTTAAAAGCTACAATTGGGCAAGTGATGGGTTCCTAGAGAGGTGCATTTTCAAATGTTTACTGCCGGAAAAACCAGCCGCGACGGCGGACCCACTTTTCGAGTTCCACGGCGAAAAACACGATGGTCGAAAGGATGAGGCAGAGGCCGAGTTGGTTGATGGTCAAGGGCATGGTATGGAAGATGGGATTGAGGAAGGGCACGTAAACTGTGGCCATCTGAAGGGCGAACGTGAGCAGCACGGCTCCCAACAATAAGGGATTGCTCAACGGCCCCCGCTGAATACATGACTCCTGCTCTGAACGGATCGCCAGCACATGACCCATTTGCGACAAAGTGAGGACGGTGAACACCATGGTCTGCCATTGTCCGAGATCGGCCTGATAGGCCCACATTTCGGTCGCGATCGATACGCCTCCCATCAGTAATCCAACCCACAAAATATGTTGCCAGAGGCCGCCGGCAAAGATGCTTTCATTCGGCGGGCGTGGAGGGCGCTGCATGATGTTGCGTTCTTCGGGTTCCATGGCCAGGGCCAGGCCGGGCAGGCCGTCGGTCACAAGATTGATCCATAAGATCTGAATCGGGAGCAGAGGAATCGGCAAGCCGAAAAACGGCGCCAGGAATATCGTCCAGATTTCTCCGGAATTACTTGTCATCGTATATTTCACGAATTTGCGGATGTTGTCATAGATCCGGCGCCCGTCCCGGACGGCAGTGACGATGGTCGCAAAGTTATCATCCAACAGAATCATGTCCGAGGCTTCCCTCGCCACGTCCGTGCCGGTTCGTCCCATGGCGATGCCGATGTTGGCCTGGTTCAACGCGGGCGCGTCATTCACCCCATCTCCGGTCATGGCTACAAACTCTCCTCTGGCTTGTAGCGCTTTGACGATGGAAATTTTCTGCGCGGGCGTGATACGGGCATAGACACGGGTGTGTTCAACCAGTTGGGACAATTCCTCAGGGGATCGGTGTTCTAACTCTTGTCCCGTCAGCACGGTGGTCTCTTTGTTGATGATGCCTACGCGGGATGCAATGGCTTTGGCGGTGCCGGGATGATCCCCCGTGATCATGACGGGTTTGATCCCGGCTGATTGGCAGAGGGCGACCGCCTGTGCGGCTTCTTCCCGTGGCGGGTCCATTAACCCGGCAAATCCGAGAAAGGTGAGTTGGCGTTCGACAACCGGAGCTGTCATTTCCGAAGGAGATTGGTCCCAGTTGTGATAAGCCACGGCCAGGACCCGTAAGCCTTCATTGGCCATGTGTTCGGCCTGGTTCAAAAGAGTTTCGGTGGATATCGGACTCGTATCGTCCGGTGTGAGCATGGATTCGCAGAGAAGCAGAAGTTTTTCCGGCGATCCTTTAGTAAAGGAAATGAGGCCCTGAGGTGTGCGATGCAGCGTCGTCATACATTGCCGGTCCGAGTCGAAGGGGATTTCCTGAACACGCGGATTCGTGCCCTCGAGAGTGTCTTTGTCGAACCCGGCCGCCCGCGCCGCCACAAATAAGGCCACTTCCGTGGGATCACCTAAAATCGGATTCCGGTTCGATCCATCGGTCTGCGCTTTCGCATCGTTATTCAAGGCCAAGGCCAGGAAAAACAGATGAATGGGATTGCGAGTATCAACCTCGGTGGCGGGTCGGTCGCTTGCAGCCGGGTGTAGCATCTCCCCGGCCACATACATCTGTTCCACCCGCATGGAATTTTGCGTGAGCGTGCCTGTTTTATCGGAACAAATATAGGTGACCGACCCCAATGTTTCCACAGCGGGCAGCCTCCGGATCAACGCCTGCTTGTTCGCCATTTTCCGCGCTCCCAGGGCCAGGGAAATGGTGACGACAGCCGGAAGGGCTTCAGGAATCGCGGCCACGGCCAGGCTCACGGCGGTCAGGAACATGAGCACCGGCGGCTCACCCCGCCAGACCCCCACGGCAAACAACACGACACAGATCCCCAGGACGGCCAGTGCCAGGCGTTTCCCAAACGCCGCCAGGCGTTGTTGCAACGGGGTTTTGATTTCTTCCTCTTGATGCAGGAGGGAGGCGATCTGTCCTAACTCGGTTTGCAGGCCGGTGCCAATGACGATGCCGGTACCGCGTCCGTATGTCAGGAGCGTGCCTTTGTACGCCATGTTCCGGCGATCGCCCAGCGAAAGCTTCGCGTCGTCCAGCGGGTCTATGTGTTTATCTACTGGCACGCTTTCGCCGGTGAGTGCCGCTTCATCCACCTTGAGTTGCACCGCGTCGACTAATCGAAGATCCGCAGGGATGAGGTCTCCGGCTTCCAGCAGCACGATGTCCCCCGGTACCAGGTCGAGCGTGGATAGCGAAATGACTTCCTGCTCACGCCGGACGCGGGTCGTGGGCGTGGCCAGTTTCTTCAGCGCCTGCATGGCACGGTCTGCCCGGTATTCCTGCACAAACCCGATGACGCCGTTGAGCACCACGATGATGCAAATGGCCAGCGCATCCAGACGCTCGCCAAGGATGCCCGAGACGACTGCGGCGCCAATGAGTACCAGGATCATAAAGTCGGTAAATTGATCGACGAAGATTCGCGTGAGACTGCGCGGCCGGTGCTCGGGGATCGCGTTAGGTCCGAAACGGCGTGAACGGTCGAGAGCTTCCCGGGCATTCAACCCTCTGTGGGGATCGACTTTCAGCCGGTGTGTGACGTCCGCGACCGGAAGAGTATGCCAAACCGTGTTGGTGGGAGACGGAGAGGCGGTCTCTACGATTGTGTCGGAGTTGTTAGACATTACAGGGAAGGAGATTTTTTAACTTTCTTTGAGTTGATACATTTCGTGGCAGGCCAGACATCGGTTGGTGATATTCGATAAACGTTGAAGGATGTCCTGCGACGTCGCGCCACGGGCGATGGTATCAGCCAATTCGTCAAAATCCCGATGCACGGACATCCCGAGTTGTTTCATGGGAAGAGGAAGTTTGAGCATGAGCCCGGGGTTGTCATCCACAGCCATCACCATTCCCGCCGAGCGGGCGGCGACGGCAGCCTTTGCATGTCCTTTCGTCTGGTCAGGATCACTTACCCCCGCCACCACTCCATGCACGGCCCGTAAGAGTTGCCGCATCTCCGTGAGAATAAGGTCCCGTTCGCTAGGAGCGAGATGCACGGTAGTGCGGGCATCGGCTGAAGGGGTTGTCGTTCCTTTAACGAAAAACCAGCCCAGCACGCCTGCGCTGATTATCCAGATGACGAGAGCCACCCGGCAGAGATATTGTGAAGGGGATGTTGACGATGACAATTGAAGCCTCCTTAATTTTTAACTCACATGTTACCCGTGATTCCGAGGTTATGTGCTTGTTCATTTGCATCGCTCTCTGCGGGACTCTTAATCAATTTCGCTAGCCCATTGGGGCATTTTTCTACAGGCCCCATGATTTTGACTGTTCTTCTTTTCCCCAGTGTTCCTGCACATGGGCCTTCTTGTGATCAACATTGCTGGGATTTTTCCCGTTCCATTCAACAATTTCGGATTTTACGAAATAAGGCATATCTCTTGCCATTTTGATCTGATGTGGGTCCTTTCAATCTTGGAGAATGTTCGTATGATCCAGATTCGTATTCATGGGAGAGGAGGGCAGGGAGTCGTGACGGCGGCGGAACTGTTGTCGCTCGCGGCTTTTCAGGAAGGCAGGTTTGCCCAGGCTTTTCCCAGCTTTGGCTCCGAACGAATGGGCGCACCGGTCATGGCCTTCTGCCGGATCGATGACCATCCTATTCGAAGCCGGGAGCCGGTCTATCATCCTGACGGGCTGCTTATCCAAGACTCGACGCTTCTTTATCAGGTGGATGTATTCAAGGGTATCACTCCTCAAGCCATGGTCCTGATTAATACCACCCGATCCCTTGATGAATTGGGCCTGAACGATTTGAACCGTGAGCAACCGGACATTCGTGTCATGACGTTACCGGCTTCCGATCTCGCCATGAAGCATCAGGGTCGACCGATTGCCAATGTGGCTCTGGTGGCAGGGTTTGCTGCTGCAACCGGGGTTATGTCTCTCTCCTCATTGACACAGGCGATCACCGAGCGGTTTCCTGGAGAATCGGGAACGCTCAACGCCCGGGTGGCGGATGAGGCCTATCACTATATGGAAAGTCTGATGACGTCATCGGCGTTTCCCGGAAAGACAGAGGCGAAATCATGAGACGACAAATTGAGGGGTCACAGGCCGTGGCTCATGCGGTGGGCCTGTGTCGACCTGAGGTGATGGCCTGTTATCCCATTTCCCCCCAGACTCATATCGTCGAAACCCTTTCCCGGAAAGTCAAAGCCGGTGAAGTGGGTACCTGTCAGTTTTTGAATGTCGAATCCGAGTTTGGCGCGCTGAGCGTGTTAATCGGCGCCTCTGCGATGGGCGCGCGGACCTATACGGCCACCACCAGTCAGGGGCTGTTGTTCATGGCGGAAGCGGTCTACAACGCGGCAGGGTTGGGACTGCCGATTGTGATGACCATCGCGAATCGGGCGTTAGGTGCTCCCATCAATATCTGGAATGACCATTCGGACAGCATGGCCATGCGGGATGCAGGATGGATTCAACTGTTTGCGGAGGATAATCAGGAAGCGGTTGATTGGCATATCCAGGCCTTCCGGCTGGCTGAAGAATTGAGTTGTCCGGTGATGGTGTGCATGGACGGGTATATTCTGACCCATGCGGTTGAAGCGGTGGATCTGCCGACTCAGGAACAGGTTGATGCCTTTCTTCCAGCGTATGATCCTGTCCAGGTGTTAGATCCGCAGGATCCCGTGACCATCGGCGCGATGGTCGGCCCTGAGGCGTTTGCGGAAGTTCGGTACCTGTCCCACCACAAACACCAGCGTGCATTGGCAACGGTACCGAGCCTGAATCAGGCGTTTCATACTGTGGTTCAGCGACCAACCGGTCAATTTTTGGAAACCTATCGGGCCGAGGAAGCCGACACCTTGATTCTGGCCCTGGGTTCCGTGAACGGCACGATCAAGGATGCGGTGGACGAGTTGCGGAAAGAAGGGTGGCCGGTTGGATCGATCAAACTCAGTTTATACCGGCCATTTCCCGCTCATGCGCTTCGCCAGGTGGTTGGCGACGCCAAGCGCGTCATCGTGATTGAAAAGGACTTGGCAGTGGGAATGGGAGGAATTGTGTCCAGTGATGTCAAAATGGCGCTGCGCGGGTTGCCCACGTTGGTGGAGACGGTCATAGCCGGACTGGGAGGACGGGCGATTTCCCGTGCCTCCATCATTGATGTGGTAAAACAGGCGAGTCTGGAGGGATTGGAAGAACCCCATTTTCTGGACTTGAACTGGGATGTGATCAATGAAGAATTGATGCGGCAGATGGAAAATCGTCGGTCCGGTCCTGTGCCGGAAAACCTCTTGCGGGACGTCGGCCCCTTCGGCGTCAAACCTGCATAAACGGAGGGAATAGAGGTAAGTCACGCATGTCTACTTCACGAATCAAGTTTTATCAAACCGGAACCTTTACCGTCGGGAATCGATTGCTGGATGAATCCGATCGAACGGTGCAATCCCGAATGGACCGCACCAATTCGTTGAATTCGGGTCATCGGGCCTGTCAGGGGTGCGGAGAGGCGCTGGGTGCCCGGTATGTGTTGGATGCCGTCATGCGATCGACAAAGAAGCAAATGGTGGCGGTCAATGCCACCGGTTGTCTGGAAGTTTTTTCCAGTCCGTATCCGGACAGTTCCTGGCAAATTCCCTGGCTGCATTCGCTATTCGGTAATGCCCCGGCAGTGGCCAGCGGTGTGGCCGCGGCGCTCCGCGCGAAGGGTCGATCGAACGTGCGCGTGGTGGCCCAGGGAGGAGACGGCGCGACGGTGGACATCGGATTTGGCTGCCTGTCCGGCATGTTCGAGCGGAACGATGACGTGCTGTATATCTGCTATGACAATGAAGCCTATATGAATACGGGTGTTCAGCGATCGGGGTCCACCCCGCCACGTGCCTGGACCAACACCACGCAAGCGGTGGGTGGAGAACCGGGGAATCCTGCCGGAGTCGGAAAATATCTGCCTCGCATTGCGATGGCGCATGGCATTCCATATGTCGCCACGGCATCCGTGGCGGATTTGCATGATCTGGAAGCCAAAGTGACCAAGGCCATGACCATGCAGGGAGCGCGGTATATTCATGTCCACGTGCCATGTCCGCTGGGATGGAAGTCCGACCCGGCCCAAACCATTAAAGTCGCCCGCCTGGCCGTAGAAAGTGGACTATTTCCGTTGTTTGAGGCAGAAGGGGGGCAGGTAACCGACCGGACCTCTATTCGCAAACAGGTTCCGGTCGAAGAGTATCTCTTGCTTCAGGGACGGTTTCGGCATCTATTCCAACCACGTGATGAACAGGCTATTCGGGATATTCAAGCCATTGCGGATGCCAATATTCGGACCTATCAGTTAATGGAGGGCGTATCCTCACCTAATTAGCGGGTGACCAAGCGTATGAAACGAAAACCCTATGCGATTACGTTAGATCCGGCCTCAAGCCTGGCGAATCATACCGGCAATTGGCGGACGATGCGTCCCGTCTATGTCGACCATTTACCGCCCTGCAATCAGGCCTGTCCGGCAGGGGAAAATATTCAAGCGTGGCTGTATCACGCAGAGGAAGGCGCGTATGAACGGGCATGGCGCACTCTGATGGCGGATAATCCCTTTCCGGCCATTCATGGACGGGTCTGTTACCACCCGTGTGAGGGCGCCTGTCATCGTGGACAACTGGATGAATCGGTGGGAATCCACGCAGTGGAGCGGTTTTTAGGCGATCAGGCTATTCAGCAAGGATGGAAAATTGAGCCGGGTCCTTCAACCGGAAAACGAGTGTTGGTGGTCGGTTCCGGACCGAGTGGATTATCCGCTGCGTATCATTTGGCCAGGTTTGGCCATGACGTTACCATCCATGAGGCAGGTCCCAAGGCTGGAGGAATGATGCGGTTCGGCATTCCGAAGTACCGGTTGCCGCGAGAGGTGCTGGATGCAGAAATCAGCAGGCTTGAAGCCATGGGGGTGGCCATTCAGGTGAATCGACCGGTGACGGATTTGGAGCAGACCATTCACACAGAAGGTTTTGATGCCGTGTTTCTCGCCATTGGGGCTCATTTGAGTAAACGGGTAGAAATTCCCGGAGGCGACTCACGACGGATTCTGGATGCTTTGGGATTTCTGAAAGATACGTCAGAAGGCACTCCTCCTCAGATTGGACGGCGGGTGGTGGTCTATGGAGGAGGCAATACGGCCTTGGATGCGGCACGAACCGCCAAACGCCTGGGAGCGGAGGAGGCTGTCATCGTTTACCGTCGCGATAGGGCACATATGCCAGCCCATGATTTTGAGGTGGAAGAGGCTCTGGAGGAGGGAGTGCTGACACGCTGGTTAAGTACCATTCGGGGCGTTGATGAGAGCGGATTGACGGTGGAACAGATGGTGTTGGACGAACAGGGGGTTCCACAACCAACCGGGAAATTCGAGACGCTGGAAGCCGATACGGTCGTCCTCGCGCTCGGGCAGAAGGTCGATACGCGCTTTCTGGAGGGAGTCGCAGGTTTAGCGATAGCCGAGGACGGGACCATTCAGGTGAATGAATCTATGATGACCGGTCGTCCGGGTGTCTTTGCAGGAGGGGATATGGTGCCGGCAGAGCGCACGGTGACGGTCGCCACGGGCCATGGTAAAAAGGCCGCTCGGCATATTGATGCCTATTTGCGAGGAAGCCAATACCGCAAAGGTGAATCTCATGCGGTGGCGGAGTTTGGACGGTTGAATACCTGGTATTACACGGATGCCGATCAGCGTCATCAGCCTCAACTGGAATTAGCCAGGCGACAGTCGGGGTTTGAGGAAATTCTAGGGGGACTGGACGAGAATACGGCTCTGCTCGAAGCCCGACGATGCCTGTCCTGTGGGAATTGTTTCGAATGCGATACGTGCTACGGGGTATGCCCGGATAATGCCATCATTAAATTGGGACCAGGCCGTGGGTATGAGGTGAATGAGGATTTTTGCAAAGGGTGCGGAATATGTGCGGAAGAATGCCCGTGCGGGGCCATTGATATGGTGAAAGAAGTCCGGTAGACAATCATGAAAGAGTTATATGGATAATCCCGCAAGGCGATATGTGAGAATGTACAGAATTCGTATGAATACTTGGAATGTTTACTAGAGAGGAGAGGTCTTATGAAATATGTACTGGCGGTAGACGGATCGGATCAGTCATTGGATGCCACAAGGGTGTTTGAGGCCTTGAGTCCGGCGGAAACGTTGGTGGTGCTGAATGTTGTCAGTGTGCCGGGTATTCCCTATCCGGCCATGGGAGCCGGAGTGGCGAAGGATTTAGCCGTCACCGTGGAGCGTGCAATGAAGGAGGAGGGAGAACGGATGATTGAGCAGGCTGTTTCCCTGTTGCCGCTTCATATTGGTAGAACGGAAAAACGTCTTGAATCGGGTTCCCCGGCCGAAGTGGTTCTTCGGATTGCCCAAGAGCAGGAAGCCGATTTAATTGTTCTGGGAGCCCGGGGATTGGGGAAGATTCGGGAACAAATGTTTGGAAGCGTCTCTCATCGCGTAATGACGCAAGCCAAGTGCGCGACATTGATTGTCAAAAAACCCGTGAGAGCCATTCAGAATGTGCTTGTCCCCATTGAAAGCCAGGAGGATGCTGATGCCATTTTGGCTTTTTTTAAAAAGAAACCGTTTCGTGAGCCGTGTTCGGTGACCGTCCTGCATGTGATTCCTTTATCGGAGCCGGTTTGGCCTATGGGGGCTCTCATTCCTCCAGATTTCCGGAAGGAAATGGTTACGTATGCGGAAAAATTTACCAACATCCTCTCTGAAGAGTTGAAAAAGTTGGGACATCAGGCCAAAGGGGTGGCTCTGGTGGGAGCCCCCTCCTCCACCATTATCGAACTGGTCCAACAGACTTCCCCTGATCTGATGGTTCTGCGGACCCACAGCCGATCCGGGATTAGCCGCTTCCTTCTTGGAAGTGTGTCGCATTCCGTTGTGCATCATACTGACTGTTCGATTGTTGTCGTCCGCTGATCCGGCAGCATACCTTCCTTGTTGTCAGCGATCACCTTTACGATGGATGTGAGGGAAGGCCGGCCTTAGGAGGATGACATGAAATCAAGCTGGTATCTCGTCGGCGCCATTGCTCTGGGAGTCGCGGTGTTTGTGTATGTCATGTTTTGGTGCACGGCTCCCTGTCATTGAGACCTATTCTGCGAATTTTTCCCCTCCGTTACAACGGTATCTTCATTACGTCATCGGGTAACTTACCTGGTAAAAAGCCTGAGATGGTGGACTTCCCGGGGATGACATGCTTCAGGGCAACTTGGATCGCTTGCTCTTTTGTAGCCATAAAGCCGTCTTTTGTTCAAAGCAGAAAATATTTGATACAATAAGGGAAGATGGTATATTGGAACAAAGGAAGAATAATGAAACGATCATTCAATAAAACAGTTTGGGGTTTTCTCATTTTGATGACTGTGGTTTTTCTTGTTCCCGGGGAGGGAGTGTGGGCGAGTCTATTTCCTAAAAGAATTCCCCACTTAAGTGTACCCATTCTGGGAACTTCTATCAGTCGGTCTTTTAGGCCAATCGGGTTGGTGACGCGGGTGGAAATTGATCTATACGAACGGGATGACCATTCAGGATTACAAGTTCAATTTCATACCAGACCGGGGCGGTTTTCCCCCTATGCCCGCCAAGCGGTGCTCCAGGCCATCATCCGTGCCTTTGAAGCGGCTAAAATCGATTCAAACCGGTGGACGGTGTATTTGACCTTTCCGGACCACGGCCAGACTCTCTATGGGGAAAGTCTATCGGCTATGGTCGGATTGAGTGTGGTGGCCATGGCGAAAGGCGACTGGCTCCTGGAAGGAAGAGCGTTGACCGGGACGATCACCGACCATGGAACGATTGGGCCCGTTGGGGGTCTTCAATTAAAAATCCTGGCGGCCTATGAAAAACATTTTGAGCGGGTCTTGATCCCTAGCGACTATGATGTTCGAGACGGGGACTATCGTACCCCGTTCCTTATGCACGTATCCCCCGTGGATACGGTTGATGCGGCCTATTTCGGCCTGACAGGCCACCATTTGGTCGCCCTGCCTTAATTTCACCCTACTATACTTCCCCCTCGATTAGCGGTATGTCGCTTAAAGTCTCGGTTTCCTAAAATGAGTCGTAGGATCTGAAGTTTGGGGGCTAATACCCTTTGAGATTTTCAATGGGGTAAGGGAGGTTTTTCCCCAGAATCCGTTTGAGTGTGCGTGTCATGACCTCCACATCATTGTCGAACGAGCCGTGCGCGAGAGGGATTTTTTGGATTCCATCTGAGACATGTGTCTCATCATGCTGGACCGGAAGGTTCTGTTTGCCCCAAAAGGCTTGCCATTCCTTTGCAGTTGCCGTGAGGTCCGGATGCCAGGTGGTTTTATCACCCGTTTCCCAGGCCTTGGCCATTCCAAGGATCGGGGTCTTGTGATAATCCTCAAGTGCACGGCTGACGAGATACAGCAGGGATTTTCCGTAAGGACCCACGGAATCCCCCAATTCCCGTGCGTCGTTCAATAATTCAATGGTGAGATCGGATTTTTTGAGGATCCCTTGGGTCTCGATGGCAGGCCTGTAGTGATTGAGAGCAAAACGCACGGTACAGGCCGGTGCGAACAGCGTGCAGGAATGGATTTTCATCTTCCTCGCGACTATATGATCCAGGAGATATCCAAAGAGAATAGAGCCTGCCGAGTGGCCCATCAGGTGAATTTCCACATCCGGATATTGGGCTTTGAGCCTCAGGAGGCTATCGGCAACGATTCCTAGCGTGGGCGTGGATAAGGTCCCGGCGGCTTTGGCATTTTGTTTCATTTCGGACCAGACCGCTTTGACCAACAGATTTTGGCAAGCGACTTCAATTGTCCGGTCTTTGGCTTCTTTGGCAGCATTGGTCACGCTGTCCCAAATATCTTTCCACGCTCCCTGGGGAGGAATACCATGGAGCGTGTCGCCCATGATATTCATCATGCTTTCCAGGAACCCCGTGCGCCAGGTAAAAAAGATGGGATACAGGCCATTGGCCTTGAAGTAGGGAGCCATGACCCGGATACGGGACAGTGAGGCCTCTTCGGCATTCAATCCGCCGTGAGCGTACAACACGATTTTTTCCCCCTTGTTGCGAAGCCACTTACGCGGGTTCGCGAATATGATGTCCTGCAGGGATTCGAGCGCGTTTTCCCGGACCAGGCTTCGATTGAGGACGATGCCGTTATTGCCCAGAACAATGGAGTGGTCATAGGCGGTATCATCATCCCAGGGTTCCACTTCCGGGTTTTTGTAGGCGAGAGAGCCTTTGTTTGTTTTGGTCAGTCCGAATAATTGTGCCGGCTCGGCGGCCTCCTTGATCAGGGCCTGCGAAGCCTGATAGCGGCGTGACTTGGCGCCGACCATGGGGGCACCCAGAACAGCCACCCATGCATCCATGCCATGTTGGATCCAGTCGGGATACGTGAGAATGGCAAATCCCTTCGTTCCCCATTTTTGCCCCCATGAGTTTTGTACGATAAATCCCATATCGGTATATCCTACAAGGGCAAAGGCGTGTCCTCCCCGTTTCCCAATTTTAGAGGGCAGAGCAATGACCGCCAGCCCGTTCACGGTCTTCCATTTATTTCCTCGGGGGAACCACCCCTGATGAACATCTGCGGAAACATACAGCGCGCCGACCTCATAGATCGCCGATTGCATGTCGGTCACGGAATTTTTATTGACCCGATAGTAGGCGCCTAACGGACAGAGTGCCGCTTCGTCATCCCAACCTTTTTTCGGACTCACAAAGGTCACCTGTTTTTTGGCATTCCGATACGGCCAGGTTTTTTCAAGGCACACCCCATGGCGATGCCATCCCTTCATCCCGCCACGACAACTGGACCCTTCGTAATCTTCCCCCGGCCATTCATCATAATGCTTCGCCAAATGGTAGAGCATGCGTTCGCTGACTTTTGGGGCCACTTTGGTTTTGCTCTCCACGGCCTGTCGCCATCGCAGGTAATTGATCACAGCCCCCAGCCCGAATCCGGTGCAAGCTCCCTCCTGACCTTGATCTAAAATCAAACCCGCTTTGGCATAACGGGAAAAGTATTGTTTGATCTGTTTGGGATTCGGAAATTCAGGAGGAAGAGATCGTAACCGGGGTTGGTATTCGCGATCCCGAAGGTCAATTCGATCGGGTCGGGCATCTAAGAGTTTTCCGTTCAGTTCCACTTTGGGCATGGTTCATCCTCCTGATGATGGCCGGTCTGGTGGTCTCATGTTGGCCTAACAAGACTCCACTATTTCACAAGCGGGGGTATTCTAAAACAAGCATCAACATGAATCAAAAGCGAAACGAATCTGGAGTGAGCCATTGACGGGTAGACCAAATGCGGGAAGTTTGAAGAATTTCACTTTAGGGAGCCTCAACAACGAAGGGAAAGTCGAGAGAAAATCGAGTATGGAGATGTGCCGCCTGTCCGGTCCGGGATTCGGACCGTCCGAACTCCGGAAATCCGGGCAATAGAACAGGCAGTTGGTCGTCCCACATCGTTTCTCTCAGGTGCAGAATCTAAAGGAGACCAATCATGGGGAAGTTAGGGTGCGAAGGGTATTTTTTCCTTTCGTTGAGATGAGGGACCGGGTCATCAATTAGGAATCCCTCTGGAATGCATATGAACAGACCGGCCCCTTAATACCCTTAATGTTGGAAGGGTCTATGCCGAAAAGACTGGGTATCCCCCCTCATATCCATTCACACTTCATTTGGGAGATCGGACTTTTATGGACAAAGCGGAATTACGGGATAAAATTCGAGCCTGCCCCAACTTGCCAAGTTCTCCGGAAGTCGCCAAACGATTGATTGCTTTGATGGAAACGGAGAGTCCCGATATAGAAGATATGGTTTCGATCTTGGCCAGCGATTCCGTCTTGACGGCCAAAATTTTGCAATTAGCCAATTCTTCATTTTTCCCCTATAAGTATAAAGTCACCACATTGCCGAAAGCGGCGATTTTGATCGGCTACAATGGTATTTTGGCGACTGCCCTCTCCTTTACTCTCGTTACGCATCTCAAGAATGAACATGCGCATGGTTTGAATCTTGAACTGTTTTGGCGACGGAGCCTGCTGGCTGCCTCAGTCTGCCGTGTTGTGGGTGGAGTATGTGGACGAAAAGATGTGGAGGAGTTGTTTCTGGTCGGACTCATTCAAGATATCGGCATGTTGGTATTGGACCGGGTGGTACCGGAGACGTATGCTTCGGAAAGCCTTGACCAATTTTCCCATGCGAAGGTGTCGGACCATGAAATTCATAAGCTGGGTACGACTCACGCCGAGGTGGGAAGCTGGCTGCTCACCGATTGGAATTTTCCCGCCAAGATTTGCGTGGCGGTTCAATTAAGTGATGAGTCGGATCCCTATCCTGGACCGAGTGGGTCCGACAAGTTTTATAACTGTGTACTGTTGGGAGTCCGGCTGACGCAATTATTGCTGAATGAAGCCAGGGACGAGGCCTTTTTTGGGTTGGTCGAGTTTGCCGAGAATCGCTTGGGATTGGACCCCTTTGCCTTTGCCATGATTATCAAAAATATTAAGGAGGTCCTTCGGGAAACCGAGTCGCTGTTTGAAATGAGCAGTAAAAGTGATGACCAATTTCAGCAATTGGTGGGGCAAGCCAAAACACTCCTAGGCCGACGAAATGCTCAATTAGCTGCGAGACTGGATTCCCTGTTCCTGCAGGAAGCGATGCCGGGGGTGGGGTAACGGGTTCCTCTTTTCATTGTTTCAAAAATATTCAAACATCTTTGGGGCTGTCCGTTTATGGGGTATCCACATTGCGCAAGCAGGAATGATCTTGTCTTCTGCCTCATCCCCTGACTGAAATTTTTTAACAAATTCGGGGAAGTTGTTCCCCTGATAGCAAATCCAGGATTCGCTCGGTATGAAAGGGCGTCTTGAGAACAACCTGCGGAGAGCGATCTTCCCGTAGACGGAGGACCCGCCCAATCTCTGCGGCATATTGGGAGACTGTGTGGGCTTTGAGGATAGGTAAAGCCGTCTTGACCTGATCGTCGGGAAGAATCAGCACGAACCGTCCCTCATTGGCGACATACAAGGGATCGAGTCCCAGAATTTCACAGGCTCCTCGAACCGGTTCGGAGACCGGAATACAAGACTCTTCCAGGCTGATTGCCGACCGAGAAGCCGTGGCCAGTTCATTTAAAGCGCTGGCTAATCCCCCTCGCGTCAAATCTCTCAGGCAGTGACAGGTAATCCCTCCCTGAATCAGGGATGCCACCACTTCATGAAGGGGTGCGGAGTCGCTACGCAGGTTCCCGGAAAATTCGAGTCCCTGCCGGGTACTGAGGACAGCGATGCCATGAGCCCCCAGATCCCCGCTCACCACTATTCGATCTCCTGCTAGTATACGGTGTGGTCCGAGTTCGAGTTCTTCCGGGACGACTCCTACCCCGGTTGTCGTGATAAAAACCTGATCGCCCTTTCCATGGTCTACGACTTTCGTATCTCCGCAGACGATCCGGACGCCGCAGGCTTTCGCTGTTCTTGCCATGGACGTCACGACCCGCTTTAACGTTTCGATCGGTAACCCTTCCTCAAGGATAAAGCTGGCGGATAGGTAAAGGGGAGTGGCGCCTTGCATGGCCAGGTCGTTGACGGTGCCATGAATGGACAGGCTTCCAATATCACCACCGGGGAAAAAGAGCGGCTGGACGACATACGCATCCGTGGTGAACGCCAGGCGACCCTTCGGAGTCGGAAGAACCGCACTGTCTTGCATCGATTCCAAAAAAGGATTGGAAAAGGCCGGTAGAAAGATCTCACGCAGAAGGTCTTGCATCAGTTGTCCGCCCCCTCCATGGGCAAGACGAATGGTATCAGGAGAAGAGGAGGGCAAGGGACAGGACCATTCAGGAAGGTCGTGAATATCCATGGATTTACCGGTTATCTGTTTCCTGATGGCGGTAACGATAGTAGGCGGCACAAGTCCCTTCACTGGACACCATTGGGGCCCCTAAAGGTTTTCCGGGTGTGCAGCGTGTCCCAAAGGCGGGACAGTCAATGGGTTTGATCAATCCTTGTAAAATTTGTCCGCTCTGACATTCTGACGTTGCCCCTGGTTCCCGATCTTCCTGTGTAAGATACCTACGGAATTTTTCCAGCGCGTCATATTCCCGAAATGCTTCTTTGATTTGAAGCCCGCTGAACGAAATATTTCCTATGCCTCTCCAATTTCTGTCGATGGGTTCGAACACCTCAGCAATCATGGTCCTGGCACCAGGGTTACCGTCCCGTCTGACAGACCGGGTGTACTGATTTTCCACCGCCCATCGTCCCTCTTCCAATTGCTTCACCACCAGATATACTCCTTCCATAATATCCAACGGTTCGAATCCCGTGACCACGATGGGCACCTGATACCTCTCACAGATAGGTTCATATTCCTGATAGCCCATGATGGTGCACACATGCCCCGCAGCCAGAAAACCCTGAACGCGGTTGTGAGGGGAAGACAGGATAGCCTCCATGGCCGGTGGAACCAGGACATGAGCCACGATCATGCTGAGGTTGGTCAGCCCCATCCGGCATGCCTGGAGAAGCGCCATGGCCTGGGCTGGTGCCGTGGTCTCGAATCCCACGGCAAAGAGAACGATCTGACGATCAGGATGATTCCGGGCAATGGTCAGGGCATCCAGCGGTGAATAAATAATCCGAATATCCCCGCCTTGTGCCTTGACGGTGAGCAGGTCTTCCTGTGAGCCGGGTACTCGTAACATATCTCCGAAGGAACAGAGGCTGACGTTGGGGAGGCGGGCCAGCCTGCAGGCGGCATCGATCAATTCTACGGGCGTCACACACACGGGACATCCCGGACCGTGAATGAGTGTGAGGGCAGAGGGGAGAAGCCGGTCCAGTCCATACCGGACGATAGAATGTGTTTGCCCTCCGCAGACTTCCATGATTGTCCAGGGTTGGTGGGTGAGGTCACGGATTCGCCTGGCGAATATATCCACCGCCTGAGGGCTTCGGAATTCATCAACGTATTTCATTGTTGGAGGTTCCTGTCAGCAGGGCCTTGACCGAGTTCTTCAATCATCGCCAGTGACGCCTTGGCGGCCTGTTCATCAACCTTGCTGATGGCGAAGCCAACATGCACGATGACGTAATCTCCAACCTGAGCTTCAGGAACCATGGCCAGGCAGATCTCTTTGGTGACTCCCGCAAAGGAAACTGTGCCGGTACGGAGTTCGTCGTCCTGAATGAATTCAATGTGTCCGGGTATGGCTAGACACATGGGTTGCTTCTCATGCCGTTTTTCAATTTCTGCCTGCTGGCGGTTGCCAGACCTTTCGCTTCCAGGGGGTTCTGGAATTGGTGGCTGGCCACCAGGCATTGCCCAATGGAAAGCCCTCCGTCGTTGGGACCGAACCGCTGAGGAAGAAACACTTGAAATCCTTTTGAGGCCAGCAACCGGTCCGTGAGAGTCGATAAAAGCACGTTCTGAAATACTCCGCCACTCAGCACGACCTGGCGACAAGCAATGCGTTCGGCCATGTCGGCTATCAGCCGGGCCAAAGCCTGATGAAACCCCCACGCGATCCTTGCATGGTCTTTTTCTTCGTGAAGGTCGTTGACGATTTTTTTTATCATTGGATGCCAATCAACTATCAACGATTCGGATATGTGAGGGGATGAGAGCATAGGCAAATGATAAGAAAAAGACGGCAGATCCGTCACCGCAGAGTCAGCCAGAAATTCCAACTCCATGGCAGCCTGGCCTTCAAAGCTGGCTATTTGAAAGAGACCGAGTAATGCGCTGACTCCATCAAAGAGTCGACCGAAGCTGGAGGTCATGGGACAATTCATCTTGCGTGAGATCATGGCAGCTAATAGGCGGGTCCTGTCAGGTCCAAGGGATTGCAGTGGCGGGAGATTCAAATCAACAAGACCATCTCCAAAGATTTCATACAGGAGGGAAAGCGCGACCCGACGCGGTTCTCGCATGCAGATCTCGCCTCCCGGCAACCCGAAGGGTTTGAGGTGCGCCGTGCGTGTGAAACCTTTGTCGTCACAGAGAAAAAACTCTCCGCCCCAGAGGGTTCCATCCGAACCGTATCCGGCCCCATCCCAAGCCACACCCAGGAGTGGCCGGGTGACTGGATGTTCTGCCATACAGGCCGCGATGTGTGCGTGATGATGTTGAACTGGAATGACCGGAAGGTGGTGTTGGGTACCAAGTTTTCTGGCAAACCGAGCAGAATGATAGTCAGGATGGGCATCACAGGCAATGGCCTGAGGAGCGAATTTATACAGATCCAGGAAATCAGCCACACGACGTTCAAATTCTCCGCTGGCTTCTCCCGAAGAAAGATCGCCGATATGCTGACTGGCGATAATCTGTTCGCCATTCATCAGCGAAATCGTGTTTTTTAGGTGTCCGCCCATTGCCAGGATTGAGGGCCAGTCTTTTTCCTCATCTGGAAATGATGGCAGTATGAGAGGCGTGGGGACATAACCCCGGGCTCGTCGGAGCATCAGGACCTTACCATTCACGATCCGGACAACCGAATCATCCACCGGTCTCAATATAGGGCGGTTGTGAACCAGAAAGGCGTCGGCTAATTCCCCGAGGCGTACCGTGGCTTTTCGTTCGTCATAAACCAGGGGTTCCTCTGAACGATTCCCGCTCGTGGCTACCACGGGAAAGGCAAGATTAGTCATCATCAGATGGTGAAGGGGTGTATAGGGCAACAGGGCTCCAAGAAATGGGTTTCCCGGTGCCACATCAGGCGCGATTGCAGAGTCATGTCTTTTTCTCAGCAACACGATGGGTGCTGCCGGCGAAGAAAGCAGCCATTCTTCTTCAGGTGAGAGTAGACAATGTTCTCGAAGAACGTGCAGGGTTGGAAACAGAACCGCAAGGGGTTTGTCGGGACGATGCTTGCGTGTTCGAAGTCGTTGAATGGCTTCCGGGTTCAGGGCATTTACCCACAAGTGAAACCCGCCGAGCCCTTTGACAGCGACAATGTCTCCGTGAGTAAGCAGATGGCAGGCGAGTTGCCATGCCTCTCCTTGAGATGCCACGGTTCTCCCTTCTTTATCCCATAGCATCATCTCCGGTCCGCACGCAGGACAGGCCAAAGTTTCGGCGTGGAAGCGCCGATTGAAGGGGTCGTGAAACTCATGACGACAATCGGGACAGAGGGGAAACCCAGCCATAGTCGTATTTTGGCGGTCATAGGGTAGACCCTGCACGATACTGTATCGTGGTCCGCAATGCGCACAGGTAGTGAAGGGATACCGATACCGTCGGGATTGAGGATCGTTGATGTCTTGCAGGCAGTCAGCGCATGTGGCTAAATCCGGGGAAAGCACGGATTGCTGAGGCCCTCCGGATTGGTTGGATCGAATGGAAAAGGACTGCTCTCCCTGAGACGGGATTCTGGAGGATGTGATGCTGTGAATGGATCCTGCTTTTGGAAGGTCGGTGACGATTCGCTTCCGGAATGTCTCAAGATGCGTTGATGTTCCCTCGAGTTCAAGAGTGGTGCCCTGTGGGGTGTTGGCGATCCATCCACCCAGGGAGAGTTCACGGGCTAAACCAAACACAAAGGGACGAAACCCGATACCCTGCACCGTCCCGTGGATGATCAGTTGAATCCGCTCGCGTTGGTTTACTGTAGGCGAGGATTGCGCGGGAGAGATCATGGCACCGATTCCAGGAATTCGATATCGGTAATGATCAGTTCAGGTTGATTTCTCCACTCGATATCTCCTGAAAGGCATTCAGGGCATCCATAGGTTTCCGGGCCACGATCAAATACTGCGTGGCAGGATTGGCAGGTTCCTGTAGACTTTTGGATGTCAATTTTCAATCGTGCAGATTCCACCCGGGTTCCTCGGGCCGCAAACTGAAACGTGGCTTGCAATTCTTCCTGGGTGTGACCGGCTAAATGTGAATGGCTGCCGATATTCAGCCGGATGAGCGAAAGTTGTGAGTCCGGATGGGAGGGACAATGGGCCTCAACCGTTTTCACCACCTGCTGCAGTAATTGGAGTTCATGCATGGGAGAAATTCAATTCTTGCAAGGCGATTCGGTCGGTCACGCTGCGTATCGCGTCAGCGACCTTGGGAGACAACGGTCCTCCGGTTTCCACCGTACCCAGTTCGATGCCGTAGATCACCACTTGTGGCGGGAGGACGCCAAGCGTATCTGCCAGGGTAAGTGCTTCTCCCAGACCAAAGCCGTGGGTGGAAGTTGCCGATGTGCTCCAAACTACGGCGCGGAATGTTTGCCGGTCCTGCGGGAAAGTGAATCGATGGATGGTGCCGCTCTCGGAGAGGCTGGAGACTGCGTCAATGAGGATGAGCTTGTGTGTGTCTTTCATCTCATCAAGGAGATTCAGACCGGCCAACCCCCCTTCGCTGATGGAGATGGCCTGACTTTGATACGGGAGAAGTTGTCTGGCAACCAGGTTGCCGACTCCGTCATCGCCACGGAAACCGTTTCCTAACCCAATGACCTTAATTCCATACATATTTTAAAGAGCTTCTTGCCTGGTGAATTTCAAAAAATGCGTGGCGCAGGAGATGCACGGGTCGTAGCTGCGAATCAGTTGCTCGCATTGCCTTCCAGTTTCCTGGTCGTTCAGATGCAGAATCCGCGGTAGCATCTTTCGCAGATCGTCTTCCATGCGCCGCTGATTTTGTGACGTCGGTGGAACGATCTTGGCGAGGCGAATCGTTCCATCCGTGTTCACCTCATAGCGATGATAGAGCATCCCTCGCGGGGCTTCGGTGGCGGCCATGCCCGTTCCGGCACACAGCGTGACGGGAACGGCTGGAGTCTCCGGCTCCACATAATTAGCCATCAAACGAATGACCTCGTCGCAGGCATACAGTACTTCCACCGCCCGTGCCACGATACCCATGGACGCTCGGTTGAATGGAAGCGCACATCCCGTGCTCTGTAAGATATCTTTGGCTAATACAGAGAGCTGGTCGTGATTGAGAGCCAGGCGGGCCAACGGCCCGGTCAGATACGACCGTCCGTTCAACGTGCAATGAAGGGCATTGGAATAGGGGACCTGTTCTTCATGGAAATGGTGTTCAAACCCCGATGCGGGCATGTGGTGCCCTTGATTCGTGACCACGTCTCCTTCATTCATGGGATATTCCGCAGGGCCGCGAAGGGCGAGAAAAGTATAGTCCTGCTCAGGGTCGGTGAATGCAAATCCGCTGACCCACCGGAGAGTGTCCACGGCCGCCTCTCTGGCCCAATGGAATTCGTCTTTCAGCGCCTCAAGTTGTTTCTTCGTGGGTGCCCGGGAGAATCCGCCGATTTTGACGGACACCGGATGGACGGATCGTCCACCAAGCAATGTCAACAAATCGTTGCCGGCTTTCTTCAGTCTGAGCCCCCGCTTCACTACGTCGGGGTAAACGCGCGCCATGTCGATTCCGCTGGCAAACCCCAGAAAGTCCGGTGCATGGAGCATATAAATATGAAGCACATGACTTTCAATCCATTCCCCACAATAAAGTAATCGACGGAGGTCCTTGATGTTTTGCGGAATCTCCACACCGAAAATCGGTTCCAGGGCATGTACGGCACTCATTTGATAGGCTACCGGACAGATACCGCAGATCCGGGCGACAATATCGGGTACTTCGTTGACGTGGCGTCCCTGCAGGAAGGCTTCGAAGAAGCGGGGAGGTTCGAAGATGCGAAGCTGGACATCCTGAACCTGTCCATCCCGGACCGTGACATGAAGGGCGCCTTCTCCCTCCACTCGCGCCATCATGTCGACCTTGATTGTGCGGGTGTTATCGGGATTCCCAGGCATCGCTTTCCTTCCGGAATGACTGAACGGATCCGGTAATTCCCCGGAACCGGCGGACCATGTCTACGGGAATGAGTTGCTGCTTCCGGTGAAATTGGTTGGCCAGGGAAGTGGTATTCGGCGGCACTCCGGAAATGACCGAAACATGTTCGGCGGGACCAAAACATCCATAACATTCCCGTCCCATACCGGGGCAGATGGCCCCGCACCCGGTACGCGTCACCGGTCCAAGGCAAGGCATGCCCTTCGCAACCAGGACGCAGACATGCCCCTGACGTTTACATTCCAGGCAGACACTATGCGCGGGAATGCGGGGTGTGACTCCCATGAGCAGGTCGGTCAGAACTCGAAGCAGTTGTTGTTTGTCGATCGGGCATCCCCACAATTCATAGTCCACTTTGACGTGTTCCGAAATGGGCGTCGAGGTGCTCAAGCTGTGAATGTATTCCGGGCTGGGATACACCGCCCGTTTGAAGGCTTCCACATCCGCCCAGTTTCGAAGGGCCTGAATGCCGCCTGATGTCGCACAGGCGCCAATCGTAATGAGTGTTGTCGTGTGTTGCCGGATTTCAAGTATGCGTGGCAAATCCTCCGGGCAGGTGATGGAGCCTTCCACGAAAGCGATATCATAGGGTCCGGGCTGCATGTCGCTGGAGGCTTCGGGAAAGTAGGCGATATCGAGGGCCTCTCCCAAGGCCAGCAGGTCGTCTTCCATATTCAGGATACTCAACTGGCACCCGTCGCATGAAGCAAACTTTACCACCGCAATTCGTGGGCGAGGCCTGCGTGGTGAATGCTGTGTATCGCTGGTTATGCCTGTCATTTCACCGGTCCATCTTCTTTGATGTTCCCCACTTGTTAGTCCGCTGGTTACACCCCTACTTTACCCAAAAAGGGAATCAGCCGGTCCAAACGCATGACCGGCCCGTCTTTGCAGACAAAGAACGGCCCAAGCTGACAATGTCCGCAGAGCCCGATGCCGCACTCCATATGCCGCTCCAGGGACACATACATGGAGTCGGGACGCAGGCCCTGATGGGATAACGTATTACAGGCAATCCGCATCATGATTTCCGGACCACACATCATGACGAGGGTGTTATCAGGGTCCACCTGCAGTTGGTCAAACAATTCGGTAACCACTCCCACATGACTATGCCAGGTCTTGCCGGGTTCATCGCTGGTCAGCAGGACTTGTGTGCGGGGTTGATGCCTCCAGGCATCGAAGCGTTCCCGGTAGAGCAGGTCGTGAGGGGTCTTCACGCCGTGGAGAATGGTCATGTTCCCATATTCCTCGCGCCTGCGGAACATATATTCAATGGCCCCGACTACCGGGGCACAACCCAAGCCGCCTGTGACGATAAGCACGTCTTTCCCTTGGGCTTCCTTCATGGGCCATCCCATTCCAAATGGACCACGGACTCCTACAGATTCACCTGTCTGCATGTTTCCTAAAACCTGTGTGACTCTGCCCACTATACGAATGGTGTGGTCCAGAAATTTCGGTTCGTCGGGGTCTGACACGATAGAGATGGCCACCTCGCCCACACCGAAGACATACAGCATATTGAATTGTCCCGCCTCAAACCGGAAAGACTCCCGGTGAGTTGGGTCAGTCAACTGCAGTCGAAACGTCACAATATCGGTGGACTCCTGCTTCTTGTCCACAATGATTGCCGGATGAATGAGGTAGGGATTATGAGTCATGCCATAAGCCGGGCTCTTTGGGACCAATTCGTCAATGCGCTTTTTCAGAATTCCAGGATGTCAGCATAACCACGTGCAGCACTTCAATCTTCTTTTGCGGAAACCTCATCCGTTTGGGCAAAACCCCAATGTAGCATTTCGCCTCAAAATGTCGGAATTGAAGACTTTTAGGTATGTACTAGCAAATTCAGAGCCAATTAAGTGGCCAATGAGATAGGTGAGAACTACGGGAGTGACCTATCCAATGGACTATTCATATCCTTGTCCTTGGTGGGCATCCGCTTGGTGAGTTGTCCTTCAAGGCGGATGGAATAACTTATGTTTAAGTTCGAACAATTCCATCTGCATAGTCCATGCATATCCTCCAGCAGGAATTGGATTTTTGAGGTTTTCCGTGCAATATTGGCTTGCTCTTAATATGCTAAATTCATACACTTATCACCCTTGATAAGAGAAGTAGACTAATTAATATTAGAGCGAGAAAAAACATAAAAGAGGAGAAAGATATGAACCTGAAGCAAATAGAAAAGGAAGCCCTTCATTTATCCGAGGAAGAAAGAGCAGAGTTGGCACAGAAACTTCTCTTAAGCCTTGATGCACCAACTATCGCCGAAATAGAAGAAGATTGGCTGGCCGATGCGCACCGCCGGGCCAGAGAGCTGGACGAGGGCACTGTGCAGGCAATCCCGGCAGAAGAGGTCAGAAAAAAAGCACAGGCCTTGCTTAGATGAGTTATGGGTTTCATCCTGCCGCAGAGGCAGAGCATCTGGAGTCCGTGGCGTTCTTTGAATCAAAAAGGCCCGGGCTGGGTGCTTCGTATCTTGCCGAGTTTGAAAGAATCATGCGCACAGTCTGTGACGCGCCGCACAGATATCCGGTTGAAAAACAACCGAATGTCAGGCGCATCCGAATGAAGCGGTTCCCGTTTGCGGTCTTGTTTCGAGAAGCCTCGGGCAGTGTTCAAGTGCTGGCGGTGGCACACAGTCGGCGTCGCCCTCAATACTGGCTGGGCAGGCTCTAACGGTCTTTTTGTATTATTGTGCATAATGCACGATAATACAAAAACTTGACCCCTGGTGTTTGCCTAGGCCTTATCATTCCCACGATTTTTCATCGGAATCACATTCAAAGAATGGCCCATCATATCAAAATGAATCCGTCGGATTTTCCCTGGTTCTGAAAATTCCCAAATGATAGTAAAAATTCATTGTAGCCAATCTCCTCAAAAATAATGGGATTGGGGTGTGCTCATGCTGTAAACGACAATTTCAAAGCCAATTCCTGATAAGGTTCATAAATAAGAAGGTAATTAGGGTGTTTCGTAACCAGTGTGTGCGAGAACAGGCGCATGGTTATGGGACGAAACACCGCTTTCAGTTGTGCGGACAAATTTTTGCGTGGCCGGAAGTGCATTTTCTGTGGATCTTTTCAGGTCTTGCTCGCCAGTCGAGGCTATGTGAAATGCCAGCTCTGTGGCAAAAGCAAAAGTCTCAGTCGTCTTCGGCGGGAGATCGCGATCCTGCAGGGTTTCTATCTGCTCCAACCGGCTTACCGGTTGAGTCGAGACCGGTAAGCCGACGTCAAAGTGGTTACCCGCGTCTACCAGCGACTCCGGGAAGCCCTGTATCATTTGGCCGAGTTGGAGGGTGGCAAACTCAAAGGGGAGATCGAGCTGGACGAAGCCTATTGCGGGGGGGGGCGTCGGAAGGGCAAACGCGGCCGAGTCGCGGCGGGCAAGAGTGTCGTGTGTGGGCTCCTGGAGCGGGAAAAACGCGTCTATACCAAATTGCTGGAATCGGTCAGTGCAAAGGAACTCATGCGGCATATCCAAGCCAAAACCCGGAGAGGCTCGGTATCTTGCACCGATGCGTTTCGGGGATAGCAGTCCTTGAAGCACTATGGGAAACATCATACGATTAACCATTCAAAAAGCTTTGTGGGCCGTCGATGCGTGAAGAACCACATCATGGGATCGAAGGATTTTGGAGTTATGCAAAACATATTTTGGATCACTATCGAGGTGTATCGAAATATCATTTCCCGATGTACCTCAAAGAGATCGAATACTGTTTTAATCACCGATCAGAGACCTTGTTTAAACGGTTCCTAAAAATCTATTTTGGTTACCTTTCGCCCTAATTACCTAAAATGAATGTTTCGAATCTGAAAAAAGAAGGACAATGATTGGTGATTGGTTGTCAAATGTGAATGTATCTCTGGGGCTGTCGATTCTAGTAGCCCTCCTATCCTCCCCGCTAATCCGCCTTCTTCAGTGGTTTGAGAAATTTGAAGGAAAACTTAAGGAATCTGCATCATCCTTTGAGGGGGTACGCATAGCATTTTACAAAAAGATCCTCTTTTACCTCTTCGCAATAGTGTTGGGTTGGGCGTTGCTGGCCTACTTATTTCTACCTTTCTTCGTATTCGCCACATGGGCGGATGGTGCATTTCAGCGTGAATTCCCTCCTTATGACACAAACTTAAAATTTAAGGGTATAGTCATTTTGTTGTGTTGGCTTTTGGTGTTCTCAAAGGTTGGCTGGTATCTGGTGAATGATTTCTTTGCAAAGAATCCAAGCAAGACACCCTCTGCGAAGTATTTTCATTCTCCCGCGAAAACAAAAATAGACGTTGAGGGGGAATCCCCAAGTTATGCGAATGATGAATTATGGAAATTTAAAATTAAGGATCTATTTCCCCATACAGATAATTTATCTAGATATGTCCTCATGGTACTTGCGGCGAATGAAGATCTATCAAATTTTGAGCGATTGAAAGATTTATTAGAGAGTGAAAACGCATCGTTAGGAAAAGATGAAATTGCACTGACTAAAAAGGAAAGGAGCCAATTTTTTCTGTATAGGCTAAGACTCGGATTCTTGCACAATGTTTGGAATGAGATCTTTGAGAAGGGACAAAATACTTCATCGTTTGCGGTTGCTATGTCAGAACTTGAGAGTGAGGTCTCGCAATCCTATGAAGAATTTCGACGGACAATTTTTTCTTGTCGAAGGACCAAGGGAATCTTGGAAAAAATTCGGAACGAATCCTCCTTCCATTACGACCAGAAGCAATTTAATGAAGCTCTTGAAATGGGGGCAGAAAACCCAGGAGAAATTATTGTGGGAGAGGTAGATACCCATTTTATTGTTGCCTACCACGTGCTCAATCTGGTTCAGACTGGACGCCTGTCTCCTGAGGAAGTCGCAAAGGCTAAGGAGGAGATAGAATTAATTCAAAACAAATTCCATGCATTTGTGGCTGTGCTATTCCCTGCTTACATTAAAAAGCGTTCTTTAATGGAAAAAGTTGAGGTCATAAGAGATTAAAAGGGGATGGTGCAAGTCCATCATTCAAGAGAACAAAATAAACATTTATAGTCGACGAAATTATTGGATGTCAGGACATAACTTGCTGAACAGGCGGATCCACTAATCAGCTTTTAGGGCTAGTGATATGTGGCAGTGGGAAACTTAATGAATACCGTTGAATATGCAATTCAAAAAGCCTTGCAAGCTATCCCTGTGAAGGCTATGGCTGAGAAATGGCAAGGTGAAAAACGTTGGTCTGTGGCGGTCAAGAGCGCAATTATAGGAATTGGACGAGAATTCGACTGTCTGACAGCCTCAAATGGATGTGAAACGGACGAAGGAAAAGAATGGTTATACGACGTTGTGTGGTATAAGTCTGATCGTGAAGGCCACATTATCGATGTACCACTTGTCGCGGAATGCGAGTGGGGCTGTGAAAAGGCCATCAAAGAAGATTTTGAGAAGTTACTTGTCTCGCGTTCAACATATCGCGTGATGGTATTCCAGGGGAATTCAGAAGAAGTGGTGCATAGTCTTTTCCGGAAAATGCGGATGTGGATCGGGAAGTTTAGTGGTACAACAGTAGAGGATAGATATCTACTGGCCGGATGGGCAAGAAATCATTGGATATTTGAATCGCATGTTGAATGACCCCATTTTTTAGAATTCACTTGAGAAGGGGGCACCCCAATCTGTCCGCTTTGCAACTTGAACCTTCTGATCAGAAAAGATTCCATGCAATATGTCACCCCGAAGAAGTTTGCTGTCCCTCTGAATCGCGATGAGGTTGCCCGGTCATGGAGTAAGCGGGGATATTCGTGCAACCTGTTTGTCGATCCTCCGGGGAAGGAATGGAACGATTTTGTCCATACAACCAATGAACTGGTCACTGTTGTTGAAGGCAAATTGCGATTGACGATTGAGGGAGAAGCGTTCATCGCTGAATCGGGAGACGAGGTGTTCATTCCGAAAAGGGCGCAACATTCAGTCAAAAACATTCATCATGCCACGACCAAATGGCTGTATGGTTATGACTGATTGCGTCAGAGATAAATTAGCATTTGAAATGTAATGCGATTTTTGCTGTTGCAACCTCTTTGTTGTTTTAGCGCTTTGACGTTTTGATGCTAAAGCGCTATGATGTATGGAAGGAAGGAGGCATGATTTATGGGAACAACATCCAAGAGGTCGACAGTCTACTTCGATGAAAATCTTCATGCTGCCCTGCGAATTAAGGCTGCACACACCAATAGGTCCGTCTCCGACATCGTCAATGATGCCGTACGATTGGCCCTGGCCGAGGATCAGGAAGATCTGGCTGCTTTCCAGGAGCGTGCCAGCGAGCCTACGCTCAGCTATGAAGAACTTCTGAACGATCTGAAGGCTCATGGCCAAATATAGGCTAATCTTTAAAAAGTCTGTTACCAAAGATTTTCGATCCATACCCCAACGCGATTTAGATCGTATTCTTAAGCGCATTGACGCTTTAGCGGATGATCCACGACCGGAAGAGAGCGAAAAATTATCTGGACAAGAAAGATTTCGAGTGCGGCAGGGCATGTATCGAATCGTATACGAAATACAGGACCAGGATCTCGTGGTCATTGTGGTGAAAGTAGGACATCGACGAGAGGTCTATCGTGAAAGATAGATCTGCCATCTAACCCTTGAAATGGATGAGACCAGAAATGACCATGCCGGTATTGGTGTCAATCGAGCCTGACCTCTTAATGGGTATTGGGGAAGAAGTGGAACAGGAAATTCTATGAAAGTGAACGATCCTCAGAAAATGCATGCCGCCTTTGCGGAGGCCTTCAATGCCGGAAAGATGGATGATTTGATCGCCTTGTATGAGCCGGATGCTGTTCTTGTTCCTCAGCCGGGACAACAGGTGGTTGGCCATGCTGGTATTCGGGAAGCACTCATGGTCTTTCTTAATCTCAACGGACGGATGCAGATCGAAACGCTCTCCTGCCACCAAGCCGGTGACCTGGCGCTTCTCCAAGCCTCCTGGCGCCTGGTTGCCACCGGCCCCGATCATCAACCCATCGAATTTTTCTCACACACCGCAGAAGTTGTCCGGAAACAGCCGGATGGTTCCTGGTTATATGTTATCGATAACGCTTTTGCCGCTTCCTAAAAGGAAAGCCAGGGGTGCGATCCTCTAGTCAGGCTTTTCAAGGAGTTCACCTGAAGCCCCAGTTGGGAAAAACGCGTTGACAGCCTGCTCTCTATCCAAGGCCATTTTGGGCAAGTGCTTGATTGAGAATTGGCAGAATTCCGGAATTCGGTTTTACCGGAAAAGTGTTTGACATCCTGCAGGCCTCTTCTTAGACTCAGTGGCGTATGGTGAAAATCCCGGTTTTATTTGCGGGGTATTCGCCGATCCCGTGATTTCATTTTCGTTATCGCATTAACATGATAGGAGGGTAATATGGCTAGCGTTGGTTATCACGAGCCCATCGAGGAGTTGTCGAATGAAACGCGCGATATGCATAGAGCTATTGTTTCGTTAATGGAAGAGCTGGAGGCTGTTGATTGGTATAACCAGCGTGCTGATGCGTGCAAGGACGAGGAACTGAAGGCGATTCTCAAGCACAATCGAGATGAGGAGAAAGAGCATGCGGCGATGGTGCTGGAATGGATTCGACGCAAGGATTCGGCTTTCTCCAAGGAATTAAAGGCCTATCTGTTTACGGAGAAGTCTATCGCGCACAAGTAGCCAGGCGGCACCCCACCCTGATCATCTTATTTTCCTGAATTAAGGGTCATGATGATGGATCCGAATTGGCCAGACCCTACCGAGCCTGACAAGTCCGGTAATCATACGAGGACGATGGGGATGATTCTTCTTGGACTTGGGGTAGGTTTGGCAGCATGGGTGGTGACCATCATTTACCAGTTGATCACCGGGGATGGCGTCAGGGAGATCGTGTCCAATCTCATTCCTCTGGAATCCATTACGATCACGATCAAGGCTTCATCGGAGGCCATCATCGTGCCGGATTCATTTTATTATGTAACGGGGGTGTTTTTCTGCATATTGTTGTTGGCCATCTGCGGGGGTATTGCCAAAGTGTTGATTGCCAGCGGTGTTAAAATGATTCAGCCGGATGCCCATGGCGCGATGGAAAAGTTTCGAAAAGATCTTATGGAGCATATGAAGAAACGAATGTAGCAAATCCCTGAGCTACGTCTCTCTTCACCATTACCTCCTTCTTCATTTTTAAGCCGGCCAGTTTCTGCCTCATCAGCCCTTCTTTCTAAAACTCTCTGCTCGTTCTTCGGGGTATCCGAATTGATACAGGGGGGTATCCGTTTGGTTCATCACCTCTTTCTCAAACAACTGAATTCGTCACCATCGATTATTGAAATTCAATGAGAATGTTGTCTTTTTTTGTTCAGAATTTCCCTGGGACAAGACCTGCATTTTGCGGGGAGCATGAGAATCGCAACATGTTCAAAGTTATTAAGGGAGGCAAGAATTATGAAAAGCCAGGGAAGCGGTTTCGTCATGGCCATGTTGGGAATGTTTCTGTTGGCGGGAGTTTCAATCGATCTGATTCAGGCGAGGGAAATGGAAATGGAGCGAAAGGATGTGAAACCATTCCAATCCGATGAAATTCAAGGTTTAGGAAAGAAGGGAGGCGGTGGGATGCCATCTCCACCAGCCGATCCTTACTGTGCAAATGGATCTGTCGCTCCGGTGACCACTTCAACCGTCAGTCGTGCCTGTAAAGTGAATGGTCAGGATGGGGTGATGACCTGCAGTCAAAAGATGGTCAAATGTCTCAGCGGACCAGGTGAGCCGGAATATGCGCACACTGAAAACTGCGGGCCTTGCGTGACGTTGCCGACTCAGCCGGGGCAGACTCAAACTCCAACCGGCCGTTAAAAAAAGAGAGTTGTGAATCCCTGTGGCGATACTTCGTTAACGGGAAGGATAACCCCGATTGTTTTCAGAGGATTGCCTCAAGACAGGGTAGGTAGAGACCGTGAAAGGTCAAGTTATTGAGGCGGTTGGGAGAGGACTCGGACTTCTTCCGTGAGGTCGATGCCTACCGGGCACCAGGTGATGCAGCGCCCGCATCCGACGCAGCCTGACATACCGAATTGATCGACCCAGGTAGCGAGTTTGTGTGTGAGCCACATGCGATAGCGGTCTTTGGTGGTGGGACGGAAATTTTTCCCGTGGATATACCCGTGATCGGATGTGAAGCAGGAATCCCATACACGGGTATGTTCCGTGTGTTGAGCATCGAGTGAGGGTGTCTCCTCCACGCCGTGGCAGAAGCAGGTTGGGCAGACCATTGTACAATTGGTGCAGGATAAACAGCGTGTAGCGACTTGATCCCACCGGGGGTGGTCGTGGGCTTCATACAGGACATCCGGTAACGCCGACTGGGGCAGGTTTCGGGTTTGACTCGATGCGCAGGCTGTTATTCGTTCCTCGTCCTGGGTCATCCGTTCTTGTGGTGCGACTGAACAGGGCAGTTGTTCCAGGACTTTCACCCCTGCCTGGCTCCCAGCCTCAATCAGAAAATCTTCATCCGCTTCCGTGAGACTGAGATCGTACCCTTCTTCAGCCTTTGGCCCTGTCTTCATTGATGCGCAAAAACAGGTTGATAGGGCCCTGGTACAGTTGACGGCCACAAGGAACAGTTGGTCCCGACGCTGTTGGTAATAGGGATCAGGATAGGTGCCATTCAAGAATATGGTGTCCTGAATGGCCAGGCCGGCCAGGTCACACGCTCGAACTCCCAAGACGGCAGTTGGTTGGATGTCGGGATGGATTTCTTTGGCTGAGAATGTGTTGTCCCGTCGGTCCAGGACCAGGAGGGTTTCTCGCCGCGCAAACGTGAGAGATTTGAGCGACTCCGGGCCATGCACCACATTGAAGTAGCGAGGAGCGGGATCCGGTTCCAGTCGATAGTGTCCCGGCTCCTGGTGGTCTTTCCATCCGACCGGCAGATCCTCGACCGCATGAACTTCCTTCCATTGGATTGATCCTTGTGACAACACCGGCCCGATAATGTGATAGCCGAGCTTCCTGAGTGCCTGAAGGAGTTGCGGGAAATCTGCGCGGAGCAGGAGTTTGGGGACATGAAGTTGTTCCGTGTCTGCATCCATAGGGATAGCCTATCCTAAATGCCGATGTGTGATCGAAGGGTCTGGTAATCGTATGCCGGTTTCCCCGTCCGTCGAAGGCCCAGATCGTGTGTTTCCATCTGGTCGATCAGGGCGGCGACCGCTTGTTTACCTTGGACATCCCGGCCGTAATGGCGGGGAGTCTCATTGTTGAGAGTTGGGCTAGGTTGTTCCGCCCATTCCAAATAGACTTTCTCGAGAAACGAGGATAACAGCCTGGTTTCCTCTTTCACCGAAACAGTGACAGGAGGGGCTACATATTCCGTCGCCAATAAATCCACGTGTGGCGGGGAGTGGGATGGAGGCGTCAGCGTTTCTCCCTTAAAGTGCAGGGAGAATCCAAAGGTGGCTGCCAATTGATGTTTGAGGTCATCCAGGCGTGCAGCCGAATCTGCCTCAACGATCAGTTGGGTCGGAGTCAGGGTCAGACGGGCAACTGCGTACGAAGGCCTGTCCGATTTTGGGCTGAGTTCGATCCATTCGCGAAGGTCCGATGGTTTAGTGTTCGTAGGGTCAATGGAATGATTGTGGGGGTGGGGACGCAGCTGTTTCCATTCGTTCAATCCTGTTGCCAAGCTTCGAAACTCGCAATGCGCATACAGGGCAATGGCATACAAAAACGGCTGGCCTGATTCAGTCCAGTACGTCACCTGCTGATCGGCCGCGGTCATGGTCCCGCCTCTGAGCCTGGCCAGACTCCAAATCAAGAGATAACCGTATTGCTTGGAGAATTCCGGCCACTCGGCAAGCGCAAAGTTTCCCGTGTTGAATTCAATGTGTCGCCTCAGGGCCTGAGCGAAGGTCATGAGGACGTTCCCCATGGCTTCTGACAGAATCAGGGGCGGTCCGGGAAGGTAGGTGACGGATGGTCCCCGTATGAGCCTGGTGAGCAGCACCCGGTTTTTCTGGAGTGCGGGGTTAATCGGATAGGTAACCTGAAACTGTTGTTGGTCCCCCAGGGATTGGAGGTCAAGACGATTGGGTGTGGTAGATGAATCGGCGTTCAGGATGGTCAATACATCCATATACGAATGTCGGACCGGATCAAGCCATAGGCGTTCTTCTTCGGGGACATGCTCGGTGATCGTGTCGCGGATTTGCTCGATCAGAGAGGGATGCCCATCCGTCGGGAAGTAATCCGCAACGAGATACCATTCGGCCAACTGAATTTCTTCTTCGAGGGGAGAAAGATATTGCGCGGTGAGAGGATCCAAATAGGGTTCCAGAGCCAGGCTCAGCGCCGATTGGCGTTGGGCCTGGAAGTCACTCTGTTGGGATTGTTTGGCTAACCGGACCAGAAGGTGTTGTAACCCTTCCTTGTTGGGAACCGGTACCGGGGTGTTCTGTTGGGTCATGAGGCCAAATTTGTTCCTTATCTTTGTGCTTTGGCCCCCTGTCTGGTGTCAGAACCTTGATGGTGTCCTCCCTCAAATTTCGGGCTTTTGACGGTCAGGACCGGATAAGGACTGTGTTGCAACACCTTTCCGGTCACGCTGCCCATCACGAGCTTTGACAACCCTTTTCGTCCGTGCGTGCCCATGACGATCAGGTCCGCCTGCCTGGTCGTGCTTGTTTCGAATGCCGCATCCATGGCCGGTTTTTCCAGTACTTCATACTCCGCGGTCATTCCCTGTTTGGTCAGCACTTCCGTCAGTTCGACCAGTCGGTCCTGCACTTTCTTTCTGTTTGCTTTGTCCTGAAGAGGGTGGGTCAATGTGAAGTCCAAACTATAGGACAATGGTTCAATGGCATATACCAAGGTCAAAGCCGAATCGAACCATTTGGCAATCTGGACGGCGAATTCATAGGCTTCAAGAGCGCATTCTGAAAAATCGAGCGGCAGAATGATATGCCGAGGAGTCGGGTTTAACGTATGCATAGCGGCGATTTCCTCCGCTTTCCGAAGCGGGATTGACAGGACGGGACAGGGAGCCCGGGCAATGACCCGCTCGGTCACGCTTCCGAATAACACCCGATCGATTCCCGACCATCCATGCGTGCCCATGATGATCAGGTCGCAATGCTTGTCCCTGGCGAATTGACAAATTTGTTCGGAAGGCATGCCGGTCAGGTGTTGGGCGGTTGCGGAGGAAATCTCCCTACGGGTTTCGGTCAGCAGGCTCTCGAGTCTGGTCTGGGCGGTCTCCCGTTGTTCGTCCAAAAAGCGTTGAGAAACCGACGCGTCCAGATCGAGCCCTAGTGGGAGCGATTGCACGTTGAGTAGTGTGAGGGAGGAGTCGAGGGCTTTGGCCCATTCCAACGAATAGCGAAACGCTGGAGTCGCACTTTCGGAAAAATCCGTCGCGAACAAGATATTGGTCGCAAATTTGATCATGAGCGTTTCGTGCCTTTCGTACGACGTTCTTATCGGTGGAACAGAAAGGGTGAACAGACCCTAGAGAAAGTCCTTACGGTATGTGGGGCGTTCATGATGTCCGGAGGCCTTCGTCTTATACCGCATCGACAGTCATTAAAAGAATCTCACCCTTCATGTCCTTGTGAATGGAACATTCAAATTGAAACCGTCCCGGTTTATCCAAGACCAGATGAATGACCGCCTCCTTGCCGGGATCGATATAGGCGCCTTCCAACCCCTTGCCATAGGCCACGACACCATTGTTCTCAACATGGGTCAGTGTATGTAAAAACATATTAGACCCGAAGTCATGGCGGACTTCATCCAAATTTTTGATATAGATAAAGGTGTCCGTGTGGAGTTGCAGCGGCATCTGAGTGGTATGAAAATTATAGTCCTGAATGGTGACATACACGTCCTGCTGGATCTGGGCGCTTGAAGGGGACAGGCTCGCCGCCACAAGAATCCCCGCCGCCAGGAGCCCCAGTCCGACCCGACGTGGTCCCAGTTGACGATGAATGGTCATGATGTGGATTCTCCTTCTTGCTGTTGAGTCAATGACTGTTCTTGCCGTGCTTCGTTTAATCTTGTGAGAGACTTGGCTCCGGTCATTAGGGCCACACCGGTCTCACGCCTCGTGATGCGCCGAGAGACAGAATTTCCTCAGGACACTTTCACCTCAATACTTTTGGTTTTGGCCCGTTCGGTTTTGGGAATATGCACGCGTAACAGACCATTTTCAAATTCCGCGGAAACTCGTTCCGGATCGGCGTCTTCCGGAATGGTAAAGCTTCGCGCAAAACTTCCGTAGGCCCGTTCGATCCGATGAAACTTTTTATCTTTTTCCTCTTTCTCATACTTTCTCTCGCCGGAAATGGCCAACACATCGTTTTGTACGCTGATTTTGACTTCTTCTTTTTTAATTTCCGGAAGTTCGGCTTTAATAAGATATTCTTTGGCATCTTCGGTAATATCAACCAGAGGTGCCCACTCAGCCACACGCAAAGCTTCCTGGCGTTCCCCCTCTTTCCTCACGGGCGCACGGCCAAACATGGTTGATAAACGGTGTTGAAGGTCGTCCAACTCTCGAAATGGATCCCATCGGGTAACGGCAGCCATGATTATCCTCCTTACTCTAAACTCACCATTGGGTGACTGTTTCACTCACCAAAAGTAGCAATCAATATGCCATGGATGGTCAGGGGCTAAATCCATAAAGAGAACCACACGAAAACTCACGGGAATTTGGATAGACCACCGTTTTCAAGCTTTTTCAATTTGAGGAAAGCTGTGGCAGATGGCCACAAAGCCGAACGGGCAGGGATGAGAGACGTTATCGAACAAGCAGAATCGGATAGTTCGTTTGATGATGAAGAGAATGGGAAACACTTCCCATGAGAAACCGCGAGAGTCCGCCGCGATGATGAGTGCCCATCATAATCAGATCCGGCTGGAAGGATTTGGCCTGTTCCATGATGGCCAAGGCCGGATTGCCTAATCCGACCTGGGACTGACAGGCGTAATTCATTTTCAGGAGGCGTTGGGTGACCCCATCCAGTTTGCTCTGAGCATCTTCCAAGGCCTGAGTTTCCATGATTGTAGATTGGCCGACTGTGGTGGGCCAGGGGAGTTGTGGTTGGGGCCACACACTAAATACCTGAATATCCACCGCATGGCGGAAAGGCCGTAACCCTAAAAACTGAACAGCAATGCTGGCGTCCTCTTCTCCTTCAATGGGAAGAAGAATTTTTTGTACCTGTTTGATCGGCGCCTTCACCACGAGAGTAGAACATGGGGCATGTAGCACAATCCGGTGAGAAACGCTGCCTAGGATCAATTCTTGAAACTGCCCGAGCCCTCTCGCCCCCAAAAGGATCAGATCGGCATGCGAGGACTTGGCGGTTTCCAGAATCACGTCCACCGGATGTCCGATTTGATGGAGACATTCCACTTTGGAAAAGTCGGAAGGGATCTGACCGCGGGCTTGTCTCAGCAGTTCCTCTCCTTCCTGGCGAAGTTGAGTGGTGATGGTCCGTTGGGCTTCTTCCCTTACGTCAGGGGTGATGAGGGGATAGTTCAGATCGGGAAGTGCGAGGGCATGGACCAGCGTACATTCGTCCGGGGGCGCAAAATGTGCAAGGGTTTGTAAGGCAAAGGTTGAGCAGGGAGAGCCGTCGGTAGCTAGGATAATTTTCATCTTCAAGTTTCAGAAAAGTTGAATAGCTTGGTATGGCATATCGGAAGGGACGAGAGCAAGACGAATGCCATGTCGCCACGGTGTTTTCCTGCAATCCCCCAGGGGATCTACCGGGGAATTTCTGAGCACACTTTTGGAGACCAAGGAGAAACTTCTTGAAAAAAGAGGACATGCAAAGCATTGGTGTTGCACTATGCAACAGGATATGATTCCCTTTAGGGGCAAATTGCACCAATGGAGTGGTTCGGATGAAGTGTTTGTGTGAAGGGATTGTTTGGCCCCTGTTTAGAAACCATCCAAAAACCGGACCGATTTAAATTATGCACAAAAACGATCATTCATCTTCCGAGGAACCTAACATGACTCAATCGGCTCCCAACATTTTGGTCGTGGATGATGAGCCAGAAATGCGACATCTCCTCAAGGAACTATTGGAGGAGGAACAGTATTACGTCCAGGTGGCCTCCGATGGTCAAGAAGCGATTGACCATATGGAACACGAGCATTTTCTTGTGGTGTTAACCGATTTGCGGATGAAAGGCATGGGGGGATTGGATTTGCTTGAGCAGATCCAACGCATCCATCCTGAAACCAATCTGGTCATGATGACTGCCTTTGGGACGGTTGAATCCGCAGTGGAAGCCATGAAGCAGGGGGCCTTTGATTATCTGACCAAGCCCATTAAAACCGAAGAATTGCTGGTGACTGTCAGGAAGGCCCTGAACGAGGCGTTGTTGCGGCAAGAGGTTCGTCGACTTCGCCAGCAGGTCAGCCGGGAATATGCCTTTGACCAGATTCTCGGAAAAAGTAAGCCCATGAAAGAAATTTTTGATCTGATCCGCCGGGTTGCGGATTCTCAAACCAATATTCTGATCACGGGAGAAAGCGGGACCGGAAAGGAATTAGTGGCAAAGGCCATTCATTTCAATAGTCAACGGCGGGGAGCGCCTTTTGTGCCGGTGAATTGTGCCGCGATTCCTGAAACTTTGTTGGAAAGTGAATTGTTCGGTCATGTGCGAGGGGCTTTTACCGATGCGAAATCCGATAAGCGCGGGTTGTTTGAAGAAGCCCAGGGCGGCACTCTATTTCTTGATGAAATCAGTGAAATGCCTATGATGTTGCAAGCCAAATTGCTGCGAGCGGTTCAGGAGCGGGAAATCCGGAGAGTTGGGGCCACCAAATCCCTTTCGATCAATGTCCGAATCATTGCGGCGACCAATGTGAAACTGGCGGAAGAGGTGAAAGCCAAACGGTTTCGCGAGGATTTGTATTACCGACTCAACGTGATTGAGCTTCGATTGCCGCCGTTGCGGGAACGACGGGGGGATATTCCCCTGTTAGCTCACGGGCTCCTCCAGAAAAGTCCTTCCGCTCAAGAAAAACAGGTGGTGGGGGTGGCTGATTCCGCCATGGCCCGGTTAATGGATTATGACTGGCCCGGCAATGTCCGGGAATTGGAAAACGTCCTTGAGCGGGCCGCGACCCTGACGCAGGGGCAGAAAGTGGTGTTGGACGACCTGCCTTCGGGAATTCGGGAGATAACGGGCGAAGGACAGATCATTGAAGATGCCGCCGAGCAGATGTTACCCCTCGCCGAACTGGAGCATGCGTATATCAGACGGGTGCTGGAAAAAATGGGAGGCAACAAATATCAAACGGCTCAGGTGTTGGGCATTGACCGAAAAACCCTCTATCGGAAATTGGCCGAAATGGAACATAAAGATTCGTGACACTTAGAAAAGAATAAGTCTTTATTCAGCCTCTCCGCCCCGCTGGAACCCATGGGTGCCTTCTTGCAAGACCTCCCCCCTGGTTCAGGGACTTTCACTATTCTGGCCGTTGCGATAGGATCCTTTCTTTCAACCTGTGTGTGGCTTTGTGAGTAATGTCGCCCCGCATCGGCTTAGTCGTTCTCGACAGTCCAGTTGACCCATGAGTGACTCGCCACGTTCTCCAAACCATGAACATGAACTTCATACGCTTCGCCAGGAGCTGGCCAATCTACATGCGATTCAGGCCATGCATCAGGACACCCGGGAAGGGCTGGAAGCTTTAGAGCTGCAATTAGCCGGCATCATCCATTCCGCGATGGATGGCATTATTACGATAGACGAGGACCATCGGGTGGTCTTGTTTAATGCGGCAGCCGAGCAAATCTTTCGCTGTTCGGCTGACGATGCGGTGGGAAAACCCCTGGATCAATTCCTTCCTCCCTCATTGCGGGAGGTCCACCATTCGCACATTCATCAATTTGCGGTCGGCGGGGAGAGCAACCGGCGAATGAATCCCTATCGTGAAGTTAAGGGGATTCGTCTGGATGGGGAGGAATTTCCCCTGGAAGCCTCCATTTCGCAGTTGGAGCGTTCGGGAAAAAAATGGTTTACGGTCATTCTTCGCGATATCACGCAACGGAAAGTTCAAGAAGATCATATTTCCCGGCTTGGACGCATTCTGGATGATTCAATCAATGAAGTCTATATGTTGGACAGCCAATCGTTGGTCTTCACCCTGGCAAACCAGGCCGCCCGCGATAACACGGGGTTTTCCATGGAGGAACTATCCAGAATGACCCCGCTGGACTTGAAGTCAGAATTTACATTGGATTCGTTTGAGGAAATGCTCAAACCTCTGAGACAAGGTGCCCGCAAAAAGGTTGATTTCCAAGCGACACATAGGAGAAAAAATGGGACGACCTACCCCGTCGAAGTACATGTACAGTCTTTGTCCCAGGAGGGGAAAGAGTTTTTTGTCGAAATCATTCTGGATCTGACCGAACGAGTCAAGACGCAACAGCAATTACAGGAAACTCAACGCACCTTGTCCACATTGCTCACTAATCTGCCCGGAATGGTCTACCGGTGCCGGAATGATGAGGATTGGACTATGGAATTTATTGGTGCCGGTTGTCAGAGCCTGACAGGATATTCCTCTGAAGCCTTTCTGGGGGCCAACCCTCTCTCGTACGGCAGGGATGTGATTACGCCGGAAGATTACGGCAGGATTTATAAAGAAGTGCAGGATGCGTTAAAGAGTAAACGACCTTTTCAAATTGCCTATCGGATTAGGACGGCGGATGGGACGATCAAATGGGTCTGGGAGCAAGGCTGTGGAATTTACTCTGAAACCGGGACGGTCCTGGCTCTCGAAGGGTATATCATCGATATTACGCAAGAGCGCATGCTGGAGGCTCAATTGCGGAAAACGGAACGGTTGGCGGAATTGGGCACGCTGGCCTCCGGTATGGCTCATGAAATCGGGACGCCGATGAATGTCATCCTGGGTCGAGCGGAACTTCTCATGCGAAAAGCGAATGATGAACATACGCGAACGGGGTTGGCGACCATTGTGACCCAAGTTGAGCGGATCACAAAAATTATGAATCAGTTACTCAGTTTTGCCCGACGGCGGCCTTCAGAGCGACGGGCGGTGGATCTCCGGACCGTGGTGACGGATGTGTTGGATGTGTTGCAAGAAAAGCTGGAAAAACAGCGCATCCAGGTTCAGCGGATGGAGGCTCCTTCCTTGCCGCGAGCCTGTGCCGATCCAGATCAGATGAATCAGGTTCTCTTGAATCTGGTGTTGAATGCCTGCCAGGCGATGCCTGACGGAGGTACCTTGACCCTGCACCTTCGACCTATCGGGAGGATGGTAGAGCTGAGCGTGCAAGATACAGGGTGCGGCATGTCCGAAGAGGGTGCCAAGAAAGTCTTTGATCCGTTTTTTACCACGAAGCCGGTTGGGGAGGGGACAGGCCTGGGATTAACTGTGGTCCATGGCATTATTCAAGAACATGAGGGGGCCATTCGCATCAGCAGTGTGCCCGGGCAAGGGGCCACATTTATTGTCACACTTCCAACATACAACCCTCAGGCCATCTCCGTGCCGTTGGACGACGGATCCGAGTGACCTTCCGGTTCAATGTGGACGACCACGTCCTCCACAGCCTCGAAATGGGCGATCAACCCTTCTTCAACCGTACTGGCCAGGCTGTGGGCTTGTTCAACCGACCATGCCGGATCGACATGGATCGACAGGTCGACAAAGACATGATGAGCCAGACCGCGAGTCCTGATTGCGTGGCAATCCAAGATGCCCGGTATGGTCATCACGAATAGGTGAATGTCCTGGGGATCCAGGCGGATCGCGTCGGTTAAAGACGCCAAGACATCCTTGAAGACCATATAGGCCGTCCAGGCGATCACCCCCGCAATCAGAACGGCGATCAGAGAATCCACGGCGGGATAACCTGCCCGAACCGCGATTAAGCCTGCCAGGACCGACATGGAGGTCAGGACATCACTGGCAGTATGGTAAGAGTCCGCTGTCAAAATGTCGCTTTTGAGTTCCCGGCCTTTGCGGCGTTCCCATCGCGTCACAAATATATTGACGACCATTGTGAGAATCATGACCACAAAGCTGATGGTGGTCACCTGAGGGTGCAGGTCCATGCTCCATGAGCGATAGGCCTTCCATAACAGATAGAAAGAGGTCAGAATCAGAAAACCGCCGATGGAGCCGGCCGCCAACGTTTCAAATTTCTTGTGACCATAGGGATGCTGGGTATCCGGGGGAGGGGCGGCCAGCCAAAGCCCGATCAATCCCACCACATTGGATAGCCCATCAAAAAAGGAATGAAGGCCGTCCGCTTGCATGGCCAGAGAATGGGTGAGTACGCCATATCCCCATTTTGCTGCTGCCACGAAAACATTCAGGAATAAGACCCACCACAATACCCGTCGAATTTCTTGTAAGCGCATCATGAATAAAGGGATTCAGAACGGAAACGACCGTAATCGTATGAGTCAAACGATCAATGTTTTTCTAAGGAGTCTTCACTTTCATGGAAGACCCGGTAGCGCATCCCTGGTTTCCAGGAGACGTGACCTGTTACCGGAACAGTGGGGTTTTGCTGTTTCATGTTTGATTGATCCCATTCAGGCCGCCATTCCAAAGAGCGCACCGACTCCTGCCGTCAGTCCCATGGCCAAGGCACCCCATACTGTGACTCGTATGGCACCTGTCATGATGGACGCACCTCCCGTGTGTGCCGCCAATCCCCCCAACATTGAGAGAGACATCAGTGAGATTCCGGAAACCACAGGAATCAGATTGGCCTCCGGGACGATGGTCGCCGTCACCAGCGGTATGGCGGCTCCGACAGCGAAACTGCACGCGGACGTCAGTGCGGCTTGAACCGGACGTGCACGGAGATTTTCGGTAATGCCGAGTTCGTCGCGGGCATGCGCGCCTACAGAGTCATGAGCCATGAGTTGATCGGCGACTTGGCTGGCCAATGATGGATCCAGTCCTCGTTCCACATATAGTGCTGCAAGTTCCTTGTGCTCACCCGAGGGGTCCGAAAGGAGTTCCGTGCGCTCAAGCGCCAGGTCGGCCTCCTCGGTATCGGCCTGTGATTGGACAGACACATATTCACCTGCCGCCATGGACATCGCTCCGGCAACCAGTCCGGCCACTCCTGCCATTAAGACCTGGCCGTGGCCGGCATGCGCGGAGAAGACCCCGAGCAGCAGGCTCGCGGTCGAAATGATTCCGTCATTGGCGCCCAGGACTGCGGCCCGAAGCCATCCGATACGTTCGGTGCGATGTCGTTCACTATGCCTGGCGCGCATCGTTGATGTTGGCCTCATGTCCGCTCCTTTGCCGTTGGCACATGTTTTTTGCAATCCGCCTAGATTGGTGAAGCCTTTCACTACCAGTCAATCTTCGGCATGCATGTGTCCTATCCTGCGTCTTTTACGATTCCCTGTCCTGTCCCAAGCCACCCAGGATTGAGGGGTGTCATTTTTTGGTCAGGGCCTCAAACCCGGAGATCAGGTCAAACAGCTCTTCGTCGATCCCCCGTTGTCGCAACTGGTGGAAGTGCCTCTTGAGATCTTCCAGCAGTTCATCGATGTTTTTGTCGGCACGTTGCATCGCGGCCAGGCGGCTGGCGTTTTCGCTGGCCAGGGATTCGGCACATGCCCGGAAGAGTGAAATGAAGAGATATTCGCGAATGAGCCCTCGCAACATTGTCGTTCTGCTGCCGAACACCTCAGGTAAATTCCCCGTCGGCCAGGGGAGTGCGGACCACTCGCGTTGCCAGCTTCGGTCCAGCGGTAACAGGCGTTGATTGACCGGCGCATAGCCTGCTCGCGATGTGGGCCGATGATAGAACAGGTAGAGTTCGGCGATCTCCCCACGATTCCGCCGTGTTTCACTTTCCACGAGGATCTGCCCGACAAGCGGAGTAATGGCCCTGACGGAATTCGGCACGGGAAAAAAGCCACTCAAGGGCAGACCCGCGTCTGCCAGGCGCGCCTGCACCCGCTCGCCGACCGCCCATACTCGATATGGCCCGGGAAGAGCGGCAAGCGTGGTGACCGTATAATCGGCTATCACTTCATTGAATTGACCGACCAACCCCTGATCCGAACCGAATACCACCGCTCCAATCCCTCCCGTCTGACTGGGTCTTTTCTGTTCTCCTATCAGAGCCAAAGCCGGATCTTCCCGGAAGCAGACGCGTAACCCCAATTCCACGGTGCGGGTGTAATTGGCTAATGCGCTCACAGATTGTTCATATTGGCCGATGCTTGAAGCGGCCAAGGCCTTCATCGTGCGAACAACGGATTGGAGATCCATGGCTCCTTCGATTTGCCGACGCAAATTGACCAGGGTGTCGCCCATCATGCCTCCTCGAGTCCCGGTGAAAGCTGAAGTGGGGCAAGGGCTTGGCGGGCGAGGCGGATCAGCGTTTGACGATCCTCATCATTCAGTTTGGACGGGGCTTCCAACCTTGTACACATCTCCGCCGGCAGGTCACGGGCTGCCTTGTCTAACGCACGTTCCGCCTCCGTAATCCGGTCAATCGACACGGGATCAAACAGTTTTTCGGTCAAGGCCAGAAGCAGGAGAATTTGCGTCGGCAGGGATACCGGGGCGGATTCCGGCTGCTTGAGACAGGCGCGGATTCGTCGTCCGTGCTCAATGATTTGTCGGGTGTCGTCGTCCAACCGGGCACCGAACCGGGCGAAGGTTTCCAGTTCTTCAAACTGGGCATAGGCCAGCTTGAGATTTCCCGTCACACCACGGTAGGCCGCTCGTTGAGCCTTGCCTCCGACCCGGGAAACGGATCGACCGACATCAACCGCAGGGAGGACCCCGAGTTCGAACAGAGTGGGCGAGAGGTAGATCTGGCCATCCGTGATGGAAATCAGGTTGGTCGGGATATAGGCGGAAATGTTTTGCGCTTCGGTCTCGATGATCGGCAGTGCCGTCAGGGAGCCGCCACCGGATTCCCGGCGCAAATGTGTGGCACGTTCCAGCAGACGCGAGTGGATGTAAAAGATGTCGCCGGGAAAGGCTTCCCGACCCGGAGGTCGGCGCAGGAGCAGGGAGAGTTCACGATAGGCGCGAGCGTGATGCGTGAGGTCATCATAGACAATCAGCACATCGCGGCCCTGTTCCATGAAATGCTCCGCCATGCTGGTGGCGGCGTATGGGGCAATATAGGCAAGTCCCGGCGGGTCGTTGCCTTCGGTGACCACGATAATAGTATAGGCCATCGCGCCCTGCTCGCGGAGGGTGGCCACGACTTTCGCCACGCCGGACGCACGCTGGCCGATGGCGCAATACACACACAACACATTCTGGTCCCGCTGGTTAAGAATGGTGTCCAGCGCGATGGCGGTCTTGCCGGTCTGCCGGTCACCGAGAATCAACTCGCGTTGGCCGCGTCCGATGGGAATGAGGGCATCGATCACCTTGATGCCGGTTTGCAACGGCATTGTGACGGGTGCACGATTCATGATGGGCGGTGCTGGACGTTCGATCGGCAGGCGGTTTCCGGAGATCACCGGTCCGTGGCCGTCCAGGGGTCGTCCCAGCGGATTAATGACCCGTCCGATCAATCCGTCGCACACCGGCACATCCATGACGTGTCCTCTTCGTTCGACCTCATCTCCTGCCTGCAAATGCCAATAGTCGCCAAGGAGGACGACGCCGATGTCGTCTTCATCGATGTTGAAGGCGATGCCGTACACATCGCGGGGAAATTTCAGCACCTCGTCAGCCCCCACACGGGGAAGGCCGGAAACCCTGGCGATGCCGGTGGAGACGTTCGTGATCCTCCCGACCTCCTGGGGAGTCATGCCGAGGTCGAAGCGTTCGCATTCCTGGCGTATTTCAGCGAACGTGTGATTGAAAAGACTTTGCAGACTGTGAGGTTCGTGGCTCATTGATCTATGCTTCAGGGTGTGCGTCGGCCTTGGCTTTAGGGCGCTCCTTCAGAAAATCGTCCAGACTGTTTTTGAGTGACGCGAGATAATGTCCAATACTCCAGGCAATCTTATGTCCATTGGCCGAGAATTCGATGCCACTCACCAAGTCCGGGGCGGTTTCAAACTGAACGTGAGCCTCAATGGCCAGGACATCCTTGACCACATCTTCTAACTCCCGACGCTGGGCTGACGGAAGATCGATAGTGCTGCGGATGATCGGTGACGTGGCTCCGGCCTGGAATGCCGACTGGAGCTCTTTTCGTTCTTCCCTGCTGAGTTCCCGTAACCGGCGGATGAAGGCGTCGGTCATCTGTCCCTCCAGGCTCGGCGTGGCGAGGTCCCTCAAGGTTTTTCGTGCGATGGCAAAGACTTCCTCCCGGGTACGGCGACTGAGCTCATCGCTCAAGGTTTGATACTCGTTTGTCAACGCCTTCTGCCACTTGGTGCGTAAGTTATCGGATTCCTTTCGTGCCTCGTCGAGAAGCCGCTGACGTTCGGCTGCAGCCTCGTTCTCAGCCCGGCTGAACAGGGCCGTGCGTTGTTGGTCGAACGCTTCATTCTTGCGTTTGAACTCATCGCGTTCCTGTCGGGCTTCGGCTTTTTTCGCATCGGCGTCTGCCAGTTCGGCGGCGATCCGTTTCTCCCTCGCGTCAATGGCATTCAGGATAGGTTTGTACAGAAATCGTTTCAATAACCAGACCAGGATGAGAAAGTTAAGGGCCTGCGCCGCCACGGTGAACCAGTCAATTAACATTGTCTTACTTTCCTGCGGCCTGGGCGAGGACGTGATTCCAGAAGGGGTTGGCGAAGATCAGAATCATCGAGACCACGAAACAGTAAATGGCCGTAGATTCGATCATCGCCAGGCCGACAAACAGTGTCCTGGTGATCGTGTTTGCGGAATCGGGCTGCTGGGCCAACGACGTTAATGCTGCTGAAACGGCTCTTCCTTCCCCCAGCGCCGGCCCAATGCAGCCTACGCCGGTGGTGAGGCCAGCCGTGACAATTGATGCCATGGCAATCAGAGTCATGCTATCCATAGGATCTCCTTGGTTGTTTGAGAGTGGGGTTTCAATCCGGCGCTCCAGAATCGGGTTCCGGTTTCAACTGCCGTGTTCGTGTGGCAGCCGCAATATACACCGTGGCCAGGATGCTAAAGATATAGGCCTGCACCATCCCGGTGAGCAGACCGAGCAGGCTCATGACGATCGGGAAAATGAAGGGCGTGATAGTCAGTAGGATGCCGACGATCATCGCCCCGCTCATCATATTACCGAACAAGCGGACCGCCAGGGCCAGCGTGCGGGAGAATTCGCTGATAATGTTAAACGGCAGCATGATGACGGTCGGTTTCAGGTAGGACTGGAGATAGTCGCCGACTCCTTGTTCCTCGATGCCGAAGAGCGGGACGGCGATAAACACACACAGTGCAAGGGCCACCGTGGTCGAGAGGGAGCCTGTCGGAGGCTCGTAACCGGGAATGATCGTACAGAGGCTGGCTAACGCGATGAACAGGAAGATCGTTCCCAGAAAACTGAGATACCTGCGCGGATGAGGCAGGCCTACCTCTTCAATTTGTTTCTGAATGCCGGTGACGACGATTTCCAGAAGATTCTGCCAGCGAGAACGTTTCAGGCCAGTGGATAGGTGGCGTGTAATGACTGTTGATCCAACCGCCAACACGAGCATCAATCCCCACGTGACGATAATCGTGGCATTCAGCTTGATGAACCCGTATTGCCAGAAAATAATGTCGTCCGGGCTAAGGCGCATGGCCGGCCTCCTGTGTCAGTCGGGGCGGTTTTTTTTCGTCTGAGCCGGTGAGTCGCGTGACGATCGGACGGGCCATGGTAAATCCAACAAGGCACATCAGCAGCCTTTCCCAATGGCCGTCCGAGACCACATAGAAACCAGCGAGGGTGAGGCTCGTTCGAAATAGCAGGCTGCCGAAGAACCAACGGGCCGGTCGTGCGGATGACATGCCTTTCCGAACCGTCCACCACAGGCCCCCGAAAAACATTGCTCCGAGCAATATGCCTGCAATCAGCGCCGGGACCAGACTCAACATTTCATTCATCGTGATTCTCCTGTTCCGCTCGTATTTCCTTGTCTTCCTTGGTCACCCAATGCCACGCATTCACACAGCCGATGATCAGGCCGATGAAGAGCAGTGTGAGCGTCCATGAATGTGGTCCGGGATAGTGTTGGTCCAGCCAGAGACCGAGTATGGCGCCAAGCAGTGTCGGAATGGCCACCGACCAGCCGATTAACCCCATCATGCCCAACCCGAACCAGATGGTCCGGGTCGTGTGGCGTTGTGCCTTCATCTTGCGCGCCGCTTTTGTCCCGACCTGCCGGCCCAGGGCGGTCTCTTCCCTGACGGGCTTCTCCGACGGTTCGTCAGACATGGCGAACATCCGCGAAGCGACGCACAAAGCTGGTTTCCAACTTGGCCATCACCGAGCGGAGACTTTGCTCCTCTTCGTCCAGGTTGAGAAATTCACGTTCCACCGCCTTGCGTAATTGACGGAGGTCGGTTCCGGCAATCGCGTTCCGCACGGAAACCAGGACGTCCGGACCGCATTTGACCAGTATCCCTTCATCAAGAGCGACGTACTGCTCTTCCTCCCCATCGGTTTCATAGGTCAGAATTCCAGGCTCCAGGGCCGCCACGCAGTCGAGCCGTTGTGGTAAGAGCCCGAATGCGCCCTGGGGGGTCTCCGCGATGAGACGCGTCACCGCTTTCTGCTCGGAAAAAACCCGGAAGGGCAGAAGAATTTTCAAGGTCATGAACTTCGGCTGCATGTTCGGCCTCCGGTTTCGGTTTCCACGGTGGATTCCCTACCGTTCGGACTTTGCCATGCGCGGGGAGTCACCCATGGGTTTCTGCGAGGACTTTTCTTCGTCTTGAATCGTTGGGTTGTCCGCTTTCGTGTGTTTCTGCGCCTGGTCAATCCCTCCGATCATGTATAGCGAATGCTCAGGGAACTCCTGAAACTCGTCCCGCAGGATACGTTCGCAACCGTCCAGGGCGTCCTTGCGGCTGACGAGTTGTCCTTTGATGCCTGAAAACTGTTCGGTCGTGAAAAACGGCTGAGTCAGAAAACGCTCCAGGCGTCTGGCCCGGGCGACAACCTTGCGGTCCTCCGGGGACAGTTGTTCCAGGCCAAGCATGGCGATGATATCTTTGAGTTCTGCGTATTGTGCGAGGGTACGGCGGATTTCCTGTGCGATACGGTAATGCCGCTCTCCGATGGTACCCGGCGTGGCCATTTTTGAACTGGATTGCAACGGGTCGATGGCGGGGTAGAGCCCTTCACTGGCCCGCTTACGGGAAAGTACGATAGAGGCGGAGAGATGCGAGAAGGTGTGCACCGCCGCCGGATCGGTGAAATCGTCCGCCGGGACATAGACGGCCTGAATGGAGGTAATAGCTCCAGTATCGGTATTAGCGATCCGTTCCTCCAACGCGGACAATTCCGTGCCCATCGTGGGCTGATAGCCCAGGCGGGATGGCATCTGTCCCATCAAGCCTGATACCTCTGAGCCGGCCTGGATGAAACGGAAAATATTATCGATCAGCAAGAGCACGTCGCGATGCTCGTCATCACGGAAATATTCCGCCATGGTCAGCGCCGCATGTCCGACCCGGAATCGGCTGCCCGGAGGCTCGTTCATCTGACCGAACAGCATGACCATGTTCGGCAGCACTCCGGCTTCCTTCATTTCGCGGTAGAGTTCTTCCCCTTCGCGGCAGCGTTCGCCGATCCCGCAAAAAATGCTGACGCCCTGATGGTGCCCGATCATATTGTGAATCATCTCGGTAAGCAGGACGGTTTTCCCCACGCCCGCTCCGCCAAACAACCCGGCCTTGCCCCCGCGTTCCAGGGGCATCAACACATCGATCATTTTGATGCCGGTCTCAAAGATTTCGGATTTGGTTGAGCGCCGAGCCAGGGGCGGTGGGGCTCGATGGACCGTGCGGTACTGAATGTCTGAAGGTGCCGGCTCGCGATCAATGGCGTTGCCGAATACGTCGAACATCCGGGAAAGCACGTTTTTGCCCACGGGTGTCATCAGTGGCCCGCCGGTGTCTTCCACGACCATTCCGCGTGCCAGGCCTTGCGTGGGTGTCAGGGCAATGCCGCGCACCCGGTGCGTATCCAGTTGAGCCAGCACCTCGATGGCGATTTGTTTGTCCTTTCCGGCGCGCAATAACGAATAAATAGAGGGTAAGTTTTTTTCGAACCGGACATCCACCACGCTTCCGCGCACAGAAACCACTGACCCGCGATTTGAGTGACTGGCATTGTTATTCATATGTATGATGGATTCCCGGCTTCTCGTTAGCGATGGTTCCGGCTTTAGCCAACGATTGTTGCACGAGTGACATTCACTTGTATCTTAGCAAGATGGACAGTATCTCAAATATAAAGAATCCGGGTTTTGATAAAAAGGCCATGAGGCTATTTGTTGCGAGCACCTCAGTTGTGGTTCCGTATCTATGCCTGACTTTTACCGACCTTGAGAAGGGCTATTCGGGTCATGACCGGCCCAATAAGTTCGAAGATGATTGTGGAGCCAATGGCCACCGGAAGAATCACTTCTTTGAGTTCGGGAAGATGTTGGCCGGCAAGAAGCGCCATCCCTAAGGCGACTCCCGCCTGAGGCCAGAGCGCCATCCCCATCCATCTTTGCCAGACCAGCGGCACCTCACTGAGGATCCCACCCACCCAGGCTCCTCCCACGAGACCAATCAGGCGCAAAAGAATGTAGGCGAGTCCCAGCCAACTGACTGCTCGCAAGGATTCTAATTCAAGCACGGCTCCCGCCAAAATAAAAAAGAGAATCATAAAAGGCCATTCGATGCCCTCGATAGCCGTAAACGGACGTCTGTGATGGGTAGCCAGATTGGCCACGGTGGCGCCCAGCGCCATACCCGCTAAAATACATGAGACATGGAGCCACACGGCCATTCCTCCGCAAAAGAGGACAATGCCCAGTGCTTCAATTTGCGTGGGTTCCCCCGGTTGCAGTCGACCCGTTAAATAGGCCATGGGGATACCCAGCAGGAGCCCCAGCAGTAGGGCTCCCCCGATTTCCCAGATGCCTACGAGAACAATGTCCCATCGATTCCCCTCACCATAAAACGTCTGTGCGATAGCCAATAAAAAACTGAAGATCATCAGACCCCAGGCATCATCGATGCCCACGACGCTTTCCAGGGTTTTGGAAAATTCTCCATTGTCTTTTATTTCGCGGATGACATCGATGATGGCCACAGGGTCACTGGCAGGAGCAATCCCTGCAAGAAGAAGCGAAACTGCGGGAGGGAAGCCCAGCAGGATGAGGCCAAGGAACATGGCGACTGCCGCTCCCAGGACTTCCCCGATAGAGATCCAGAGAACCGGTTTTCCCCTTTTTCTGAGAGAAGGAAGCGTCATATGGTGACCGACCAAAAACCCCATCATGGATAAGGCGATTGTGGTGACAATCGGAAACCAGTCCTCCCCGAAGTCCGGCAATACATTAAGCCCCGATGGCCCGATCGCAAAGCCGGCCGCAAGAAGTAATGTCACTCGTGGTAAGAACGTGTGGCGTCCCAGCAGCTCGGTGAAGAGTCCTAACAGGAATAGAGCGCCTAGCGTAATCAGTATTTGCGGGATTTCGTCCATTTCCTTTATAGGTAAAGACTCGAAACTGCGCTCGTTTGGGGCACTGACACCCTCCCGGGTTTAGATGCCTTGTCTTGAAGGAATCGCGGTGATCAATCACTCCAATGGTCTGGGCTTGAACGGGTGGATGGAGGCCTCATCCTTTGTGTCCAAGTCCATCGGCTCTAATTGCCTGGTCCCGAGCAGCCACGGAATGCTCAATCGCCGGGTGTGAAGTTCATGCATCTGAAACGGATGATCGCGTGCGACGCTTCACCTTTGGTTTTGATTTGGTGGATGGAGGAACTGGGTTCACATCCGAAAATACCGGTAATTTATGATACGGATAGGGGATGCATAACACCGGACACGTGACCGTTCGCACAATTTTTTCAGCCGTACTGCCAAAGAACAGATGACTGATATCTCCCGTCTGACTTCCATAACTTCCCATGACCACGAGGTCGATTTTTTCCTCCCGGACGGTTCGGACAATTTCCACGAACGGTTTGCCTTCACGCAGAATCCGGGTCATCTTTAATCCCCTAGCTTCAGGTAATGACAGCAGACCTCTCGCTAACAGGCGGGCCTGATGGTTGAGCCGTTTTTTTTGGATTTTTTCTTCGCTGGGAAGTGCGAGACCCAGCGCATTCAACGCATCCAGGGATTTGGTGTCAATCACATGAAGAATAATAACCTGGGATTGAAATTGTCGTGCGAGTCGGAGGCCCATCAGAAAGGCTTCCCTGGAACAGGGTGCAAAATCGACGGGAAGTAAAATGCGTTGAAAAAGTCGCTCGCTCATTCCGAGAAACCGTTTATTGGGACCTGAAGGGAGAAGCAGCAAAGGAAATGCCAAAAAAATAATGGATGTCGTGGTGATTTCCGTTAAGTGCCCGATAAGGCGTACAAGAAGTCTGAGCAAACCTTGAGCAGGAAACCGCTGAAATTTCATCGTTTATCTGGGAATAGTTTTTCGAGGAAAAACGCTACAGTTACCTGAGTCGGCTCTGACCCAAAAAGGGACAAGCCTGCGGTGCAGTCGATTGACCGAGAAAACAGGTAAATACTTAATTGATTGGGAAAAACGGGGAACATGTTTCTGTCATGATTTGGCAGGCTTCGTGCGTAGAGAATCTGCGTAAGGCAGATGAGGATGTCAGGATTGTTTCGGCAAAAACAGGAATGGACCCGGTATGAAAATTCTATGTGCTGTTGATGATTCCGATGTATCCCATTTGGCAATTCAAGGCATGGGTTCCTTATTCAGATCCAGCGTGAAAGAAATCATCTTATTGCATGTGGTGGATTCACATGTGGTGCATCGGGGGAGAAAGCCGACCGCGTCGGAAACCAAGGTTCTCTCGGGAGTTTCCAGAAAAATTCAAGAACAAGGAAAAAAACTTTTACACGGATGTGCGGAACGACTGACTACAATCTTGGGCCAGGGAAGAACGGGGTCCTTGCCGGTCATCAAGCTCATGCTTGTGAAAGGCCATGTTTCTGATACGATTCTTCAATGGAGCGAAAAGACCGGGGTGGATTGTCTGACTATGGGCTCCCGCGGGATCAGCGATGTTCCCGGATATTTGTTGGGGAGCGTATCACGGAAATTGGTGACACACGCGCTCTGCTCGGTATTTATGGTGAAAGGTCCCGTGTCCGTTCCTTTTCCCGTGATGATAGCCCTGGATGGATCCAAATCTTCAACGTATGCGGCGAGAATAGTGCAAGCCTGGTTGAATCCCGATGAGGTTTCCCTGTGCCTGGTCTCAGTTGTTCCGGACCGATTGACGGACCTGGCTTCGCAGCTTTTGGGGAAACGGCAGCTGATGGCGCTGATGAAACCCATACGCCGGAGTGCGCAGGACCTTCTGAAAGAATATCGCGAGAAATTTTTAAAAGTCGGCTTTCGGGTGACGACGGCATTGCTGGAAGGGCATCCACCCGATCAGATTCTTCAAGCAGCCGAGCACCAACAGGCAGGACTCGTTTGTCTGGGGTCGAAGGGGCTTTCAGGGGTCGAACGCTTTACCATGGGCAGTGTATCCGAATGGGTGAGTACCTATTCCCCGCTTTCGATTCTTGTGGTTAGACATTCCTAAGGGGGAATTCAATCGGGTTATTCCCTCATGCCGCATTGGGGCTTCTTTTAAGAAAGTGAGGTATCGTCAACGTGAAACAGAGTAATGGGAGTTTGTCTTGGCGATTTCATAACGCATCAGGGCGAAATGCGATATGGGGTGGAATCTTGGCCACTGTTTTGTTGACGACTACGGCTTACGGGGATCATTTGAATGGTGATGGCTCTTCCCGGGAGGACTCTGTCGTTTGTGCGGGAGAATTTCAAGGCCGTCAGGTTTCCCCTGAAGAGCTAAAGAGTGTTCTAGCGGAGCATGCCCTGTGGCTTCAATCCCCTCACCATCAGATTGGAAAACCGGCGAATCTCTGCGGCGCAGATTTGGCCGGAACGGATTTTCGCGAACAGAATTTAAGCGGCTTAAATTTTCAAGAAGCGAACCTCTCACACGCCGACTTTACCGGGGCAATCTTGATCCATGTCAATTTTCGTAAAGCGAATCTCATGGAGGCTTCTCTGTATTCCACGAATATGCGGGGCGGGCAGGCAACCGGAGCCAATCTTCGAATGGCAAATTTGCGAAAAGCTGATTTAGGTCAGGCGAATTTTGCCGGAGCGGATCTGCGGGAAGCTAATTTGGGAGAAACGCAGGTTCGGATGGGTGTCTTGCGCGGGGCCGACCTGGAAGGGGCCTATTTGGTCCGGGCTGATCTGGAAATGGCTAACCTGGAAGAGGCCTATCTGGTTCGAGCCGATTTACGGCAAGCCAATTTGTATCGGGCCTTGTTACGGAACGCCAAATTGACGGAGGCGGATCTCAGCCATAGTAATTTTCAAGAGGCGGATGTTTCCGGCGGAGACTTGTCCGGGGCCGACTTGGGAGAGGCCAATTTGGTTGAGGTGAATCTTGAGGGGGCGACTCTTCGAGAAGCCACCCTCGTGCGGGCGGTGCTGTATCAGGCGAACTTGCATCACGCTAATTGTGCCGGAGCCAATTTTCAGGATGCGGATCTCTTAGGGGTGAATTTCCAACAGGCCAATCTTTCCCGGGCAGAAATGGACGAGGCCTATTTAGCCAAAGCCAACCTGCGTGACGCCAATTTGGAAGCTGCGGATTTGTCCTGGACCAATCTGGTGGAAGCCGATCTTTCAGGAGGAAATTTGGAATATACGATATTGTTCCGTGCGAATCTCCAGGAAGCCGTGCTGGATGGAGCCGGATTGTATGGTGTGGATTTGCGGGGGACGAATCTGGAGGGTGCCTCTTTGAACAAAAGCCGCTTGCAGGGGGTGGCGCTTCGATATGCCCACGGAATCACTCAGGAACAACTCAATGGGGCTTGTTTGGATTCCCGAACCCGTCTTCCGGAAGGGATGACTTTGCCTCTTCCCTGCCCATCGGCGGAAAAAGAAAAGTGAAACGAGGGAATTGATATCTTAGATATCTTAATGGAGGATCAGTAGGAGACTGATATGTTTGTCGTCGTCGAGTCGGGAGGGTTACAGTCCCCGTATGTGCCTGGCCGGTTTCGTTCCCGAAAGGTTGATCCGGTTCAGAAGGTTCTCCCCGTCGATCGTATAGATCCGGAATCCCGGCAGTCAGAATCCGATCACTCTCATCCTGGCAGCTCCGCTTTCATTCGGGCTTATGAGGCTATACACACGATGAAGCAAGCCGGGCGCTCCGTCATTCTGGCAGAGGATGTCATGTCGTCGCCGGCTGTCAGTTTGACTGCCGAAGCTACCGTTCTTCAAGCTCAAAACCTCTTTCAGCAACATCGATTCCGGCATGTCCCGATTACCGATGACCAGGGCCAAGTTCTGGGAATCGTGTCAGATCGTGATGTCTGGCGAGGTGTGGCCGATCCGACCCTATACCAGTTGTCTGCTTCACTCGACCCTGCACGCACAGCCATTTTTCATTTTATGAGTCACCCGGTGTTGGTGGCCAACCCCGAGACCGAGATTCGTAGCATTACCCGGGTCATGTTTGAAGAACATATCGGGGCCATGCCTATCGTGTCCAAGTCGGGCCGTCTTTTGGGCATCATGACGAGAAGCGACGTTCTTCGGGTATTGATTTCACATCCAGACTTTGATCATTGGGTCTAATCTTCCATTCTTTGGTCCATGTTGAAAAGATGACGCGCGGACACGGTTATTAAACGAGAGAGAGGAGGATAGGCATGTTGGAACGGGGAGACAAGCTGTTGATTGTTCATCGCCGGTTATTTGAGAAAGACCCCCCGCGATTTTTTGTAGGTGAGGTGCAGGATTATGAATCCGGGATCGCCAAGGTGAAGGGGTACTCTTTTCTCAAAGATGTATTTAGCGGGAACTTCCGTAAGAAGCCTGAGTTTCGCATGAAAATTCTCGCCATCGCATCAGGGACATTCATGGTGTATCAATTGCCGGGTACGGTTCTGGTGGACTCGGTGAGTTTCCGCCTTGATCAAGATGGCGGATTGATGGTGTCGGATGACGGAAGATTTTCCATGGATGCTTCTGAAACGATGCATAAACATGAAATGAATCGTTAAACGCCGGATACCCGGGCGATGAATCGAGGGTCTTTGACTAAATATGGTATTCAGCGGATTGCGTCCAGGAAAAGACCGCACGCCATTCGATAAGGTTTCTTGACATCCCTTGGTTTGGGGTATAGGCTGAAAGTATGACGTATGAATTCCCGTTGACACTCCTATCCCTCGCGCCTTCCATCCTATCTGCGCGCGTCTGATTCCTCTGTCTGCGTCCTCTACGCCTAACCTCTTCTCAACACTCGCAGTCATGCTGATGACAACGAGTGTAACGCTGGTCATCAGATCAGGTTTTTGAGGAGGTCATTCCTGACCGTCACGGTCAAAGAATAGAGGTAAGGCCATGTACCCATTTGAAGTCCTGTTAGGATTAATGTTTCTCTTCTGGGGAGCGGCTATTTGGGCAACGTTTATGGAGAAACCGCCCAAGTCGGCCTGGAGCAATATTTAAGAATCCGTTGCTGGGAGGAACACACACCAGCAGGGAAACGGCGGCCTGTTTCTGGTCGGTCACTTTTCCAAAGGCGGGGTCTTAATTAGACGCATCCGGCGAGGTTTCGCTTCGATCTTTCATTCATTAATTCACAAAGGAGTTATGCCATGAAACATGATCTCTTTATCAATCGTAGTATTTTCGTTGCATCTTTGTTGCTGATTCCGCTCCTGATGCCTATGGGAGTTCTGGCTGCTGAGCCGGTAGAGGGGTCATTGAGCTTACAAACCCAACATCGGAAGCAAATTGCTGCGGGTAGTGTTCAAGATTCCTTAAAGGCTTGTCTGGCTCGCATTCCGGCAGACGCCAGTGTGGGGCAACTCATGTTGGCGCAGCAAGCTTGCCAACAGGTTGGTTATGACCGGGCAGAAGAAGCGTTGACCTTCTGAGTTTCGTACCCTGAGACATTTCTCTATGGGCTGCGTGCAGTTCGAAGGAGGGAGGGTCTCTCCAGTCCTGTCGCTCATAGAGGAATGTCGAGGGTGCACCGACTAACCCTTCCCATGTGGCTTCCTCTCTCAAATCTGCATCAATTCACAAGTCCGAGGAGTCTTCCGTGTGATGTTTCAGACTTCATGACTCTTCACTCCTCCTCATCATCCAAGGTGTCAAGCCTCTTCGAGTGGTTGAACGATTACCTAGCAAGTCGAATTTCCTGAATTCGATCGAATAAACACACAAGCGTTGGTTCTTGGAAGCAGATCTCACTCTTTGTGCGCGATCTCTTGAAAAGCCGTCCGAAATTGTTCTGGGGAAAGATTGAGAGTATTGGCATACTGAGAGACGGTTTCCGGATTACTCAGGTCTTCCGATTGCAGCCGGGCCATGTAGGCTCGTGCAATTTGATAGGATTCCGAATCGGTGTCGACCATGCGCACACGGGTACGGCCCGTTGCCGGATCCAACATGTCCTTAAACGGGAGGGGCGTGAACCGGCCATCGATCATGGAAATCATGGCTTCTTTACCACCATCCAACAGATATTGGGCCGCACAATATCCGAGGTCTCTCGTATATTCCATATCGAAAGGAATGGGGTCCGCGCATCGAAGTTCGTAGCCGATATTTTTCGACACAATCGTGATCTTGATGTCATGATGCTTGAGTTTCTGTGTGACGGTGTCCTTCAGGACTTTGCCTATATCGAGTTCCGCCAATCGGATATGGCCATGTTCATCCCGTTCAACGCCGCCAAGTAGCGTCAAATCTTCCTGATCCAGTAATTCCGACAGTCCTTCCGCCAACACCGCCACTCCATCCGCGCGATGTTGCGCCAGGCGTTTGATGATCGAACCTGCCAGAATGGTAGTCAAGTGACCTAACTTCAGCTGTCCTCCCCGAAATTCCTCAGGAATGAGCGTGACTGTGGCTCCGGCGGCTTTACCAATGCCTAGCGCCAAGTGACCGGCTTTGCGTCCCATCGTTACCACAAAATACCAGCGGGAGGTCGTATGGGCGTCGATCATGAGGTTTTTAACGAGTCCCACGCCCATATGGCGGGCTGTTTGAAACCCGAAGGTCGGCATGCCGTGAGGAAGGCAAAGATCGTTATCGATGGTTTTGGGGACATGTACCACCTGAATCCGTCCTCCGGCTAATTCAGACAGTTTAAAAGCGGAAAAAGCCGTATCATCTCCTCCGATGGTGATGAGTCCCGTAATATTCAATTGTTGAAGGGCTTTGAGAGTGATTGATAAATCCTCGAGGTGTTTGGTGGGATTGGCTCGCGCGGTTCCCAAAATCGATCCGCCCCGAAAATGTATGTGACTGACGGTTTGCCGGGTTAAGGATTGGGTATGGGAAAGGTCTCCTTGCATTAACCATTTGAATCCATCTTCAAGACCAAGCACGTCTGTCCCACTGAGACGGCTACGAATTGTGGCGGCTTCAATCACACTATTAATGCCAGGGGCCGGGCCTCCGCCGACAAGAATTCCAAATTTTGGGGTTGTGGGGCTCATGATGTGATTGATCCTATTGCAGGGTTTAGAAAGCTCGGCGTTTGGCGACCGTTGCCATTTTTCTGGGAGGGGTCGAGCTTCTCGTATTCAAGGCTTGAGCTCGGCACCAAACCGGAAGGGCTTGGAAGTCTCCAACAACATTACCCTTTGCTTATGAGCGACGAGAGTCGGGTTGGGGAGCGGTATGGTCCTGGTCGGGATGTTGCGTGAGACCCGTTCGGTGGCAAGTGGAAATACCCATCATATGCCATGCGGGACAATAGCCGGCTATGCCGGTCAAGAGCGCAATGAATCCCACTCCAAGAGCCAGTAGATTGCCCCATTCGGGCCCGATCGAAAACCCTCCGATCGCCAGAAAAAGAAGACCCAACCCGACTCGGATCAGTCGTTCATGATGTCCAAGGTTGCAAAGATGAGTCATAGACCATTCTCCTTGTGGATAGTGGTGAAGTTCAACCTTACGTTGGAACCGGGTCGTGATCCAAGGCGCCACTGGCGACTCTGGCCGCGCATAGGATTTGGTTGGGATTGAACGGCCGTCCCACAATTTGGAACGCTCCCAACCGGCAGGCCTCGGGGGCCAGCGTCTGTACGGATTGTCCCCCCAATACGACCACTTTCCCCGGGAATCCTAACGCCCGGAGTTTACGCAAGATTTCAAGTCCGCTGGGGTTGGTGAGATACAGATCCAGAATGATGAGCGAAGGATTCTGCTTGAGCACCGACTGCACAATATTGGTTCCCTCTTCCAGCACCAGAAAGGACTCCCCCCTTTCTTCCAACGTTCGTTGAAGACCCTGACGAAGAGCGGGATCGATGGTGGCAATCATGAGCATAAGACACCTCTTCCGATAGGGGATGGTTATCGTCTGAATAAACAAGACTCATGCCAGAAGCCATGTTCAAAAAATATAGGGAAAACAAGTCCGTGCAGACCGTAAATTTGATTCGCTGGTTCATTAATCCGCAACGGGGGAAGGGACGCTGTTGCATATGGCCTCACCTCCATTTGAAGAGATGATCGGAATGCCGATGCCTGGTCAGGAACCTTTTTGGTCGGGGGAGAAAAAGGTCCTCGTCGTTTAGATACGGAATGAGTCCTCTCTCAAGGATGACCTAATCCTAGCCGATGCCTGCCTGGAAGTATACTCCTGAAATGCCGGAAATGTTCCTGTCGCCAACGGTTGCCTCCAATAGTTGACGGAAATGGTCCCACCTTGGTATTTCAGATCAACTTTTTCGAAAATTCATGTAACGGGTTCATGAAAAATGAGACATCAAAAGACTTGTCAGGAGTTTCCATCTGCGTATGATCCCAATATGATCCCAAAAGTTTCAAACATGAGAATCTGGATTTTTGCAATACTTTTCATGGGATCCTGCTGGCAGGTTGGTTGGGCAGGGGATTTTGACATTACGGGGTTTGGCCTGAGAGCAGGTATGAATATTAAAGACGCAGGGTTGCCACCTACCGAAAAAGAAGATTTTCAGCAATATGATGCTTATGCCATCATGCAACTGCCCTGGATTTTTAGTAAATCGCCCGTTTCGAATCTTTCCTGGCAGCTCATGGGATCAGCCGGAGCGTTGAGAGGTGATGACCAAACGGCGTTTATCTCGACCCTCACTACGGGGTTTGCCTATTATAAACCGGAGTGGAGAATATTATTGGATATGGGCCTTGGAGGGGCCCTGCTCAGCCAGCACCATTTTGGAAGGCAGGATATTGGCGGGCCTTTTCAATTTATTGCGCATGGTGGGGCCGGGTTTGAAATTTTCAAGAAAACGATTCTGGGCTACCGGTTTCATCATATGTCGGATGCCACCATATATGGGAGCAGTCGGGGAGTGGATTTACACATGATTGATCTCCGATATCTGTTTTAGCCGTGGCGATACCCATGGAATTGAGGTTTCGATGGATTTTCCGATAGCTTCCCCCTCATAACTGAGATTGAACCCTTTGCCTGATTTTGGGGAGCCAATTTTAAGTTCCGTAGACATTGATCATATTTGACGCGACTAGATGATTTAAGAGATCTGTCCGGGAGATTACCCCCACCAACCTGCCTTCCCGTACCACCGGAATCCGAATAATTTGATGGTCAACCATTTGCTGGACGATGTGTTCGGCGGTATCTGTCTCTTTCACCGTAATGGGATTGGCCGACATGATGTCTTCGGCCTTGAGGGTTAACAGGTCTTTTTTGGCGAGGAGCGCCTTGAGCACATCGAATTCCGTGACTACCCCCACTAGGTGGTTCCCCGGGTCGATAACCGGAACTCCGCTGAACCTGCCAGACTGAATGAGGATGGATAAATCGCGTGCTCCGTACTGCCGTGTTACGGCGACAATGCGGGTTTCCATGAGATCACGGGCCTTGCTGTGAAGGTCAGGTGTGGACATAGAGCCTCCAAGAAAAAATAATGGACTGTATGAATGGGAAAAGAAACAATGATCAATAATGAAAGTGAGGTGAAGCTGGTCGGTCCTCTTTCAGAGAAGGTGAAACGATTGAAAAGGGACTTGAATGGCTAGCCACGTTCCTGCTGTTGCTCGAGTTCTCGAATGCGATCCAGTAAGGACAAGGCGACCGACACCCCGGGCCAATTGATTCCCAGATCCCGATGCAATCGCAATCCTTGGCTCAAGCGATCGACGTCCTCAAGTGAAAAAAAGATCGTGCCTTCCTGGTCTGGTTCCCGGGTTTCAATGATGGCCCATTGGAGACACACTTCCAAGAGGTCTTCCCCAATCCCCAAGCGAGTACAGATTTCTTCGCGTCGTATCCACCCTTCCGAGAAAAATTCCGCAGTGATCGGTTCGTCAGGATGTTCGGGATCTTCACTCATGGCTGGCCTCACGGTGCAAGTGGGAACGAAGATCAGGGTGTGTTCCCTTGGCTAACTGTTCATACAGGTGCCGTTCTTCTTCGGAAATGGAAGAAGGGATCCTGATATCGAGAAGGACCAATTGATCGTTGTGCCCTCCGGTTCGTTTGGGAAGGCCTTTTCCCCGTAATCGTAACGGTTGATGAGGTTGGCTGCCTGGCGGGATCTTCATCTTGACCGATCCCGAAAGCGTGGGGACTTGCACTTCGACGCCCAAGGCTGCTTCCCATGGCCAAAGGGGAAGGTGGACGATGATGTCACCGCCTTTGTACTGAAAGACCGGATGGGGCATCAAATGAATCAAGAGGAGTAAATCGCCCTTCGGCCCTCCGCCTCGGCCCGGGGCTCCCTTTCCTTTGACCCGAAGCCGTTCATTCTCCTGGACGCCTGCGGGAATGCGTACCTCGATAGGATGAAGATTTCCTGACGCATCCGGAAGGTTCAGCATTCGACGGGTGCCGGAAAAGGCTTCATGAATGGAGATCGGAATAGTCGCTTCCAGATCGGCCCCCGGCATGGCAAAGCCGCGAAAGGACGGTCCGCTTTGCTGGCCACGTCCCCCGAACATTTCTTCAAAGACATGGGAAAAATCCTCTGCTCCTTCCGGTTGCGTATATTGCCAACCGCCTCCACCTTGTCGGGCACCGGCCTGTTGGCGAGCCCGTTCATAGGCTTCGGCCTCCTGCCACTTCATCCCGTATTGATCGTATTTTTTCCGCTTGTCCTCATCCCCCAGCACTTCGAAGGCTTCGTTTAATTCTTTAAACTTAGCCTCCATTTCGGTCTTTTTGGCTCCCGGATGGAGATCGGGATGATATTGGCGGGCCAACCGCCGGTAGGCTTTTTTAATCTCTTTGGCATCGGCCGTTTTGCTGATGCCCAACACGCTGTAGTAGTCCCGCTTTTTCTCGGCCATCGTGACCTTTCGGTTAGACCCTGGTACTCATACCATTATTTAGCATATTCCTATCGTGAGAGGACATAGTTTTGCCGGAGGGACCAGCCATGTCCTTAAGGAAATCACGTATTTTTCGGTTGATACAGCGCGTCAAACTCCTTTGCATTGCCAAAAGGCGCAAAATGTCGGTGATGAGGAGGAGGATGAAACTTGCCTTGGCGAAGTTGATGCTTGATGGGGCAAAAGTAGGCTTCGGTGTCGCCGGCTAGTCGAACCCCATAGTGCAACAGGCCATTGGCATATCCGCAATAGGTACAGGTCAATTTCACAATCCATGGAAGGTAGGCCAATCGATGGCGGTCGAGACGAATATACGTACTACGCTGAATACGAGAAATTCGAAGAAGTGGGAAGACCGTCCAATGGTAAATGGTCAACGAAAGATCCAGGAAAAGTAACGGAATGAACATCCCGTAAAGAATAGGAGAGGCCAATAGGACACCCCAGGTAGTCGGGCGCCAGACTTTGGTATTTGGTACCGTCAAGGGTACGGATGAAGAAGCGGGATATGACGAGGATGAATGTGCTGAAAGTTCAATTGATTGATCACGTGGCTCAGCCTTGTCGGTAGGAATGGATGGCATAAGGTCTCCTTGTGTCAGGGATGAGGATCTTCTCCTTTTATGACGAGGAATGAGCAAGGGGGATGCCAGGGGAAGTTTCCAGGGTAATGTCCGGCCCAACGGCCTAAGCTGGAGTGAGCAGGGGAACAAGTGGATTAACCAATGACTTGGCAGGATCCATGGGTGTATTGGGGTATTTTAGGACTTCGAGGGATGTCTGAAAACGAGGGGGAAAATGGTTGGCTCCTATCCGGCGGGAGGTTTGGTGAGGTGCCCTAGGCGAAGGTCGATCAAAAAGGCATTAATTGCCGAAATATTGCTCTGATGCGAAGAACCGGTGAGTAATTGTCGGGATTTCATCAATAAAGCCTCCCCTTCATCGATCACGTCCCCGGTTCGAAAGTGTCCTTCTTTTATGGAGCGAATGTGCGAACCCCAATCCGTATCGGCAATGGAAACGGGAAAGGTGCCCATCTCCAAAAGTGCACAGAGATTCTGGAGGACTCGCAAATAGGCGGCTCCGTATTTTCCGGGGCGTCCGTCCTTTTTATCTAGAAATTTCTGTCGTTGGTTATGGGCATAGTTGACGAAGGATTCAAAGGCTTTATCGGCGGACCAGACATCGGGGAACAGGCTACGGAGCCGATGGCCCCAGTCATTGGCTTCCACGATCGGGGCTAACAGGGTTTCGATCACGAGCGGATGGCCTTGGAGGGCCAAGGTCAGAAACGGGCTTATTTCCCAGGCGGTTTCATCGGTCTGGCCTTTGGTCCACTGCGTATGCGGTGGTTTGAATCCTACTTTGAACATGTCCTCGGTCGGAATCACAAAGACACTTCGATAGTCCCGGTCTGAATCGGTAGTGGCCAGTCCATGGGCATGCGAGCCCACGAGAACCTTCAGAATAGTTTGGGGAGGGGAGTCCACGTCTGGATGCCATTATCTCAACACATTCTTGCTCCTTAGGACTCACGGACAATAAACGGAACGTTGTGATGGCAGCAAGTGCAGGAGTTGAAAATTCGTCTGAGATGACAGCAGTGGGTTATTTCGGTCTCACTGTTCCAAGCTTTTCAACAAACGCCTGCCTCTTTGCCCTATTGGCCGGTACAATGACAAGGATAGGTCCCAAGAGCTGAAAATAATCCGGAAGAGTGTCAGGTTTTCACACGTCAAACTGTGCAAGAATCCTGCTGATAATGTAACTTGTGCGGTTCCTTGGTGTGGGAGAATCCTTGAGCATTCGCAAGGAGGAATCTGAGGCCATGCAGAGATCAGGTCGATGGACATGGGGAAGTCCTGCGTATGTGATGATTCTTGTTTTCTGTTGGGTGTTCCTTGTGAGCCTTTCAGGTGTAGGTTTTCCCCAAGAAACGCCAATCCTGTCACACCGGGAAATTTTTCATCCCGTCTTTGCCAAAGAGGGTATGGTGGTCAGTCAGGAGGCGCTGGCAACCCAGGTGGGAGTGGATATTTTGAAGGCCGGAGGCAATGCCATTGATGCAGCAGTGGCAGTGGGATTCGCCCTGGCTGTCACGCTTCCACAGGCCGGGAATCTTGGGGGAGGCGGATTCATGCTGATCTATAGTGCTGAGAAAAATTCCACGATGGCCCTTGATTACCGGGAAATGGCACCTTCCCTCGCCATGTCCCACATGTTTCAAAACGAAGGAGGAGCGGTGGATCATCCACGTCTTCGCTTCAGCCATCAATCTGTGGGGATACCCGGCACTGTCGCTGGGTTAACTGAGGCGCTGCACACGTTTGGCACTATGTCCCTCAACGAGGTGCTTGCCCCGGCTGTCAGGCTTGCTCAGGAAGGCTTCATCGTCTCCCCCGCCTTAGCGGGGGCGCTTCAAGAAAAGGAAAAGGAGCTTGGTCGATGGCCGTCGACCCGGCGCATTTTTTTTCAGTCGAGGGGTGTGCCCTACCAACCCGGGGATCGGTTGATCCAAAAAGATCTGGCCTGGTCGCTTCAACGCATTGCCGAACAGGGGCCTGCAGCATTTTACGAAGGGGCCATCGCGGACCGTGTCACGGACGAAATGCAGGCGCATGGAGGATTACTCTCCAAAGAAGATTTGCGCCGCTATCGTGCCATTTGGCGGGAACCGGTACGGGGAACCTATCGCGGGTACGACATCGTGTCGATGCCGCCACCCAGTTCAGGCGGCATTCATCTGATTCAAATGCTGAATATTCTGGAGCATGAGCCCCTGCATGACTTTGGTCACAATAGCGCAAGGACCATTCATTGGCTGGTGGAAAGCATGAAATTCGCATATGCCGATCGGAGCCGGTGGCTGGGGGATCCGGATTTTGTGAAAATTCCCATACAGGGGTTGATATCAAAAGACTATGCGAACACCCTGCATGCCGCCATTGATCCACACCAGGCTCGACCGTCAGCGAGTATCACGCCCTCCAATCCCGTTCCCTTTGAGAGCCCGAATACCACGCATTTTTCGGTTATGGATAAGGACGGCAATGTAGTCTCGAACACCTACACGATCAATTTCAGCTTTGGCAGCGGGATTGTGGCGGAAGGAACCGGGATCTTGCTGAATAATGAAATGGATGATTTTGTGGCTAAAGCCGGAGTTCCGAATGCTTATGGTCTTATAGGTTCGACCGCCAATGCGATCGAGCCGGGTAAGCGTCCTCTTTCCTCCATGACCCCGACATTGGTCTTCACAAAAGGAAAGCCGTATCTGGCCACCGGCAGTCCCGGAGGCAGTCACATTATTACAACGACTCTTCAAGTTATTGTAAACCTGATCGATCATGACATGAACCTGGCCTCTGCTACCGCAGCGCCCCGTGTTCATCATCAATGGATGCCCGATGAGCTGCGTGTTGAACGCGGGTTGAGTCCTGACACGCTGGGGCTTCTAAAAAAATGGGGGCACCATGTGACTGTTGAGGAAACGATGGGCGGCACCCAAAGTATCCTGAGACTTCCGGAAGGGTTGTATGGAGCCTCGGATCCACGTAAACCGGATTCCCTGGCTGCCGGGTATTGAATCGGTTTTCAATGCCGGACCAAAGACTCATGCCCATTTGTCCGTTGGGATGGGTAAATACGGATTACGCAAAACAATGCAACGAACCTGATGGAGAGGGATGCCCGGTTGATGAGGAGCTGACAATATACGGATAGGAGGCGTACATTAGATACCATAATCCTAATCCTTATCCCGGGAGGTTGCCATGCTTGTACAAGAAGTCATGTCGACAGGAGTGCTGACCGCGTTTCCCACGGATTCGGTCCGATCGATCGTGATCAAAATGTTGAGCCGTCATTGCGGAGCGATACCCGTCATTGACCAACAACAGAATCTGGTCGGGCTGGTGGCCCTACGGGATGTGTTGTTACCGCTTTTCCCGAATTTTGGCGACTATATTCATGACAATGTCCATAGCCGGGATTTCACGGAAATGGAAGAGGGCTACCCGGAAGTCCTGAAGAAAAAAGTTGAAGCCGTGATGACCAGAAACCCGATGACCGTCTCTCCCACAACGCCTATCTTAGAGGCAGCGTCGTATATGGGCGTGAAAAATTTCCGAAGGATCCCCGTTGCGGAAGATGGAAAACTGATCGGCATGCTGAGTATCGGAGATATTAATCGAGGCCTGTTTTTCGATCGGGGCTTTCAGGACCAACCCATTCGTCACGCTTCCTAGATGGGAGACATCCGGGCAGGCCATATGCTGTCCAGTTGAGATCGTGTGGTAACTGTCCGTCTCGAAAGAGTATTGTCGGGATTGTATTCGATGAGTCCCGAAACCACTTGGCAGTGTTAGGCGATGTGTAAGACTCCCGCTCCCTGGATGGTTCCGTTTTTTAATTGTTGAAGGGCGAAATTCGCTTCTTCCAACTGAAACGGCACCGTATGGGTGCGAATGGGAATGGCCGCCGCTTCTTTCAAAAGGTCCAGTCCATCCTGGCGGGTATTGGCGGTCACACTTTGAAGCGTGCGTTCCTGAAACAGGTCGCGGGAATAATCCAGAGAAGGAATCGGTGTCATGTAGATGCCTGCCAAGGCCAGGGTTCCCCCTTTTTCCAACGCCCGTAAGGCAGGGGGCACCAATTCCCCTGCGGGAGCAAACAAAATCGCCGAATGGAGCTTTTCCGGCGGCATGTCCGCCGCTTCTCCCACCCAGACGGCTCCAAGTTGGCGGGCCAAGGCACGATGTTCTTCACGCAAGGAGCAGACATACACCTCGCAGCCCCAGTGGCGGGCGATTTGAATCGTGATATGGGCGGAGGCGCCGAATCCGTAGAGACCCAGGCGCTGGCCGGGTTTGATCTGACTGCGGCGTAAGGCCCGGTAGCCGATAATCCCGGCGCATAAAAGCGGAGCGGCTTCTTCGTCGGTAAACACCTGAGGAATCGGATAGGCAAATTGTTCGGAGACCAACGCATATTCCGCATATCCTCCGTGGACATGGTAGCCGGTGAAGGAAGCTTGGGCACAAAGATTTTCCCGTCCGGCTTGGCAAAACTCGCAGGTCTGGCAAGTGGCCTGCAACCAGGCGATGCCGACCCGGTCGCCTTCTTTGAGATGGCGCACGTCAGAACCGATCCGATCCACAATGCCGACTGTTTCATGCCCCGGCACGATTGGCCTGGTGGACGGGGGAAGTTCTCCTTCCACAATATGCAGATCGGTTCGGCACACTCCGCAGACATGCACTTTGACCCGCACTTGTCCGGGGCCCGGCTCCGGTGTGGGAATATCACGTGCATGGAGCGGACTGGTGCCGACATTGCCTTCCTGCTCGAGAATCATGGCGTTCATGTCATTATTGAGTCCTTATAATGAAAGAGATGAAAACACCATGGGGGGAAGCTCAAGGCATGTCATGATGAACATGTTTGTCCTGGTTGTTTCTCCCAGCGCTGTAGTCTTCTTGTGTTTGGTCTTCCATAAGGGCATCATCATAGCCTATTCGCCACAAGGGGTGAAGTATGTCAGGGGTTGACCCATGAAACGGTCACCGCAACGAATCAGACGGGTTCGCCCCAATAAACCACTCTGGCAATACGGACAGGTCAGGAAAAGGCGGTCCGGGAGGTTTGGATGGCTTCGGAAGTTTCCCGTCAAGCTTGTCTTGATTCTTTTCGTGGTCTTTCTAGCCTATGAAATCCTGACGCTTCCCTTTTTGGGGGTCGCGCAATTGTCTTCCAAGAATCCTACCCAGACCGCGTTAATGGAGCAGCGGAAGGCCGAGGCGAATGGTAAAGGAACCATCTTGCGCATCGACTACCGCTGGGTTCCGTTGGCGCAAATCCCCAAGCATGTGCGCATGGCGGTACTGGTGGCCGAGGACGGGGCCTTCTTTTCCCACGCCGGAGTGGATTGGCATGAGGTCCGGGAAGCCCTGGAAGACAACTGGGAGGAGGGTCGCATTGTCAGGGGCGGGTCTACCATCACTCAGCAATTAGCCAAAAATTTGTATCTCTCGACGTCCAAGGACCCGATCCGAAAATTCAAGGAACTCCTGATAACCTGGATGTTGGAGAATTCGTTAACGAAAAAGCGGATTTTGGAACTGTATTTGAATGTCATTGAATGGGGACCTGGAGTGTTCGGTGTGGAGGCCGCCGCTCAACGGTATTTTCACAAACCGGCCTCTCAGCTCACGTTGAATGAGGGGATCCGTCTGGCTGCAGTCATTCCCAGGCCGCTCCGTCATCGTCCTACGGACGACAACGACTATGTGAACACAAAAACCCAGTGGATTCTCAAGCGAATGCCAAACCGCTAATTTTGGAGAAGTGTTGTTCAACTTCCGGTAAGTGCCGGTAAATGCCTGATTGACCTTATTGATCCTCTAGGCAAACAGGTTGACTTTCTGGTTGAACGTCCAGAAATGCATTTTTGAAAGGGGCCTGACTGGGTTCCAACCGAGTAATAGTTTTGTCGAATCACATATCGAACGGGTTCACACCGACTGGCGTGGCTTTTCTTTTAGGCATTGCTTATTGAGCATCTGCCGGTGAAACTAAGCAACCTATTCTCCATGTGCAATAGAGATTGAGTGGTGTGCGAGTAATTTCCATGTGCACACCATTCTGGTCGTGGGATTCACCTTCAAGGTAACCAATTGGCCGTCGTAATCCCGGGCTTCAACGATATACCAGTGGTCGTCGTACTGAATGTTAAAAACTTGATATCGTTGTTGTTGTAGCCAGGAAAATATTTGTCCCGGCGTATACCATGCTTGGAATCTTCCAGCTATGTAACGGTTGTTCATATGTCCTCCTTTTACCGCATCACCAAAAACCTTCTGGGGTTCCACAATGCATTATCGTCATGATGTTCATGTTGTATTGCCTCAATGGTTGGGTGCGGGTTATTCGGTGAACCGGCCGACTTCATCTGTCATGTCGGAACTCCTATGCTTTTAGGATCACCATCCGGGAGAGACGGTTGCTCGCGTCCTCCATCAAATTGATGGAGGCGCGAGTCTTAATAGCCCCGATCTCCTCAATGCAGTTGAAGCAGACTGACGCGTCGGCTTGAAGTCTGCATTCCGTCAATTGGGTTGGTCTGATCGGAAGAGTTCTGTTGAAACTGACTTACGCCCGGGCTTGAAACGTTCTCCGTCTCGACCCGTTCCACCTCCATTTCCGTCGTCAACCAATCCCGGTCGATTTCTCCCGAGATGCGGAGGATCGTTTTCGGATCGGCGGTGACATTTTCCCAGTCCTCGTGATCAATCTCGACGACCATCGTCCCCGTGGCATCCTGGAACAGATAGCGTTCCTCGCCTAGTTGGCGAAGAATGGTGCCGCTAAGAGTCACCCAGGTATCATCCTTGACCTCTTGAGCGGCAGACACGGTCGTGATGCCAGTGTGTCGTGGATCCTGGAATTGTGCCCAGAGGGTAAGTGAACCCAATAAGAAAATCGATACGGTCATGAAAAGAATGTGTTTGCTCATGATGCTTCTCCTTGATTTAATGAAAGGGTAGTGAATTTGCCAATGTCCATTTTGACGATCTGTCAACCTCCTTTATGGTTAAGCGTGGCGATTCATCTTTGAGGATTGTACCTCTTGCATCCTGAGGCCATACTGAACAGGAATTTAAGCTTTGGTTAAGCTTGAAGGTGATAGGATTAGGGGTTTGGTCTGTGTGAAAAGAGAAAGGAGAAAGAGAACATGAGGTATAATCTGCAGAGAAAATCGCGGAACGATGTGCCCTTGTTCGTATGGACTCTAGGGTTGACTGCCGGTTTGTTCGGACTTTTGTCGTCGGCATATGCGGATGAGGTCCCGGGGTATCAACAATTGAAGGCTGAAGTCGTCCCGGTGGAACGAGTCTTTCAACAGGTACAGGCGGAGTTTGAGGGGATTATTCTTGAATTGGAGTTGGAAGATGAGGAATCGCAATGGATCTATGAAGTCAAATTGCTGACCCCTCAGGGCAATGTTCTCAAAATCGAGTACGATGCCAAAACGATGGCTCGTCTCAACGTCAAAGGGCGCCAAGACCATTCACCATGACAATCAGAGTTCAGCAAGTGGTGATGCGTTGAGAGTGCTCGTTGTCGAAGATAATCCCCATGTAGCCAGGCAATTAGCCGAAGCTCTGAAACGAGGGGGATATGTCGTGGATGTCGCTGGTGATGGCGAGGACGGAGAGTTTCTGGGTCAGACCGAATCCTACGATGCCGTCATTCTCGATTTGGGTTTGCCGAAGTCTGAAGGCTTAACCGTCTTGCAACGGTGGCGTCAAGAAGGACGCAAGATGCCGATTCTCATTTTAACCGCTCGGGATACCTGGAGGGAAAAAGTATTAGGCTTGCGTGCGGGCGCCGACGATTATCTGACAAAACCTTTTGAAGTGGAAGAAGTCGTGGCTCGGATAGAGGCTCTCATTCGGCGCGCTGCAGGCCATGCCAGTTCCGTTCTCACCTGGGGTTCGGTCACCCTCGACACGAGTCACCAACGGGTGACCATTCACGATCAACCTGTGGAATTGACCGCCTTAGAATTCCGTACCTTATCGTATTTTCTCCATCACCCCAAAGCCGTCATTTCTAAAACTCAGCTTACGGAACATATTTACAACCAGGATTTTGATCTGGATTCCAACGTGATCGAAGTCTTAATCAATCGATTGAGAAAGAAGCTTGGCGCTTCATTTATCAGCACTCATCGGGGTAAGGGATACCAACTCATGGAATTGGATCATGAAGCGTAATACGTTGGCTCTCCGTCTGCTGATTCTATCCAGTGTATGGGTGGCGGTGACGCTTGTGGTGGTCGGTGTGCTGTTGATTCTTCTTTTTCGCTCTCATGTGGAACGCCGATTTGATGACTTCTTGTTCGATCAACTGAAGGGGAATATTGCGGCCAGCGAAATCTCTCCCACAGACGGAGCGTTGCAGATGACATGGATTCCGTCCAACCTTCGCTTTCACCGGCCACTATCCGGGTGGTATTGGCAGATCCTCGAAAATGGCACATTGCGAGCCCGATCCCGCTCCCTGTGGCAGCATACCCTGAGCGTGACCGATCCGGGCATCGGGACCGGTTTGCAATACCAGATTCTCGTGGACCCAGTCGGCATGGCATTACGCGGGTTGGTTGAAAATGTCACCCTTCCCGAATCCGATGCCTTGTTCACGTTTGTGGTGGCAGGCCCGGTTTCCAACATTGATCAGGATGTCCACGAATTTTCCACCATGTTGTTGATCACTTTGACCGCATTAGGGGTCGGATTAGTTGGTGCGGTGTTTTTTCAAATTCGGATCGGGTTGCGTCCACTGTCCCGGTTACAGCAGGCGTTGTCGGACACCCGATCGGGAAAAACAGCGAGACTTCCGGAAAGTTTTCCAGGGGAGGTGCAACCGGTTGTCTCGGAACTGAACGCGCTCTTGGATCATAATGCGGCAGTCCTGGAGCGGGCACGTACACAAACCGCGAATTTGGCCCATTCCCTGAAAAATCCTTTAATGGTCCTTACGAATGAGGCTCGTGCCATCAACGATGAGCAAGGACACCTGATGGAAGAACAACTCGAGAACATGACACATTCGATACACCGGTACCTTTCAAAAGCCCGAATGGCTGGTGCGAGTCGATTGCCGGGAACCCGGACGGTGGTAGGGACGATAGCCGAGGATTTACGGTTTTCTTTGGAATATCTGTACAAGGACAAAAACCTCGACATTCAACTGGTTGGACTGGACGAGATTTACTTTCAAGGCGATGAACAGGATTTACAGGAAATGTTAGGCAATGTGTTGGACAATGCCTGCAAATGGGCTAAGACGGTTGTTCAGGTTTGTGGAGAGCGGGCCGGAGACAAATGGCGGGTCGTTGTGGAAGATGATGGACCTGGTATTCCCAAAGGCCAGGAAGCTGTGGTCATTCAACGAGGGCGCAGGCTTGATGAAGCCATATCGGGGAGCGGATTGGGGCTCGATATCGTATCTGATATTGCCGTGTTGTACGGAGGCTCTCTTTCCCTGGATCGGTCTTCATTGGGTGGTGTGCGGGCCACTCTTGAATGGCCCACACACGCCGGACCGGAGTGATGCAGGAAAATTGGTGCCAGGGTGAGCTCACAACAATTTCCCAACTTCTCTAGGCTCAACTAGGGAATTTGGGCATACCTGATGATCCTCATGCATATGCGGTCAGGAGCAGGAATGCCCATTCGAAGGAAAACGTAATTAGTATGGTCGATTTGATGAAGTTAAATGGAGGCGAGAAAAACTAATGACCAAGGAGATTCAAATCGTAAGAGTGGGGCTGGGACTTGTGCTACTGGGTCTGATGTTTGGCGTAGGCATGGGAATGGTTTTCGGCATCAATGAAGACTTCTTTAAAGAGTATATTGCCCAGGGAGTAGCCGCAAATCCCGAATTTCATGATTCTAAAAGCGCCGATAAGATCTGGCGGTATGCTCAGCGCGCCCATTTCCATGCGACGGGCATTGCCGCCTTTTCCTTGGGGCTTATCATCCTCCTGATGTTTTCCGGAATGAAATCCGGGTACAAAAAGGCCTCGGCGATTTTACTTGGCTTCGGCAGTTTGTATCCACTCTCATGGCTGGCCATGTTTGTCTTGGCGCCCTCTATCGGGCGTGGACCCGCCCATGAGCATATTCTGACGGAAATATTCGCCTACATGGGGGTAGGAGGTTTATTGCTGGGTGGGGGTATGCTCTGTGCAGCCTTATTTTTAGGGTCCTTTCGCGAGGAGCCTTCGGCATAAGACGTGTCTGCATAAATGCTTACTCAAGAGTCGTTCTAAATGCTTGTGATCTCAATCCTATACACGTACACATTTCGGAAATACAAAAACGAACAGCGCGTTCCTGCTTGAACAGGAATCTTGCTTACTCGGCGACGAGGGCGTCCGGGGCTTTCGGAGCTTGTGCGGGGGAAGGTGTTTCGATGGTGGTGAAGATTGCCAATATATCCTCCACGATCAAATATAGACAGGGAATGAGCACGAGCATGATGGCGGTCGCAAAGAGAATGCCATATCCCAATGAAATGGCCATGGGGATCATGAACCGTGCCTGACGGGATGTTTCAAAAATCATGGGACCAAGTCCCCCGAACGTTGTGAGGGTGGTCAACAAAATCGGTCGAAAGCGGCGGATGCCGGCCTGGCAGATGGCCTCAACCGCACTGTGCCCTTCCCGGCGCTTGGTGTTGGCATAGTCGATCATGATCAGCGAGTCGTTGACCACTACCCCTCCCAGCGCAATGATTCCCATCATACTGATGATGCTGATGCTATATCCCATGATCATATGTCCGATCACCGCACCAACCAGCCCGAACGGAATGGCCGCCATGACAATGGCCGGTTGCAGGTAACTGCGAAACGGCACGGCCAGCAACACATAAATCAGGATCAAGGCCAAGGTCGAACTATATAAAAAACTCTGAAGCGCATCGCGCATGTCGGCTTGGCGTCCTTCGAAGGTGTAACTCAGGCCGGGATAATCACGAAGCAATTCCGGAAGCACATCGCTTGTCAGCCGATTCAGAACAAGGTTGGTTTCTTTTGCGGGCTGGACATTCGCGGTGACGGTCACCGTTCGGTGTCCGTCCCGGCGGGTGATTTCCCGAAAGGCCCGTCCTTTTTCGACTGTTGCAACCTGATACAACGGCACATGGGGACCGGCAGGCGTTCGCAGCACCAGATTTTCCACGTGGTATTCACTCGCGCGTTCCGATTCGGGAAATCGTACCAGCACCTTGATTTCATTGCGCCCTCGTTGTTGGCGAAGGGCTTCCGACCCGTAAAACGCATTGCGGGCTTGTCTGGCAATCTCGCCCGCGGTTAACCCCAGGCTTCGGGCCTCCTCCTTGATCCGAAAATCCAGCTGAGGTTTTCCGGGGGAATACCCGTCGTCCACGTCTTTGACGCTTTCAAATTCAGCCAGACGGTCTGCCAACTCCGTGCTCGCACGATCGAGCATGTCAATATTACGATGGCTGAGTTCAACACTGATCGAAGCCCCACGCCCCGGTCCTCCGCTGTCCGACTCAAACCGCACGTATTGCACTCCCGGGAAATCCGGAGTGTTTTCCCGCCAGAGACTGGTCAATTCGCTGGTGCTGAGAGGCCGATCGTTGGGATCAGGCAAATAGGCGCGAACGTCGACGGTGTTTTCCAGTACCAAGGCAAAAGTCCCGGTAGAGGTTTTTTGTCCGGGATACCGGTCAATGACTTCCTGAACCGAGCGTATCAACCCGTCTCGTATCCGGATCATTTCAGTGCGAGGACTTCCGAAAGGCAGCACGGCTGTGGCCTTGGCAAAATCGGCCTCAACCGTGGGCATCAGAATAAAGCCCATTCGCCCGCTGAACGGATAGGCAAGCACGATGGCGAAGATCCCGAACCCGATGGCCATACACAGATAGCGATGTGCAGTCGCCCGGCGAAGAAACGGACCATAGGTCTTTTCGACAAACCGGGTGAACCAGGCGCTGAACCGTTGTTGGGTCTGATGAAGGGTAGATCCGATAGTGCCGGTCGGATTGGCGCCGGTATGAGCCAAGTGTGCCGGAAGCACGAACAGGGCTTCGATCCAGGAAATAATGAATGCCGCCGAGACCACCACAGGAATAACGGCCCAGATTTTTCCGAATGATCCGGGGACGAACATCAGAGGGAGGAAAGCCACGATATTCGTCAGAATGCTGAAGCTGATGGGGACCGCGATGTCACGAGCTCCCAAGATAGCCGCCTCGGCGAAGGATTTTCCGCGTTGCCGGTACTCGTAAATGTTTTCACCGGCGATGATGGCGTCGTCCACAACAATTCCGAGCGCAATAATGAACGCAAAGAGTGAGATCATATTGATGGAGACGTCCATGATCGGCAGAAATAATATGGCTCCCAGAAAAGAGGTTGGGATTCCCACCGTTACCCAGAATGCCAGTTTGTATTCAAGAAACAGGCTGAGAATAGCCAGCACCAGCAACAATCCCAGAAATCCGTTCTTTAGAAGCAGCGTCAGCCGTTGATAATAGATTTCTGACCGATCCTTCAGAACGGTGTATTCGATGGCGGATGGCAGATCCGGAAGGATACGGGCCATTGCAGCGTGTGCACTCTTCGACACGCCGATCGGGGTTTGGTCGCCGACTCGATAGACCTCAATGCCGATGGCACGAACCCCGTTAAAGATTGCAAACGTCTCGTTTTCCTGGAATCCTTCAGACACGTGCGCGATATCGCCCAGGCGCACGAGCGTGCCCGTTTGGTTGGCGATGATGGGGATATCGGCAAAGTCCGATGCCCAATTCCGTCGTTCCTGAACCCGCAACAGAATTTCGCCGCTTGAGGTTTCCACACTGCCACCGGAGCGATCGAGCGCGGTTGCGGAAATGGTTTGCGCGATGTCTTCCAACGTGAGTCCATAAGCCCGGAGATCGGCTTGAGCCACCTCGACGTGAATCTCATAGGCCCGTGCGCCTTCAAGGTCGATTTGCGTGATGCCGGATTCCTGTAAAAGACGGTCTCGAACCTGTTCGGCGGCTTCGCGAAGGGTCCATTCCGAGACGTCTCCGTATAATTGAAGGGTCAGGACGTCGCGACGACGGGTGTCCAGCGTGACTCGCGGTTTTTCGGTATCTTCGGGAAACGTCACGATGCGGCTGATCGCCTGCTGAATGTCCTGATAGACTTTTTGATTATCGGAATTGGCCAGAAGTTCGACGACCACCGTTCCCTGATTTTCCGAGGCGGTGGCCCGGATCTCGCTCACTCCTTCAAGCCCCCGGACGCCTTCTTCAATCGCCAGGATGACCCCGTGTTCGACTTCTTCGGGACTCGCGCCGGGAAAGGGAACGGTGATGGTGACCGTGTCTTCTTCAAATTCGGGAAACACCTCTTGTTTAATCTGTGAAGCCATAAACAACCCGCCAAGAAGTAACGTCAACATGAGCAGGTTGGGTGTCACGCGGTTGTGAACCATCCATGCCAGGGGGCCGGATGTCTGGAAAGGGGGAGATGGAGAGTGTTTATGTTCCATGGGGTGTCACCGGTGTGTCGGGACGGCTGTTGAGAAGGCGAAGAGGCATCCCTTCCGTGGGAGCAGAAATATCAGTGACCACCAGGCGATCTCCCGTTTGAAGTCCGTCAGAAATAAAGACTTCATGTTGGCCGCGATACGCGATCGTGACCGGACGGATTTCCAGGGCATTGTCTTGATTCATGAGCCACAGGGTGTCCTTATCGTGGATCCAGCGTCGATCCAATTTGGCGAGACCATCGAGTTCCTTCCCTTGGATTTCCGCGCGCAGGTAGGAACCGAGCAGGACGCGGGGCTTGTGCGTGTTCTGTTCCTGAAGATTGAGAGGATCCTGAATGGCCACCAGAACCTGGGCCATTCGCCCGTCGGGCTCAAGATCCGTGAGCAACCGGACCACCCGGCCTGTCCGGAATTGTCCTTTTCCCCACACGGATTCTTGAAAGAGTTTGACGACCGATCCGGTTTCATCAGGCGTGCGGGGAATCGTGATCCATCGTAATTGAGCGATGGGGACCGCTAATTCGACCCAGTACTCATCGGTTCCCGCGAGCGTTACGAGATCCGAGGTGGTGGTGACATATGTCCCGAGATCGACGTGACGGAGAAGGACTGTGGCGTCAAACGGGGCTTTGATGACGGTGCGGGCTAATGCGAGTTTTGCGGATTGCAGGGCCGCCTTCGCGGCGTCCACGTCGGCTTTCATGGCGTTCAGTTGCGGCAGGCGGAGGACCAGGGCTTTTTCCTGCTCGTTAATCGTTTCGCCCAATAGCTCGAATTCCTGTTTGGCGACGGTCTGGTTGCCTTCTTCGAGAACTAAAGCCACGCGTGCTTTTTCGAGATCGGTTTGTCGTTGACGCACAGCAAGCACATAATCCGTCGGTTCCAGACGGAGAATGGTGTCCTGTGCGGTGAAACGACCGCCGGGCATCAGCTCAGGGTTGACCGAGATGATTTTCCCGTTCACTTGTGAGCGAAGCGTGATTTGATGAACCGGTCGGACGTGTCCCCACGCTTCAATAGTCAACATCTGTTTGGTCAGATGGATTTCAACGGTTTCCACCAGCCGTGGTTGCCGAGGCTTGGGATGACGTTCAGGTTGTGGGGCGGTGGTGATGATCGAATAGGCAATCCCACCAGCCAGCAGTAGAATCAGAACAGGCAGCACGGCCTTTACCATGATCAGTCGTGTCGTGGAATGGTGTTGGGGGAGCATGATTGGTCGAGGGAGAGGCCGGAATTCCTTATCCGGTAGAAATGGTTAATTCACGGATTTCAGGTTTGGTCATATACCACCCGCCGGCCAGAGCCTTGGCCAGATCCACCCGGAAATCGATCAACGTCCGCCGGGCGGTCAGAATCTGGCGTTCAAGACCTTGTTGGCTGCTCAGAGCATTGAGCACATCCAGATAGGCGGTCCCACCGTGAATATAGCGGGCCCGCAGACGTTGAATGACTTGGGTGGCGAGTTGAAACTGCTCTTCCAGACTGGCCGTTTTTTCCCGTTGCTGCGCCTCACGAATTAATGAATTTTCAACTTCTTGAAATGCCTGAAGGATTGTGGCCTCATAATTGTGCAGGACTTCGGAGAGAACGGCTTTCGTTCGATCCACTTCCGCCCTCCGTGCTCCGCCATCGATGATGGGTAACACAATTTGTGCCGAAACGGTGGCTAACCAACTGGCAAAGAGCCCTGCAGGAGTCCTCGCGAATGCCCCCCCGGCCAGCGTTGAGCTGAGATTGGTGGTCAGCGCACCGGCCAGATCAATGCGTGGAAAACGTTCGGCAATGGCGGCCGCGACACGGGCATCGGCTGCCTGGACCTGGTAAAAAATCGCCTGCACGTCAGGGCGCCGTTGAATTAACTCCCCCGGCAGGCCGGTACTGGGAAGCGGCGGTAATTGGATCAAGGATTTGTCGCTGGGAATGTCCACCGATTTTGGCGGTTGACCGAGGAGGACGGCGAGTTGATGGCTCAGCGTCTCGATCTGCGACCGGACATCTTTGGTGTCACCCCGAGTTTGCTCAACCAATTGCCGCTGACGCAGCACGTCGGCCGCAGAGGCGACGCCCTGCCGGAATCGCAGGGTGACTAATTTGAGCACTTGCTCGTTGGTCGATATCTGATTTTCAAGTAATGACAGTTGCCCTTGTTGTTCGAGCAGGCTATACCAGGTTTTGGCGATTTCAGCCGATAATGTGATCGCCGCGACGGTTAAATCGGCCTGACTGGCCTGCACCTCGAAGTAGGCCGCACTGGTATTGGCCCGTACCCGTCCCCACAGGTCAAGCTCGTAGGCCATTTGTAATCCCAGTCCGACCCGGTCTGTCTGATTGCCCTCACTATCGCGACTGCGGCTCAACGTATTGGTTGCATTGAGACCGGGAAATCGTTGTGCCCGTTCGCGCACGGCAATCGCTTCGGCCTGCTTCAGACGGTCCCAGGTCGCCAGGAGTGAAAAATTATCTGTCAGGGCGGTTTCAATCATCCGGTCAAGGACCGGATCGTCAAACGCTTCCCACCATTTATCGGGCAACGGCATTGGGCCTGAACGGGAAAAGGAATTGGGCGTACGGGTTTTTAAGTCAATCGGCTGGGGATCTATCAGACAACCTGTCGTCATCAGGACCATGGTGAAACTCATAAAGAGGCGGTGCCAAAATCGTCGGTCGATCATGCACCGTTCAACATCAGGAATGTACTGGTGGCTCGGGATGTTCAAGGGGCTCATCGTCTTTCTTCATGGAACAGGGGATAAAACTCCTAATACTCTGTTCGGTCAGTATAACCAGGAAATTTCACGGAAATTTTTCCAAATCCTTCTTTTTTGTAAGCAAACCTGCCAGAATTCCCTTCTGACAAACTTTGATACAATTTTCTTTTCCACACTTCCGGTGTTCGCGTCATAATAGTTGAAGAAGGAACGGGTCAGGAGGCATATGGATTCCGCTTCGTTGCCACATATACTCGTCGTTGATGATCAGCCGGATATCCGCAATCCGCTTTCCGCCTATCTCACTCAAAAAGGCTTTCGGCTGAGTTCGGCCGGAAACACAGCGGAAGCCCGAAAAATCCTTGAGAACAGCGCCATCGACCTCGTGGTCCTGGATATTATGATGCCGGGAGAAGACGGCCTCTCTCTTTGTCGGCATTTACGTGAAACAAAGGACATTCCCGTTATTTTGCTCACGGCCATGTCGGAAGACATGGACCGCGTGATCGGGCTGGAAATGGGTGCCGATGATTATGTGGTGAAACCGTTCAATCCCCGTGAATTGCTGGCACGAGTCAAGTCCGTGCTCCGGCGTGCGAACAGCCTGCCCTGGAAGGAGCGTCGCATTGCGGGAACCATCATGAAGTTTGGGGAATGGGTCCTCCATGTGTCGCAACGGGAACTCATGGGCGAAGATGGCGTGGCCATTCCGCTCAGCACGGGTGAATTCGTATTACTGACGGTGTTCCTCAATCATCCGCACATGGTGTTGACGCGGGACCAATTACTGGATCTCACGCGTCATCGTGCGGGCGATGTCTTTGATCGCAGTATCGACAACCAGGTCAGCCGGTTGCGAAAAAAGATCGAAGTGGATCCCAAGTCACCCATCTTGATTAAGACCGTATGGGGCGGCGGCTATACGTTCACGGCGGAAGTCATCCTCGAATGAAACCGATCCGTTCATTCGCTCGACGCTGGTGGCCGCAGCGGCTGACCAGCCAGATGATCGGCCTTTTGCTGGGTTCGCTCATTATTGCGCAGGTTGCCAACTTTCTGATTTTTACGGATGAACGCCGCGGGGCCATCCGATCGGTTGAACGGACTCAGATTCTCGAACGAACCGCCTCCCTCATCGATCTCATTGAACACAGCCCGGTCGACTTGCACGATCGGATGGTTCAGGCCGCCAGTTCCCGAAAACTGTATTACTGGTTATCTGAAGCCAGCCTTATTCCCAAAGGCCTCCCGCAGGGTGATCATGAGTGGATCAGCCGTCTCAAGGATTTGCTGAAGAAGAACGCAGTGTCTGAACTGAGGTTCATGCTTCCCCAACAGGACGCATTATGGAAAAAGAAAATACGCGAGATGCCGGGCGGCGTTAAGAATTCCGCATTACCAAGTGACATCCCCGGATCATCCTTTCCTCTTCCGCTTTCAGATGTTGATGAACCGGGCCTGCTGATATCCGCGCGTCTCCAGGACGGCCGGTGGCTCAATGTCGGCATGGGGGTGACGCCATCACTCGGCCGCTGGGCTCTGCCGACGCTGATTTCGATGGTGCTAACCGGAGGCAGCATTTGCCTGATTGTCGTGTTGATGCTGCAACGCATTACCCGTCCGCTGAAGCAACTGACGGATGTTGCGGAGCGGGTCGGTCGAGGAGAATCCATCACGCCCATGTCCGAAGAGGGTCCCGTTGATATCCGGCAGACTATCCTGGCGTTTAACCGCATGTATGAACGTCTTCAACGGTTTGTTCAGGATCGAACGAGAATGTTGGCGGCCATCAGCCACGATTTACGCAGTCCCATTACCTCTCTTCGGCTTCAAGTCGAACTCCTGAAAGACCGGGAAGCGAGAGGCAAAATGCTGGAAACCTTGGAAGACATGCAACGAATGACGGAAGCGACTCTGGCTTTTGCCCGTGATGAGGCCTCAACGGAACGGTCGCGTTCGGTCGATCTCAGCGCCCTGATTGATAGCCTGTGTCAGGACTTGGCCGATATGGGAATGGATGTGAAATTTGAGAGTGTGAAGAGAACTCCATACACCTGCCGCCCCACCAGCCTCAAACGGGCCATTCGAAATGTGATTGAAAATGCCGTGAACTATGGAGGTCGGGCCGAGGTGACGCTCCGGCAGCATGACACGGAGTTTCAGATTGCGATTCAAGATAACGGTCCGGGAATTCCCGAGAAAGATTTTGAACGAGTCTTTCAGCCATTCGTTCGCCTGGAGGAATCCCGCAATAAACAAACCGGAGGAATCGGCCTGGGCATGGCCATCGCACGGTCCATCGTTCGCAATCATGGTGGGGACATCAGTTTGGCCAACATCCCGGGCGGTGGCTTAACAGTGACCATCCATCTGCCGGAATCTTCGCTTCCTCAAGTTGAAGAACCAGTAGGGGCCTGAACTTGCACTCAAGAAATACAAAGACGATTACATCTGAAGCATTTGAAATTTATCCGGCAGTTACGCCAACAAAAATCCCAATGGTAATCGAAGAAGTCCTTAAAAAGAAGCAAGCCAGGGAGGGAATCATGGAAACGGTACAGGTGAAAACAAAGAAACTCAAAGATATTGTGGATCTCACGCCGGAACTGAACAAGATTATTCAAAGTAAGAATTTCCAGAATGGCTTATGCCACGTCTTTCTGACTCATACCACCGCTGCGCTGACGACCGGGGAAATCGGAGAGGGCACGGAGGAAGACCTCCTCGAGGTTGCCGAAAAAATCATTCCACAGATCAGATTTCGTCATGCCCATGATCCCTCTCATGCCTGGTCGCATATGGCTGCCTCTTTGATCGGGGCGTCGTTGACCCTGCCCGTGATGGATGGGGAGTTGCGTTTGGGGACCTGGCAATCGGTCCTATTAGTTGAACTTGACGGCCCCAGGGAACGCCAACTCATCGTGGGGTTAACTCCTGTGGTGTAAAACCTCACACGATCAACGTCTTAATTCCCAAGCCGCAGTTATTGACCGGGGATGGCGAACGCTTTATACCCCGTCCCGTTCAAATCTTCGAGGCCATTTGCGTTGGCTTTGATGGTGCTTTTCCCCTCGGAATCAGACTTTCCGTGTGGAGAATGGCCGTCCTTAGACAAGAGGCATGACTTGACCTTCTCTCGGCGAGATAGACTATGGCCAAAGAAAACGAAGAGCTTAGGGAGTTCTATCTTCCAATGGACAGGTTCGGTCTAGGATGTAATAGACCGGGCAAAACCCGGTGAATCCACTTTGCAACAGGGTGACCCCCAAAATGCCCGGAAGCCATAACCACTGGGGACTCACATAAACCCCAAGTAAAACCCCTAAGGTAATCATCCCCCCTGCAATTCCATCATGAATTTTTCGTTTATTTTTCATGGCGGACCTCCTTTTTGAATTAATTTTAAAAATCTTTTTAAATCAATGTATTAGGTCTGCCGAAAGGCCCTCTTCCCACCATCAAATGCCCATAGGGCACAGACTGACGTGAAACTTCGAAATTAGGTCTGGCCAAACTGTACCAACTTCCAGGAAAATACCCAATCCTGGAAGAAAATGTCATGGAACCGGGTTGAGGAGAGTCGTTAGGGTGGAGGTTCCGTGACCGGTATTCTGGCTTTATAAGATGGGATAAGGTGCCATGCTGTTTGGTTATTACAACGGACTGAATTTCAAACAAAAACGGATTTACCAGGAGAGTGATCGGGTTGTGGCGTTTCCTTTGCCCGATCCTGAGTCGCTTCAACCCTTAGCTACGAAGGTTCAGGAAGCGCTACGATCAGGTCGGTTGGATCGGACGAAAAAATGGGTCCAGCATTTGTTGGATGCCATTACCGATCAATTGGGGATTCAACAGGTTCGTTTGGATTTGCTGGATACCCGCCCGTCGAATTCCAAGATGGAATTACATGGATTGTATTATCCGGCCGAAGGTCGCAAATATCCACGCATGAAATTATGGATGCGAACGGCTAAGCGACGGCAAGTCGTCGCTTTCAAGACCTTTCTCCGGACGGTGCTGCACGAACTCTGTCATCATTTAGATTATGAATGTCTGGGGTTACAAGATTCTTTTCATACGGAAGGGTTCTACCGCCGCGAGTCCAGCCTGGTCCAGCAAATCCTGCCGCCACTGGTCCATAGCTCCTTTGCTCAATCATCACGTCAAAAACGGATGCCGACCGCCAGGGCTGTGTAATCATGTGATTTTCTCCCTCCGAACAGGGAGAGCGTCCTCCGGTATCCTGCCTCGGTTTACCTGGAATAGAGGATTTCCAATCGTTCTCTCCCGTTTCATGGCATTAGACATTTTGGGGTAATACCTCTTCCAACGCTGCAGCGAGTTCCTGAATGAGGAGGGGTTTATTCAGCAGTCGGCGAATGCCCAATGCCTGCGCTTTTTCCGGGCTGAGGGTATAGCTGAATCCTGTACACACGATGATGGGAAGGGAAGGTCGGATTTTGAGAAGTTCGGTGGCGAGGTGTTCCCCCGTGATTTTGGGCATGGTTTGATCGGTGATGACGGCATCAAAGCGATCGGGATTCGTGCGAAATATCTCCAAGGCGACGAGTCCGCTCGTGCAGGTCGTGACGGTATAGCCCAGGTGGTGGAGCAGTCGTTGTCCCATTTGTGAAATGACTTCCTCGTCGTCAATAAACAAGATGTGTCCCTCTTTTTTGACCAGTTCAGATTTACCCGGTTCCTGCAACAAGCAGGAGGATGTGTCTTGCAGGTGGGGGAGAAATATGGAAAACGTGGTTCCGACTCCCAAATGACTGTCCACGGTGATCGTACCACCATGGGTGGTGATAATGCCGTGGGCGACCGAGAGGCCCATCCCTGTTCCTGATCCAACATCCTTGGTGGTGAAAAATGGATCAAAAATACGAGGGAGGATGTGAGGAGCTATACCGGTTCCTTTGTCCGCAATGCTGATTCGACAATAGGAGCCGGGCGGCAGATCCTGGAATTTGGTCTGTCCGCTGGAATCGAGGTAGAGGTCTTCCAGTCTCACGGTAATGGTTCCGTGTTTCCCTCGCATGGCATGTTCGGCATTGGCGAAAAGATTAATCAAGACCTGGTGAATTTGTGTCTGATCGGCTAGCACCAGACCGGTGGTTTGGGAAAGTTCGGCTTTTACTTCAATCGTGGCAGGCAGTGTGGCTCGTATCAGGGTCAGAGCTTCCTCAATAATGATTCGGACATCAAGCGGTTGGTGGTTGGGTTCGGTTTGGCGGCTGAATGTCAGAATCTGCTTGACAAGATCTTTGGCGCGTTTGCCTGCGGTTACGACCTGTTCCAAAAAGTCATGAGCCTGATCCTGTTTCTCCATTTTGAACTGTGCAAGCTGGGTATACCCCAACATGCCGGTCAAAATATTATTGAAGTCATGGGCAATACCCCCGGCCAGTGTGCCAATCGCTTCCATCTTTTGGGCTTGCCGGAGCTTATTCTCGCTGTGTTGGACTTTTGCCTCCGCCTCACGACGGGCAGTGATGTCCGAAAAAATGACTACGGCTCCCACTATCTTACCCTGTTCCCGTATCGGGGTACTGGTAAATTCCACTGGAAATCCGGTTCCATCCTTGCGCCACAGGAATTCGTTATCGGTATGATGGGAGGTCCCTCCTAAAAATCCGCCATGTATGAGGCATGTGCCCCGATCGTAGCCTGTGCCGTCGGAATGGGTATGGTGGATGGTTTCATGAACGGGTCGGCCGATTAATTCATCGATCTCATAACCCAGGAGAGCAGACCCGGCCGGATTTATGAAGGTGACTTTTCCTTGAAGGTCCAGGCCGTAAATTCCTTCCCCCATTGAATGGAGAATAAGCTGGTGTTGACGATTGATTTTCTCCAATTGATCCTGGGCCAGCCGACGTTCCTGGATTTCGTTTTCCAATGTGACCTTGGCCTTCAATAAGGCTTCCGTCCGTTCCTGAACCTTTCGTTCCAAGATGACCGCCGATTCTTGAAGCGCTTGGGATTGCGTTTTGAGGAGCCCGATCGTTTGCGTCACTGTGGAGTCGAGTCGTTCCAGGGTGCCCAGACGAAATGGGGGAGCCTCCTCCGCCGGGGAGGTTTCCTCAGAAGTGGGTCCCAAGAGTTTGGCGGTCGGACTTCCGGTGGCGAGTGTGTCCTGTAATTCCTCAATGACCTTGAGGAGAATGGAAGAAATGCGGTTTTGGGACCAGCGAAGACTGGCAATCACGGCTCCCATCAACAGGAGAGTGATCAAACTCATCCTGAGGACCAATTGCATATCCTCCTGGTGAAGCTCCTGGAGAGAAAAGCTCGCCCGAAGCCATGCGTCGGTTTTTCCTTGTCCGGTTAATGGCGCCACAATGACGAGCAAGGGCTCTCCGGCGGGAGATTCGGTATAGCGGAATGCGGTCCGGTTGGAGTTCTTGAGGTTCAGCCAATCCGGATCCTCAAGCACCCGGCCGATTCGATCGGGTGTTTTCGAGGCGATGATCATGTTGTCATGATCGACGAGGTCAGTCTCCCGAATATCCGGGTCGGGGGGATAGGCCATGAGGGATTCCTGGATTCGATGCAGATTATCCTGGATGGCGGCCCACCCTCCCAATGCAAACGCCTGGGTAAAGGCAATGGCTTTTGCCTCGGCGGCGTGGTGCAGCGTGGCCCGTTGATTGGCCAGCATAATGCTCGCCAGCAGACCCATGATGGAGAGGACAAATGTGGCAAGAAAGGCGGTATGACGAAGGCGAATACTGCCTCGCCAACCGGGAAACACTTTGGCAAAGAACGAATGGTGGAGAAGGCTGTGGTCATGAAGGGGCATGACCGGGGAAGAATAATCCAGTCGCATAGGGAAGTAAAGGTACACCGGGGTTCCTCAATGTCCCTTGCTTGACCATTCCTGGGGGACTCATTAGGCTATCTTCATGAAGATCGCGTCCCTGCTCATTGTGATGATGGATTGTCTGGTTCAGTTTCATGGCGTGTTCGGGCGGATCAGGAAGGTGTGAGATTGTCGGGGAAGATGTTTTTGGGGTGGACTCAACCCGAACCTTACCTGGTGCCGGTGACGACTGATGACCCTGTGTGTGGAACCATCGTGCGTATTCCCCGAATCATTCGGGATACCAAGATGCCGGGCTGGCCGATGTGGTGGTGAGTGTCGACCGTGTTGCCGTGGGCCAATCCTATTTCCAAGAGTATCAAGAAAGTGCGAAGGCACCTGAGAACATAAATTAATGAGTGGCGCCCCCGTGGTGTTTGATCACTCCTCTTATGTGGTCACCGACGAAACGGGAAGTTATCGATTGCCTCCTCTTTCTCCTGGAAGGCACGGCATCTGCGGGTGGTATGAAATGCTGGGGGCAGCAACTCGGGAAATTGAAGTGTCCTTCACGAATAACCCAAGTGTTGATTTTTCCTTTCGCGAACAATGAGGCAGATATCTGTCTTCGATGTCAGAGAGTACGGTAAGGATGTGACCATATGATTCATCAGATTGCCAGGCTAGCTCCGAAAACTCATCTGACGGGTTCGGCCCAGAAACTTCACACCCGATTATGCCGCTTGGTGGGGCAGGCTGTTGCCGATTTCACCATGATTGAGGACGGGGATACGGTCATGGTGTGCCTGTCCGGGGGCAAGGATAGCTATGGGATGCTGGATATTCTCCTTTCTATGCAATCCCGGGCTCCGGTGTCTTACAAGTTGATTGCCGTTAACCTGGATCAAAAGCAGCCGGGGTTTCCGGCTGAAGTGTTGCCGACCTATTTGACTGGGTTGGGAGTGCCTTTCCATATTGAAGAGCAGGATACCTATTCGGTTGTGAAACGGGTTATACCCGAAGGTGAGACGACCTGTTCCCTCTGTTCGCGCCTTCGTCGCGGTATTTTGTATGGGTTGGCCGATAAGCTGGGTGCCAACAAAATTGCCTTGGGCCATCATCGGGACGACATGATCGAAACGTTTGTCCTGAATCTGTTTTTCTCTGGAACGCTCAAAACGATGCCACCCAAATTACGATCGGATGATGGGCGTCATGTGGTCATCCGGCCGCTGGCCTATGTCCGGGAAGCCGAGCTAATGCAGTATTCGGAGTTAAAGCAATTTCCCATTATTCCGTGTGACCTGTGCGGGTCTCAAGAAAATCTGAAGCGCAAAGAGGTGAAGGGGTTGCTCCGTCAATGGGAAGAACGGTATCCCGGATCAAATGATAGTTTGTTCGGATCCCTCTCCAATGTGGTGCCCAGCCATTTATTGGACCATCGGTTGTTCAGGTTTGACGATCTCCGTTCCCATGACACCTGATCGGTAATCCTGGCCATCTAGAAAACGTTCGATCCGGGTTGAGTTGATTCCCCGAATGTCTCCGTGGCATGAGGTGGGTTTCACCTCTTGATCCTATGATATATCTTCAGTTGCTTATTGTGGTGATTGCGGCCAATGGCGCTCCCATTCTTGGACGGTTGCTTCTAAAGGATTTCTGGAAAACGCCTCTGGATCTGGGGATCAGCTTTATCGATGGCCGCCCTCTGCTGGGATCTTCTAAAACTTTCCGTGGCGTGGTCTTTGGTGTGGTGACTGCCGGCCTGGTTGGAGAAGTGGTGGGCTTGCCATTTGAAATCGGAGTCTCGGTGGGCGCTCTGGCGATGTGTGGGGATGTGGCTTCGAGTTTTGTGAAGCGACGACTCGGGCTCCAATCGGAAGCGATGGCATTCGGGCTCGATCAAATTCCCGAAAGTGTGATTCCGCTTATAGGTGTGAAATCCGCTTATGGGTTAAGTTGGCCGGGGATCGGTCTGACGGTCGGCGGCTTCCTGGTATTGGAATTGTTGCTTTCAGGTTTGCTGTATAAACTTCACATACGGAAGCATCCCTATTGACGAGTGGAAGAAGCTTTCTCGTCTGTGATTCCCAGTTGTGTGAGTTTCCGGATAAATCCCTCCGGTGTATTCAAGGTATGTAGAAGGCTTCCGTCTGGTTTGCGATAGGTGATCAGGCCGCCGTCCGCCAACGGCAACACGAGGATATGATCCGGAGCGACTGGGGATTGATGGCATGCGGGAGAGCAGGGTCGTCCCAGGAGCTGTTCAAATGACACCCGGTTTTCTCGAAGCGGGAGCACAAAACGTCCCGGGCAGTTTCTAATCGGGCGCCAGGGCCATCGATTCCAAAGGTCGTGAAAGGTCAACGCGGGAGTGTGGTCCACATGCCGGATCCTTTGCCTCAGGACGAGAATTCCGAATCCCGATCTCCACTGATCTCTATTGGCCTGGTCGTCCTGGCCGTTCTGTTGGTCCCAATGCTGTTATATTCCGGCGGTCCGGAAGGTCCTGCCAAAATCGGGGATGTGGTCTTTGCCACCGAACGCCATCGAGTCCAGTTTGTGAATCCGGAATCCATGCGTGTGCGAGGGTACCAGGGTTTTTGCATTTTGGAATCACGCACGCAATTGGTCGTGCAACAAACAGGGGTTCCTCCTGACGGATCAGTTATTGCCGAAGTTATTGGGACCCGCCAGGAACAGGTACCCTATTGTCTTCCTCGTGCTCCCGTCATTCTCCATCCTCATCAAGCCACTCTGAAAGCGGACCTATGGGGTGGAGTGGGGAATACCCTTGCCCGGTTCTTTGGAGGATCGTAGCGCTGTGAATGTGTTGCCAGTTCATGGATTTCGCGTCCGGCCATCGGCATTCACCTGGACTGGTTAGGCTTTCAGCTTACTGACGAACCCTTGTCGGAATTTGGCGACTTTCGGGCCGATCAGATAGGCACAGTAGGGTTGCGAGGGATTTCTCGCAAAATATTCCTGATGATAGGGCTCAGCCACAAAAAAGTCTGTCGCCTCAGTGACCTGTGTGACGATCGGTTGATGAAAGATTTGTTCTTTGCTCAACGCGGCGATGGTGTTTTCGGCGATCGTTTTTTGTTCGGGCGAATGATAGAAAATGGCCGAGCGGTATTGGGTGCCGGTATCGTTCCCTTGCCGGTTGAGGGTGGTTGGATCGTGAATGCCGAAAAAGATTTCCAATAGTTCTCGGTAGGTAATGATGGCGGGATCAAAATGGACCTGGACTACCTCCGCATGCCCCGTGGTGCCGCTGCAGACGGCCTCATAGGTGGGGTTCGGTTGGCCTCCGCCCATATAACCCGACTCCACTGATTCCACGCCTTTGACTTGATCGAACACGGCTTCCAGACACCAGAAGCAGCCTCCAGCCAGGGTCGCCACATCTTTGGAGGTTGCTGTAGGGATATCCGTCATGGTCAACTCCTTCAGTTCAATTTTGTCCACACATTGAGGCGAAAGCATAGCCCATGAAGCAAGGGTTCGGCTACCCGAAAACTATTCGCCCCGTATGGACTCACCGAATAGACGTGCGGAATGGGACAAAGTGAATGCTGAAAGATTGTGTATGCGTGTAGTGTGGGCAACTGATATTCATCTGAACTTTCTGTGCTCTCAGGAACGGGCCTTATTTTTTCAGTCGATTGTCGACGTTCAACCTGACGCCGTGTTCGTGACGGGAGATATCGCCGAAGGCCCATCTCTGCGACCACTTCTGGGTGAAATGTACAGGGCTATTAAGGTACCGCTGTATTTTGTTCTGGGTAATCATGACTTTTATTACGGATCGATTTCCCGCGTTCGCACTGAATTGACGCGTTGGAGTCGGGTTCAGCAGGGACTGACCTATCTTTCGACGACGGGATTGGTGGAGCTGACGTCGACTACGGTGTTAATCGGTCATGATGGATGGGGTGACGGACGGTATGGGAACTACCGGCTGTCGCCGGTCAAACTGAGTGATCAGGAATTGATTGCGGATTTTCAAGGTTTAAACCGAGAGGAAGTATGGGATAAGCTTCATGCGTTGGGAAATGAGGCGGCCGGAAATTTGCAAGAGAAATTACGTCGTGCGTTGACCGCATGCCGGCAGGTCGTGTGTCTGACTCATGTTCCGCCGTTTAAAGAAGCCTGTTGGTATGAGGGGAAGTTGGGCAATGACGACTGGTTGCCATACTTCACCTGTAAAGCGGTAGGGGATGTGCTGCTAGAAGCCGCTCACGATTATCCGCAGTGCGAGATCACCGTCCTCTGTGGACATACGCATCATGCCGGTATGGTCAAGATGCGTCCGAACCTCACCGTGCTTACGGGTTCAGCCGAGTATGGTGCACCACATGTTCAGAATACTTTTGCTCTTGAAGAACTCTTTGATTCTTCCTCCCCCGTTAAATTCCAGGAGAGGGGAGCGATAGGAACGGATATGGCCAACAGTCAGTCGAAAGATGTTAAATAAATCTCGCACGCTCTTGGGGGGAAGGTACCCGGCAAGTATCCGATTTGCCCATCCACCGATATCGATGCCGGGCGATGATGCCATAGAGAAAATCTCGAATGGGCCGCGGAATCATGATGAAGGCATAGGACCAGGACCAACGTCCAGGCAGGACTCGAAAAATCTTAAGTGCTGCAGTGGATTTGGTAAAGATTTTTCCATTTTCCAACAGCAAAAAGGTTTCATAATTTTCTGTGGAGAGCCCAACCTGGTTGAGGATGAGATGGGCTGGTTGGGATTGAAGCGTGCCGAATTTAAATAATTCGGTTTTATCCCGTTTGATGACAAAACTCACAAACGCATTACAAAAATTGCATACCCCATCGAAGACAATCACTCGTTCATAATGCCCCCATTCATGGCCTGTTAGGGGTAATCCTTGTTTCATGTCCTACTCCTGACCGATGAGAGGCCGATGAAATTTGAGAAAACTCCATGAATTCCATTTTTCATCCAACGGCCAGCCTGGGTTTTCATAAAACGGCCATCCACTCCCTTGGTATTTCGCAGGAAAACTGTGGGAATCTGCCACATTTCGCGGAAGCTGAAATCGTAGCCTTTTCGGGCTTGAGAAGATTTTCTTCCTATGATAAAAACATAAATGGCTGCAGTGAAATAGCCAGTCTTCGGTGATCTGCTCAGGTTGTTCCAGCCGGTACGGGTTTTCACCAAAAAGACCGTTTTCCCAAATGACAGGCAGGATGTTGTTTGCCCGGCAGGGAAACGTTTTGCCCGAAGTGTAGTTTTATTTTTTAAGGAGTGATACAGAATGACTGTCAGCATGTTGATTGATCGCCTTGAACGGTTTCGGCAAGGTGTGTGGTTGTATAGGGAAATGTGTCAACGAGATGTCCCGCATGCGTATAGCGGGACCGATTTTGTCGACGCGTCGGGTCTGGAAAGTTTACGTGATAAACTCCTGACACAGTTGAATTATTTACATGAGTATGTGACGGCTTTTACCAAAGGCCGATTCCAAATTCATGTGGACTCCCGAGGGTTACAGGATATTTATGTGCAAGCCTTTTCTGAAAATTGCCGGCAGTGGCATCTTGATACCATTATCGGTGATCTTGAGGAGATGATTAGAGAGCTACAAACACGGCCTCTCCATGAACCGGCCAAGTTGACTGATCATGGGAATTATCATCGGGACATGAAGCCTCACCCATCATTCGGCTCCCTTGGGCACTTGGGATTTTCATCAAGGCCTCCAAAAGGTTCATCCTTGCAAGCCACGTTGAGTAGCGTTGCCCGTGTTCTCCAACAACGTATTGATCGATCTGAAGATCATGAGGCACTTCTCAGACATTTACAAGCTATTATTGACCATCCTGAAGTAACCCCTTTGCTTCCTTCACAGTTTAGTTGAATCCAACCTTAGCGTAGAACCGGATCGTTATCTTCCCTCGCGAAGTGATCGCCGGACTGTGATTCCCTGTCTGCGGGAAGGGAATGCCCTTTATTCGCCTGTATCTGCTTCCAAGGCTCGGATTGAAGGTCCGGAGCCTTTTCACTCGTCCGGCGGATTGTGAAAACAGGGTGCGTGCCATGGATGTATTCATGGATGTATTCATGGATGGTCATCGGATATAGTGCGTCAAACCGTTTCTGGCGACATGGCAGAATCCCTATCCCTCTATCGATTGGTTAGTTCAGTAGTGCCTGTTGAACGGGATGAAATGCCTGCGCTGGTATGGTCATTTGTCTATTTCTTTTGTCTGTTAGCCGCGTACTACATTCTGCGTCCGGTTCGGGATGAAATGGGCGTCTTGTCAGGTGTTCACAAGCTGCCCTGGTTGTTCTCGGCCGTCTTTGTGGCCATGTTGGTGGTCATTCCCCTGTTTGGGTATGTGGCCGGGCATTTTCCCATCCGACGCCTTCTGCCAATGGTCTATGGGTTTTTTATCCTTAATATACTTGGCTTCTTTGTGGTGCTGTCCAGTGGGCAAGGGCTGGCAACCGTAGCTCCGGTGTTTTTTGTCTGGTTGAGTGTCTTTAATCTGTTTGTGGTGTCCGTGTTTTGGAGTTTTATGGCGGATGTGTTTTCGACTGAGTCCGCCCGCCGATTATTTGGATGTATCTCTGCCGGCGGGAGTCTGGGGGCTATTCTCGGTCCCATGTTGACGGCCGTGACGGTCAAGGGCCTTGGAATTGCCGGATTGCTGCTGATCTCCGCCCTGTTATTGTGCGGGGCTGTTGGGTGTATTTTTGGACTTCTTCGATGGTACCGCCAACACCATCAAATAGATCTCGGAGCACAACATTTGTCGTCTTCGAAAGATTCCGAGTCGTCACCACCGAGTTTGCTGGTAGGGATTGTCCGCATTGCCCGATCACCATATCTGATAGGCATTAGCCTGTATCTCGTCGGCTATTCGATTCTCTCGACATTCCTCTATTCACAACAGACGATCCTGGTGCCTCAGGTGGTGTTTACCTCCGAGGAACGTACCCAATTGTTTGCATCGGTGGATCTTGGAATTAATCTCCTGGCCTTGGTGTTACAATTATTTGCTACCGGGGTGTTGTTGACACGTTTGGGCGTGGTCCTCATGCTGGCGTTGATGCCGATTATATCATTGGTTGGGTTTGGGATTTTCGGGACGATGACTGTTCTGCCGGTTCTCATCGGGTTTGGTGTTCTGCGCAGGGCTGGAGAATTTTCGATCACCAAGCCCACACGTGAAACCTTGTTTACCGTGGTGCCGCGTGAGGAAAAATACCAGGCCAAGAATGTGATTGATACGGTTGTTCATCGTGGCGGCGATGTCACCGGAACGTGGGTTGTCTCACTGCTCCAATCTTGGGGAGCCGGTCTTTCCCAGATGGCTTTTGCGGCGATGCCCATCGCCTTGGGATGGCTGGCTGTAGGGGTGTGGGTTGGGCGACAACATGAGGTCATACGCCGAAGCCAAAAAAAATCGAGCTAAACACGTAATTTTACCCCATCGGTCTAAGATGACGGATCTGCTTTGTCCCTATGGCACCCTTCAAATTCCTGATGTCATGCAGGCTGTGTCAGGATCGGTTCCAAAATCGTTTGGAGCACAGGTTCGCGGGTATTCGCAATATCGATTGAATAAACGGGCTTACCCCGGCATGATCTCCCAGGAAGGAGGGGAAACCTCAGGCCGGGTGTATGTTGATGTCGATGCGATGGCTTGGGGTCTGTTGGATCGATTTGAAGATCCCGTTTACGAAAGGCAGGAGGTGGAAGTTTATTGAGCAGAGGGAGACACGGTGAAAGCTCAGGCGTATGTGCTGCCGGTTGGATACGCACATCTGTTGTCATCGGAGTCCTGGACGATTTCCTGGTTTACCGAGCACCATTTGGCTAGTTACGTCAGTCGTTGCCGGTTGTTTTATCATATGGTCACGCTGTCCTAGCCAACCCTCCACGCATGTGATGTCTATGGACAAGTTGAAACAGTTCAAGCGAACGAATCGAACCCTGCTCGTGATCATGTTGGGAACATTGACGGTGTTCGGTGGAACCTTCCTGTTTTTTACACTGGAATACCTTGAATCGATGACCGAACCCGTTCCCCAGCCTACCCAGGACACGATTCACCGGATCGGATTATTGATGGTGGCCGTGATGGCCTTGGCAGGCATGCCGGCTGTGGGCTTTGGGGCCTATGTCATGTATGTGGGCTCCCGGATTTGTTTGACGGGGCAGTGGCCGCCCGCCGGCATGGGATTTCGGGCTGCTCCTCCAACCATGTTAGGCGATCGGGCAGGCTGGATCGGTGTGATCGTGATGGGGATGGGGCTGGTGTTGATTCTGGCTGGATTAGGTTTGCCAATTTTAGGGTGGCGGCTTGGGCAACTCTTCCAAGGGTAAGGCTGAAGTCGACGAGTCTAAGCAAGGTTTGTAGCGCAGTCATTAAAAGCTTTTTCAATTGGGAGCCGAAGATGACCGGGTGGGATTTGGCAATGGTGGGGGCCTTTCTGGTGTACGCCCTGCAGGCTGGACTCCGCGAGCGTGGCACGGCCTCAAAAAATTTGGAAGAGTATTTTCTTGCCGGACGAAGGTTGTCTGGCTGGAAAGCGGGCTTGAGCATGGCTGCCACACAATTTGCTGCCGATACCCCGTTACTGGTGACCGGTCTTGTGGCCACCGTCGGTATTTTCGGATTGTGGCGTTTATGGATTTATGCGTTGGCGTTTTTATTGATGGGGTATTTACTGGCTCCCAGTTGGCGTCGGGTTGGCGTCCTGACGGATGCGGAACTCACCGAGGTTCGGTACGGGCACACGGCCGCCAGTATCTTGCGAGGGATGAAGGCCATTTACTTTGGGACGATCGTCAATTGCACCGTATTGGCCATGGTGTTGTTGGCAGCCACTCGCCTGGCCGAGCCGTTCCTATTGTGGGATCAATGGCTCCCTGCCCCGGTGTTTGGAGGGTTGGTGGAATTGGTGCAATGGGCGGGTGTGCCGTTTACGGTAGACGGATTGGACTCAGCGCAAGTCTGGGTTCGATCCGCCAATAATCTGTTATCCATTGGAGCCATTGTGGGGGTAACGCTCTTTTATTCTACGATTGGTGGATTGCGCAGTGTAGTTGAAACCGATCTTGTTCAATTGGGCATCGGCCTGGTCGCCACCATCGCCTTTGCGTGGGTGGTGGTGGATCAGGTCGGGGGGGTATCGGAGTTGAGCCTCCGGATCCAGACGCAATTTTCGTCGGCTTCCGGTTATGGGCTCACCGGCAACGAAATTTTGGCCTTCACACCTTATGACGCCAAAGGGGTGACTCTGTTGGTGTTGTTGGTCTATGGGTTTCAATGGTTGTTGCAAATGAATGCCGATGGCACCGGTTACCTTGCTCAACGGTCCATGGCGTGTCGGAGCGATCATGATGCCCGGATTGCCGCAGTGGTGTTCACGGTCGTGCAAGTTCTGCTTCGGAGTTTGATTTGGCTGCCGTTGGCCTTGGGGTTGTTGGTTGTGTTCCCTCCGACCGGCGAAATGGGAACGGCACAGTTTATCGCAGCCCGCGAATGGACCTTTGTCCAAGGGATTGCTGAACTTTTACCTGCCGGGGTGAAAGGCCTTATGTTAGTGGGAATGTTGGCGGCGTTGGCCTCCACGGTAGATACCCATTTGAATTGGGGAGCCTCCTATTGGACCAATGATCTCTACCGGCGGTTTCTCTGCGAGGGATGGCTCAAGCGATCTCCCTCTGACCGTTCGCTGGTTTGGGTTGCACGGGGCTCCAATCTGTTGATTGTGATAATTGCCTTAGCCATTCTTCCCTGGTTGTCCTCCATTCAAACGGCCTGGCAAGTGAGTCTATTATTAGGAGCCGGGATGGGGATCGTCCTGGTTTTGCGATGGATATGGTGGAGGATTACGGCGTGGGGGGAGTTGGCCTGTATTCTGACCTCTTTACTCGCAGCGCCGGTGTTGTTGGCTGCAGAACTGGACGATGCCACGAGGCTTCTTGTGATGGGTGTAGGGTCAGGAGGTATCGGTATTCTTGTATCGATTCTCACGGGTCCGGAAGATATGGAGCGGTTGCAGATATTTGTTCGTCGTGCCCGGCCTCCGGGGTTCTGGGGACCTATTGAAGCCAGTATGGACAGCGGACCTGCGACCAGCCGTTGCCGGTTTGCACGGGGGCTCTTAGCAATGGGACTTACGGCTTTATCGATTTTTTGTTTGCTCACGGGCATCGGGTCGTGGCTCGTTGGCAGTCCGGCTCCATTCTCGATGTCTTGGGAGGGGCCATGGATTAGCGGACTTGTATTAGTGGGATTGGCGTTGTGCCCCATCTGGATGAGTCTGGGATTTCGTCATATCGCCGGTGATGAAACGGCCAGGTGAGGTATGGGAAAACCCCCTTCCACAATTCTGGTCTGTGCAGGACGCCGCATTGACCCACCCGCTACGTCCGCCATCCGATTTCCCCTGAGTGCGGTTGATCAGGTGAGCCGGCGGGTAGAAGCCCTCTTTCGTGAGCAAAGGGTGTCTTTGGTTGTCAGTTCAGCCGCTTGCGGGGCGGATTTAGTGGCGTTGAAGATGGCACAACAGGTCGGGATTCGTTTTCGGATTCTCCTGCCTTTTCCACCTGAACAATTTCGGAAGACTTCCGTCGTGGATCGACCTTCTCTTACGGAATGGCATTGGGGTCACCTGTATGACCAGCTTATTGAGCAGGCACAAAGGGCAAGGGATCTTATTATTCTGGATGAAACACCGGAAGGTTCAGTCGGATATCAAGCCGTGAATCAGGCGTTGGTGAAGGAGGCGATCGGTTTGGGAAAACAACAGGTGGGAGCGGTTGGGGGGAGTGGGTTTGCTTTCGTGAAAGCTTTGGTCATCTGGGATGGACAGTCCCGTGGCCAGACAGATTTGACCCTGCATTTCGTGGAAGAGGTCCGTGCCCAGGGTTTGCCCATTTTAGAAATTTTAACCTGTTCATCTTCTTAAAAAAGGGAGGCCATGCAGATTCAAACTCGGGATTAACACCGGTTTAGCCAAGGTCCGAAACAAATTGTGGTGTTTGTTGGGGGAGACGTGAGGAGAATTTTGACCTTACAATGTCTAGAGGGAGTCGCCGAAAAGCGTTTGTGCATCAGCCCACACCATGCCATCAGGCAACCCGGGGATCCAATCTCCAGGTTCATTTGCGAATCGATACGCATAGTCCCGACCTTCTTTTTTTAAAATGACTTCGGCTCCGTTTACCCAAGTTTGAATGGTGTCAAGTTCCTCCAGCCACATAATTTTCTCTCCTACTGTCCAGCAAGGTTTCTTTCTTGCCAACCTAGAGAGAGAATTGATGATGCACAATTCCTCAAAAGTCGTATTTCCTCAAATTGATGTGTGCCTGTTTTGCGAAGGGCCGGGTCGATGCTTTTCAGGGAAGGAAGAACAGCTATGAAACACAATCAAAAACAACAGTCAGAGTAAAGATCGCAGATCTTGGATCTAGGTTTGCCTTAGCCCATGATCCACGATATCGGAATGGATGTCGGCGCAGGCTTTCTTGATTACTTGTCGTCTCCCTGAGGTAGGACTTGTGGGAGTTCGATAGAGGAAGCCGGTGGCTCGATAATGGTTCCCTTGAGTAGCTCCGGAGGGTTGCTTTCGTAGCGCTGTTTTAAGATTTGGGTCACACAGAATTGGAGTTGCTTGAGTTGCTCTTCATTGAGTGAGTTGGAATCCTCTGAAAATTCATGGGCTAATTTTTTGCATTTTGCGGGATCAACTCCAATGGCTTGGGCAAGGTCCAAACCGGAAAAACAGAAAAGCCAAAGAGAAACTCCTATGATTACTGTTTTCATTGTTCATGCCTCCTTTAGATAAATCACGATTAAGAATAGATGGTCTTTGCAGAAAGAAAAAGTTGGTCCCTCGCCGGGTTCCAGAGAGTATTCGGATATCCCATGGTAATCAAATTGTTCCCAAAACACCATTTTAATGTGACTATTCCGGCTTGTCAGGATAGGGTAGTGGTCTAGAAGTTGCCGGGGAATGGCATGCCCCACTTTGTCCGGTTTTTGGCCAAGCAGGACAACCACAGGACAACCAATGGATTGCCAGCGAGCAGCCTTTCTTTAGAGCTGGCAGTTGTTCACTCAGTAATACTGACCAACCTTTCTATCCACAATGTCTTAAGGCTATCGTGAGCGTTTGTTTCGTGGTAAATCCATCTGCTGATGGGTAATACGTGGCTAATTCAGCCCCTTTTTTAGGTCCTTCGAGGCATGAGTAGTAAATGTGGTACCGCCGCGGTTTCGCACATTTATAATTCGCCAAATATCCATCTCCGCGAAGTTGCCCCGATTTTAACTTTACCTTGGAATAAGTACGAAACCAAAATCCTTTTTGAAGGCTTCTCCAAAATCCTCCCTTATTCCTGACTCTCGAACTGTGTGGATAAACTTGAAGGAGGTGATCTCCGGTATTTTTAATGCTGAGGTTAATCGTACAGCCTGCCTGTGCCGATTCTGGCCAGCCAGCAAAAAGCACAATGAAAATCAAGAAGGCCAACCTGATGGACCAGGAAGTTAATCGAGTAAGTGACATAGGTAGCTCCTTTCACTTTCAGGTTTCACGGACCTAAGACCAGAATTTCTAACGGTTAAGTTTTTTGGTGTGAAATTCTATTCATATGATCAAAAGGGCTCAGCCATGCCTTATCCCTTTCCTTTTGGTAGTATGCCCTTCTTTTCGAGTTCCGTCAGCCGGGTTCGAGTGAGATCCCCCAGCCACTGCCTGAACGTCTTTCCCACGAAATACGAACCCGTCTTTTCCGTGAGCAGGGCCTCACCTTACAAAATTCAGGAAGGAAAATAAAACGGAAAGAGGAATTTCAGGCCTGAACGAAGAAGGCCGGGTTTTTGCCAGGCCCTCTTCAAACAATTGTGTATTTGAGGGAGACCTTACACCGTAGCTATTTGTTCGCTGAATTCCAGTTAGGACCTAAAACTGTTTGATTGAGAAGAAATGAGTTTGGGGATGGTGCCGAAGGCGGGATTTGAACCCGCACACCCCGGAGGGCGCTAGACCCTGAATGGAGTGAGGGGCATTTTCCTCCCGTTGCTTGCCGTAGCTTGGTATAGCCTAACGCTTGTTTTTACAAGGGATTTCAATTTTTCTTGGAACAGGGAGATACGCCGGCCAATGTCATGCTATGGCAGCCACATGACAAAAACATGACAATTTTAAGGACATTCCTGGCTCGGGATTTACTCCTGGGCCAGGGTGTTCTGTACCCTTCCACACGTCTACCCTCAAAAGGCGTCAACATACCTTAATTGCTCGAAGCCTGTTGGTGCCCTTTCAGCTTCGGCAAGGGAGGTCTCCTAATTTTTTGGCCATGTTGCACCCGTGCCCAATAGCCTCGCGGCGGAACAGGAACGTGCAATATCCGGCACACCTTACCCAGCCTGACACCCGAGATCCCGTAAGACTTGGCAGCATCCTGAACGGGTTGCGACCAAACTTGCTCATAAAGAGAACCTCGATTGTAACGGAGCATCAATCTCGCAACCTCTTCCCGCTGTTGCTCCTGCTCACTAATAGGCTTTTTGATTAGTCCCAAGGCTAGGAGTCGCTCCTGCATTTTGGTGGTTCGGACGAGCTCCTGGTAGGTCTCGGGTGCGCAGATTTCCGGCCGACTCAGGCGAGAGAGAATCTTCTTCAGATTATAATCCTCGACTTTCAAAAGAGATCGCCGAATTTCGGTCAACCTTTTTGAATCAGTCTCCTCCCACCGCACTTTGCATCCCAGGAGGGCCTCAATGGTGTCCATTCCGTGGTGGACGCCCCAAGGGAAACGATTCCCAATCCACCACAGATGCGATGAGAGGATGGAAGTCAAGTCTTTGGGAGGCTGAATGGTCGCAAGGAACGCGATGAGGGAGCCGTTTTTTGCGGACCGGTATAACTCGTCGAAGTCATCGCGCGCCGGATGGGGGCCTAGTCGCTTGAGGATGTTTAGATGCCCCGCATTTGCGGCCTCTGCAGTCGCTGACCGACCAATAAGGCACTCTTCCTCAGGTTCTGTGTCAGGTTCCTCCTCATAGCTGCCGAATTCGAGATTTGGCGCTGGCTCATGCGGGGCAGCTCCCGCCCAAAGACAGAGATTAACACCTCGCTCATTTCCTGCCCTAACATGAAAGCCAAGGGCAATGTTTAGTTCCTGCTGGATTTTCAGATTTTCAAGACGATGTCTTTTTACGAACCCCAGCAGAGGCCGATTTCGCGTGCTAAGACCAAGCATGGCACCCATCTCATGCCCTGCTGTCAAGTCGTATCCCGCCGTATAGAAGCGCTCATACAGCTGCCCGTTGTAAGTGTTGAGCACGGTATAGACGTCGGCGCTTTGCAGTTCAGCCCCCCACTCGAGGAGAAGATCGACAAGGTCCCAACGCCTCGTCTGCAATGCAATGTCGAGCGGAGCATACGACTCGATTTGGAGCCGATATCCATTCCTCAACAAGAGAAAGACCAGTGAATGCTGCCCAGTCTCAAGTGCAATCTGTAACGCACTCTTTGGTCGTGAGCCCTTCGAGAGCGCTGTTGGCCCAACCTGAAGTGGTTTCCCCTCAGTAATCCAACGCTCGATTTCATAGAGCCGCCCTTCGCGACACATCTGATGCAGGGGGCGCAGTTCCTCAGCCGAGTGGGCCAGAGGAGGTGAGGGATCTTGGTTTCCACCTTCAACCATGGTGTCTGATTTCACCATCTGGTGTTCCCCTAGAGAGAAATTTTCCAAGTGGTCCAAGTATTCGTTAGGATCACCACCGATATTCAGCCTGACAAGGAAAACTTACACGAGGATCTCATTGGAGAGTTGATAGGCGATTTTTTGAACTTTTAATCAGGAGCACTACAAACGCTCCTGAATCCAGATCCTACTAGCTAAGAGAGGAATGTATTCGATGGCTGGAGGACCAGACATCCAACTAGGGTTCTAAGATCCAAAAACCCTTGAAAGGGGAATAAGATTGAGAATGATTGAGTAGGATTAAGCACCAAAAACCCTTTACTTTTCAATAGGTTATATTCATTCAAGGTGTGATTAAGTAAGAATGCAATAGACTGGGAACCGGGACTAAAACCGGGATCAAATTTCAAAAAAAATCTCCCCTCTTTCCCAGGCCGCCTTCCTTCCATCATTCAATTAGACATACTCCCTCTTCGGCATTCCATATGCCCGGTTAGTTGCGGCTGAACAAGAGGGTGATAAACAAGGAGAGGTAATTTCACTTGCACATACCATCGCAGTCACATTCTGGAAAGACCAAAAAATTATTTCCATTTTTAATAAGCTGGCAGTACGAACATAAAAAGATCAACATTTGAATTACCCACCAAAGTCGGGAAATCTTAATTCAACGGCCGGACTGGCTAGAAGGCGGTGGATCATATTTATCTTGGTCATCATAATCAAGTTCGGTAAGAGGTAAGACATGTTCTCTTTCTCCAATTAAAATTTTATTTTCGCCCTCGCCCCCAGGGGATTCCAAAATGAGATTCTTTATTTTTTTACCAGCAGAAACGCTTGCTTCTTTTAACATTTGATCTAGCTCATTTTTTAGTTTTTCATTTTCACTTCCAAGATCCTCTGCTACCTTTCGCCAAACTTCAGCTTGTGTTCGATATTTTTCTGCCTTTGCCCGATCGGTTGTGGAGGCAGCCTTTTGTTCCGCCTCTTTCGCCTTTTTCGCAGCATTCTGAGTGTATTGATTTCTTTCCCTGGCCCATTCGTCATATCTCTTTTTTAAGTCATCTAAGAATTGTTTCACAAAGCGAATCAATTCTTCCTGAATTAAAGGCCAAATATACTTTTTAAACCAGGGAAAAACTTTTTTTAAAAAAAACGTATTATCCAATCAGATTTATTTGACATTGGGCACTCCTTAATCTAAGAACCCTGCCCCCTCTTGTTTCAACTATACCGGATCCGATATGGATGATTGAATCTTGAGGAAGGAGGGAAAAGGAAGCATTAAATTCATTAAAACCAGTACACATTTTTTCTGTTCACATATTTGAATTAAAGTTGACTTCGCTCTTTTTTGAAAATCATTGGAAATTTCGCTTTATTCCTGAGTGGCCGAATTCGTCTGTTGATTGGGTGTGACGGATATCCAAATTTGGGGTACGCCTTTTCGTCCGCAGGGAATCCATCAAAATCTGATTGTGAACTTCAGTGAACAACCACGAAGGAAAGCTACTAACTCCCTAGGAAATTTGACTTTAACCACATTTTTGTTGCGAGAAAAAGAGATTAAGGTTGATCTACAATCGTGACTGTTCTGTTTCAGCCAGACCCAACAAGACCAAATATTGAGCGAGGTTACAGCGAGCAGGAAAGGCCAAATAAGATCATCGTCCGCAACCTCCACAACCGACCATCCAACTGTCCGCTTGACGGGAAGCTTACACCACATTTCCCTGAAAATGCGAGATATTTCTTGATTTGCACTGTGATCAAGTGAGATAGAGGTAGATTAAGAATTGGGAGCGCAACCGGGAGTAACTGGGACTAAAACCGAGACCGAACCGTAATTGCACCCGTGATCAGAAAAATTGCCTAGAGACCCTGCATCTTAATTAAGTTTTGCCTCGGTCATCACGCGATAAAACTTCTTGTATTCTCTTTTTGCCTTCAAAAGAGGCTGCCGACCAAAAGGATATTTACCGCTCTAGTAATATCTCCAAATCATTTATTTGAAATCCGATTCCAAAGTGCAGCAATCACCCCGACGGCTCTTTCTCGGTTAGAACCTTTTTGAGTCCCTCGCACCGGCTGAACAGATAGAGCAACCCAACCTTTCCAGTGTTGGATTCGGTCTTTGCTATGAACCTCGGCTTGCTCAGGGACTTCCTTAATACGTTTCCCAAATACAGCCTGGGCAGCAGGCGAAGCGTTCGTTGCTCCAAGAAAGCAGATACCTTGAGGACGAAGTAAGAAAATCTCGTTCACAAGATGTTGCTTTGCACAAAAGCGCATGATCTTTCGAGTAGGAGCTAGCCTTGCATTGCATGGGTAAACTTTAGCCGCGTGGACGAAGAAATAGCCTGCTTTTATAAACGCTTTTGTACCCTCATTAAGACTCATTTCATTTGAAAGGCTCAAGTCGGATTCAAATATGCGATCTAGTACATTAAACAGTCCAAGACGTAGTTTATCCCGTTGATTGGAATAGAAATGGCCAACCTCATCGTCTTCGTCCGTAGGGATAGGTGGCGGTGCGACACCAACAAATAAAATGTTAATTTTACCTTGTGGGTTAGGAATATCGTCAGCCAAGAGTGTTTGCACCACACAGGAAGGCCAGCGGTCAAGACACTCATGACAACTCTCAATATGCTTCTTAGACGCCTCCCAGAGACATAAAAGTTCTTCCTGGTTCATTTCGTGCAAACGGATTCAAAAAAAATAGGTGAATAACAGTTCCTCTACCCACCCACGGTCTCGGAAACATCAAATGTAACACTCCGCCGCTTTGCTATACTGTGCAGTTCCGCCCAATAGTTCCAGCAAGTCATTTTACACATCCTCAATTTCAGGAAGCCCCTTCCGAATATTTCTATCTCCTCGTTCAACTATTTGCTTGATCTTGTTATGTAGACTCTCCCGATCTTCATTGAAAGTTGGGTAATCTAGATTCAGAGGCAATTTGCTCTGGTCAACTCTTTTCTTGGCCACCATATCACCGGAATGGAGCCCACTTAATACTGGCCAGCCATCCGGCAAGAATTCTAGCAAATCGGTATCAGCCTCTCTACAGAGGTCGAGAATGACTGGACGCTCATCAGTTAACCCAGTAAAATCTGTTGCGCGTGGGCTCCCAGATAACCAATCCCTTGAAAAGGGATGAAGAGTGAAAAGTATGGCGTAGGATTAAGTGGAAAAATCTCTTCCTAATCAAAGTGTTTTATTCCTCCAAAGTAAGACTGAGAAAGATTAAGATAGACTGCGAACTGGGATCGAAGCCGGGACGAAAACTGGAACTAGGTTTTATCTTTAAATGGGTAATACGTTGGCATATCCCCAAAGTTCAATGATTTTCGCCAAACTCAAAAAAATGAAAATGCCATCTTTTGGATCTTTTCTAATATAGCCACAAAGGCTTGGGCTTTTTTGATAAATGTGGAGTGAGCTCCACTGAGCCACCGAATTGGGTGTGGGCTCCTAGCTGAAGCAGCGTCTCGATTTGACCAGCCGCTCGCATAACCTGGTACACATCAATAGACTCGACGGTCGTGTTCGCTCTTACAAAATTGGACAGGTACGTCTGGGACTTGGACTTTATACCATTCCTCTCGCATACCAAGTAGGCAACAGATTCAGCCTCAAGTTCCTGGTCCGAGTGCTCAAGGGGAGGCCGACTCGGGATATTAAGCTTTTGATCTTGACCGAGATGTCCCAAATACAAATGTGCTAATTCGTGTGAGAGTGTAACAAACCTAACTGCGGAATTATGATTTCGATTGATATGAATTCGATACTGGGAGTATTCTTTTGCAGTACCTGCACGTTGGACAACACGGATCAGACCGGCATTTCGATCCCCAGCGTCTACCAAATATACCTGGATTTTCCGTTTAGCCAGTAGAGTTTCAAACGTTTTCAGTTTTAATTCGTCGATCTTACCTTGGGCAAAAAATACCGCCACATCTTGTGGAAAGGGTTTTCCTTCCGTATCCATAACATCATAGACCAAGGCAACGGGCCCAAACGGCCACAGAATAAGCAGTGGTCGTGTTCCTTCCTTCGGCCATCGACCAAATCGTTCCTTCCAGTCGTGGGCTGAAGCAGCATAGCTTAATCCAGGTTTTTGCACCTGAAGTAGCATGGCATTGAACGGGGCGAAGTTCCGTAAACGGACTACGAAGTCCAGGAGGTCCTTGTAATCCTTGCTTCTTGTGTAAAGCCGAGAGTCAGTTAAAAGCTGATCTAGCAAGTTCCTCACAGCTTCCTTCTCGGATGGTTTATGTTGCCGTTCTGAGTAATCAGCAGTGTGGTCGCTCATGAGCCACCTTTGTCCTCTATTTGGTATAGACAAGGAAAGCCAGTTTGAGTTAGCAGATATGCAGTAGCTTGCATTAGGAAATTTCCTATGGCCTACATAAATATTATTTACTCCTTTTGATCAGTCTGGTTACTTCAGGTCTTGGGATAGGCCTGGCAAGCAATTCAAGAAAATCCTCAATTCTCGAAACCTTTATGGCATAGCCAGACCGTTCGGCTTGAGCAATATCAGGGAAATTTATTTTCTCTCTACCTTGGAGGAGGTGCTCATCAAAAAAGTCCCCACTGATCCAAAGCATTTTCTTATCTTTTAAATCAAAGAGTACCACTCCCCATTTACATCCCCTTTCCTTGATCATGTTACGAAACCCTTGACTGGGCTTTTCCCACCACTGTTTTTGAGAAGCAAAGATTGACATGGCGATTGGAAAACCAGAAATTTCAGCCAAAAAATAATTCGCATTACCTTTTCCCACATCAAGAATTCTTGCTCCCGCACTTTCCAGTAAGTTAACAAAGGAATTGGCTATAGCATGGCTATCAGCTGCCTCCCCCTTTCTCCTCACCCTTGCTGCACTGACGACTTTTTCCAATAATGCCTTAGGAGAGAAATCTTTTTTTTCTGAACTCATATCAAGCCAAACTGTTTATTGTGGTCCTGGACGCCAGATTTCCGTTTTGGGACATTAGCCTCATGGCACGGGGTAAGTCACCAGGCAGTCGTTGTTTTTCAAATTTCCCACGCATAAGGAACTAGGGGGGCAGCTGATGTAGAACCTGCTGGATCGCGTTTATTATCAAGCCTTATCCAGCACATCATTTAGGGTACGGGCCACCATATAACGCGCTGGGTTTTCGCCAATTTCCAAGGCTTTGAAGTGCGCTTTTCCGCACTCGATTTTTGCACTTTCTTTGTCCCGCAAGTCATCTGTGAACAGGCTACTTTTCGTTTCAACCACAAAGTACAAGCGTTCAGCGCCATCCTTTTCCACCAGTACAGCCCAGTCGGGATTGTAAGCGCCGAGGGGTGTAGGCACGCGGAACCAGCCCGGAAGCTTAGCGTAAACCTTGATCGCCTCGTTCCTCTCCAAGTCGTCAGCAAAATTCCGTTCGGTGCCGGACTGGTAGATTACCTGCTCGTAAACTGACTTATTGGCCTCAACCATATTCTTGAGGTATCCAATAAGTTCTTCCTGCTCAAACAGCTCCTGTGCATAGTAATGTTCGTCGCCGAGGCGTTGGTATTTGATGCCGTCCACCAATGCCAGGCGCTTGCAGCGGTTAATCGTCTCGGCCGCCAGTTTGATAAATTCCTGGGGGTTGCGTTTAAAGTCATCGAGCCGACCACTTTCCACGAGAATGCGTTGGATACTGCGACGAGTGAGCTGGGTTTTGTCTTGAAGGTCGGTGAGGATATCGGGCAATTCGATATCGCTTTCGTCAAGAGTGACCAAGGCAGAAGTTGCTGTCTCTGTGGCGTCAACGCCGGAACGTCCGATAGCCAAATCAGCTTTGCGCCATTGCAGGCGGGTCTTTGAGATGGGCGGATTGTTTGCCAGCCCCTTGATACAGGCCACCAGCAACGCCTCGTTGTCAAACTGTACGCGGTAGGTAGTCTTGTGCTTAATGCGGTCCCATAATGCTCTAAAGTCTGCACTTTGCAGCACGGCCTGACGGCTTTTCACTGGCTTACGTTCATCGGCGTTCTTGATCTCCAGGCGCCCAGCCAACTTGCGGAGAATTTCCATCACTTGTGGCAGTTGTGGGGCGAACGGCTCCGGCAAGGTAAGCGTACCATCTCGGAGCTGCTGGCGTAGTGTGTCCTGTACTTTGCCTTGGGCGTTCAGGAGACCGTTGGCTTTCAAGTGCTCCCACAATTTTTTGGACCGGTCAAACCCAAGCGGCTCGGGCTGGCCGTCCGCGTTGATTGCGGTAACACCGGCAAATTGGTGAGCCTCAACGATGCCGAACCGAATGCCGGTTTCATCTTCGATCTCCTTCTGTAGTTTTTCGGCAAATTGCTCATAGCTTTCGGTCGCGATCACGGTCAGAGTGTTAACTTCGAAGCCACGTAAGCGTTCGCCCTGCTGGTTCACACAAAGACGCAGACCACGCCCAATAGTTTGTCGTCGCTGTTGTTCGGAGGCCATTTCACGTAGGGCACAGATTTGGAAGACGTTCGGATTATCCCAGCCTTCGCGTAAGGCGGAGTGGGAGAAAATGAACTTCAGCGGCGTGTCAAAGCTCAACAGCTTCTCCTTGTCCCGCATGATCAGTCCGTAGGTATCGTCATCAGCCTGAGTCGTGCCGCGGGTGTCTTTAAATACCTCCACTGCCTTCCCGCCGATCTTCTTCTTATCGATAGAGAAATAGCCGTTGTGCACATCCTCGGCAGCAGTGGCGAGGTCCACTTCCTTGAAGAGGGTCAGATAATCGGGATGATTGCTAAGGCGACGGTATTCCTCCTCGAAAATGCGAGCGTAATCGCCCTTTGCCGGATTGCCGTCGTCGTCGTACTGTCGATATTTCTCCACGGCATCGATGAAAAACAGGCTGAGCACCTTAATGCCCTGCGGACGAAGACGCTTCTCCTTGTCCAGGTGTTCCTTGATAGTGCGGTGGATCATCTGACGCTGCATAGCCAGAGGGTCCACGTCGCCGTAGGTTTCCCCGGGACGTAGGTAGACTTCGCCACCGGGATAACGAAGTTCCATGAATTGATCTTCCTTGGCGTCCCGAATCTCTTGCCCAACGATGTGATCCTGGTAAATTGCCCGTTTAGTGATCTCTTCGAGTTTGTCGAGCGGTGCCACGGTGAACACTTGCCGAGCGACGCCATGTGCGGTAGCGATGTCCAACTCCACCTTGGCGCCCACGACACTTTTGCCGCGGGAGACAGGGGCGATAAATCGCACATACGCTTTATTATGCCCACCCTCCACGGAGGCCGCTGCCACTTCGATCTGCTTCACCAGCTTGCGCTCGTAGGCGTCCACCGCATCGAGCTTGAAGACCATGTGGTGTGCCTCTTTCGGCGTCGCAGAGTAGCGCAGGTTGCAGAGCGGATTCATCCGCTCCATAGCTTTTTTACCTTTGCCATCAAGCCCTCCTTCCACGCTCTGTGGCTCATCCACGATGAGTATGGGGCGCGTCGCCCGGATCAGGTCAATGGGCTTTTCGCCTCCGGTCTTCTCACTAGGACGATACATCACGTTCTTCGATTTCTCACGGCGGGCGGACTCGTCCGCTTCCTCTGTCTGGGCCGCCTGTTCGTCGCCGAACTTATTGATGGCGCCCACCGTCATCACCATAATCTGAATCTGCGGGCTGGTGGCAAAATTGCGCACCTGGCCGAGCTTCGCCGAGTCGTAAATGAAGAAGTCGAACGGCGCGCCTGCGTAAAGCCCCTTGAGGTGTTCCGCAGCAGTCTCGATGGTGTGATAGACCCCTTCCTTGATGGCCACCGAAGGCACCACGATGACAAATTTGGTGAAGCCGTAGCGTTTGTTCAACTCGAAGATTGTGCGCAGATAAACGTAGGTCTTGCCGGTGCCGGTCTCCATCTCCACGGTGAAATCGCCGGATTCCAGCGAGGCCGACGGGGCGAGGCCGTTGCGGAGTTGGACGGCGTGCAAGTTGTCCAGCAGTTCTTCATCCAATAGAGTCAGCCGGTTCCCGATACCCAAGTCATTTTCAAAGAAAGCCATGCGAGTTTGCGGATCGTCCACGTCAGTCGTGACGGTGAACTCCGTCCGGCAAGTCTCTTGACCGTGAAACAGCCCGCAGACCGATTCGATTGCCTGAAGCTGGTAGTCGAGGTTAGGTTCAAAGTGAAGTTTCATCGTTTTTTTCTATAGGCTTCTCACGTTTTCGAGACCGTATTGATTCAGAATGGCCGTGAGGTTTGACTTGGCCACGTCGTCAGCGAAGGCGCTATCGCGGAAGACGACGGTGGTTTCGCCAGCAGGCTTTAATTCCTGATACCACGCCACGAGGCTGAGAGCCAGTGGCTCCACGTCTTTCTTTGGAATGGAGGACGAGAGGCAGACGAGCAGCGAGCCGCCCCCGATGGAGTGAATTTCATGCCCCTGCTTCACGCCAACTGACACGTGCCTCTTTTCAATGGGCACACAGAGATCAAGACCGAGCTTGAGAAGCAGCTCAAAGAGGATATCCTGCTCTGTGCGGTCGGTCTTGAGGTGCTCGACAGAGGCCTCGAGGGTTTCGGGCAGCTTCTCACGGTCAGGCTCCCACGCCCGGATGTTAGTAGAATCGAGCTTGAAGACACGGAAGCCGAGATCGCCCGCAAACATCGGGCTCTCCTCCCGTATCTTTTTCCCAGCCCGGCGAAGGCGTTCTTTGCTTATGTCAGCTATGGTCTTCATTCCCAAAGACTGCGCCTCGCTATCATTGGGACATGATTCGGGTAGCTGAACCAAAACGAACCGACGCTTACCGTCGTCCTGAGCATTCTGAGCAAATACAGCATGACCGGTCGTTCCTGCCCCGGCAAAAAAGTCCATTACGACCCCTTCTCGTGCACTCAACAGGATGGTTTGTTTCACGAGATCGACTGGTTTCGGAGTATCAAAAACCGCTTTTTCGCCGAAGAGTTCCTTGAGCGAGTTCTTAGCAGATTCGTTTGTTCCCACAGCTTTAGCAAACCAAATTGTTTCAGGTGTAAGACCGCGTTCTTTGGCGTCCAAATATGTTTTAATTCGAGGCACACCTTTCCCATCTTTACCAAACCAGAGACGCCCCTCTTTAGCTGCTTGGTCCATGACTGGCTTGGTGAAAAGCCAGCATCTGCCGCTTTCAAGTTCGTGAATAGTGCCATTTGGGGCTGTGAAAGTGTAAAACTGACTTTTCGTTCCATGGCCAGCCTGTGCATGCGCTGGATCAGATTTCCACAAACCCCTCGGGTCATTGTCTGGGTTCTTGTAATTTGCAAGTGCCTTTTCGCTCATTGGAAGTGAGTTAATTGCCGCATCTACAAATGTTGAGTCTCGACAATAACACACAATATTGTCATGCCGAACAGAAACAATTTTTCGGTTCTCTCGATTTGTGCGCTTCTCCCAGAGAAAGTTAGTAATAAAGTTTTCCTCACCAAATACATCGTCACAGAGTTTTCGAAGGTTTGAAATCTCTCGGTCATCTATGCTGATGTAAATAACACCATCCAACCGAAGTAGATTCCGTGCCAATTTGAGACGGGGATACATCATATTCAGCCAGTCGGTGTGGAAGCGGCCAGAGGCTTCCGTGTTTGAGGAAAGTTTCTTGCCACCCTCGCCGGTCTGGCCGGTTAGGGCGAGGTAGTTTTTAATGTTGTCCTTGTAATCATCGGGATAAACGAAATCGTTCCCCGTGTTATAGGGGGGGTCGATGTAGATGAGCTTCACCTTGCCCGCGTAGGATTTCTGAAGGAGCTTGAGGACTTCGAGGTTGTCTCCTTCAATCATTAGATTCTGAGTGGTATCCCAGTTCACGCTGTCTTCCGGGCAGGGGCGCAGGGTGCCAGTGGAGGGGGTGAGGGCAAGCTGGCGGGCGCGACGCTTGCCATGCCAGTTGAGGCCGTATTTTTCTTCACGCTCATCTACGAGTACTCCGAGCAGTTGTTTGAGTACATCGAAGTCAACTTTTCCCTCAGCCCATGCTTCTGGAAACAGCGCCTTCATTTGCTCAATGTTCCCAGCCAGCAAATCGGCAGATTTGGTTTCTGGGTCGTTAGGGGTCAGTGGTTTCATCACTTTGCCTACAGACTTCTCACTGTTTCGAGACCGTGTTGATTGAGGATGGCCGTGAGATTGGTCTTGGCCACGTCGTCGCCGAAAGCACTGTCGCGGAAAACGCAGGTGGTGTCCCCGGCGGGCGCCAGCATCTTGAGCCAGGCCACGATGCCGAGGGCCAACGGCTCAACCTCCAATTGTGGAATGGACGTGGAAAGACAGACGAAAATCGTGCCTGCGCCGATGGAATGGACCTCGTGTTTGGCAATAGTCTTTGTTTCAATGGGTACACACAGGTCGAGCCCGAGCTTGAGAAGTAGCTCAAAGAGGATATCCTGCTCCGTGCGGTCGGTCTTGAGGTGCTCGACAGAGGCCTCGAGGGTTTCGGGCAGCTTCTCACGGTCAGGCTCCCACGCCCGGATGTTAGTAGAATCGAGCTTGAAGACACGGAAGCCGAGGTCACCTGTAAAAATCGGACTTTCTTCTTTAATTTTCTTTCCAGCTCGGCGGAGGCGTTCTTTAGTCAGTTCGGCGATGTTCTGAGGCCTGCCAATTGACGCACAGAATTGGGCTGCGATCTTCTGTTCCTTGTCATTGGGATCAAGCAATTCCTGCAATTGCACAAGAATGAATCGCCGAGACGGTTCTCCTTCAGAACGCGCCAGCATGGTTCCATGGCCGGTAGTTCCTGATCCTGCAAAAAAGTCGAGCACAATGTCGCCCGGTTCGGTCAGGTAAGCGACCAGACGATGCATGTCTTTATAACTCTTCGGATTCTGAAACACTGCCTCGCCATCAAACAGAGCTGCAAAGTCTTGACTCGCCTTCTGCGCATAACTAAATATCACGCTGCGAAGAACCTGGTCATCCTTATCAAATAAATTTCTTCTAATCGAAGGGATTCGTTTCTCGTCGCGTCCGAAAATGACCTCGCCGCGGTCGATCTCTTCCTTCATACGCTCATAGGTAGGCCAGACCCAGCCACGACTTGGCACTGTGCAGGGGCGGCCTGTTATAGGATGGGGCACGTCATAGCGCGGCCCTCCTCCCCCCGGCCAACTTGCGTCACCATCCTCACGGAATGGCCCACGCTCGTCCACCTTTGAGAAGCGTGCAAGAGGAAGCCGCGGGTCGTCCTCAGTGAACGTGGCGTAGTGCTCTTTCAGACCGGCGGAAATGGCTTTCCAGTCGTCGCCATGCTTCTGGCGAAGCTCGGCGAAAAGATCACGTACCTCATCAACACCATCTTTCGGAGCACGTAAGCGAACATCGAGTTCAGCAAGAAACTGTTTGTTTCTTGCGTATAGAATCATATATTCGTGGCCCGCTGAGATCAGTTTCGCATCATTTTTTCGGTTTCGATCAAAGACCAGCGTTGCTACGAAGTTCTCTTCGCCATAGAGCTCGTTTAGGACGGTCCTCAAGTGTCCATACTCACGGTCGTCTATGCTGGCCAAAAGAAAGCCGTCGGGTCGCAGAAGCCTCCAGGCGAGCTTCAGTCTCGGAAAAATCATGTTCAGCCAGTCAGTGTGGAATCGACCTGATGCTTCTGTATTGCTCGAATTCTTCCGACCATCCGATTCTATCTGGCCGGTCCTCACTAAGTAATTGCCGATGCTGTCTCGGAAGTCATCTGGATACACAAAGTCACTACCGGTGTTATAGGGGGGGTCGATGTAGATGAGCTTCACTTTCCCCGCGTAGGATTTCTGGAGAAGCTTGAGGACTTCGAGGTTGTCGCCCTCAATCATAACGTTCTGCGTGGTGTCCCAGTCCACGCCCTCTTCCGGGCGGGGGCGCAGGGTGCCAGTGGAGAGGGTGAGAGCAAGTTGGCCGGCGCGGCGCTTACCAAGCCAATTGAGCCCGAACTTCTCCTCGGGATCGGTAACGGTCTGGTCGCCCACAAGCTGCTTCAGCACATCCACATTCACGGCCACGCCGTCCGGCCCCTCAGTGACGAGTTCAGGGAAGAGTGCTCGGAGCGTGTCGAGATTCTCCGCTTTGATGTCGGAAGATTTTGTTTCGGGATCGGCTGCGGTGAATTTCTGCATTGTGTCCTCGTTTTTCACAGGTTGGCGCGAGCGGCAGCCTGTGCCGCTTCTAGGCGTTTGAGTTCCAGATTCAGTTCCACTCGCCGCGCCATCTGCTTCTCTTTCGCGGCAGTGGCACGCAGGCGAGAGATCTCCGTATCAAGCCGAGCGCATTCTTGCAAGGCGTCGCGCCGGACCGCAGCGGCTTCGGCGTTGGCGGCGACCGCAAAGGTTCCGGTCACGCGAGCAGCATGGAGCGCAAGCAGGGTATCGATCCAGCCCTGATACAGGGCATAGAGCGTTGTTTGCGGTTGGCGTGCCAGAGTTAACGCCGCAAGAAAGGATGTGTTGTCGTCAACCTTCACCGACGCAACCTCGCCGTCGAGCACTGTCTTGCCCGATTCACCTTGCGACCAGCGAATGTGTGCAGCGGACAGGCCAAGAGTTTTGGCATGGTCCGCAATGAGCAACACCGGGTAAGGCACCGCACGATGCACCAGTTCAATGAGCCGCCCCACCTTGACTTTAGTGCGTATGGTCAAGCACAGCACCGCAATTTCCAAGTATTCCCTCACGGCATCACGATATTCTGATACCCCAATGGTGGTGGGTTTCAGTGCGGCGACCCAGTGGAGGTCCTCTATACCCTCATTGATGTGGCGCTTGTCGGTTGTGGTAGGGGCACCGTTTTCTACCAGAAGCTTCTTTGGCACCCGCCGATCGACGCGGCTGCCAGGTGGTAGCGCAAGTGCCTCGATGATAGTAGTGGGCGTCATAGTATTACGCGAAAACGGAAGCACCGGTCAATTTACAAAACAGGTTGATGAGTTTCATTTCGTCCAGGGAACTAGGAGTGGTGCATGCGATGCGGGGATCCGCCACCACCACCGCCAAGCACTGGGCGCGAGAGATGGCCACGTTCACTCGATTACGGTCGAGAATAAAGGCCAGCCCGCGTGAACCGTATTCACCGTAACTAGAGCAGAGGGAAAGGATGCAGACAGGGGATTGCTGCCCTTGAAATTTGTCAACACTCCCAACCCGTGCGCCTAGAGGAAGAGCGACCTGCAGCGCGCGGACTTGGGCATTATAAGGGGCGATAAAGAGAAAGTCCTTCAGTGCCAGCGGTTTCGTGGTGCCCTCCCTGTCGGTGTAGAGACGTCCGTGCAGTTCGTGGTAGATCGCCATGACCCGTTCAACCTCCTCGTCACTCTGCTGGATATCGCCATCGTGCTCCACGCCGATGAAGACGATCCCGCTTTCGCGGGTGATGAGGCAGTTGAATCCAGGTGGAACATCGATCTTCTGCCGGGCGCAGTCAGGATGTGAAACAAGACGTCCCTCATACATGCTCTCCGAGATAAAATGGCAGACCGCCGGGTGCATGCGGTGGGACTCGCCGAGGAAAAGGCCGTAGTCCGGAGGCACCACGGCATGGATGACGGGCGAATCGGGTCGGCTGGCGCCCATGTCCTTGAGGGCGTATTGCAGAGCGGAAAGTCCGGCATCGCCGGGATGGGAGCCTTGTACAGGTTGTTCGAGCTGCATCTGGTCACCAAGGAGAACGAGGTTGTTCGCGCAGCGTGCCATCGCGATAGCGTTGGCCAGGGCCACCTGTCCCGCTTCATCGATGACCAGGAAATCGAGCGCACCTTCCCACTCGGGCCTGGTAAAGAGCCAGGCCGTTCCGCCTACGACGCCCCCTGTGTACGCACCGTACGCATCAACCGTATCTCCGATGTATTGCAAGCCGGGATTATCCGGAAATAACGGACCCTCGGCGTCACCACCGACTTTTATCCCGTGAAGCTGCCAACCGCGCGCTCTGGCGGCCTTGGCGCATTCAAGGAGAAGGTTTATCACCGCCTTATGGCTGTTGGAAGCGACCCCGACCCTCTTGCCGGCAGCGAGAAGTGCCGTGATGATCTGCGAGGCGGTATAGGTTTTTCCCGTTCCCGGTGGCCCTTGGATAACAAGGCATCCACCAGACATCGACCTGGCAATCCGGATGGCGGCATCAGTTGCGGATTCATCATCACTTTGCAACTGTATCGCTGGTGGGACACGATTCAAGAGCGCCGTCACCGGGGCATGGAGGTTGCCTGATAAGTGCTGGGCGACAACCTCCGTCAACGCATCCTGAATGGTCTTTGCTGATACATACTCGTCTGGAAGAAGTGACCCTTGTTGGGGGAACGCTCCTGCAAATTTCTCATTCAAGCCCCTTCTGCTAATCTTGAGTTTCAGACTGCCAGAAGACGTATTCAGCGCCGACAGCATGAGCTTCGCCTTCAAATGATGAGTGAACATCACCTTAGACCGGTCACCGGCGACAAGTTTACATTCCTGTGACGGATCGAAGAGGTAGGTTTGCACGAGTGATTGTCTTTCAGGGCTTGGAGATCCCATGAGTTGAACACCCTCGATGCAGCCTGCGTCGTCTCGGAGTTCTTCGGACATCGCCGTGGCCCGGTCAAACATCCGCCACCACATAGGCTTCTCTTCTCGGCGGTGAAAATCAATTACGTCCGCAAGGACAACCGCCACCTCGTCGCCCTGCCTGCGAAGCTGTGCCGCAGTGTCCAATCGCCTGACGACCTCCGGTGGTAATTCCGGTGTTGTCGATGGCGTTGATAGGGGAACCGAGGATGCAGAGGGGACCTTGTGCTCAATAACCACCTGCCTTAACCACTGCAACAACTCTGCCGTGGACATACAATCGTCCGCGTTGTAGTCGCGGATGCTCTTCAGGATGGGGCTGTTGTTCCAATCACCTGGCTGTTGGCTTTCGATCCAACGGGCATATTGGACGATCGAGTCAGTTGCGGTGGCAACTTCAGTGGTGCGCTTCGGTCGATAGAGGCGCTCGACCGTCTTGAGGGAGTAGCTGTCCTCGCCAATACGCAGGCCGTGGCGAACAATCTGGTAGAGATCAATGAATACCGCGTTCCGGAGAAGCTCATCCACCTCCTCCTGGCGCATGTCGTGGTGGGTACTCAATCGCCGAACCGCGCTGACCTCGTAGGGGGCGTAATGGTAGATATGCATACCCGGGTTGCTCTTCCATCGGTTGTATACCCAATCCACGAAGCCTTCGAATGCAAGCTTTTCCTCCTCACGGTTGTGTGCCCACCAGTCCAGGAAGTCAAATGAATCTGGCTCTCCGTTTCGGGTGCAAACACCAAACAAATATTCCAGTCCGCCAGGGGCCAAGGGGTAGCCCTCCATGTCGAAGAACACATCCGCTGGATGATCTGGAGGAAGGGCGGCAAGGCCCACGGGTTCGCCATTCGCACCGGTGTATGGCAGGACCTCGTATCGTGGCGGGGCATCGGGTTTCTCGGTTCGATCGGCGCGCGTTTGGCACTGAAGGCGCGCCTGGCCAACGAGTTTTTCCAGCGAGTCGGCGGCCAATTTGCGAATGGACTTGCCTGACGCAGCGACGAGATCGGTCACGGTCTCAATGCCGCCCCTCTTCAGTTTCTTGATCTGGCCAACGGTGATTCCTGCGACTTGTACGAGGTGATCCATGTCGTGGAAGAATTTTTCTGCATAGGAAGTCCATTGGCCATGGTCGGCGCGCGGAAGGGGTTCAGGGCGATCAATGATGTTTCCGGTGTAGCTTTCCTGCATGGCAAGAAAACTCGCCTTGATTTGCCGGTAGTAGTGAACGAAGTCTTCAACATGGAACTCAATCCTGTCATTGTTGCCGAGGATGAGCCCAAACTTTTGGGGCATTGGGGCTCCGGCCACAGCGGCGAGCATCTCCGAGTAGCAGCAAAGCTGAATCGCATAATACGGCTTGGGCGAGCGTGCGAGCTTCGTATCCCACACTTGATAGCGTCCCGATTCATCGAGCAGAAGGAAGTCGGTAAACCCCGCGAACTGCCCACTTTCCAGTGCCGCCTGATAGATAATGGGAGTCTTTGTACTGATAGCGGAGAGCGTCGTTGTTCGGGCAACAGCTAGATCGGTCTTGGGAACTTCGAGCAAGTTGGCGGCAGACGATTTGAACTCGGCAAGCACCGCCTGCTCGTGCTGATTTCCGGTCTGCGCGATGAGTTGTTCATCCTCGGTTTCCTCATCCGGAGTCAAGGCTCCAGGATTTTCCAAATTATATCGATCCATCCATGATGCAAAGGGTGAGGCAAGATAGCGGATGAGATCGCTCGGCGAGTACACCAGTTGGCCGGAATGCTCTTTCTTCACGTGGTGACCTCAGATTCAGTCTGGGGTTTGCAGTTATCGTCGAGAATATCTGCCAGAATGACAAGGAAAGCCACCACCTCGAAGTCGTTTATGCCAGCGAATTCGCCCTTGATCGCATGGGTGCCGCCTGGGGTAAACAGGCTGGCCATGGCGCGCTCTTCACTCTTGCCCACCACGGAAGCCACAGCGGCGGCGAGCAGGCGCTGCGCGTGCTGCATGTCCTCACCCAGCTTCGTGGTCTTATCGAAGCGGGAGCATGCCACGGCGTCCGGTAGGTCCCGGCCGATACCAACACGCTTTAGTCGGTCGAGGATTTGCTTTGCCTGGGGGAATGAGAGCTGGACTATGCCGTCGTTCCCCACGTGTACAAGATAAAAGGGCCCCAACGGATAGCCCGGCTCAAACGTGCGTTCAGCTGCCTCGCCCTCGGCCCGCAGGCAAAAGATGATACCAGGCGGTACCTCGGCCTCAGTTGTCGTGGTGACCGCGAAGGTGCCCAATGGCATCGTTTCAAGCAATCCAGTATGGAGCCGCAGGTACTCGGCTAGGTCGATGCGGAAATCGGTGAGCGTGAGGTCGGCGATGGACACGCCGGTCGAGAGGTCTTCCAGATCGATAACGGCATCCTGCAGCTTGAGTAGTTGCTTGCGGCGATATTCCAGGTCGTTCATCTGGTTGCCAGATTGCTGCTCAATCAGGTTTTCCTCGCCCGTGGCAGAGATATCGAGCAGCACCATTCGGCCGCTGACTCGCTGCTCAAGATTGATATATTCCTCCAATTCCATGTTGGGCCAGAAGTTGACGAGCTGAATGCGATCGTTGGGCGAACCAATGCGGTCGATGCGCCCGAATCGCTGGATGATGCGCACCGGGTTCCAATGGATGTCGTAGTTAATCAGCCAATCGCAGTCCTGGAGGTTTTGGCCCTCGGAGATGCAGTCGGTCGCGATAAGCAGGTCCAACTCGCCCTCGCCAGCGAGTTCTTCGGGGCGTTCCTTCGATCGGGGCGCGAACGCGGTAAGGATCGAGGCGAGGTTCTTGCGCAGGCCGGTCAGCGTTGTTTGGTTGCTGCCCGTCCCCGTGACCAGTGCCGTTTCGATGCCGAGGCTCTTCCTACCCCACGGGGCCAGCTGCTCGTAGAGATAACGGGCAGTATCCGCAAAGGCAGTGAAGACGATTATCTTGCGGTTGCCGGGGTTGATCGGGTTGGCGCACTTGTGCTCGATCACCTCGCGCAGCGCGGCGAGCTTGGCATCGCGAGTAGTGTCCACCTGTGCGGCGGCAGCGTGCAGGGTTGCCAGCCGGTTTCGATCCTCAATCAGATCCTGTTTCCAACGTATTAGGTCCACGTCCCTGAGCAGCACTTTCACCTTGCGTCCGACCAGTAGACTCTCGAAGGCCGGATCCTCGATGTCCACATCTTCGATGTCGACCTCTTCGAGCTCCTCCGCGTGGTTCTCAATGTGCGCCAGGGTGGCCTTCACGTCCCTCAACTGGCGCTGCAGGGTCAGTGCGAACGACGGCACGGCGCTTTCCATTCGCTTGAGCACGTTGACACGCAACAAGTGGATCAGGCTTTCCTCGCGGTCCACCTGGCGAAAGAACCCTTCTCCCCCGCGAATCTCAGTGCTGTACTTCTTGTCGTAGGCTTCCTGCTTATGGGGTAGCACGTAACGGAGGGGTGCATAGGAGGAAAGGTTGAGGCGTCGGATCTCAAGATTGATCTCGCGAATTGAAGGGAATTTGCCGGACCGGTCCACGTCGGCCTTGATATTGATGGGTTTCAGGCGGTCGGGGAACCGTCCAGTCTCGGCGATTCCGTAGTACTTTTCAACATGCTTGCGCGAGCGGGCGATGGTGAGCACATCGAGGAGGGTGAAGTAATCGAAGCCCAACATCTCGATCAGCCGTGCTGGGGTCCGTTCCGCGTCGTCAAGATCAAGCCAACGATTGAACTGTTTCTGGGCCAGGCGTGTGGTGCTGTCGATACTACCGATGCCGTGGTCGAGGAGGGCTGTGTCATCGCCCTCGGTCCCGAAGGCAATCTGATTACGAAGGTCGGCCATGCGGTTATTGACCGGCGTGGCCGAGAGCATGAGCACCCGCGTCTTGACGCCCTCCTTGATGATCCTACGCATCAGCCGGTCATAGCGGGTCTCCCCCCCCTGTCTGGGTGTGCGCTTATTACGAAAGTTGTGGGACTCATCGATCACCACAAGGTCGTAGTTCCCCCAGTTGACGTGAGCGAGGTCGATGTCACCCGACAAACCTCCGTCGCGAGACAAGTCAGTGTGATTGAGCACGTCGTAGTTGAAGCGATCCTGGGCGAGGAAATTGCGGCGATCATTTGCCTTGTAGAGCGTCCAGTTGTCACGTAACCTTTTGGGTACCAAGACCAGCACCCGATCATTGCGGAGTTCATGATATTTGATGATGGCGAGTGCCTCGAATGTCTTCCCGAGGCCCACGCTATCAGCGATGATGCAGCCCCCGAAGCGGTTGAGCTTGTCAATTGCACCAACAACGCCGTCACGCTGGAACTTGTAGAGCTTCTTCCAGACCACCGTATTGCGGATACCAGTGGCGGACTTGACAATCTGTTCTTCGTCGAGAGCTTCCCCGCGCTCCTTAAACAAGTGGTATAGGATGAGTGCATAGACGAGAGCTGGCTCGCGGTGCGAGGAAAAATGCTGTAATTCCTTGATAGTCATCTCTTTCGCGCCCGTGTCCGCGGCTAGGGCCGACCATTGAACGTCGAACCATTGACTGAGCAAGGTTGCTTCCGGAGCCGTTTCGGATGCCTGAATCAGGCTCATGGGATTGCCGGGAGCCAACCCAAGGCCATCGGTGCTGAAAGCAAGCGATCCTAGAAGCGCTTGTAATGGTTGAGCGTTTGCATCGCGCAGGACGAAGGCACCCTGCGGAACCGGTCCAATGGCGCGCCGTACCTCGGCTTTGTCCTGAATCCACTGAACCAGACCCTGTGCAAGCCAGCGGGATTGCAACTGGTTCCGCGCAGTGCGATCAGCCGGTGATCCTAGAATTCCAAGGTCCGCATTGGCTGGAGGCAGAACAAGGCGGCACCGGGCCAACTCTCTGGCCTCACGCATGATGGCGGCAAAAGCAAAGAGAGAAATAGTTGGAGTCACAGCATCAAGCTGATGCCCGCGTGTGAGTCCCGGTCGAATGTGATCGATTACCCGGTCGGTGCCTGTGTTCCGTACGAGCTTCATACGAACTTTGACTTGAATGTGATTCCCGTTTAGTTAGTGCGCGAGGGACTAACTAAATACAAAATGTTTACTCAATTGGTTGGCTGGCGGCTCACCATTTTAGAGAGACCCAGCATACAAAATCTGGCGAATAAAGGGAATTGAGAAAGAGAAGTAGGCTCAAACGAAAATGAGATGGTATGAGATTGGGCTGAAAAAAAATGGATTAACAACCGAATTTTTAAAAGTTTTAAATCGACGTTCTTTGAAGGGTACGCCAGATGGTCGTGCGATCCACCTCAAATAGTGCCGCAAGACCTCCAGTCGTTTCTTCTCCCCGATCAATCAGTCGTTTGGCGTGTTTGATTTGTTGAGAGCTGAGTAACGAGGGACGACCGGGATATTTGCCCCGACGCTTGGCCGCTTCCAAGGCAGCCTTCGTCCGTTCGATAATCAGAGATGGCTCAAATTCGGCCAAGGCCCCCATGATATGGAACACCAACTGGCCGCCAGCGGTGTTCCGTGTCAGCCCAAGTTGGACAAATCAGAGGAGCCTGCTAATCCACCCGGAGTCCCAATTTTGCTGACGACATAAAGAAAGGGAGCAGGGACACTTACTGGCTGCTTTCTGTTTCGCCGTTTGGGGTCGGCAAAAGGTGACAATTTTTCCCTGGGTCAAAATCCTCTCGGACGCCCCGGGCAATATTACATGACTTGAAGGCTACCCTGCCATTCTCAAGCGACGTCCTGCCTTCTCGACTGTGTGGAAGAATGTGATCGATTACCGGGTCATCGAATGATAGTGGTCGACCACATTCCTTACCGTTTATGGATAATTGGCAGCACCCTTTGGCTCTATGGTAGAGAATCAACTTTTCTTCCTCGGTGAAGTTTCTTTTCGTATCTAGATTTGGATATTCCTTCAAAGTGACTCCTTCAAAAAGGTACTGACAGACGATGCGATGTCTTATACTGATACCTTCTAATCCGGTATTACCCCGAGACATGGCTAAGGACAATTCTGAATAAATCTCGTCGTCTGGCTTATCACGGTAGTCCCGTTCCTGAGCTTCAAGTCGAGCAAGATCAAGCTTTTCGAAGTTTTCACGGACAATCGTGAACTGGTCCTCAGGTATGTCGTAGGTCTGGAGGATACGTGATAAAGCCCAGTATAAACTAAGCGCGTAATTCTGATTCAGATGCGGATTTTTGGTTGGGAAGACTTTTCCTAATAAAACTAATATCTTTTTTGTTCTCACGACTACCGATGGTTCCAGTTGTACTCCTTGAATATACCTCCTGTAAAAGCCATCAAGTTGTGCTGACGTGCAGCTGACAATCTTGTCCTTCTGTTCCAGATGCAACATCTGAGAAGCGACAAGACGGTGAGAAGAGGCAGTGTCACTGAACCCCACTGACTGTTTAAAGAATGGCAATTCTGTCAGTTCCCGCGCGACTCGTCCTACTGAAGAGCCACTCGCGTCCCGCTTCTGCTGTGCATTTAGAGGCGTTCCGTTTTGCAGCCGCAAAAACATATCCCTGATCTCATCGATCGTTGCATTCTGAAGCACTACAATTGTAAGCGGTTTTTGCTGAAAGGTAAGTTTCTGTTCTGCGTTTAACTGGGCGTAATGCTTTCCCTTGGCCATCGGCGTATCAGTGAGAGCTGGGAAAGGCTCGTGCCAATGTCCCCGATAGCAAAGGGTATCCTTGGGTTTAGCACCCATGTACTCTAAAATAGTACGGATTCGCTGTTGACCATCGACAACCTCATAAACATGCGGATCTCCTTCGTCATTATCTTTTCGCTTATGCTCCAGAATGTCCTTGTAATGCTGCTTCATCTCACCATCCGGATAACCATTGGCCAATGTATTTTGGTCAATTTTCCAAAGATAAAACTTTGGAATGTCCATCCCACGAAAAATAGTGTCGATAAGCAACTGCTTTTGAGACAAGTTCCATGCATTTTCGCGCTGATATTCTTCGGGAGAAAGAAATAGATCTCCGCAGTCGAAGTACATATGAATTTGACCGGCATTCTGTGGACCTAATGTCGAAATGATCATAATGTTCCCTTCCCCGGTAATGATTTCAATGGTTTAGAAATGTCCAATGATATCTTCTGGGATAAATCCCTTCTTACCCATCCTGCCTCCTTTTCGAGCTTCGGGGAAATCCCAGCTGGGAAACGGGTCTATTTTGAATGAGCCGAGTTCGCCCTGTTATACTTGACCAACCTCGCGGTCACTGTCCTCACAATTCGCCATGCAGCATCTTGGTCGCGCGTTCTTCCAACACCCGGCACTGACCTGGCGAATCGTTTTTGACGGACGCTCGAAGGCGCGATCTGATCAGTGGTAGCATCGTCCATTTCCCAGCGTCAGGTGATCGAATTGATGATTCTTTCTTAAACCACTCCAACACCTCAGTCGGCTCGCTGTCCGGCAGGATGCACCTCACCGTATCGGTGTTGACCTCTTCCACAAACGATAGTGCTAGCGCCCACGATCGCTGTTCCTGCGTCATCCAGCGCGTCGTCCTGTCCACAAATTTCTGAAGGCTCAGAGCGCTGCCATTACCCAGTATTTCGCACTCTGCCTCAGCAGCCAATAGGAATGGTAGACCGAGAGAATCTCTGATGATACGCTCCATGGCTTTCAGTTCGATAATACCTAACGATTTGAGATATGCCTGAGACTCTTGCGTCGAAAGGGGTGCCAGCCTCACATCCAAGACAATCTCCGCGCCGAAGTATTGCTCCCACGAAAAGTTAACATTCTGAAGACTATCACGGCCAAGCACGATCAGAAGTGTCTCGAACTTGACGCTTTTCAGACGAGGAAGGAAATCGTGCCTCAGAAAATTGTCAAGCGTTGCCTCAAGTGTTTCATAATCATCCAAGATCAGGAGGCACCGATCCATCCCCTCCACCTTAGATGGTAGAAGTCGTTTCCAATCTTGAGGACGGTAACCCGACAGGATTGCCGCCAAGTCGATCGTTAAGTACTCGGCAAGGCGGGCGGAAAGATCCTTGCGGAGGAGATTGCGCTCTTTGGCAGCACGGCCTACCGGAAGGACTCCAAAGAGGTTTCCTTTCTCCTCCTGATAAGCTTTTAACCGTCGAGCTATCGCGATGATCCGCTCCACATCACGGCTACGAAGTTTCTTCAAGACGCGGCTGGCTTTACGGGTCTTTCCGTTTGGAATAATCTCCAAAAGACCGACTGCTTTTTCGAAAAGCATTCCCGCCATTTGTGCGAAATCATCGTCATCCTTTGTTCTAGCCTCGAGTTCAGCTCGTGCTCTCACATCCATCCACTGGAGGTGGTTCCACCCTTCTCGGGTGACTCGAAAATATTGGGGATCGCCTGCAAGGGATGGACACTTGGTTGCAATAAGATCTCGAACTATAACATCTGCAAGGGTTGCAGAGCTGGTGTTTCCATCGACGCGAAGTTGAAGGTATTTGTGATGAGAGAGGTCGAGATCCGAGAGCACATGATCTAGCATGAAGCTCTTGCCAACCCCGCCAGGACCGCTTACGGAGATAATCCGGACCTTAGATTTCGGGCTCGCGTCAATTATGGCACGACGAATATCTTCAACCGGACTTTCGCGGCCTACGAATGTGCTCATCTCAGATATTGCTTTCTTTTTCGTCCAAGAATGTTTGGCCCCACCCCCATAAGAGCTGGCTTCCAATTTCTGGCCGTACAATATTCCAAACCAAAGGTTGTCTCACCCTTCCTCGCTCAAGAGCATGAGAGGATTCCCATGTAACTCTATAGTTTTGGAACAATAAAATAAACTCCACCGAACAAAGTTATTTGAATTAACCAATAGTTAATTGAGATTGACCCCAATAACTCCTAAGTCGCATCTTGAGGTGTTCCGTGTCAGCCGAAATTGGACAAATCAGGAAGGATTGCTTAGGGCGAAGTTTTGGACTCATCCGAGACCCGAAAGGAGGGCTGCTGATGAAGCCAAAACGCGACACCAAACAGGAAGCCGACAAGTTGGTTCGAAACATCATTCCGCCCACACATCTGAGGTGCAGTGCAGAAAAGAGGATTCAGATTGCCATGCCAGACAATGTGGCTAATCTTTAATGCACTTGCAAAACTGATCCTTTTTGCAACCATTTTCAATCTTTAATTAAATCAATCACTTGCATGTTGCGTAATACCGTTGCATAATAATTTCATGAAAATTGGGTATGCACGAGTTTCCACCGACGAACAAAACCTCGCTCTTCAACGTGATGCCTTGCGAACAGCCGGCTGCAAACACATTGTCACGGACAAGGCGGTGAGTGGAAACACCACTCACCGCCTTGGATTGGATCGGGCGCTAAAGCAACTCAAAAAAGGGGATGTCTTGGTCGTGTGGAAGCTGGATCGATTAGGGCGTTCGCTACGTCATCTCATTGAACTCATCGAAACTCTCCGGGACAAAGGAGCGGGCTTTCAGAGTGTCTCCGATGGGATTAGTACCACCACTGCTGGTGGTCAGTTGGTGTTCCATATCATGGGGGCCTTGGCTGAATTTGAGCGCTCGCTGATTATCGAACGGACCAAGGCTGGCGTGGAAGCGGCCAAGCGTCGGGGCAAATATCCCGGTCGTCCTCCGTTACTCAACTCTCAACAAATCAAACACGCCAAACGACTGATTGATCGCGGAGAAGAAACCACTGGCAGTCTTGCGGCCCTATTTGAAGTAGATCGCACGACCATCTGGCGAGCTCTTCAAAAGTGCTAGAATTTCGGAAGCACAAACCCACCTCATAGCCACCCCTTTCCTTTGTCCAACTCAGGCTGCCAGGGAACAATTATGGGACCATATGAATTATTAGAAGGGACATCTAGCAATTACAGTCAAAAAATGTCCGCTTTCGGCCATGCGCGGAAGTTCGGTGCCAAGATCGCACCACAATAAAGTGGTCCTCAGCCCTGCTGCATTAACGCTCGCGTTCAGCTGCGATAGAAAGCGCCGTTTGCTGCAACGCATTGTTGGATAGAGATCACGGCTCTAGCCATGCGCATATGCAGTCTGAATCACATACGAACGATCTCTTCTTCATCGAACCAGCTAAGACTTGAAATACGGTCGGCAACCTTGTCCGTCTCCTTCGTGTATACAACCACGGCGAGGCTCTGCTGAGCTCTGCTGCAAGTCACGTAGAAAAGACGGCGAGTCCTGTCGACAGATGTGTCCTTCCCTTCAAGCCGGTTCTTCTTATCCGTCTCCGTCAGTGCCTTCGCCCCAAGCAACTTCTCATAGCTGAACATGAAACCACGGGCCTCGTTGTCATCCAGGATCACCATGACTCGCGGAAACTGCAGCCCTTTGATGCCCTGATGCGTTCCGAAAGGCGATCTATCCGAGATGTACGTCACATACGACTGGAGCTGACTGAACGGGACAGAAAGCGCTTCACGCCAAGCATCGACCGCAGGGTTGCTGTCGTCTTCTGCATCTGCGGGGCTTGGCACTACCTCTTCTCCCGACATGCCAGCATCGGACAGGATTGGCGCAAAGACATCCGGGATGCTGAATAGGCCTTCGTCAGAGATCACCTTGAGAACATCCAACAGGACAGGGTCTGCGTCGTTTTCCCACAGGGAGAATACGGACTCCACAGATTTTCTAGCCGTGCAAATCTCTTCTAATGAAGCCTTGCTGTGGCTCAGTCTATCAGCAAACATAATAGGAGAATGCTCTTTCACGACCCGAGCCACTGCAAACCTGTCATTGGATTGTCCTGCTTGAATCAAGGGAAGAACCTGCTGAGCGAAGAAGGCAACCCCGCTCAGAGTCCCATCAAGCAAGCCGGTTTTGAAATTCGGGATCCTATAGAGCGGCTCAAAGAAACGGTCGAAGCCTCCTCTACATGCAGCCATATGATGCTCGAGCGTGAGCACTTTAACTGCTTCCTGATCTTTCCATTTGTCATCTGCGGCGGCTTCAGCCATCCTCTTTGTCGCTTCCGCTTCGGCTGCGAGTTTGTCGAGGCCATCCGCATCATTGACCAGAAAGAGGCGTACAATTCCTTCTTGTGCGTCTTTTCGAGACTTCTGCTGAGCGCCATCTACCCCTGATCTAATCTGATTGAGAAGGGCCGTAATACGTTTGGGGCACCTGTGATTGACGACGAGGGAAGGTTTTACCCAATCCTTCGGGATAGCTTGCTCCAATCCGACTTTTCCATCCGCGTAGATGCGCTGCATCGTGTCACCGAACAAGGCGAGACTGAACTGAGCTGGATGCGACGCTTGGAGGGCAAAGAATGCATCAATCAGGTCTTTCTGTGTGTCCTGGCTCTCGTCGATGAGCAGGACGGGATGCTTTCGAATCAGTACTTGCTGCATGAGCGGCTTGTTGACGAGGAACGACACTGAGATTGCGATCACCTCAGCATGGTTTAGAGAGTTCTTCCCGACGTTTTCGCTATTTGGGTTGTAGGTGAACTGCGTGATGGCATCGAGATACTGTAGTCGCTTCTCTTTCGACTCCAGCTGTACTTCCCGCTCGGCAGCGGCCTTCGTTCCCGGCTTTCCCGACGCTTGCTTTTCCTGAAGCTCAGTGATTTCAGCAGACAAATGTACGCGGAGCCAAGCGGAGATATCTTTATGGTATGTGCGGATTTGCTCCCAAGCAAAACTGGTCTTCCCCCGGTTTCACGGACAGGTGAAAGAAGACTTTTGCTCGTGTTGCTCCCTAAAATTTCTTGGGGCCAGTCCCTGGGTAAAGGAGTGGCTCCGCTGGTGATTATAAAACCGCTCAATGT